>NZ_JASSQD010000006.1:0-5587 GCF_030238305.1 Marinobacter albus | reverse complement strand
AGGAAGCTGGGGTTTTTGGTATTAGGAGTCTGACGATGACCTACTCTCACATGGGCAATGCCACACTACCATCGGCGCAGGCCTGTTTCACTTCTGAGTTCGGGATGGGATCAGGTGGTTCCAAGCCGCTATGGTCGTCAGACAAAACGGTTGATCACTGGGGGACGAGATGAAATGTGATAGAGACTTCGTTGGTGCGTTATCCGCAATTGTCTTGGGTGTTATATAGTCAAGCCGCACGAGCAATTAGTATCGGTTAGCTCAACGCCTCGCAGCGCTTACACACCCGACCTATCAACGTCCTGGTCTTGAACGGCTCTTCAGGGACCTCGAAGGTCCAGGGAGATCTCATCTTGGAAGGGGCTTCCCGCTTAGATGCTTTCAGCGGTTATCCTATCCGAACATAGCTACCGGGCAATGCGTCTGGCGACACAACCCGAACACCAGCGGTTCGTCCACTCCGGTCCTCTCGTACTAGGAGCAGCTTTCCTCAAATCTCCAACGTCCACGGCAGATAGGGACCGAACTGTCTCACGACGTTCTAAACCCAGCTCGCGTACCACTTTAAATGGCGAACAGCCATACCCTTGGGACCGGCTTCAGCCCCAGGATGTGATGAGCCGACATCGAGGTGCCAAACACCGCCGTCGATGTGAACTCTTGGGCGGTATCAGCCTGTTATCCCCGGAGTACCTTTTATCCGTTGAGCGATGGCCCTTCCATACAGAACCACCGGATCACTATGACCTGCTTTCGCACCTGCTCGACGTGTCTGTCTCGCAGTTAAGCGGGCTTGTGCCATTACACTAACCGCATGATGTCCGACCATGCTTAGCCCACCTTTGTGCTCCTCCGTTACGCTTTGGGAGGAGACCGCCCCAGTCAAACTACCCACCACACAGTGTCCTCAACCCCGATAAGGGGTCCAAGTTAGAACCTCAAACAGCTCAGGCTGGTATTTCAAGGTTGGCTCCACGATGACTGGCGTCACCGCTTCAAAGCCTCCCAGCTATCCTACACAAAACTGCTCAAAGTTCACTGTGAAGCTATAGTAAAGGTTCACGGGGTCTTTCCGTCTAGCCGCGGATACACCGCATCTTCACGGCGATTTCAATTTCACTGAGTCTCGGGTAGAGACAGCGCCCCCATCGTTACGCCATTCGTGCAGGTCGGAACTTACCCGACAAGGAATTTCGCTACCTTAGGACCGTTATAGTTACGGCCGCCGTTTACCGGGGCTTCGATCAAGAGCTTCGCACGAATGCTAACCCCATCAATTAACCTTCCGGCACCGGGCAGGCGTCACACCGTATACGTCCACTTTCGTGTTTGCACAGTGCTGTGTTTTTAATAAACAGTCGCAGGGGCCTGGTATCTTCGACTGGCTTCTGCTCCACCCGCAGGGGCTTCACATACAACCAGCGTGCCTTCTCCCGAAGTTACGGCACCATTTTGCCTAGTTCCTTTACCCGAGTTCTCTCAAGCGCCTTGGTATTCTCTACCTGACCACCTGTGTCGGTTTGGGGTACGGTCTCGAATAGCCTGAAGCTTAGAAGATTTTCCTGGAAGCATGGCATCAATGACTTCCCGCCCTAAAAGGGCAGTCGTCGTCGCGTCTCAGAATTGTGGACCCGGATTTGCCTAAGTCCACTCCCTACTCGCTTAAACCGGGACAACCGTCGCCCGGCTCACCTAGCCTTCTCCGTCTCTCCATCGCAGCTATCCAAGGTACGGAAATATTAATCCGTTTCCCATCGACTACACCTTTCGGTCTCGCCTTAGGGGCCGACTCACCCTGCGCCGATTAGCGTTGCGCAGGAACCCTTGGTCTTCCGGCGTGCGGGTTTTTCACCCGCATTGTCGTTACTCATGTCAGCATTCGCACTTCTGATACCTCCAGCATGCTTCTCAACACACCTTCGCAGGCTTACAGAACGCTCCCCTACCCCGCATACAAAGTATGCAGCCGCAGCTTCGGTGACCAGTTTGAGCCCCGTTACATCTTCCGCGCAGGCCGACTCGACTAGTGAGCTATTACGCTTTCTTTAAAGGATGGCTGCTTCTAAGCCAACCTCCTAGCTGTCTGAGCCTTCCCACATCGTTTCCCACTTAACTGGTACTTGGGGACCTTAGCTGGCGGTCTGGGTTGTTTCCCTCTTCACGACGGACGTTAGCACCCGCCGTGTGTCTCCCGGATAGTACTCACAGGTATTCGGAGTTTGCATCGGGTTGGTAAGTCGGGATGACCCCCTAGCCGAAACAGTGCTCTACCCCCTGTGGTATTCGTCCGAGGCGCTACCTAAATAGCTTTCGGGGAGAACCAGCTATCTCCGGGCTTGATTAGCCTTTCACTCCGATCCACAAGTCATCCCCTGGCTTTTCAACGACAGTGGGTTCGGTCCTCCAGTTGATGTTACTCAACCTTCAACCTGCTCATGGATAGATCGCCCGGTTTCGGGTCTATGCCCAGCGACTAAATCGCCCTATTCAGACTCGGTTTCCCTACGGCTCCCCTAAACGGTTAACCTCGCCACTGAACATAAGTCGCTGACCCATTATACAAAAGGTACGCCGTCACGGAACAAGTCCGCTCCGACTGCTTGTACGCATACGGTTTCAGGATCTATTTCACTCCCCTCACAGGGGTTCTTTTCGCCTTTCCCTCACGGTACTGGTTCACTATCGGTCAGTCAGGAGTATTTAGCCTTGGAGGATGGTCCCCCCATATTCAGACAGGATATCACGTGTCCCGTCCTACTCGATTTCACTAAACTCAGGTTTCGGATACGGGGCTATCACCCACTATGGCGGCACTTTCCAGAGCCTTCTCCTACCAATTGTTTAGCTTAAGGGCTAATCCCCGTTCGCTCGCCGCTACTTAGGGAATCTCGGTTGATTTCTTTTCCTCGGGGTACTTAGATGTTTCAGTTCCCCCGGTTCGCCCTGTACACCTATGGATTCAGTGCACAGTACCTGGCCGAAACCAGGTGGGTTTCCCCATTCAGAAATGTCCGGATCACAGCTCGTTTGCCAGCTCCCCGAACCTTATCGCAGGCTTCCACGTCTTTCATCGCCTCTGACTGCCAAGGCATCCACCGTATGCGCTTAGTTGCTTGACTATATAACCCCAAGACAACTGATCGTCGAAACAACGCCACTCACCAGGCAAGCCCGATGGGTGTGTCAGTTCGAGACAGTCACTTGAAGCCATATACAACCACTTCAACGACAACACCGGATAACGCTTGAAATCGCTATCACTGATTATCGAATTCCGGAGATAATGGAATCCAATAATCGGTATTTCTATCTCGTCCAATTTGTTAAAGAGCAAATCTGACCCAGTGATCAGAAAGAAGAACTTCATCCAACAACCTCGGTCGTTGATGAAATGCTTGTTTCTGGACACTGATGAACCGAAGTTCGCCAGTAAAGTTTTGGTGGAGCTAGGCAGGATCGAACTGCCGACCTCCTGCGTGCAAGGCAGGCGCTCTCCCAGCTGAGCTATAGCCCCATTTAAGCTACCTCAAATTGGTCAACTCCAGGAGTTGAGCAATTTTGGTGGGTCTGGGTGGACTTGAACCACCGACCTCACCCTTATCAGGGGTGCGCTCTAACCACCTGAGCTACAGACCCAATGGTACGGGCCTGATAGACCCATCTGCTCTCTTCATTAATCAACCAAGTAATTCGTGTGGACTCTGACCGAAGCTTTCGGCTTCGTTTAAGGAGGTGATCCAGCCGCAGGTTCCCCTACGGCTACCTTGTTACGACTTCACCCCAGTCATGAACCACACCGTGGTGATCGTCCTCCCGAAGGTTAGACTAACCACTTCTGGTGCAATCCACTCCCATGGTGTGACGGGCGGTGTGTACAAGGCCCGGGAACGTATTCACCGTGACATTCTGATTCACGATTACTAGCGATTCCGACTTCACGGAGTCGAGTTGCAGACTCCGATCCGGACTACGACGCGTTTTGTGAGATTAGCTCCCCCTCGCGGGTTTGCAGCCCTCTGTGCGCGCCATTGTAGCACGTGTGTAGCCCTGGCCGTAAGGGCCATGATGACCTGACGTCATCCCCACCTTCCTCCGGTTTGTCACCGGCAGTCTCCCTAGAGTTCTCAGCCGAACTGCTAGCAACTAGGGATAGGGGTTGCGCTCGTTACGGGACTTAACCCAACATCTCACGACACGAGCTGACGACGGCCATGCAGCACCTGTGTCAGAGTTCCCGAAGGCACCAATCCATCTCTGGAAAGCTCTCTGCATGTCAAGGCCAGGTAAGGTTCTTCGCGTTGCGTCGAATTAAACCACATGCTCCACCGCTTGTGCGGGCCCCCGTCAATTCATTTGAGTTTTAACCTTGCGGCCGTACTCCCCAGGCGGTCAACTTAGTGCGTTAGCTGCGCCACTAAGGATTCAAGATCCCCAACGGCTAGTTGACATCGTTTACGGCGTGGACTACCAGGGTATCTAATCCTGTTTGCTCCCCACGCTTTCGCACCTCAGTGTCAGTGTTGGTCCAGGTAGCCGCCTTCGCCACTGGTGTTCCTTCCTATATCTACGCATTTCACCGCTACACAGGAAATTCCACTACCCTCTACCACACTCTAGCCTGACAGTTCGAAATGCCGTTCCCAGGTTAAGCCCGGGGCTTTCACATCTCGCTTATCAAACCACCTACGCGCGCTTTACGCCCAGTAATTCCGATTAACGCTTGCACCCTCCGTATTACCGCGGCTGCTGGCACGGAGTTAGCCGGTGCTTCTTCTGTGAGTAACGTCAAGCCTCACGAGTATTAGTCGTAAGGTTTTCCTCCTCACTGAAAGTGCTTTACAACCCGAAAGCCTTCTTCACACACGCGGCATGGCTGGATCAGGGTTGCCCCCATTGTCCAATATTCCCCACTGCTGCCTCCCGTAGGAGTTCGGGCCGTGTCTCAGTCCCGATGTGGCTGATCATCCTCTCAGACCAGCTACGGATCGTCGCCTTGGTAGGCTCTTACCCCACCAACTAGCTAATCCGACATAGGCACATCCAATAGCGCAAGGTCCGAAGATCCCCTGCTTTCCCCCGAAGGGCGTACGCGGTATTAATCCGGGTTTCCCCGGGCTATCCCCCACTACTGGGCAGTTTCCTATGCATTACTCACCCGTCCGCCGCTCGTCAGCGGGGTGCAAGCACCCCCTGTTACCGCTCGACTTGCATGTGTTAAGCCTGCCGCCAGCGTTCAATCTGAGCCATGATCAAACTCTTCAGTTTAAATCATACAAGAATCCGAAGATTCTCTATTCTTGCTCAAGACAAAACTCAATTTCGACGAGTCACTGTCCTGATATTTCGTATCCGAAATACCTCGGCCAGCGCCCACACGAATTACTTGGTCAATTTTTTAAAGAGCGCTTGAGCTGTTGCTCAATCAAGGCCGCGTATTCTACATCGAACCGCCACCTTGTCAACCGTTTATTTTTCGCTGCATCCCGTCTCCGGAACCCGCCGAAAAATCACCCGGCTTACTGCTTGTTTCGAGAGGGCGCATTCTACACCGAACCACCTCTCTGTCAACCGCTTTCTGAAGAATTTT
>NZ_JASSQD010000005.1:0-104704 GCF_030238305.1 Marinobacter albus | reverse complement strand
ATTCGCCCCATTCTTCGGTTTCTGGGTTTCCAATTTCTACTCTTACTCTCATTCTTAATGCCTTGATGCCCTAACGCCAATATTAAGCGGCGCCCGACCAGGGCGTCCGGTGGACGGCCGCAAGGCCGGGAACGAACTTAAATGACTGGTTAAATGTTCCCACGCTGCTTGTCGAGTTCATTAAGAACCTCCCCATCATTTTCGTCGATGGCCCGCCAATACTCGGGATCACGAATTCTATCTAGCTGTTC
This sequence comes from Marinobacter albus, assembly GCF_030238305.1. Classification (NCBI taxonomy): domain Bacteria; kingdom Pseudomonadati; phylum Pseudomonadota; class Gammaproteobacteria; order Pseudomonadales; family Marinobacteraceae; genus Marinobacter; species Marinobacter albus. Next base: position 104,453 of record NZ_JASSQD010000005.1, on the reverse strand, counting down.
CGAGACCTCTTGATAGTCGTCTTCAAGGGTCGACAGACGCTGCTTCAAGTCCTCGTTTTCCGACTGAAGATCATCGAGAGCTTCTTGGAGTTTTCGCAGGGAATTACCGGTGGCGGGGAATCGATTGATTTCGTGCCAAACCCCAAGTGCAAGAGCGGCTACCGAAACCCAGATTAGCCAATCCATGACCCAGACTCCTTGTGACATTTAACGCCGCGCACAGCGGCCGCTGAAAGCGGTCCGGTGGCCAACGGCCGCGAACTGATGCGCCTTGTTATGAGTAGACATTATCGACCTGCTCCAGAGCATAAAAATACTGCGTACTACCGGCTGGGCCTCGATACGCTCCCTCAGAGCCAAGTAAATTGAGTGCCATTCCAGCGATCTCCCATGCCATGTCCGGGTCTATCTCTGCCACCTCATTTCCGAACATTTCAAAGCCAGTGAGAGCCTCAAGCTGCTTCAATTTTTCCGCTTTTTTCCGCAACGGAGCTGGGAACGCTTCATTGGCCCAGCCCCACATCCAAGTGCTGCTTTTCGTATTGAAACTGCCAATCGGAATTAATTTGGCTTTGACCCTAACTTGGCCATCTTTCAAGAGATAAATTTCTTCTTTCTCAAAATCATGCTGAAACTTATCGAAAGAGCCAAAACCAAATTCACTAATTAGCCTTTCCTGCTTCTCTTCCAATTCTTCAAAACAGGAGTCAATAAATTCTTGGAACTCGTCATCGTTCATTCGCAACTACTCATAACGCTGCCATAAGCGGCGGCTGAAAGCCGTCCGGTGGAGGGCCAAAGGCCCGGAACAGACTTAATGGCCTTGTTGGGCGGCACCTGACCAAAAAGCCTCACCCTGCACCTCGATGAGATTAGCGACCTCCGTCGAAATCGTGTCGTAGTGTGATTTCGAATGAACCACCTCATTTCCCGGCTCATAGTTTGGCAGACCGAACTTAAACCAATGATCGCTCCCAGGGATCTCGGCCCCTAACCTAAGGCGCTTGGGCACTTCACTCACCTTAGCTTTATCAGGACCGCTAAATCGAGTTCCTTCTGGCCCACAGGTTCCGATTTCCACTACGAAACTGCCGCCGGAGGAATAGAACTGAAAGGTCAGCAGATCGATTCGATTTTCCAAAATTCGGCGGAAATGCGGATAAGAACCCTTAAAGCCTCGACTGCGCAGTTCGGGGACAACTATTGTTCTCAACGAAGCTTCCATGGCGCTTCTAGCCGGATGTTTAGCCATAGTGACGCCTAACGCCGTTGTTCAGCGGCAGCCTTGGCAGAGCGAAGCGGCGACAAGGCTGTCCGGTGGAGGGCCGTTTGGCCCGGAACGAACTGCAACTATTGGTTAAGTGTATTTCTCGTATCTGGGCTCCATAATTTCCGCCAATAATTCAGAAGATCCCACCACTCGACTATGCTGCTTTAGGTTTTCATTGGCGAAATCAATCAGCTTCGAAAGCGCCTCTAGGATTCTATCTAGCCAGTAATCACTTCCTATCGTATCGTAGTAATAATCTTCTCTGTTTCCACGGAAATCCCATGTGTCCAATCGGTAGCGTAGTCCAACTGGTAAGCCATCCAACTTGAGAATATCGCCTTCGTACTCCGTAACGATATCCTCTGGCAGATGAGGACGAATCTTCCTCATCATCTTTCCAATGTCATGACCATACTTCTCTATCCAATTTATGAGCGTCTTACCCTTCCTATCCGCATTCTCAAAATAGCAGATCAAGGACTTCAAGACCGACTCAATGCCCATCCGCAGATCAATGAAAGTTTTTGTTCGCATTGATCGGGGCGTATAAAACAAAGGGCCATCGCTATCCATACAATGCTTATATCGGATGTAAAAATCCCGAGCATCATGGAAGAAATGATTTGAAACCTCTAGATATCGAGGCCGAGTAAATTCTTCGCTCATACTTCCTCACACTTAACGCCCGGCTCACGCGCCGGTTTGGAGCCGCGAAGCGGCGGAAAATTGGTCGCTGTGCAGCCGTTTGTTATGGCGTATTTACCCTCGTGAACTCGTCAAACGCTCTCCAGTTTGAAAAGGTCTTTTTCTCTATCTGCACCAGCCGAATAAGCGAATCCCAACCCTCAAATACCTTTTTTGGAGGGAAGACAACCACATTAATACCACCTGGATTTAATGTGCTTCGATAGATCACGGCATCTATTGCTCTGCCATCGCTGGTCTGAAGGACTTGGCCAAGATACTCAGAAACTATTTGGGACGGTACATACTCAATGTGTTGCTTACCGTCCTTGGAAACTGGCTCTGAGATGCTTGCCACAAACTCCCTCATAAAGATGAGAGCATCCCTGGTTAGTTTGTTTTCGGTATCGAAAATCGATGGTGGTTGTGGAATAAAAGTAAGATCAACGACAAGCAATGGTCTAGTCGTTTGGAACGCCCCGATGCTTAATCTGGTCGGGGGAACACCGACGACCTCCAGTACAGCGGTACTTTTTTGAAATGCAAAGTACCCATAACTGATACCTGGAGGATTCATGCGGCCCGCAGACGCAAGATTAGGAGGAGGCGGCCCCATTTCCTCTAGTGTTTCAAAACATCGTTCGGAAGCATGTTCACGAACTCTAAACAGGTCTGTTCCAGCGGGGACTTCCTTCAAGAGGCCAAAATTTTCGATGTCTTGACCGATTATTTTCAAAATCTGCTGCGGCGTATATTCGTCCTCAACAATGGCATCTGTGCTATTTGGATCGGAGAAGAAATAACGAGTCCTGTGCTTCGTTTTCTCAACAAACGCGCTCCAAGCGTAATGGCGGCGCTCATGTTCATGACTCCCCAGCCAGTGCCCATTTGCACATTGAACCCAAGAGTCATTGACGAACGACTGGCAAACATCTTGTAATAAATCATCGTTGCATAGCCAACCAAAACTGAGGAACGCATCCTCAGTATCTGTAATTAAGTTTTCACCTACCCAGTCACCAGAATCCCTTGGTAATCCAGCTACAGCGGGCTCTGCATAATGTTGAAAAAAAGCAGCAGAGACATAAACCATTATTTCATCGAGGGGTGCTGCAATCGCTTCAGCCGAAGAGGTGCCACAGTAGGAGCAATCAGTCTCACATGCGTTCGCATCAACGACCTCGGCAAGGAATCCGTCTCCCACACAGTCAGAGCAAACGAAGGTCTCAGGAGCAGACCAGCCGCGCTCCTGGGCCTCTATCCATTCGTGTTTAGCTCGCCCCATAAATCCCCGTAATGACAGACTTTTAGTGAACTCATGAACCGCATGGCTTGGTCATTCCATAACGCCTGGGCTCAGCGGCCGTTTTGGAGGCGCACCGCGCCGGAAAAGCGGTCCGCTGCAGCCACTGGTGATGAGTTTTATAGTTCAAAAACCTTAATTTCCCCATGGTCTCGCTTGGGGTGCCAACCACGCCTTCTAGCTAAGTGTTCATTTTCTGGGTGTAGATAACATACCTTGATAGAGAAGTTGCCAACCGAATAGATCCACTGCGCTAGAGCAACACACCCCAAAGCCTTATCGTAAGTCACCTCCAGATCGGATATGCCCACGGAAAACCAATCCTTTGTATGGTAGAAAAATAGCTCCACATTGGGATGTGCTTTACGGTCAAGGAGGTGTTGAGAGAAATCGTTAAGCAAACCCGTAGCGCCCGTTTCACAAACTAGGCACCCGAAAAGCTTCAAAAAATATAGTTGAACATCTATCGCTGAGCTTCGACTGCGGCCCGGGAACACTTTTTTAAGCTTTATCTTCCCTACTTTTGATATTTCTTTCTGATTGTCAAAAATGAATTTTGATAATTTTTCCCAAGCGAAATCCCAGGGCTGACTTAGGCTACTGTTACAACGATTACAAATGAGAGCCTTTGACTTTAGAAATTTAGATTTCTTACTACGTATTAGCCGGTTGGTCTCATTATGGTTATGTAAATAAACAGGACTTTTCTGGGACACGTTGGGGAAGAAAAGCTGAAAATCCGAAGCCTTGGTCAGATGCTCTCCAGTATTGGCTGGGCTTTTACAAATCCAACACCGCTCCATATTCTTCCCTACTCATAACGCTCTGCATAAGCGGCGGCTGAAAGCCGTCCGGTGGAGGCCCATAGGGCCAGAACAAACTTAATGCACTGGTTAGGTATTGGCGCGACCAAACCAATGCCGGACGGCAACAAACACCAGGACAATAATGCCTCCCCAAAGCAAGCTATTGAGGGCGGGAACTGTCCAAATCCAATGGCCCTGCCCGTCGACCAGGGGAGTCATTACCCCCGCGACTGGTTCAACAAGTGTCCGTGCGGTAACTAGCAAAAGCTCGCCCACCGGCCCGACCTCATTCAACCCATGGCGAGCAGCACTGATTTGCGAGAACACCGCTCCGAAAAAAATGGCCATGGTGAAGCCGTAATGAATTACTGAAACCAGTGCGACCTTCTTCGCTAGCTTCATGCCATATACCTAACGCTGAGCTAAGCGGCGGCCTGGCAAGGCCGTCCGGTGGAGGCCGAAGGCCGAAACATACTTAAGCGACTTGTTATGGATGGCCATGGAGTCACTCATAGTAACTACCGTATGTAACAGCAATTTTGTGGGTTAAATTTTTCGGCAAATCTACTCCCGAGACTCCGAGGCACTTGATACGAAAACTTACCTCCTGATCTCTTGGAACATCGTCCACAGATTCAGAACACTCGTTAACGACGGCGTTACCCGCGTAGATCGTCGCTCTGAGGCTTAGATGATTCCATTCAATTTGGCTGCTATTAAACAACTTGCCGGTTATGGTGTAGTTGATCTGACCTGGAAGAACTGCGGACTCGACTATTGAAACTTGCTCGGGCAAATCACGACCTTTCCTTCCATCGTAAGGATTCTCGTAATTTCCATCAAAAAAAGCCGCCACGAGAAGAACGCCCAAGGCGAGAAACATCCCAGACAACAGACTCGTCAAACTTTGTACAACCAACCGCTTCATCTCACTCTCTTCCATAACGCTGAGGTAACCGGCGCCGGAGCGCCAGCGGAGGGAACCAAAAGCGCCACGCTTTTGGCGTCCGGTTGACCGCCTTGTTAAAGGTCTCGATGCCCAATCCATGCATAACTATCCCACCTTGGTCATCGGTTTATTGAGGACAAAAATCTTGGCTGAAACAACCGCCAATACGAAAACACCACTCAACAACCAGAGAGCATCAAGTACCACAGCTGGAACCGCTATCCCGAGACCTACGAGGTTAAGAACCACGAGCCCGGTCATGGCCGATTTAATGTCAGGATAGGACTTTCCGCCGCACTGCGGACAAATTGCAGGTGTTGCTTTACCTGCCATGAGCTTCCTGCTCGCCCTAATGGTCTGTTTCTCACAGTGCGGGCACTCGTACATCTGATTTTTACCTTTAACAGCGTATTCAACGAACACGTTCGTATAACACGCATTCGTATAATTCCAAAAAAACGAGTTTTCCTGTACGAAAAACCTGTATAAAAACAAAGCATTACAGGAATTCCCACGGCTACCGCCGGAGTTATACCCCCACCCCAGCATGCGTCTTTCCAGCCCCTGGGGGGCGTATAACTCCAAAAGAACCCAAACTCTGCTCAACCATATCAGATACTTACACTGCGTTCTCGCACGGTTTCTGGAGTTTTGCGAACGAGTTCGTATAACTCCACCCCGCAGCTTCCGTTGACTGCCAGCGCAAGCTAAATATACTGTATATAAATACAGTTTCGGAGATTTGTGATGGATATGGATGTCCCCTCCCCCTTGCCAGCAGCTCCTGTGAGGTTTCTGGACAGGCTACGCGGCTTCATTCGTATGCGCGGACTTGCCTATAAAACTGAGAAAACCTACCTGTTCTGGATCAAACGGTTCATTCGTTTTCATGATCGCAAACACCCGGAGACGATGGGCGCCTCAGAAGTGGAAGCATTCCTCTCGCATCTGGTCCTGCAGGCAAACGCCAGTGTGGGCACGCAGAGAGTGGCATTGAATGCTCTGGTTTTCCTGTACCGAGAATTTCTCGGCGCCCCGCTCGAAAATCTGAATTATGAGGCCGCGCGCAAGCCACGTAAGCTGCCAACGGTTTTCAGCCCTGAGGAGGCCAGGCCGCTATTGGCAATCTGAAGGATGAATTCCGGCTGATAGCCATGCTGATTTACGGTTCAGGACTTCGGATCAATGAGGTCTTGCGTCTTCGCGTCAAGGATGTGGATTTTGGGATGCAGCAACTGGTGGCTCGCAGCCCGGTAGACGACGGCTTCTAGCTTTCCCGGTTGCTGGCCGGTATCCGTTTTTACATATCAGCTCTTCGTGGCCCAACCTGAGAGTCAGAGGGCTGTCGGTAGGGTCTTTAACCATGATTCTCCCAGTTGTGGGAGGCAGTGGCGGAAAGCGGGTTCCGCCACTGGGCAGGTTATGGCATGTCGTTGAAGGCGGCATCGGTCTTGGCCGCCATGACGAAATCGTTCTTGTGCAAACCGCCGATGGAGTGGGTCCACCAGCTTACGGTTACCTTACCGTACTCCAGAAGAATGGCGGGATGGTGGTCTTCCGCCTCGGCCAGGTCAGCCACTTTGTTGGTAAAGGCCTGGGCCTGGGCAAAGTTCTTGAGCTTGAACACCTTGTGCAACTGCTCCTCGCCATCGATTTCGACGATTTCCCAGTCGGGAACTTCCTTTTTCAGGGTTAGCTTTTCACTCTCCGAAACCGTTGGGGTGCCTGCCCGGCAGGCTTCACAGGATTGCTGGGTTAACTCGCTCATCCGTTACCTCCTGAATCTGTTCCATTCGTGTCTACTCTGGGCTTCATGTCTGGCTTTATCAACCGGGGTGCGACGTTGCGTGAGGAAAAACCGGACGGATGCGGGTTAACTGGCAAGCATCGTTGCCGTTTCAGGCACCCCTGCCCGGCGCAACCCTTCCAGGTAACAGTCGATCTGTGCCTGCTCTCTCAGGTAGAACAGCTTTTCCCGGGCAAAGGTTACGGAGAACCCGGGCAATTCCAGCAACAGGCGCGCCGTCGCGTCGTGCGCCGCGGATGTTCGGTTGAGATAGGCCAGGGCCACTGCGCGGTGGGCACTGGTCCAGTATTGGCAATTCGGGAGGGTCGCGGCCCGGTCCGTCCACTCCAGGGCGGTCTCATAATCACCCTGGAAAATCATGGCGAGGGCACCGTAGGTTAAAAACGCCCACATCTGCGGGTCGTTGGGACTCAGGGCAATGGATCGGCGGAAGTTCGTCAGCGCCTCGTCATAGCGGGCCTCGTAAGCCAGCGAATCACCCAGGCCGCAGTACGCCGCCGCAAAGGTGGGGTTCAGTTCGATGGCGGTCCGGTTTTCGCTGATGGCACTTCGGTACTCGCGCCGGGCCAGTAACACCCGCGCCTTCAGGGCATGAAAGGTGGCATTGTTGGGCACCAGTGACAGCGCCTGGTCGCAGGCGCCCAGTGCCTGGTCCAGGAGGGCTTGTGTGGGCTTGGTGTCCCAGTACACCATGCCCAGAATCACCGCGTAGGCCCACCAGGCATAGGCTTCCCCAAACAAGGGATCCAGTTCCTGACTTTGGCGCAGCATACGTTGCGCCTCGAGGTTATCCGGGCCGGTGAAGCGATAGAAATGGTAGACCCCGAGATGATAACAGTCCCACGCCTGTAGGTTGGCCGGGCGATTGTGGACCAGCTTGTTGCGTTCGGCGTAGCCGATTTCCGGTTCCAGGCGCGCGGCAATGGTCTCGGTGATGTCGTCCTGGAGTTCGAAGATGTCCGCAATCTGGCGGTCGTAACGGTCGGCCCACTGGGTATGGCCGCAGTGGCAGTCGGTCAGGTGCACATTCACCCGCACCCGGTCGCCGGAACGCTGCACACTGCCTTCAACCACGTAATCCACACCCAGCGTTTCCCCCAGCACCTGCAGGTTGGTGGCCTGCCCCTTGAAGCCGAAGGTGGTGTTACGGGCCACAACATCCAGCCACCGATGCTTGGACAGGTTGGAAATGATGTCGGTGGTGATGCCATCGGAGAAATACTCCTGACCGGGGTCGTTGGTCAGGTTGGTGAACGGCAGAACCGCCACGGCAGGTCTGGCACTGTGGGAGCCGGGCGCGGGGGCCGGATTACCAGGGTCAGGTTCGGCGTTCTCTGGTTCGGGGCCGGGAGCCTCGTTGGCAGTTGGAGTGTCGTCGGCATCCAGTTCCTGAACCGGCGCTACAAACCGGAAGCCTTTCTTGTGTACCGTGCGGATATAGCGCTGGGTGCGGCCATCGTCGTCAAGCAGCTTGCGGGCGATCTTAATGCGGCTGCTGAGCGCGGAATCCGACACAATCCGCCCCCGCCACACGCTCTCGTTGATCTCTTCCTTGCTGAGCATGCGATGGCGATTCCGAACCAGCAGTACAAGCAACTCTATCACCTGCGGTTCGGTTGCCAGGGCAACACCGCCACGGGATAGCTCGAAACGGTCCGTGTCGAGTTCGAAATCGTCAAATTGGTAGCGCATAAGCCAAGCCGGGAAAGCCTGTCCATATTTTTCAAATGGTATGGCAATCTCCACAGTTTCTCCATATTTAAATCGAGTTCCCGCCAAGCTTGGCCGCGGCCAGCAGCCCATAATGGTTACCAATGCAGGAGCATTGCCTGGCTCCTGAGAATTTGTGGAGCGGTCACCATTATGAATGCAGACAGAGCCGAATGCGGCCACCTGACAGAATTCTCCGCACAGCTCGCCCGGCAGCTGGACGAGTTCCTGACCTTTCAGCATCCGGATGCCATGCAGCAGGCGGACGCCTGGCGTCAGGCCTTGGGGCAACCGATACCTGAGAACGGCATCGGCATCGATGCGGTCCTGGCAGAACTGGGCCAATGGGTGATTCCCAATGGTTCCCCCATCCCCAACCCCGGCTGCACCTCGTTCATTACCACCGGTGCCACCACGATTGGTGCCCTGGCGACCCTGGCCGGCTCGGTTGCGGCGCCACAGCGCCTGGGCCTCACCGCCTTCAATTTCCTTGAGGAACTCTCTCTGGACTGGATGGCCCGGATGTTCGGGTTGCCGGAGGAGATGAAAGGGCTTTACAGCAGTGGCGGTTCGGTCGCCAACCTGGTGGCGCTGGGCGCAGCCCGGCAGGCAGCCTTTGAAGGTGTGGGCATTGATCCGGCCAGGGATGGGGTCACCCGCCCCTGCCGATTGTACGCCTCCGCCGAATGCCATCACTCGGTTCAGCGGGCCGCTGCCGTGCTGGGCATGGGCCGGCGCTCGCTGTGTGAAATCGACACTGACGAGCAGGGCCGGATGTGCCCTTCGGCGCTGCGCCGACAGTTGATGGCAGATCGGGAGGCGAACCTGTTGCCGGTGGCTGTGATTGCCAACGCCGGCAGTACCAACCGCGGCGCCATTGACCCGCTCCGGGAGCTTGGGAAAATCGCGAGCGCCTACGGCATCTGGTTTCATGTGGACGGCGCCTATGGCCTCCCCGGCATCCTCGATCCCCGGGTTCAGCCCCTGTACGCGGGCCTGGAACTGGCGGATTCCGTCATTGTGGACCCCCATAAGTGGCTGGGTGCCCCGGTCGGCATCGGAGCCACCTACGTGAAAGATCGCGAGTTGCTGAACCGGGCCTTTACCCAGGAGGCGGCCACCTATCTGGAAGGCGCCTGCACCACCGAAGGCGTGGCGCACTCCATGGACAACCTGGGCATACCCTATGCGGACATGGGCGTGGAGCTGTCGGCCCCGTCCCGCGGTGCGGTGGTCTGGGCCCTGATTCGGGAGATCGGCGTAACCGGTTTACGGGAACGGATCGTCCGCCACAACAGCCTGGCCCGGCACGTCGCCGACCGGGCCCGGGCGCACCCGAATCTTGAGGTTGTGTCGGCCCCCACCCTCTCAATCTGCGGTTTTCGCTACCTGAGCGATCGCTGGGGCGACCTGAACGACCTGAACCGGCGCATCCACCGGCGCATGGTGCAGCGCGGGCGGGCTATCCCCAGTACAACCCTGGTGAATGGCACGCTGGCGATCCGGCCCTGTTTTGTGGGTGCCAGAACAACCTTGAAGGAAGCCGATGAACTCGTTGACGAAGTTCTGAGCGTGGGCCAGGAGGTGGCCCAAATGAATGATGAGGCCGCTGGCTGAACTATAATATAAGGATCCCTGGCGTACCCCGAAACGGGTTAGGGCTTCCTTCTCTGGAACGCAGAATAGGAGAAGAATCATGGGTACGCTTTACCACAGCATCCTGGACACCATCGGCCACACTCCGACGGTGCATATCAACAACCTCGGCCCCAAGGGGGTCAATCTCTACGTCAAGATCGAGGCCTTCAACCCCATGGGGTCGGTCAAGGATCGCCTGGCGCTGGGCGTGATCGAAGATGCCGAGCGCCGGGGCGAACTAAAGCCGGGCCAAACCATCGTTGAGGCCACCAGCGGTAACACCGGCATCGGCCTGGCTATGGTCTGCGCCCAGAAGGGCTACCCTCTGGTGGTCACCATGGCCGAAAATTTCAGCGTGGAGCGGCGCAAGCTGATGCGTTTTCTGGGCGCGAAGGTCGTGCTCACCCCGGCCTCACTGAAAGGCTCCGGCATGGTGGCCAAGGCGGAAGAGCTGGCCCGTGAGCACGGCTGGTGGCAACCCCGCCAATTCGAGAACCCGGCTAACGCCGCCGTACACGAACGCACCACCGCTGTTGAAATCCTGGAGGACTTTGAAGGCGTCGGCCTCGATTACTGGGTGACCGGTTTTGGCACCGGCGGCACACTCAACGGGGTTTCCCGGGTGCTGAAACGCAAGAGCCCCAACACCCGCATTGTGGTCTGCGAACCAGACAACTCCGCGATCCTGGCCAGCGGCATTGCCCAGCCCCGGAACGCCAGCGGCGACCACTCGGAAAGCCACCCGATGTTCCGCCCCCACCTGATGCAGGGCTGGTCACCGGATTTTGTGCCCAAACTGGCGGAAGAGGTGATGCAGGCCCACAACATCGATGAATTCATCCCGATTGGTGGTAACGATGCCCTGCAGTGCGCCCGGGACCTGGCCCGCCGGGAAGGCATTTTTGTCGGCATTTCCGCCGGGGCCACCTTCGCGGGAGCCCTCAAGGTGGCCGAGCAGGCTCCGGAAGGGGCCAACATCCTGTGCATGCTGCCAGACACTGGCGAACGCTACCTGACCACCCCGCTGTTTGAGGATGTGCCCATAGAGATGACCCAAGAGGAAATGGCGCTGTCACGCTCCACCCCCAACTACCGGTTCGATATTACCGTGCCCCAGGCGCCGCCTGCTCCGAGCCAGCCGGTCGAACTGGATCCCGAAGCGGTGGAAGAGGTTGAAGCACTGATCAGCGATCCGGACCACCTGGTGATCATGTTCGCGCTGGAATGGTGTGAGTTCTGCTGGTCGGTGCGCAAGGTGTTCCAGAAGTACGGCATCGACTACAAATCGGTCGATCTGGATTCGGTGGCCTACCAACAGGGCAACCGGGGCGGGCAGATTCGCGCGGTACTGAAAGAAAAAACCGGCTGGACCACCCTGCCGCAGATTTTCATCAACGGCGAGTTTGTTGGCGGCTGCACCGATGTCTTTGACCAGATCAAGGACGGCTCCCTGCTCCCCCGTTTGCAGAGCCAGCACATTGGCTTCAACCCGGAAGTTCACGTGGACCCTTACAGCATGCTTCCGGGCTGGCTGCATCCACGTTGATTGCGGGCTATCACCATCGTTCAAAAGGGGGCGCTTCAAGCCCCCTTTTTTTGCTGGCCGACCATGCCTGGTGAAAACCTCAACACTCCCTGCACACCATCCTTGAAATCCAGCCGCTTTCAGAATACTGTATATTTAAACAGTATATTGAGATTTTTCCCATGAGCGAGCTTCTGAAAACGCTGATGCAGGATGCCCGTGTCTGGCAGGGGCACCGGCATGTACAAACCTCCCAGCCGGCGGAACCGACCGGCTATCAGGTCCTGGATAACCAGCTCGGCGGCCTTGGCTGGCCGCGCGGCGCCCTGAGTGAATGTCTGCTGGATAGCCCCGGGATTGGCGAGCTGCATCTTTTGTTGCCACTGATGCAACGGCTGTCCCATAGCGGCAAGACCGTGTTCTGGCTGAATCCGCCACACACGCCCTACGCCCCGGCGCTGGCCCGGGAAGGCGTGAACCTGGATCAGGTGGTCATGATCCACACCGATGACGACGGCGATTTCCTGTGGACCCTGGAAAACTGCCTGCGCTCGCCGGTCACCGGCCTGGTGATGGCCTGGCCGGGCAAACTGGCTTCGCGCGAGGTCCGGCGTTTACAGCTGGCCGCGGAGGCCGGCAGCAACGTGTGCGTGCTCTTCCGTGAGCGCCGCTATGTCGAACAGAATTCCCCGGCCGCCCTGCGGCTCGAGCTGGAACCCGGCGAGCAGCAGGCGCTAAAGCTCAATATCGTGAAGCGCCGTGGCAGTTGGCCCGGCCAACGTTGCGCTCTGGCCATGTCACACCGGGCAGATCTGTCGTTCCGCGAAGCACCCCGCGTGGTTCAGGGCCCCTGGCCTACTTCAACCCGGTAATCACACCATGCTCTGGTTATACCTGCACTTCCCGCACCTGTTGCTGGACCATATTCGCCGGACTCGCGAAGAAGCGGGCGCACTGGTGATTGTCGAAGGCTCCGGACAAAAGGTGATACAGGCCTGCCCCGATGCCCGGGACCAGGGCATACAGGCCGGCATGCGCCTGAAAACTGCCATAAGCCTGGTGCCCGAACTGGGTATGGTGCGGGCAGATCAGCAGCAGGAGGCCCGGATTCTGGAAGACCAGGCCCGTTGGCTATACCGCTATGCCGACCACATTGTGCTGGTGCCACCGGATGGCCTGATGGCGGAAATTGCCAGCCTGCAACGGCTGTATGGCGGCCTGCCTGCGGTCTGGCAGACCGTGGAGCAAGCGCTGGATGAACGTCAGCTGACGGCCTGGCCCGGCATTGGCCACACACCACCGGCGGCCCGGCTGATCGCCCGCACCGGCAAGGGCGAATGCACCGAAGACAGCGGCCATATTCTGCGCACCCTGAGCCAGATGCCGCTGCTGGCAGCGGAGTTTGATGCCCGCACCTGCACCCGCCTGCAGCGACTCGGACTGAACACCCTGGGCGAAGTCTTTGACCTGCCGGCGGCAGAGCTGGCCCGACGGCTGTCCCCCGAAACCCTCGCCTGGGTCCAGAAAATCCAGGGCGCCCGGCCAGACCCGCAATCCCCCTGGCAGCCGCCCCACCACTTCCGGCAGCAGGCGGATTTCGTGCAGGAAATCGAGCAATCCCAGGGCTTGCTGTTTCCGCTGCAGCGCATCCTGTCGGAACTGGAAGAAGACCTGTGCTGGCGCCAGCAGGAAACCGACAGTCTATTGCTGATTCTCCATCACCGGCACGAAGAACCCACCCGACTGCGTATCCGGACCTCCGGCCCGGAGCACCGGGCCGAGGCCTTTCTGAACCTGATTCGCCTGCGCTTCGAGCAGCACCCCCTGAGGGCACCAGTCATCTCACTCCTGTTGTCAGTGCAGCGCTTTCTGGGTCGGGAAGCGCCTACCGGGCAAGACCTGCTGGGCGAAACCCAGGATCTGAACGAAGCCTGGCATACCCTGATGAGCCGGCTACAGGCCCGGCTTGGGGATCATGCCCTCAAGCAGCTTTCACCCCAAGCAGACCATCGTCCGGAACGGGCCTGGAGCGCTTCCGCCGTTCAGCGTAACAACCGGCCGGAGGTAACACCGGCCAGCCATCTGCCCCGCCGCCCTCTGTGGTTACTGCAGGGGCCGCAACCACTCACGGAGGCACCAAGCGCATGGTTTGCCGGGCCCGAACGAATCAGTGGCGGCTGGTGGGACGGCCAGCGGGTGCACCGGGACTATTACATCGCCCAACTCAACAATGGCCAGTTGGCCTGGGTGTTCCGGGATGTCCGGGACGGCTGGTTCGTGCACGGGTGGTTTGGCTGATGTGCGAGCAGTCCTACGCCGAGCTGTTCTGCTTCAGCAACTTTACCTTTCTGACCGGCGCCTCCCACCCCCACGAACTGGCCGAACGGGCCGCCGAGCTGGGCTATACCGCCATCGCCATCACCGACGCCTGCTCGGTGGCCGGCATTCCCCGCGCCTGGGCGGCCCTGAAGGATAGCCCGGTGAAACTGATCACCGGCAGCTGGTTTGAACTTGACGATGCTCCCCCCGGGGCCAGCACCCCCCGATTCATCCTCCTGGCCCGAACCCGCAAGGGCTATGGCCAGCTGTGCCAGTTGATCACCACCGGCCGGCGCCGGGCCGAAAAAGGCCAGTACCAGTTGCTATTCCGGGATCTGGAAACCCACCCGCTGGATGACTGCCTGTGCCTGTGGCTCCCCCCTTCACTGGCGGAAGCCGACGCCGATCAGGCCCTGGCCGGCGGTGAATGGCTGCAACGGCTGTTCGAGCCACGCTTCTGGATTGCCGCTGCCCGCACCCTGGAATCCAGCGAGGAACAGCAACTGGCCCGGGCCCGCTGGCTGTCCGACCAATTGCGCAGCCCAATCACTGCCACCGGCGAGGTGCACATGCACAGCCGGGAACGCCAGCCATTGCAGGACGTACTCACGGCCCTGCGCAACCACACCAGCCTGGAACAGGCCGGCCACTGTCTGTTCCAGAACGGCGAACGCTACCTACGCCCGGTGCCGGTCCTGCAGCGCCTGTTTCCGGAAAACTGGCTCCGGGAAACCCTCCGGATTGCCGGTCAATGCATCTTCGAGCCCGGCAGCCTGCGTTACGAATACCCGCCAGACCTGGTACCGGAGGCAGAAACGCCAGCGACCTACCTGAAACGGCTGACCCGCGAAGGTGAACGCCGCCGCTACCCGGACGGCACACCCCTGACCGTTCAGTCCCTCATCCGCAAGGAGCTGGCGCTGATCTCGGAGATGAAATACGAGCACTATTTCCTCACCATTCACGACATCGTCGCCTTCGCCCGAAGCCGCGGCATTCTCTGCCAGGGCCGGGGCTCGGCCGCCAATTCGGCGGTCTGTTACTGCCTGGGCATCACCGAGGTGAACCCGGCCCGGGTGGAGTTGCTGTTTGAACGCTTCATCTCCAAAGACCGCAATGAGCCCCCGGACATCGATGTGGATTTTGAACACCAGCGGCGGGAAGAGGTCATCCAGTACATTTATCAGCGTTACAGCCGGGAGCGGGCGGCACTGGCGGCCACCGTGATCCGCTACCGCCCCCGCAGTGCCATCCGCGACGTGGGCAAGGCCCTGGGTTTTGACCCGGCGCAGGTGGAGCAATTGCTGGAAGGCATCGACTGGCGCGACAAGGCTACCGGCTGGCGCCAGCAGATACTCGACAAGCGCCTGACCCGAAACCCGAAAGTGGCGGACCAGTTCTTTACCCTGGTCAACACCCTGCTGGGTTTCCCGAGGCATCTGTCCCAGCATGTGGGCGGTTTTGTCATCAGTTCCGGGCCACTGGCCGAACTGGTGCCCGTGGAAAACGCCGCCATGGCCGACCGCACCGTGATCCAGTGGGACAAGGACGATCTGGAAAGCCTGGGCCTGATGAAAGTGGACGTGCTGGCCTTGGGCATGCTCTCGGCCATTCGCCGGGCACTGGAACTGATCAGTGAACAGAAGGGCCAGCCATTCCGGATGCAGGACATTCCTCCGGAAGACCGGGCCACTTACGCCATGCTGCAGAAAGGCGACAGTATCGGTGTGTTCCAGGTGGAATCCCGTGCCCAGATCAATATGCTGCCCCGGCTCAAGCCGGAGACCTATTACGACCTGGTGATCGAGGTGGCGATTGTCCGCCCCGGCCCCATCCAGGGCGACATGGTGCACCCGTACCTGCGACGCAAGCACGGCCTGGAACCCGTGGACTACCCCAACGACGCCATCCGCAAGGTACTCGAGCGCACCCTGGGGGTGCCGATTTTTCAGGAACAGGTGATCAAACTCGCCATGGTGGCGGCAGGCTTTTCCGCTGGTGAGGCGGACCAGCTACGTCGTGCGATGGCCGCCTGGAAGTCCCACGGCGACCTGACCCCGTTCCGGGACAAACTGGTCACCGGCATGCTGGAGCGGGGCCACGACGCCGACTTTGCCGAACGGCTGTACCAGCAGATCTGCGGGTTTGGCGGTTACGGCTTCCCGGAATCCCACGCCGCCAGTTTTGCACTGCTGGTGTACGTTTCCGCCTGGATCAAGTGCCACCATCCGGCTGCCTTCTACTGCGCCCTGCTCAACAGCCAACCCATGGGCTTCTACTCGCCGTCGCAGCTGGTCCAGGACGCCCGCCGCCACGGCGTTACCGTCTTTCCGGTGGATGTAAACCATAGCCAGTGGGATCACACCCTCGAAGGCCCGGACCAGCACCTCCGCCTCGGCCTCCGGCTCATTCAGGGCCTGTCATCCGTTGGCGCCGAGCGGCTATGCCAGCAGCGGCCGGAGCCGGGTTACCGCTCGGCCAGCGAACTGCGCAGTCTCGCCGGCCTCCAGCAACGGGACATGGAACTGCTCGCCGGCGCCAACGCCATGCCCGCGTTTACCGCCAACCGCCATCAGGCCTACTGGCAGCTGCTGGGCCACGAACAGCCTACCGAACTGTTTGCCGAAGAAGCTCCGGCCAGCTACCAGCCCGATCATTGCGAACAGCTACCGGAGCCCAGCGAGGGCCAGAACGTTCTCGCCGACTACGCCAGTCAGGGCCTGACCCTCCAGCGTCACCCGCTGGCCCTGCTCCGGGAGCAAGGCCACCTCCAGTTCTGCCTGAGCGCCGAACAGTTGAAAACCACCAAAGCCGGCATCCCCGTTCAGGTCGCCGGCCTAGTCACCGGCCGCCAACGCCCCGGCTCCGCCTCCGGCGTTACCTTCGTGACCCTCGAGGACGAAACCGGCAATGTGAACGTCGTGGTCTGGCTGGAAACCGCCCGTCGACAGCGCAAGCCGCTGCTGACGGCCAGGCTTTTGCTCGTGAAAGGGGTATTGGAGCGGGAGGGTGAGATTGTGCACGTGATGGCCGGCAAGCTGTCCGATCTCAGTCACCTGATCAAGAGTCTGCCGGTGAGCTCGCGAAACTTTCATTAAAAAAACCCCGCCAGGCTCAAGCCGGACGGGGTCTTTTGTCAGTGGCAACGATCAGGTCAGAAGCTTAATCATCACACCGGCTGCAACCGCAGAGCCGATAACACCAGCCACGTTCGGACCCATGGCGTGCATCAGCAGGAAGTTCTGCGGGTTAGCCTCCAGACCAACCTTGTTGGAGACCCGCGCCGCCATTGGCACCGCGGAGACACCGGCTGAACCAATCAGCGGGTTGATCTGTTCCTTGCTGACCTTGTTCATCAGCTTCGCCATCAGAACACCACACGCAGTACCCACGCCGAAGGCGCCGATACCCAGTGCCAGGATACCCAGGGTCTGGGTGTCCAGGAACTTGTCCGCCATCAGCTTGGAGCCAACGGACAGCCCCAGGAAAATGGTCATGATGTTGATAAGTGCGTTCTGTGCAGTGTCGTTGAGGCGCTCGACCACACCACACTCACGCATCAGGTTACCGAAGCAGAACATACCCAGCAGCGGCGCCGCGTCGGGCAGGAACAGTACCACCGCGATCAGCACCACCAGCGGGAAGATGATCTTCTCTTTCTTGCTGACCGGACGCAGCTGGGACATCTTGATCTTGCGCTCTTCCGGCGAAGTCAGCGCCTTCATGATGGGCGGCTGAATCATCGGCACCATCGCCATGTAGGCGTAAGCCGAGACCGCAATCGCGCCCAGCAGGTGCGGTGCCAGAACACTCGATACGTAGATCGAGGTCGGGCCGTCCGCGCCACCGATGATGCCCACCGCAGCGGCTTCCAGAATGGTGAAGTCCAGGATGCCGGCCCAATCCAGCAGCGCCGCACCCAGAACCGTACCAAAGATGCCGAACTGAGCGGCCGCGCCCAGCAGCATGGTCTTCGGGTTGGCCAGCAACGGACCAAAGTCCGTCATCGCGCCCACACCCATGAAGATGATCAGCGGGCCCACGGTACTGCCGATCACCACCAGGTAGAAGTTGTACAGCATGCCGTTACCATAGCCGAAGTCCTGAGCCAGGCCGTTGGCCATGGCCACCTGCGCAGAGGTCGCTTCCTTATAGGCATGCTTGAACGCATCCATGATTTCCGGCGTTACCGCCTGGCCGGCCTGGTAGGACACATCCAGCGCGCTGGCCAGCGCCGCCAGCACTTCCGGCTTGCCGTAGTGGATTGCGTTTTCCGCCGCAGTCAGGGCAAGGCCCGCCTCCGGAATATTCGCCAGAATGCCACCGAAACCAATCGGTACCAGCAGCAGCGGCTCGAAACCCTTGCGAATCGCAAGGTACAGAAGCAGCAGGCCGACGACGATCATAACCGCCTGGCCCGGTGTCATATTGAACAGGCCACTGCCTGTCCAGAGCGTCAGTAATTTTTCCATGGAATGCTGGCCCTTATGCGATTGTCAGCATTTCATCATCAGGGGAGACGGCATCACCGACCTTGATGAAGACTTCACCGATGGTACCGGCCTTCGGTGCGCGAATTTCGGTTTCCATCTTCATGGCTTCCAGGATGATCAGCACGTCGCCTTCTTCCACGGCGTCGCCCGCAGAGACCAGAACCTTGAAGATGTTGCCGCCCAGAGGTGCTACCACGGGCTCACCCTCACCGGCAGCTGGCGCGGGTGCAGACCCAGCTGCAGACGCGGCCGGTGCGGAAGCGGCGCCACCCTCACCCTGAACCTGGGTGATCTCACCGCCCTCGGACACCGCCACAACAAATTTCTTGCCGTTAACTTCAACGGTGTACGTTTCGGGGCCATCGGCTTTCTTGGCGGGCGCCGCGTCGTCTGCGGTCGGCACCGGCTCGAACGCGTCCGGGTTGCCACGGTTTTCCAGGAACTTCAGGCCAATCTGCGGGAACAGCGCATAGGTAAGAACATCATCTACGGTGTTTTCCGCCAGCTTGATGCCCTTCTCGTCCGCCAGTTGCTTCAGCTCGTCGGTAAGCTTGTCCATTTCTGGTTCAAGCACATCCGCTGGGCGACAGGTCATCACTTCCTTGCCATCCAGGACACGCTCCTGCAATTCCTTGTTCATCGGCGCCGGTGCAGCACCGTACTCGCCCTTAAGGATTGCAGAAGTTTCTTTAGAGATGGACTTGTAGCGCTCTCCGGTCAGAACGTTCAGTACCGCCTGGGTACCCACGATCTGGGAGGTCGGAGTTACCAGCGGGATGAAGCCCAGGTCTTCGCGGACCTTGGGAATTTCAGCGAGAACCTCGTCAAACTTGTCGCTCGCATTCTGCTCACGCAGCTGGTTTTCCATGTTGGTCAGCATGCCGCCCGGCACCTGGGCAATCAGGATGCGGGAATCAGTGCCACGCAGGCTGCCCTCAAACTTCGCGTACTTCTTACGTACCTGGCGGAAGTAGCTGGCAATCTCTTCAAGCAGGTTCAGGTCCAGGCCGGTGTCACGGTCTGTGCCTTCGAGGATGGCAACCACCGCCTCGGTGGGCGAGTGACCATAGGTCATACTCATTGAAGAGATGGCGGTATCCACGTTATCGATACCGGCTTCCGCGGCTTTGATGGCGGTGGCGGTAGACATCCCGGTAGTGGCGTGGCACTGCATGTGGATGGGGATATCCAGCTCTTTCTTCAGGCGGCTGACCAGATCAAAGGCCACATATGGCTTCAGGATACCCGCCATGTCCTTGATCGCGATGGAGTCCGCGCCCATGTCGGCGACTTCCTTCGCCAGTTCTACCCACATATCAATGGTATGAACCGGGCTGGTGGTGTAGGCGATTGTGCCCTGGGCATGCTTGCCGGTCTTACGAACGGCCTTGATGGCGCGGTCTAGGTTACGAGGATCGTTCATCGCATCGAAAATACGGAATACATCCACGCCATTCTCGGCGGCGCGCTCACAGAAACGGTCCACCACATCATCCGCATAATGACGGTAACCCAACAGGTTCTGGCCACGCAGAAGCATCTGTTGCTGAGTGTTGGGCATGGCTTTTTTCAGTTCGCGGATGCGCTCCCAGGGGTCTTCGCCCAGGTAACGGATGCAGGAGTCGAAGGTGGCTCCACCCCAGGATTCCAGAGACCAGAAACCGACCTTGTCGAGTTTCTCGGCAATAGGCAGCATGTCATCAAGCCGCATACGGGTGGCAAGCAGGGACTGGTGGGCGTCACGCAGGATAACGTCCGTAATCCCCAGCGGTTTCTTTGTGTCAGTCATCGTGTCAGCCTTCTGTTTAAAGGTTCTATCTCTACCGGGTCACTTCTTGTGGCGCGACCGGAATTGTGCAATTGCCTTCTTGATGGCCTCGGCGGTATCGGGGTCAACCGACGCAGGCGCTTTGGGCTTGGCACGTGGCGTTTTTGCCGGGGTTACCGGCTCGGGCGGCGCAAACCGAGAGATCAATGTGGACATGAGCAGGGTTGCGAATACCAGTACCACCAGGAACGCAAACACAAATCCCATACCCGCGATCATCAGATCCACGGCTTGTGACATCAGGTCATCCATATCGAATAGCTACCTGTTTATTGGTTTGTTGATTTCCCCGATTTGCCTGGCCGGACCAGTTGGACTAAGGTCTAAGGTCCCGCCGAAGCAATTCGGGAGGCAAAATCCTGCGTAATTTACCGTTTTAGCCTGCCGTGAGCAACCTAAATGCAAATTGCTATACGAAGTTTCCGAGTGGCTTGTCCCGCTATGACAAGTCGGCTGCAGCGGCGCCGGAGGCCCATATCACGCATATCGGACGCGTATTTTTCGCCCTTTGATGCGGCCACTCTCTAATCGCTTGAGCGCCTTGGCGGCATGACTTTTGTCAATTGCCACGAAACACTGAAAGTCGAAGAGGTCGATTTTCCCGACCGCTGTTCCCGGAATCCCGGCTTCACCGGTAAGCGCCCCCAAAACATCCCCCGGACGGATCTTCTCCTTTCGACCGCCAGCGATGCATAAGGTTTTCATGGCAGGCTCAAGTGGCTTTCTGGGCACTGCCATCAAGGCCTCTGTATCGCCCCAATCCACAGTACGCCCGCGGTCCGATTCCAGCCGGCTGATTTTGTGCCCCTTTGCCGGCGTGCAAAAAGTAACCGCCAGCCCCTGCTCGCCCGCACGACCGGTACGCCCTACCCGGTGGGTGTGAACCTCCGGATCTCGCGCTGGCTCAGCATTAATCACCAACGGCAGGGCCTTGATGTCCAGCCCCCTGGCGGCCACATCCGTCGCCACCAGTACCGAGCAACTCTGGTTACCGAAACGAACCAGCACACTGTCACGCTCGCGCTGCTCAAGGTCGCCGTGCAAAGCCAGGGCGGAAAATCCATTCTGGCGCAGATCGTCCGCCAGCTCATCGCACTGTTGCTTGGTGGTACAGAATACGATGCACGACGACGGC
Source organism: Marinobacter albus (assembly GCF_030238305.1). Lineage (NCBI taxonomy): Bacteria > Pseudomonadati > Pseudomonadota > Gammaproteobacteria > Pseudomonadales > Marinobacteraceae > Marinobacter > Marinobacter albus. The sequence goes on along the minus strand of NZ_JASSQD010000005.1, from coordinate 82,986 downwards.
TGACGCTCGGACAACATCGCCATCACCGCTTCGTGGGCGGCGCCCGGCGCAATTTCATAGAACAGCTCGTGGATATCCGGGTTGCCCTGAGCGGCCTCGGCCCGGACATCCTCCGGCTCACGCTGGTAACGGGTGCTGAGTTTGCGGATGGCGTCGGGCCAGGTCGCCGAAAACATGAGGGTCTGACGTGATTCCGGGGTCTGGCCCAGAATATCCTCAACGGCTTCCTCGAACCCCATATCGAGCATCCGGTCTGCCTCGTCCAACACGACGGTATTCACCCGACCCAAATCGAGCGTGCCTTTTCTGAGATGATCCTGGATCCGGCCCGGCGTGCCCACCACGATGTGGGCACCATGGCTAAGGGACCCGATCTGGGGACCGATTGCCACCCCGCCGCAAAGGGTCAGGATCTTAACGTTGTCCCGGGCTCGGGCCAGCTCCCGAAGCGCCTTGGCCACCTGATCCGCCAACTCTCGCGTCGGACAAAGCACCAGTCCCTGAACCGCAAACAGCCGGGTGTTCAGGTGCTCTATCAGCCCAATCCCGAAGGCCGCCGTCTTGCCACTGCCGGTCTGGGCCATGGCGATCACATCCCGGCGCGCCAGACAATGAGGCAAGGCTTTTGCCTGAATTTCAGTGGGTTGCTCAAACCCCAGCTGCTCAAGATTGGAGGTCATGGCAGAGGAAAGACCAAACGTTTTAAAGGAAGGCATACAAGAAAATCCTGAAATCGGCGAACACGGGTGATGGAGGCAAAATAATGAGGGCGTATACTAGCGCATCAGGATACCAGAGTTTGCCACCAATTAACGGAGTTACTAATGGCGTCCCTACAGGATCAGCTACTGAAAGCCGGCCTGGCTGACGAGAAAAAAGCCAAGGCCATCCGCACTGAAAAGCGAAAAAAGCGCAAATCCCAACCCAAGGGTGTCGTACAGGAAAACGAAGCCGAAGTGCGTGCGCGTCAAGCCCGTGAAGAAAAGGCCGAGCGGGACCGGGAGCTTAATCGCCAGCGTCAGCAAGAAGCCGAGAAAAAAGCGATTCAGGCCCAGATTCGCCAACTGGTCGAAACCAACCGGCTGGATCGGAGCCGGGGCGAGACCTCCTATCAGTTCGTCCATGACAAGAAGATCAAGAAGATTTTTGTCGACGACACCATGGTGGATCAGCTTTCCCGGGGCCGTCTGGCCATCGTGTTTGTGAATGACAGCTATGAGATTCTCGCGGAGGGTGTTGCCAGGAAGATCATGGAACGGGATGAGAATGCCGTCGTGGTCCTTCACGATCGCAAAACCGACGATGCTGGCGAAGACGATCCTTACGCCGGTTACGAGATCCCGGACGACCTCATGTGGTGAGGAGTTATCCCTCAGGCGGGGTGGAACTCTGTTCCACCCCGCCTGACTCTGTACTGAAGAACGCCCCAAACAGCCCACTCAGTGAAGCTTGTGGCGCTCAAAAATTTCCAGAATTTCCTTCTCGGTTTCCGCAGGAACACTCACTTTTACCACCCCGGCTTCCTCATCAATAAAGATATTGTCTCTTGGAATACCGGACGCGATCAGATCATCCCAGGTGTTCTTGGCCTGATCATGATTGTCATAAGCTCCATTGATCGTTTTATTCATAAGACCAACTCCTTTAAACGTACGACCCTCCATTATCAAGAATAGTCACCACCACCAGATATGTTCAATTTTTAACCACACCATACTTGATCCGCGACAAATATCCCGACATCCGGAGAACGCAAGTCTGCCGTCACCCGCTTTATTTCCAGCCAAGTGCAACTATTTCGCGCCTCGAAACGAATTACCTGGGCAATAACTCGCAAAATCTGTGATCACACACTATCTCGGGGAAATACCATGAACCATAAGATCAAGCCGTCATTGTTCGTCGCCGCCATTGTGTCCGCCCTGGGGCTCGCCTCCGCAGCCCATGCAGGACATACCAACCACGTTCTGAGCACACAACTGAGCGCCAAAGCGCTGGTTGATACGAAGGGCGACAGCAACGGCAAGGGCCATGCCCATGTATTTGGCATAGATGGCGATCCCACAACGCTCTGTTACGTCATTCAGGTTGAAGGCATTCAGACTGTTGCGGTGAAAGAAGGCATGGCGGCTCATATCCATGAAGCCGGGAAAGGCATGAATGGCGCCCCCGTGGCTGCCCTGGCCGGACCTGAGGATGGCGATGCCGCGGACTGCCTTACCGAAGGCGAGAAAGGCAAATTCCCGACTGGGGAACAAGGCATCGTGAAGCGGATTCTCGAGAATCCGGCCGATTTCTACATCAACATCCATAACCCCGAGCACCCGGATGGTGCGCTTCGTGGCCAACTGATGGGGCCCCATGGCATGAAGCTGTAAGCCGGATCTTCAGGCAATAAAAAACCCCGCTCATTGGCGGGGTTTTTTATTTCGTATGGCGCGGCTGGGAGGATTCGAACCTCCGACCGCCTGGTTCGTAGCCAGGTACTCTATCCAGCTGAGCTACAGCCGCGCATCAATCACTTGCCTGGTTGAATGCCACTTCAACCTGCTCTCGTTTTCCGGATGGAAAATGGCGGAGAGGGAGGGATTCGAACCCTCGGTACGATTGCTCGTACGGTTCCTTAGCAGGGAACTGGTTTCAGCCACTCACCCACCTCTCCTTGAGAACGGGGCGTATACTACCATAATTTTTCTGTTTTCATAGGGTTGACAGGCGATTTTTCCATCCCGATTTCCCTGGCAAATAAAAAAGCCGTTCAGGTCTCCCTTGAACGGCTTTTTATCTCTCAGCTATTGCCCGGTTCCGGCTCTTCAGAGCCCTTCTCCGACTGAATACGCTGGTAGATTTCTTCACGGTGAACCGCTACTTCCTTCGGGGCATTCACGCCAATTCGCACCTGGTTCCCCTTCACTCCGAGTACGGTTACGGTGATTTCATCACCCACCATCAGAGTTTCGCCAACGCGGCGAGTCAAAATCAACATATCCCTTACTCCCTATCCAGAGCTACCTGTTCCGACAAATGATTTGTTATTTACTATCGCATTTATAGCGGGACCACTGACCGATCAAAAGACGCACATCCCCTTATACGGTTCCGTTTTGTCATAGGCTCAATAAATGGTTCCCTTATTCAAGGAGGTCCTACAGATCGACCTGATATCTGCTTGCTCAGACCTCTTCTTCTACCGCGGGCTTGTCCAGTTCAAACTCACTATGCAGTGCGCGAACCGCCAGCTCGAGATATTTTTCATCAATCACCACGGAAATCTTGATTTCCGATGTGGAGATCATCTGAATATTGATGCCCTCATGGGACAACGCCTCAAACATTCGGGTGGCAACACCGGCGTGGGACCGCATGCCTACGCCGACGATACTTACCTTGGCAATCTTGCTGTCGCCACCCACTTCACGGGCACCCAGTTCATCCGAAACCCGCTGCAGAACTTCCTTCGCGCGCTTGAAATCGTTGCGGTGCACGGTGAACGTGAACGCGGTCTTGTTATCCTCGCCCACGTTCTGAACGATCATATCTACTTCAATATTAGCATCGCTTACCGGTTTCAGAATGCGCAATGCACTTCCCGGCGTGTCGGGAACGCCGACGATGGTCAGTTTTGCTTCGTCGCGGTTAAAAGCGATGCCGGAAACAACCGGTTGCTCCATGGCGTTTTCATCCTCAAGAGTGATCAGGGTACCTTCACCTTCCTGGAAGCTGGAAAGAACCCGTAATGGAACGTTGTATTTGCCTGCAAATTCTACCGAACGGATCTGGAGAACCTTGGAGCCCAGACTCGCCATTTCGATCATTTCTTCAAAGGTAATCCGGTCCAGGCGCCGGGCACTGTCGACAACGCGGGGATCAGTTGTGTAGACACCGTCAACATCGGTGTAGATCTGGCACTCGTCCGCCTTGAGGGCAGCGGCCAGAGCAACGGCCGTGGTGTCCGAACCACCCCGCCCCAACGTGGTTATGTTGCCGCATTCATCAATGCCCTGAAAACCGGCCACAACCACAACCCGGCCCGCATCGAGGTCTTCCCGCATGCGCTGCTCATCGATCTGTTTGATGCGCGCCTTGGTGTGCGTGCTGTCAGTCACAATCCGCACCTGGGAGCCGGTGTAGGACCGGGCATCACAGCCCCGTTTCTGCAGCGCCATGGACAACAGCGCAATGGTGACCTGCTCGCCAGTGGAGACCAGAACGTCCATTTCACGGGGCGTCGGCTCTTCCATAATGTTCGAGGCCAGAGCAATCAGGCGGTTGGTTTCGCCACTCATGGCTGAAACCACCACCACTACATCATGACCTTCCTTGCGGAACCGGGAAACCTTGTCGGCAACCGCTTCAATTCGCTCGGTTGTGCCAACCGAGGTGCCACCAAATTTCTGAACCAACAGCGCCATTTTTTCCAATATCCAAAACGGGGACTCACAGCGAAGCACCGCCTCGCCAGTCGTATGAGAAAACGAGCGGGATTATAAACCCCTGCCCGTCCTCACAAACAGTTGCTTAACCAATATTTTCTTCAACCCAGGCAGGAATGCCTGCGAGTGCATCGGCCAGCTTGCTCGGATCGTTACCGCCACCCTGAGCCATATCCGGCCGGCCGCCGCCTTTGCCGTCAACCTGTGCCGCCAGATGCTTCATGAGATCGCCGGCCTTGATCCTGCCCGTGGCGGACTTGGTCACACCGGCCACCAGCGTCACCTTGCCATCTTCAACACTGGCGAGGACAACCACTCCTTCGCCCAGCTTGTTCTTGAGCTGGTCGGCGGTTTCCATCAGGGCTTTGCGATCGGCGCCCTCAAGCTCGGAGGCAACAACCTTCAGACCTGCGACATCCACCGCTGATCCGGCCAGGTCGGTTCCGGCGGAGCTCGCCAGCTTGGCCTTGAGTGCATCCACTTCTTTTTCCAACTGGCGGTTGCGATCCAGCGTCTGCTGGACCTTTTCGACCACGGTGTCCCGGGTAGCCCGAACGAGGCCTGCGGTATTGCGCAGAGTGCGCTCGGTGCTGTCCACCCACTCCAGCGCGCCAAAACCTGTGACCGCCTCAATTCGGCGCACCCCGGCGGAGATGCCACTTTCCGAAGTAATGCGGAACAGGCCGATATCCCCGGTTCGGGCAACGTGAGTACCGCCACACAGTTCCACCGAGTAGCTGTCTGTACCCATGCTGAGCACGCGCACCGTATCCCCGTACTTTTCACCAAACAGCGCCATGGCCCCCTTCTCCTGGGCCTTTTCCATGTCGGTGATTTCGGTTTCAACGGGCGTGTTGTCGAGGATCTGCTCGTTAACCTGGCGTTCGATTTCCTTCAGTTGCTCCGGCGTAACCGGCTCAAAATGCGAGAAATCGAAACGCAGTTTGTCAGGATCGACCAGCGACCCCTTCTGGGTAACATGATCGCCCAGGATCTTGCGCAATGCCGCGTGCAGGAGGTGCGTGGCAGAATGGTTGCGCTTGGTGCGCTCGCGACGGGCGTGGTCGATCCGGGCATCCACTTCCAGGCCCGGGAACAGCTCACCTTCAATCAGGGTACCCACGTGCAGGTGGTTATCCCCTTCCTTGCGCGTATCAGTCACCTTGAAGCGGCCGCCGCTCCAGGTCAGCAGGCCGGTATCGCCGACCTGGCCGCCAGACTCGGCGTAGAACGGAGTGCGCTCCAGAACCACAACCGCCTCATCGCCGGCTTCGGCGCTTTTCTCCTCGCCGCCGACAATCACGGTACGAATGCGCTCGTGGCCGTCGATATGGTCGTATCCGGTAAACTCGGTCTTGCCTTCAATGTTGAGGCCCGCGGCGTTGTAATCGATACCAAACTTGCTGGCCGCACGGGCACGATCGCGCTGGCGCTCCATGGCTTGCTCGTAGCCGTCGTAGTCCAGTGCCAGTCCGCGTTCGCGGGCGATGTCGTTGGTCAGATCAACCGGGAAGCCGTAAGTGTCATACAGTGTGAAGATGGTTTCGCCCGGAATCACGTCACCTTCCAGCTCGGCGATGTCCTGCTCCAACAGGCGCAGGCCCTTGTCCAGGGTCTTGGCGAACTGCTCTTCTTCCTGCAGCAATACCTTTTCAATCTGCTTGCGGCTGCTCACCAGCTGCGGATAGGCCTCGCCCATCAGATCGGCCAGAGCCCCCGCCAGTTTGTGGAAGAACGGCTGGGTTGCACCCAGCTTGTTGCCGTGACGGGCAGCCCGGCGAATGATGCGGCGCAGCACGAAGCCACGACCTTCGTTGGAAGGCATCACGCCATCGGAGATCAGGAAAGCGCAGGAACGGATGTGGTCAGCCACCACACGCAGGCTGGCCTCCGTCGCGGGCACACCGCCGAGCACGTCGGATGCGGCCCGCAGCAGGTCCTGGAACAGATCGATTTCGTAGTTGCTGTGAACGCCCTGCAGAACCGCAGTGATCCGCTCCAGGCCCATTCCGGTGTCCACCGAGGGCTTGGGCAGCTTCATCATCTCGCCGTCGGCGGTCCGGTTGTACTGCATGAACACGACGTTCCAGATCTCGATGTACCGGTCGCCGTCTTCCTCGGGACTTCCGGGAGGGCCACCGGCCACATCGGGACCGTGATCGTAGAAGATTTCCGTGCAGGGGCCACAGGGGCCGGTATCGCCCATCTGCCAGAAGTTGTCGGACGCGTAGCGGGCACCCTTGTTATCGCCAATGCGTACAATGCGATCGGCGGGCACGCCTATTTCCTTGTTCCAGATGTCGTAGGCTTCGTCATCGTCGGCGTAGACCGTCACCCAAAGCTTTTCGGTCGGCAGCTTGAGCCACTCATCACCGGTCAGGAAGGTCCAGGCGTAATTGATGGCCTCGCGCTTGAAGTAATCGCCGAAACTGAAGTTGCCGAGCATCTCGAAGAAAGTATGGTGGCGCGCGGTGTAACCCACGTTTTCGAGGTCGTTGTGCTTGCCGCCTGCACGGACGCATTTCTGGGAGGTGGTCGCCCGGGTGTAGTCGCGCTCTTCCCGCCCAAGAAACACATCCTTGAACTGGTTCATTCCCGCATTGGTGAACAGCAGCGTCGGATCATCCGCCGGTACCAGTGAACTGCTCGACACAATGGTATGGCCTTGCTGTCTGAAATAATCGAGAAACGCCTGTCGCAACTCTGCGGTTTTCATAGCCCTTTGATACCTTTCCAGAAACTCGCCGTGAAACCGGCGGGTCCGCGATTGAATACGAATACTTACATGCGTGTGCAAATCCGCTACTCTAGCACACGCCGAGAACAGGAAAAACGTGAAACATCACAGGAGAACCCATGCCCCGACGCTTCCATGACGCCGAGGAACTCTTACCCCCAGCCACTTTTGTAAAGCGCGCGCTTGCCATTATCTACGACGGGCTGATCAGCATTGCCGTTTTGCTCGTAGCCACCTGGGTCTACACCGTGATCGGCGGCTGGATCACCGGCTGGGATCGCTTCGAGGAAATGGCGGAAGCCGGCCAGCTCTCGGGAGATCCGGGCCTGACCTTCGTGCTGTTCCTGGTGCTTTATCTGTTCTTCGCCTACTTCTGGACCCGCATCGGCCAGACGCTTGGCATGCAGGTCTGGCGGATCCGGATCGAAAATCTGGATGGCACGTCGGTAAGCTGGAGCCAGGCCCTGCGGCGCTACGTGACCGCCGCGGCCGTCTTCTTTCTCGCCCTGCTGGCAGGTTATTACGTGGGCTCGGCGACTCTGTTTGTTTCTCTGCCAGCCATCATCGCGCTGTTCCTGCCCATTAACGGACTGTCCGCTACCGACCGGATGTCAAACAGCGTGGTGGTTCAGGTCCCCAAGGAAACCCGCTGACCGCCAGGGCCGCTACCCGGCCCGGCGCATCAGGATCGCACCAACCACGGCATTGACCGCAATCGGGACAAGCACCGCCAGCATCGGATTGAAGCCGTACACCAGGCTCATTGGGCCCAGCAGATCCTGCATGTATTTGAACAGCAGGCCCACCAGCAAACCGGTAAACACCCGGAACCCCATGGTCACCGACCGCAGTGGCCCGAAGATAAAGGAAATGGCAACGAGCACCATGACCGCCGTACCGAGTGGCATCAGGGTCTTTTTCCAGAACGCCAGCCAGTAGCGTGAGGCGTTCAGATCCTGGTCCTCCAGATACCTGGCGTAGGTGTAGAGACCGGACATCGACAAGTTCTCCGGTTTCACGATCAGCACGCTGAGCACACTCGGCGACAGGCCCGTCTCCCAACGAAGTGACGGGTGCCGGACCAGCCTGGTTCCCGTTTCCTCGATTCGGGTCGTGCGGACGTTTTCCAGGCTCCAGTGATCGCCCTGGAAAATTGCCCGCCTGGCGAAACTCGATGACTGAAGTTCGCGCTCCTCGTTAAACCGGAACAGCGACACCCCGTGCAGCACCCCGTTGGGCTGAACCGCGTTGAGGTGAATAAACACATCCCCTTCCCGGTGCCAGACCCCGGTTGCCGAGGCAACGTTGCTTCCCGCACCCAGGGCAACCGCCTTTTCACTCTGGGCCAGCCTCTCGGCCGGCGGGGCGACGTACTCGCCGATCAGAACGCCCAGTACCACAACCACCAGGGCCGGTTTCATGGCAGACCAGACGATTCGCTTGAGCGACACCCCGGCGGCCCGGATCACTGTGAGCTCGGAGGAACTCGCCATCGAGCCCAGACCGACCAGGCAGCCCATAAAGGCGCCCAGAGGCAGGTAATCGTAGATGCGACGCGGGAGCGTCAGGGCAACGTACCAGAGCGCCTCAAGTGTCTGGTAGTTATTGCGGGTGTCTTCAAGTTCCGCGATAAATCCAAAGATCAGGTCAAGCGAGAGCACCACCACCATGACCAGGAACATCGCGCCACCGACGGTGCGCATGACATAACCGTCAATCCTACGCATGGGCGCGGGCCTCCCTTAAGGCGCGGCGGCGGTACAACCAGGCCGGACCGAACTGCAACCAGAGGCCAAAGGCGAGAAACAGCCCATGCACCCAGAGCATGCCGATCCATTCGGGCACCTTGCCGTTCGCCAGGGCATCGCGGGCGACAATCAGCAGCCCCAGGTAGGTGATGTAGACCAACATCGCCGGCAGCAGGTGAAAGAATCGACCCTGGCGGGGATTCACCCGGCTCAACCGAACCGCCAGCAGAGTCACGATCGGCACGATCAAAGGCAACGAGAAACGCCAGTGCAGCAGTGCGCGATCCTCGGGATTGTCGGACTCCATCAGGGCCAGGGTACTGATCCCTTCCTCCAGTTCACGGGTACCCTTTTCACCGCTTTTGATCTTCAGCCCATAGGCATCAAAACCAGTCACGTTGTACTCGAGCCGACCGGGAGTGCCGTCAAAACGCCCACCATCTTCCAGAATCAGGAACCGGCTGCCGGTCTCACGGTCGATCAGCTGCGACCCCGACTCGGCGGTAAAGATCGTTACGCCCTCGCCATTCTTGCCGTATTCGGCGATGAACACGCCCCGCAACTCGCGCTTGTCATCACTCAGGCCCTCGGTGTACGTCACCCGGCCGCCGGCGCTGAAGTCCTGGAAGCGTCCCGGCACCAGCATTTCGAACTCGGTGGCCTGGCGCTGCTCATTGAAAATCCGCTCTACCTGCTTCATGCCCCAGGGCGATACGTACAGGCTCATTGCGCCAACAACAACCATCACCGGCAGGCTGCCCAGCAGCGTTTTCGCCAGCAGCTGCCGGTCACTCACGCCGCAGGCAAACAACACCGTCATCTCGCTTTCCAGATACATCCGCCCATAAGCCAGCAGAATGCCGATGAACAGCCCCAGCGGCAGGATCAACTCCAGAAAACCCGGAAAACGAAACGCCATGATCGAGAACAACACGTCTGCGGCAATCTCGCCTTCTGCCGCGCTGCCCAGATATTTGAGGAATCGGCCACTCATAAACACCAGCAACAGAATGCCGGAGACGGCAACCATGCTGATCATCACCTGGCGAACTAGATAACGGAAAATAATGCTCAAATGGGTCTCTCTGCCAGTGCCGGTAAAATCATGGAGGAAACAGATAACTGCGCGTATTCTATGTAACCTTTGGGCCGAATGACAGAGTGGAACGTTTACGGTCAGGCCAGACTGCACAGGCAGGCCTGCCGGTTGATAAACTCCCTGCCAACCCCAATGCTAGACTAGATCGGAAATCCCCTCCGCCCACCGCGGACAGTTCTTCAGAACAATCAACAGGAGTTGCCATGAATTTCAGCCTGAGCAGTAAAGCCATTGTCAGTACAAAAGCCGACTGCCTTGTCATCGGTCTTCCCGAGAAAGGCACCTGGCCGGAGTCCACGACTCAGGCGGACGACGCGCTCGGCGGGCTGATCAAGACACTCCAGAAAAACGGTGATATCAGTGGTAAGAACGCCACCACGCGCTCTGTTCCGCTCAGCGACCAGCCCTGGAGCCGGCTGCTGGTCGTCGGTACTGGCAAAGACAGCGAGCGCACCCCGGCAGCTTACCGCAAGGCCCTGATCGCGTTGGTCGGTGCTCTGAAAGATGGTCCGTCGAAATTAGCCCTGGTTACCCTGGCCGACACGGCCGTGACCGGCGCGGATGCGGTGAGTTCCGGGGAAGCCCGGCTGAACCTGATCGGCCGCACCCTGGAGGAGCAGCTCTACACGTTCACCGACTACAAGAGCGAGAAGCCGACTGCCCGCAAGCTGAACAAGGTCCTGGTCACCGCTTCCGCAAGCGGCAAGGCGCTGAAGGATGCCTTCAATCTCGGCCTGGCGACCGGCCGCGGCATGAATTTCACCCGCGATCTGGGCAACACCCCACCCAACATCTGTCATCCGGAATGGCTGGCCCAACAGGCCAAGAAACTGGCGAAGGACCACGACTGCATCAAGACCGAAGTGTTTGATGAAAAGCAGATGGAAAAGATGGGCATGAACACCATCCTGGCCGTTGGCAAAGGCAGCACTCAGCCACCGCGCCTGATCGTGATGGAGTACCGCGGCGGCAACCCGAAAGACAAGCCCCAGGTCCTGGTTGGCAAGGGCATCACCTTTGACACCGGCGGCATCAGTCTCAAGCCGGGTGCCGGCATGGATGAGATGAAATACGACATGGGCGGCTCGGCCAGCGTATTCGGCGCCATGCAGGTATTGGCGGAAACCAAACCCAAGATCAATGTGGTGGCAGTCATTGCCGCGGCCGAGAACATGCCGGACGGCGGTGCCTGCCGGCCCGGCGACATCGTGACCACCCTGTCCGGCCAGACCGTCGAGATCCTCAATACCGACGCCGAGGGCCGACTGGTGTTGTGCGATGCGCTCACCTACGTGAAGAAGTTTGACCCGGCGGCAGTGATCGACATGGCCACGCTGACCGGCGCCTGCATCGTTGCCCTCGGCCACCACGCAACCGGCCTGCTTGCCAACAACGATGAACTCGCCAACGAACTTCTGGCGGCGGGTGAACGGGCGGATGACCGCGCCTGGCGCTTGCCCCTGTGGGACGATTACCAGAGCCAGCTCGACAGTAACTTTGCCGACATGCAGAACATCGGCGACCGTTCGGCGGGCACCATTACTGCGGCCTGCTTCCTGTCCCGCTTCGCCAAGGAGTACCGCTGGGCGCATCTGGACATTGCAGGCACGGCCTGGCAATCCGGCAAGGCCAAAGGCGCATCCGGTCGCCCGGTTCCCTTGCTGGTTGACTACCTGATGTCCCATGCCGGCAAGTAACCCCGACGATCGTCCGGAGGCCGGCAGCCCAGCTGCCGGTGCTGCCGGACAAGACAGCCCCGATCAGCGCTACTGGTTCCACATCCTCGCCCAGAGTACGCCCGCGGCCCGCAACCTCCACGCCGCGAAACTGGTGGACAAGGCCTGGCAACAGGGTGATCGGGCCTGCATTGTCTGCGACACCATGCAGCACGCCCAGGAACTGGATGACCTGCTGTGGAATTTCAGCCCCGACGCGTTTATTCCCCACAGCGTGGTGCCGGACTCCGCCACCACCTGCACCGACCCCGTCGGCATTCTGCTCTGCCCGCCGGGCGCCGGGGACTGGGATACCGTCATCATCCTCTCCAGCACGCTGCCGGCTGATGCGGACCGGTTCAAGCGGCTGGCCCTGGTTGCCCACAACGATCCGTCCGTCCTGGACCAGGCCCGGTCCCATTTCCGGCAACTGAGGGCGCTCGGAATCGAGGCCCGGGTTCACGACCAGAGAAAGCGCTGAGGTTCGCCGCAGCACGAGCGACCATGTATAATCGGGCGTCTTAATTTCCCCTTGCGAATCAACCAACGGTCACCAGCAGAAACCCATGGAAAAAACCTACCAGCCAGAAAACATCGAGCGCCAGTGGTACGAGAACTGGGAATCCAAAGGGTATTTCCGGCCCTCCGGTGAAGGCCAGTCCTACAGCATCGCCATCCCGCCGCCCAACGTTACCGGCAGCCTGCACATGGGCCATGCGTTCCAGCACACCATCATGGACACGCTCACCCGCTACAAGCGTATGCAGGGCCACAATACTCTCTGGCAGGTCGGCACCGACCACGCCGGCATCGCCACCCAGATGGTGGTTGAACGCAAGGTCGGCGCAGAAGAAGGGAAAACCCGCCACGACCTCGGCCGTGACGAGTTCATCAAGCGCATCTGGGACTGGAAAGAGCACTCCGGCGGCACCATCACCCGCCAGATGCGTCGCCTGGGCAATTCCGTGGACTGGGACCACGAACGTTTCACCATGGACGACGGTTTCTACAAGGCCGTTCAGGAAGTCTTTATCCGCCTGTACGACGAAGGACTGGTGTATCGCGGTAAGCGCCTGGTGAACTGGGATCCGAAACTGCACACTGCCATCTCCGACCTTGAGGTGGAGAACAAGGAAGAAAAAGGTTTCTTCTGGCACCTGCGCTACCCGCTGGCGGACGGCGAGCAGACCCAGGACGGCAAACGCTACCTGGTGGTCGCCACCACCCGACCCGAAACGCTGCTGGGTGATACCGCCGTAGCCGTCCACCCGGACGATGAACGCTACCAGCACCTGATTGGCAAGTTCGTGATCCTGCCGCTGGTCAACCGCCGCATCCCGATCGTGGCCGACCACCACGCCGACCCGGAAAAGGGTTCCGGCTGCGTGAAGATCACCCCGGCGCACGACTTCAACGACTACGCCGTTGGCAAACGCAACGACCTGCCCATGATCAACGTCATGACTCAGGACGCGAACATCCGGAGCGTGGCCGAAGTGTTCAACGCCGACGGCACTGAAAACTCCGAGATCGACGGCAAGATTCCGGCGGCATACGCCGGCCTGACCCGGGAAAAGGCCCGGGACCAGATCGTCACTGACATGAAGGTCAATGGCCTGCTCGAGAGCGTGGAAGACCACGTCCTGAGTGTTCCCCGGGGTGACCGCTCCGGCCTGATCATCGAGCCGATGCTGACCGACCAGTGGTTCGCCGACGCCAAGACCCTGGCCAAGCCGGCGATCGAAGCGGTGGAAGACGGTCGCATCCAGTTCGTGCCCAAGCAGTACGAGAACATGTATTTCTCCTGGATGCGTGATATCCAGGACTGGTGTATTTCACGTCAGCTCTGGTGGGGGCATCGAATTCCCGCCTGGTACGATGCCGAGGGCAATATTTATGTCGGTCGCAGCGAAGAAGAAGTGCGCCAGAAGCACAACCTCGCCGCTGACCTTGAACTGTCCCAGGATGACGATGTGCTGGACACCTGGTTCAGCTCGGCGCTCTGGACCTTCGGCACCCTGGGCTGGCCGGAAATCACCGAACGCCTCAAGACCTTCCACCCCACCGACGTGCTGGTCACCGGTTTCGACATCATCTTCTTCTGGGTGGCCCGGATGATCATGATGACCATGCACTTCATGAAAAACGAAGACGGCACACCCCAGGTACCCTTCCACACCGTCTACGTCACCGGGCTGATCCGGGACGAGCACGGCGACAAGATGTCCAAATCCAAGGGCAACGTCATCGACCCGCTGGATATGATCGACGGCATCGGTCTAGACGATCTGCTGGAAAAGCGCACCGGCAACCTGATGCAGCCGAAGCTGGCCGAGAAAATCGGGAAGCGCACCAAGAAGGAATTCCCCGAAGGTATCGCCGCCCACGGCACCGATGCCCTGCGTTTCACCCTGGCAGCCATGGCCACCACCGGGCGGGACATTAACTGGGACATGAAGCGCCTGGAAGGTTACCGGAACTTCTGCAATAAGCTCTGGAACGCTGCCCGCTATGTGTTGATGAACACCGAAGGCGAAGACTGCGGCGTGAACGACGAGCCCGTGGAATTGTCCCTGGCCGACCGCTGGATCATCAGCGAGCTACAGAACTGCGAGCAGGACGTGGTTCGTCACCTTGACCAGTACCGCTTCGACCTCGCCGCCTACGCGCTCTACGAGTTCATCTGGAACGAGTACTGCGACTGGTACCTGGAACTGTCCAAGCCGGTCCTGAATGACGAAAACGCCAGCGCCGAAGCCAAGCGCGGCACCCGCCGCACGCTGGTTCGCGTGCTCGAAGCCGTACTGCGGGTCGCTCATCCGATCATGCCGTTCATCACCGAGGAAATCTGGCAGCGTATCGCACCGCTGGCCGGTAAGTCGGGCGACAGCATCATGCTGCAGCCCTACCCCCAGCCGGACAGCAACAAGCAGGATGCGGCGGTTGCCGCTGACATCGAGTGGCTCAAGGGCGTGATCGTTGCGGTAAGGAACATCCGCGGTGAAATGAACATCTCCCCGGCCAAGAAAATTCCGGTTCTGCTGCGCGGCAAGGACGCGGACGACAAGCGCCGCATGGACGACAACCGCCAGTTCCTCGCATCCCTGGCCAAGCTGGAAAGCCTGGACTGGTTTGACGGCGACAAGGCACCGATGTCAGCGACCCAACTGGTGGGCGAGATGGAAGTGCTGGTGCCGATGGCCGGCCTGATCGACAAGGACGCAGAACTCAAGCGTCTGGACAAGGAACTTGAGCGTCTGCAAAAAGAGATCGGCCGCCTTGAAGGCAAATTGGGCAATGAGAAATTCACCGCCAAGGCCCCCGCCGAGGTCGTGGAAAAGGAGCAGGAGAAGCTTCGGGATGCCCAGGGCAGTCTGTCCCGACTCAGCGACCAGCGGGCCGACATCGAGGCCATGTAACGGCATGATTGCCATTCTTGGAGCAGGTTCGTTGGGGCGGCTTTGGGCCGCCTCGCTTCCTGCCCATGACACCGCCTTCATCCCCCGACCCGGGCAGACGCCAACCGAGTCTGTGACTTACCGCTTCCAGGCTCTGGACGGAACGGAACGCCCGGTTGCGATACCCTGGCTAGCCTCGACGGACAGGCCCGACCTGATTCTGGTCACGACCAAGGCCGGGGATACTATGCAAGCCATTGAAGGCATGGCCGCGGCCCTGCCCGTTATGGTACCGATTGTGCTGTTTCAGAACGGTCTTGGCAGCCAACAGGCGGTCGCGGAACGCTGGCCGGGGCGCCCCATTCTGGCCGCCAGTACCACCGAGGGCGCGAACCGGCCGTCACCGGACTCGGTGATTCACGCCGGAGCCGGAGAGACCTGGGTCGGCGCTCTGACCGACGCTGGCCAGTCTCACGTTGCTCCCGTGGTCGAACGCTTGGCGACCAGCGCAATGACCGTCCATGCAGAACACCACATCCTCGGCCGCCTCTGGCAAAAGCTGGTGATTAACGCCGGCATCAACCCGTTCACAGCGATTCTGGACTGCCCCAACGGCGACATAGTGACTGCGGACTTTTTCCAGGCTCATATTGATGACCTGTGCACGGAAATAGCCCAACTGATGGCGGCCAGCGGCCAGGGGGGCAGTGACGCGCCGGCCCTGAGAACGCGGATCGAAGCCGTGGCGAGGGCGACTGCCGACAATACCTCGTCCATGCGCAGTGATATGCTGCAGGGGCGCCCGACCGAGATTGATTACATCAACGGCTACCTGGTCCGCCTGGGTCAGTCACTGGCAATCCCCACGCCGGTGAACCAAATGCTGACAGAACGGGTAAAACAACTGTCACCACGCTAACAGGAGCATGCCGATGGGCAATCGCCTTTCCAAAATTTACACCCGAACCGGGGACGATGGCTCAACGGGCCTGGCCGATGGCAACCGTATCGCCAAGAACGCACAACGCGTTGAGGCCATGGGCACGGCCGACGAGCTGAACTGCCACATCGGCCTACTGATCGAAACCCTGGACAACGATGATCCCCTGGTGGAGAGCCTGCGCCGCATCCAGCACCACCTCTTCGACCTGGGGGGCGAATTCGCCATTCCCGGCAGCAAAGTGATTGGTGATGTCCACATTGAGTGGCTGGAACAAACCCTCGACCACCACAACGAAGGGATTCCCCCCCTGAAGAACTTCATTCTTCCGGGCGGCACCCCCGCCGCAGCCCAGTGCCACCTGGCCCGGGCCGTGTGCCGAAGGGCCGAGCGCATCGTGGTGGCGCTTGGGCACGAGGATTCCATCAATACGGCGTCCCGGCATTACCTGAACCGGCTGTCAGACCTGCTGTTTGTGATCGCCCGGGTACTGGCCCGCCGAGACGGTGGCGAGGAAATCTTGTGGGAGCAAAAAAAATCCGGCCTCTGAAGGCCGGATCTGTGTTTTGGTGAACGAAGGCCTCACACCTTGAAGGCCTCCACCAAGCGCTGAAGCGACGCGGTGAGGTCGGACATTTCCCGGGATGATTCCAGGGTTTCCTCGGCGTTCGCGGCGGTGGTTTGCCCAAGATCGCCAATCTGCGCAACGCTGGTGTTCACATCCCGGGCCACGGCAGATTGCTCTTCCGCGGCCTGGGCAATCTGATGACTCATATCCACAATGATCGAAATGCCCCGGGCGATTCGGTCGAGCGCCTCCGTCACCTGCCCGGATTTGGTCACGGTGGTTTCGGTAACATTCCGGCTGTTGGTCATCGCCGATACGGCATCCTTCACCCCACTCTGCAACCGGGAAATCATGCCCTCGATTTCTTCCGTCGATTTGTGGGTGCGCTGGGACAGCGAACGTACTTCGTCGGCAACCACCGCGAACCCCCGGCCCTGCTCGCCAGCCCTTGCCGCCTCAATGGCCGCGTTCAGTGCGAGCAGGTTGGTCTGTTCAGCAATGGCCTTGATCTCGACCAGGACCTGACTGATGTTATCGCTGTCCTGACTGACCCGGTTGATCACATCGACGGCACCCGAGATTTCTGCGGCCAGCTGGTTGATGGTTCCAACGGTATCGGCGACAACCTGCCGACCGGTTTCGGTATCACTTTCGGCGGTACCGGCACTGTCAGCCACACGATGCGCACTTTCGGTAACCTCGTTAACGGCCTCCACCATCTGGTTCATGGCTTCGTTAATCTGGCCGCTTTCTTCCATCTGACGAGCGACCGCCTCGCTGTTCGCCGCGGCCGTGTCCTTGACCCGGGCCGCCTGCTGGTCCACGTCTGCAGTAGTGCTGCTGACGGACCGGATCAGCTCGGCAATTCGATCAGTCATGTTATTGAATTCGCTGGTTAATTCCCCCAACTCATCGCGGTTCTGCAGATTGATGTGGGTTGTCATGTCACCCGCCGCCACATTCCGGGCCGCGTCGGTGAAACGGTTGATGGCGGTACGAACCGACATGAAGAAGCCGATGTACAGGTAGACGACCACCAGCAGAATGGCCAACAGCGCGACGACAATGAGGCGTCGCTGGTTGACCTGATTCTCGAGGCGGGTCGACAGGTTGCCCTCAACGACATCGAAAATGGCTCCGGTCAGCTCGTCATAGCTTTCAAGCTGCGCGCGAATCAGCGCGTCGTATTCCCGCCACGGCATTTCCAGTCGCATCGGCGTGATCACATTGAGGTCCAGCGCATCGCGCACCAGCACCAGACTCTCGTTCACGCGGTCGATCGTATTGCCGGCTTCGCTCGAGAGCTGATCGGACGCTTCGGCCGCCACCGACAACGCCGGTGCCAACAGGGAACTGCGGTTGGTCAACCGGTCATAAATTCCATTGAGCCCCTCGCTCAGGGCATAACCCACCTGGCCTTCGACAAGCGCGAACGTGCCAAAGGCGCGGGCCTGACCTATCACACCACGGGCCTCGGGCAAGGCTTCCCGCACCAGCCCGAGCAGCAACTGGTTTTCTCGCGACGCATCCTGACCAAGACCGGATATTTCGATGGTGGCGGGCAAGAGCGCCATCACCTTCTGCACGAACTCCTGGTAATACTTGAACTGGGGATCGATGGCACCCTGGTAATTGTCGTCGGCCCGCAGCGTTTGCCACTCCGCCTGTATGGCAGCTACCTGATCCGCCCAGGACCCCGAGGCATCAAAGGAGCGTTCCTCCGCCATCAGGCTCTCCAGCAGCGAATCAATCTGCTCCGCCGCATCTTCGGATGCAGCAAGCAAACCTTCTTCGTTCTTGAGCACACCTGCGGCACGATAGTCCCGGTAGGTCATGGAGGACGAGAGCAGGTGTTCGACATTCCTGAGCTGCTGCAGCCCTTCTACCCCCCGGGTCATGGTCTGGACCGACTGATTGAGTTGAGACATCACCAGCCAGGAGAGCCCGCCAATCGGCAACAGGAAGAGTATGCTGATCAGGCTGAACTTGTAGACCATGGGCAGCCTGTTCATCAGTGCAACGGCAGGATTAATGAGTTGTTTCACGGTTTCCCTCTCGCTGGAACTTCAACAACTGAACAATCGTTCTTTTCTTATATTTATTGTCGCCCGAAGTCCCGGAAACTTGAGCGCTAATTGTTGTTAAAAAGTTGCTTTCAGCCGGGCCGGATCAGAGAACTCCGAAGATAACCAGCAGCGCCAGCCCGCATATCCACACCAGCATGCTCCGGTTAAGAAGGTCTAGTATTGCTCCCAGGCTACGCCCGCCAAAATCCACCCACTCGTCGGGGTGAATTCGGGAGAACCTCTCGGGATCCAGCGCATATCCGGTTAACGACCCGTTGGCGGAAATCATGAGAACGTCGGCCGTCTTCTTGGACACCCCACCCACACTGGCGGGAAACTCCCGCAGCCAGCCGGCCAGATCGCCGGCAATTCCGAAGGTCACCGACAGCAATCGAACCGGAAGCCAGGCCATCCACTCAGCCAGCCGCTGGAAACGGGTGCGTGCGGCAGCCTGGGGCCACTGTTCTGAAAGCGCCACCAGGCCCCGGGCCAGCACGGCCAGACCAATACCACCCACGACATACCAGAATCCAACCAGGAAAAATCGCTGGAAAACGCCGACCAGGAAGGCCTTTGACAGCGTCAGATGCATCACGTCCGGGGACGATGCCGCCCCCCGCTCCTCGGGCGGTAAGCGGTCTTCCACGATGAGCCAGGCCGCCTGCATATCCCCGCGCTGCCAGGACACCGAATAGCTCTGCAGTATTGGGCGCCAACCAGGCGCCCCCATCATCAAAATCAGGATCAGCCATTCAATAGGGTAACCCACAACCCGCCAGCCGACGGCATCCAGAAGATACATTCCGAGCCCGAGAATCAGGGCTGGAAGGACCACCAGAGCCAAGCCACCGGCGATGCCCGACTCATGGCCCGCCTCGACTTTTACGGCCTGATGAAACCAGTGCCGCCAGAGCTTGTCTCCGGAAAGACTGTTGTGGGTATCGAGTCGGCGCCGAACAATGTAGGCCAGCAGAAATACGATCAGAACCATTCAGCCCCGCCCCTTGTCGTTGGTAGCAACTTCCGCCAGCAGGGTGCGAAAGTGTTGCCAGTCAAATACCGGACCGGGATCGGTTTTCCGGCCCGGGGCAATGTCACAATGTCCGGTCAGCCGGTCGGGCGTTACGTCCGGCCAGGCCAGCATGATCAGGCGTGCGATCTGGGCCAGGCAGTAATACTGAGCTTCCGAGTACGGAATATCGTCGGTGCCCTCCAGTTCGATACCAATGGAGAAATCATTGCACTCCTCTTCGCCCTGGAAGCAGGAACGACCGGCATGCCAGGCCCGGTCGAGGAGGCTGACAAACTGGACCAGCGAGCCATCCCGGCGAACCAGGGCGTGGGCCGACACCTGCATTCCGGCAATGGTTTCGAAATACGGATGCGCCGAGTGATCCAGGCGATTGCAGAAAAAATTCTCGATCTCCGGCCCGCCAAACTGGCCGGGGGGCAGGCTGATGTTGTGAACCACCAGCAGAGTGATCGATGCCCCCTCCGGGCGGGGACCGAAATTGGGCGAGGGACACCAGCGTGCGGCGGGTAACTTCCCGGTTTCACGAAGCGCAGTTACGTCGCTGGGGGAAACGACCTGCGAGACTGGAGCTTTGTCTGATTGAGGCAAGGTAAATCCAAAAGTATCAGGGCATTACAGAATGCCCTGATTGAAGCACAAAGTCGCCGGTCTTGCTACGAATTCAGTCCTTGCGACTGCTGCGCAGATTATCAATGATCGACTCCAGCGCCCGGTCGAAGATCAGGCCATCGTCAAGCATTCCGATTTCACCGGAAGCCATGGCGGAAGCCAGGTCCTGGCGATGATATTCAGCAACCTTCGCACCGCTTCGGTTAACAAAGATGTACTTGCCGGTGGCCTTGATAAACGCTGCCAGCTTGCAGCGTACTTTGCTGCCGTCTTTCGACATCTCAATCCAGGAGCCAACCCGCAATGAATCGGCCCGGTCGAGCCACTCCTGCGCAATTGCGTCCGTCGAATCCGTGTCGGCGCGTGCCATCTCGGCAACGGACTCCGTTGCACCGTGGGCGTCAACCGGAACGTTCTCCATCCCGGACTCGGAGGAGGCTTCGGGCGGCGCCTCAACCGGTGGCTCGGAACGAGCGGGGGCCGTCACCAGGCGCTGGAAAACGTCAACGTGAGCCAGCTCCAGATCACGGATGATCGCGTCCGTCGCAAACGGATCCCAGGAAATCTCCTGCAAGGCTTTGCGCAGATCGTCGACAATGGAGGGAATCGCCCGCAGCAGGTCACTGCGTGTCGAATCCGACACCGGTGTCGGATCGACACTCCACACCAGTCGCTCGGTAAGATCCCGGGCGTCGGCCCACCTGCGGCTGTCCTCCCCTTCCCGGATCACCACCCATTGCAGGTACTTTCGCCAGGCTTCCTGCAAGAGTTGCGCGACTGGCGCCGGAATCTCCCGATTGATGACCAGATCGCGAATCATGCCGTCGACCGCCTCGGACGCCCGCTCCTGCCTCGCCCGACCTTCTTCTGCATCGCGCAAGCGTTGCTCGACCAGCTCCCGACGGCGACGATCAAGATCCATGAAGTGGCTGAAGTCATTCAGCAGTTCATCGAACAACCCGACGTTGTCGGTGAACTCATTCAGAACCCGTTCAACCACCGACTCGATCTTGTCTCGCAGCGGGTCCCTCTGATCGGCGCGCTTCTCGGTCCAGCCGATCGCGGAGAGTGCAAGCTCATTAAGCAGTTTGCGGACCGGATGGCCGCCCCGATTGAAAAAGTTCTTGTCGCTCAGGGCGACCTTGAGCACCGGGATCTGAAGGCGACTGATCAACGACTTCATCACAGGGTGCAGCTGCCGGTCCTCGAGTATGAAGTCGAACAGCATGCCAACCAGGTTAATCACGTCGTTATCAACCTGGCCGACGTTGGCGAACTTGCCCTGCTCTATCTTGAGCACCGGTTTGAGCTGATCATTCAGCGTGATGATCTCGTCCGCACCCCATTTCCCGGATGCCGCCTGGATTTCGCTCAACCGCGCCATCAGCCTGTCAGTATCCAGATGGCCTTCAGCGGAAACCGCCCGGCCAGAAACCGACTCTTCGTTACTCTGATGCAGCAGGGCGCTCAGCTCGGAAAAGGTCGCCTGTGATCCCTGGCCTTCGCCTCCTGAGTCAGAGCCTGACGATTTTGCGCCACCGTTCTTTGGCCCTGTGCGTGAGGGGGCTTTCGCTCCACCTGAGCGCTCCGCCGGTGGTCGCTTCATATCGGGCAGAACGCCCTCGGCGACCAACGTCTGGTTGGCTTGCTGGTAGAAATCTCCCAGTGTGTCGGCCAGCAGACGATCGAACAGCTTGAGAACAACCAGTTTGGCACGAATATCGATATCAAGATCCGCACAGGCTTCCGCTACCCCACCACACAGGACTTCGGGGCTGAGGGGCATTTGGCTGCCTGCCAGTTCGATGGACGGGACTACGTGGCTGACCCTCACAGTCAACAATCGGATCTGATCGGAATACCGGTTCCTCAGCTTGTTGATCAGGTTTTCGATCGCAACCTGCTGTTCGAGCTGGGAGTGATCCACAAGGCTGAGGGAATCTCCCTCCACCTCGTCAAGAATGCCGGCCGATTCACGGGGCCGGAATTTGCCAATATCGTTGAATGCCTGGCTCATATATTGGAGCATGGAAACGACCATGGCCTTGCGTCGCAACCGGAGCTCCCGCATGGCATCGAAATAGGCAGCCTGGTCCAGTGTGTTACTGGCGCGATCGGCCAGTTCAAAGAGAGCATCGTCCGAACGATCAAAGAAATTTGCCAGTACCGTTTTCATGGACTGACCCGATGCGTCACGCAAACGCACCAATGCCTGAGGCAGGGAAAACCTCTGCAGCGGCTTCTGGCCAGAAAAACTGACAATGTTGTTATCGCGCGCCATTAAGCTGCTCCGGGTGTGATCGCGGAATGCCGGGGACTTCCCTGATTCTCTAATAATACGAGCTGTTTACGTCAGCTTGTGTCAGATTTTGTCACCTTTTGTGTAGATAGGACGCCAATCACAGTTTAACGGTTCGGTGCATACCGTTTGGCGAATCCATGCCGGGCCTATAGAATTCCCCGTTATTCACGTTACATCCTGATTTGACCGGACCCGAAGCCATGATCCCTGCAGAACTCCTACGCCAAGCCCGAGTTGAAAATGTTGCCCTGAGCCTGCGTGAGGATATTGGCGACGGCGACATCACAGCGCAGCTGATTCCCGCAGACAAGCTCGCTTCTGGCCGGGTTATCACCCGTGAACACGCAATCATTGCCGGTCGCGACTGGGTCAACGAGGTTTTCCGCCAGGTCGACCCGACGGTTGTGCTCGACTGGCAGGTCAACGACGGTGACACAGCGTCTCCGGACCAAACCCTGTTTCGCATGCAGGGACCCGCACGCAGCCTTCTGACGGCGGAGCGGGCGGCACTGAACTGGCTGCAGACGCTATCAGGCGTCGCAACCGTCTGCGCCGGGTACGCGGAAAAAGTTGCTCACACGGGCGTGCACCTGCTCGACACCCGAAAAACTCTTCCGGGCCTGCGACTGGCGCTGAAGTACGCAGTTACCTGTGGTGGCTGCCACAACCACCGCATTGGCCTCTGGGACGCGTTTCTGATCAAGGAAAACCACATCTCGGCCTGCGGCTCCATCGGTCAGGCCATCAGCGAAGCCCGGCGAATTGCCCCGGGCCGGCCGGTGGAAGTGGAAACCGAGTCCATGGATGAGCTGCAGCAGGCGCTCTCAGCCGGGGCCGACATTATCATGCTGGACGAGTTTTCTCTGGAAGACATGCGAGCCGCCGTTGCCCTGACCAGCGGTCGGGCTCGCCTCGAAGCCTCCGGCGGCATCAACGAAAAGACACTGGTTCCGGTAGCGGAAACCGGCGTCGACTACATCTCGATCGGCGCGCTGACCAAGGACCTCAAAGCCATTGATCTGTCCATGCGACTGGACTGATCAGCTCCCGGACAACAACCGGTCAATCTCTTCCAGCTCCCGGACCAGGCTCTCACCCGATTCGGGCCGCCCCCGAAAATGCTCTTCGGCCATAGGGGCGATGCCCGATACAGCCGGCAGTGGATGGTCATTTTGGATGATCACTTTCATCCGCTCGACAAACACGAACTGGATCCACTGGGTAAATTCCAGCGTGTCGATGCAGAAGGGCTGGGTGCTTTGCATCGCCTCCGGAGATGGTGGCTCCTCGTCCCACAGCCCCAGCTGGCGCAGCTCCATCTCGATTCGGAGCAGACTGTCGGCAACCTGGCCTACCTGATCACTGGAATCACTCATAACAAACCTTTTTTTAATCCGCCAAGGGCTCCAGCTCCACCGTCTCACCGTGCAGTACGCGGAACAGATCTTCGTACTGACGAGTCAGGGTGTGCTTGGGTGCCATGTGAATGAGCGGCTGCCGGCTCTGGTGCGATTCTTTCATCTTGACGGAACTCGACAGCCGCACCGGCAGCACTGGCAGTCCCTCTTCCATCAGTTCCCGGACCAGTTGCTTTGGCAGGCTGGCGCGTGGCTGAAACTGGTTGGCAACAATACCCTCGACCACCAGATCCTCGTTGTGGTCTTCCTGCAGATCACGAATCTCATTCAGGATGTTGTACAGAGCCTGGCGGGAGAAATCATCGCAATCAAAGGGAATCAGACACCGCTGGGCCGCAATCAGCGCGGAGCGGGTATAAAAGTTCAGTGCCGGAGCCGTATCAATGTAGATCGCATCGAAGGTCTCACCGAGTTTTTTCAGGGCCTCGCGCAACTTGTAAATCTTGTGCTTGGCCTCCAGCTTGCGCTCCAGAAAGTCCAGTTCCGGACTGGATGGCATCACGAAGAGGTTGTCGAAGGGAGAGGCATGGACAAATTCATCCGGGCGGCGATTGAAGACGGTGAAGGCGACCGTCTGCTCCAGCATGTCCGCCACCGTATCCCGGAGCTCCCCCGCAGGCTTGCCCAGCAGGTAGTGGGTCGAGTTGCCCTGTGGATCCAGGTCCACCACCAGCGTCCTCTTGCCACGGGCCGCACTGATTGCCGCCAGGTTGCAGGTAATACTGGATTTGCCTACGCCGCCTTTCTGATTGAATACAACCCGTCTCATGTCGTCTCTCCCTTACGCACTTTCTAGTTTTGGGGCCGATCTTCCGTTTACCAACCCATCACGGTCTTCACAAACGGAATCGTCAGCCGTCGCTGAGCCTGAAGCGAATTTTCATCCAGAGTGTCGAGAATTGCCAATAAATCTCCCAATCGGCGCGGGGCGCGCCGCATGATGAATCCGGCAACGTCGTCACCAATTACCAGGCCGCGCTGTTCGGCACGGGCCATCAGGATGCGGAGGCGGTCGTCGTCGCGGTAGATACCCAGCTGAACGGTCAGACCATGGGTGAGCCGTGACACCAGATCGGGCAGTGTGAACGATGCTGCCGAGGGGACTTCGGACAGACTCACGACCAGCAGACCACCCCGGTCCTGGACGCGGTTATAAAGGTGAAACACCGCCTCCTCCCAGGCGCCCTGCCCGGTGATGCGGTCCACATCATCAAGGCAGATCACATCCGCCCCCTCCAGCCCCGTCAGCGCTTCCGGCCCAAAGGGTTCCAGTTCGGCGATGCTGATACAAACCGCGGCACGGCTCCGGCTTTCCGCGTCGTGACAGATGGCCTGAAGCAGATGACTCTTGCCGGTATCGGAATCCCCGCAAATCACCACAACCGGGATGCCTTCCGGCTGCTCGCAGATGGCCTTCAGGCGCGATGCTGCGCTGGCGTTGCGGTCACCGTGGAAATTATCGAAACGGGCATCGTCACGAAGCTTGATACCCAGGGGAAGTTGCGATGCTTTCACGACCGCTTGGCCCTCCACGCCCGCACACCCCAGATCAGCACGTAGTGCAAGCCGCTGAAGATGGCCGACACGGCGACCAGCATGATGCCGGCTTCAAGCACCCAGGGCTGCATGGGCAAGCCAGCCAGCAGAACAATGACCGCAAGAACCACAAGAATCTGGATAAAGGTGTTGAGCTTGCCCGGGAGGCTGGGCTGCATGTCAAAGCGTCCGATACCGTAGTGATAAGCCAGGGCGCCCACCACAATCAGGAGATCGCGGCCGAGAACGAGAACAAAAAGCCACACCGGAAACACTCCGGTCAGCGTGAGCATCAGATAAGCCGTCAGCAGCAGGGCCTTATCGGCCAGGGGGTCGGCGATGGCGCCAAATCGCGACCGCCAGTTGAAATGCCTGGCCAGGAAGCCGTCAAAGGCATCGGTGGCTGCCGCCACGACAAATATCAGCAACGAGAGGCGATAGTTTTCGGCCAGCAAACCACCCGCAAAGGGAGCAATCAGCAAAATGCGCAAAAACGTCAGGGCATTGGGAATCCAGCGCCAGCGTTCCAAACTCACAAGACTCCCTCCGGTAACGCCTTACTCTCCGTCACCCTTCCCGATGACGGGCGTTGTTTCCCAACGATAATACAGCACCTGGTACAGGGATTCGAACGCCTGTTCGGCCTCCTGCTCATCAACCGGCATTGGCTGATAGGAAAACATGGACCGATTGCCGTCAGCCCCTGCGGCAATTGATTCAGATTCAGAGTTGGCATCTGCCGCCGGCGCCCCCTGGGCCTCGGACGCTGTCGCCTCTTCGACCTCGGTGGCGGCGGGTCCCGGAACCACTTCCGCCCCCGCAGGCTCTGGCGACGTCACTTCGGGGCCACTCGGCTCCCCTTCCATAGCCACGAAACGGGGATCCAGAGCGATATATTCCTTGAGCTGATCCAGTTCCCCGGAAAACGCAACGCGAAGGGTCAGCTGATCGCCTTTGACCCGGGTGGCGCCAACGCTCACCACGGGTGTCAGCCCTTCGAGTACCTTGTTGATTTTTCCATAATCCTCAATGGATGAGACACCGCGCAGGACAATATCCACCTGAGGAGATTCTCCAACTTCGCCGGCGGCAACTGCGTACCGATTCGCGTAGCGCTCTGCCCAGCGATTAACAACCGTCTGCGCCAGGGCTTCCGGCGTGGGTGCCGTCACGGACTCTTCTCCACCGTCCATGGACATGCCATCGAACACCCAGCCGGCACGCCATTGGCCACCGGTACGGTTAACCCGGACCAGCGCCATGACATCGTGTTCAATATCACCGGAAACGCCACGAAGGCGGTTGACGAACTGCCCCCAGAGATCAGACAGCAGTTCACGATCGCCGCTGTACTTCGCAGGGGGTAACGCCACGGGCAGCCCCCGATCGAGAGCGGCCTGATCGAACGCGCGCTGCCACGTCGAAGACGTCTGCTGGCCGCCAGAGGCACCCGAATCCGGGCTTTCGGTAATCAGTGTCCGGGCACCGCGATCTTCCACCGCCACCCAGGCCAGGGTCAGGGGGCGGTTTGCACCCCATACCGGCGCATTAATGGAGGCCAAGGCACGGTTTACGCCAACAGCACCAAACGCCATGCGAAGCCGGTTGTCACCGTTCTCACCACGCAGGTACTGATAGGAAAGAAGCAGGGACTCGGCATCAGCCAACAAGGCTTCCACGCCTTCCTGGTCCAGCACGTCCCGGGTACCGGAAACTCGGACAAAGACTCTTGCGAGGCCATCGGCATAGCCGACCGCGAGTTCGTCTGGAGAAGACCCGGTCACGGGAACCTCAACAGAATAAAGTCCGGACACGGTGACCGCGGAGGCGGGAACACAAAAGGCCGCGAGAATAAGCCCCAACATGAACGCCCACGCTGCCGGTCCAGACTGGAATGCCGACTTAGGTCCTGATACTGACATGAAACACCCTGCAGTTCGCATGAATGGCGCATAGGATACACCATGGCCCAGGGTGTGAGTAGCAGGCCAGGGTTTCGGAAAAGCAATATTGGCAATACCTTGCCAGCTTCCCGCTCCTGACCGTGCGCCGTAGGGGGAATTACATTTGGAGCGCCACACAGCACCTGTTAAAATCCGCCGCCTGACCCACTGGCCAACGGTTAAAGTACCCCATGAGCGAACAGAAGCCCTCCCTGACCTACCGCGATGCCGGCGTTGATATCGACGCAGGCAATGAACTCGTAAACCGCATCAAACAGACGGCCGCGCGCACCAAGCGTCCGGAAGTACTGGGCGGACTGGGCGGGTTTGGCGCCATGGTTTCTATCCCGGCCGGATACAAGGAGCCGGTGCTGGTTTCCGGAACGGATGGCGTGGGCACCAAGCTGCGCTTGGCGATGCAACTGCAAAAGCACGACAGCATTGGTATCGATCTGGTGGCCATGTGCGTCAACGATCTCGTGGTCGGCGGCGCCGAACCGCTGTTCTTCCTGGATTACTACGCCACCGGCAAGCTTAACGTTGACGTTGCGGCACAGGTGGTATCCGGCATTGGTGAGGGCTGCGCTCAGGCCGGCTGTGCCCTGGTTGGTGGTGAAACCGCCGAAATGCCTGGCATGTATGAAGGTGATGACTACGATCTCGCCGGCTTCTGTGTCGGCGTGGCCGAACGCAGCGAAATCATTGACGGCAGCCGCGTGCAGGCTGGCGACGTGTTGCTGGCTCTGGGCTCCTCCGGTCCCCACTCCAACGGCTACTCACTGATTCGCAAAATCCTGGAAATCAGCGATGCCAAGCTGGACCAGACACTGGACGGCACCACCCTCGGCGACGCCCTGATGGCACCGACTCGAATCTACGTCAAGAACCTTCTGCAATTGATTCGGGAAGTGGATGTCCGGGCACTGTCTCACATCACAGGTGGCGGCCTGCCCGAGAACATTCCCCGGGTACTCCCCGACGGCAGCATTGCCGCCATCGACACTACCAGCTGGACCCTGCCCCCGGTCTTCCAATGGCTGAAGGACGCCGGTGGCGTTGCCAGCGAGGAAATGTACCGCACTTTCAACTGCGGCATTGGCATGATTGTCTGCGTTCCGGCCGATCAGAAAGACCTGGCCCTGGACACTCTGAAAGCGCTGGGTGAAAACGCCTGGCAGGTGGGCGTGATCGAAGCGGCAGACTCCGCAGACAGCGATCCGGCGGTTCGCTACGCACCAGGGCTGCTCTCGGCATGAAGGCAGACCAGCCCCCCCTGCCCCGGATCCTGGTACTGGCTTCCGGCAGCGGCACCAACCTCCAGGCACTGATTGATGCAAGCCGGGAACGAGACTTCCCGGGCCAGATCTGCGCCGTTGGCAGTAACCGCCCGAATGCCTTTGCCCTGGAGCGTGCCGCCCAGGCCCACATCGAAACGTTCGTGGTCGATCACCAGAAATACGACTCACGGGAAGAATTCGACGGTGCGCTGATGGCGGAAATCCGCCGCCACAATCCGGACCTGCTTGTTCTGGCTGGGTTCATGCGAATTCTGACCACCGATTTTGTCCGGGCCTTCCGCGGCAGGTTGCTCAACATTCATCCGTCACTGCTTCCGAAGTATACCGGCCTTAATACCCATCAGCGGGCGCTGGATGCCGGTGACACGCAACACGGCGTGTCTGTTCACTTTGTCACCGAAGAGCTGGATGGCGGCCCTGTCATTGCTCAGGCGGAGGTGAGCATTGCACCGGATGATACCGCGGAGACACTGGCAGAGCGGGTGCAGGAAAAGGAACACATCCTCTACCCAATCGTTGTGCGCTGGTTCTGCGAGGGGCGCATCCAGCTCGGGACGGATTACGTGCTGTTTGACGGCGAACTGCTGAACAGCCCGATGCGGCTACCTGATAACTGAGTCCCACCCTGAACGGATTGTCATCTCCCCTCCGCTGGTAACCCGCTAAACTGTCGCCAACAGAGACGGCTTTTGGGTTACCTTCTATGCATTTGATTCGACTGATCGCAACGATACTGATCAAGGGAGTGGCAACGCTGCTGCTCCCGGTATCACTGATCACCGCTGCCCATGCGGAAAAGCCTGGCTCCACCCTCGTCCCCTATCAGGCCATTTACACCGCCTCAATGAATAAAGGCGTATCCCTGAATGGCACCGCAAAGCGCACGCTCAGCGATCAGGGCAACGGGGTTTGGCTGTACCGCACGGACGTCGACTCCTTCATTGCGGATATTGACGAGTCTCTGGTCCTCAAATGGGAAAATAACCATGTTGTGCCGCTGCGTTACCGGTATCGCCTGTCAGGTTTTCTGATCAAGGACCGGGAACAGTCAATTGATTTTGACTGGGACGCCGGAGTCGCCACCGGCGAGTATCGGGGCAAGCCTTTTGAACTGGAACTCACGGAAGGGGTGCTGGACCCGCTGGGCTTCCAACTGCAACTGAGCCAGGACATCAAGTCCGGCAAGCGAGACCTGACCTACCAGGTGATTGATGGCGGTGACTACGACCACGACCGCTTTGCGGTTCTCGACAAGGAACCGCTGAAAACCTCACGCGGCTCCATCTCGACCCTGAAAGCGGAAAAGGTACGGGATAAGTCCTCAAAGCGTGAAACGCTGATGTGGTTTGCGCCAGACGAAGATTTCCTGCTGGTTCGGCTTCGCCAGGTCGAACCCGACGGCAGCAGCTACGAGCTCAGGCTGAACCGGGCCGATCTGGGCAGCTAGGCCGCGCCGCCGGCCTCGGCCCACACCGCCTTGACCTCGCCTGCGATGATCCGCAACCCCTCGGCGACCCGGGCGTCGTCCTGGGAATAGGTCACCCGCAGACATTCATGCCGATGTTTCCAGCCATCCTCCGGCAGGCCCGGGAAGAAATAATGACCGGACACTACCAGCACACCACGCGCTTTCAGCCTCTGATATAGCTCCAGACTCGTGATCGGCAAATCCGGGAACCACAGCCAGAGGAACATGGCACCTTCGGGCTTGTGAATATACCAACGGCAGGTGTCCTCCCCCATCGCCTCCCGGAACGTGGCTACGGCATTTTCCATTTTCGCCTTGTAGAACGGGCAGACCACGTCCCGACTCAGCGACAGAATCTCTCCAGACCGGACCAATGGATCCGCCAGCATGGCACCGAAACTGCCGGTCGCCAGATTCATGATGGCGTTGATGCCGGACAAGGCCTTGATCACTGGCTTTGCGGCGATCACGATGCCGGTCCGGGCCGCCGGCAACCCGAGCTTGGAGAGACTCAGACACAGGATGATCCGGTCGTTCCAGGTTGGTTCGGCATCGACAAACAGCAGGCTTGGGAAGGGAGTCCCGTAGGCCCCATCCACGATCAGCGGCACATCGTGCTCCCGAGCGAGGGCTTCGAGCCTGGCCAGCTCGTCGTCGGTCACCACATTCCCGGTGGGATTGGTGGGGCGGGAAACACAGATCGCGCCAGTTTCCCCGGTGACCTCAACGGCATCAAAGTCGACCCGGTACTTGAACTCGTGGGCATCGGTGAATGAGATGTCAGGCTGAACCGCGTGAAACAGGCCGGGTTCGATGCCAGCGTCCGCATAGCCGATATACTCGGGGGCCAGGGGCAAGAGAATATGTTTGTGCTGACCGTTACCGTAATCGCCGCCAAACATATTGAACAGCATGAAAAATGCGGCCTGGCTGCCGTTGGTGAGCGCGATGTTCTCGGGCTCAAGACCCCAGTCGTACTCGCGGTTCAATAACTCTACGAGTGCGCCAATGAACTGCTTTTCGCCCTGGGGCGGATCATAAATGCCAACCAGACGCCGCACGTCGGCCTCGCTCCGACTCATATCCGCCAGAATTTCCTGGACCCGCTTCTGGATCTCAGGGATATGACCAGGGTTTCCGCCGCCCATCATGATCATGTCGTCGCCGGACGCCATGGCATTGCCCAGATCGTCCATCAGCGAGGTTATGCCGGCATCGGCTGTAAATTTGCGACCAAATGCAGAGAGTTTCATGGCGTTAAATCCGTCGTGCACACCGGGTGAATAAAACAGTCAGCAACAGGGAAAGTGTAGCCGGTCCCTGCGGCAGGGACTTATTCGGTCAGGGATATCCCCAGATTGCTGACGCCGTCATTGGCCGCATCGTCCCGCAGCTTGTCGACAAACTGTTGCGTGGGGGTGCGTTGGCGCTTGAGCGCCAGCACTATGTCGCGCTGGAAAGCCTTGTCCTCTTTCATCAACGGATGATGATCCAGCAGTCGCACCAGCTCATCCTCGTCCAGCTCATCACCCTCGGACACTTCCAGGAAATTCATGACCGTGCCGGTGGCCAGCTGGGATGCATCGGTGGCCCGGTGCTTGGTGGGATTCAGTCGGTTCAGCAGCGCCTGCTCCAGCAACTGGCAGAAATCGAAGGCTGGATACACACCATAGGCATCGTAGGCGTCGACATCCGGAGACAGCGCCTCAAGCTTGGCCAACAGCTGGGGAATGGCGGATTCAGACGCCTCTTTTTGCAGCATGTCCCAGCCGAGGTCCAGCATCTGGCGCATCTTGGCACCGGTTTTCAGGCCAACGGCATCAGCGAACAGGGCGTAGTTGGGAAACGAGCGCTCGGCAAGCGCCAGCAGGAAGGCGCATTCGCGCCATCCCTGCAGTTGCGAAACAGCTTTTAGAAACTGATTGGCGTTCATGTCCTGGGCAGGGTCACGCCGGTCTGACCAAGATACTTGCCACCGCGATCCTTGTAGCTGGTTTCACAGACTTCGTCGGACTCGAAGAACAGCATCTGCGCCACGCCTTCGTTAGCGTAGATCTTGGCAGGCAGGTTGGTGGTGTTGGAAAACTCCAGGGTGACCTGACCTTCCCATTCCGGCTCCAGCGGCGTGACGTTGACGATAATGCCGCAACGAGCGTAGGTCGATTTGCCGAGACAAATGGTGAGCGTACTGCGGGGAATCCGGAAGTACTCGACGGTACGGGCGAGCGCAAAGGAGTTCGGTGGAATAATGCAGACATCACCGGTGTAGTTGACGAAGCTGTTTTCGTCGAAGTTCTTGGGATCCACGGTGGCGGAATGCACGTTGGTGAAAATCTTGAACTCGTTGCTGCAACGCACGTCGTAGCCATAGCTTGAGGTGCCGTAGGAGATGACACGACCCTTTTCGGTTTCACGGACCTGACCGCTCTCGAACGGTTCGATCATGCCGTGCTGCTCGGACATCCGGCGAATCCACTTATCGGATTTGATGCTCATGGGTGAAGTCTCGTTTCCACTGGAAAAATTGAGGCGTAGTTTACCTGTTCGGCGGGGGCCTGTCGAAGGCCCAATCCCGCTCAGTTGTGGGGCTGCGGTCACAGGTTACCTAGTGCTCAGTAACGGACACACTGGAAATAGATCCACTCAAATTGCGCTCGCGAGTAGACAGTTCAGCCCCGACCCGGCGGGCGATGTCCCGGTACCGGCGGGCCACTTCCGAATCCGGCTCGGCCACGACCGAGGGCGTGCCGCCGTCGGTCTGCTCGCGGATGGTCATGTGCAGCGGCAGTTGGCCGAGCAAGGTGGTGTCGTATTCCTCGGCAATGCGCTCGCCCCCGCCCTGGCCGAACAGCGGCTCTTCATGGCCGCAGTTGCTGCAGATGTGGACGCTCATGTTCTCCACCACGCCCAGCACCGGAATATCCACCTTGCGGAACATTTCGATGCCTTTCTTGCCATCCAGCAGCGCGATGTCCTGAGGCGTGGTGACGATAACCGCGCCGGTGACCGGGACTTTCTGGGCCAGCGTGAGCTGGATGTCGCCGGTGCCCGGCGGCATGTCCACGATCAGGTAATCGAGTTCATTCCAGAGGGTCTGCTGGAGCAGCTGCATAACCGCGCCGCTGACCATCGGTCCGCGCCACACCATGGGCGTTTTATCAGTGACCACGAAAGCCATGGAGTTGGCCTGCAGGCCGTGAGCTTCCATGGGCACGAAATACTTGTTCTCACGGGTGTCCGGTCGCTTACCTTCCGGCACGCCCAGCATCATGCCGATGCTTGGGCCGTAAATATCCGCGTCCAGAATGCCAACGCGGGCGCCTTCCGCCTGCAGGGCCAAAGCCAGGTTGACGGCGGTAGTCGATTTGCCCACACCGCCCTTGCCAGACGCCACGGCAATGATGTTTTTCACCCCGGGAACGGACGGCAGGTCTTTCTGGACCTTGTAGGAGTGAATCTTCTGCCCCACGTGTACTTCGGCATGCTCGACCCCATCCACGTTTTCCAGCGCCACGGAGACCAGCTGCTTCAGGGCGCCGGCAATGCCCTTGGACGGGTAAGGCAGCTCGACCATCAGGGTTACGTTGCCGGCGTCGTCGGCGTTCAGTGTTTTTACCGCATCCAGCTCGTAGAGGTCCTTTTGCAGGTACGGATCGCGGTACTCACGAATTGCTGTCTGCAGGGCCTGCTCTGAAATCTGTGTCATCGGACTCTCCGGAATAAGCTCATACTTGATTTTAAGCACGGAAACAGGTGATTCGGGTGAAAAATTTCTGCTCGGAAGGTATCATCTGTGCCCGTTTCTGACCATACAACCCTACTTTGAAGAAAGGTTCGGACACACCATGACGCAAGCGAGTTCAAAGCAACAGCGCGATATCCTGGTCACCAGCGCCCTGCCCTATGCCAATGGCCCCATCCATCTGGGCCACCTGCTGGAATACATTCAGACCGACATCTGGGTGCGCTACCAGAACATGCGTGGCCAGAACTGCTACTACGTTTGCGCCGATGATGCCCACGGCACTGCCATTATGCTGCGAGCCGAGCGCGAGGGCATTACTTCCGAGCAGCTCATTGATCGAATCCGCGAGGAGCACCAGGAGGATTTCGCCGGATTCCATATCCGTTTTGATAACTACTACACCACCCACTCGGAGGAAAACCGTCAGTTCTCCGAGTACATCTACCGGCAGCTTCAGGAAAACGGGCACATTGCCACGCGCAAGATTACCCAGTCCTACGACCCGGAAAAGAACATGTTCCTGGCGGACCGCTTCATCAAGGGCACCTGCCCGAAATGCAAGACCGAGGACCAGTACGGTGATAACTGCGAGGCCTGCGGGGCGACCTACACCCCGGCCGAACTGATCAACCCGCGCTCCGCGGTCTCCGGCGCAACCCCGATCGAGAAAGAGTCTGAGCACTATTTCTTCAAGCTCCCCGATTTCCACGACTTCCTGGCCAACTGGACCCGCAGCGGCACTCTGCAGCCCCAAGTCGCCAACAAGCTGGCCGAATGGCTGGATGCTGGTCTGCAGGAGTGGGACATCAGCCGCGATGCGCCTTACTTCGGCTTCGAGATCCCAGATGCGCCGGGCAAGTACTTCTATGTCTGGCTGGACGCCCCCATAGGCTACCTCGCCAGCTTCAAGAACCTGTGTAACCGCGAAGGCATCGACTTCGAGCATTTCTGGAAGGCTGACTCCACCGCCGAGGTGTACCACTTCATCGGCAAGGACATCATTAATTTCCACGCCCTGTTCTGGCCATCCATGCTGCACGATGCCGGCTTCCGGACACCGACTGCGGTCTGGGCTCACGGCTTCGTAACCGTAAATGGCAAGAAGATGTCCAAGTCCCGCGGCACCTTTATCATGGCTCGCACCTACCTGGACCACCTGAACCCGGAGTACCTGCGCTACTACTTCGCCGCCAAACTCACCGGTGGTGTGGATGACATGGACCTCAACCTCGAAGACTTCGCCGCCCGGGTGAACTCGGACCTCGTGGGCAAAGTGGTTAACATTGCCAGCCGTAGCGCCGGGTTCATTACCAAGCGTTTCGACGGACAGCTGGGCAGGGTCACCGAGCATGACAAACTCCGGGAGTTCATTGATGCCGGCAAGGACATCGAGGAATTCTACGAATCCCGTGAATTCGGCCGTGCCATGCGCCGGATCATGGAACTGGCCGACATTGCAAACCAGTACGTCAATGACGAACAACCGTGGGTGATCGCCAAGCAGGAAGGCCAGGAAGAGAACTTGCAGGCCATCTGCACTAACGCCATCAACATGTTCCATCTGCTGATCACCTATCTGGCGCCAGTCCTGCCGGAGACCGCCAAGGCCTCCGAAGCCTTCCTCAACGCCAGACTGGATTGGAACAACCGCGCTCAACGCCTGGAAAACCATGGCATCAATAAGTTCAAGCCGCTGATGAACCGGGTGGATATGGACCAGATCGAAAAGATGCTTGATGCCTCCAAAGAGGAACTGCCCGCAGCGACCGGCAAGCCGGCACCAGCTGCCAATCTGGAGCCGATCGCCGATGAGATAGAATTCGGTGATTTCGCGAAAGTGGACCTTCGGGTCGTTAAAATTGTCAAAGCAGAGCATGTTGAAGGTGCCGACAAACTTCTTCGCCTCACGCTTGACGTAGGGCATGGCGAGCGCAACGTGTTTGCTGGTATCAAGTCAGCCTACAAGCCGGAAGATCTCGAGGGACGCCTGACCGTCATGGTTGCCAACCTCAAACCGCGGAAGATGAAGTTCGGGATGTCCGAGGGCATGGTTCTGGCAGCGGGCCCCGGTGGCGAGGATATTTTCATTCTGTCCCCGGATTCCGGCGCCACCCCCGGCATGCGGGTTATGTAAGGGCGGCCGGGCAGAGCTGGCAGGGGCCAATGGAGCAAGGTAAATGACCGAATATCTGCTGATTCTGGTCAGCACCATTCTGGTGAACAATTTTGTACTGGTTCAGTTCCTGGGCCTGTGCCCGTTCATGGGTGTGTCCGGGAAGCTGGAGACAGCCATGGGCATGTCTCTGGCAACCACCTTTGTGCTGACCCTGTCATCGGTATGCAGTTACCTGGCCTATACCTACCTGCTGGCGCCGCTGGATCTGGCGTTCCTGAAGACCATCACCTTTATCCTGGTGATTGCAGTGGTGGTCCAATTCACCGAGATGGTGGTTCGCAAGACCAGCCCGCTTCTGTATCGGGTGCTCGGCATTTTCCTGCCCCTGATCACCACCAACTGCGCAGTTCTTGGTGTCGCTCTGTTGAACCTGAACAAAAACAACAACTTCGTTGAATCCGTCCTCTACGGTTTCGGTGCCGCCGCCGGTTTCTCGATGGTTCTGGTGCTGTTCGCGGCCATGCGTGAACGCATCGCCGTGGCCGATGTGCCGGTTGCCTTCCAGGGTGCCGCCATTGGTATGGTAACCGCAGGGTTGATGTCACTGGCGTTTCTGGGCTTCACAGGCCTGGTCAGCGTTTAACGGAGACACGTGGTATGTGGACAGGCATTGTCATCGCCGTTCTGGTTCTTCTGGCCCTTGCCGTGATTTTCGGTGGCCTGCTGGGCTTTGCGGCCGAGCGTTTCCGGGTTGAAGGTAATCCGCTGGTGGACCAGATTGATTCGCTGCTACCACAGACCCAGTGCGGCCAGTGCGGGTTTCCCGGCTGCCGCCCCTACGCCGAATCCATTGCCAATGGCGGCGCCATCAACAAATGCCCACCGGGCGGTGAAGCAACCATCAAGGCCTTGGCCGATCTGCTTGATGTGGAGCCCCAGCCGCTAGATGCCGAGCACGGGGTCGAACAAGCCAAACGCGTGGCAATCATCCGCGAGGACGAATGCATTGGCTGCACCAAGTGCATCCAGGCCTGTCCGGTGGACGCCATCCTCGGCGCAGCCAAGCACATGCACACGGTCATCGAGAGCGAGTGCACCGGCTGCGACCTGTGCGTTGAACCCTGCCCGGTGGACTGTATCGACATGGTTACCGTCGAACCGGATATCCGAACCTGGACCTGGACACCGCCGGCTTCCGGCGTCATTGCTACCGATCGCCAGGGAGTCAGCGCCTGATGACTCAGTTGTGGGATTTCGCCGGCGGTATTCACCCGGCCGAGAACAAGCATCAGTCCACGGCTCTCCCAATTCGCGCCGCCGGCATCCCCGACCGCCTGGTGTTGCCGCTGCAACAGCACATTGGTGAGCCGGCGGCCGCCATAGTCAGCGTGGGTGACCGGGTATTGAAGGGCGAGAAAATCGCCGATGTGACCAATGGAATGGGCGTGCCGGTGCATGCCCCGACCTCCGGTGTCATCGAGAGTATTGCCGAGCTGCCGGTGCCGCACCCCTCCGGCATGAACGACTGGTGCATCACCCTCAAGCCCGATGTCGAAGACCAGTGGACCGCACGCCAGCCAGTCTCCGATTACCGCAGTCTGGAGCGGAACCAGGTACTGGAACTCATTCGGGACGGCGGCATCTCCGGCATGGGCGGAGCGGGCTTTCCGACCAACATCAAGCTGCGCCCGCCAAGAGACCGCAAGGTTGATACCCTGATTCTCAATGGCGCCGAGTGTGAGCCTTACATTACCGCCGATGACATGACCATGCGTGAGCAGGCCGATGAGATCGTCGCGGGTCTCAAGGTCATGGCCTGGATCCTGCGTCCGGAACGATGCGTGATTGCGATCGAGGACAACAAGCCGGAAGCCGTTGAGGCCATGCGAGCGGCCACCAAAGGCACCCAGATTGAGCTTGCCGCCATTCCGACCAAATACCCCTCCGGCGGGGAAAAGCAGCTGATCCAGATACTGACGGGTATGGAAGTGCCCAGTGGTGGCATCCCGGCCGATATCGGCGTGATGTGCCAGAACATCGGCACCGCGGTTGCTGTATCCCGGTTGATATTTGAAGGTCGCCCTCTGATTTCCAGAATCGTGACCATCACCGGAGAGGCTGTACAGGAACCGGGGAATTTCGAAGCCCTGATCGGTACGCCGGTGCAATATCTGCTGGACCAGGCCGGCCTGCAGCCTGAGAAGGTCAACCGTCTGGTGCTGGGTGGCCCGATGATGGGCTACACCCTCACCACCACGGCCGTGCCGGTGATCAAGACCAGCAACTGCGTTATTGCCGCCACCGCCGCTGAGTTGCCCACACCGCCGCCAGAGCAACCCTGTATCCGATGTGGTGAATGCGCCGAGGTCTGCCCGATGGAGCTCCTGCCACAGCAGCTATTCTGGTACTCCAAGGCTGCAGAGTTTGAGAAAGCCGAGCACCTGAACCTGTTTGATTGCATTGAGTGCGGCGCCTGTTCGTACGTCTGCCCGAGTTCCATTCCCCTTGTGCAGTACTATCGCTACGCCAAGGGAGAGATTCGGGTGCAGCGAGCCGAACAGCTGAAGGCGGACCGGGCTCGGGAGCGTTTTGAAGCTCGCCTGGAGCGCCTGGAGCGGGAACAGCAGGAGAAGGAGCAGCGCCGGAAGGAACGGGCAAAAGCCGCAGCGGAAGCCCAGGCGAAGAAAAAGGCGGAAGCTGAAAAAGCTGCCACCGAAGGCGATGCGGTGGATGAGCGTTCGGCCAAGGCGGCACTGGTGCAACAGGCCCTCGCGCGCAAGAAAGCCAAGACCGAGGCCGCCAAACCGCAAGCGCCTGCCGCCGAACCCGCTCAGGAGAAGCCCGACCTGGAGGCACTCGAAAAGCAGCTGGCCCAGGCACAATCCAAGCTCGAAACCATGCAGGGCATGCTGGAAGACGCCAAAGCCCAGCAGGCCGACAATGTAGAGAAACTGGAACGAGCGGTCGCCAAGAACCACGACCGGGTAACGCGCGCGGAAGAAGCTCTGGCCGACGCCCGCCAGCAGCTGGCGTCCCAGCCCGAATCCCAGTCAACCGAATAACCGAATTCAGGCCCGACATTCATGGCATTTGCTCAACAGTCTTCACCCCATGCCCATCATGCCCGTCCCACATCAAGGGTTATGCTCTGGGTGATCATCGCTGCGTTGCCTGGCCTGTTCGCGCAGACGGTGTTCTTTGGCTGGGGCAACCTGATCAATGTGGTTTGGTGCGTTGCACTGGCGATGGCCTGCGAGGCTGCCATCCTCAAGCTCCGGAACAAGCCCATCGGCTTTTTCCTGAAAGACAACACAGCTGCAGTAACCGGCCTGCTGCTCGGCTTGTCGCTCCCCCAGTTCGCCCCCTGGTGGGTATCCGGCATTGCTGTCGTCTCCGCCATCGTCGTCGCCAAACAACTATACGGGGGCCTTGGCTCCAACCCGTTCAATCCGGCCATGGTGGGCTATGCCCTGGTGCTGATCTCCTTCCCGGTTGCCATGACCACCAACTGGGCCGAACCGGCATTGCTCTGGAAAGGGGCGCCCGGTTTCTCCGAAACCCTCAGCACGATCGCCTCGGCAAAGCAAACCGCGGTAGACGGCTGGACCATGGCAACTCCGCTGGATGAGTACAAACACAAGATCGCGAACCGGACGGCCGCCGAGGTTCTGCAGCACCCCACCTTCGGCAACGGCATTGCCCGGGGCTGGGAATGGGTAAATGCCGGTTTCCTGGCTGGCGGCCTCCTTCTGGTTCTGCTCCGGATCATCACCTGGCACATTCCCGTGGGGTTTCTCGCCGGGCTTGCGGCAATGAGCCTCGCGTTCGGCAGCAACGCCGATCAGTATGCGCCACTGTCCATGCATCTGCTGGCCGGCGGCACCATGCTCGGGGCCTTCTTCATTGCCACCGACCCGGTGTCGGCAGCGACCAGCCACCAGGGCAAACTGATCTACGGGGCCGGAATCGGCGTGCTCATTTACCTGATACGAACCTGGGGGAGCTATCCCGATGCCGTGGCCTTCAGCGTCCTGCTGATGAACTTCGCCGTGCCGTTCATCGATCACTACACGCCACCGCGGACCTACGGCCATCACAAGGCTCGCCGCGGTGTGCCGAGCAGGAAGCAGGGATAACGTATGGCCGCACTTGCACAATCGATTCGTCGCAGCGCCGTTGGCCTGGGCCTGTTCGCCATGATCACCGGTGGCACTATCGCGGTCACCCAGGCCCTCACCGAAAAGCGAATACAGGAGCAGGCCGCGCGCGCCGAAGCCAAGGCTCTGCTCGAAATCATTCCCGAAAGCGCTCACGACAATAATCTGCTCCGGGACACGGTCCAGTTACCCGCCAGTGACCGTCTTGCCACCGATGGTCCACTGACCGCCTGGGTAGCGCGTCAGGACGGTCGGCCCACTGGCATGATCCTGCCGATTGTTGCCCCGGACGGCTATTCCGGCAAAATCCACTTGCTGGTCGGTGTGGACCTGAACGGCACAGTCCTTGGTGTCCGCGTCATCAGTCACAAGGAAACGCCCGGGCTCGGGGACCGTATCGAAACCAAGAAGTCGGACTGGATTCGAAGCTTTGAAGGCCGCTCGCTTGGCCAGCCGCCCCACCGGGAATGGAACGTAAGGAAAAACGGCGGGGAATTCGATCAGTTTACGGGTGCCACCATCACACCCCGGGCAGTGGTTAAAGCGGTCCAGAAATCCCTGATCTATTTTCGCAAGAATCGGCAGGTAATTCGGGAGCGGCTCAACGAAGCGCCGTCGCCCAGACCGAAAGCCATTACTCCGGAGACCATTGCCGGAGAAGCAACCCGTTCGGAGCATTCCTGACTATGACCACCAAGACGTCCAGTGAAATCATTCGCGACGGGCTCTGGAACAACAACCCCGCCCTCGTTCAGGTATTGGGTCTGTGCCCGCTTCTGGCGGTGACCAGCACTGTCGTCAACGCCATTGGTCTGGGCCTGGCGACCCTGATGGTGCTGATGGGCTCCAACCTCGCAGTGTCGCTGATCCGGAACTTCGTCGGCGAATCGGTCCGACTGCCGGCATTCGTTATGATCATTGCATCGTTCGTCACCTGCGCCGAACTACTGATGCAGGCATTCACTTACGAGCTTTACCAGATCCTGGGCATCTTCATTCCCCTGATCGTGACCAACTGCGCCATTCTTGGCCGGGCTGATGCCTTCGCCTCCAAGACCACGCCCGGGCCGGCTCTGCTGGATGGCGTCATGATGGGGCTCGGCTTCCTGGCGGTGCTGGTGGTGCTGGGTGGCATGCGCGAACTGATCGGCCAGGGCACGCTGTTTATCGATATGAACCTGCTGCTCGGCCCGATGGCCGCCGACTGGGTGATTCGTCCGTTCGAGAGCTACCCCGACGTCCTGTTCATGGTCCTGCCTCCGGGCGCATTCGTGGGTCTTGGCCTCCTGATTGCCCTGAAGAATGGCATCGACAACCATCTGGAGAAGCGTCGCAAGGCCACCGAAACGGCCCCTGCGGCCAGTGGCAGCAAACGCGTTCGCGTCACCGGCAACGTTTCCTGACCAGCAGGCAAGGTGAATGTAAGCTCCCATGAACAAACAGAAACGCATTGAAATCTTTACCCGGCTGCGGGACGCAAACCCGAACCCCACCACGGAGTTGAACTACTCCACGCCGTTCGAGTTGTTGATTGCTGTCATTCTGTCTGCCCAGGCAACCGATGTCGGCGTCAACAAGGCAACTGACAAACTGTTTCCGGTGGCCAACACCCCGGAGGCGATTCTGGCATTGGGCGTCGACGGGCTGAAGGAATACATCAAGACCATCGGCCTGTTTAACAGCAAGGCCGAAAATGTCATCAAGACCTGCCGGATCCTTATTGACAAACATGGCAGCCAGGTCCCGGAAAAACGGGAAGATCTCGAGGCCTTACCGGGTGTCGGCCGGAAGACCGCCAACGTGGTTCTCAACACGGCGTTCGGACATATGGCGATGGCCGTGGACACCCACATTTTCCGGGTCTCGAACCGCACCGGGATTGCCCCCGGAAAGAACGTCCTGGAGGTGGAGCAAAAGCTGATGCGTCTCGTGCCCAAGGAGTTCCTGCTGGATGCGCACCACTGGCTGATTCTCCATGGTCGCTACACCTGCACCGCCCGTAAACCCAAGTGCGGCGCCTGCATTATTGAAGACCTCTGCGAGTTCAAGGAAAAGCGGGATTACCTGTAGGCGCCCCGCCGCGTTTTAACACAGGGGCACGCACAGAAAAGCCGGCATTGAATGCCGGCTTTTTCTGTCAGGAAGCGGCGGTTACCGCTGTCCCAGCATCTTCTCTTTCAGGTCTTCCTGGGCTGGCTTGTCAGACAGCCAGATCCCGAACAGGGCCTTCTTGAACGCCAGATCACCCATGGTGTCCTTGTGCTGGCCGTTCTTGAGGACCTTGACGCCTTCGCCCGGCAGGTACACCAGATCAAAAACATCACCTTCCTTGATCTCTTCCTCGAACACGGCCATGAACTGGTCAACGTCACCCTGAATCGCGGCCATGTCACCACCGGTAGACGCTTCAAAACCTTCCAGAGTCGCTTCGGTCATGCGTTCACTGGTGATCATGCCGGAAATGATGTGCAGCGTGATGGCCTGTGGCTCATCCGCGTTGATAACAGCCTCGCCATCATCAATGGTTTCCGGCACGTACAGGCCACCAACGTAGAGGTCCATAAACCACTTTGACCGCGTGCCCGCGCCATTAAGTTTCAGTTCGGTATCCATGGCCGAGTAGGTATCTGGAACATCCACACCTTCCACGGTCAGTGCCGACACCGGCGTTGACAGAGCAGCTGCCATGGCCAGAGACATAAAACCGGTAAAGAGAGCCTTCTTCATAGTCCTTTCCTTTTCGATCGTTATTATTGACGTGTTTCATTCGTGCACCGGGTTTCGACACCCTTATCCCCGCCCGGTCCGGGCATTCTAACAACGACAGGGGACCATCAGGCGGAACCTGGTTCTCATTTGCAGCGATAATGAAACAGAAAAACCGGCCGGGTTTCCCCGGCCGGTTTTGGCATGATCAAGGTCTGGAAGGCGTTACTTGAACAGAAGGTTTCCGGAGAGGCCTTCTTTCTCGAGGATTTCACGCAGGCGTCTCAGCGCTTCCACCTGAATCTGGCGGACTCGTTCACGGGTAAGCCCGATCTCCTGCCCGACCTCTTCCAGCGTACTGACCGGATACCCCCTCAAACCAAAGCGACGGGACAGGACTTCCTGCTGCTTTTCGCTGAGCTGGTCGATCCATTTTTCCAGGCACGAGCACATGTTGTTGTCCTGAAGCAGATCCGCAGGGTCGGTAGCACCCTCATCCGCCACAGTGTCCAGTAGAGACTTCTCGCCCCCGGTGCCAATCGGGGTGTCCATGGAGGCAACCCGCTCATTGAGACCCAGCATGCGCTTAACATCGGCAACTGGCTTGTCGACCATTCGCGCAATTTCTTCGGCGGAAGGTTCGTGATCCAGTTTCTGCGTCAGCTCCCGCGCGGCACGCAGGTATAGGTTAAGCTCCTTGACCACGTGAATCGGCAGACGGATGGTCCGGGTCTGGTTCATGATCGCGCGTTCAATGGTCTGGCGAATCCACCATGTGGCGTAGGTTGAGAAGCGGAAACCGCGTTCCGGATCAAATTTCTCGACCGCCCGGATCAGGCCGAGGTTACCTTCCTCGATCAGATCCAGCAGCGTCAGCCCCCGGTTTACGTAACGCCGCGCAATCTTGACCACGAGACGAAGGTTGCTCTCGATCATCCGCTTGCGGCCTGAATCCTCGCCCTTCCGTGCCAGGCGGGCGAAATAGACTTCTTCCTCAGGGGTCAGGAGGGGTGAAAATCCGATTTCGTTGAGGTACAGCTGAGTGGCATCCAGCTGTTTCTGGCTGGTGAAATAACGCCCCTGGGTGGGAATTTCTTCATCTGCATCTGCGGTATCTTCGTCCGCCGAAGCTTTGTCGACTTTCTCTTCTGCTAGCAATTGATCCTCGGACTCATCCACGTCCGCCACGCGATCAATGATGATATCTTCCTGCTCTGCTGACATTTTCTTGCCCCGCCTCTCAATAATCCTGGGTGTTCGTCCGGTACTTCTTGTTATTGCGGACGCTCTTCGTGCAACTGCTTTTCTTCTTCAGGACATCTGTTGGTTGGCCGGTTACAACTGCAACCGTTCTTTTTTATTTTTTGAACGCGGTCTTTCTGTCAGTGCCGGTTGGTGGCGGGAAACAGAATCCTGTCTGCTTCTGCGCTAGCGTCTTGGAAGGTAGTGGGCGGGATCAACCGGATTGCCATTTTTTCGGATTTCAAAATGCAACATGGGTCGTTCAGCGCCACTGCTACCGAGCTCTGCGATCACCTGACCGGCTTTCACATCCTCCCCTTCCCGCACCAGAATCTTCCGGTTGTGTGCATAAGCACTCAAATAGTGCTCGTTATGGTTAACAATAATCAGGTTACCGTAACCAAGCAACCCATTGCCGGCGTATACGACATTACCACTTGCGGCTGCCTTTACAGCATCACCGGCTTTTCCGGCAATATCAATACCTTTATTGACTTTTCCGGATGTT
Organism: Marinobacter albus; assembly: GCF_030238305.1. Classification (NCBI taxonomy): domain Bacteria; kingdom Pseudomonadati; phylum Pseudomonadota; class Gammaproteobacteria; order Pseudomonadales; family Marinobacteraceae; genus Marinobacter; species Marinobacter albus. The sequence continues at coordinate 38,201 of NZ_JASSQD010000005.1, read as the reverse complement.
GAATAACCAGCAATTACGGTGCCAATGTGCGGCCAACGCCAATTCACCCGGGCAACCGTCTGAGTCTGCGATGCCAGCGGAGCACCCTTTTCAGGAGACCGGGTCACCGTTGGCTCGGGCGCGGCTTTCGGTGTGGGCGCGGGTGGCGCGACCCGGGGTTTGCTTGATGCAGGCGCAGATTTTCTCGTTGCTACCTGATTCTGACGGCCGGATGTGACAGTTCCGCGAAGGTCGAGGCGCAGGACCTGGCCTGCCCTTAAGTTCCAGGGTGGGTCAATTCCATTGGCACTGCCCAGTTCGCGGTAATCACGGCCGTAACGCCAGGCTATGCTGTACAGGGTTTCGCCCGGCTGGACCACATGGCGGCCCCAGTATACCGGCGGGTTGTAGAGGTCGTCCCGGTACAGCGCAGAGGTGTTGCAACCGCTCAGCAAGGCGGTCAGGAGCAGAATCGCAGCTATCGGGGATTGGCCGCTTGGGCATTTCAGGGCACGAGGGGAAGCACAGGCACCGGAAGGGAACCGCGGGAAAGCCGGCGAAGCGGCACTGAACAGCCCACGCAAGAATCTCACAAGAATAAAAACGACCTAGTTATAAAAAATCCGTATAACGCGTCCGATGTGTCACACAACTTTCTCAGGTTCTAAAAGTAACTTGCTAATATATTGCACAATTTCCCTTTCAATCCAAGTTACCCCACAGACACATCTGTTACCGGGAGAAACATCCTTTTTGTGCGTTAGGTAACACTTCGTTCATGCTTGACCGCACATTCTCAGGAAACCCTGCCACGATGGTTTCGCGTTCCAACCCATTCGACCAACAGCACCAGGAAAAATCCACCGAGTGCAATCAACACTGCAAGCCCGAGTTTCGGATCCTGTCCGGTCAGATCCGCAAACGTGAAGGGACCGATGCTGAGTTCATTAAGCGGCACCTGTTCACCGGAACTGTTGGTGCGCCAGCTGAGCGTCTGCTTCCAGGGCCAAACCTTGTTCAGGGCTCCCACCATAAAGCCGGTGAGAAGCGCCAGCACCAGGTCGTGAAAGTGGTGGAACGCCCAGGTAATAACACGCGCGATTGAAAGAAGCCCCAGCAAGCATCCCGCCATGAACAGCAGCAGAATCCCCAGGTCGGCGGTTTTTATGGCCGCAAGCACCGGGGAATACATGCCGATGATGACCAGAATGAAACTTCCCGAAATACCCGGAAGAATCATGGCACAGATCGCCAGTGCGCCCGCACCGAAGAAAGCCAGCGCAGAAGGGTCAACCTGTCCCGCCGATAAGGTGGTTATCCACCAGGCCACGCCAATGCCGATAACAAGTGGAACGCCCAGGGAGAATCGGTAGTGCCGGACCTGACGCCCGACATGCCAGACTGACGCGATAATCAGCCCAAAAAAGAAGCTCCAGATCAGGATGGGATACTCGACGAGCGCATAACTGATGGCGGAAGCCAGAGTCAGGATACTGGTCAACACTCCGCAGAGCAGACAAACCAGGAAGGTGCCGTCGCAGGCTTGCCAGAAAACCTTTACCCGCCCCCGGAACAGATCACCCACGACAGCACCGGGCACCGCATTGATGGCTTCCAGCAATCGGAAATAGATACCGGTGATAAAGGCAATCGTGCCGCCCGACACGCCGGGCACAATGTCCGCTGCCCCCATCGCCATGCCCCGTATGAAGACCGCGGCCGGGTGATGCGATCGATTCAGGCCAGAGGTATCCGGTATGTCATCGTTCAACGGACCACCCCACCCAGAAGCGGGACGAAATGCACCGGCTCAAGCTCCTTGTGGTCAAACCGATCGCCCCTCCTTGTCACTTCTACCAGGGTCTGGTTCTGCTCGCCAACCGGCGCAATCAGGACACCGCCATCACACAGCTGCGCCAACAGTTCCTGCGGCACTTCCACTGGTGCGGCGGTCACGATAATGCCGTCGAAGGGGCCCCGGTCAGGCCAGCCCATGCCACCATCGGCATGCTTCAGAAGGACGTTTCGCGCATTAAGCTGGCGCAGACGGTCCCGGGCCCGGTCCTGCAGCGGCTTGATCCGCTCGACACTGTATATCTCGTCAAAAAGGCGGGCGAGAACAGCGGTCTGGTAGCCGGACCCGGTACCCAACTCAAGCACGCGAGCCGGCGAATGGGCCAGCATCAGCTCTGACATGCGGGCAACAATGTAGGGCTGGGAAAGGGTCTGACCGTAGCCGATCGGCAGCGAGGTATCTTCATAGGCCCGATGAGAAAGCGCCTCGTCCAGAAAAATATGGCGCGGAACCTCGCCAATAATGTCCAGCACCCGATCGGACTCGATACCGGCCTCACGCAGGCGCTGGACCAGTCGCATACGGGTGCGCCGGGAGGTCATACCGATACCCTGGAGTTGCGCACTCATCCCCGCGCCTCCCCGACATCACCGAGACCTTCGACCCAATCCCGGAGGGGAACCAGGGCGTCATGACGGGTCATGTCAATGTGAACCGGTGTGATGGAAACATAGCCGTCGCGCACGGCATGGAAATCGGTGCCCGGTCCGGCATCTCCACCCGCACCGGCAGCGCCGATCCAGTAGCGCTCCTTTCCCCGGGGACAGGTCATGGGAACCGCGCCCTCGGCCCGCTCACGATGTCCGAGCCTGGTGACCCGAAAGCCGTTAAGCTGGTCCCAGGGCACATCCGGTACATTGACGTTGAGGATGGAGCGGGGACCAAGCACCAGTGGTCGCTCGGTCTCAAGCAGCAGGCGAACCACCCGAGCCGCCGTTTCGTAATGAAAATGGCCATCGTTAACCAGAGAGACGGCAATGGCAGGCAACCCAAGGTGGCGGCCTTCCGTTGCTGCGGCAACGGTTCCGGAATAGATGATGTCGTCGCCGAGATTGGCGTGGGTGTTGATCCCGGATACAACCCGGTCGAAAGGCGTCTGGAACAGGCCGTTGACCGCCAGGTGAACGCAATCCGTGGGAGTCCCGTCAACGGAGCGGAAGCCGTTTGGATGTTGTTCCACGGTTAATGGACGGTTCAGCGTCAGGGCGTTACTGGCCCCGCTGTGGTCCCGATCCGGGGCTACTACCTCCAGGTCGCCGACCCCTTGAAGCCCGTCGAAAAGAGCTATCAGCCCGGGCGAATGGACGCCGTCATCGTTCGACAACAGAATACGCACTGTGTTCTCCGCTAGCCTTGTTGCTTGTTATGGCGGCCGAGGCTCATGTCCTCTAGCTCGAAAATATCACTCAGAATAGTGGTAGCGTACTGGCCCGGCGACAACGAGAATTCCAGTTTAAGGCAACCCTCGTCGTGCCACTGCCACGCGAGTTCAGCCGGCCTGGTCCTGAGCAATCGACGCTCAGGCTTCATTCGGGTTGTCGAGAACAGCCGGACCAGATCCGGTGACTGCTCGACGACGCCCCGTTCCAGGGTTTCCTGATGCCCGGTAGCGGTGGTGCCGCCATCGCCCCAGAGCGGCCCGGTCGGTACCAAATCGCCGCAGGACAGGCCGGGTTCGCCGTCAATCGGCATAAACCAGGTGCCATCGGCCACCCGGCGGGCAAGAACTTCATTGAACAACCACGAACGCGCCGCCGAAAAGTACAATACGTTTTTCGAGGCATCTCTGCCAGCGCGGTTTTTTCCTCGGCGGCCCCGGCCTGCGGGGCGGCCACGGGAATTCATCGCAGAGGCGTCCATGGCGGCCGCCCGATCCAGATTGGCGCCGCCAAAACCAAATCGCTGGGGACCAAAATAATTGGGTGCGCCATGGCTCTTCAGGCGCGCAAGGGCCTCGTCAATTTCGCCGCGGACGCCGTCAACGTCGCGCAGGGTAAGGATAAACCGGTTACCCTCGTGTTCACCACGACGGAGTTTGCGATTATGGCGCCAAACAGACAATACTGGCCATCGCTCCGCCACGCGCGCGACGAAGTCTGCGTCGGAATTGGCCATGCCCGGGCGGTAGAGACTGAACCACTGACTGGTCACCGCGTGGCGATCCTTGAGGCCGAAGAAGCCGACATCGAACGTCCGGCATCCGCAAAGCGCAGCCAACTCGCGCGCGACAAATTCGGTGTTGTCACCGATCTTCTGCAGTCGCAGACAGAGGTGCTCGCCCTCCCCGGCAATTACTTCGGGGCCAGATTGCGCGGGAAAGCCAGAAAACTCTTCATCGACCTGAAAATCCTCGGGCGATGTTTTCAGACCCGCCCGAGCCACACGGGCACCCGCCGAGGTCGGCCAATCCAGGCGCCACCGACCGGCCTCCATGATTTCGGTCATGAGGAGACCGGCTCCAGCAGACACACGGCCTGACAGGCGATACCTTCGCCGCGACCGGTGAACCCGAGTTTTTCAGTGGTGGTCGCTTTCACGCTGACCCGGCTGGCCGGGATCCCCAGGTCTTCGGCAATATTGAGGCGCATAGCTTCGATGTGCGGCGCCATCTTTGGTGCCTGGGCAATGATCGTGCTGTCGATATTGACCACACCATAGCCTTCTTCCCTCACCCGCAACATGACCCGACGTAATAGGTCACGGCTGTCGGCACCGGCCCACTCATCACTGGTATCCGGAAACAGATGCCCAATATCCCCAAGGGCAACCGCGCCCAGGAGCGCATCCGCAAGCGCATGCAGCAGGACATCACCGTCAGAATGGGCGTTCAGTCCCTGATGATGGGGGATGGACACGCCCCCGAGAACAACCGCATCGCCCTGACCAAAGGCGTGGACATCAAAGCCCTGACCGATACGCATAACACACTCCGGGAAGACAGAAAGTTCAGAACCGGCTGAGAATAAAGCCTGCAAGGTCGAGGTCGGCCGGAACAGTTACCTTGATGTTGTCCGGACGACCTTCTACCAGTAACGGCATATTACCGGAAAACTCCATGGCAGAGGACTCGTCAGTTACCCTGTGTCCGGATTCGTGAGCCCGCTCCAGTGCATTCACAAGCATCCGATAGCGGAACATCTGTGGCGTCAGCGCTCGCCAGAGGTGACCCCGATCCACCGTTTCCAGCACTTCGGGGTTAGTCCCCTTGCCCACCTTTTTCAGGGTGTCTGCCACCGGCGCCGCCAGGAGTCCGCCAACCGGGTGGTCCGACAGGGTTTCAACCAATTTGTGAAGATCCCCCGGATGAACGCAGGGGCGAGCCGCATCGTGTACCAGGACCCAATCATCTTCAGCGACCTGCTCCGCCAGCGCCAGCAGCGCAGCCCGCACGGAATCGGAGCGCTCCGTGCCCCCCGTACAGGTCTGAATGCGGCGGTCCGCGCTGGCCCCGGTATCGGGCCACCAATGATCGGCAGAATTCAAGGCAACCATACAGCCGGAAAACGGGACCGAGTCCAGCAGCCGTGACAGGGTGATATCAAGAATGAAGCGGGAGTTAATGCGGAGGTACTGCTTCGGACATTCGGCCTGCATTCGCTGGCCGATTCCTGCCGCAGGTACCACAAGCCAGAGTTTGGGAGTAGTCATGGGTTATCCGTGGAACGTTCGGAGACTCGAAACCTGAACCTTAATTCTCTACAACGAGAAAAAACGTTTCATCCTCGCGAATCAACCCCAGGTTCATTCTGGCTCGCTCTTCCACGGCGCCGCGCTCTCCGCGAAGATTCCGGACCTCGGCATAAAGGCGCTCGTTGCGGGTGGCCAGCTCAGCATTCTCCGCCCGCTGTTCCGCGATCGACTGCTCAAGCGCCCAGACCTGCGCAAAGCTGCCCTCCCCGACCCACAGGCGAACCTGCAGCAGGAGTATCAGAACAACCATTGTGGTCCAGAGCAACTTCATTGCCGGTTCCGTCCAGAATTATCCGATCAAAATTTCGACACCGTTCGTCGAGTATAGACCTTAGAGTAGATTAGCAACAAATTCTTCTAAGCGCTTGTGTAAAAAGGCCATCGTAACTGAACTAATGCTCAGAATACGATGGCCTTAACACTTCTGGGACCACAATCATAAGGATCGTGGATCAAAATGGAAGGATTGGAGTCAGCCCTGACCTTTGATTTCGCTCAAACCTCGGTAGGGTGCCTTGCCATCCAGGGCTTCTTCAATGCGCAGCAGTTGGTTGTACTTGGCAACGCGATCCGAACGACAGAGGGAACCGGTTTTGATCTGGCCGGCGCAGGTTGCCACCGCCAGATCGGCAATGGTGGTGTCCTCGGTTTCGCCGGAGCGATGGGAGATGACGGCAGTATAGCCGGCGTCCTGGGCCATCTTGATGGCGTCGAGGGTCTCACTCAGGCTTCCGATCTGGTTGAACTTGATCAGGATGGAGTTGCCAACACCCTTATCGATACCCTGCTTCAGGATCCGGGTGTTGGTCACGAACAGATCATCACCCACCAGTTGGACCTTGCTCCCCAGCTTCTCGGTCAGCACTTTCCAGCCGTCCCAGTCACTCTCGTCCATGCCATCTTCGATGGAGACAATGGGGTAACGCTCGCACAGGCCTGCCAGATAGTCGGCAAAACCTTCGGAATCAAAGCTCTTGCCCTCACCAGACAGCTGATACTGGCCGTCCTTGTAGAATTCCGAGGAGGCACAATCCAGCGCCAGGGTGACGTCGGTCCCAAGGGTGTAGCCGGCCTTTTCAACCGCTTCCTTGATAACGGCCAGCGCCGCTTCGTTGGACGGCAGGTTCGGCGCAAAGCCGCCCTCGTCACCAACGGCCGTGTTCAGGCCCTGGGCCTTCAGTACTTTCTTCAGGCTGTGGAAGATCTCCGCGCCAATACGCAGGGCTTCGGCGAAGCTCTTGGCGGCGACCGGCTGAACCATGAACTCCTGGATATCAACGTTGTTGTCGGCGTGCTCACCACCATTGAGGATATTCATCATCGGCACCGGCATGCTGAACTGGCCAGAGGTGCCGTTCAGGTCTGCAATGTGGGCATACAATGGCTTGCCCAGGGACTCGGCGGCAGCCTTGGCGGCCGCCAGGGACACCGCCAGAATGGCGTTGGCGCCCAGATTGGCCTTGTTGTCGGTGCCGTCCAGTTGCAGCATCAGGCTGTCCAGAGCGCGCTGATCGGCCGCATCCTTGCCCAACAGTGCCTCACGGATCTTCCCGTTCACAGCCTCGACGGCCTTGCGCACCCCCTTGCCCAGATAGCGGGACGCATCCTGATCACGCAGCTCCAGAGCCTCGCGGGAACCGGTAGACGCGCCGGAAGGCGCGCAGGCCCGGCCCAGGGTGCCGTCTTCAAGGAGGACATCGGCTTCAACAGTCGGGTTACCGCGGGAGTCGAGAACCTCGCGAGCCTTGATGTTGGCAATCTTGGTCATTGTGATGGATCTCCAAAGTATTCAAGTAGTCAAAGGGTAACGAAACGAAGAACACCGCCAATCAGGCGGTGTCGATAGGTTTAAAGCTTTTTACAAGATCATCGACGGCTTTCACGCGCGCCAGGAAGGGTTCCAGCTGGCTCAGGCGCAGGGCACACGGGCCATCGCACCTGGCCTTATCCGGGTCCGGATGAGCCTCCAGAAACAGGCCAGCGAGCCCCTGGGACATGCCCGCAAGCGCCAGATCGGTAACCTGGGCACGACGTCCGCCGGCAGAATCGGCGCGACCGCCAGGCATCTGCAGGGAGTGGGTCACGTCGAACATCACCGGCACGTCCATTGCTTTCATGATCCCGAAGCCGAGCATATCCACTACCAGGTTGTTGTACCCGAAGCTGGTGCCACGCTCACAAAGGATCACCTTGTCGTTACCGGCTTCCTCGCACTTACTGATGATGTGTTTCATTTCCTGGGGTGCCAGGAACTGGGCCTTCTTGATGTTGATCACCGCGCCGGTTTCGGCCATGGCGACTACCAGGTCGGTCTGGCGGCTCAGAAAGGCCGGGAGCTGGATGACATCACAGACTTCCGCGGCTGGCGCGGCCTGCTCGGGTTCGTGCACGTCAGAAATGATGGGCACACCGAACTTGCTTTTGATATCGGCCAGGATCTGAAGCCCTTGCTCCAGACCCGGGCCCCGGAAGGAATGCACGGATGAGCGGTTGGCCTTGTCGAAGGACGCCTTGAAAACGTAGGGAATGCCCAGTTTCCGGCACACCTCGACGTAGGCCTCGGCAACCTCGAACGCCAGCTCTCGGGATTCCAGGACATTCATGCCACCGAACAGTACAAACGGCTTGTCGTTGGCCACCTCGATGCCCGAAACGCTAACGGTGCTCCGCGCCATGATCAGACCCCCTTCTTGCGCGCCAGGGCGGCTTCAACAAAGCCCTTGAACAACGGATGCCCGTCACGCGGTGTCGAGGTGAATTCCGGATGGAACTGGCAAGCGACGAACCACGGGTGATCACCAGCTTCAACCACTTCCACAAGCTTGCCATCCGAGGAGCGACCGGAGATCTTGAGACCGGCCTCTTCCAGTTTCGGCAGGAAGTGGTTGTTCACCTCATAGCGGTGACGATGGCGTTCGCGGATCGTTTTCCGGCCATAGCAGTTGGCAATGGTGGTGCCTTCGGTCAACACACAGTCCTGGGCGCCCAGACGCATGGTGCCGCCAAGATCGGATTCTTCGGTACGCTCTTCTTTCTCACCGCTGGCATCGAGCCATTCGGTAATCAGACCAACCACCGGTTCCGGCGTGTGTTCACGGAACTCGGTGCTGTGGGCATCTTTCAGACCGGCCACGTTCCGGGCGTACTCGATAACCGCCACCTGCATGCCCAGACAGATACCCAGGTAGGGAACCTTGTTCTCACGGGCGTACTGTACTGTGCGAATCTTGCCTTCAACACCGCGCTCTCCGAAGCCGCCGGGTACCAGGATCGCGTCAGCTTTCTCCAGGGCGCCGGTGCCGTCACGTTCAATATCTTCCGAGTCGATGTAATTGATATTGACCTTGGTGCGGGTCTTGATTCCCGCGTGAAGCAGGGACTCGATCAGCGACTTGTAAGCGTCCAGCAGTTCCATGTACTTGCCAACCATGGCCACGGTGATTTCGGCCTCGGGATTCATCAGAGACTCGACCACCTCGTCCCATTCACGCAGGTCGGCCGGACGCGCATCCAGACCGAAGCGCTCAATCACCAGCTGATCCAGACCATGCTCGTGGAGGGTGCGCGGAATGGCATAGATTGACTTGGCATCCTGGAGCGGAATGACTGCGCGTTCTTCAACGTTGGTGAAGAGTGCAATCTTGCGGCGGGAGCTGGCGTCCACTTCGTGCTCGGAACGGCACAGCAGAATGTCCGGCTGGAGGCCGATGGAGCGCATTTCCTTCACAGAATGCTGGGTCGGCTTGGTCTTGATCTCGCCCGCAGTGGCGATGTACGGAACCAAGGTCAGATGCATGAACAGCGCACGCTGCGGACCAACCTCAACCTTCAGTTGCCGGCAGGCCTCGAGGAATGGCAGTGACTCAATATCACCCACCGTGCCGCCAATTTCGATCATTGCCACATCAGCACCGGCTGCACCTTCAACGACGCGACGCTTGATTTCGTCAGTGATGTGCGGAATAACCTGAACCGTGCCGCCCAGGTAATCACCACGGCGCTCCTTACGAATGACTTCTTCGTATACACGGCCGGTGGTGAAGTTGTTCCGACGGCTCATTGGCGTGCGGATGAACCGCTCGTAGTGGCCCAGGTCGAGATCGGTTTCCGCGCCGTCTTCGGTGACAAAAACCTCACCGTGCTGGAACGGGCTCATGGTGCCGGGGTCCACGTTGATGTACGGGTCCAGCTTGAGAATAGTGACCTTCAGGCCGCGTGCCTCGAGGATCGCTGCCAGAGAGGCGGATGCGATACCTTTCCCCAAGGAGGACACGACACCGCCGGTGACGAAAATATAACGCGTCATGCAGATTCCATGCTTGTCTGGTTCGGTGAAGGAGGGAGATTGTCATCTCAAGATGGGACGCCAGACTACCAGAAACCCCCATCTGACTCAATCACATTCCCGCCTCACAACAAGCCGCCAACCGGCGGCAGGAGCGCCTCCCGAGTATTGTTCAGAACACCACAAATCGCCAATGGCAATCAGCTCGCCGGCGTCTCCGGAGCCCGCAAAAACCAACGGGAGACAGGCTCTTTCCCAGGGCGGCACCGCCTGTTCCTGAAACCAGTTTTTCAGTGATTTCGACGATCCTTCAGGACGGAATCGCACGCGCTCCCCTCCCTGCCTCGTAGATACCCTTATTGGCCTGGACGGACTTTCCGGGTTAGCCACCGACTCAAGCGTGAGCGTCCAGTAAGCCCAGTGCAACGGCTCACCCGGCAACAGCGTGACCGGCGACACGGGCACCTCGGGTTGCTCCGGGACCAGATGAATCCATCCCTGAAACCGGCGCAGACGAAACCCTTCTTCACGCAGCTCCGGCTCCCGGTCCTCGGCGGCCTCAAGCAAGTCGTGCATGACCTGGCTCCAGTCCGAAACCACCGGCGGACGGAATCCCCGCTTCCGGGCCCACCAACGCACAAGGTTTTTCTGCTCCACTACCGTAAGCGCCTGCAAGGCAGGCACAGACAACGCCCTCGACCCTTTCGAGCATTCAGTCCATTGCCGCTCTGCCAGGCGTTCGTTCAGAAATTCACTGTCGGCACAGGCACCGGCACTGTGCCTAACACGCCGCGCGAGACCGGGCCAGCGCGCTTTCAGACCCGGGATAATGGTATGCCGCAGGTAATTGCGGTCATATCCCTGATCGGCATTACTTGGATCCTCTACCCACTCAATCCCGGCTTCCCGCGCCCAGTGCTCAAGCTCCGCCCGCTCCAGTTCCAGCAGTGGCCGCACAAGCTGCCCCGCCGCCAGCGGACGAGCGCGGGGCATGCCGGCCAGACCCGCCACTCCACTACCCCGGATCAGGCGGAACAGAACCGTTTCCACCTGATCGTCCGCATGATGGGCCAAAAGCAGAAGGTCGCCGGGCCCGAGAATTTCCTCAAACACCGCGTAGCGGGCCTCCCTGGCAGCCTCTTCCACCCCACCCAGATTACCGCCAGCCTGTCCGATGTTGACCGAAACCCGACGGACGACCAGAGGGATACCCAGGGCAGCGCACTGGGTACGACAAAAGGCCTCGGTTTCGTTGGCGTTGGGCTGAAGCTGGTGGTTTACATGGATAGCGTGGACATCAACGCGGGAGCGATGACAGAAAGCCGCCAAATGCAGGAGCAGGACGGAGTCCAGGCCGCCACTCAGGGCGACCCATAAGCGGGAATGCTCGGGGAGCGACCTGACCGGCGCGCACAGCACATCCGGCCAGGCAAAGCCGTGATCGGGCTCAGCGCCCGTTGTCATAGCGGGTCAGTCGCTCATAGCGACGGGCTACCAGCTCATCCGTCGGCAAGCGGCTGAGTTCCGCCACACCATTGGCCAGGATCTCTTTCAGGGATTCCGACATCTCCTCCGGATTGCGGTGGGCGCCGCCCAGAGGCTCCTGGATGACATTGTCCGCGAGCCCGAGGTCCTTGAGGCGGTCCGCCGTGACCCCCATGGCCTCTGCGGCCTGGGCCGCAAACTCAGCGCTCTTCCAGAGGATGGAGGCGCAGCCTTCCGGGGAGATAACCGCGTAGGTGGAGTATTGAAGCATGTTCAACTGGTCGCAAACGCCAATCGCCAGGGCACCACCGGAACCGCCCTCGCCGATCACCGTGGAAATGATCGGGGTTTTCAGTCTGGACATCACGGCGAGGTTGAACGCGATGGCTTCACTCTGGCCACGCTCCTCGGCACCGATCCCCGGATAGGCACCCGGAGTGTCGATAAACGTGAGGATCGGCATTTTGAAACGTTCCGCCATTTCCATCAGACGCAAGGCTTTGCGATAGCCTTCCGGGCGGGGCATGCCGAAGTTGCGCTTGACCTTGTCCCTTACTTCGCGGCCTTTCTGATGACCGATGATCATCACCGGCTTGTTATTCAGACGCGCAGTCCCGCCCACAATGGCTTGGTCGTCCGCGTACCGGCGGTCGCCGTGCAGTTCGTCGAAATCCTCAAAAATCGATTCAATGTAATCGAGAGTGTAGGGTCTGCGAGGATGACGGGCCAGACGGGCAACGTCCCAGGGTTTGAGATTCGAGAAGATGCTTTCAGTCAGGCTGACGCTCTTCTTCTTGAGCCGGGAAATCTCGTCGGTGATATTAATATCGGTGTCGTTACCGACCATGCGAAGCTCTTCAATCTTGGCTTCCAGGTCAGCAATGGGTTGCTCGAAATCCAGATAATTAGGGTTCATGATGTTCCATCATTTGATTGCCAGGTGGAGAAACACTCCGCCAAACCAGAATTTGGGACAAAGATAGCAGCGCCAGCAACACGGCTAAAGCGGACCTTGGTATGAGTCCACTTTCTGACAAAAGCTTAATTTTTCAATATGTCAGCCGTATTTGCGCCCAGAACCTTGCCGGACTGATCTAATCATAGACCAGTTCTACGGACTGGTCGCCCACGAGGTACCGAAGCTCCAGCAGAAGGTTGTCGTCAGGCTGTACCCGCCAGGATTCGCCCAGTTCAATGCGAGTTTGGGCCTCAGCGCTGGAGTACTCGATCCAGACCGGACTCCCCTCGCACCGGAAGGGACGGAGGGTGTTGTCCAGCTTTTCGAGCAGTCCGTTCTGCAGCTGGTCCGATCGCAGAGCCAGTTTCAGCCCCCGACTGAACTGCTGGCGCGCGGTTCCAACGTCCATCACGGAACTCACCCGCATTTTCATCTGGCCGGAATAGTCGTCATGGCTGACCTGCCCCTCGACCACAATCACCTGATCCGACTGCAACAGTTCCCGGTTCTCGAAAAAGGCTTCCGAGAACAGCGTGGCCTCGATACGGGCGCTGCGATCATCAAGGGTTATGAAGCACATGGTAGAACCGGTCCGTGTTTTCATGGTTCGCTGGGCGACCACCAGACCGGCCACCCGCTGCGGTGCCTTGCTCGGCTTCAGATCGGCAATGGACGAGCGCACGAAACGGCGTACTTCCTTCTCGTACTCATCAAAAGGATGGCCCGTCAGGTACAGACCGAGAGTATCCTTCTCCCCTTTCAAACGCTGCTTCTCCGGCCACTCTCGGACATCTGCGACATCGGCGTAGGGATCACCGCCCTCACCGCCTTCAAGCATTTCCCCGAACATATCCATCATGCCCACAGATTCGTTCCGGGATTGTTGATCAGCCTGTTGGACGGCCTTGTCGATACTCGCCATCAGTTGGGCCCGACCGGCACCGAACTTGTCCATCGCACCGGACCGGATCAGCGCTTCCATGGCGCGCTTGTTGACCTTTCTCAGGTCGACCCGACGGCAGAAATCGAAAATATCCTCGTACGGTTCCCCGTCGCCGCGCCCTTCGACGATGCTCTGGATCGGGCCCTCACCCAGCCCCTTGATTGCCCCGAGGCCGTACACAATCTGACCTTCTTCGTTGACCGTGAAGGTGTATTCCGAACGGCTGACGTCGGGCACCAACAGGTCCAGTTTCATGTTCCGGCACTCTTCCACCAGCGTGACCACCTTGTCGGTGTTCTGCATATCGGCAGTGAGTACCGCAGCCATGAATTCGGCCGGGTAATGGGCTTTCAGCCACAGGGTCTGGTAGGACACCAGTGCGTAGGCGGCAGAGTGGGACTTGTTGAAGCCGTAACCGGCAAACTTCTCCACCAGGTCGAAGATGTTTTCTGCCAGGGTCTTGTCAATGCCATTCTGCTCACAGCCGTCCAGGAAGAACTGCTTCTGCTTGGCCATCTCCTCGGGCTTTTTCTTACCCATGGCCCGGCGCAGCATGTCGGCGTTACCGAGAGTGTACCCGGCCATGACCTGGGCGATCTGCATGACCTGCTCCTGGTAAAGGATGACCCCGTACGTGGGCTCCAGAACCGGTTTCAGGCCTTCATACTGATAGTCGGGGTGCGGGAAAGACATGGGCTGACGGCCATGCTTACGGTCAATAAAGTCATCAACCATACCGGATTGCAGTGGCCCCGGGCGGAACAAGGCCACCAGGGCGATCATGTCTTCCAGGGAATCGGGCTGAAGCCGTCGAATCAGATCCTTCATGCCCCTGGATTCGAGCTGGAACACCGCAGTGGTTTCGGCCTTCTTGAGCATGTCGAACGAGGGCACATCATCGAGCGGAATCTCGTTGATATCCAGCTCCGACTCACCACGCTGTTGCCGGCGCGGGTTGATCATGTTCAGGGCCCACTTGATGATGGTGAGCGTCCGCAGCCCCAGAAAGTCGAATTTGACCAGACCCGCGTCTTCCACGTCACCCTTATCGAACTGGGTCACGAGGCTGCCGCCCTCGTCATCGCAATAAAGCGGTGAAAAGTCGGTGATCTTGGTGGGCGCGATCACCACGCCCCCGGCGTGCTTACCGGCATTCCGGCACACACCCTCGAGTTTGAGCGCCATCTCCCAGATTTCCTGGGCTTCCTCGTCCTGCTCGAGGAAGTCCTTGAGCTGGGGTTCCTGCTCAATCGCCTTTTCAAGCGTCATACCCACTTCGAACGGGATCAGCTTCGAGAGCTTGTCCGCCAGACCGTATGACTTGCCCTGAACCCGGGCCACATCCCGCACCACCGCCTTGGCCGCCATGGTACCGAAGGTGATGATCTGGGAGACCGCCTCCCGGCCGTATTTCTGTGCGGTGTACTCGATGACCCGGTCACGGCCTTCCATGCAAAAATCGACGTCGAAGTCGGGCATGGAGACCCGCTCCGGATTCAGGAAACGCTCGAACAGCAGATCGTATTCAAGCGGATCGAGATCGGTAATCAGCTGGGCGTAGGCGACCAGGGAGCCGGCACCGGACCCCCGCCCCGGCCCCACCGGCACGCCGTTGTTCTTGGCCCACTTGATGAAGTCCATCACGATCAGGAAGTAGCCCGGGAACCCCATCTGGATGATGATGTCCAGCTCAAAGTTCAGGCGTTTGTAATAGGCAGCCCGCTTGGCATCATACTCCGGGTCATCCTTGCTCAGCGTCTTGGCCAGCCGCTCCTCGAGCCCTTCCTCGGACACCTTGCGGAAATAGTCGTCCATGGTCATGCCATCGGGGATCGGATAGTTCGGCAGGAAATACTCACCCATCCGAACCTTCACGGAACACCGGCGGGCAATCTCCACCGTGTTTTCCACCGCCTCCGGAATATCGGAAAACAGCTCAATCATCTCCTCGGCACTGCGCAGGTACTGCTGGTCGCTGAACCGCCGATCACGGCGCGGATCGTCAAGGGTCCGGCTTTCACCGATGCAGACCCTGGCCTCGTGCGCTTCAAAGTCTTCGGCATCGAGGAAATGCACGTCGTTGGTGGCCACCACCGGCAACCCCAGTTCCTGGGCCAGCCCGACACTCAGATGCAGGCAGTCTTCGTCCCCGGCCCGCCCGGTTCGCTGGAGCTCCAGGTAACAGGCATCCGGATACAGGTTCATCCAGTAGGCCGCTCGCTCGCGAGCGAGCTCTGGCTTGTCCGCCAGCAGGGCCTTACCGATATCACCAAGCTTCGCCCCGGACAGCATGATCAGGCCGGCAGGTCGCTCTTCCAGCCATTTGCGCTGGATAATTGGCTTGCCGAATCGCTGCCCCTCGGTATAGCCCAGGGAGATGATTTCGGTCAGATTCAGGTAGCCATCGTTATTCCGGGCCAGCAGGGTCAGCCGGAACGGGTTGTCCGGCTCATCCGGATTTTCCAGCCACAGATCGGCACCGATGATTGGCTTCACTCCGGCACCGGTCGCCGCCTTGTAGAAGCGAACCAGCGAACACATGTTGGACTGCTCGGTGAGTCCGACGGCGGGCATGCCAAGCTCGGCGACCCGGCCGATAAGGGGTTTGACCCGCACCAGTCCGTCAACCATTGAATATTCGGAATGTACGCGAAGGTGTACAAAAGTCTGCGCCATAATGTCAGGCAATTCCTGCTGGTAATTTCTGTTCGGCCCCGGCTCTTAACCGCCTATCAGGGCTCTGATGTCTGCTTCTGTCTGGGGCCCAAAACGGGCCTCGAGCAAATCCCCATCGGGATTGACAACAAACGTCGCCGGCAAGGCAACGGGCGTCTGCCAACCAAATTTATGGCCCGGGTCTTCCGCCAGCATGGTGAACTCGATGCCCATGCGTTCGCCCAACTCTTCCAGCTCTACGCCCGAGATACCATCAAAATTCACACCCAGCACGGCAATATCGGGTGCCTTGTCCAGCTCATTGAGTTCAGGAATTTCTTCCAGGCAGGGCTTGCACCATTCCGCCCAGTAATTGACCAGGACCCACTGACCACGGAGCTGGTCCCAGTTCAGTTTGGGGCCGCCAGCGCGCTCCAGCTCGATTTTCTCACAACCGGCGGACACCAGAATCAGAACGAATAACCCGAAGCGGGCCATCCAGTGGAGAAACCTCCGGTTTGCAGGGTACTGCACGAGAAAACCTCCTGTTAGACTACGGACCACTCAAACTGCGGTATCCATCCAGACAGACAATCAGGCTCGAAGATGACAGAACCAACCCGGATTTTCCACAACCCTCGGTGTTCAAAATCCCGACAAGCCCTTGAACTGCTTACAGATCGGGGAATTGAACCGGAAATTATACGCTACTTGGAGACGCCGCCGACAGAGCACGAGCTGGCCGACATTCTGGCAGCGCTTGATGCCGAGCCCCGGGCACTGATGCGCACCAAGGAGAAGGAATACAAGGAACTCGGACTGGACAACCCCGATCTCAGCCGTGACCAGCTGATTGCGGCCATGGTGGCCCACCCAAAACTGATTGAGCGGCCCATTGTAATCGCGAATGGCAAGGTTGCGGTAGGTCGACCGCCGGAAAACGTGCTGTCAATCCTGTAACACGCTCCAGAACCCACCGTTGATCGAAGGAACACGCAATGGCCGAACAGGCACCCTATATCCTGATCCTGTATTACAGCCGGAACGGCCAGACTGCCGAACTGGCAAACCAGATCGGTCGGGGTGTGGCCCGGGTCTCTGGGGTCGACGCCCGCGTACGCACCGTCCCACCGGTTTCACCGGAGACGGAGGCGTCGCTTCCACCGGTTCCGGACAGTGGCGCACCATACGCCAGTAAATCGGACCTCGCCAACTGTGCCGGACTGGCCCTCGGCAGCCCGACCCGTTTCGGCAACATGGCAGCACCTCTGAAGCATTTCCTGGACACCACCGGTGATCTCTGGCTCAGCGGTGCGCTGTCCGGCAAACCCGCCGGTGCCTTCACCTCGACGGGAAGCCTTCACGGCGGCCAGGAAAGCACCCTGCTGACCATGATGATTCCGCTGTTGCACCACGGTATGGTGCTGTGCGGCCTGCCCTATACCGAAAAGGCGCTGGGCGAAACAGAGACGGGGGGCACACCATACGGTCCCAGCCACTGGGCGGGCACCGGGGAGCAATTACCCGTAAGCCCCCATGAAAAGGCGTTATGCCAGGCGCTGGGCGAGCGCCTGGCGAGTTTTGCACTCAAGCTGGCAGCCTGATACACCAGGCCCCGCCTGACGTAATGCACTTGTATACTCTTTCTGGAATCACGCTATGCTTCACAATCCGAAAGCCCGGAACACAGCCCGGCTGACTATCCTGCTGTACTTGGGAGTGCTGGCAACGCTGCTGGTCACCACCTTTTATCCCACCCCTGTGGAGGGTGTCTCAGTTCCGCTCATGCTGACGGTTAAACTGTTGCCATTACTGGCTTTCGCGGTACCGGTGTTCCGTGGCCACAACCGGGGTTACATCTGGTTGGCGTTCGTGGTCATTTTCTACTTCACCCAGGCGGTGGTTTCCGCCTGGTTGAGCGAGGGGGCGGCCGGGCCGATGCTGCTGACCGTGCTTACTTTTCTGCTGTTTACGACGGCCATGGTACACCTGAAAGTGAACCGGCCGGTCGCAAGCTGATCCACCCTGACAATGAGCCCGACAACGAGACCCCATGTCTGACACCAGTACGCCTGAAAGCGCACGAACACCAACGGTACCCGCGCACAGCACACTGACCCTGAGGGACGTGTGCACGGCGCTGGTTACCAGCGGGGAAATCAGCCAGGACGACGCCGAACGGGTTCTGACAGCCAATCTTGGCGCGGCCACGGGCACAGGCCAGGCGGCAAAACGCCATCCGCTGGAACTGGTTGCCATCGCAGCCCTGACCAGCCAGAGAACCGACCGGGCGCTGGACCTCGACCGCCTCACCCAATGGCTCGCCGACTGGGCCGGACAACCCTACTATCACATCGATCCGCTCAGGATTGACGCCCCCGCCATCGCCAAAGTGATGTCTTACGCGTTTGCCCAACGCCACGGGATTCTTGCGGTGGAAATCCATCCGGACGAGGTGTTGGTGGCCAGCCCGGAACCGTTCAAAAGTGACTGGCAAGGCAATCTGCGTCAGGCCCTGCGCAAAGACATCCGACGGGTCGTTGCCAACCCCGAGGATATCCGGCGCTACACCGTTGAATTCTATCAACTGGCCAACTCGGTGAGTAAGGCCGGGGGCAGCCAGTCCTCCGGCACCGGCGGCAACCAGAATTTCGAACAGTTACTGGACCTTGGCACCAGCGAAAACCCCGATGCCAACGATCAGCATGTGGTGAAAATCGTCGACTGGCTGCTCCAATATGCCTTTGACCAACGGGCTTCCGATATCCATATCGAACCTCGCCGAGCCGTTACCCAGGTACGGTTCCGGATCGACGGTGTGCTGCACAACGTCTATGAATTTCCGGAGCACGTTGGCGTGGCGGTTACCAGCCGCCTGAAGATTCTGGGCCGCCTGAATGTTGCCGAGAAACGGCGCCCACAGGACGGCCGGATCAAGACCCGAAAGCCCGACAACCGGGAAGTGGAGCTGCGGCTTGCCACCATGCCGACCGCCTTTGGCGAGAAAATGGTGATGCGGATCTTCGACCCGGACGTGCTGCTGAAGTCATACGAGCAGTTGGGGTTCGGCAAGGAAGACCGGGAGCGCTGGCAGAGGATTACCTCCCATCCCCATGGCATTGTCCTGGTGACCGGCCCCACCGGCTCCGGCAAGACCACGACGCTCTACTCCACACTCAAGCAGGTCGCCTCACCGGAGCTGAATGTCTGCACCATTGAAGACCCGATCGAGATGGTGGAACCGGCGTTCAATCAGATGCAGGTTCAGAACAACATTGAACTTACCTTTGCCGCAGGGGTTCGGGCGCTGTTGCGTCAGGATCCAGACATCATCATGATCGGGGAGATCCGCGACCTGGAAACCGCCGAGATGGCCGTGCAGGCGGCACTCACTGGCCACCTTGTGCTTTCCACCTTGCACACCAACGATGCGCCCAGTGCCATCACCCGCCTGATGGAACTTGGCATTCCTCCCTACCTGATCCGCGCAACCGTTCTCGGTGTCATGGCCCAACGCCTTACCCGAAACCTGTGCCCGCACTGCAAGACGCCCGGCCCTGCCGACGAGCAGGCCTGGCAGACCCTGACCCGGCCCTGGAAAGCTCCGATTCCCAAGCAGTTCTACCAGCCCGTCGGCTGCCTGGAGTGCCGGAACACCGGGTATCTTGGTCGGGCCGGCGTCTACGAGATCATGAGCCTGTCGGATGGCCTGACCCGACAAATCACCGACCGCTGCGAACTCGAACAGTTGCGACTGGATGCCTACAAGGAGGGCATGAAATCCTTGAGGTTAAGCGGCGCCCAAAAAATTGCGGCAGGACTGACCACCGTTGAAGAGATTCTTCGGGTCACCCCGGAAAGCCAGCGGTGATGATCAGCTGACCTCAGGCACCCGGCCGCAACCCGCACTGATCGAGAAGGTTCTGCCAGGCCCGGGTATGGCGTGACATGGCCCCATCAAGTTCCCGCCAGAGGCTGCTCTCTGCAGCCTGGGACAGATGCCTTTGATACCAGGTCTCAAAGGCTGACGGCATGACACTCCGCTGTTCTTGGGCCAACGCGGCAAGTGGCTCGATCAGGGCAACCCTGGCACGACGCACATCGCTCATATACGGCTGAATTTTCTCGATGTAGACGCTGAAGAACATGCCCTCAACGATCTCGGACTGATTATTCGGTTTGCCGTTCAGGCACAGGGGACGCCCCTTGACCCGACCCCGAATCAAAGCCGTGGCATCATCAAGTCGGGTCTTCAGCAAGGCTGCGCTGTTGATCAGCTGACCGGCCCGGTACTCTGCCTGCCACCGCTGCTGCACAGACCCGGCGAATTCGAGCGACATATCAAGCGTTCCCGACCGCAGAGCCGCCACCGCATTTTTCAGTTCGTTGGCATCAAGCGCCAGATCCGACACCGGATTGTTCTCAGGGGAGACGGGATAATAGCCTTTGGCGAGGGTAAACAGGGTCTCGACTTCCTCAACCCCCCAGGTGGCATTCCAGATCGCAATAGGCAGGGATTCGCGTTTGCTTTCTATGGCCTTTTCCAGCGCTTCCACCAGTTCTTCATCGTCGGTTTCGGGCAAGCAGTCTTGCGCCGCCTCGATAAACCGCAGTTCATAGCGCAGCCGGTTCAAAGGCTGCATGACCTTGCCCATGACTGAATTCTTTTCGCCGACCACGAACTGCAATTCGCAGCCATACAACGACAGGAAATCCAGCATGCCCATATCCAGTTCCGGCATGGGAAGAACCCGGTGGCGGCGTCTGGGTATTTGCGAGGGAGTCTCAATGGCAGAGAATACGGGCTCCGTTTCCAGAACCCGGGCGACCCGCTCGACGTACTCATCCATCATCGGGCGGGCCTCAGAGAAGGGGTTGCATCCACTCAGGAGGACCAGGAACAGGCCGGGAACAAAAATCCTGATCCATCTGGCACCGGGCATGAACGTCTCCTGAGTCTTGCCAAGGGAAAAGTTACCGCTTGCGCAGAAGGGTATCTACCTCCGAGAAATCACGGGCCACGAACCGACCGGCTTCCGGCAGTTCGCCCTCGCGAACCAGCCAGGCTGTTTTCATACCGGCGGCCTCGGCCGCTTCAAGCTCCGCCTCGACATCAGACAGGAACAAAACCGTCTTGGCCTCCACACCCAGTTCGCCCAGGATCGCCCGATAGGAATCGGCCTCTTTCTTGCCACCTATGCGGGTATCGAAATAGCCGGAGAAATACGGAGTGAAGTCACCGGCCTCAGTAAACCCGAAAATCAGCTGCTGGGCTTTGACCGAGCCAGAGGAATATACGAACAGACGCAAACCCCGATCATGCCAGCGCTGAAGGTAGTCGGCCGCATCAGCGTAGATGTGCCCCTTGATCTCGCCTTGCTGATACCCCTGCTCCCACACCATGCCCTGGAGCGTTTTCAACGGGGTTTCCTTGCGGTCCTCTCTGATCCAGGCCTGCAGGGTCTGGATCAGAGCCTCAATATCGTCTCGATCAATGCCGGCCTTCTGCGCCACCGCATCCAGCTGTTCGGCCACCACCGGACTGTCTCCGTGATGCGCCCGTATGAATTCCGGGAGATGCTCACTGGCGTAGGGAAACAGCACGTCGTGCACAAAGGAGATCGAGCTCGTCGTCCCCTCGATGTCGGTCAGGACCACCCGGATCATCCGGCAACTCCCGCCAATGCTTCGTACCGCGGCAGGCGCCCTGCAATGTCCTCACCGGTAAAGTCCGCCACCCAGCCTTCGGGATTGGTGAACAGACGGATACAGGTGAACCGGGGCTCCGGCCCCATGTCGAACCAGTGCCGGGTACCGTTCGGCACACTGATCAGGTCATTTTTCTGGCACAGTACCGCATAAACCTGATCTCCGAGGTGCAGGTAAAAGAGCCCCTGCCCGCGGACGAAGAAACGGACTTCGTCCTCGCTGTGGGTATGCTCGTCCAGAAACTTCTGGCGAAACGCGTCCTTTTGCGGATTGTCCGGATTCAGACTGATCACATCGGCGGTCTGAAAACCGCACTCGTCCTTCAGCGCGGCAACCTCGTCCTGATAAGCCTCCAGAATGTCGTCCTGGGAGGCGTCCGCCGGCAAATCTCGGGTCGGCCACTGCTCGAAGCGAATGCCCTGCTTTGCCAGCAGGTCACGAATCTCCGACGGCTGTTCAGTCACTGTGTGCGCTGTCTCTGGTTGGCTCTGGTTAAAAATACTCAAGGTAGTCATGGGCGAACCCTCATGGTTTCAAGCTCACATTCAAACAGGAATTCAAAGGCTTCCACATGGCGGAGGCAGTCCGCCATGGTTTTGCCCCAGGTATAGAGGCCGTGGCCGCGTATCAGATAACCGGGCTGATCCGGATGGTCGGCGAACCAGGCTTTGGTATCCCTGGCAAGCGCCTCAATATCCTGGGTGTTGTCGAAGACCGGCACGGACAAAACGGATTCGTGGCTCTGCACGCCACTGAACGCTTTTTGCAGCTCATAGCCTTCCAGCACCAAAGGCTGACCGGCAGGCAGCAGCCGGCTCAGCACCGTGGCTTTGACAGAGTGGGTGTGGAGCACCGCGCCCACGTCGGGAAACACGTCATAGAGCACCGTGTGCAAGAGGGTTTCCGCCGAAGACCGGCAATCACTCTGAACCGGATGGCCGTCCAGATCCACCACCATGACGTCGCCGGCGCCCAGTTCACCTTTGTGCCGACCGGATACAGTAATGGCGATGTGCTGGTCATCGATGCGCGCGGAATAGTTGCTGCTCGTGGCCGGCGACCAGCCCCGCTGATACAGGAAGCGCCCTGCTTCAACAATGGCATCCGCCGCAGCGGCGTATCGGGTTACATCAAACACGGCTAATCCCCCAGGAATCGAATCGCCTTGGAAGCGTTCATTTGCCGACATTATAGGGATGGTGAAGCAGCCCGCAAATGATGTCGTGCCGCCAGGAGTCAACAGACCTGGGCGAAGAGCCCCACCAGGGTCCAACAATCGTACAGAGCCGGCTCCGCTCGCCCTTGTTCAGCCAGGTTGCGACATCACGAATGACCGAGTTGCGACCGGTGCGCCTTCGCCGGACATCTCAGCCCCTGGCCTTCAACGGCAGGCTGCGCTGGCGTTCGCCAGTCAGGGCAAATAGTGCGTTTCCAAGCGCCGGGATGACCGGGGGAACGCCGGGCTCACCGACACCGGTTGGCGCAGCCTCGCTGTCGACGATGTCTACCGTTACATCCGGCCGCTCGAAATGCCGCATCAACCGGTAGTCATGGAAATTGCTTTGCTGGACCTCACCGTCTTGCAGGGTGATCTCGCCATAGAGCGCCGCGGTCAGACCAAAGAGAATTCCCCCTTCGATCTGGTCCTCAACAATTCTGGGATTGACCACCTGGCCGCAATCCACGGCCGCAGACACCCGGTGCACGCGGATGGCGCCATCCTCAATCCCGGCCTCGACGACCTGCGCAACAAAGGTTCCGAAACTCCGGAACAGGGCGATTCCACGACCACGCCCCTTGGGCACCGGCTGATCCCAGTCCGCCAGCCGGGCGGCACGATCAAGCACTTCAAGGTGACGGGGCTCGGACGCCAGCAGCCGGCGGCGAAACTGGTACGGATCCTCTCCGGCCTCATGGGCAAGTTCGTCCATGAAGGTCTCAACCGCGAAGCCATTGTGGGAAAAGCCCACCGAACGCCACCAGGTAATCGGCACGCCGGGGTCGGTATGGGTGTGGCGGATCTCGATATTGCTGACCGCGTAGGGGTAGTCGACTGCGCCTTCAATGGCCGACATATCCTTGGGCGTGGCAACGCCCTCCAGCATCAGACCCATCGATCCGAGACTGTCATACATGAATTTGGGGGCCCATGGGTATTGGGCCGGAGCCGCATTGCGCACATACCAGTCGAGAATCTGGGGGCCAACAACCTGGTGGTGCCAGCCAGTCAGCTCCCCGCCCGAGAGCGACGCCCTCATCCGATGCAACATGGCCGGACGATAGAGATCATGGCGAGTGTCTTCCTCACGGGACCAGATGACTTTCACCGGTTTTCCTGTCCGGTACGAGACCGCAGCGGCTTCCTCGATGAAATCCTGGGTCAGACGGCGCCCAAATCCGCCCCCGAGGAAGGTTGTATTGATCGTGACGTCATCCGGCGAAAGGTCTGTCGCCCGGGCGGCTGCAATCTGCCCGAGATCCGGCGCCTGGGTCGGAGCCCAGATTTCCAGGCTGTCTTCCCGGTACCAGGCCGTCGCGTTCATCGGTTCCAGGGTCGCGTGAGCCAGGTAGGGCTGGGCGTATTCCGCTTCCAGCACCGTCGGTGCTGACTTTACAGCCTCGTCAAAATCGCCCTCGCTGCGTTCGGATTCCCCCGGGTCCTCGTCTGCGGCTTTGCGATAGGTCTCGAACACCTCGGTGGTAGATAAGGCCAGTGCCTCCGAGAAATCCCATTCAACGCTCAATTTCGCCTGGGCCTTCCGGGCACGCCAGTATTTGTCTGCGACCACGGCTACGCCACGTTCGATCTCGATCACGTCCACGACACCGGGCATGACCCGAACTTCTTCCGCGTTGAAGGAACGGGCACGACCACCAAAGCGAGGCGCGCGGGTCACCACCGCGTAGAGCATGCCGGGCAGCTCAATATCGATACCATATTCGGCAGTGCCCGTGGATTTCGCTTCGGCGTCCAGCCGGCCACCCCGCATACCGATGTACTTCCACTCGCTGCGGGGTTTGAGCCGGACATCGCCGCGAATAACCTCGTTGGACGCCAGCTCGACCAGCTCGCCAAAGCGCATGGAGTCGATTCCGTTGGGGTGCACTACGTGCCCGTCATGGACGGAACAGTCGGCAGCCTCAACCCTCCAGACCCGGGCTGCGGCCATTACCAGCATCTGCCGGGCCGACGCCCCAGCGACTCTCAACGGTTCCCAGCTGGTGGCCACGCTGGTACTGCCACCCGTAAGCTGAAGTTTGTACAGAGGGTTGCGGTATTCCGGTGCCGCCGGCGCAAACTTTGGCGTTATCGCCTCGGGCGCCACTTCGAGTTCCTCGGCAATCAGAGTCGTCAGACCCGTATAAGTGCCTTGCCCCATCTCGACTCGCGCAAGGGTAAAGAAGATTTCATCGTCCCGGGTCAGCTCGAGCCAGGCATCCGGTTTCCATTCACCGGTGTCAGGTTGGAATCCGGTCTGGACGCCGGAACAGCCGGGCAATGAGAGCGAAAGCATCAGACTGCCGGACGTGCCGGCACTGACTTTCAGAAAGTCGCGTCGGTTCATGATCATTTTACGCGCCCTCCTTTGGCTCGGAAGGCATGGCATTGGCAACCGACTCAACGGCGGCAACTATTCGCGAGTAGGTGCCGCAGCGGCAGAGGTTGCCCGTCATGGCTGCGACGATGTCCTCGCGGGATGGGCTGGCGTTGGTGGCCAGCAGGTGGGCTGCGCTCATGATCTGGCCCGACTGGCAGTAACCGCACTGCGGCACGCCGTGTTCGATCCAGGCCTCCTGCAAGGCGTGCAGGCGTTCCCGGTCGCCCAAACCTTCGATGGTCGTAACCTCGCCACCGGCCGCCAGTTCCACGGGCGTAGAACAGGAGCGCACCGGCTGTCCGTCGAGATGGACCGTGCAGGCGCCGCAGAGGCCTGCACCACACCCGAATTTGGTGCCCTTGAGCCCGAGTTCGTCCCGGATGACCCACAACAGAGGAGTATCCCCCTCGACTTCCAGTGAACGCTGCTCGCCATTGACTGTCAGGCTCAACGCCATACCCCTGCTCTCCCTGTGGTGCTTCCGGCGATCCGAAACGCTATGTTTTTATTCTTGCCGACCCGGATCGTGTCCGGGCCAGACCATCACTTGATGATTTCCTTGCCTTCCTTATCGACCCAGATTTTGCGCTCTCCGGAGTCCATCTGGCCGTTGGTGTTCCATACCTCTCGATTTTCGGTGGCGCCTTCCAGCTTGCCGTTGTCATTCCAGATGACTCGATCCTTGCAACCGGCAAGTGCGGCTACGGCGAATACAATCAACAACATTTTTTTCACGCTACTACCTCTCTGGGACCGCTTAGGCGGCTTGATTAGGAAAAACTGGGATGCGGGGCGGATTAACGGCTCCCGTGAAGCTCACGATTGTGCTGCTTGTCCCGTTCACTCTTTCGAACCATGACATAGACGGCACCGGTGCCGCCATGGTGTTTCTGGGCCGAATGAAAAGCCAGCACATCTTCAAGCTCGGGCAGCCACTTCGCCAGATAACTCTTTAACTGTGCAATACCATCGGGATTGCGCTCACCTTTGCCGTGCAGAATGATTACGGATCGCAACCCGTACCGGACGCAATCCCCGACAAACGCAAACACTTCCCGGCGCGCCTGATCAACAGTCATCCGGTGCAGATCCAGTCGGGCTTCGATCGGATACTGCCCCAAACGCAGCTTGCGAAAGACACCGTGCTGGATACCCGGACGCTGCCAGGCCAGGATGTCATGAGCCGTCAATGGCTCAACCATGTCCGAGGTCAGCGGATTCCTGTCCTTGATAACCTTTTCAACCGCCGCACGCTGACGTTCCAGATGGCCCGGCGTCAGTTCCCTTGGCGTCTGGACCTGGGCGCGATTGGGCTTTTTTATACGCCTGACATCCTTCATCTCTTCGAGAAAGCTCTGGCGTTCTTCTTTCGTGGTCATGGCGGTGCTGTCAGTGTTCAGTGAATTGGCAAACTTTACCACTCGCTCTCTTTGCCTTAAAGAATTGCGATCCGGCCTCACCCGTTCGACGAAAATCGTAAGGCTCCTCATCGGCCAGGTGAACTACACTGGAACCGGACAATAATAACGCAGGCAAGGACCCCCGACATGGCCGCAGCGAATCAGGACAGCTCCCGCCCACACAACACCCGCGCGATCATGACATTCCTTCGGGAGCATGCTCCGTTTTCCAGCATGGATGACAACCATCTCGCTCATTTCGCAGAGCATGCCACTCTTCGATTTTACGCAGACGGAGATGAAGTCATATCTCCGGACGACGGGGTGGTAAAACGATTCTACATCGTAAAGCAGGGACGGATTCGCGGCGAACGCCACAACGAAAAGGAAGATCGCACCGATACCACCTTCGAAATCAGCCAGGGGGAGTGCTTTCCGCTGGCCGCGCTCATCGGCGAGAGGCCGACCCGCACCCTCCACAGGGCGTCAGGCGACACCTTCTGCCTGAGTATCGAACAGGACGCTTTTATCACTCTGTTCTCTGAAAGCGACCCCTTTCGAGATTTCTGTCTTCGCGGCGTGAGCAGCCTGCTCGATCAGGTCAATCAGCGAATCCAGTCCAGCGCAATGGCCTCGATCGGCTCCAGCAACACCCTTGACACCCCGCTTGAGCGCTACGCCCTCAGGAATCCCATCGTCTGCTCTCCGGACCTTCCAGTGCGAAAAGCCGTCGCCCGCATGCACGACAACAGTGTCGGCAGCATCATCGTGACCGACGACAACCGGCATCCCGCCGGCATTTTCACTCTCCGGGACCTGCGAACCATGATTGCCGAGGAGAAAGGTCCGCTGGACACCCCGATACGGCAGGTGATGACCAAGGATCCTTGCTGCCTGCCCTCTCATGCCGACGCCTTCGAAGCCGCCATGCTGATGGCGGAGCATCATTTTGCCCACCTGTGTGTGGTCGATGATGAAAATCGTCTGATCGGCGTGGTATCCGAGCGCGACCTGTTCGCCCTGCAACGGGTCGATCTCGTCAACCTCGCCCGTACCATCGGCACCGCAACCCACCTGCGCACCCTGATCAGCCTGAGAACCGATGTGTCGCGACTGGTCGATGCCATGCTGGCCCACGGCGCGGATTCGGGCCAGGTGGTAAAAATCATCACCACCCTGAACGACGTCACTGTACGCCGGGTACTGGAACTCAACATCAAGAAGAACGACCCCGGAGTCCCGTTCACCTGGCTGACCTTCGGAAGTGAGGGCCGACAGGAACAAACCCTGTTAACCGACCAGGACAACGGCATCCTGTTCCAGACGCCAGAAGGCATGACCGAGGACCAGGTTCGCGAGAAACTGCTCCCCTTCGCGCAAACGGTGAACCAGGAGCTCGCTGAGTGCGGTTTCACGCTGTGCAAGGGCAACATCATGGCGAGCAATCCCAAGCTCTGCCTCAGCGATCGCGAATGGGACGACTGGTTCATCCGGTTTATCGATGCCTCGACACCGCAGAACCTGGTCTACTCCTCTATTTTCCTGGACATGCGGGCCGTGTTCGGCCCCACCGAGCCTCTGCACCGTCTTCTGGATAAAGTGCTTTCCCGCATCCGCAAGAATGCCCTGTTCCAGAAAATGCTTGCCGGGAATGCGTTCCAGCGCAAACCGCCGCTGACTATGTTCCGCAACTTCCGCTACGTCTCCGATGGCAACAAGCACGCCCTCGATCTCAAGCGTCAGGGCCTTGCCCCGTTTGTTGAGTCGGTGCGGGTGTTTGCGCTCGCCAATGGAGTGGAATCCGCGAACACACTGGAGCGGATGGACGAACTCGCCAAGAAAGGAATATTCGATCCTAAAGATGCCAACGCGTGGAAAGAGGGTTACAGCCTGATCCAGGCCATTCGCATGCGATCCCACCAGGAAATGCTGAACCGGGGCGAGGAACTGACAAACTATATCAATCCGGACGACCTGAACCCGCTGGACCGGCGTATTCTGCGCGAGTCCTTCCGGCAGGCGCAGCGATTGCAGCAGAAACTGGAAGTAACCTACCAACTCTGAAGGCCGGCCTGAACCATGCTTGAGCAGATCAAACAGTGGATAGAACGGCGCCGCGGCGGCCGCAGCGCCGGCCTGGACTCGGAGAACCTGCCGAATCCCAAAACCCCGGGCGACCAGTTGCTTTCGGACAGCCGCCTGATTGTCCTCGACCTGGAGACGACTGGGCTGAATGCCGCCAAGGACGAGGTAATTGCCATTGGGGCTGTCGCCATTCGCGGCGGCGTCATTCACCTGAATGACCAATTCGACCTGATTCTCCGGCGACCGGAACTGGACATCACCGAAACTGTCCTGATTCACGGCATCGGCCACGAGGCTCTGACGCAGGGGCACGAAACCGAAGACGCCCTGCTCTATCTGCTGGACTGGATGAACGGCGATCCCGTGCTGGCCTACCATTCGGCGTTTGATCAGAAATTCCTGGAAAAAACACTCCGCAGCCAGTTGGGCTACACCACAAGCCACACCTGGATGGACGTGGCTGACCTGCTGCCCGCGTTCTTCCCGGAGGCCAAAACCGGTGGAAAAGGCCTGGATCACTGGGCCGACTACTTCGGTCTGGAGGTCAGCGCCCGACACAATGCTGCGGCCGATGCCCTCGCCACCGCCGAACTCACTCTGATCGCCCTGAATCTGGCGCGCAAGGAAGGCCTGAGGACGTTAAAGGAACTTCACGACAAACTGCATTACCACCGTCGCCTGCAAAACATGCATCGATTCTGAACAAATACCGATCGGGGGACTCCCTGAATGGTCGAAATCGGCGGCAAATCACTGAGAATTAGACCTTTTGCCAATATCTATCTATCCCTTGACGGGTAAAGTCAGGTATGACAACAAGTCGGAGAGTTACTATATGAATAATAAATTCTCTATCCGGAAAACCACATACAAAACGCACCCAACCTCCACAACAACAACACAGGAGTGATCTTATGTCTGGTCATAGCTACGACGCTGAAAACTACTGGAAGGCAAACCTGCGCCTGATAATCGGGAGCCTCGTCGTTTGGGCCCTCGTTTCCTACGGGTTTGCCATTCTGCTCCGCCCAATGCTGGCCGGTATTCCCGTCGGTGGAACAGACCTGGGCTTCTGGTTTGCCCAGCAAGGTTCCATTCTCACGTTCATCGCGCTGATCTTTCACTACGCATGGCGCATGAACAAGATCGACGAAAAATTCGGCGTGCACGAGGAGTAAGAACGAATGAGCCAATTTGCCATCAACATCATCTTCGTAGGGGGCTCCTTCCTCCTCTACATCCTGATCGCTATCTGGGCGAAAGCCGGTAGCACCAAGGACTTCTATGTCGCCGGCGGCGGCGTTCATCCGATCACCAATGGTATGGCGATCGGTGCGGACTGGATGTCAGCGGCGTCCTTCATATCCATGGCCGGCCTGATTGCCGCCGGTGGTTATGCCAACTCCACCTTCCTCATGGGCTGGACCGGCGGTTATGTGCTGCTCGCGATGCTGCTTGCTCCGTACCTGAGGAAGTTTGGCAAGTTCACCGTCCCCGAGTTCATCGGTGACCGCTTCTACAGCAAGAATGCGCGTCTGGTGGCGGTTCTCTGCCTGATTGTGGCCTCGGTAACCTACGTAATCGGTCAGATGGCCGGCGCGGGCGTTGCATTCTCACGGTTCCTCGAAGTTGACGCCACCCTGGGTCTGATGATCGCAGCAATCGTGGTCTTCATCTACGCCGTACTCGGCGGCATGAAGGGCATCACCTACACCCAGGTAGCCCAGTACTGCGTTCTGATCATCGCCTACACCATCCCTGCCGTGTTCATCTCCGTGCAACTGACCGGCAATCCGATTCCCGGTCTCGGTCTGTTCTCCACACACGTGGATTCCGGCATGCCGCTGCTCACCAAGCTGAATCAGATCATCACTGATCTCGGTTTCAACGAGTACACCGCAGACGTGGACAACAAGCTGAACATGGTTCTGTTCACCCTGTCACTGATGATCGGTACTGCGGGCCTGCCGCACGTAATCATCCGCTTCTTCACCGTACCGAAGGTTGCTGACGCTCGCTGGTCTGCCGGCTGGGCCCTGGTGTTCATTGCCCTGCTGTACCTGACAGCCCCTGCGGTTGCCTCCATGGCGCGCCTGAACCTGATGACCACCATCTACCCGGACGGCACCTCTTCCGAGCCGATCCAGTACGATGAGCGTCCAAACTGGGTGAAAGAGTGGGAAGTTACCGGTCTGATCCAGTTCGAAGACAAGAACTCGGACGGCCGTATCCAGCTTTATAACGACAGCCCCGCCTTCGAATCCGAAGCACAGGCACGCGGCTGGGAAGGCAATGAGCTGGTCGTTAACCGGGATATCCTGGTACTGGCCAACCCCGAAATCGCCAACCTGCCAGGCTGGGTTATCGGTCTGATTGCAGCGGGTGGTCTTGCCGCGGCCCTGTCCACAGCAGCGGGTCTGTTGCTGGCGATCTCCTCCGCGGTCAGTCACGACCTGATCAAGGGTTCCATTAACCCGAACATCTCGGAGAAAGGCGAATTGCTCGCGGCACGGATCTCCATGGCCGTCGCTATCGTGGTCGCCACCTGGCTTGGGGCGAATCCTCCCGGCTTCGCGGCACAGGTTGTTGCACTGGCATTCGGTATCGCCGCTGCATCCCTGTTCCCGGCGCTGATGATGGGTATCTTCTCCAAGCGCGTTAACAACACTGGCGCCATCGCCGGTATGCTGACCGGTCTGGTCTTCACCCTCGCGTACATCTTCGTGTACAAGGGCTGGCTGTTCATTCCTGGCACCAACAACCTGCCAGACACCCCGGAAAACTGGGTACTGGGCATCTCCCCACTGTCGATAGGTGCGGTTGGTGCAATCGTCAACTTTGCGGTAGCCTTCGCTGTATCCAACGCAACTGAAGAACCGCCCGTTGAGATTCAGGAGCTGGTTGAAAGCGTCCGTTACCCTCGCGGTGCCGGTCAGGCTCAAGACCACTAAGCTACAAACCGACCTGATTCATTGAATTGACAGGTTGTACTGAACGGGCTTCCTCAATGAGGGAGCCCGTTCTTTTTTGAGGAAACGATCGTATGTTCTGGATTTTAGTCGCCACTGTATTCTGCGGCCTGGGCGCTGCCGGTATTGCCCTTGGCATCCGCAAAGCCACCCGCAATAGAGCTCCGAAGTGGATTATCCCGGTGTTTGCCGGAATGGGGATGCTCGGATACCTGATTCATGGCGAATACACCTGGTATGAACACAAGAAAACCCTGCTTCCGGACGAGGCGGTTATCGTCAACACTGAATCCGACAGCATTCTCTGGCGTCCCTGGACCTTTGCCTTCCCTTATGTCACCGCATTCTCGACCGTGGATACCAAAAGCATTAGCCACGATACCTCCAACTCGGATATTGTCCGTTTTACCCTGTATCGCTTCGAACAGAAACTGACTGACGCAGTGTCACATCGGATCCACATTCTCAATTGCGAATCCCGGGAACTGGTTCCACTGGGCTCCGACGGCTCGCCCCGGGTGGATAACATGAAGGTACTCGGTACCTCCGACACTCTGCTGAAAACAGTC
This sequence comes from Marinobacter albus, assembly GCF_030238305.1. NCBI lineage: Bacteria > Pseudomonadati > Pseudomonadota > Gammaproteobacteria > Pseudomonadales > Marinobacteraceae > Marinobacter > Marinobacter albus. Next base: position 6,020 of record NZ_JASSQD010000005.1, on the reverse strand, counting down.
TGCACCGGTTGAAGGGCCGGTAGCACAATGCCCGCACCCGATGGAATCGCTTTACCATGATTAGTGCCTGGCTGCTGGTTTTAATCTCTTTCACCTACATCTCGATTCTGTTTGTCATCGCCTGGGCCGGTGACAAACACCCGGGACTCTATCGCCGCCGGCTCGTGCGCACCCATATCTATGCGCTTTCCCTGGCGGTTTACTTCACGTCCTGGACTTTCTATGGCGCTGTTGGGCGGGCAACCCAGGAGGGTCTGGGCTTCCTGCCCATCTATCTTGGTCCGTTGCTGGTATTCCTGTTCGGTGCCCCGCTGCTCCGCCGCATCATCTACATCAGCAAGCGCAACAACAGCACCTCCATTGCCGATTTCATCGCCTCCCGATACGGCAAATCTCAGCTCCTGGCGGCAATGATTGCCACGTTCGCACTGATCGGAAGCGTGCCCTACATCGCGCTTCAGCTGAAGGCAATCTCCATGGGCTTTAATGTCCTCTCCGAAACCGGCACTGGGTCCACCGAACTCAGTACTGTCGCCTGGAACGACTCGGCCTGGTACATCACCCTTGCTCTGGCAGTCTTTACCGTCCTGTTCGGTACCCGTCACCTGGAATCCACGGAACACCACCGGGGGATGATTCAGGCCGTTGCCTTCGAGTCACTGATCAAACTGATCGCCTTCGTCGCCGTTGGGCTGTTCGTCGGGTATGGACTGTACGGCGGATTTGGCGACCTGTTGACGAGGGCAAGGGACGCAGACCTGATCAGCACCCTTACCACGGAAGGTCTTGAGGCTCCGGCGTTCATCACTCAGACACTGGTGGCCATGCTGGCCATCATCTGCCTGCCCCGGCAGTTTCACGTCATGGTTGTCGAGAACACCGATCATCGGGACTTTGAGATTGCCCGCTGGGCCATGCCGATCTACCTCATTGTTGCCAGCGCTTTCGTGCTCCCGATTGCCGCCGCCGGGCTGCTGGCCCCTGAGGCTGCAAACGGCAACCCCGACATCCTCATCCTGCAACTCCCAATCATGGCAGGCGAAGAATGGCTCGCCATTCTGGCGTTCCTGGGCGGCGGATCCGCCGCTGCCGCCATGGTCATAGTCTGTTCTGTCGCCATTGCGACCATGGTCAGCAACGAAATCATAATGCCGGCCTTGCTGAAATTCTTCCGCCCGAGAATGAACCGGCGAGCGGACCTGAGCTATCTGCTGCTCAGCATTCGCCGTGTCGCCATCTTTGTGGTTCTGCTCACCGCTTATGGTTTCTACCGAATGGCCGGCGAGGACTACAGCCTGACGGCCTTCGGGCTCCTCTCCTTTGCGGCCGCTGCCCAGTTTGGTCCGGCTCTGGTGGGAGGCATCATATGGCGCCGGGGCAATTACATGGGCGCCGTCTGGGGTCTGGCTCTCGGTTTTCTGATGTGGTGCTACACGCTGTTGCTGCCAGCACTCGCGACCACAGGATGGGTTACCGACACCCTGATCAACCAGGGCCTCTGGGGATTGAGCTGGACCCGTCCAACCGCCCTGTTCGGATCGGAACTGGACCAGATCAGCCATGGCATTATCTGGAGTCTCGGGATCAATACCCTTACCTACACCGTCCTGTCGATGCTGACGCGTCAACGGGTGCGGGAAAAGATCCAGATTGCCTCGTTCTTCCATGATCCCCAACCCAAGGCAGAGACCGCTCAACATCAAAGCTGGCAGGGAGAAATCCTGACATCGGATCTGCAGGCGCTGACCGATCGGTTCATGGGAGAGGAGCGTTCGGAAACCATTTTCCGCAATTACGAACGTCGTAATGCAATTCGCCTGCATCCGCACCGTCCGGCTTCCTCGCATCTGATGAAGTACATTGAGCGTCAACTGGCATCGGTGATCGGGGCATCAACGGCGCGGGTGGTTCTGGAGTCAACCCTCACCGGCCGCGACATGCAGATTGAGGACGTGGTCAGCATTGTTGACGAAGCCTCCCAGGCCATGACATTCAGTCGGGAACTGTTGCAGTCGGCCATTGAGAATATCAGCCTCGGTGTGTCGGTCGTGAATCACCAGCAGCAACTGGTGGTCTGGAACCATCGCTACCTGGAGCTGTTCACATACCCTAAAGGCTTCGTTCGGGTCGGCCGTCCGGTGGAAGATTTGATGCGCTACAACCTGACGAATGCCAACCTGTCCGCAAGGCGTATTGACGACATCGTCGCCAACCGATGCGCCAGCATGCGCGAAGGCAAACCGATGTCCTACGAGCGCCAGCGTCCGGATGGAACGGTGCTGCGAGTCGATGGCAGCCCCATACCGGGTGGGGGCTATGTCACCACCTTCCAGGACATCACCGCCATGCGCCGAACCGAACAGGCGCTGAAAGAGACTAATATCTATCTGGAACAACGGGTCAAGGAACGGACCCAGGAACTGCAGGTCATCAACGAGCAGATGCTCAAGGCAAAGTCCGTTGCTGAACAGGCAAACCAGAGTAAAACCCGATTCCTCGCTTCTGCGAGTCACGACCTGCTGCAACCCCTGAACGCTGCCCGCCTCTTTACCTCTGCCCTGGCCGGCAAGGCCTCCGATGGCGAAACAAAGGATCTGGTTGATCACATCGACAGTTCCCTTGGCGCTGCCGAAGAGATCATCAGCACGCTGCTGGACATCTCCAAACTCGACGCCGGGGCACTGGAGCCGGACATTGGCGTTTTCCCTGTCAACGAGATTCTGCGCCACCTGGCGACGGATTTTTCCGCCATTGCCAAGGATCAGGGACTCGACCTGCACGTGGTACCCAGCACCGCCTGGGTCCGGTCCGATGCCAAGCTGTTGCGCAGGGTGATACAGAACTTCCTTTCCAACGCCATTCGCTACACCCCAAAAGGCAAGATCCTGCTCGGCTGCCGCCGACTCAAAGGCTATATCCGGATCGATGTCTGGGACACCGGACCGGGCATACCGGAAGATCAGGTAGCCCATATCTTTGAGGAATTCCGGCGCTTCCAGACCGGGCGGGACAAGAAAGGCCTGGGCCTGGGGCTGGCCATCGTCGACCGGATCAGTGGCATGCTCAACCACCCGGTAACCGTGCATTCAATCCAGGGTCGCGGCAGTCTGTTCGGCATCACTGTTCCGATTGCTGTTCCGGAACAGCGCGAGTCGGTCAGTGACAAGCCCTCGTCGGGTTCCCGCCGGGTTTCCAGCCTTGGCGGTCTCCATGCGCTGTGTATCGACAACGACCCCGCTATCCTCCAGGGTATGGTGGCGCTCCTGGGCAACTGGAAGTGTGATGTCACCGCGGCAGAGAGTCTGGAAGACGCGGTTCAGAAACTGGATGGTCGGACGCCTGAAATCATTCTGGCTGACTATCAACTGGATGATAACAAGAACGGGCTGGATGCGATGGACAGCCTCCGGGAAGCAGTCAGCAATGACATTCCCGGCATACTGATCACCGGTTACATGGCGCCAGAAGTCCGTGACGATGCGATAAACCGTGGCTATCACATACTTTACAAGCCCGTTAAGCCAGCAGCCCTGCGAGCCTTGGTCAACAAGTTACTCAAGCAGAAGCGGTCATGACTGATCCCAGCAACAAAGCCGGCGCGTTCAACAAACTGAGCTACCTGGTCATTGATGATTTCGAGAACTTCCGCCTTTCAATGCGCCAGATGCTCAGGAGTTGTGGTGCAGATAACATTGAACTGGTAGCCAATGCCGCACAGGCCATCCAGATCTGTACGTACAATCACATCGACGTCGTTCTGTGCGATTACAACCTTGGCGAAGGCCGAAATGGCCAGCATGTACTGGAGGAACTCCGACACAAGAAACTGCTGAAACGTTCGTCGCTCTTTCTCATGGTAACGGCAGAAACGTCCAAAGAAATGGTCATGGGCGCCCGTGAAAACCAGCCCGACGGGTACCTGACCAAACCCATCAATCGCGCCGTACTGGAACAGCGCCTGAGCGCCCTGATTGATCAGCGTACTGCGCTATATCCCATAAATCGTGAGATCGACCGGGAAAATTATCCCGAGGCCATCTCCCTGTGCCTGCAGACCTTACCCAAACAGCCGCGCTATAGAACCTGGTTGATGAAGACGTTGGGCGACCTTTACTTCCGTCTTGGCGACCTGGCGCATGCCGCGAAGATCTATGACGAGGTGCTCAACCAGCGGGAGCTGTCCTGGGCTCGGCTCGGGCGCAGCAAGGTACTGCTGGCCAACCAGAGCTACGACCAGGCGGTCGACAGCCTCAGACAACTCATCACCAAGCACCCGGACTACATGGAAGCCTACGATCTGCTGGCCGACGGCCTCGAACGTCAAGGCAAGGTAACAGAGGCCCAACGGGTACTCGAACAGGCCGTTGACCATTCCCCAAAAGCACTCTTGCGCCAGCGACAGTTGGCGGAACTGGCCGAAGCCAACCAGGACATGGAAACCGCAGCCGAGGCCTGGCGACGTACTGTGTCGCTCGGCACCCATTCCATCCACGACTGTGCCGAACATCACCTGGCCCTCGGCCAGAGCCTCTCAGAGCTCAGTGAGGGTGATCGAGAACCGGAAGGGGCAGATCGTGCTCACGAGGCCATTGCCGTGTTGAACCGGATGGAGAAACGATTTTCGGACCGGGACAACATTGGCCTACGGAGCAGGCTCATCCAGTGCCGGGTGCACGCCGGCCAGGGGAACCAGCAGGACGCTGAAAAACTTCTCGCCGGGATTGAGCAGGCTATTGAAAGCACAGATACGCTGGATGCCGAAACCGGTCTCGATTTTGCCAAGACGCTTTTCCGGGTCGAACGTGACAAGGACGCCAAGGCCCTGCTGGCACAGCTTGCCGAGCGCTTTTCTGACGATGCGGACGTTGTGCAGCGGATTGAGAACCTTCTTGACGAACCCGTGGGATTTCGCCAGAAACTTCAGGCTCGTACTCTCAACCGGGACGGTATAAAAGCCTTTGAGTCCGGCCAACTCCGGACCGCGGCTGAGGCTTTCTCCCGGGCACTGGCCGTGGTTCCGGACCACGCTGCCCTGAACCTGAATCTGGTTCAGGTGCTGATGAAGGAACATGAAGCCGATTCCAACAACACCGAACTCCTGAAACAGTGCAGGGAGTGCCTCAACCGGCTTGAGGGGCTTCCCGAGCAACACCGGCAGCATCGAAGGTATGTGGCGCTGTGCCGAAAACTGGAGGGACTTACAGCATGACCGACTCACAAGCGTCAAAAAAACCGGCCCGACCGGGCGACCAGAGCATCGATTTTTCAATGGTCCTGGCATCGGCCGTCCACGACATGAAAAACTCTCTGGGGATGCTACTGAACTCTCTCGACGAGTTACGAGCGGATTACGACAAAGCCCCGAATGACTCATCCCGCTTCAATACCCTGCAGTACGAAGCAGAACGTATGCATAACGATCTGGTGCAGTTACTCGGCATCTACCGGCTCGGTGAGGAAAAACTGTCGGCCCACATCGAAGAGCATTTCGTTCCGGACTTTCTATCGGCGCATCTTGCCCGCCACACGCCCCTTCTTAACGGCCTCGGCATCGAGTGTCACATTGAAGCTCAGGATATTAATGGCTTCTTCGATGTGGACTTGCTGACCGGCGTGCTGAACAACACCATCAACAACGCGCTACGGTACACGCGAAGCAGGATTCGACTGACGGCAGAGGAACGGAACGGCTATCTCGTCATTGGTGTTGAGGACGACGGCGAAGGCTATCCGGAGAGCATGCAGCACTCGGGGACGCTGAATTTCAGATCGCTGGACTTCGACAACGGCAGTACCAGCCTGGGCTTATTTTTCGCATCGTCCATCGCTCGCCTTCACTGTGAGGGCGAGCGAACCGGTTCCATCAAGTTGCACAATGGCAGCAGTCTTGGTGGGGGTGTCTTCGAAATCTGGTTGCCCTGACCGCGTCAGCAACTTTTCTCCGGGCAATAAAAAACCCCAGCCTCGAGGAAGCTGGGGTTTTTGGTATTAGGAGTCTGACGATGACCTACTCTCACATG
>NZ_JASSQD010000004.1:66767-198553 GCF_030238305.1 Marinobacter albus | reverse complement strand
CGCCGATGGTAGTGTGGCATTGCCCATGTGAGAGTAGGTCATCGTCAGACTCCTAATACCAAAAACCCCAGCTTCCTTGAGGCTGGGGTTTTTTATTGCCCGGAGAAAAGTTTGGCATTGGACTCAAGCACCTATTTCTTGAAGTGCCTCACAGTGACAATTCGTAAAAAAGATTAACCTTACGTAAAAGAACTGGCCAAATAACCTAAAAACTCCCAGCCAGCCTCAGAGACGCTCATCAGTCATCATTTGACTACGCCGTGAATAAGAATAATGCGGCTTCAAAGGAATGAGACTATGAGTATGAAAGCAGTTTCCTGCCTTCTGTTGCCGCTCGTCAGTGCGGGAGCCGTAGCCGGTCTTCGTCCAATTTCCGACCAGCAGATGGCGGAGGTTAGGGGCCAGGCCTTCGTTTCCATTGATCGGCAATATCACCCAGGTACGAATGACAACACCGCTTATACCCGGGTCAACCTTGGGATGGGTATCGATATCCAGACCAACGTGGACACCCTTGAACTGGGGCGTTACGAGCGTGATGGCGAAAAGCCCGGCACCTCCGATGTGTACATAGAGGATTTCGCCCTCGGTTATATCAACAATCAGGCCTACTACAACGTTAATCCCGATGCACCCCGGCAGCGTAAGCCTGACGGCTCGGCGTACGCCGAAGGCGAAATCGTCCCCTTTTTGATACAGAACCCCTATTTTGAATTTGCCTTCGATGAGTCCAGCGAAGAAATCGTAGGCTTTCGGCTGGGCTTTGGTGAGTCCATGGGCATTCTTTCCGGGAAGATCAAAACGCTCACCGGAAATGTAAACGTCGACATTATTGATCGGGGAGAGGGGCTGAGCGAAGCCAGTTCCAGTGGCAATTTTTTTGACCAGGTAATCGTCTTGTTGACGCCCCTTCTGGAAGGGGGAAGTCCGCTCTCGACCAGGGCGGAGCTGGTGTACGGTGAAGAGGGCGACCCGAACATCGGAGCCCTGGACCCGGTTAGGGCCGAGTACATCGGTATTCCCGATGGTGAAAAATTTGTACTTGAGGGGGCCAGCGGTTTCACGCGGTGGTCGGTAAAGAACCTGATTGGCTGGGGTTCCACTTCTCGAATTGAGGTCCCGGACTGCTCGTTTTTCAGTTGTGGCAGTGGCGATATTAACGTCTACGCGGAAGATTGCCTGGTGCTTGGTATCGACTCCTGCTTCGATCTGGATATCTACAACAGCTTCCCCATCGGACAAGTCGGCGAAGTTGACGGGGAACGGAGGATTACCGGGCCTGCCGATGGGGCATTTATTTCTTTTCAGACCAGGGATCTCGATTGGCTCAAGGACGTCAGCAAAACCGACCTGTCCCAGGAGGATTTCATGCGCGCGACCTCCGGCGCCTTTTTCAATATTCCAAACGGGGCCACAGAGGTAAACCTGAGCGAAGCACTTTACGGTACCCAGCGCCATCGAACCGAGTATATCGACCGTGGAAAAGGTCTTTTCTGAGGAAGGCGTCATGACGAAAACCGCGATGGCATCCGTCCGGGGCTGTGCCGTTTTCCTGCTGGTGATGGCTGCGACGGTATCGGGCTCGCTGCCGGCTCGTGCTGAGCTTAAGGGGCTTTCGGAAAATGAAATGTCCAATGTCGGCGGCGCCGGGATCGGGTTTGTCCTGGAAAACTTCAAGTTCTCCCATGGTACGGATAAGCCCGACGCCAGCAGTAACCAGGCGCGTATTTTCCGCATCGGTGGCATCCGGAGCACCGATGGGCGGGAGGTCGATATAACGGTTAATCACCTCTATATCTCCGGCGCCGGCAGTGACTACGGCGAAAACCTGAGTCCCGTGAATCTTGGGCGCTTGGTCAACCCATGGAGCATCGATATCGTCGATGGCAATACGATCGGAGTTGCGAACAAGGCCGTACTTGAATTCGCCGCTCCGGGCATGGTCGCGGCATCCCAGGGATACGACTGCATGAACGGCAGCGCAGTGGCTGGCAGCGGCGCCTGCTCCAGTCGCCCGGCCAGCGCCGATTATATCGGGGAGCGACCTGATATTGGCCTGCAGATGAATGTTGCGGTTGGTGAGGACCGCTCCGCCAATATCAATGTCCATGCGAAGACCGCGGTCTTCGATGGAAGTTTCCTGCGCTTGTGGGGGGATAACGAACGCCGCCAGATGGTCGGGCAATTCAGGCTCAATTTTTATTCACCCGAGCTCTCCATAAATGCCTGTTCCCAGGATGGCAGCTCTTGCGGATCGCGCATTCTGATGACTGATTTTGCCCTGCAGCTGGCCATCGGCAATCAGTTCCAACCGGTTTTCTTTGATGTGGATGGCGCGGGTAATTTCCTGGTGGACGTGGCCTCGATCCGTCCGCCCGCAGCGGGAGAGATCGCGGCCAATGGGCTTAGAAACAGCAGCAACACCGAAAGCTGGGATTTCTACGAAGCCTACTACACCAATCCGGAATACCGGAGTGATCTGAACATCGGGAATTTCAGTGTCGGTACCCGGGACTTCGGGTCCGCCCGGGTTCAGGGCATGCTCATTCAACACCTGAACATTCGAACCAGGGATCTGGCGCAATGACTGCCCGAAAATGGACAGTCCGGGCGTGCTCATTGTTGCCACTCATGATGGGGTTTCCGGTTTCTGCCGAGATGTCCCGTATGGGAGACGAGGCCATGTCCCGGGTTGCTGGCCAGAGCGGCATCTACCTATCCGGTGATATCAGTATCAATGAGGCGGGTGGCCCGTTGGAAACCAGCTACTTTGGACGCTGCGACGATGCAGGGAAAAAATGCGGGGCCCGGTTTGCCTACCGGTTAAAGGAAAACGGCGGTTGGATGGTGCTGGATAATATTCGGGGGACCTTTGCTTTTGAGGGCCTGACACTGCGGATACGAACAGTCGATTCCGGGTTTGGAGGGGATGGCGAACTGTTCAATCGTGACGTGCTCGAGCTGGGGCTTCCGAATACCGTCCGTTTTAACGACGCTCGATTCAAGATCGCTGCCAGTAGTACGGCTCGTCCGACCGAGCCGGGCTTTCAGCAGACCGACATGTTCTCGGTAGAAATGCAGGGTGAGGTCGTCATGGAAGGCAATCTGCTGGTCTTCCCAACCGGGAGCCCATAGTCGCGGGCTGTGAGGATGGTTATGACAAAGAGAAGCCGATATGTGGCGGCAGTCACGATCAGCACAATTGCGTTCTGCGGTGGGTTGGCGTCGGAGGCTTCGGCCGAGTTGAAGCGTCTCGACGATTCCGCAATGGCCGGTATCAGCGGCCAGCGCGGCTTGACGATGGAGCTGGGGTTAGGATTGTCGGCGAATCGGATCTCCTTTGTTGATGACGGCAATGGCATCAATCTCGAAGGTTTTCGGGTGGGGTCTGCAGTTGATCCAGCGGGGCAGGCGTATCATCTGGTGGTGATTGATATCGGTGCCGATGCCTCCCTTAATCTGGATTACCTGGTGGAAGACCGCCGCATTGAATTCGGAGATGTCCGCCTGGCCGGGGCGCCCGGTGTAAGCATGGGTGGTGTGTTCTTCGACCATTCCCTCCGGGGCACATTGAGTATACGGCCGGGCGGTGCAGTGGGTGGGGCCGGGTACACCTTTGACTCTGCTTACACCATGACCGGTGGACGGCTCGGCTATCGGACGAACGGCAACGAAGTTTTTCTCGATGATGTCAGCATTGATATCGAAGCCCTGGGCGTCACGCTGAATGTGGCCGGCGATACCCTGCAACTCAATGCGCCGAGGGTAGCGGCTGACTGGACCGTTGGTGCCATCCGGTACAGTAATAACCCCCGGAATCACGGCGTGAGTGTGGACGTTTCGTCGGGGCAGCCCCTGCCGTCGTTCGGCGGATTGAGCGGTGACTACGAGTTGTCCTCCTCTACAGGAATCACAGCCGGTGGCCGCAATGGTGAAGGTTTGCGTATCGATAACGAAACCACCATCCACAGCGCCGCGTTTCGGTATCACGATGACGGTAACACCCTGGCATTCCGGGACATCACCGGTGGCTATGTCATCGATGACTTTCGGCTTGATGTGTCCACCGACGACCAGGGCCGCGCGGCCCTGGCCTTCACCGTAGACTCGATAGATGGTCAGTTTTCCGTGGGTGCGATCGAAATGGGTGGCAATGGGAAAAGCATGGGGGCCGTGAACGTAAGTTTTCTGTTCGAAGACCAGTCGTTCGGCGGGCGCACCTATACCAACGCCCTGTATCTGCAAGGCGGTGGCCATGCGGATGCCGGTCCCCAGGGTCTGCGTCTCGCGGCGGAGTGGAGCTTGCGCCTGGCTGATCTCAGTTACACGGAAAATGGCAATCGGGTGATCTTCAGTGGTCTGCAATCGTGGGGGCAGGGCGATGTCACGGTTAACGTGACTCGGGAGGAAGTTCGCAACGGTACCCGGTTCTATGATGGGCTCCGTGTGGGGTTCGAGGGAATCCGGGCTGGATACCGGATCAACGGGTTGCGGGTCGGGAATGACGATGCGCCACTGCAGGGTGGTACTGAGTTGTTGCTCGCGCTTGGATTCTATCCGTCTTATGAGTTCGAGCTCGATGGTCACATGACCCTGGGCCCCGGGGGTGCCACCGGGGAGGGCCTGACGATCAATTCCGATATCAGGATTAGCAATGGCAAAGCCGCAATTATTGCCGCACCTTACGATGAAGGAAGTGGTGAAATCGGTCAGAAAGGGCTCTGGATTGGAGAGCTTGAATACGATGGTCACGTCCGTGACATGACCCTGGATCTGACGGAGGACGGGCTGGTCATTGGCAAAGGCGAGACCTGGAGCACCATGGATATCGGGAACCTGAGACTCGGTGATAAGTCCACCGGTCAGAGCTTCGGTCGCTTTGTCTTGCAGAAATACGAAACCGGGAGCAGCATGACTATTATCCCGGGTGGGGCGGGATTGGTCTGTGCCGGCGGGGCCGGCAGTGACGAGACTTCGTGTCTGGCTTCAGGCGGCTTTTGGGAGAATCGTGGGGACGAGGGGATCACAATCCAGTTGAAGCAGGTCCTCGCCCGGGCCGCCAGCGATAGCAGGAAGAACGCCCTGACCTGGGAAACCAACCGCGACAAAGATGGCAGTGACAACCCAGTGAACGGAACCGGTACCCGCCTGATTATTGACGATATCCACACCAGTGACGGAGGAGATTACGACGGCGATGGAGTCGATGATAATACTTTCGGGGTCCGTACTGATCTGTCGGCAGATATCTATCAGACCAGGGTCGTCAAGAAGGCTACGGGGGCGGATTCGTTGGGTGTGGTTGGTGCCCGGGGCGACGAGAAGGTCATGGATGCGGCCGCACCTGAGGGCTATCGCTATGTCTCCGAGCCAACTGCGGCCGACCGTTCCGACCGTCCCCTCGGCTTTGCGGTACAGGCCCGGAGCCGGTTCAAGGAGTTGTCGATCAGCACTATTGATCTGGTCCATCCGGGCGGGGGAGCACAGACGGCGGTTTACGGGGTCAAGATGCAGAACTTTGATATAAAAGCTAACCTGACAGCCACGCCTATTCCGTGAGGGTTTTAGTGGTCGGTCGCACAGACGTGGGTCGCCAGTTTTGTCTTTTGCGCTCTCCTGTTGTTTAATCCGGCGTTACTCACTCTCCTGGCCGGAAAATCTCTGATGAAATCCAAGGCACTGATTACCCTACTGAGCGATGGCGAAGTTCACTCCGGAGAATCTCTCGCGGGTCAGCTCGGCGTGAGCCGAACAGCGGTCTGGAAGCAGATCCGGCGGGCGATGGACGAGGGCTTCAAGATTGACACCATACGCGGTCGCGGGTACCAGCTGATATCTGTAGTTGACCTGCTGCAGCATGACGTCATTCTGAGTGTCGTGGACCAGCCTCATCGACCGGATCTGAACCTCGCGATTCTGGAGGAGGTGGACTCGACCAACGCCGAAGTCGTTCGCCAGGTGGGCCGGGGTATCAGCGGCATTCCGGTAGCCATCGCCGAGTGTCAGACCGAAGGGCGGGGTCGCCGGGGACGAACGTGGAGCAGTCCCCGTGGGCAGAACCTGTACATGAGCATGGGGCTTACCTTTCACGGTGGGTTCTCGGTTCTTGATGGTTTGAGCCTGGTTCTCGGGGTAGCTGTTGCCAATGCCCTCGAGGGGCTGGGGGCATCCGACATTGGTCTCAAATGGCCGAACGATATTTTTCTGCCCCAAGGCAAGTTGGGGGGAATTCTGGTGGAGCTGCAAGGGGAGTTGCAGGAAGGGGTTGTCCAGGTGATAGCCGGCATTGGTATCAACGTTCATATGTCGGAAGTCGAAGGTGTCAACCAGCCCTGGAGCAGTCTGGCTCGGGCATACCCCGCGGTTGACTGGTCCCGGAGCGAGATCGCCGGTTCGATCATCAACGCTGTTCTCGACGCAGCCCATTTGTTCTCGGACGTTGGCTTTCGGGATTTTCGCGAGCCCTGGCAGCGCCGGGACATTTTTCAGGGGCGGCCACTGGAGGCGAAAGGAGGAAGTGTTCGGGGAACCGGGCTCGGTATTGATGAGTCTGGCAATTACCTGTTGCGAACGGACGAAGGCGTCGTCCCGGTGCGGGCGGGCGAGATAAGTTTGAGGATGGCGCCATGAAGCTGTTGATCGATGCCGGAAACTCCAGGTTGAAGTGGCGCCTGGATCAGGATGGCCGGATTCTGGAGCAGGGGGTTGGTACCCTTGACGACGCGGATCCGCTTCCGGGGCTTTCCATTGATGCAAGAAACCTCACCGGTGTGGCTGTCTCGACGGTCGCGTCCGAGGAGAGGCGTCTGAATTTGATGGAACAGCTGTCCGCGCGGACCGCCGCCCCAATCCGATTTTACTGGGCCGAGACCCGTCGCGGCGGGCTTGTTAATGCCTACGCCGACCCTCGAATGATGGGGGCAGATCGTTGGCACGCAATGTATGGGGCGTGGCGCTCAATCAACGCCGGCTTTGTTGTAGTGGATGCCGGGAGTGCGGTGACCGTGGATTATGTGGCCCCTTCGGGCCAACACCTTGGAGGGTTTATTCTACCGGGTCTGCATATGATGCTTCGTAGCCTCAAGAGTGATGCCGCACGAATCGGTTTCGATCCGGACCAGGTCCTGGATACCCGCCCGGGTAAATCTACCGGCGAGTGTGTGAATCATGGTCTGGCCTGGCTGTCGGCGGCCGTAGTGGATCAGATACATAAGGATGCGCAGGCCTTTGGTCTGGACCGCATCGTTGTTACCGGGGGCGATGCTGATCGGCTTCTGGGTCTCGGGCTGTCCGCGGCCAATCGGCCGCAACTGGTTCTTGACGGGCTTGCGTTGATCGACAATGAGGATCAGGCGCAATGAAGTGGCTGGCTTTCCTTCTGTTAATTCTGAACCTGTTGGTATGGCATTTCGCCGGTACCCTTCAGGGGCCCGCAAATTCGGCGTCTGGTGCCGCCGGGAACCTGCCTCGTGTTGCCAGTCTGAAATCTACGGAGGAGGCAGCGTCGAAACCCTCGGATCCTGAAGTGCCGGACGTGGAACCTCCGGCTCCGGAAGATGCCCCTGCCGGGGACGACGGTTCCGAAGTCGCGGTGGGTGCCGCACAGCCTGGTCAGAATAACGAACAGGAGGCGGTGGTCGCGGAACCGGCTGCTGTTCCGCCAGACTGTGTCCGAATGGGGTGGTTTGGTTCCCTGAATGCGGCTCGCGCCCTGGTGGCTAACCAGCCTCTTGCTGACCAGGTTGATGTGACCGTCGAGGAGGTGGAGCGGGAGCTGACCCCGTACCACTGGGTCATTATCCCGCCCCAACCCAGAGCGGTAGCCTTGAAACAGTTCCGGGACATTCAGCGTCAGGGCATAGATTCGTATCTGGTCACGGAGGGCGAGAACCGGAACGCGATCTCTCTCGGCCTGTTTGAGTCGCGGGAAGCGGCAATATCCGTGCTGGAAGAAAAAAAGCGCCAGAATTTTAATGCGGTACTGGCCAACTTCCCCCGAAATCAGATAAGCTACGCGCTCGTTTTTGAGGCTGAGCCAGGGCTTGCTAAAGAGCTGGTTGAGGCGGTGAAAGCGGATTACGGGGGCAATTTCGATTTCGTCGAAATCAACCCTTGTGAGGGTGTTGCAACGCCCCCAAAAAATCCGTAGTATACCGCCCTCGCTGACGAGGCGATTGTGAGCTGGCGTAGCTCAGTTGGTAGAGCAGCTGACTTGTAATCAGCAGGTCGGGGGTTCGATTCCGTCCGCCAGCTCCACTTTTTTGTTTTGACGGTTTCGTGTTAACGGGATCGACTCGGAGGGGTTCCCGAGTGGCCAAAGGGATCAGACTGTAAATCTGACGGCATCGCCTTCGCAGGTTCGAATCCTGCCCCCTCCACCACTAATTGCTCGCGGGCATCGTATAGTGGCTATTACCTCAGCCTTCCAAGCTGATGACGCGGGTTCGATTCCCGCTGCCCGCTCCAATTTAGCAAGCAATGCTCATGTAGCTCAGTTGGTAGAGCACACCCTTGGTAAGGGTGAGGTCGGCGGTTCAAATCCGCCCATGAGCTCCATTATTAATCCGGTCAACGTTATGATCCAGGTTGATTAGGGAGATTGGTCGAATGTCTAAAGAAAAGTTTGATCGCAGTAAGCCGCACCTCAACGTAGGCACCATTGGTCACGTTGACCATGGTAAGACCACTCTGACCGCCGCCCTGACTCGTGTGTGTCACGAAGTCTGGGGTACTGGTTCTGCCAGTGCATTCGATCAGATCGATAACGCACCGGAAGAGAAGGCGCGTGGTATCACCATCGCGACTTCCCACGTTGAATACGATTCTCCGAATCGTCACTACGCCCACGTCGACTGCCCGGGCCACGCTGACTATGTGAAGAACATGATCACTGGTGCGGCGCAGATGGACGGCGCGATCCTGGTGTGTTCTGCAGCTGACGGCCCCATGCCGCAGACTCGTGAGCACATCCTGCTGTCCCGTCAGGTTGGCGTACCGTTCATTGTCGTGTTCCTGAACAAGGCCGACATGGTAGACGACGAAGAGTTGCTCGAGCTGGTTGAGATGGAAGTTCGTGATCTGCTGAGCCAGTACGACTTCCCGGGCGACGACACGCCGATCATTACCGGTTCTGCGCTGATGGCGCTGGAAGGTAAGGACGACAACGAGATGGGTACTACCGCTGTCAAGAAGCTGGTAGAAGCCCTGGACGAGTACATCCCGGAGCCGGAGCGTGCGATTGATCAGCCGTTCCTGATGCCGATCGAGGACGTATTCTCCATCTCTGGTCGTGGTACCGTTGTGACCGGTCGTGTTGAGCGTGGCATCATCAAGGTTGGCGATGAAGTGGAAATCGTTGGTATCAAGGATACCGTGAAGACCACTTGTACCGGTGTTGAGATGTTCCGCAAGCTGCTGGACGAAGGTCGTGCCGGTGAGAACGTTGGTGTTCTGCTGCGTGGTACCAAGCGTGACGACGTTGAGCGTGGTCAGGTTCTGTGTGTGCCAGGCTCGATCAAGCCGCATACCAAGTTCGAGTGCGAAGTGTACGTATTGAGCAAAGAAGAAGGCGGTCGTCATACTCCGTTCTTCAAGGGCTATCGTCCGCAGTTCTACTTCCGTACCACCGACGTCACAGGTTCCTGTGAGCTGCCGGAAGGTGTGGAGATGGTTATGCCGGGTGACAACGTCAAGATGAGTGTTACCCTGATCGCTCCGATCGCCATGGAAGATGGTCTGCGCTTCGCGATTCGCGAAGGTGGCCGTACCGTTGGTGCCGGCGTGGTCGCCAAGATCATCGAGTAATAGACTCGAAGTAAGTGCGCTGAGTTGTTTCGGTGCAGGCCAGTAGCTCAATTGGCAGAGCAGCGGTCTCCAAAACCGCAGGTTGGGGGTTCGATTCCCTCCTGGCCTGCCATTTTTAAACATCCGGATACATAAGTTGATTCCTATGGAGTCAAAAGCCGTTCAGTCAACCAGTCGTTTCGATTTTTTGAAGTGGCTGGTTGTTTTCGCTCTGATTGCCATCGGTGTGGTGGGCAATCAGTATTTTAGTGCCGAGTCTCTGCTGTATCGGGTTCTGGCTCTCGTGGGTCTCGCTATTGTTGCGGCCCTTGTGGCGCTCCAAACTGATCGCGGTCGTCGTTTTGCGACACTGTTGAAAGAGGCGAGGGTTGAGATCCGGAAAGTGGTATGGCCCACCAGGCCCGAGCTCGTGCAGACTACCGCCATTGTGGTGGTGTTTGTGCTGGTTGTGGCGCTGTTGTTGTGGGGTATGGATTCGCTGATCAGTATGCTGGTCGCCGGGTTTATCGGTTAACGGGAGTGGGCAATGGCTAAGCGCTGGTACGTCGTTCATGCGTATTCTGGCTTCGAAAAGCACGTGATGCGCACTCTGAAAGAGCGCGTAGCGCTTAACGGCATGGAAGACAAGTTCGGCGAGATCCTCGTCCCGACCGAAGAAGTTGTCGAAATGCGCGAAGGTAAAAAGCGCAAAAGCGAGCGGAAATTCTACCCCGGATACGTACTCGTGCAGATGGAAATGGACGACGGTACGTGGCACCTTGTGAAGAATACTCCGCGGGTGCTGGGCTTTATTGGTGGCACTAAGGATAAGCCGGCGCCGATTACCGAGCGTGAAGCTGAAGCAATTCTACGCCGGGTTGAAAGTGGCGCCGAAAAGCCGAAGCCCAAGACCCTGTTTGAACCGGGTGAAATTGTTCGCGTTGTTGAAGGGCCGTTTGCGGACTTTAATGGCGTGGTTGAGGAAGTTGACTACGACAAGAGTCGGGTCAAGGTTGCTGTATTGATTTTCGGTCGTTCAACTCCGGTAGAGTTGGAGTTTGGGCAGGTCGAAAAGGACTGATCAGCGGCTTATAAGCTGAAAGCTCGCGCGCTCTGGCGACGCGGGCTTTTTGTGTCTGCACTTAGCAGTTATGAAACCAGGGGAGCCGAAAGGCGTTTGAACCCAAAGGAGATTTATCATGGCTAAGAAGATTGAAGCCTACATCAAGCTTCAGGTTGCTGCCGGTAAGGCCAACCCGAGCCCCCCCGTTGGTCCTGCGCTGGGTCAGCGTGGTGTGAATATCATGGAATTCTGCAAGGCGTTCAATGCCCAGACCCAGGATATGGAGCCGGGCCTGCCGATTCCAACTGTTATCACGGTTTACAGTGATCGCAGCTTTACCTTTATCACCAAGACTCCGCCTGCACCGGTTCTGCTCAAGAAGGCAGCTGGCATCAAGAGCGGCTCTGGACGTCCGAACACCGAAAAGGTCGGAACCGTGACCCGTGAGCAGCTGGAAGAGATTGCCAAGACCAAGGAGCCGGATCTGACTGCTGCCGATATGGACGCAGCGGTTCGTACCATTGCAGGAACAGCCCGTAGCATGGGCCTGAACGTGGAGGGCCTGTAACATGGCAAAGCTGAGCAAGCGTCAGAAGCTGATTCGTGAAAAGGTCGATCCGACTCGCGCCTACTCCGTAGACGAAGCCGTTGCCCTGCTCGTTGAGCTGGGACAGAACGTGAAGTTCAAGGAGTCTGTGGACGTTGCCGTAAACCTGGGGGTTGATGCTCGTAAATCGGACCAGGTGGTTCGTAGCAGCACTGTTCTGCCCCACGGTACCGGTAAAACTGTGCGCGTAGCTGTATTTACCCAGGGCGCGAATGCCGAGAAAGCCACAGCAGCGGGCGCTGACGTGGTAGGTATGGACGATCTGGCCGACGAAGTTAAAAAAGGCAAGATGGACTTCGATGTGGTTATTGCCACTCCTGACGCCATGCGTGTTGTTGGTCAGTTGGGCCAGATCCTCGGCCCCCGTGGCCTGATGCCGAACCCGAAAGTCGGCACCGTAACCCCTGACGTTGAGACCGCGGTGAAAAACGCCAAGGCCGGTCAGGTTCGTTACCGTACCGACAAGAACGGTATTATCCACGCTCCTCTGGGTAACGTTGAATTCTCTGCGCAGAACATCAAGGAAAACCTTGAAGCTCTGATCGCAGATCTGAAAAAGGCCAAGCCGTCTTCGGCGAAAGGTGTGTATCTGAAGAAGATCACCGTTTCGTCGACTATGGGTCCTGGCCTGACTATCGATCAGGGCGGTCTGGCAATCTGATCCTCTGAACGGTAGTCACTTTGTAGTCTGGGCGGAAGCCAAGGCTGTCAAAGACCGCAGGCCCCCGAAGCCCTCTGTTCAAAAGGGCCGCAAGGGTTAAAGTAACGCCTGCGCAGACGGTGTGAAGACGTTCTCTCTGAACCCAAACACCGTTAAGGCGCCCGCAAGGGCAATGATGGGTTTGCCGGGATAAACCCGGCGAAATCGAGGAGAAATCCAGTGGCAATTAGACTCGAAGACAAGAAAGCGATCGTCGCTGAAGTCAACGAGACTGCCGGTGGTGCTCTGTCTGTGGTTCTGGCTGACTACCGTGGTGTCACCTCTGGTGACATGACGGCTCTTCGTGCCAAAGCTCGTGCCGAGAATGTGCGTCTTAAGGTTGTTCGTAACAACCTGGCAAAGATTGCTATTCGCGGTACCGAGTTTGAGTGCATCGATGAGGCCCTGGTCGGCCCGACCATTCTGGCGTTCTCTATGGAAGATCCAGGCGCGGCAGCGCGTCTGTTGAAGGATTTTGCCAAAGAGAAAGAGGTGTTTGAGATCAAGGGACTGGCCGTCGGCGGTGAGCTGATGAGTGCAGACCAGATTGATCGCCTTGCCAAGCTGCCAACACGTCACGAAGCGTTGACAATGCTGGCCGCTGTTACACAGGCACCGATCACCAAGCTGGCACGGACACTGAACGAAGTTCCTTCGAAAGTGACTCGTGCTGTAGCGGCAGTTCGCGACCAGAAGCAAGAAGCTGCTTGATTCTGTTGAACACCATTTTTTATATTTTTGGGAGAAAGTCATGGCTCTGTCTAACGAAGACATTTTGAACGCAATCGCAGAAATGAGCGTAATGGACGTTGTTGCGCTTGTTGAAGCAATGGAAGAGAAGTTCGGTGTATCTGCCGCTGCAGCTGTTGCTGCTGCGCCTGCAGCCGCTGGTGGCGAAGCCGCCGCTGTTGAAGAGCAGACCGAATTTGACGTTGTTCTTACCGGTCCTGGTGAGAAGAAAGTCAACGTAATCAAGGCCGTTCGTGAACTTACCGGCCTGGGTCTGAAAGAAGCTAAGGAAATGGTCGACGGCGCACCTTCCACTATCAAGGAAGCTGCTAGCAAGGCTGACGCTGAAGAAGCCAAGAAGAAGCTTGAGGAAGCAGGCGCTTCTGTTGAGCTCAAGTAAGAGTCGGCTGTTGATCGAAACCGTGCATTAAGCATGGACAGGCTGGTGGCTTTGTGCCACCGGCCTTTTTCTGTTGTATATGCTATAGAGTCTGGCCGGTGAATACAGGTTGGTGTTAAATCTACAACCTACTGCCAGAGTCTTGTTCAAGACGGCGCGATAAGCCGAGCAATTCGGCCCCGAAGCAGAACAAT
The DNA here is from genome assembly GCF_030238305.1 of Marinobacter albus. Taxonomy (NCBI): domain Bacteria; kingdom Pseudomonadati; phylum Pseudomonadota; class Gammaproteobacteria; order Pseudomonadales; family Marinobacteraceae; genus Marinobacter; species Marinobacter albus. The sequence continues at coordinate 185,077 of NZ_JASSQD010000004.1, read as the reverse complement.
GGTTGCTTCTTGATACCAGGTATCAGGTCTAAAGCTGGGGAATGCAGATGACTTACTCCTACACTGAGAAAAAGCGGATTCGCAAAGATTTTAGTAAATTGCCTTCCGTGATGGACGTCCCCTATTTGCTGTCTATTCAGCTGGATTCGTTCCGGGACTTCCTCCAAATGGAAGCCGCTCCTGAAGACCGCCGGGAAACCGGTCTTCACGCAGCATTCAAATCCGTATTCCCGATTGTCAGTTACTCTGGCAACGCCGCGCTCGAATACGTGAGTTACCGTATCGGAGAGCCGGTTTTCGATGTCAAGGAATGCCAGCTTAGGGGCGTAACCTACGCAGCGCCGCTGCGGGTGAAAGTCCGACTTATCATCTACGATAAGGAATCGTCCAACAAGGCGATCAAGGACATTAAAGAGCAGGAAGTCTACATGGGCGAAATGCCCCTGATGACTGAGAACGGTACCTTCGTTATCAACGGTACCGAGCGTGTTATTGTTTCCCAGTTGCACCGTTCTCCTGGCGTGTTCTTCGATCACGACAAGGGTAAGACCCACTCTTCCGGCAAGCTGCTGTATTCGGCCCGGGTGATTCCTTACCGTGGCTCCTGGCTTGATTTCGAGTTCGATCCGAAAGATGCCGTGTTCGTTCGTATCGACCGTCGCCGGAAGCTGCCAGCCTCGATTCTTCTGCGTGGTCTCGGGTATACCTCCGAGCAGATGCTGGAGATGTTCTTCGAAACCAGTAAGTTCAGCCTGGGTGCCGAGGTCTGCAAGCTGGAGCTGGTTCCAAGTCGTCTGCGGGGCGACATTGCGACCTTCGACATCAAGGACAATGACGGTAACGTGATTGCTGAGGAAGGTCGTCGTATTACAGCGCGCCATATCAAGCAGTTGGAAAAAGCGGGCATAAATGAGCTCGAGGTTCCGACTGAGTATCTCTATGGCCGGGTACTGGCCAAGGATATGGTGGACACCAAGACCGGAGAAATCCTGGTTGAGTGTAACTCCGAACTGACCGAAGAGCTGATCACCAAGATCCTGGATGCGGGTGTTACCGAGATTGAGACTCTGTACACCAACGACCTGGACTGCGGTCCGTTCATGTCCGATACCCTGCGTATCGATCCGACCCGCACTCCGCTGGAGGCGCTGGTTGAGATCTATCGCATGATGCGCCCTGGCGAGCCGCCTACGAAGGAGTCGGCCGAGAACCTGTTTAATAACCTGTTCTTCTCCGAGGAGCGTTACGACCTGTCTGCCGTTGGTCGCATGAAGCTCAATCGTCGCCTGCGTCGTGAGGAAAGCACCGGGGAAGGCATTCTCACGCATGCCGATATCATTGATGTCCTGAAGACACTGATCGATATTCGTAACGGTCAGGGCAACGTGGACGATATCGATAACCTCGGCAACCGGCGTGTGCGTTGTGTTGGTGAAATGGCCGAGAACCAGTTCCGGGTTGGCCTGGTCCGTGTTGAGCGTGCCGTGCGTGAGCGTCTGAGTCTTGCCGAGAGCGAAGGCCTGATGCCGCAGGACCTGATCAATGCCAAGCCAGTGGCGGCTGCGGTTAAGGAATTCTTTGGTTCCAGCCAGCTGTCCCAGTTCATGGACCAGAATAACCCGCTGTCCGAGGTGACTCACAAGCGTCGTATTTCGGCCCTTGGGCCGGGCGGTCTGACTCGTGAGCGAGCCGGTTTTGAGGTTCGGGACGTGCATCCGACCCATTACGGGCGGGTATGTCCAATCGAGACGCCGGAAGGTCCGAACATCGGTCTCATCAACTCGCTGGCCACCTACGCCCGATCCAATTCCTACGGATTCCTGGAGAGTCCGTACCGGAAGGTGGTTGATGGTGTGGTTACCGACGAAGTGGTGTACCTGTCTGCCATCGAAGAGAGCAATTACGTCATCGCCCAGGCCAGTGCGGCCATGGACGAGGAGAGCAAGCGCCTCACCGATGAGCTGGTTACCGTTCGTCACCAGAACGAATTTACCGTCACGCCTCCGGAAAGCGTGAACTTCATGGATGTGTCGCCGCGTCAGGTTGTTTCCGTGGCTGCGTCCCTGATTCCGTTCCTTGAGCATGATGACGCCAACCGCGCCTTGATGGGTGCGAACATGCAGCGTCAGGCTGTGCCGACCCTGCGTTCGCAAGTGCCTCTGGTAGGCACCGGTGTTGAGCGCACCGTGGCCCAGGATTCCGGGGTTTGTGTGACTGCCCGTCGAGGCGGTGTGATTGAAAGTGTGGATGCGGCCCGTATCGTGGTGCGCGTTGACAACGAGGAAACCGAGGCAGGTGATGCCGGTGTGGATATCTACAACCTCACCAAGTACACCCGCTCGAACCAGAACACCTGTATCAACCAGCGTTCGATTGTGCGTCAGGGTGACGTGATCGCCCGGGGCGACGTGCTCGCCGATGGCCCGTCGGTTGATCTGGGTGAGCTTGCGCTGGGGCAGAATATGCGCATCGCGTTCATGCCCTGGAACGGTTACAACTTCGAGGACTCCATCCTTATCTCCGAGAAAGTCGTTCAGGAAGACCGTCTGACCACCATCCACATTCAGGAACTGACCTGTGTGGCCCGGGATACCAAGCTGGGAAGTGAAGAAATCACGGCGGACATTCCGAACGTCGGTGAAAGCGCGCTGTCCAAGCTGGATGAGTCCGGTATTGTCTACATCGGTGCTGAAGTTGGCCCGGGCGATATCCTCGTCGGCAAGGTAACGCCGAAAGGGGAGACCCAGCTGACGCCGGAGGAGAAGCTCCTGCGTGCCATCTTTGGTGAGAAGGCCTCGGACGTGAAGGATACCTCTTCGCGTGTTCCGACCGGTACCCGCGGTACCGTGATCGACGTGCAGGTCTTCACCCGTGACGGTATCGAGAAGGATCAGCGTGCCCAGTCCATCGAAAAAGAGCAGCTGGATCAGTACCGCAAGGATCTGAAGGACGAATACCGCATTGTTGAGGGTGCAACCTTTGAGCGTCTGATGAACGCGCTGAAAGGCCAGGAAGTTATCAGTGGTCCGAGCCTGAAGAAGGGTGCCACGCTGGACGAGGCTTACCTTGCCGAGTTGCCGCGCCCCGAGTGGTTCAAGCTGCGCATGAAAGATGACGGTCTGAACGAGCTGCTCGAGAAATCCGAGCAGGGCCTGGATGACCGCAAGAAAGAGCATGAGGCACGGTTTGACGACAAGAAGGGCAAGTTGCAGCAGGGCGATGACCTTGCTCCGGGCGTGCTCAAGATCGTCAAGGTTTACCTGGCTATCAAGCGTCGCATCCAGCCGGGTGACAAAATGGCCGGGCGTCACGGTAACAAGGGTGTTATCTCATCGGTTATGCCGATTGAGGACATGCCTTACGACGAACACGGCAACACGGTCGACGTTGTGCTGAACCCGCTGGGTGTACCGTCACGGATGAACGTCGGGCAGGTGCTCGAGACCCATCTGGGTGCTGCGGCCAAGGGCCTGGGTGAGCGTATCAGCCGGATGCTGGACGAGCAGCGTAAGGTCGCTGAGCTTCGCCAGTTGCTGGATGAGATCTACAACCACTCGGACGAAGTGTTCAAGGTGGACCTGGATTCGCTGAGCGACAAGGAAATCCTTGAAATGTGCGGCAACCTGCGCACGGGTGTTCCTATGGCAACGCCGGTCTTCGACGGCGCCAAGGAAGCCGAGGTCAAGCGGATGCTTGAGCTTGCCGGACTGGACACGACGGGCCAGACAATGTTGTACGACGGCCGTACCGGTGACGCATTTGATCGTCCGGTGACTGTCGGCTACATGTATATCCTGAAGCTGAACCACCTGATCGACGACAAGATGCACGCTCGTTCCACCGGCTCCTACAGCCTGGTTACCCAGCAGCCGCTGGGTGGTAAGGCGCAGTTCGGTGGCCAGCGCTTCGGTGAGATGGAAGTGTGGGCCCTTGAGGCTTACGGTGCGGCGTATACGCTGCAGGAAATGCTCACCGTCAAGTCTGATGACGTGAACGGTCGGACCAAGATGTACAAGAACATTGTCGATGGCGATCATCGTATGGAGCCGGGCATGCCCGAGTCCTTCAACGTTCTTGTCAAGGAAATCCGCTCGTTGGGTATCGACATCGAGCTGGAATCCGAGTGAGCCGAATTGTTTTTGGCAGCGTGAGCGGGCACAACCTGTGCCCGCCCGAGATTAACGCCATCCGGAGCTTTTACTGATGAAAGATTTGCTGAATCTTCTCAAGAGCCAGAACCAAAGCAAGGAATTTGATGCCATCCGCATTGGCCTGGCATCGCCTGACATGATTCGCTCATGGTCTTTTGGTGAAGTGAAGAAGCCTGAGACCATCAACTACCGTACCTTCAAACCGGAGCGTGACGGTCTTTTCTGTGCCAAGATTTTCGGCCCGATCAAGGACTACGAGTGCCTTTGCGGTAAGTACAAGCGCCTCAAGCATCGCGGTGTGATCTGCGAGAAGTGCGGCGTTGAAGTGGCACTGGCGAGTGTTCGCCGTGAGCGCATGGGTCACATCGAGCTGGCCAGTCCGGTCGCGCACATCTGGTTCCTGAAATCACTGCCGTCCCGCATCGGTCTGATGCTGGACATGACCCTGCGCGATATCGAACGGGTGCTGTACTTCGAGTCGTTCATCGTGATCGAGCCGGGCATGACCACCCTCGAGAAAGGGCAACTGCTGAACGACGAGCAGTATTACGAAGCCCTGGAAGAGTTCGGCGACGAATTCGATGCCCGCATGGGTGCCGAGGCGGTCAAGGAGCTGCTCGAGGGCATCGATCTGCAGGCCGAGGTGGATGCGCTGCGTGAGGAAATCCCGCAGACCAATTCCGAAACCAAGATCAAGAAATTCAGTAAGCGTCTGAAGATTCTTGAGGCCTTCCTGTACTCCGGTAACAAGCCGGGCGACATGGTAATGACCGTGCTGCCGGTTCTGCCGCCGGATCTGCGTCCGTTGGTTCCCCTGGACGGTGGTCGTTTCGCGACTTCGGATCTCAACGATCTTTACCGTCGTGTGATCAACCGGAACAACCGCCTCAAGCGCCTGCTGGAGCTCAACGCCCCGGACATCATCGTGCGCAACGAGAAGCGGATGCTGCAGGAAGCCGTCGACGCGCTGCTGGATAACGGTCGTCGCGGTCGTGCCATCACCGGTACCAATAAGCGCCCGCTCAAGTCCCTGGCTGACATGATCAAGGGCAAGCAGGGTCGTTTCCGTCAAAACCTGCTCGGTAAGCGCGTGGATTACTCCGGTCGTTCGGTGATCGTGGTCGGTCCATACCTGCGTCTGCATCAGTGTGGTCTGCCCAAGAAGATGGCGCTGGAGTTGTTCAAGCCGTTTATTTTCTCCAAGCTTGAGCACCGTGGTCTCGCAACGACTATCAAGGCTGCCAAGAAGATGGTCGAGCGCGAGGAAGGCGTGGTCTGGGATATCCTGGACGAAGTGATCCGCGAGCATCCGATCATGCTGAACCGTGCTCCGACTTTGCACCGTCTGGGGATTCAGGCGTTCGAGCCGGTACTGATTGAAGGCAAGGCGATTCAGTTGCACCCGCTGGTCTGTGCGGCCTATAACGCCGACTTCGACGGCGACCAGATGGCGGTCCACGTGCCGCTGACCCTGGAAGCCCAGCTGGAAGCCCGTGCGTTGATGATGTCCACCAACAACGTACTGTCGCCGGCCAACGGCGAGCCGATCATCGTGCCGTCCCAGGACGTGGTTCTGGGCCTGTATTACATGACTCGTGAGCGCAAGAATGCGGTCGGTGAGGGGATGACCTTCGCGGATGTGAAAGAAGTTCACCGCGCCTACGGTGCCGGTAAGGTAGACCTCCAGGCGCGCGTCAAGGTGAGGGTCAAGGAAGTTGCCATTGCCGAAGATGGTTCGCGCACTCAAGCCTATAACATTGTTGATACCACGGTTGGGCGCGCCCTGCTGTTTGATATCGTGCCTGATGGCCTCTCCTTCGAGCTGGTCAACAAGCCGATGGTCAAGAAGGCGATCTCGAACCTGATCAACACCTGCTATCGGGACGCCGGCCTCAAAGACACGGTTATCTTCGCGGATCAGCTCATGTACATGGGTTATCACTACGCGACGGTTTCCGGTATCTCCATCGGCTTCAACGATTTCGAGATTCCCCCTGAGAAATACGAGCTGGTTGATGCCGCTTCCGAGGAAGTTAAGGACATCGAAACCCAGTATGCGTCCGGTCTGCTGACCCAGGGTGAGAAGTACAACAAGGTGATCGACATCTGGTCCCGCGCCAACGACAAGGTCTCCAAGGCCATGATGGAGCGTCTGGCCAAGGAGCAGGTGATTGGCCCTGATGGGAAGCCTGTGAAGGGCGAGGATGGCGAGTTCGTCATGCAGGAGTCCTTCAACTCGGTCTACATGATGGCGGATTCCGGTGCCCGGGGTTCCGCGGCCCAGATTCGTCAGCTGGCCGGTATGCGTGGCCTGATGGCGAAGCCGGATGGCTCCATCATCGAGACGCCGATTACCGCAAACTTCCGGGAAGGCCTGAACGTACTTCAGTACTTCATCTCGACCCACGGTGCACGTAAGGGGCTGGCGGATACCGCCCTGAAGACCGCGAACTCCGGTTACCTGACTCGTCGTCTGGTCGACGTGTCTCAGGATCTGGTCGTAACCGAAGAAGACTGTGGCACCGATGAAGGCCTGTTGATGACGCCGCACATCGAAGGTGGCGACGTTGTTGTGCCGCTGGGCGATCGTGTGCTGGGGCGTGTGACAGCGCGCGATGCCTTTACACCAACCGATAAGGACAACGCCGTTGTTCCTTCCGGAACGCTGCTTGACGAGAAGACTGTTGAATCTCTTGAGCGTGCGGGTGTGGACGAAGTCTGGGTGCGCTCTGCGATCACCTGTGCGACCCGTCACGGCATCTGTTCCAAGTGTTACGGCCGCGACCTGGCCCGTGGCCATCGGGTCAACGTCGGTGAAGCCGTTGGTGTTATCGCCGCCCAGTCCATCGGTGAGCCGGGTACCCAGCTCACGATGCGTACCTTCCACATTGGTGGTGCGGCGAGCCGGGCATCAGCTGTAGACAACATCCAGGTCAAGCACGGCGGTACCGTACGCCTGCACAATCTGAAGTCTATTGAGAAGAGTGATGGCTCACTGGTCGTGGTATCGCGTTCCTCCGCGTTGGCGATTGCCGACGAGCAGGGCCGTGAGCGCGAATGGTACAAGCTGCCTTACGGCGCAGTGCTGTCCGTTAAGCATGGCGATACTGTTGAAGCCGGTGTTGCGGTTGCCAAGTGGGATCCGCACACTCACCCGATCATTGCCGAGGCCGAAGGCACCGCGAAATTCGTCAACATGGACCAGGGCATTACTGTCCGCACCCAGACCGACGAACTGACCGGCCTGTCGACCATGGAAGTTATCGATCCCAAGGAGCGTCCTGCGGCTGGTAAGGACATCCGTCCTGCCATCCAGATGCTGGATGCCAGCGGAAACGATGTGGAGCTGCCCGGTGGCGGTGCCGCGATCTACTTCCTGCCGGCCAATGCGCTGGTGACCATGGCCAACGGCGCCCGGATCGAGCTGGGTGATGTTGTTGCCCGGATTCCGCAGGAAAGTTCGAAGACTCGTGATATTACCGGTGGTCTGCCACGGGTTGCCGATCTGTTCGAGGCCCGTCGCCCGAAAGAATCGTCCATCCTGGCGGAAATCAGCGGCATGGTGTCGTTCGGCAAAGAGACCAAGGGCAAGAAGCGCCTGGTGATCACGCCGAAAGATGCCGACGCCTACGAAGTGCTGATTCCGAAGCACCGTCAGCTGAACGTGTTCGAGGGTGAAACGGTTGAGAAGGGCGAGGTGATTTCCGATGGCCCATCCAACCCCCACGACATTTTGCGTCTGCTGGGTGTGGTAGAGCTGGCCAAATACATTACCAATGAGATCCAGGACGTCTACCGTTTGCAGGGTGTTGTCATCAACGATAAGCATATCGAGGTTATCGTTCGGCAGATGCTGCGCAAGGTAGAGATCACCGATCCGGGTGATACCACGCTTCTTTCCGGTGACCAGGTGGAAATTACTCAGGTTTTCGAAGAGAACGAAAAGGCCAATGCTGCCGATAAAGAGCCTGCACGATTCGATCGTCTGCTGCTCGGTATCACGAAGGCCTCGCTGGCAACCGAGTCGTTCATTTCGGCGGCTTCGTTCCAGGAAACCACCCGTGTACTCACCGAAGGTGCGGTTACCGGAAAGCGTGATTACCTGCGTGGCTTGAAGGAAAACGTTGTGGTGGGTCGACTGATTCCGGCTGGTACCGGTCTTGCCTACCACGCTGAACGTCGCCGCAAGCGCGACCTTGAAGCACAGGGCGTCACCGCAGCCGACGTCGAAGAAGCGCTGAGCGCCGAACTCAACCGCGAAAGCTGAGTTGAGTCGGTCCGCCGCCTCCGGGTAGATACCTACCCGGCAGGTGGTTAAAAAGAGACCAGTCATCTTGACTGTCCAGGGGCGCAGGCTTACACTTGCGTCCCTTAAATTTTACCCCCTGCACAGGGGGTAAGTTTCATTGATATGGTTTTTTGGAGTTTGCTTACATGGCAACGATTAATCAGTTGGTACGTAAGCCTCGTAAGCGCCGGGTAGCCAAGAGCGATGTTCCTGCTCTGCAGGCCTGCCCTCAGCGCCGTGGTGTGTGCACTCGTGTATACACTACAACGCCGAAGAAGCCGAACTCAGCACTGCGTAAAGTGTGCCGTGTTCGTCTGACCAACGGCTACGAGGTTTCCTCTTACATTGGTGGTGAAGGTCACAACCTTCAGGAGCACAGTGTTGTGCTTATCCGCGGCGGTCGCGTAAAGGACCTTCCGGGTGTGCGCTATCACACTGTTCGCGGAACGCTGGACACCCAGGGTGTGCAGAACCGTAAGCAGGGCCGCTCCAAGTATGGTGCAAAACGACCCAAGTCCTGATGTCCCGAGCGGGTGTCTTTTATCGTTGCTTGTCAGAACGGTAAGAGTAAGGCTGAGTAGCAGATTGCTATCTCAGGGGTTCCTGAAGACCTTTTAGATATATAAGGGCTTATCGATGCCTAGAAGAAGAGTTGCAGCAAAGCGGGAAATTATCCCGGATCCTAAGTTCGGCAGTGCACGTCTTGCCAAGTTCATCAACCACGTGATGGAAAGTGGCAAGAAATCTGTTGCAGAGCGCATTGTTTATGGCGCGCTCGATATTGTCGCCGAGAAATCGAAGGAAGAGCCGATCGACATGTTCGAGAAGGCCCTGGAGAACATCCAGCCGATGGTTGAGGTTAAGTCCCGTCGTGTGGGTGGTGCTACTTACCAGGTGCCTGTCGAGGTACGGCCTTCCCGTCAGAATGCGCTGGCCATGCGCTGGCTTGTAGAATTTTCACGGAAGCGTGGTGAGAAGTCCATGGCGCAGCGTCTTGCTGGTGAGATTCTCGACGCCGCTGACAGCAAAGGCTCTGCTGTTAAGAAGCGCGAAGACGTTCATCGCATGGCGGAAGCCAACAAGGCGTTCTCTCACTTCCGTTTCTAATCAGCCGAGGTTAATACAGTGGCACGCAAGACTCCTATCAAGCGTTACAGAAACATTGGTATTTGTGCGCACGTTGATGCGGGCAAAACCACAACCACCGAGCGGGTTCTGTTCTATACGGGCATTTCCCACAAGATCGGTGAGGTTCATGATGGTGCGGCTACCATGGACTGGATGGAGCAGGAGCAGGAGCGTGGTATCACCATTACCTCTGCTGCGACTACCTGCTTCTGGCAGGGCATGGACAAACAATATCCGGAGCATCGGATCAACATCATCGACACCCCGGGGCACGTTGACTTTACCATCGAGGTAGAGCGTTCACTGCGTGTGCTGGATGGTGCCGTTGTTGTTTTCTGCGGATCCTCCGGTGTAGAGCCGCAGTCCGAAACCGTATGGCGCCAGGCCAACAAGTACGAAGTTCCCCGCATGGTGTTCGTCAACAAGATGGACCGTGCCGGCGCTAACTTCCTGCGCGTTGTGGACCAGATCAAAACCCGTCTGGGCGCGAACTGCGTTCCCATTCAGTTGCCGATCGGTGCCGAGGATGACTTTGCCGGTATCGTCGATCTGATTCGTAACAAGGCGATTTACTGGAACGAAGATGACGCGGGTGCGACCTACGAGCAGCGCGACGTTCCGGCCGAAATGGTGGACGAAGTCGCCATGTACCGTGAGCAAATGGTCGAGGCGGCAGCCGAGGCTAACGAAGAGCTCATGGAGCGTTACCTGGACGAGGGTGACCTGAGCGTTGAGGACGTCAAGAAGGGGCTGCGTATGCGTACGCTTGCCAACGAGATTGTTCTCGCGACTTGTGGCTCTGCGTTCAAGAACAAGGGTGTACAGGCGGTTCTGGATTCCGTTATCGAATTCCTGCCGGCGCCGGACGAAGTCAAGGCGATTCGCGGTGAAGTCGATGAAGACGGCACCGAAGAGACCCGTCAGGCGGACGATGATGCGCCTTTTGCGGCCCTGGCATTCAAGATTGCCACCGACCCGTTCGTTGGTACTCTGACCTTCTTCCGGGTTTACTCTGGCAAGCTGGAGTCCGGCAATGCGGTCTATAACTCTGTAAAGGGTAAGAAAGAGCGCGTTGGTCGTATGGTTCAGATGCACTCCAAAGATCGCCAAGAGATCAAGGAAGTGCTTGCGGGTGATATCGCCGCGGCAATCGGCCTGAAGAGCGTGACCACTGGTGACACCCTGTGTGACGAGAATCACAAGATCATTCTCGAGCGCATGGAGTTCCCGGAGCCGGTTATCTCTGTTGCTGTTGAGCCGAAGTCCAAGGCGGATCAGGAAAAGATGGGTGTTGCCCTGGGTAAGCTGGCTCAGGAAGATCCGTCTTTCCGTGTCCGGACCGATGAAGAGTCCGGTCAGACCATCATCTCCGGTATGGGTGAGCTTCACCTGGACATCATCGTTGACCGTATGCGTCGCGAGTTCAAGGTAGAGGCGAACATCGGTAAGCCGCAGGTTGCATACCGCGAGCGTATCCGCAAGCCGGTGGATGTCGAAGGTAAGTTTGTTCGCCAGTCAGGTGGTCGTGGTCAGTATGGTCACGTCAAGATCAAGCTTGAGCCGCTGCCTCTGGATGATGAAGATGGCGAGAACTTCATCTTTGTAAACGAGATCGTTGGCGGTGTGGTTCCGAAGGAATACATTCCAGCGGTCCAGCAAGGTATTGAAGAGCAGATGCAGAACGGCTGTTTGGCCGGTTATCCGCTGCTGCGCATCAAGGCCACGCTGTACGATGGCTCTTACCACGATGTGGACTCCAACGAAATGGCGTTCAAGATCGCCGGCTCCATGGCGATGAAGAAGGGTGCGCTTGAAGCGGACCCCGCTCTGCTTGAGCCGATCATGAGGGTCGAGGTCGTGAGCCCGGAAGACTACATGGGCGATGTTGTTGGTGACCTGAACCGCCGTCGTGGTGTCATTCAGGGCATGGATGAGTCGCCTGCTGGTAAGATCATTCGTGCCGAAGTTCCGTTGTCGGAGATGTTCGGTTACGCCACCGACCTGCGTTCTGCAACACAGGGCCGGGCGTCTTATGCGATGGAGTTTGCGGGTTATTCCGAGGCTCCTTCGAACATTGCCGAAGCGATCATTAAACAGGGTTGATCCCCAGGACTTAAGAAACAGGAAGAGGTGTAACCGTGTCTAAAGAAAAATTTGACCGTAGTAAACCGCATTTGAACGTAGGCACCATTGGTCACGTTGACCATGGTAAGACCACTCTGACCGCCGCCCTGACTCGTGTGTGTCACGAAGTCTGGGGTACTGGTTCTGCCAGTGCATTCGATCAGATCGATAACGCACCGGAAGAGAAGGCGCGTGGTATCACCATCGCGACTTCCCACGTTGAATACGATTCTCCGAATCGTCACTACGCCCACGTCGACTGCCCGGGCCACGCTGACTATGTGAAGAACATGATCACTGGTGCGGCGCAGATGGACGGCGCGATCCTGGTGTGTTCTGCAGCTGACGGCCCCATGCCGCAGACTCGTGAGCACATCCTGCTGTCCCGTCAGGTTGGCGTACCGTTCATTGTCGTGTTCCTGAACAAGGCCGACATGGTAGACGACGAAGAGTTGCTCGAGCTGGTTGAGATGGAAGTTCGTGATCTGCTGAGCCAGTACGACTTCCCGGGCGACGACACGCCGATCATTACCGGTTCTGCGCTGATGGCGCTGGAAGGTAAGGACGACAACGAGATGGGTACTACCGCTGTCAAGAAGCTGGTAGAAGCCCTGGACGAGTACATCCCGGAGCCGGAGCGTGCGATTGATCAGCCGTTCCTGATGCCGATCGAGGACGTATTCTCCATCTCTGGTCGTGGTACCGTTGTGACCGGTCGTGTTGAGCGTGGCATCATCAAGGTTGGCGATGAAGTGGAAATCGTTGGTATCAAGGATACCGTGAAGACCACTTGTACCGGTGTTGAGATGTTCCGCAAGCTGCTGGACGAAGGTCGTGCCGGTGAGAACGTTGGTGTTCTGCTGCGTGGTACCAAGCGTGACGACGTTGAGCGTGGTCAGGTTCTGTGTGTGCCAGGCTCGATCAAGCCGCATACCAAGTTCGAGTGCGAAGTGTACGTATTGAGCAAAGAAGAAGGCGGTCGTCATACTCCGTTCTTCAAGGGCTATCGTCCGCAGTTCTACTTCCGTACCACCGACGTCACAGGTTCCTGTGAGCTGCCGGAAGGTGTGGAGATGGTTATGCCGGGTGACAACGTCAAGATGAGTGTTACCCTGATCGCTCCGATCGCCATGGAAGATGGTCTGCGCTTCGCGATTCGCGAAGGTGGCCGTACCGTTGGTGCCGGCGTGGTCGCCAAGATCATCGAGTAATTCGCTCGTTTGATCAGGAAAAAGGGGCTGAAAGTTCAGCCCCTTTTTCTGTTTCAGTCGCAAAGCCTGTGCCCGACCCGGTCAAACAGCCTAGCTGTTGACAGGGTTGGGTATTATGCATACAATGCGGCTCCTTTTTTTGAAGGTCGGCTAACTAGTTAGTAGCTGCTACGAGTGGAGTTTGGTGCATCATGCAAAGCCAAAAAATTCGAATCCGGTTGAAGGCGTTTGATTATCGCCTGATCGACCAGTCCACGCAGGAGATCGTCGATACCGCAAAGCGGACCGGCGCTCAGGTGCGTGGGCCAATCCCTCTGCCGACGCGGAAGGAAAAGTACACCATTCTGATCTCCCCGCACGTCAACAAGGACGCGCGCGATCAGTATGAAATTCGTACGCATAAGCGTTTGCTCGACATTGTTGAGCCGACGGAAAAGACAGTAGATGCTTTGATGAAGTTGGACCTGGCTGCAGGTGTAGACGTTCAGATCAGCCTCGGCTAATACCGCCCGGTATTAGTCTGTGTAACTGTCATAAGGCCATAGAGGGTGAGAGCCCCGTACACTTAAGAGGTGAAACATGGCAATTGGTGTTGTCGGTCGTAAGGCCGGTATGACCCGTATTTTTACGGAAGATGGGCAGGCGCTGCCCGTAACGGTAATCGAGGTTGAGCCCAACCGGATTACCCAAATCAAGACTCTTGAAAACGATGGCTATCGTGCCGTTCAGGTTACTGTAGGCACTCGTCGTTCCTCCCGTGTAACCAAGAGTGAAGCAGGCCATTTTGCCAAGGCGGGCGTTGAAGCCGGTCGTGGTATGTGGGAGTTCCGTTTGGCTGAAGGCGAAGGTGAAGACCTTGCAGCCGGTGGCGAGATTACTGCTTCCGTCTTTGAAGATGGCCAGGTTGTTGATGCTGTTGGTCAGTCCAAAGGTAAGGGTTTTCAGGGCGGCGTGAAGCGTTGGAATTTTTCCATGCAGGACGCTACCCACGGTAACTCCCTCTCTCACCGTGCTCCGGGTTCCATTGGTCAGAACCAGACTCCGGGTAAGGTATTCAAGGGCAAAAAGATGGCGGGCCAGATGGGTAATGCACAGGTCACCGTGCAGAACCTGAAAATTGTCCGTGTCGACGCCGAGCGCAACCTGCTGCTGGTGAGTGGTGCCGTACCCGGCGCAACTGGCGGCGATGTTGTCATCAAGCCTGCAGTTAAAGCCTGAGGAGCGGTGCGATGGAATTGACTATTACAGGTAGCGGCAAGGGGATTTCTGTTTCCGACGCCGCATTCGCCAAAGATTTTAACGAGTCGCTGGTTCACCAGGTGGTTACTGCTTATATGGCAGCGGGCCGTCAGGGCACCAAGGCTCAGAAGACGCGTTCCGAAGTCAGCGGTGGCGGTAAGAAGCCCTGGCGTCAGAAGGGCACTGGTCGTGCCCGTGCGGGTACCATTCGTAGCCCGATCTGGCGTTCAGGTGGTGTCACTTTTGCGGCCAAACCTCGTGGTTTTGAGCAAAAGGTTAACCGCAAAATGTACCGCGCAGCGATGCGCTCCATTTTTTCCGAGCTGGTTCGCCAAGAGCGTCTCGTGGTTGTTGATGACATGAATGTCGACAGCCCCAAGACCAAGGCATTCAATGCCAAGCTGAAGGACATCGGTGTGAGCAATGCACTGATTCTGTCAGACAGTGTTGAGCAGAACCTGCATCTGGCGTCCCGCAACATCCCACACGTCGATGTGCGCGATATTGCCGGCCTGGACCCGGTCAGCCTGGTTGCCTACGAGAATGTTGTGGTGACTGTGCCCGCTCTGAAGAAGATCGAGGAGATGCTGGGATGAATCAGGAACGTATTTACAAGGTCCTGCTTGGACCACACGTATCTGAAAAAGCATCTCTGGTGGCCGAGCATGGCCAGGTTGTGTTCCGGGTCGCCCCGGATGCCACCAAGCCGGAGATCAAGAAAGCCGTTGAACAGCTGTTCAACGTCACCGTAGAAGGTGTTCAGGTTCTGAACCGTAAGGGTAAGCTCAAGCGCACTATCCGCGGGTTCGGCAAGCGTAATGACATTCGTAAGGCTTACGTAAAGCTGGCAGAAGGTCAGGACATCGATTTTCTGGATGTGGAATAAGGTAAAGGGGTCGTAATATGCCGATCGTCAAAACCAAACCAACATCTGCCGGACGCCGTCACGTTGTAAAGCTTTACAACCCGGATCTGCACACTGGGCGCCCCTACGAGCCGTTGGTAGAAAGAAAGAACAAGACGGGTGGTCGTAATAATGCAGGCCGCATTACTACTCGTCACACTGGTGGTGGTCATAAAAAACACTACCGCGTTATTGATTTTAAGCGGACCAAAGATGGTATCCCGGCGGTCATTGAGCGCCTGGAATACGATCCTAACCGCTCCGCGCACATCGCGCTGGTTAAGTATGCCGATGGCGAGCGTCGTTACATTATCGCTCCCAAAGGTATGCAAATCGGTGATCCTGTGCGCTCCGGTATCGACGCGCCAATCAAAGTGGGCAGCACGCTGCCGCTCCGGAATATTCCGGTCGGTTCCGTGATCCACTGCGTCGAACTCAAGCCTGGCAAAGGTGCTCAGCTGGCTCGCTCTGCGGGCGCATCCGTACAGCTGGTAGCGCGTGAAGGTGCATATGCCACCATCCGCCTGCGCTCAGGTGAAATGCGTAAGGTGCTTGTAGATTGCCGTGCAACGCTGGGTGAAGTATCCAACAGCGAGCACAGCCTCAAGCAGCTTGGTAAAGCGGGTGCATCACGTTGGCGCGGCAAACGGCCAACAGTACGTGGTGTTGCTATGAACCCAGTTGACCACCCACATGGTGGTGGTGAAGGGCGTACCTCTGGCGGGCGTCACCCGGTTACTCCGTGGGGTGTTCCGACCAAAGGGCATAAGACTCGTAAGAACAAGCGTACTGACAAAATGATAGTACGTCGTCGTTCGGCCAAGTAAACGACTACATAGAGGTAATTGCTGTGCCACGTTCTTTGAAGAAAGGTCCTTTTATAGACCTGCATCTGTTGAAGAAGGTCGAGGCAGCTCTGGAAGCTAACGACAAGCGGCCGATCAAAACCTGGTCCCGCCGGTCGACAGTCTTCCCAGAGATGGTAGGCCTGACCATTGCAGTCCACAACGGCAAGCAGCACGTGCCGGTTTATGTCACCGAAGATATGGTTGGACATAAGCTGGGTGAGTTCGCGGCAACGCGTACTTATCGTGGTCATGCGGCCGACAAGAAAGCTAAACGCTGATTGTGAGGGAATAGAAATGGAAGTAGCAGCCAAGTATAAGGGCGCTAACCTCTCAGCTCAGAAAGCACGTCTTGTCGCTGACCAAGTACGCGGCAAGGCTGTTGAGGATGCCCTGAACATTCTGACTTTTAGCCCAAAGAAGGCGGCGGTCGTGCTCAAGAAAGCTCTTGAGTCCGCCATCGCCAACGCTGAGCACAATGAAGGTCTGGACGTTGACGAACTGCGGGTTTCCACCGTGATGGTGGATGAGGGTCCGACGCTCAAGCGAATCAAAGCTCGAGCCAAGGGGCGCGCTGATCGGATTTTCAAGCGCACCTGCCATATCACCGTCAAGGTCGCCGACAAGTAGGAGATGCTCAGATGGGTCATAAAGTAAATCCAACCGGCATTCGCCTGGGTGTGATCAAAGAGCACAACTCAGTCTGGTATGCCGACAAGAAGGAATACTCACAAAACCTGCTGAACGATATTCAGGTTCGTGAGTTTCTGGACAAGCGTCTGGTGAAGGCGTCTGTCAGCAAGATTGTGATCGAGCGCCCTGCTCAGAACGCCCGTATCACGATCCATACTGCCCGTCCCGGTATTGTTATCGGTAAGAAGGGTGAAGATGTTGATCGTCTGCGTCGTGAAGTCGGCGACATGATGGGTGTGCCTGTGCACATCAACATCGAAGAAGTCCGCAAACCGGACCTGGATGCCCGCCTGGTAGCGCAAAACGTTGCCGGCCAGCTGGAGCGTCGTGTGATGTTCCGTCGCGCCATGAAGCGCGCGGTTCAGAATGCCATGCGTCAAGGCGCCAAGGGTATCAAGATCCAGGTAGGCGGTCGTCTCGGGGGTGCTGAAATTGCGCGTTCCGAGTGGTATCGCGAAGGTCGTGTACCTCTGCACACGCTGCGTGCAGATATTGATTACGCAACCTACGAAGCGCATACCACTTACGGCGTAATCGGCGTCAAGGTATGGATCTTCAAAGGTGAGATTCTTGGTGGTATGGAGCAGGTCCGTGCTGACAAGAAAGCCTCTGGGAAGAAAGGTTCTAAGTAAAGGGGCACTCTTATGCTGCAACCAAAACGCACCAAATTCCGCAAGGTAATGAAAGGCCGTAACACCGGTCTTGCTCACCGCGCCAACAAGGTGAGCTTCGGTGAATACGGATTGAAGGCGACCAGTCGGGGGCGTATAACTGCGCGCCAGATTGAGGCGGCACGTCGTACTATGACTCGCCGCATCAAGCGGGGCGGAAAGATCTGGATCCGGATTTTCCCGGACAAACCTATCTCCAGCAAGCCGCTTGAAGTTCGAATGGGTAAAGGTAAAGGTTCTGTCGAGTATTGGGTGGCTGAAATTCAGCCAGGCCGCATGCTCTACGAGATGGAAGGCGTTGCTGAAGACGTAGCACGCGACGCGTTCACACTCGCTGCGGCCAAACTGCCGGTACAGACCACCTTTGTAACGAGGACGGTGATGTGATGAAAGCAACAGAGCTGCGTGATAAGTCAGTCGAGGAGCTGAACAAAGAGCTGATCGACCTCCTGAAGGAGCAGTTCAACCTGCGCATGCGTAAGGCGACAGGTCAGCTGAATCAGTCTCACCTTCTCGGCAAGGTGAAGCGCGAGATCGCTCGCGTGAAAACAGTATTGAACGAAAAGGCAGGACAGTGACATGACCGAAGCTACCCAAACTGCCAGAACTCTGAGCGGCAAGGTCGTGAGCAACAAGATGGAGAAATCCATCGTCGTTCTGGTCGAGCGTCAGGTGAAGCATCCTCTGTACGGTAAGTACATGAAGCGCTCTACCAAGATCCATGCTCACGATGAGAGCAATCAGTGCAACGTCGGTGACACTGTGACCATTCAGGAAACCCGTCCGGTCTCAAAGACCAAGAGCTGGGCCCTGGTGGAAGTGACCGAACGTGCATCTAAGGTGTAATTCGCCCGGAGAACAACCATGATTCAGACTCAAACAATGCTTGAAGTCGCGGATAACAGCGGTGCGCGTCAGGTGATGTGCATCAAGGTCCTGGGCGGTTCACATCGGCGTTATGCCAGCGTAGGGGATATCATCAAGGTGACCGTCAAGGAAGCCATCCCCCGCGGTAAAGTGAAGAAAGGCCAGGTCCTGAAAGCTGTCGTGGTACGCACTCGCAAGGGTGTTCGCCGTCCCGACGGTTCGCTGATCCGTTTCGACGGAAATGCGGCAGTACTTCTGAACAATCAGGACGCTCCTATTGGTACCCGTATCTTCGGACCGGTTACCCGTGAACTGCGTAATGAGAAGTTCATGAAAATTATCTCACTGGCACCCGAAGTACTTTAAAGGACCAGAGGCCGGTTATGAAAAAGATCAAACGAGATGACGAAGTAATCGTCACCACGGGGAAAGATAAAGGCAAACGTGGTAAAGTCCTGAAGGTTCAGGACGATGGCCGTATGGTTGTTTCTGGGATCAACATGATCAAGAAGCACACCAAGCCGAACCCGATGCTGGGCACCCCAGGTGGCATCGTCGAAAAAGAAGCACCTATCCAGGCTTCCAACGTGGCTATTTTTAATCCGCAGACCGGCAAGGCCGATCGTGTAGGCTTCCAGATTAAGGAAGACGGCGCGAAAGTGCGGATCTTCAAGTCCACGAACGAAGCTGTCGATAACCAGTAAGCGGTGGTGGTTACGATGCTTAACATGAAAGAGCAGTACAGTAAGGAAGTGGTACCCGCCCTGCAGAAAGAGTTCGGCTACAAGAACGTTATGCAGGTGCCGCGTATCGAAAAGATCACCCTTAACATGGGTGTCGGCGAAGCGGTTGGTGACAAGAAACTGATTGAAAATGCCGTGGCGGATCTCGAGCGCCTGGCAGGTCAGAAAGTTGTGGTCACCAAGGCACGTAAATCCGTTGCGGGTTTCAAAATCCGTGAAGGTTGGCCGATCGGTTGCAAGGTTACCCTGCGCGGCGAGCGTATGTGGGACTTTTTTGATCGCCTGGTTCACATTGCGGTTCCTCGCATTCGTGACTTCCGTGGTCTGAATCCCAAGTCGTTCGACGGTCGTGGTAACTACAGCATGGGCGTGCGTGAGCAGATCATTTTCCCTGAGATCGAGTACGACAAAGTCGACAAGATCCGTGGTCTGGACATCACCATTACCACCACTGCCGGTACCGACGATGAAGGTCGCGAACTGCTGAAAGCTTTCGGCTTTCCGTTCAAGAGATAAAGGAACGAGTGTAATGGCTAAGGTTTCCATGAAGAACCGTGAGCTCAAGCGCGAAAAGACCGTTGCGAAGTTTGCAGCGAAGCGTGCGGAGCTCAAGGCGATTATCAAGAACCCCAATACCAGCGATGATGACCGTTGGGATGCGCAGATGAAGCTTCAACAGCTTCCTCGTGACGCAAGCCCGTCGCGTCTTCGTAATCGTTGCCAGGTGACTGGTCGTCCCCATGGCGTTCTGCGCAAGTTCGAGCTTTCACGGATTAAACTCCGTGAATACGGCATGCGCGGTGACGTTCCGGGCCTGACCAAGGCAAGCTGGTAAGATAGGCACCCGAACTTCGGTCGGGTGCCTGTTGGTAAGCGGTGCGGCACGCCGCTGCACAACTAAAAAGATCAGGAGCCTCATACCAATGAGTATGCAAGACACGCTTGCGGATATGTTTACTCGTATCCGTAATGCACAGATGGCGTCTAAGACAGATGTTACGATGCCGTCTTCAAAGATGAAGATCTCCGTGGCCCAAGTCCTCAAGGACGAAGGTTACGTTGAGGAATTTTCCGTTTCAGCCGACGCGAAACCCGAGCTGACGATCACTCTGAAATATTTCGGTGGTAAGCCGGTTATTGAAGAGATCAAGCGGGTCAGCCGTCCGAGTCTGCGCCAGTACAAAGGCGCTGGGGAACTGCCGAAAGTATCCGGTGGTCTGGGAGTCGCGATTGTCTCAACGTCCAAGGGCGTTATGACAGACCGCGCCGCACGAGCTGCTGGCGTGGGTGGCGAAGTCATCTGCACCGTATTCTAGGAGATACACATGTCCAGGGTTGCCAATAATCCTGTCGTGCTGCCTTCCGGTGTTGAGGTTAAGCTGAACGGACAGGAAATTAGTGTGAAGGGTTCCAAGGGAGCGCTTCAGTTCACCATTCACCAGGCGGTCGAAGTGACGCAGGAAGAAAATGTTCTGCGTTTCATTGCTCGCGATGGTGCTACAAAGTCCCGCGCTCTTGCTGGTACTACTCGTGCATTGGTCAACAATATGGTGACCGGTGTATCCACAGGCTTTGAGCGTAAGCTCCAGCTGACGGGCGTAGGTTACCGTGCCCAGGCGCAAGGTAAGAAGCTCAATCTGACACTGGGGTTTTCTCACCCGGTCGAGTATGAGCTGCCCGAGGGGATTACCGCAGAAACTCCGTCCAATACGGAAGTTGTGATTCGCGGTATCGACAAGCAACAGGTTGGCCAGGTCGCTGCTGATGTCCGCGCGTTCCGTCCGCCCGAGCCTTACAAGGGCAAAGGTGTTCGTTATGCGGATGAGCAGGTCAGACGCAAAGAAGCCAAGAAGAAATAAGGCGGGACTATGAGCGCGAATAACGAAAGATTGCGTCGCGCACGCAAAGTGCGCATGAAGATCCGTGAACTGGGTACCAATCGTCTGTGTGTTCATCGCACACCGCGTCACATGTACGCCCAGGTCACGACTGCAGATGGCAGCAAGGTTATTGCCACTGCCTCCACGTTGGATAAGGAACTGCGCCAGGGTGCAACCGGTAACGTGGACGCTGCCAAAAAGGTCGGTCAGCTGATTGCTGAACGCGCCAAGGCAGCAGGAGTTGAGCAGGTTGCTTTTGACCGCTCCGGTTACCGTTATCACGGCCGCATTCAGGCTCTGGCCGACGCAGCCCGTGAAGCTGGCTTGCAATTCTAAGAGGTGGAGAAGATGAGCGTTAACGAACAGAAGGCGCCTGAGCTCCAGGAGAAGCTGGTTCAGGTCAATCGTGTCGCCAAGGTTGTAAAGGGTGGCCGTATTTTCGCCTTCACCGCACTGACTGTAGTGGGTGATGGTAAAGGTCGCGTTGGTTTTGGTCGTGGTAAGGCGCGTGAAGTGCCGGTCGCCATTCAGAAGGCCATGGAAGCTGCGCGCAAGAACATGGTCGACGTACCGCTGGACGGCACCACTCTTCAGTACCCGGTGAAGGCTCAGCATGGCGGCTCCAAGGTCTACATGCAGCCGGCCTCCGAAGGTACGGGTATCATCGCCGGTGGCGCGATGCGCGCCGTCCTGGAGGTGGCAGGTGTTCAGAACGTACTGTCCAAGTGTTACGGGTCTACCAACCCGGTGAACGTGGTACGTTCCACCATCAAGGGTCTCCAGGCAACACAAGCGCCTGAAGATATTGCAGCCAAGCGCGGTAAGACCGTGGAAGAGATTCTGGGTTGAAGTCATGGCGAACGCAAAAACGATCAAAGTAACTCTGACCCGCAGCCCTATCGGCTGTCAGCCCAAGCACAAATTGTGCGTCAAGGGCCTGGGTCTTCGTAAAATCGGTCATACCGTGGAAGTGGAGGATACTCCTTCCATTCGCGGCATGATCAACCGGGTGGATTACCTGGTTCGGGTTGAGGAGAACTAAGATGCGTCTGAACGAACTTAGTCCGGAACCCGGTTCACGCCAAGCTCCGAAGCGGGTTGGTCGTGGTATCGGTAGCGGTCTCGGTAAAACCGGCGGTCGCGGTCACAAGGGTCTGAAAGCCCGGTCTGGCGGCAGTGTGGCTCCCGGTTTCGAGGGTGGTCAGCAGCCTCTGGCTCGTCGTCTGCCGAAGTTTGGTTTCACCTCTCGCCAGCAGCGCTACGTTGCTGAAATTCGCCTGAACGAACTGGCGAAGGTTGAAGGCGATGTGGTTGATCTCGAGGCCCTCAAAAAGGCAGATATCGTTCGCGAAGAAATTCGTGAAGCCAAGGTTATCCTGTCCGGCGAACTCAGCCGTGCGGTAACCGTTAAGGGCCTTCGGGTAACCAAAGGCGCACGCGAGGCAATTGCCGCCGCGGGTGGTAAAGTCGAAGACTAAGGCGAGTCGAGGACTAAATGGCCAAGACAGCATCATTGCCTGCGGGCGCGGGTAAAGGACTGGCGGAGCTGCGATCGCGGCTCTGGTTTGTCTTCCTGGCATTGTTGGTGTACCGGATTGGTGCCCATATTCCGGTGCCGGGGATCAACCCCGACCGTCTGGCGGCACTGTTCGAGCAGAATCAGGGCACGATCCTGAGTATGTTCAACATGTTTTCCGGTGGTGCGCTTGAGCGCATGAGTATCTTCGCTCTCGGTATCATGCCGTACATTTCGGCTTCGATTATCATGCAGCTCATGACTGCGGTCAGTCCGCAGCTTGAGCAGCTGAAGAAAGAAGGCGAAGCTGGTCGCCGAAAGATCAGTCAGTACACTCGGTATGGTACGGTTATCCTCGCCCTGGTTCAGGGCGCTGGTATTTCTGTCGGTTTGGCATCGCAAGGCGTCACCTTTAATGACAGCTTCAGCTTCCATTTCGTGGCGGTTGTTTCGTTTGTCAGCGGTGCGGTCTTCATGATGTGGCTGGGTGAGCAGATCACCGAGCGCGGCGTCGGTAACGGTATTTCCCTGCTGATTTTTGCGGGTATCGTGGCCGGCCTGCCAGGCGCTATTGGGCAGACTCTCGAGCAGGCCAGAAACGGTGAAATGAGCCTACTGGTCGTTCTTGGGATTGGTGTGTTGGCGGTTGCGGTAATTGGCTTTGTGGTCTTCATGGAGCGCGGTCAGCGTCGTCTGACCATCAATTACGCGAAACGTCAGCAGGGCCGCCGTGTGTTTGCACAGCAGTCCAGCCATCTGCCTCTGAAGGTTAATATGGCCGGGGTTATTCCGCCGATTTTCGCTTCTTCCATTCTTCTGTTCCCGGCGTCAATCGGGCAGTGGTTTGGTCAGGGCGAGGGCATGGAATGGCTCAGCGATGTTTCCCAGGCCCTGGCTCCGAGCCAGCCTTTGTACATTATTCTGTTTGCGGCGGCAGTGGTGTTTTTCTGCTTCTTCTATACAGCCCTGATGTACAATCCGAAGGAAGTTGCGGATAACCTCAAGCGCTCTGGCGCATTTATTCCGGGCATTCGTCCGGGTGATCAGACTGCCAAGTATATCGACGGCGTTCTGACTCGTCTGACGCTGTTCGGTGCAATGTACATTGCAGCAGTCTCCCTGTTCCCTCAGTTTCTGATGGTGGCCGGGAATGTTCCGTTCTATCTGGGCGGTACGTCACTGCTGATTGTTGTAGTCGTGGTGATGGATTTCATGGCGCAGGTACAGTCGCACCTGATGTCCCATCAGTATGAATCACTGATGAAGAAGTCCAATCTCAAGGGCTATGGTCGGAACGGCTAAGCCGTTCCCCTTGAAAACTGGAGTCGACAATGAAAGTACGCGCTTCGGTAAAGAAAATTTGCCGTAACTGCAAAGTAATTCGTCGCAATGGCTCAGTACGAGTCATTTGCTCGGAGCCTCGCCACAAGCAGCGTCAGGGTTAATCCTTACGGATTCAGCACTGACATTGTTGAGGGTACGATTTATAGCGCTTGACCTCAGCCGGGGTCAGGCGCTATTATTTCGCGCCCTTTTATAGTGGCGGAAAATTCACACAGCAAAGCTTTGAACGCGGAGTAATTTGGATGGCACGTATAGCCGGTGTCAATATACCCGATCACAAACATGCTGTTATCTCGCTCACCTACATCTTTGGTGTTGGCAAGACAACAGCCCAGAAGCTTTGCGATGCAACCGGCGTTAAGCCGGACGTCAAGGTCAAAGACCTGAGCGACGAGCAGCTTGAATCACTTCGTACCGAAGTGGGCAAGGTGTCTGTCGAAGGCGATCTGCGTCGTGAAGTTCAGATGAACATTAAGCGTTTGAAGGATCTCGGTTGCCACCGTGGTCTGCGTCATCGTCATGGCCTTCCGGTCCGTGGCCAGCGCACAAAGACCAACGCACGCACCCGTAAAGGTCCTCGCAAACCTATTCGTAAGTAACAGGTAGGCAATCATGGCAAAGCCAGGTACACGTACCCGTAAAAAGGTGAAGAAGACGGTTGTTGATGGCGTCGCGCACATTCACGCGTCCTTCAACAACACTATCGTGACCATTTCTGACCGTCAGGGCAATGTATTGTCCTGGGCCACCTCTGGGGGTTCCGGTTTTCGTGGGTCACGCAAGAGCACACCTTTTGCTGCGCAGGTAGCAGCTGAAAGAGCCGGTAATGCGGCTGCTGAATACGGCCTTAAAAACCTGGACGTAGAGGTTAAAGGTCCGGGGCCCGGACGTGAATCCGCTGTACGCGCGCTGAATGGCTGCGGGTACAAGATTACTAACATCACAGATGTGACGCCGATTCCCCATAACGGTTGTCGTCCGCCCAAAAAGCGCCGCGTCTAACACAGGAGACAGTGAATTATGGCTCGTTACATAGGCCCGAAGTGCAAGCTGTCTCGTCGTGAAGGGACAGATCTTTTTCTGAAGAGCGGTGTTCGCGCGCTCGATTCAAAGTGCAACATTGAGACTCCGCCAGGTATGCACGGCGCGCGTCGCAGCCGTCTGTCCGAATATGGCGTGCAGCTTCGTGAAAAGCAAAAGGTCCGTCGTATCTACGGCGTACTGGAAAAGCAATTCCGCAACTATTATAAAGAGGCCGCCCGCGGCAAAGGCGCAACTGGTGAGAACCTGTTGCAGCTGCTGGAAGGTCGTCTTGATAACGTTGTATACCGCATGGGTTTTGGTTCTACCCGTGCTGAGTCCCGTCAGCTCGTTTCTCACAAGGCGATTCTGGTAAATGACAAGGTAGTGAATATTGCTTCCTACCAGGTCAAGCCAGGCGACGTTGTGAGTGTGCGCGAGAAGGCCAGAAATCAGCTTCGCGTTAAAGGCGCGCTGGATCTGTCTGCAAGCCGTGCACCGGTGAGCTGGGTAGAGGTCGACGCCAACAAGATGTCCGGCGTTTACAGATCAGTGCCTGAGCGTACTGAACTGCCGGCCGACATCAACGAGAACCTCATCGTCGAGCTTTACTCCAAGTAAAGCCCAGTTAGCAACGATAGTAGATAGGGGCGTCTATGCAGCGTTCAGTACATGAGTTATTGACACCTCGTACCATTGACGTGAAGGAATCGAGCGCCACGCGTGCCAAGGTAACGCTTGAGCCTCTGGAAAGAGGCTTCGGGCATACACTTGGCAGCGCACTGCGCCGTATTCTCTTGTCTTCGATGCCGGGCTGCGCTGTGACTGAGGCGCAGATCGACGGCGTCTTGCACGAGTACAGCGCCATTGAGGGTGTCCAGGAAGACGTCATCGAGATTCTGCTGAATCTCAAGGGCGTCGCCGTGAAAATGAACGGCCGGGACGATGCCGAGCTCACGCTCAGCAAGAAAGGCCCGGGCGTTGTCACAGCCGGTGATATCAAGCTCGACCATGACGTTGAGATTGCCAACCCGGAGCACGTGATCTGTCACCTGAGCGAAAACGGTGAAGTGAACATGCGCCTCCGTGTTAATCGCGGTCGCGGCTATGAGCCGGCGGACCAGCGTGGTCTCGACGAGGACGAAACTCGCGCCATCGGACGCCTGCAGCTGGACGCTACGTTCAGCCCGGTTCGTCGTGTGGCTTACGCCGTGGAAAGTGCACGGGTTGAGCAGCGGACCGATCTGGACAAGCTGGTTATTGATCTGGAAACGAATGGCACCATCGATCCGGAAGAAGCAATTCGCCGGGCGGCCACCATTCTCCAGCAGCAACTCGCGGTATTTGTTGATTTCGATCATGAGAAAGAGCCTGAGCGCGTAGAGGAAGAGGAAGAAATCGATCCGATTCTGCTGCGTCCGGTTGATGATCTGGAATTGACAGTGCGTTCAGCTAACTGCTTGAAGGCTGAAAACATTTACTACATCGGCGATCTGATACAGCGCACAGAAGTTGAGCTGCTGAAGACGCCTAACCTTGGTAAAAAGTCGCTGACCGAGATCAAAGACGTGCTTGCGTCCCGTGGTCTGTCACTGGGAATGCGTCTTGATAACTGGCCGCCGGCTAGCCTTCGTGGCGATGACCGGGTGTTGGGCGGTTAATCGCCGATTAGTTTAAGGTAAGGAATCAGAGCAATGCGTCATCGTAAGAGTGGTCGTAAGTTCAGCAGGACCAGTGCGCATCGCAAGGCCATGTTCCGTAACATGACTGCGTCACTGGTTGAACACGAGCTGATCAAAACAACGTTGCCGAAAGCCAAAGAGCTTCGTCGGGTAGCGGAGCCTTTGATCACGCTTTCCAAGAATGATTCGGTCGCGAATCGTCGTCTGGCGTTTTCGCGCCTGCGTGACGATGCTGCGGTTGCCAAGCTTTTTGATGAGCTTGGCCCGCGCTATAGCGAGCGTCCGGGTGGTTACCTTCGTATCCTGAAGTGCGGTTTCCGCGCTGGCGACAATGCCCCCATGGCATTTGTAGAGCTTGTCGGTCGCCCGCTGGATATTGAAGCGGAAGAGGTGGACGAAGACGAAGATTAAACTCTTCGGATTGGTCCGCGAAAAACCGGGTTTCGAAAGAAACCCGGTTTTTTTATGTCCCGGCTAAAGTGCGTGCTGTAACCGAGCCTGGCCTCGGGCTACACGGCTTTGGCTTTCTTCAGCATCGGCTTCAGGTATCTCCCGGTGTGAGAGGCCGGGTTCTCGGCGACCTCTTCTGGGGTTCCTTCAGCGACGATCTGGCCGCCACCGGAGCCGCCCTCGGGGCCCAGATCTATGATCCAGTCAGCAGTCTTGATGACGTCCAGATTGTGTTCAATCACCACGATGGTGTTGCCGTGGTCTCGGAGGCGCTCAAGCACGTTAAGCAGTTGCTGGATGTCATAGAAGTGCAGGCCGGTGGTGGGCTCGTCAAGGATGTAAAGGGTCTTGCCGGTGTCTCGCTTGGAGAGTTCCTTCGCCAGTTTAACCCGTTGGGCTTCGCCACCGGACAGGGTGACTGCACTTTGGCCGAGGCGGATGTAGGAGAGGCCGACGTCCATCAGGGTCTGGAGTTTTCGGGCAAGGAATGGCACGGCGTCGAAGAATTCCCGGCCTTCCTCCACGGTCATTTCCAGGACCTCGTGGATGTTCTTTCCCTTGTAGCGGACTTCCAGCGTTTCCCGATTGTAGCGTTTGGCCTTGCAGACGTCACAGGGTACATACACGTCGGGCAGGAAGTGCATTTCCACCTTGATCACGCCATCGCCCTGGCAGGCTTCGCAGCGCCCTCCCTTGACGTTGAAGGAAAAGCGCCCGGGCTTATAGCCTCGTGACCGGGCTTCCTGGGTGCCGGCGAAGAGTTCACGAATGGGGGTAAAGAGGCCGGTGTAGGTCGCTGGGTTCGAACGGGGCGTCCGGCCTATTGGGCTCTGGTCAATATCAATGACCTTGTCCAGATGGTCGAGGCCTTTCAATGTCTTGTAAGGGGCATGATTGAGGCTGGTCGCCTTGTTCAGCTTCGCGGCTGATACCGGGTAAAGCGTACTGTTGATCAGGGTCGACTTGCCGGAGCCTGATACACCGGTGACGCAGGTCATGATGCCCAGTGGCAGGTTCAGGGTGACGTCCTGTAGGTTGTTGCCACTGGCCCCGGCAAGGGTCAGTGACTTGCCGGTCCCGGGATTGCGCCGGCTTGGTACGGCTATCTCACGAGTGCCGTTCAGGTATTGGCCGGTCAACGACTCCGGGGTGTCCAGAATGTCCTGCGGCGTTCCCTGGGCGATGATCTGTCCGCCATGCACGCCGGCGCCGGGACCGATATCAATAACGTGATCGGCCGCCCGGATCGCATCTTCATCGTGTTCCACCACGATGACTGTGTTCCCAAGATCGCGCAGGTGGGTGAGGGTGGCGAGCAGGCGATCGTTGTCTCTCTGGTGCAGACCAATGGACGGTTCGTCCAAAATGTACATCACGCCCACCAGGCCTGCGCCTATCTGGCTGGCCAGTCGAATGCGCTGGGCCTCGCCGCCGGAGAGCGTGTCGGCGCTCCTTTCCAGCGTCAGGTATTCCAGGCCGACGTTCACCAGAAACTGGAGCCGTTGGCGGACCTCCTTCAGGATCTTCTCCGCAATTTCGCCTTTTCGGCCCGGTAGCGTCAGCTGTGCAAAATAGTCGTGAGCATCGCCCACCGGCAGTCCGGTGACCTCCGGGAGATTCCGGTTTTCGATAAAGACGTGCCGGGCACTGCGGCGCAGACGTGAGCCATTACAGTCCTTGCATGGCTGGGTGCTCAGGTTCCGGGCCAGCTCTTCACGCATGCTTTGTGAATCGGTCTCCCGGTAACGACGCTCCAGGTTGGGCAGGATACCTTCGAAGGGGTGGGCCTTTTCCATGATGTGGCCGCGGGAGTTCACGTACCGGAAAGGGATGTCCTCCTTGCCGGAGCCGTACAGAAGCGTGTTCTGAAAGTCTTCCGGCAGATCGGCCCATGGCGTTTCCAAATCCATGCCGTAGTGATCGGCGACGCTGCCGAGCATCTGGAAATAATAAACCGCCCGGCGGTCCCAGCCCTTGATGGCGCCCGCCGCCAGTGTGGCTTCGGGGTGCTGGATGATTTTCTCCGGATCGAAGAACTGTTTTACCCCCAGCCCATCACAGGTCGGGCATGCGCCGGCTGGATTGTTGAACGAGAAGATCCGGGGTTCCAGTTCACTGAGTGAGTAACCACATTGGTTACAGGCGTATCTGGCTGAGAAGGTATGCTCTTCGCCATCGCCGCTCATGGGCGCCACGAGGGCGATACCGTCTGCAAGTTCAAGCGTGGTCTCAAAACTCTCTGCCAATCGCTGTTCCAGTCCAGGCTTCACCTTGAATCGGTCGACCACAACATCGATCTGGTGTTTGCGTTTTTTGTCGAGCTCCGGAATGTCATCTATGTCGTAGACCGTGCCGTCAACGCGCAGACGGATGAACCCCTGGCTTTTCATGGTGTCGATGACCTGCTGGTGCTCACCCTTGCGGTCCCGGATCACCGGTGCAAGTATCATCAGCCTGCTGTCTTCGGGCATTGCCAGCACCTGGTCGACCATCTGGCTGATGGTCTGGGCCTCCAACGGCTGGTCATGATCCGGGCAGCGCGGCTCACCGGCGCGGGCGAACAGCAGGCGCAGGTAATCGTAAATTTCGGTAATGGTGCCAACGGTCGAACGCGGATTGTGCGAGGTGGATTTCTGTTCGATCGAAATTGCCGGAGAAAGACCTTCGATGTGATCGACATCGGGCTTCTCCATCATCGACAGGAACTGGCGGGCGTAGGTAGACAGGGACTCCACATAACGGCGCTGACCCTCTGCGTAAAGGGTGTCGAACGCCAGGGAGGACTTGCCTGATCCGGACAGTCCGGTGACGACGATCAGCTTGTCCCGAGGCATATCCAGGTCGAAGTTCTTCAGGTTGTGGGTGCGTGCCCCTTTGATCTGGATATGGTCCATAACACCTCGCTCAAATAAAAACGAAAATTATACCGCGTTCGGGCGGCTGCGGCGAAACTGCCGGTTGTTCCTGCGCACCGGGCACCGTGCCGCGATGATGCACCTTCTGTTACAATGCGCGGCCTGCGAAGGCTATGTGCCTTCTTGCTTGTCTGCTTTCAACCCCGGCTGAGGTAGTGGTTCCATGAACGCGCTGGAAAAACGATCGGTTTCGGCTCTCGCGTCTGTCTACGCCATGCGTATGCTTGGGCTGTTTATGGTCATGCCCGTGTTCATGCTGCTCGGTAGTGACCTCGAGGGCGCCACGCCGGCTTTGCTGGGATTCGCCATCGGCGCCTACGGTCTCAGTCAGGCCCTGCTGCAGATTCCGTTTGGCTTGATGTCCGACCGGGTTGGTCGCAAGCGCATGATCTATATCGGTTTGGTCCTGTTTGCTGCAGGCAGCGTCCTGGCCGGCGCCACCGACTCGATATACGTTGTGATTCTCGGTCGGATTCTTCAGGGGGCCGGGGCAATTGCCAGCGTGTTGATGGCGCTGTTGAGTGATCTTACCCGGGAGGAGCAGCGCACCAAGGCCATGGCTACGGTGGGCATTTCCATTGGGCTGTCGTTTTCTGTCTCCCTGGTCCTTGGGCCCCTGATTGGTTCTGTTTGGGGGTTGTCCGGCATTTTTTACACCACCGCAGCGCTCGCGGTGTTCGCGCTGGTGGTGGTCAGTCGTGTGGTTCCGACGCCCCATCAGCACAAGCTCAGTGCCGATACTCACCCGGCTCGCGAAATGCTGGGCAGGGTCCTCTCGGATGGTCGCCTGCTTCGGCTGGATTTCGGAATCTTTGCGTTACATCTGGTTCTGACTGCGCTGTTCCTGGTCTTTCCCTCTATTCTGCAGGACCAACTGGGTCTGGCCGGCAGTTCCCACTGGTGGTTTTATCTCAGTGTCATGGTGACCTCGTTCTTTGCGATGGTGCCCTTCATCATCCTTGGAGAGAAAAAGCGCAAGATGAAACCGGTGCTGTGTGGTGCGATCGCATTGCTGACGCTGGCAACGGCCGGACTGACGAGTGTTACGGCGGGGCTTCTCGCGGCATGGGCCGTGCTTTTCTTCTTTTTCATGGCGTTCAATCTCCTCGAAGCGAGCTTGCCGTCGTTGATCAGCAAGGAGGCGCCTGCGGCGACCAAGGGTACGGCGATGGGGGCCTACTCGACGTCCCAGTTCATGGGCGCGTTTCTTGGTGGTGCACTCGGAGGGGTATTGCTGGAGCAGCTTGGTATCAACGGTGTTCTATGGTTCATGGCCGCGGTTCTGGTGCTTTGGTTGCTGGTGGCCTTGACCATGCCGTCGCCGCGATACACCACCAGTTTCGTGTTACAGTTGCGGCAGGCTGTGGGTAATCAGTACAGCGATATCGATGACAGCCTGCGCCGGTTGCCCGGTGTACAGGATGTCGTAATTGTTGAGGATGCCGCGACTGCCTATCTCAAGGTGGATCGCCAGCAATTTGATGAGGCGTTACTTGCGGACTTTTCGTTTGTCCGGCACGGTAGCAGTACTTGAAATTTGGAGGCCCGCAGGGAGCGCGGGTGGTCCCTGAAAACAGAGTCAGGAGCAGAACATGGCACGAGGCGTGAACAAAGTCATACTCATCGGGAACCTTGGGCAGGATCCGGATACCCGTTATACCCCCAACGGCAATGCGGTGGTCAACCTGAACCTTGCGACTGACGAGAGCTACAAGGATCGTCAGACAGGACAGCTGGTGCCGAAAACCGAGTGGCACCGTATTGTGCTGTTTGGCAAGGTCGCCGAGGTTGCCGGCCAATATCTGCGTAAAGGTTCCAAGGTCTACATCGAAGGCAAGCTGCAGACTCGCAAGTGGCAGGGTCAGGATGGTCAGGACCGGTACACGACCGAAGTCGTAGTGGACATCAATGGCCAGATGCAGATGCTGGACAGTCGTGGCGAAGGTGGTATGAACCAGGGAGCGCCAGCGGGCCGTCCGCAGCAGTCTGGCAACAACGCTCCGGCGGGCCAGCAGAGCAACAACCCGCCACCGCAGCAGTCCGGTGGTTACAGTCAGCCGTCCCAGGGCAGCATGCCGGAGCCGGTTGATGATTTTGATGACGATATTCCGTTTTAGGACCGAAACTGAATCCTTGACCTCAAAGGCCTCCGTATGACGGAGGCCTTTTTGTTACTGTGTTGCAAAAAGACGTGAAATAAATCGAAAACCATAGAGTTCGGTTCATCTTCTCATCTATTATGTGAGCCAATGTAAAAATTGCTGAATTTTTGGACAAAATAAGAAAGACTTGGCTCCGGCGAGTGGTCCTGATTTCACCTGAAGTACTCTATGACAAAGCAATCCATCGTAAAAAATATTACCGGCTTATTCAGTGGGTCCGGGAGGCTTCAGCGCGTCTGTCTGGAGGTCCGACCGGATGGCATCGCCTGGGCCGAGGCAGCGGCGCGTTCCGGTGGGCCTGTTGGCTTCATTCAGTGTCGGCCAGCACAGCGCACCCAGGCGTTGCAGGAACTGGTAAAGCGGCGCGGCTGGTCAGGGGCGCTCACAACACTGGTGTTGCCGCTGGATCAGTACCAGGTCTTCCAGATGGAGCGTCCGGACGGGATTGAAGAGTCTGAACTTGGGGATGCCCTGAAGTGGAAACTCAAGGATTTCCTGGACTTCAGCCCGACCGATGTCGTGTCTGATGTCTTCCCCTTCCCTGAAGACGCTTCCCGGGGCCGCGGCGCTCTTGTGAATGTGGTCGCAGCGCGAAAATCCCTTGCGAGAGAACTGGTCGCCCTGGTTGGTGCATCTGATCTCCTGCTGGATCGTATTGATATAGCGGAACTGGCTTTGCGCAACCTTGTGAGTGCCCTGGATGAGACCAAGCGGGGTGCCGCGCTCGTTCACCTGCGGGAAAACTACGGCCAGATGATTGTTTGCCGGGACGACACACTCTACCTGTCGCGTCGTCTGGATGTGTCGGCGGAGGATCTCCGGGATGTTTCACGTCAGGAAAACGCGGTTCAGTCCCTGGCCCTGGAGCTGCAGCGATCGCTCGATTATTACGAGAGTCAGTTGGGACAGGTGCCCCCGGCTGTCATTCGTCTGGTTGCCAGAGACAGTGCTTTGCCGCTTGCATCCATGGTCTCGTCTTATGTGGCTGCAGGCGTGGAAATGCTGGATTGGTCGGTGTTGGGGCTGGATCAGCCCTTGGACAGCCGTTGCCTTACGGCCTGGAGTGCCGGTCTCTCAGGCACAAAAACGGGGGAGCGCTCGTGATTCAACAGGTCAATCTGTACGTCCAGGAACTGCGGCCACGCAAAGAGAGGATGCAAGCGGGGATGTTAATGGGCCTGGTTGGGCTACTGATCCTGGTGATAGGCGCAGCCGATGCTGTTGTGCATTACCAGAACAACCGGCTTACGACACAGGTCAATGAGCTTGAGTTCCAGAATATTGGCCTGGAGCAGGACATCACCCGGTTATCGGCAGAGGTCAGTGCGCGGCAACCGGCGCCCGAGGTTCGGGAGGCGCTTGAACAAGTTAACGACGCTCTCCTGCGTCGGCAACGCCTTCTGGAGCGGGTAGAGGGACTGGTGCTTAACGGTGGCGGGCGTTTCTCTCCCCAGATGGCGGCTCTCGCGCGCCAGATTCCGGATAACGTCTGGTTAACGGGTATCCGGCTGAACGGGCAGCAGTCCAAGGTGACCATTGAGGGCCGAGCCCGTTCGAGTGCCCTGGTGCCGGCGTATCTGGAAAACCTGAGTGACGAACCGGCTTTTGCCGGCAAGACATTTGGTGCCTTCAGGCTTTCACGGCCTGAAAGTGGGCGTTGGATCGACTTTCATGTGGCTACGGAACGTTCCGGGGAGGGTCACTGATGGCAAAGCCCTGGAATGAGTCTTTGCAGAACGGGGCGCAGTGGTTTAACGACCGCCCCATTCGTGAGCGCTTTCTCATCACGGTTACCGTGCTGACGCTGCTTGCATTTATCGGTTGGGAGCTGGGCGTGGCGCCAGCGATCAAGAAGCAGGAGATTCTGGAATCCCGGCTCAGTGTTCTTGCCTCAAGTCGGGACAGCCTGCAGATTCAGCAGCAAAGCCTGACTGATCAGCTGGCTGCCGATCCGTCACAGGAACTGCGAGACCAATTGGAGTCGCGCCGGGAACGGTTGGCACGACTCGACCGGCAGATTGCAGAAACGACGGGCCAGCTGATCGCACCCCGAGCCATGGTGTCTGTGTTGAAAGACATGCTGACGGCCCAGGAATCTCTGGGCCTCCAGGCTCTTGATCTGAAAACGCCGGCGCCTGTTTTTGCGCCGGAGGGTGATTCTCCGACGGATCCGACGGCTGATCGGGAGCAGGGCAGCCCGCTGCTGTATGCCCATGACGTGGAGTTGACGGTGCAGGGGAGCTACCTGGAAGTCTTGGCTTACCTTGAACGGCTGGAAGCCCTGGATGAGCGCCTTGGGTGGGTAATTCTTGAGTACGATTCGGAAAGCTGGCCGGCCGGTAAAGCCATCATCCGGGTAAGAACACTGAGTTTAGAGCCGGCCTGGCTGGGAGTATGACATGACCCGATTTGAAGCTTTGAAGCACACGTGCGTTGCGCCGATGGTCGTTGGCTGTTGGTTGGCGTTTGCTGGCCCGGCAGTTGCCCTTCAGGACCCAACGCGACCTCCGGGCTTCGACGAGCCCCAGGCACAAGCATTGCCGATGACTGACCTTGCGCTGCAGTCCATTCTGGTGGGAGCGGAGCGACGGCTGGCGGTGATCAATGGTGAGCCCCGAGTGGAAGGGCAGGCCTTTGACGGTGTCCGGGTGCGCCAGATTCATCGAGACCGGGTCGATGTGGTGGACCGGGGACGAGTTCGCACCCTGTATCTGGACGAGCTGCCTCAGGTACGCAGAACCCAATGACCAAGAAACAGGCGATCATGATCAAAAAGAACTCACTGGCGGTGCTGTTGATCGCGGCCACGCTGACGGCATGCAGTAACAATCCGCTCCTGCGCTCGTCCACCGCGACGTCGACGGATGTTGCGGATGATATTGACAAGTCGTTGGCACAGGCGGAGCAACAAGCCGCGACAGAGCAGCAATCAACCGGGTCTGCGGCGTCACTGCCTGCGGACATCAGTGCCGCGTTGTTGCCGCCCTTGTCCAGCAGTGAGGATCTGGATGAACGCTTCGACGTGAACGCCAGCAATATTCCCGCCGGCAGTTTCTTTGAATCCCTGGTTGAGGGAACCCGTTACAACGTGGTGGTTCACCCGGATGTGACGACGGTTGTTGATCTTCGCCTGCAAGATGTGACCGTTCCGGAAGTCATGGACATTTCTGCGGATCTATACGGCCTCGATATCCAGCGCGCCGGCCGACTTTTCAAGGTCAATGCGGATCGGATACAGACCCGGATGTTTCCGATCGATTACCTGCACTTCAAGCGCAAGGGTGGTTCGGAAACCCGGGTCAGTTCCGGCCAGGTGACCAGCACCCAGAGCAATGACCGGTTCTCGAACGGAAACAGTGACAACCGGAGCTCCGAGAGCAGGAACCTGATCGGTACGACCATTTCCACGGAAACTGAATCCAACTTCTGGTCCGATATCCGTCAGGCCCTGACGATGATTGTGGGCAACAGCAGTAATCAGCAGGTGGTTGTGAATCCGGGTGCGGGCCTGGTGATGGTCCGTGCCGGTACCGAAGATCTCAGGCTGGTCGAGGAGTACCTGCGCCGCACCGAACTGATCATGCAGCGCCAGGTCGTGCTGGAAGCCAAGATCCTGGAGATCATTCTTAACGAAGGCTACCAGCAGGGCGTCAACTGGTCCGATCTGCAAAGTGCCTCAGGGATCACCGCCTCTGACGGTTTGCCAGAAGATTTCACTGCCCAGGCGCTGGCGGGCCAGGTAATCAGTACGTCCGATATCGGGGGGCTGTTCTCCGCCAGTGTCCGCGCCGGCGATTTTACCGCGCTTATTGAACTGCTCGGTGAACAGGGCAATGTGCAGATTCTTTCCAGTCCACGAATCTCGACGGTCAACAATCAGAAAGCCGTGATCAAGGTCGGCACCGATGAGTTCTTCGTCACGGACATCGATTTTGACGACGATAACTCGACCCTCACCGGTTCAGACAGCACGTCCACATCGGTTGAGCTCACGCCGTTCTTCTCCGGAATCTCCCTTGACGTCACCCCGCAGATTTCCGATACCGGCAGCATCACCCTGCACGTGCACCCGTCGGTCAGCGAGGTTAATGATCAGAACAAGGTCATCACCATTGGTGAGCGTGATGTCACCTTGCCTCTGGCCATCAGTACAGTGCGGGAGACTGACAGCGTGATCCGGGCAGAAAGTGGCCAGATCGTGGTGATCGGAGGGCTGATACAGAACACCAGCGAAGATACGAATTCGGCGGTTCCTTTTTTCAGTGACATTCCCGTGGTCGGCGAACTCTTCAAGCAGCGCCGGTTTCAGTCCCGCAAGAGTGAACTAGTGATCCTGCTGCGCCCGGTTGTTGCCGAGCCGGCGCGTATGAACGCGGACATCGCCGCAAGTCGTGAGCGCATGAATGTGCTTCGGGAACTGCTGCAATCATCCAAGTCTGTTACCCCGGAACCGGAGAAAGCCCGTCGCTAGCATGTACGAATCCCACTTCGGACTGCAGGAAGCACCGTTCGCATTGACGCCAAACACCCGATACTTCTTGCGGGCTCCCAGCCATAGCGATGCGCTGGAGCTGCTGCTGGTTGCGCTGAGTGAACGTGAGGGTTTCATCAAGATTACGGGCGAGGTCGGCACGGGTAAGACCTTGTTGTGCCGCCTGTTGCTCAATGAGCTGGAGCTGAAGGCCCGCACTGCTTACATCCCCAATCCGCACCTGACCCCGGAAACCCTGTACGAGGCTGTGGCCGAAGAACTGGGCGTGGATGTGTCCGCCTGCGCCAATACTCATCAGATTCTCAAGGCTCTGAATGAGAAGCTGATTGGCTTGGCCATGGACCAGAAACCGGTGGTTCTGGTGATTGATGAAGCCCAGGCGATGCCGGAAGAGACCATTGAGGCCCTCCGTCTTCTGACCAATCTCGAGACAGAAAGCGTGCGGCTGTTGCAGATTGTCTTGTTCGGGCAGCCAGAGCTGGATGTGCTGCTGCAGAAAGACAGCCTACGACAACTGAGGCAGCGTATTACTTTCCATTACCGATTGGCGCCCCTGGATCGAAACTCTGTTGCCCAGTACCTTCGGCATCGAGTAGCGCAGGCGGGCTACAACGGTGGGGATCTGTTTTCCAGCGGTGCGCTGCGCCTTATTTCACGCTCTTCCGGCGGCATCCCGCGCCTGGTCAATATTCTTGCCCACAAGGCAATGCTGGCGGCCTGGGGTGTTGGCGACCGGCAGGTCGGGCGTCGCCATGTCGCCCGGGCCATCCGTGATACCGAAAGTGTCCGGGCCCCCGGTTTGCTGGCGAGGTGGCTATGAGCCTGCTCAACGACGCGCTGCGCGCGGCTGAACAGCGCCAGAAAAGGCCGGACGTGGCGGCCGCGTATACCGGCCAGTCCTTTGTGCCGCGGAAGCAACGGCGCTGGCTGTTACCGGTCTCGGTTGTGCTTACCGCCCTGGTGGTGGCCACTGCTGTTTACGAATATTCGTTCCGTGACCAGTCCATTGAGTCCGACGTTGCCGGGTCTGCGTCGAGGTCAGCGGTGAAGAGTAATCCAGAGCCTGCTGAAGCGGCCATCCAGGCTCCGCCAACCCCACCGAAAACCGCTGCGGATAATGCACGCCCCGCGAGCGAAGCCGAGAACACGACGGTTCAGGTTGAGCAGCCATCTGCGCCGGAGGAAGTCCGGAAGGTGACAGAAACGACGGCCGTTGAGCCTTCGCCAGGAGAGGTGGCCGAGACGCCAGAGGTAGCGGACCGGAAGCTGCAACTTACGGTCGACGCCCCGGCAACGGAAGAGTCCGAGCCTCGGCCAGCAGCCTCGCAGCCCCCTGTGAAACAGGTTCGCGAGACGCCTGAGGCTGTGGACCTGCGAGTCAGTCGGGAGCTGTCCAGCCTCCTGCGCACCGGCGATTCCCGGGCAGCCGAGCAGCGCCTGACCGACATCGCTTCGCGTCAGGACGCTCCCGTGAGTCGGGAGGTGTTCGCCCGAGCCATGCTGGTTCAGGACATGCCAGAGCGAGCTCTGCGCTGGTTGTCCGATGCCGAAGTGCAGGAGTATCCCGCGTTACGGTTGTTGGAAGCCCGGGCATTGTTGGCATTGGGCAAGCTTGAAGCGGCGCTGGCGACTCTGCTCCGGGATGTGCCATCGGTTCGGGAGTACACGGAATACCGGGTCACCCTGGCGACATTGTTGCAGCAATCCGGTCAGGCTGTTGAGGCAGCACGACACTGGTCGGCGCTGATTTCGGTGGATGACAGTCGCCCAGCGTGGTGGGTGGGGCTGGCGATTGCCCTCGAGTCCCGGGGCGAAGTGTCCGGAGCCCTGAAAGCTTATTTCCAGGCAGCACGGTTGCCTGGTTTGTCGCCTTCGCTGACGGATTATGTCCGTGATCGTTTGAAAACACTGCAGGCAGGATAGGAATGACGGAGCCCAAGAAAAAAATCCGTATTGGTGACCTGCTGGTCCAGGACGATGTCATTACCGAGCAGCAGCTAATGACGGCGCTACGGGAACAGAAAAACACTGGTCGGAAGTTGGGGCGCACCCTGATTGAGCTGGGCTATGTGGATGAGGACAATCTGCTCAACATCCTCTCCCGACAGCTCGAGGTGCCCTTTGTTCGGCTCAGGCACTACCAGTTCAACAATGAGTTGGTGAAAAAACTGCCGGAGGCCATGGCCCGGCGGTTTCGCAGCATTGTGCTGGCGGAGCAAGGTGGTGAGCTGCTGGTGGGCATGGCGGACCCGCTGGATATCTTCGCCTACGACGAGCTGGTTCGGATTCTCAAGCAGCCGGTTCGGCAAGCCGTGGTTCGCGAGAGTGAGCTGCTGAGTACGATCGATCTGGTGTACCGACGCACAGAGGAAATTGCCTCCCTGGCGGAAGAGCTGGAAGACGAACTCGGTGACGATGCCTTCGATCTGGCCAACCTGTCTGCTGAATCGGAGAGCGCCGAAGCGCCTGTTGTAAAACTGCTGCAGACCCTGTTCGAGGATGCGGTGCAGGCCAGAAGCTCCGACATCCATATTGAGCCAGATGAGACGGTCGTGCGCATCCGCCAGAGGGTAGACGGCGTACTCCAGGAACAGGTGATGAAGGAGAAGCGTGTAAACGCGGCTCTGGTTCTGCGCCTCAAGTTGATGGCCGGTCTCAATATCTCGGAGAAGCGACTGCCTCAGGATGGCCGGTTCAACGTCCGGGTGAAGGGGCGGAGCATCGATGTCCGGGTTTCCACCATGCCGGTCCAGTACGGCGAGTCGGTGGTCATGCGTCTTCTGGATCAGAGTCAGGGCGTTCTGAATCTTGACGGTACCGGTATGCCTCCGAAATTATTGGAACGGTTCCGTCGGATGATCCGGAAACCGCACGGCATGATTTTGGTGACCGGACCAACGGGCAGCGGCAAAACGACCACGCTTTACGGGGCATTGAGTGAGCTGAATCGGCCCGAGCTGAAAATCATCACGGCCGAGGATCCTGTCGAATATCGCCTGCCGAGGATTACGCAGGTTCAGGTAAATCCAAAGATCGGACTGGAGTTTGCTGGTGTTTTACGATCTGCGTTGCGCCAGGACCCAGATGTCATCCTGGTGGGGGAAATGCGTGACCGGGAAACGGTAGAAATTGGCCTCCGGGCAGCCATGACCGGCCACCTGGTGCTGTCGACCCTGCACACCAATGACTCGATCAGCAGCGCTATGCGCCTGATTGATATGGGTGCACAACCCTTCCTGGTGGCCAGTTCCTTGCTTGGCGTGGTTGCCCAGCGTTTGGTGCGACGGGTGTGTGACAACTGTTCAGCGGCCTATGAGCCAACCGAGCAGGAGAATATCTGGCTCGACAGCTTTGATCTGGACCCTCTCGATCGGGAGGCCGGTTTCATGCAGGGGCGCGGCTGTTATCAGTGCAGCAACACCGGCTACAAGGGTCGGGTAGGGGTTTATGAGCTGCTCGAGATGAATGAAAAGATGCTGGATGCGCTGCGCCGGCAGGATGTTTCCGCGTTCACCCGGGCCGCCCGCCAAGGCGATCTCTACCGTCCCCTGGGTCAGTGCGCCATGGATTATGCCCTAAAGGGAATGACGACTCTGGAGGAAGTGGCCCGTGTGGCCGCGACATCAGAGGACGAGTTCTCTGAAAGTGTGGAGATTCCCGTTCCGGATCAGCCTGTTGGGGAACTGCTCTGATGCAATACAGCTACCGGGGTAAAGATGATCGCGGCATCGTGCAACAGGGCTTACTGGTTGCAGCGAGTGCAGACGCTGCTGCCTCCGAGTTGATGCGCCGGGGCATTACGCCGCTCACCATTGATGAGCGACAGGAACAGGTTTCGCTGAGTGATCGCCTGAACGGCACTCCACTGTTCCGGAAAAGGGTCACGCTGGACGAACTGATCGTCTTCTGCCGGCAGATGAATGCGCTGACCAAGGCGGGTATTCCCCTGATCCGTACCATGCGTGGCTTGGCGGAGACCACCCGTTCGCCGGTACTGGCGGACGTTCTTTCGGACGTAACCTCAAGACTGGAGGGCGGCACCACCATGGCCGCGGCCATGCAGGCTCACCCCAGGGTCTTCTCGGAACTGTTCGTCGCGATGATCCACGTTGGTGAAAACACCGGCATGTTGGACGACGCCTTCAAACGACTGTCCGATATCCTGGAGTTGGAACGGGACACCAAGCGCCGCCTGAAGCAGGCCATGCGCTACCCAACCTTTGTGATAATCGCATTGCTGGCGGCCCTGATGGTGGTGAATTTTTTGGTCATCCCGAAATTTGCGGCCGTGTTCAACAAGCTGGGGGCGGACCTGCCGTTCCTGACACAGGTGCTTGTCGGAACGTCCGACTTCCTGTTGAGCTACTGGTACGTCCTGCTGTTTGCGATAGCTTCAGGCGGGCTTTTGCTCCGCCAGTGGAAGCAGACGGAGAAGGGGCGGCTGACCTGGGACCGGTACAAGCTGCGTATGCCCATCATCGGGCCGCTGCTGGAGCTGATCACCCTGAGCCGCTTTGCCCGGAACTTTGCCTCCATGCTGTCGGCAGGAATGCCGGTGACACACGCGCTGACGGTCGTGGCAGATGCCACTGACAATGCGTGGATTTCCAGTCATATCAAGGAAATGCGCGCGGGTATCGAGCGAGGTGAAAGCCTGCTCCGGACCGCCCGGCAGAGCCAGATGTTTACGCCGTTGATACTGCAGATGATCGCGGTCGGTGAAGAAACCGGTTCCGTCGATGAAATGCTCAATAACGTGGCGGATTTCTACGATGAGGACGTGGACTACGGACTCAAGCGGCTGGCGGAATCGATTGAACCGATCCTGATTGTGGCGATGGGCATCCTGGTCCTGATTCTCGCGCTCGGTGTGTTCCTGCCCATCTGGGATCTGGGAGCCGCCGCCATGGGGCGTGGTTGAGTGCAGGCCCAGGAACGGTCAGATGCGGACAGCCTCGCACTGGCCCGAACGTTTCGGTTCGGCGTCTCTGTGCTGGTCGTTGCAGCGCTGGTGTGGTACCTGCTCGGGGCACTCGAGCGGGAAACCCGAAAGGCCGAGGAGCAGGCCGCCAATATGGTGATGAACCAGCTGCGGGCTGCACTGGTCATCAAGGGGGCCGAGGTGATGCTGAGTCGGCATGGACGGTTGGAAGATCAGGAGGGGCTGAACCCCTTCGATCTGGTGAAGCATCGATGGTCGAACTATTCCGGGGCATGTCAGAAGCCTGCATCGGAGCCGGGAACCTGGTGTTTCTGGCGTGACGAATCCAGAGGAGCGACGGGTGGGTGGCTAATTTTCACCCCCAATCAGCCGATAACCCTGAACGGGCGGCGCGCACCGGTCGGGGAGCCTCTGGCCTGGTCGGTGACAACAGACTATGCAGACCGCAACGAAAATGGAGAGCGGGAGCATCAGGAACGATTGACTGGCCTCAAACTGGCGCCAGTGTCGTTAACAGGAGAAGCAGTGCGTGTGCAGGATGCGGGACACTGACAGAGCGAACACAAAAAATCGGGAATGAGGCTGACCAATGAGGCAGTACAGAAAAGTGAAGGAACAGCAAGGGTTTACCCTGATTGAACTGGTGGTGGTGATTGCCATTCTGGCCATCCTCGCCGCCTTTGCCCTGCCACGATTCGCCCAGCTTTCCGAGCAGGCGCATCAATCCAGCATCCGGGCGACGGCGGGCGCCCTGGCGGCAGGCGTGGCCCTGACGAAAACCCAGTGGGTTTCGAATGGTTTGACTGTCGCGACGGCGAATGTACAGGGATTCGGCAACGACAACGTTGATGTGAGCGGCGATGGCTGGCCGACAGCCACCGACGACACAACGGATCCAGCCATGACGGTAGATCGCTGCCAACAGGTCTGGGTTGGCGTTCTGCAATCCAATGCGCCCACGATCACCGGCGGAACACCGGATTATGCCGTCTCTGCACCCAGCGGAGATTGCCTGTTCACCTATCAGCTGGATGGACAGGGCAGCACGATCAGCTATGACGCCGATAACGGCGAAATCACAACAACGATCAACTAACACACAAACTCAAGCGAGCAATTGGAGTACGACCATGAATATGATGAATGCAGTAGCGGCAAGAAAAGAGCAGGGCTTCACCCTCATCGAGCTGGTGATGGTGATTGTGATTCTGGGCATCTTGGCAGCGTTTGCGTTGCCGCGGTTTGCGGATTTTGGGAATGATGCGAGAAGCGCAACCATCAACGGTGCCGCGGGTTCGGTCCGTTCCGCCGCGTCGATCGCGCACGCTCGTTGGATTGCGGATGGTAACTCTGCAAGTACTGTTTCCCTGGATGGTCAGTCGGTAGATATGGACACCACTAATGGTTATCCAACTGCCACAACCGGTGGAATTGATACTGCAGCCCAGTTAAGCGCAGAATTTCAGGTCGGAACTGAAGCCTCGAATGCTGTGACTATCTCCCTGCTCGGTTCCGATGGCACTACGGTTGTTCCCAACTGCAACTTCAGCTATTCCGAGCTCACGGGTGTCGTTTCTTCAATAAACGATGCGTGCGAGTAAAGGTAGCCTGAAATTCTACTCCTACTAGCATGACAAAGGATTTCCCAGGGAAGGGAGTCCGCCCCGATTTCTGCACAGGATGTAAAGGTTTATGTGCTGTGACTCGAAAAACATGGGATATACGCTTGTAGAGTTGGTCGTGGTAATTGTCTTGATTGGGATTATTTCAGCCGTGGGAGCAAGTTTGTTCTTGAGTCGCTCGGCCTTTTCCCCCCTGCTGGCCACCCAGCAACTCTCCGCTGCTACGCTGCTTGCCCAGCAGGCAGCGCTGGCGGGGAATTCTGCAGGCCGACTGACGATTAATCAGACAGCAGAAGACTTCGTG
The DNA here is from genome assembly GCF_030238305.1 of Marinobacter albus. Lineage (NCBI taxonomy): Bacteria > Pseudomonadati > Pseudomonadota > Gammaproteobacteria > Pseudomonadales > Marinobacteraceae > Marinobacter > Marinobacter albus. The sequence continues at coordinate 141,884 of NZ_JASSQD010000004.1, read as the reverse complement.
TTTACCGTCGGTTCGGGCACGCTCAATGCCCGGACCTTCTCTCTTGATCGCGCCGGGACTACCTTGAGCGGCGCGTCACTTCCACTCACCCTGACCTTCAACATCAGGGGCGAAGTGGTTGGCGGCGGCAACACCAGCCTCACCTTCAACGGCGAAAGCGCTTACCAGACCTGCATCAGTTCCCTGGGTGCCGTCTATGCCGGGGGGTGCCAGCCGTGAGGCGGGAGATTCGGGGTGCCACTCTGGTGGAACTGGTCATCACGATTGTGATCATCAGCATCGCCATCGCGGGCGTAGTCGGTGCGTTTGCACTGATCTCCGGCCGCAGTGCCGATCCATTGAACGAAACCCGGGCCATTGCCCTGGCGCAGCTCTACGTCGATGAAATTCTGGCGAAAAAGTACGACGAACAAACGCCTCAAGGCGGTGTGCCCCGTTATGCCGGCGTCTGCAATATAGGCGCTGACGGTACGGAGACCCGAGCGTCGTTCGACGATGTCGACGATTATGATGGCGTCAGCGATACACCACCCGCCAGTGCGTTGGGTGGTATCACCGGCTATTCAGGCTTTTCGGTCGAGGTATCCATTACCTGTGCTGGCGGCGAGGTGGGCTTGCCCGCTTCGCAGGCAAAACGGATAGATGTGTTGGTATCTGCCCCGGATAACAGACGTTTTGTGTTCTCGGCATACAGGGCCAATTTCTGATGGGCAGCAATCGTGGGTTTACGCTCGTCGAACTGGTCATGGTGATCGTGCTCCTGGCCATTGTTGCGACCATCTCGGTTCGTTTTGTTGCACTTTCAACCCAGGGGGCCGTCGATGTCAGCTCGCGACAGCTCCGGTCTTTCTCCGCCGTTATCATCAGCGAGCACCTGAGCCGGGCGCTTCGTGAAGCCCTGCCGGGATCCATCCGCGCGAACGGTGATGGCTCGTGCATCGAATGGATGCCGGTGGTTGCGGTCTCCAACTACCTGAATCTTCCCGGCAATGCGAATCCGGACTCATTTGAAGCGGTCCCCCTGGCCGGTGGCGCCAGTGCCAGTGGCAGAGTCGTCGTTTACGGATACGGTAGCAACCTGTATACAACCGGTAATCCCGGGCCCATCTCGCCCGAGGCAACGCTGCCCTCTGGTGCTTCCCCGGTGACCGTGGCCTTTAATGGTGGTGCCAACCACCGCTTCACTGCCAAGTCCCCGGAGCGGAAGTTCTTTGTGATTGAGGAGCCCCGCACGTTTTGTCAGCAGAGCAGTTTCCTGTTTCGCTATCGTGGGTATGGAATCCAGAGTGCTGTGGCGTCGGCATTGCCGGCAACCATGCCGGGGCGCGAGGTGGTGGCCGGTAACCTGGTTCCCGGCTCCCTGAACTTTGAAGTGGTCCCACCGACACTCCAGCGCAGTGGCGTTGTCAGTTTCCGTTTCCAGGTCCGAAGTCAGCAAACCGGCGAGATGACCAACGTCAGCCAGGAGGTTCAGGTTCGCAATGTCCCCTGATTCGTGCCCAGGAAAACAAACCGGCGCCGGACTACCGGTGGCGTTATTTGTGATCACGGTGCTGGCCCTTCTGGTGGCTGTCATGGCGCAACTGCAGCAGGGCGGCGCGGAGGCTGTAAGCTTGCAGATCCAGTCTCAACGAGCGCTGTTTGCGGCGGAAAGTGGAGCCCAGGTCGGTGTCCGTGAAGCCTTGGAGGGGAGCGGCTGCAGTGCCGTTTCGTCGCCGAAAACGTTCACGGTTCCCGGGTTGTCGGGTTGTCGGGTCGTTATGGATTGCGAATCGGTTTCTGCCGAGCTGACGGGTAAAAGCCCGGCTGAAGAGATTTTCACCCTGACCAGTACCGGCCAATGTGGAACGGGTATTGATCGGGCCGAGCGCGTGGTGGAGGTCAAAGTCCGATGAGATCGACAAAGGTTCGTAAGCGTCTTTTGACAGGGCGTTTCATAGCTCTAGCGACCACAGCGTTCCTTTTGGTCCTGCCACAATTTCTGCGAGCGGAGTGCTCACCTTACGCAGGTTTGGCAACGATCAATGAAGTATCTCAACAAGATGGATTCATTGAACTCAAGCTCCTTTCGTCGCGCGTTGACTCATCAATCTACGGTGGCTGGCAGCTGGAGTTTTGTGCGATGGGAGGTAACAACAAACCACTCAGCTGCAGTGGCCTGCAATCTGTTTCCGGAGCGTCTGGCAACACCTATCCGTGGTTGGTGATGGGGGCGGCCAATCTGGGTGGCGGGAGTATTAATCTTGCAGGAATGGATGTCCGGCTTTCGGATTCCAGTGGCAGAACCATTGATTACCTTCGTGTAGGGAGTTCAGTCGATGCTTCAGAGGATCCTACATGTTCGTCAGATCCCGATGACCTGCCCTTCGATACCCGTCTGAGTCTGGTGGGTGGCGATAGTGGTAAATTTGCCAGTCGCAGCCCTGATGGAAATGGTGAATGGTCTTTGAGTTCCGGTGCCTCAGATGGCAAGGACTCCGAGGGTAATACTAACGATGAGGGTGTGTCCGGGCCTGCCATCAGTGTCGATAATGTTGAGGTTTTTCAAGGCGAAACCGCAGTCTTCACCGTCACCCTCAGTGCGAATCAGGGTTCGGATTTATTGATCGACTTTGAGACCCGAGATCTTTCTGCCAAAGCTGGCACCGACTACTCCTCCGAGACCGGCACAATTCGGGTTTCAGCCGGGGATGATCAGGCCACCGTAAGTGTGCAAACGTTTGACTCTGGTAATTCCGATCAGACAGAATTTTTTGTCGTTCTGAGCAACCCGAGAACCTCCGCGGAAACACAGTTTGGGACATTCACCAGTCAGGCTGGTATTGCAACGATTCTTCCCTTGGCAAATCGCCTGGATCGCTTCGAGGTAAGTGCCCCGTCTTCTGCCAGTGTCTGTATACCGGTGGAGGTGACAATCCGTGCTCTTGATCAACAAGGTGATGTCGTTACGGACTACGAGGGTCAGGTGTCCCTGCAGACAACCGCCGGAAGCGGTAACTGGTCTGCAGCAGCGTCAGATGTGCCGACCGGGTCCTTGGCGCCGAGCCCGGACACCGATAATGATGGAACTGTGAGCTACCAGTTCGCCGGCGCCGATAACGGTACCGTATCGCTTGCCCTGGCTAATGCCACGGCGGACCAACTCAGGGTTGTTGTTACTGGCGTTGCCAATGGGCAGCAAGGCCGCTCGGCGCCGATCCAGTTTCTTGAAAATGTCTTGGTGATCGAAAGTGCCGATGCCAACGGTCTGGATCTCGTGGCGGAGCGTGACCACTTGTTTGTGGCGCGGGCGATCCGACGGGATCCTGCGAATGGTGAGTGTGGGCTGATACCGGATTATGACGGACAGGTGGACGTGAAGGCCTGGCTTTCACGAAGTGGCGACGATCCGGGTGGCGCTGCGCCGCTTGTGGACGCTGGTGCTTCGGCGGCCACGCCGGGAACCGCTGCGCCTTCGTCGGACAACCTGACGCTCGATTTTAATAGCGGTCTCGCTGCGTTCTCATTGATCACCAGCGATGTCGGGCAATACCGACTGAACCTGTTGGACGACACCTCAGGGATTGTCGTCGATGCCGACGGCAATCCGCTCACTGTCTCGGGGCAGAGCTCCCTTTGGACTGTCAGGCCGGACCGGTTTGATCTCTTGGTAACGGACAATCCATCGGCCGCCGATGCAAATGGTCCCGTATTCAGGTCGGCTGGGCAGACATTTGAGTTGGTCCTGTCCGCCGTCGGTGCCGAAGGCAGCGTTTTACCGAGCTACGGCCAGGAAGGCAGTCCCCAGGGTGTGACCCTGAGCCACAGCCTTTTGCGGCCCGCCGGTGGCGAAGCGGGAATCCTGTCGGGAACGTTGGATGTAACGGGCACCTCCTTCAGCAATGGCGAGGCGACTGCGAGTAACCTGGGCTGGAACGAAGTGGGAATTCTGGAATTGGTCGCCGATAACCCCAGCTACCTTGGCGTAGCGCCTGCGATCACAGGGCAGTCTGGGGCGGTGGGGCGCTTCGTCCCTAATCGATTTGAAGTCGTGGTCTCATCCGGCGAGCTCGCGCCTTTCTGTAGCGCCGGTTCGGCCTTTGTCTATTCCGGTCAGCCGATGTCCTGGGCCGTTGTACCGGAGCTGAGCATTTTCGCGATGGGGCCAGGAACCTATGTCACAAGTAATTATACGGAGGGCGGTTTCCGGAAACTGGCCGCTGGCGATGTCGCCCGGAGCGAGCCGGTAACGGACAACGTTCAGACCTACCTGTCGGGCCCTGCCTACCCCGTTACCTCAAACCTGCAGGCCGGCCTGTTGTCCGTTGCCGCCCCGGGGAAGCTGACCTATTCGTTTTCAACCACTGATTCCTTTACCTATGAAAAGGCCGTCGACGCCCGGGTGCCGGCCTTCTCTCCGAATATGACCATAACCGTCGATGCCATTCGGGATTCCGATGGCGTGATGGCGCCGGCGGCACCGTTATCCGTAACGCCATTTTCCCCCCTGGAGATCCGGTACGGGCGCTGGGAGCTAGAAAACGTCTACGGTCCCGAAAACGTGAGCGAGTTGTTCATGCCCTTCCGGGCTGAGGTATGGAACGGGAGTCGCTTCGTCGAGCACGCGGCGGATGGCTGTTCGTCCTGGGCCACGACTCCCATCGCCGATCCTGAACTTCATCATGCCCTGGTGGCGGGAGCAGGCAGCCTGACGACGGGCAGTGGCGGGCCGCTCAGGCTTGAGCCGAAAGGTACGCAGGGAACCGATACCCTGGTTTGGGATGTGCCCGTCTGGTTTGAGTCCGATCAGGATGGGGATGGTTCACTGGACGATCCAGCCGGGCTCGCTACGTTCGGCGTGTATCGCGGCCACGACCGGGTTATATACTGGCAGGAACGTTGATCGGGGCAATAAAAAAGGGACAGATCTTGCGACCTGCCCCTGAAAAAAGAGCCTGGCGGCTCAATCGTCATCATTTTCCGGATGGTCCAGTCCCAGTTCATTGATTTTGCGGGTCAGGGTGTTGCGTCCCCAACCCAGCAAAACGGACGCATCTCGACGGCGGCCGCCGGTGTGTTTCAACGCCGTTTCTATCATGATCTTTTCAAACTCGGGTACGGCGTTGTCCAGAATGCCTTTCTTTCCCCGTTTGAGTTCCTGTTCTGCCCAGTTGCGCAGGCCTTCCTGCCAGGTGGTGCCAATGGTGGGCGTCTCGGCCTGATGCAGAAGCTCTGGCGGCAGGTCGTCGATATGGATCTCACGACCGCTGGCCATGACCGTGAGCCACCGGCAGGTGTTCTCCAGCTGGCGGACGTTGCCGGGCCAGGGCAGGGTGGTGAGGTATTCCTCGGCATCAGGCCGGAGAATTTTTGACTCAACCGCCAGTTCCTTGGCTGCTCGCTTCAGGAAGTGCTGCATCAACCGAGGAATATCTTCCCGGCGTTCGGCGAGCTTTGGCAAATGTACCCGGATGACGTTCAGGCGGTGAAAGAGATCCTCCCGGAAGGAGCCGGCCTGAACCAGTTTTTCCAGATCCTGGTGGGTGGCAGCGATGATGCGCACATCCACCTTGATGGGGGTGGTGCCACCAACCCGGTAGAACTCGCCATCGGCCAGTACCCTCAGCAGGCGTGTCTGGGTGTCTGCGGGCATGTCGCCGATCTCGTCCAGGAAGAGCGTGCCGCCGTTGGATTGCTCAAACCGGCCCTGCCGGGCAGCTCCCGCGCCGGTAAACGCGCCTTTCTCATGTCCGAACAGTTCGGACTCAATCAGGTCCTTGGGGATCGCCGCCATGTTCAGGGCGATGAACGGGTGCTTGGCTCGTGGACTGTGATTATGCAGAGCCTGGGCTACGAGTTCTTTGCCTGTGCCACTTTCGCCATTGATCAGGACCGTGATGTTGGAGTGGGATAAGCGACCGATTGCCCGAAACACTTCCTGCATGGCGGGGGCTTCGCCAATGATCTCGGCGTTGCGCTGAGTGCTTTCTGCCTGAGGCTCTGCGCTGGCTTTCTTTTCGTGGCTGTGCGCAACGGCCCGCTTAACCAGGGCAACGGCGTCATCCACGTCGAAGGGTTTGGGCAGGTACTCAAAGGCGCCGGTCTGGTAGCTGGTCACTGCACTTTCGAGGTCCGAGTGCGCAGTCATGATGATGACCGGCACGTCAGGGTGGACCTCGACGATCTGCGAAAGCAGAGTAATGCCGTCGACCCCGGGCATTCGAATATCGCTGATGATGGCGTCTGGTTGTTCGTGTTCGAGGCGCATCATGATGCTCTCGCCACTTTCGAAAACGCGGGGCTGCATACCGGCCTGGTTAAGGGCGCGCTCCAGCACCCAGCGAATACTGCGATCGTCGTCTATGATCCAGACGTTTGCCGGTTGGCTCATGGGGTGTCCTCCAGAGGCAGGAAGATGATGAAGTCAGTACGGCCGGGTTTGCTCTCGCATTCGACCAGTCCGTGGTGTTGGCCAATGATGCTCTGGGTTATGGAGAGACCCAGGCCCGTGCCACTGGCACGGCCGCTGATCATCGGGTAGAAAATATTCTGCAGCAGATCCGGTGGGATGCCCGGTCCGTTGTCGATAACATCCACACGACAGACCAGGCGATGTCGCCGGTGGCCTATGGTGAATTGGCGCAGCGCCCGGGTCCGGAAAATGATGGTGGGCGGTGCTTCGTTCTTATGGCCGCTCTGGTTCTCGAACGCCGCTTCCATGGCGTTACGTGCAATGTTCAGGAACGCCTGGATGAGTTGTTCCTTGTCGCCGCGGAATTCCGGAATGCTGGGGTCATAGTCCCTGCGGAATACCAGTCGCCCCTTGCTCTCTGCCTCCACCAGAGTTCCGACTCGCTCAAGCACTTCGTGAATATTGGTTTGGGCGATTTTTAGAGCCTTGTTCGGGCCGAGCATGCGGTCGACCAGACTGCGTAGGCGGTCTGCCTCGTCGATGATGACGCGGGTGTACTCCCGTTGGTCTTCATCACTGAGCTCCCGGTCGAGCAATTGCGCAGCACCACGAATCCCGCCCAGAGGGTTTTTGATCTCATGGGCCATGCCGCGAACCAGAATCCGGGTGGTTTCCTGTTGCGAGATAATGTCTTCTTCGCGACTGATGCGCAGCAGCCGATCCCGGGGCTGAATCTCGATGAGCAACTCGGTCGGTTCCAGGCTGATGGGCGTTACCGAATAATCGACTGTCAGATTGGCCCCGCTGGTCAATCGGAATTCGGCCTCCCGTCGGGTATAGGACTGGCCATTCTGAGCAGCCGCGTAAAGAGTTTTCAGAGCGTCTTCCGAATCGACCAGGATGTCGCTAAACGGTTGGCCCTGGCTTCGGGTCATGCTGGTTTCGAACAGGCTTTCTGCAGCCGGATTGAAGTAACGGATCTTCAGGTTGTCCTCAAGCACCAACACAGCGGTGGTGAGACTGTCGAGAATGCTTTTGTAGCCGTTCTTATTGGCAGTGGGCAATGCCATGCGTGAATCCCGTTGGTCCGACAGAGTAAATGTAATGACTTCGTGGCTTCTGCAAGAAGCGAACCACTTTGGAAGTCCGTCTCAAAAGAGTGGGCAAAGTACGGGCATGGGCGCCAATTGGCACTGAAACATGCCGTAAGCTGGTGCGTATTCAGGAAGGGATCGAGACCAGCCCGGACAAATCGCCCCGTTGCTGGTCAGAGTATGGCTTGTTTATGGTGCGATCGCACCAAATCGGTGCGGTTCTGGGTTCAGTTGGCGACTGATGGGCGATGAACGGTGAAGGTGATTGCTGGCCCGGTTTTCACCTGAACGCCGTTTTCATCAACGATGTGCACGCGTGCATCGTGGGTTCCGCGGAACACATTGCTGACGGTTACGCTACCCGAGGTGGTCTGGCCGACGGGCTGGCCATCGAGGGTGACTTCGTATTTATGACCGTCCTGAAGGCCGGGCGTGCTTTGAACCTCAAACTGGACGTCACCGCTGCCAGTGTTAAACGCCTGATTATTTTCAGGGTAGGCAAAGGAAACGCTTTCATAAACCGCGCCCTCGCGCTTCACTTCCTCAAGGAGCTTGTCGGTTTCACGAACATTCTGGGGTTTCGGCAGGGTGACCGTGGTAACCGGCTTTACCTCAATAGCCTCGGCTCCGTCGGACGGTTCGTCGGAGTACGTGACATTGCCGTAGGCGTCTACATTCCGGTAGACCTCAGCGCTTGCGGGAACGGCCAGCAGAAGGAAGGCTGCGGCAACTAATCCGGTCCTCGGGTTCATAAGCACACCTGTTTCCATGATTTTAATTGATTATCTGCGGGCGCCGGAGTCATTTCAACGCCTGTGTGGCGGGTTGTTGGTTACATATCGTTAAGGACGTCAGGCACTTGTGAGGGGGTGCACAAAAAAAAGCCCCGCACAGGGCGGGGCTTCTTCACAATCCCGAATTAACGGGTTGTTTTTAGCAGGAGTAGTACAGCTCGAACTCGACCGGATGCGTGGTCATGTTCAGACGCTCGACTTCACCGCGCTTCAGTTCGACGTAACCCTGAATCATGTCTTCAGTGAAGACGCCACCGCGGGTCAGGAACTCGTGGTCTTCTTCCAGGCAATCCAGAGCTTCGGCCAGAGTTTCGGCCACGACCGGAATGTTCAGAGCCTCTTCCTTCGGCAGGTCGTACAGGTCCTTGTCCATGGCGTCGCCAGGGTGGATCTTGTTCTGGATGCCGTCCAGGCCAGCCATCATGAGGGCGGCGAAAGCCAGGTACGGGTTAGCTGAGGCGTCCGGGAAGCGAACTTCGATCCGGCGCGCCTTCGGGCTGTTCACGTATGGGATACGGATGGAGGCGGAACGGTTACGGGCCGAGTAGGCCAGCATAACCGGTGCTTCGAAGCCCGGAACCAGACGCTTGTAGGAGTTGGTGGAGCTGTTGGTGAAGGCGTTGATGGCCTTGGCGTGCTTGATCACACCACCAATGTAGTACAGCGCCGCTTCGCTCAGGCCGGCATAGCTGTCACCCGCAAACAGGTTCTTGCCGTCTTTGCTCAGGGACATGTGTACGTGCATGCCGGAACCGTTGTCACCAACAACCGGCTTCGGCATGAAGGTGGCAGTCTTGCCGTATGCGTGTGCAACGTTGTGTACGCAGTACTTCAGGATCTGAACTTCGTCGGCCTTCTTGGTCAGGGTGTTGGCGCCAACACCGATTTCACACTGGCCAGCAGTACCCACCTCGTGGTGGTGAACTTCGATGTTCAGGCCCATGGACTCCATGGCGGCACACATCGCGCCACGCAGGTCGTGCAGGCTGTCGACCGGCGGAACCGGGAAGTAGCCACCTTTCACGCCCGGACGGTGACCGATGTTGTTGCGGTCGAAATCTTCGCCGGAAACCCAGGCCGCTTCTTCGGAGTGGATGGAGTAGCCCGCACCTTTCATGTCCACTTCCCACTTGACCGAGTCAAATACGAAGAATTCCGGCTCCGGGCCGAACAGGGCGCCATCGGCGATGCCGGTGGACTTCAGGTACTCTTCAGCGCGACGGGCAACGGAACGCGGGTCACGCTCATATCCCTGCATGGTAGAAGGCTCTACGATGTCGCAGGTGATGTTGAGGGTGGTCTCTTCGGTGAACGGGTCCAGCACGGAGCTGGAGTCATCCGGCATCAGGATCATGTCGGACTCGTTGATACCCTTCCAGCCTGAAATTGAAGAGCCGTCGAACATCTTGCCGTCCGCGAAAAAGTCTTCGTCTACCTCGGAGGCCGGCAGGGTGACGTGCTGTTCCTTACCGCGGCTGTCGGTAAAGCGCAGGTCGACCCACTTAACTTCGTGTTCTTTGATCAAATCAACTGTCTTGGACATTGTGCATGCTCCGTAAGTTATCCCGCGTGAGCGGGCGCATTCATGTTCGTTTTGCCGGATCGTTCAGGGTAGCTGATATCCGATCTTTTCTTCAGGAATTCGCAGCTTAGCAAAAGCGCCTGCCACTTACCTGCAAATTTCGGCTGAGTTCGTTTAAGCAAGGCTCTTGCCAATTTTTAGGGCATGCTCCAGGAGCGAGCAATGACGCGGGTTTTGGCCATTTGTGGAGCATCCGCGGGATTTCCACTGGTGCAAGATTGACGATGTGGTGCACAAAACTGGTGCGGATGCCATGTGGGTCGCCCTTAAATGGTGCAGAAAGGGTGTTCCCGGAATAGGCGTTTTTCTTCATATTAACGGCAGGGAGTTTTCGATATACTGCGCGCCACCTCATTTTTACCCCGAGCTTCACGTTTGGGACGCTGGTGCCGCCCGGTGCCGGATAATGGGTTCATTTTACGGATTTGAGACGGCATGTGAGAGGCTTGGCCTCCTTGATAGACCCTCTCAGGTCAAAGGAAAGCATGCCGCAGGATTATAGTTGTGATTGAGAAACTTCGTAATATCGCCATCATCGCTCACGTCGACCATGGCAAAACCACGCTCGTAGATAAATTGCTGCGTCAGTCCGGTACGTTGGATCGCAAAGAGCTCGAGAACGAGCGTGTGATGGACTCCAATGACCAGGAGAAAGAACGTGGTATTACCATTCTGGCCAAGAACACGGCGCTGAAGTGGAATGACTACGACATCAATATTGTCGACACCCCGGGTCACGCCGATTTTGGCGGCGAAGTAGAACGGGTGATGAGCATGGTGGATTGTGTGCTCCTGGTGGTCGATTCCATTGATGGCCCGATGCCGCAAACCCGATTCGTAACCCAGAAAGCTTTCGATGCGGGTCTGCGCCCTATTGTTGTGGTCAACAAGATTGACCGCCCCGGCGCGCGCCCGGATTGGGTGGTCGACCAGGTATTCGATCTGTTCGATAACCTCGGTGCCACCGATGAACAGCTGGATTTCCCAATTGTCTATGCCAGTGCCCTGAACGGCATTGCAGGCCTCGATCACGAGAACCTGGACGACAACATGGATGCCGTGTTCCAGGCGATCGTTGATCACGTGCCGTCGCCCAACGTGGATCCGGACGGGCCGTTTCAGATGCAGATCTCCCAGCTCGATTACAATAGCTTCCTGGGCGTTATCGGCATCGGTCGCATTATGCGGGGCAGGGTCAAGACCAACTCTCCGGTGACCGCGATTGGAGCCGATGGCAAGAAACGCAACGGCCGTATCCTCAAGATCATGGGGCACTCCGGTCTTCAGCGCGTTGAGGTTGAGGAAGCGCAGGCGGGCGATATCATCTGCGTCAGTGGTATGGATGAACTCTTCATCTCGGATACCCTGTGTGATCCGTCCAACGTTGAGGCATTGCCTGCGCTGACGGTCGACGAACCGACCGTATCAATGACCTTCCAGGTCAATGATTCGCCATTTGCCGGTCGGGAAGGCAAGTTTGTAACCAGCCGCAACATCAAGGAACGCCTCGAGAAGGAGTTGCTGCACAACGTTGCGCTGCGGGTGGAAGAAGGCGAGTCTGCTGACAAGTTCAAGGTATCGGGGCGTGGCGAACTGCATCTGTCGGTTCTGATCGAGAACATGCGTCGCGAGAATTTCGAGCTTGCCGTCGGTCGGCCTGAAGTTGTCATTCGCGAAATCGACGGCGAGAAGCAGGAGCCGTACGAAAACGTCATCGTCGATATCGAGGAACAGCATCAGGGTTCCGTGATGGAGCAGATGGGTCTGCGAAAGGGTGATCTGACCAATATGGTGCCGGATGGCAAGGGGCGCATGCGTCTTGAGTACACCATCCCTGCGCGCGGTCTGATCGGCTTCCGGAATACCTTCCTGACCATGACCTCAGGCACCGGTATCCTGACATCAACCTTCAGCCACTACGGCCCCATCAAGTTGGGTGATGTCACCAGTCGCCAGAATGGCGTTCTGGTGTCCATGGCAACGGGTACTGCGCTGACCTATTCACTTGAAACGCTCCAGAGCCGCGGCAAGCTGTTCCTGGACCCGGGGCAAGAGATTTACGAAGGTCAGCTCTGTGGTATTCATAGTCGGGATAACGATCTGGTCATGAACCCGACCAAAGGCAAAAAGCTCGATAACATGCGTGCCTCCGGCAAGGATGAGGTCATTGGCCTGGTGCCACCGATCAAGTTCACTCTTGAGCAGGCGCTCGAGTTCATTGATGACGATGAATTGGTGGAAGTGACTCCGAAATCGATTCGTCTGCGCAAGAAGCTGTTGACTGAAAACGAGCGCAAGCGCGCGAAGAAAAAGTAAGTCTTCAGTGGTAACAAAGAAGGGGCGGGTCAGCAGTGACCTGCCCCTTTTTCGTTCAGTTCAGCTACACTCCGGTTAAACCCCTTTCAGGAGCGCCTGATGCTCACGCTCTACCCGGAAATCAAGCCGAATGCCCAGCATCGCCTTGCCGTTGAGTCCCCTCACGAGCTGTATGTCGAGGAAAGCGGCAACCCTGAAGGTATCCCTGTCCTCGTTGTTCACGGTGGGCCTGGTGGTGGGTGTGAGGAGTACCAAAGGCGCTTCTTTGATGCCGAACGTTTCCGCATCATCCTTATGGATCAGAGGGGCGCTGGCCGATCCACTCCGTTAGCGGAACTGGAGGGCAACAGTACGGATAAGCTCGTTGAGGACATGGAGACCGTTCGCTCGTTTTTCGGCGTGGAGCGTTGGCTCCTGTTCGGAGGTAGTTGGGGGTCGACGCTCAGTCTGGTGTACGCGCAGGCCTATCCGGAACGAGTCTTGGGTCTGGTGTTGCGAGGCATTTTTCTTTGTCGGCCGCGGGATATCCAATGGTTCTACCAGGACGGTGCCAGTCGGGTGTTTCCGGACTATTGGCAGGAATTCGAGGAACAAGTACCCGAGGGTGAGCGTGCCGACATGGTTTCTGCCTATTACAAAAAACTGACAAGCTCTAACGAACTGGAACAGATTCAGGCCGCCAAGGCCTGGTCTGTATGGGAGGGGCGATGCGCGACGTTGCATCCGAACCCGAGAGTAGTTGAACACTTCGGACACCCACATGTGGCGATAGCTCTCGCCCGGATCGAGTGCCACTACTTCATGAATGAGGCGTTTCTGGAGCCAAACCAGATAGTTCGCGATGCCCATAGGCTGACAGGTATTCCGGGAATTATTGTTCACGGACGTTATGACATGGTGTGTCCGCTGGATAATGCTCTGGCTCTCAGCAAGGCCTGGCCCGGTGCGGATCTCAGGATCATTCGGGATGCCGGACACTCCGCCTCCGAGCCTGCCATTGTCGACGCCCTCCTGAGAGGGGTCGAAGAGGTGGTTGCAAAATCTGGGAAAAGTGCGAGCTAGTCGTGCTTTTTGACGGTTGCGATTCGTTAATCCCGCCGATAGACTCGTTTTCGATTTGATGTTCCGCCGCAAGATTTTCCTCAGAGAGATGCATGAAAGGGCTGATCCAGCGAGTATCGGAAGCCAGCGTAGTTACGGGCGGTGAGCAAATTGCTTCGATCGGTCCCGGTCTGGTGTTGTTGCTCGGCGTAGAGCGTGAAGATAGCGAATCAGAAGTCCGGAACCTGTGCCGCAGGATTCTCACCTACCGGGTGTTCCCCGATGAACATGGCCGCATGAACCGAAGTCTTGTCGACACCGGCGGATCCATTCTCGTTGTTCCCCAGTTTACCCTTGCCGCAGATACGTCATCGGGCACCCGTCCAGGTTTTTCTTACGCGGCCGCCCCTGAACTCGCCAGCGAACTGTACCGCCGGTTTCTTGCAGAGGCCCAGATGCAAATCGGACGCGAACGAGTGGGGCAGGGTCGATTCGGCGCCGATATGAAAGTCCATCTGGTCAATGATGGCCCTGTAACGTTCATGCTCGAGGTATGACTGTGTTTAGTATGGCCGTAACGCACAACAAAAGTGCGGTCCAGTGCCCGATGTTTTTTATTGGTGCGTAAAAGTGGGGTCTGACCCCCTGTGTAACGTATTTGTGACACTTTTTTTGATGTAACGTGTTGATTAAGAACCGTTAAAGATAATCTGGCCCCGGAATTGTTACACAGGGTTCAGGTTGCTCCTTGGTGCTGGATCGCATAAATACTTGCGTTTCTGGTGCGAAACGAGCTAAAAATGCACCGCCAAATGTTTGCAAAAACAGGTTCACTGTATTAAAACAGGTTCATCATGCAGGACTTTAATAAAGTCTTGTAAGTGACTGAGCTAAATAGACCTGCCGGAGAGTGGGTCTACATAACTAGAAGAAAAGTTATCCCATGTGTAACAAATCTGACATAGGGGTAATGCAGAATCGGGCCTATCCAGCAAAGACTGGTTATGCCTTAAAAAATCGGGATAAGAACCCGTCGCTAAAACCTGAGTTAACTCAAAAAGGAAGACGCAAAATGAAAAAAACGCTCATCGCATCCGCTATTGCAGCAGCGACCTTCTCTGGCTCCGCGCTGGCACAGATGGAAATGTCAGCTTCCGAGCTGGCAGCCAAGATGGACTCCATGCCGACCGTTTACGGTAACATCCAGCTGGCGGTTGCCCACCGTGACGTAGAAGACGCTGGTTCCGAAATCGGTCACTACGATAACGGTTCTACCATCGGCTTCAAGCACGACCACGAAATCGCGCCAGGCATCACTGGTTTCTTCAAGGCTGAGCTCGAATTCGACGCGGACGACAAGGCTGGCAACGGCGGTCTGAACGCATTTGACGAAGCCTACATCGGTGTGAAGGGTGACAGCTTCGGCCAGGTTTGGGTTGGTTCTGACGACTCCACCTACGAGAGCGCCGTTGACGAAATCGCCAACTACTACGAGTACGCTGCGCTGAGCGTTGGTGGCTCTTACGACACTGGTGAAGGCGACCTGATCCAGTACAGCACTCCGAGCTTCGGCGGCCTGGCGCTGCACGGTGCCGTTCAGTTCAACGGTGACGGTGACAAGGGCGAGAAGTCCTACCCGTACCAGCTGGCTGCGACTTACTCAGTTGACGCATTCGAACTGGCCGTCGCCATGGATTCCAACGACGGTGACCGCGCTTACTCAAGCAACGTTGATGGCAGCAGCGTGAACAACGAAAACACTTATGGTGTTCGTGGTAGCTACACTGCTGGCGATCTGCGCGTGACTGCTCAGTACCAGACTCGCAAGGACGTAGGCGATTCATGGGGTCTGTTCGGTGGCTACTCTATCGGCGCGAACACCTTCGCTCTGTCCTACGAGTTTGCTGATGCGGACAACACCGACGAAGAAACTTCCACTATCACTGCCCAGGCTCTGCACAACCTGTCCGACAACATGTACGTGTACGTCGAAGGTTACCTGAACAACGCAGACAGCGGCGTTGCTGATGTTGACACCACTGACCTCGTAGTTGGTGCTGTCTACTACTTCTGATTTAGCTAACCACTAATTCAGTCGTAATCGAAAACCGGTGACCTTCGGGTCGCCGGTTTTTTTATGTATTCTGAAAAGATCAATAGTGTCAGGAGTGCTGTATGGCTGAAGAGCTGGAAATAAAGCTCACCCTCAAGCCAGAGGATCTGGCGTCGGCATTGGACTGGCTGCTGGATCAGCCCGAAGCCACTCGGGAAAACAAAAAAGTGCTGATCAACCGGTACTATGACACCCCGGATGCAGAGCTTAACGGGCAGAAAGCCGCGCTCAGGGTTCGTCAGTCCGGTGACCGCTTCATTCAGACGCTGAAAACAAAGGGCGACTTTGTGGCGGGCGCTCACAGGCGTCAGGAATGGGAATGGCCTTTACCGTCGGCTGAACTGGATCTTGGGCTGTTGGCAGAGACGCCCCTGGCCGGTCAGATCAGTCTTGAGCGTCTGCGAACAGTCTTCGAGACCAACTTCGAACGTCAGATCGTCATGCTGCATGACGACCACAGCAGCATTGAGGTCGCCATTGATCGCGGTCAGGTCTTGAGTGGCGCCCGTTTCCGCCCGCTTAACGAAGTCGAGTTCGAGCTGAAGGCCGGAGATTCAAAGGCATTGATTGGCTGGGCCCAAAAACTGGCCAGTCAAGTCCCGGTTTTTCTCAATCTGGTGAGCAAGGCCGAGCAGGGCTATTACCTGGCGGGGCTTTATGCTCCGGGTCCGGTTGTCAGGGCTGGTGAGGCTAAGGCGATCTCGGTGACCGAATTCCTTCATGGACTCAGTCTGTGCTGGTTAACCGGAGAGCCCTTCCCTTTGGACCAGGTAGACTTGACCGGTGTCGCGGCAACGGCCCGACGGAATGGCGTCGGTGTCCAGTTCGAAAACATCATCCAATCCCTAAAGGACAGCAAGGTGGTTGCAGACATGCTGGAGAGCGTGACCCTGGGGCAGCTGCAGACGGCATTGGTTGCCGGCTGAGCAGCCGTTCAGGATTACGTCGAGGACTTTGCCGCCGGTTTGGTTTTCTCGTGCCAGCTGGCGATGAAGGCCCGGTACCTGTCCAGCGCTTCCTGAACCAGCTCGACACTCGGCGTATTCGCGGACTTAACCAGGACAATCAGTCCCTTGCCTTCGATTTCCTCCGTCGTCGGTGGGTGGCAGATCACTTCATCGTCGTTATCGATATAGGCCAGCGCGGTGCCAATGCCATGGCGAACCAGCGCGCTGACAATGTCCGCCCAGTTGAGATCGTCGAGGGTCAGGTCGTAGCGGTGGGGGTGGTCGTGCTCATAGTTGAACAAATCTTCCAGAACCTTTTCCGAACCGGGCGCAACGACCGAGCGCACCATGATTTCCGGGTAGGTTCGCACCGGCCGGATGATGGTCCGGATGCCCAGTGCCTTGAACCGCGACCGATTGTCATCGGAGACACACTCCACCGTGGTGCGACCGCCCAGATTGCGCTCGCTGAGGCGGTGGGCGATGTCGAAGGTCAAGCTGTCCGAGTAGGGATCGCATTCGTCCGCGGCAAGAACAATGATGTGCCGCGCACCGCCGGCATGAACCGCTTTTAAAGCCTGTGGATCGAAGCCGGAGCCATGGTAGTGCACAATGCCGACATCGGACAGTTCGGTGGGCAGGCCGTTTGGGAACTTTCGGGTCAGCAGCATGATCGGTATGGTCTCGTAGCCTGGTACCGAGCGGACCTGTGAGGCAAAACGCATAAAGTACTGTTCGCCGCCACTCTGAGGCGTATTGATCATGACGATGTGGTCGTTCATTTTGTAGATCCACCTCCCGGTAAGAATGCGTTCCCGGCGATAGAACCGGTACTCGATAAAGTCACTGACGATCAGCGTTAGCAGGGTGATTGCCCCGACGAACATGACCAGAATGGTGCTCAACCGTCCGACCAGTGTCTTGGGTGCGAAATCCCCATAGCCGACGGTGGATACCGTGGTCATGGTAATCCAAACTGACTCGAACAGGTTCAGATCTTCGACGGTCCAGATGACAAGAATCTGAACGGACAGGAGCCCCGCCAGTATCAGGAACAGGCGTTTCATCCTGTGCCGAATCAGTCCCCCCATGGGGAGGTGGGTCTGCTGGTGTTCCGGATTAAGCGGGCGTCGGTTTCTCTGCATCCGTGGGTACGGCCTGTTCAGTCGCGGTTGAGTTCGTTATACAGTACCGGAAATATAACAGAGAGACAGGGGTTTGCATTATGTCCGAGCCGTGGAGCTCCCTTCCCGCACCCTTAGCGGAAGACCTCGCTTCCAGTTGGGAATCGGTATTTCCGGAGGGCTTTCCTGACTGGCTGGAGGCAACTGAGGGGATGTCTGAAGAGGTGGTGGCCGGTGCCATCGCCCGCAGTCTGTTTCTGAGACAGACCCTCGAGCGTCACCCGGAGCAGGTCCGCGTCTTCCTCCAGCCCCGTCCGCTCGGCGAGCCGACGACCCCGGAGTATCTGGCGCATCGCTGGCAGGAGTACCTCGCCAGGGTAAACGATGAGGCCTCTCTGCATTCAGCGCTACGCCAGTTCCGTCGTGAGGCCCAGTTCCGAATCATATGGCGCGACCTGATGCGCTGGGCGGATCTGGACGAAACCATCGCTGCGACCAGTGCCTTTGCGGATACCTGTATTCAGGGGGCTCTCGACTGGCTTTATGAGGATGCCTGCAAGCAGTCCGGAACGCCCTGGGGAACGGATCCGGCCACCGGCCAGGAAGCACCCCAGAAAATGGTCGTGCTCGGAATGGGTAAGCTCGGTGGCCGTGAGCTGAATGTCTCTTCCGATATCGATTTGATTTTTGCGTTCCCCGGGAACGGGGAAACTCAAGGTGGACCGCGTTCTCTGGATAACCAGACCTTTTTTATCCGGCTGGGCCAACGTCTTATCCAGGCTCTGGATCAGATAACGGCGGATGGTTTTGTCTTCCGTGTCGACATGCGGCTGCGGCCCTATGGGCAAAGTGGTGCCCTTGCACTCAGTTTCGCCGCGCTCGAAGCCTACTACCAGGATCAGGGACGGGATTGGGAGCGCTACGCCATGGTAAAGGCCCGGGTAGTGGCGGGAGACCAGTCCGCCGGTCGGGTTCTGATGACGAGCCTGCGGCCCTTTGTTTATCGCAAGTACATTGATTTCAGTGCGTTCGAATCACTGCGCAGCATGAAGGCTATGATCAGCCGTGAGGTGCGCCGGAAGGGGCTTGAGAACAACATCAAGCTTGGCAGCGGCGGTATTCGTGAGATCGAGTTTGTGGTGCAGGCATTTCAGTTGATTCGTGGTGGCCGAGATCGTGAGCTCCAGCAGCGTGAATTGCTGGCTATCCTCCAGGAGTTGGAGGCACTTGAGCTGTTGCCACCGCAGGTGGTTAAGGAATTGAGAGAGGCGTACGTTTTCTTGCGCAATCTCGAGCATGCCCTGCAGGGCATGGAAGACAAACAAACCCAGCTGTTACCGGCCGATGACCTGAGCCAGGCCCGTATCGCCCTGATCATGGGGCATGACGACTGGCGTTCGTGCGAGACGGCACTGGATGAGCACCGGCAGCGGGTCGCAACCCATTTTGCCAACATCATTGCGACCGATGACGATGACCAGTCGGGCGCCGGGGCACTCGAAGAAGGCTGGCATGAGCTCTGGCTGGCGGAAATCGATGAAGCTGCATCAGCGCAGTGGCTGGCAGATCATGGTTATGAGGATGCGCCGGCAACCTGCCAGGCGCTGAAGGATCTTCGGGAAAACCGGACAGTCCAGACCATGCAGACCCAGGGGCGCACCCGCCTGAATCAGTTCATGCCGGTTTTGCTGGAGGCGCTGACGCAGGTCGACAACCCTTCCGAGACTCTGTTCCGGGTTCTGCAACTGGTCGACGCGATACTCCGGCGGACTGCCTACATGGTGCTGTTGCTGGAGAACCCCGGGGCACGGACCCAACTGGTCAAGCTCTGTAGTGAAAGCCCCTGGATTGCCCGGCAGCTTGCGGAAACGCCATTGCTTCTGGATGAACTTCTGAACGCAGAAAGCCTGTACCATCCTCCGGCCAAGGAGGAATTGCAGGATGATCTGCGGCAACAGATGCTGAGAATTCCCTTTGAGGACCTTGAGGAGCAGATGGAATCCCTGCGCCATTTCAAGAAGGCGCATATTCTGCGCTTGGCGGCCTCTGAACTGAAAGGGACCCTGCCGTTGATGAAGGTCAGTGATTATCTGACCTGGCTTGCGGAGGTGGTGCTGGATCACGTGGTTGACGTGGCGTTTTCCAATCTGGTGAGTCGCCATGGCTATCCGAAGCGGGCGGACGGTTCCGCCTATGAAACCGACTTTGCGATCATTGGCTACGGAAAGCTGGGCGGTATCGAAATGGGGTACACCTCCGATCTGGATCTGGTGTTTGTACACAATGCCGATCCGGAGCTCTCGACCGATGGTGAGAAAGCCATCGACAACGCCGTTTTTTATACCCGTCTGGGGCAGCGGATTGTTCATATTCTCAATACCCAGACCCCGGCGGGTTTGCTCTACGAAGTGGATATGAGGCTGCGGCCGTCAGGCAATTCGGGACTGCTGGTCAGTACGCTTCAGGCCTTCGAAAAATATCAGCGTAACGATGCCTGGACCTGGGAACATCAGGCGCTCGCCCGTGCCCGCGGGGTAGCGGGTTGTCAGGAAACGCTGGCCGGGTTTGAAGCGATTCGTCACGAGATCCTGTGCCAACCTCGGGATCGGGATAAACTCCGGGCGGAAGTGGTGGACATGCGGGAGCGGATGCGTGCCAGCCTGGGCACACCGGACCATCGCCAGCAGGAAGTGTTTCATATCAAGCATGACACGGGAGGGATCGTGGATATCGAATTCATGGTTCAGTATCTGATGCTGGCATACAGTTCAGAGCATCCCGAGCTGACCCAGTGGTCAGACAACATTCGACAGATGGAAGAGCTGGGGAGAGTGGGGGTCATGCCGGTTGAGGACACGGAGAAGCTGCGGGATGTTTTCATTGCCCTCCGCTCCACCATTCACCGGCGGGCTCTGCAGAACCTCAACAGCCAGGTCGAAGCAGCCGCTTTTCCCGAAGAGCGTGAGTATATCCGGGCCATGTGGCAACGAATCATGATTAATTAGCTTGCTATGCTTCTTTATTGAGAAATTTCCTGCTAGAATGCCGGTTCCCCGAAAACCGCTTTTTTAGGAGCAACGAAGAATGTCGATGGCTGATCGCGATGGCCTCATCTGGCTGGATGGCGAAATGGTTCCCTGGCGGGAAGCCAAAACCCACGTGCTGACTCATACTCTGCATTATGGCCTCGGCTGTTTTGAGGGTGTGCGGGCCTATAACACCGCGAACGGTCCGGCGATTTTTCGTCTGAAAGACCACACCGATCGATTGTTCCGTTCTGCCCACATCCTCAATATGAAGATGCCGTTCAGCAAGGATGAGCTTAATGCTGCCCAGTGTGCAGCCGTTAGGGAGAACAATCTTGACGAAGCCTACCTGCGGCCCATGGTGTTTCTGGGTTCTGAGGGCATGGGGCTTCGCGCTGACAACCTGAAAGTTCATGTGATGGTTGCCGCCTGGAGCTGGCCGTCCTACATGTCTCCGGAAGCCAAGGAATTGGGGATTAAGGTGCGGACCTCCTCCTACACCCGCCACCACGTCAACATCACCATGTGCAAGGCGAAGGCCAACGGCAACTACATCAATTCCATGCTGGCCCTGAATGAAGCGATTGCCTGCGGCTGTGAGGAAGCGTTGCTGCTCGATAACGAGGGCTACGTTGCGGAAGGGTCGGGCGAGAACATCTTCATCATTCGCGATGGTGTGCTGCATACGCCGGAACTGACCTCGTGCCTGGAGGGGATTACCCGTCAGACCATCCTCGATTTTGCCAACGAGTTGAATATTCCGGTCAAGGAGCGTCGCATTACCCGTGACGAGGTGTACATCGCCGAGGAGGCCTTCTTTACGGGCACGGCCGCGGAAGTGCTGCCGATCCGCGAACTTGATGGCCGGGTAATCGGCGCCGGCAAGCGCGGACCGGTTACCGAGAAGTTGCAGGGTATGTACTTCGATGCGGTCAAGGGCAAGCTCGAAGCCCGAAGCAGCTGGTTGACGCTGGTTAACAGCTGATCAGCGAGAAATCCCCAGGCCGCCTTCTGTTCAGAACAGTCAGGCGGCCTTGTTGTTTAAATTCATTCAATTTTCAGGAACAGCACATGGCAGACGTCATTAAAGTCCCCGTCTCCTTCGGCGAGGTCCTCGACAAAATTACGATCCTTGAAATCAAATCCGAGCGCATCAAGGATGAGGCAAAGGTAAGGAATGTGCGCCTGGAACTGGACGAGCTCAGCGCAACCTGGGACCAAGCCGTCGAGGATCAGAGCGCCATCGCCGATCTGAGAAAACAGCTCAAGGCCGTGAATGAAGCACTGTGGGAGATCGAAGACGATATCCGGGACCAGGAAGCTGAACAGGATTTTGGTCCGCGTTTTATTGAGTTGGCCCGGGCGGTATACGTAACGAATGACAAGCGCGCCGCGATCAAGAAAGACGTGAACCTCGCGCTCGGTTCACGTTTCGTGGAAGAAAAGTCCTATCAGGATTATACCGCGAAGAAGTCGTAGTCCCGGCAGCCCCGATACGGGGCGGCAGTCTTTGGCTGCTCCGTATCAGTGGCGGGTTTTGCTCTCAATCCACTGGTCCAGCTTATCGGTTGCGTCTTTTACCGTGACCAGTTCCATCGCCCCTTCGAATTCCGCCTTGGTGCCCCATCGGGCCTCTTCGACCGACTTGCCGGTGAATTGCTTCAGCGCCTCCGGATAACGGTTTACACACCACTGCAGTGAGTTGTACGGGCCCGAGCGGTCAGGGTTGCTGGCTGCATACAGTCCAAGGACGTCAGTGCCCACGGCGCTGGCTATGTGAGCCGGACCGGTATCGGGGGCCACCACCAGATCGGCGTGTGTCATGAGGGCGGTGAGCTGTTTCAGGGTGTCTTTACCGCAGATGTTGTGTGCGGTTTCCGTCATCCGGTTTTCGATGGCAGCGCAATAGTCGGCTTCAAAAGGCGCCGGACTGCCCACCAGGATTACTTTCATTCCATGGGCGCGAATGGCGTGGTCGGCCAACTGGGCATAATGGTCTGCCGGCCAGTTACGCAGTGTGTGGCTCGCACATGGACTGATCACCAGATTGCGTCGATCTGACGCGAGATGCTCACGGGCGAAGACGTGGTCGCTGTCGGCCAGGGGAATGATCCATTTTGGAGCGGCAGGTTCGAGCCCTAGCGGCTCCAGGAAACTCGCCAGGCAGTCGCGGACGTGCTGGTGGTGAGCCGGCTGGATCCGTCGGTTGATGAACAGGCTGTGAAGGTCCTTGCTCCGCGCTTTGTCGTAGCCCACGCGGAGCCTGGCACGAATGCAGGCCGACGCCAGGTTGGCGCGGAAGGCAACCTGCATGTGCAACAAAGCGTCGAACCTGCGACCTTTCATGGTTTGACGCAGCTCCGAGTAGCCTTGGCGACCCGCCTTCTTGTCGAAAATGATGAATTCGACACCGGAAAGGTCGCCAATCAGCTTCGCTTCTATTTTGCCAATGACCCAGGTGATTTTTACGCCGGGAAGTTGTTCCTGGAGGCTCAGAACAACGGGAACAACGTGTGTGACATCGCCAATGGCGGACAGGCGGAGAATGCAGATCGACTTCATTGGGAGGGGATCCATGGCATGTTCGAAAACAGGTTTGTAGAGGTTTACAGCTAATCATTGGTAAACTGGCCGCCATTCTATATTACTCGCCGGCAGACGTCCCGATACCTGTCTGGCTTGTGGACGGCTCTCATTTTCTGGCGCACGGGGATCCATGGTCGAGTCTGAAATCTGTGAACGGCGAGCGGGCTCAGGATTGCTCATTCATCCGGATTACGAGGGCAGGGTCACAGTTGACTGGTTCGATCCGGATTATTGGGGAGCGCAAGCCCAGCCTGTAAGCAGCGGAGGGCGCGGGGCTGCCTGGTTCATTGATGCCGATGGAAGCCGGCTTGTATTGCGGGAGTATCGTCGTGGTGGCCTGGTAGCCAGGCTATCAGAAAGGGCTTACTTCTATACCCGGGAACAGGACGTGCGTTCGTTCTCGGAGTTTCGGCTGTTGAACCAACTTCACCACATGGGGCTGCCGGTACCGAAGGCAGTGGCTGCCTGGTACCGGAAAGTGTCTCCGGTGCAGTATCAAGCAGCCATTATTATTGAGAGGCTCGACGAGACGGTGCCGCTTGCCGAGCTGATTACTCAGCTTCAGCCCGATGACTGGTATTCGTTGGGGCAGACCATTCGGCGCTTCCACGACGCTGGCGTTCGCCACGCGGATCTGAACTGCTTCAATGTCCTGGTCAAGGGATCATTGTTCTACCTGATCGACTTCGATAAGGGGCAGATAAGGCCATCCGGATCGCCATCCAACTGGAAAAATGCCAACCTTGAACGATTTGCCAGATCTCTGAGAAAAGTGGCGGGTGAAGCCGCGCAACAGAAGGTCTGGGATGCATTTATGAACGGATATAACGGGAGTCAATCCGCTTGATCGACCAACAGAAAAATACCTCGCTGCCAGCCGTACTGTGTCTGACAGACGCATGCGACCGACCGGAGACAGAACTGTTCATCGGACTGAAGAAGGCGGGTTTCGACGTGGACGTTATGTGCAACCCCGAGGGTCGGAACTATCAGCGGCTGGTTGATGAAGGCATGGTTGCGCAGCCGATGGCGCTGGAAAGCCGCTTCGACAAGGCCGGCATAGCCGCGATCCGGGAGCAGCTCACTAAGAAAAATTACGAGATTATTCACGCCTATAATCCCAGAGCCCTGGCCTGCGGTATTAAAGCATCGAAAGGAACCGATATCAGGATCGTTGCCTATCGCGGGGTCATCGGGAACATCAGCTTTCTCAACCCCGAGTCGTGGATAACGTTCCTTCATCCGCGGGTCAGCAAGATTGTTTGTGTTGCGGACGCCATAAAGGACTACCTGGCGAGTCTGAAGTTTCTCTGGATGCGCATTCCCGACTCGAAACTCCAGCGGATTTACAAGGGGCATGATCTTGACTGGTATCAGGCGGAGCCTGCGGATCTGAGTGAGTTTGGCGTTCAGGAAGACGACTTTGTGGTCTGTTGCACAGGGCGCAACTCACCTCGAAAGGGATTCGATGTGCTGGTGAACGCGATGGGCGAGCTTCCGTCGGGCGTGGCGCCTCATTTGCTACTGGTGGGTGACGTGGACAAGAATGAGGAGATAAAAGAACTGGTCGCTCGGTCACCCCATTCTGAGCGAATTCATTTTACCGGCTACCGCAACGACGCCCCCGCTATTGCCGCTGCCAGTGATGTCTTTGTATTGCCATCCACAGAGCGGGAAGGGTTGCCGCGAGCGGTGATCGAGTCGATGGTTTATGGCGTCACCCCTGTTGTGACTTGTGTGGGCGGCATGCCGGAACTGGTTGAGGATGGCGTGAGCGGTCTGGTCATTCCTCCGAAAAGTAGTGCCGCGCTGGCTGAAGCGATTGAGCGTCTGTATCGCGATCGGGACTTGCTGACCCAGCTTGGTCAGGCAGCCAAGAACCGGATCGCCACTCATTTCCACACCTCCCAGACCATCCGTGAGACCGGGGATCTGTATAAGTCTTTAACAGGCAGGAACTGAATGCGCCGTTATCTGTTTTTTGTCAATCAGCCCTATTCCTACTCGATTCTTCGTCCCCTGCAGGACGAAATTCGCCGGCGAGGAGGAGAGGCGGCGTGGTTCGTGGCTGGGTGCACAGCGGAGCCCCTGGGTCCGGATGAGCGTCACCTCAAGACCGTGAAAGAGGTCATGGAGTTCAACGCCGATGCCACCTTTGTTCCCGGAGACTGGGTTCCTTACTTTTTCCCGGGTATCAAGGTCGAGGTGTTCCATGGAATGGCGCGCAACAAACGTGGCCACAGTAGCGAAGATGAAAGTGACCACTATCGTATCAGGGGCTGGTTTGACCTTTACTGCACTCACGCCGAGAAAGATACTGCGAAATTCCAGCAACTGGCTGAACTTAAGCAACATTTTGCGGTTGCCCGCACGGGCTGGCCGAAACTGGACCCGCTATTGAAAAACGCGGCACAAGGGCCGCGACCTCGTGGGCAGGGCGAGCTTCCTGTTGTGTTCTACGCATCGACTTTTAGTCGCTCCGTGACTTCGGCGCCGGCTCTAGTGAAGAAAATTGGGGAGTTGGCTTCAAGTGGCCGTTGGAAGTTTATTGTGACACTTCATCCCAAGATGGAGCCAGCCGTAGTTGAGCAGTATCGCAAGCTTTCGGGAGATCACCTTCGCTTTGTGGAGAGTGATGAGGACTTGCTGCCGATCCTGCCAGAAGCCGACGTCATGCTGTGCGACACGTCGTCAATCATGTTTGAATTCATGTTCCTGGATCGTCCCGTGGTTACTTTCAGGACAAAGATGCCAGGCCCCTACCTCATAGATGTGGATGACGAGCGGGATGTGGAGCCGGCACTGGAAAAAGCGCTTAATTACCCTCAGGATCTGATGGGCGAGACTCGGGCGCTCTGCAATGAGCTGCACAGTTTTCGCGATGGCCGTTCCAGCGAGCGGGTTCTGGATGCGGTAGAGGATTTTCTGGTCAACAAACAGTCGGGGTTAAAACGAAAGCCTCTAAACCTACTCAGAAAGGTCAAGGTGAGGCGTCGCTTGCGAAGGGAACTCAAGCACGGCCTTCGGCAGGTACAATGAGCGATTACCCTTCATGACTCGGGAGCGCAAGAGCTTGAACAGCAATCGGAGTTCCATCAACGTTTTCGTTGCCAGTACACCGTTGCAGCTCATCAGCTGTTCCGAGGCTCGGGAGCATTATGGATGTTCGGCTGACTCTTGTGTATTGATTGTGGCCAGGCCTGACAACAAAGAAACGGAGTCGCAGATGGCGTTCCTGGCCGATTCGTTGGGCTGGAACGATCAGCAGACAGTATTTCTTGGAAAGACATCGTTTTATTTTAAGCTGGCCTCTATTTTCCGGAAGCTATCGAGTCGTTTGATTGCTTGCCTCTTTATCGGAAACAAGAATAGCTGGGTCCACGAGGCCTTTTATCTTGGTCTCGATAGTGGTCAGGTGGTCTTTGTCGATGATGGTCTGGCGACCGTCAAGTACTACCATGCCATTCACGATGAAACTTTCCATTCCAGGGTTTCGAGCGGGAAGCGGCGCATCCTGGCTGCCATGGGTATTCAGCTCAACCGGGCACGTGACACAAGTGCTATCGCTTTTTTTACTTGCTTCCCCTTGTCTGATTCCGAACGGATAAGCGTAGAGGTTCACGATTTTCCCCTGTTTCGACGGACATTCAGAACCCAGATGCAACGTTCGGGAAACAGGCCTGTCGTCGCCTTTCTCGGACAGCCCTTTGGAGGAATGGAGCGACTGGAGCAGCTTAAGATGCAAATGCAGCTCGTAGTCCAGCGCCACAAAGATGCTCGCATCCTGTATTTTCTCCACCGTAAGGAGGTTCCCGAGGAGCTTGAGAAGGTGCTTGGAGGCTTTCCGGTGGAAATCCGGCAAGCGGGCCGCCCAATTGAGGTCGAGGTGGCCCTGTCCGGAGAATCTTACCTCGGGTTCTACAGTTTTGCCTCAACGGCCCTGTTCACGATCAAGAAGATTTTCCCTGAGATGCAGGTTTTCCAGATTGATGACAAGATCCTCGCATCCAGACTTCCTTACTACGACGAAATTGTCGAAATGCTTCACCAAATTGGTGTGAAGACAACGGGTTTGCATTCGTTCGCGGTGCCGGAATAGAGCAGGCTATTCCCGTGCTTTGTTACTCCTTTCCTCCCGCGACAGCGTCCATAGCCCTGCATACTTATTGAACGTGACCTGGGCATAGGTCACCGCCGTCAAGTACCCTACCGCGCCATCAAGAAATCCGAACCGGATGAAATAAACCTGAACAAAGGTCATCAGGCCTCTTAGCGTCGGGTATAGCATTGTCCGGGTTTTCTTGCCCTTGCGGTGTTTTTCCAGTGAGCCCAGCCATGCGTATTTGGCGCTTTTTTCCAGGGAGTGACCGAAATCCCGGTGCGTGTAGTGGGTCAGTCGGCCTCGCAGGGTTTTTACCTTTCGGCCCTCAGGAATCAGGATCCGTTCATGAACCAGGGCGTCGGAAAAACTCACACCCTCGCGGCGAAACAGGCGCAGGGGCGCGCGGCCGCTGCGACCGAAGTCGAGACGCGTGCCATAGATCGTAACTGCCCAGGGCAGCTTGTAGGCATCGGCGTCGGGGTCGGCAAGATGGTGATTGATTTCCCGGGCCAGTTCCGGTGTCACACGCTCGTCGGCATCCAGTGAAAGTACCCATTCTCCTGTCGCCTTTTCCAGGGCCCTTTGCTTCTGAATGCCGAAGCCTGGCCAATCGGTGACTTCGACTACGTCGGCATACTCTCTCGCAATTTCTGCGGTTCGGTCCGAGCTGCCGCTGTCGAGCACGATGACCTCGTCGGCTACCAGTCGCGCCGACTTCAGGCAATCGGCAATATGGGCTTCCTCGTTTTTGGTGATAATGGTCGCAGAGACCTTGCGGTTGCGCTGCCGAACATACGAAGCACTCAGTTCGTGAAACAGGGCCGAGGCAATTCCCGCGATGGCAAGCAGGTAAAAGGTCAGAAACAGATTCCGGTTGAACGTGGCTTCCGTCAAGCCAAAGAAAAAATACCCGACGCTGACAAGAACGCCCGCCGTCGCCAGGTGTGCGGTGGGGAGGTGTTTGCTGAAAAGATGCCGGGCGAAGATTGCCAGTGGGATGAAAATCACCAGTGCCCAGCTCAGGATGCCCGGGATGCCGCTGGTGGCAGCGTTGTTGAAGAAGTCGCTGTGTGCGTGCCCCGAACAGCAGGTGAGCAGGTATTGGGTCGCGTCACCATTTGCCACAGCGGATTCAATGACGTGTGTGTAGCCGCCCAAACCAACGCCGGTCCATGGATGGTCCATGAACATGTCCCAAGCCAGTCCCCAGACCTCCAAGCGTATGGCCATGCCATTATCGAGGGTACCACCGTTCATCAGCGCCTGGACGGATTGGGCCATGCGATCGCCGGAGACGATAGCCAGTGCCAGCAGGACAGGAATCAGAATCAGGCCGGCAATTCGTGCTTTCTTGCCGACAAGAGGTAGGCAGACAAGCAAAAGAAAGGGCAGTGCGACCAGATTGCTTCGGGTTTCGGAAAGCATGGATATGACGGCTGCAGAAACGCCGGCCACGGCGAACAGGGCGGCCGGGACTCTTTTCCCGGTTCGCAGGAAGAACGAAGCGCCGACCAGCGTCAGTATGCCCCCCAGTAGTGCAAGATTGCCAAAACTTATCGGATTGATTCCACCACCGAAACGCATGGTCAGCAGGTGGTCGACGGACCACAGCTGGCTTGCCAGTGCTGATATGAAAGCGCCAATGGCCGACAGCGAAACAAGGCCAAGAGCGACAAACATCGTTTGTGCCCGCAAGCCAATGTAGCTGAGGGCGATGACCAGTGGCCAGAACACAAGGAACCGTGCATGAGAGCCCAGGGTTTTGCTTCCCTCGTAGTCAAAGCCTTCGAACAGCCACGAGCAGACACTGACCAGAACGAAGAACCAGAACGCGAAGTGCAGCAATCGCAGTTCTTTCGGCGTGTCCCAGCCCGCCTTGTATGGGGATTTCCGGGCAATAAATACACCACCGGCAATGGCCAGAAGCAGGGTGGCGCCCGCCAGGATGCTCGAGGACAGAAGAGCTCCGCCAAGTCCGACCAGAAGCAGCGCAGGTGGTAAAGTCCGGGAGGGCACAGTCATGTCAGGAAAATCCGAGAGTTAAAAGTGAATAAACAGATCAGGCGTGGCACAGTGCTCACTGAATCAACAGACTCGATCGCGATTGTAGGGATTGATCTCCCCGGGGGGGCGGTGACGCATGCGTTTATATTCCCATTGGTACTGCTGAGGGATTTCAAGAACACAGTGCTCAATCGACCGGTTCAGGGCGGTTGTCGCGATAACCGGGTCCTTGTCACCCAGACGGGCTTCCGTTTTCCTGACCACGATACGGAAGCCACTGGAGTCCGGAAGGCGTTCAGCGTAGGTGATAAGAGCGTTCGCGCCGGTACGCTGAATCAGCTTGGAAACCAGGGTCATGGTTTTCACTTCCATGCCAAAAAAAGGGGCGAAGGCGTTGCCTTTGCCTCTGGGCGATTGGTCCGGCAATATGCCGGCTACCCCACCTTCCCGAAGTATGGAAGCCAGTCTCGCCAGTCCGCGCCGGTCACCGCGAACGAGTTCCGAGCCGAGGCGCCCGCGAACCTTGATCATATAATCTTCAAATTCGGGCATGTTGGGTGGGCTATACAGGGCGGCCATCTTGTAACGTGACGAGAAGAATAATCCGGCCAGTTCCCAGTTCCCGAGATGAGGCGCCAGAAGGATCAGTCCCTTGCCCTCGGACATGGCTTCGTCAATGAGCTCCAGGCCTTCGGTTTCCTTGATCAGAGCCAGACATCTCTGAACCGGCCATTCCCACATCAGTGGAACTTCAAGCATGGTTTGTCCGGTCTGGATCATCGAGGCCCGGGACATCGCTTCGCGTTCCGTGTCGGTTAGTTCGGGCAGGCATATGGCGAGGTTCGTATCCGTCACCTGTCGCGACTTGGTTGGCAGTTTCCAGATCAACAGGCCCAGCCATTTTCCGATTCTCTGGGCATTGGCCAGCGATAAACCGCCGGCGATTCTCAGCAGGCCGGCGATCACGAAGTATTTGAGTTTACTCATTTGCGCCCGTACCGGTCCTCGTACCTGACAATGTCGTCTTCGCCGAGGTAGGATCCCGACTGCACCTCAATCAACTCAAGGTCGATCACCCCCGGATTCTCCAGTGAGTGCACCTGGCCAACCGGGATGTAGGTGGACTGGTTCTCTGTGACCAGATAGGTTTTTTCGCCATTGGTCACTTGCGCCGTGCCACTCACCACGATCCAGTGCTCAGCACGATGGTGGTGCATCTGAACCGAGAGTTTGGCCCCCGGCTTTACCGTAATGCGTTTGACCTGATACCGGGCGCCGTTGTCGATGGAGTCGTATACGCCCCAGGGCCGGTAAACTTCCCGGTGGTTCATGTGCTCGTGGCGACCATCATTGCGAATCTGTTCGACCACGGATTTCACGTCCTGCACCTTGTCCTTGTGAGCCACAAGAAGTGCATCCTTGGTTTCGATAATGACCAGGTTGTCGACACCGACCGTTGCCACGAGCCGACTGTCGGCACGAACGAGGGTGTTGGCCGTGTCCTTGGCAATGACATCGCCGGTCAGGCTGTTGCCGGCATCGTCTTTCGAGCTGACGTCCCAGAGCGCCGACCAGGAGCCGATATCACTCCAGCCGGCATCAAGGGCGACAACAGCGGCCTTGTCGGTTTTTTCCATCACGGCGTAATCCACCGATTCGGATGGACAGTCCGCAAACAGTTGCGGGTTTACCCGGGTGAAGTGCAGGTCCTTGCTTGCGTCGGCGATAGCGGCCCTGCAGGCCGAGAGAATGTCCGGACGATGGGTTTCTAGTTCTTTCAGGTAGTCACGGGCAGAAAACAGGAACATGCCGCTGTTCCAGAGGTAATCGCCTGAAGTCAGGTAGGCGTTGGCCGTATTCACATCCGGCTTTTCGACGAATTTATCCACCGAATAGCAGTCGTTTGCCAGTTCGGTTCCCCGATGGATGTAGCCGTAGCCGGTCTCCGCGTGGCTTGGCACTATGCCGAAGGTGACCAGCTTTCCCTGTTCGGCCAGGGGAACGGCTTTGGCAACCCCTTTCTGGAATGCCTCGGTATCCTGGATAAGGTGGTCGGCTGCCAGAACCAGCATCAGCGGGTTGTCATTACCGGCACGTTCACACAATTGGATGGCCGCCAGGGCAATGGCAGGAGCGGTATTGCGCCCGCAGGGTTCAAGAATGATCTGGACATCTTCCTGGCCGGATTGCCGCATCTGCTCCGCCGCCAGGAACCTGTGCTCTTCATTGCAAATCAGCAGCGGTTTGTCAGCGTTCATGCCCTCAAGTCGGGCAACCGTGGATTGCAGCATGGACAGGGGACTGTCCGTCAGTTTCAGGAACTGCTTCGGATTCAATTGTCGTGACAGGGGCCAGAGCCGGGAACCGGTGCCGCCGGCCATAATGACAGGATGAATCATGAATTTACTCCGATCTTGAGTGTGAGAACGCCATGAAAAAGAACCAATTTAGGCGCGCCATCTTACCACATGGGTATCATAATATTGTCCCGCTACAAACCGAAAACCCGCACTTTGCCATCAGGAGTCACGATGAAGCTGCCACTTTCTGTTTATTTCATCACTCAGGATGAAGAGGCCCGGCTGCCTGAGTCGTTAGCGAAGGTCGCCGGCTGGGTCGATGAGATCATTGTGGTCGACTCCGGAAGTACTGACAAAACGAAAGACATTGCAGAGGAGGCTGGCGCCCGGTTTGTGCATCACGAATGGGAGGGGTTTGCATGCCAGAAGGCGTATGCCGCCTCCCTGTGTCGTAATGATTGGGTACTGGATCTGGATGCGGACGAAGTGCTGTCGGACGCGCTGGTTGCCAATATCAAGGCGCTGTTTTCCAGACCCATTGCCCCGGACGTGGCCGGCTTCAGGATGCGCTGGGTGTTATCCCCGCCCCTGCCCGGGCATCCATTCCGGCATGACAAAACCAAGAAAATTCTCCGGCTTTATAATCGAAATCGCGCAGTCATCAAGGCGGAAAAGGATAGCAATAACGACCGTCCGCAGGTGCGGGTCGGGCGCGTGCTTGATCTGGAAGGCGATGTCCTGCACCGGACGCTGATTTCGCTGGAGCAGATGGAACGAAAATACTGCCAACTCTCGACGGAACAGGCGCGTTTCATTGCAAACCGGGGGCGCAGTATATCCGGGGCTCGGCTGTTCGTTGAGTTCCCGTTGAAGTTCCTGAAGTATTACCTGCTGCACAAGCAGATCCTGAACGGCTGGTTTGGTTTGAGCGTCTCGATCACGGCCGCGAACCGTAACTTCATGCGTCTGGCCAAGGCAAAAGAACTGCAGCTTCTGGAACAGCTTGAGCGAAAACAGTAAGCCCGAAAAGGATGCTTCATTTACCGTCACCATTGCTGGCCGACAGGGCGTCCCGATACAGCCGTTCCGTTTCATCGGCCATGTGCTCAAGCGTCAGTTTCTCCCTCGCAAAAGCCATGGCGGCAGTCTCGGCTTTCTTCAGTGCAGGAAGGTTGGTCAGGGCCTCCCGGAGCAGGCTGGCAAGACTGGTTGGCTTCCAGTCGAGGCTCAGGGCCTCTTCCGGGAGCAAGTATGCAGGGCCGGAAACCGGGGTAGAGATGATCGGGCAGCCGGCAAGCAGGCTTTCGATCAGTACGTAGGGAAAGCCCTCACGCTGGGAACTGATCACCACCAGGTCAGCCAGCTGGTATACCGACCCCAGATCTGCCTGATACCCGGTCAGGGTTACTTGGTCATTCAGCTCCAGACCGGCAATCAGACCGTCGAGCCGGGATCGCAGGCTGCCTTCGCCGAAAATGCTGAGGTGGGCGACAGTCCCGGTTCGTGTCAGTTCGGCCCACGCCCGAATCAGCGTCTCGAACCCTTTTACGGGTTCAAGGCGGCCAATCGCAACGACGTTGGTCACTCCCGTTGGCAGGGTCTGCCACTCACTGGCCTCCTGGCGCTTTGGGGGCGGCGAGATTCCGTTGAAAATCAGTTTTCTGCCGGGGTGATCAAGACTTTCAAAGATCTGCGGGCTGACGGCAATGACGCTGTCGAGTCCCTGAAACGCCTTGTGACTGGACTTGCTGCCATGAACTGTGCCCACGCGAATGCATCGGCTTTTCGATTTGATGGTCTTGATCAACTGGGCAGATTTGTTGCCCTGGGCATGGAGGATATCCGGCACGATCTCCAGAACCAGCCGTCTCAGGTAGAAACGGAGCCAGGGGTTGCGCCGCCCAAGGTTCACCGGTGCAGAGTGAAAGTGCACCGTATCGGGAAAGTGTTCCCGGTAACGCTTGTGACCGATGACGTGGATCCGGTGTCCACGCTTGGCTAATGCCTGAGCCAGGTCGGCCGTGTGCTTTTCCATGCCCCCCCAGGTGGTGCCGGGCGTCGAAAAAAACAGGGCGATGGTGAGCTTTTCGCGGTCGGTCATTGCTGAAGTTGGCGCCGTTCAAGGACTTGTTCATAGATCTTAAGGGTGGACTCGGTCTGCGCCTCGAGGTGGAACCGGTGGGGAATTTCAATGGCAGACTTCCCGGAATCAAGAAGTCGGAGGACGGTTTCGGCGAATGCGGTTGTGTCATCGGGGGTGACCAGACCAGCCTGGAAACAGGCCTGGAGCGTTTCGGCGGCTCCTCCGCGATTGTAGCCCGCGACCGGTGTGCCTGAAGCAAGGGCTTCGGTAACGGTTCGGCCGAAGGGCTCAGGCTTGGTGCTCATGTGGCAGACAACATCGGCCAGTAGGTAGAGCGTGGTCATGTCATTGCGCTGGCCCAGAAAGCTGACCTTGTCGGTCAGTTCCAGCCGACTGCGTTCCCTCTCCAGTTGCTCCAGAAAGCGCTCCTTGCCCGGTTCGGTACCGCCAACAATGATCCCATGACAGTCAGGGCGATGGCGAACCAGCTTCGCCATCATGGCCAGAAAATCCATCTGGCCTTTCCAGCGTGAGATGCGCCCCGGCATCATGATGACTTTCTTGCCAGCCAGTTGCGGATACTGTCGAAACCATCGCTGCAGCCATTGCGGACTGAGTTCGCGCTGTCGAAAGGCGTTGATGTCCACACCGCGCTGTATCACGGTCAATTTATGCTCGGGCACCGGGTAGTTGTCCAGAACGTATTCCCTGACGCATCGGGAAACAGCAATCAGATGATCGGCCCGGGTCATAATCGCGCTGTATGGATTGACCGAGTACATACCGTGAAATGTCGAAACGACTGCGGGGCGCTGGTGCGGGGCCATGCTCCGGAGTGCCAGGTGGATGATCCAGGCAGGCATTCTGGAGCGGACGTGAATGACGTCCGGTTTCAGTTCCAGCAGCAGTCGGCGCATGGGCAAGATCTGACCAAAGGAGGTCGGGGACTTTCGGTGTATGGGCATGAAAATGTGTGTCGAACCCTGTCCCCGAAGCTGTTCGGCCATCGGACCACCTTTGGATACCACAAAGGACTCGTGCCCCCGCTTCACCAGATCCGAAGCGAACTCCACGGTGCCTCGCTCGACACCCCCGCTGTATAGCGCAGGCAGCGCCTGGAGAATCCTCAAGCGATCTTCCTCCCGTTACCTGACTCCGTCTTTTTTGATGCAGGAAGCAGATTCCGTGCGATCACCCAGCGGGCGGCCCGGTCCGCTTCCCATAACGGCTCGTGGTGCATTGTCTTGCCGGCCATCACCGCTGCATGATCGCTCCACCGTGCCACCCGTCCCTCCTGAACCAGCCGGTTCACGCCTTCGGCGACCCGGCTGCCGGGGTGTGGCGTAAACTGGAAGAGGCCGGTGGGGACGCCTGAGGTGGCCGCCTCGCATACCATGGACATGCTGTCCGGGCTCACCCATACCGCTCGTGAGGCTGCCAGCTGATGGCTCAGCCAGTTCTCATGGGTTTCGGCTGGAGCAACCACAGTGATTTTGGGGCCCGCCAACTCCTGCAGCCTGGACAGCAATTCGTCCGGCGTTCGCCGCGACCCGCTGATGGTCCAGCGCCAGGTCGGGTAATGTCCGATCAGGTGATTGACCTGGCCAAGCAGGACATCGCTGTCCCAATCGAAATGATGAGAGGGACCTCCAATCAGGATCAGAGCCTCGGGTTTGTCGGTAATGCGCGCCAGCGGGGTAACGGTATTGATGACACCGTCGGTGAGCAAGACGCGGGAAGAGGCGTTAACACCGTCATGGACAGGCACGATGCCGGCGCTGACCCAGCCAAGTGGGAAGCCTGGCTTCATGAGTACGAGGGTTTTGACCTTCCTGAGCCGACGTAACGACAGCAGCAGTCGGTGGGTACCTGTACCCGCAGCGACGACCAGATCAGGTTTCGGCAGGGCCTGGTCAACATTTGGAGCCATCGCCAGCAGGGCACGCCAGACAGACACCTTCACCTGACCGGCATCCACCCAGTAGAGGCTTGCCCCTGCGATCACACGAAGCCGGTTTCCCAGGCCTTTTAGCTGGTTGCGGTGCCCCGGCTTGTTGTCGGTCAGAAGCCACACCACCGGCGCCGTATTCTGCTGATCAGTAGGTTTGGACATAAATCCCGGTCATGGGTTGCCGGCCTCTCTGAGTATGCGGATTATTGACGCCCGTAGAATCCCGGGTCATCGGGATCCGGTCGGGTCTTGAACCTGCGATGCATCCACAGGTACTGGTCCGGCGCCCTTCGGATCTCGTGCTCAATGGTGCGGTTGATCAAAGTTGCGTCCTGCAAATCGTCGCCGCTCGGAAAGTTTTCCAGAGCCGGGTGGAAGAATATGTCATAGCCGGGGGCGTCGTCACGACGAACATGACTGAAAGGGACTACCTTGCAGCCGCTGCGCTCGGCAATCCGAGAAGTTGCAGTGATGGTGCCGGCCGGGATGTTGAAGAAGGGGGCAAAGACGATGTCCTTGCGGCCGTAGTCCTGGTCCGTGGCATACCAGACCGCGTGATTCTTTTTCAGGCTGCGGAACAGTCCTCTTAAATCCTTGGCGGCGAGCACTGTGCCGTAGCGCCGCTCCCGGGCACGGGTCATTACGGCGTTCATCAAGGGGTTGTTGTGGTCCCGCTGCATGACATCCGCATCAATGTACTCGGTGACCAGGCTTCCTCCGAGGTCCAGCGTACTGTAGTGGCCACCTAACAGAAGAACGCCCTTGCCGTGGGCCAGGGCCTGTTCGAAATGTTCGAGGCCATGAACCGTGGTGATGTCCGTTAACCCCGCCGGATTCCGGAACCAGGCAAGTCCGAGTTCAACCAGCCCGATGCCATTGGCGATGAATGATTTGCGCGCCAGCGCCGATTGCTGGGCAGAAGTAAGCTCAGGAAAACAGAGTCGGATGTTCGTTTCGGTTATGTGTCTGCGGCTTCGGGCCAAGTGCCAGGCCAGAAGCCCTGCGACTTTCCCAAGCCACCACTGTAGGCGGATCGGAAGCTGCGCCACGGCCCACATCAGAGCCACGCCGATCCAGGTTGGCCACCAGCGGGGGTGGCGGTAGGCACTGTAGTCGGTATTCCTTGGAAGCTTTCGGTATTGCTTTTTCACTTGAAGAACGTCCCTGCCTGTTCGCAATTCTGGTTGCCGCCAGGAGCCGGTCAACAGCATCAACCAGAAGTAAATCAATAGGTTTTCGGCTATGATACCGTACTGTTTTACCGGGAGTCTTCTGTGCTGCACTTTATCTATTCCCAGCTGATCCGGCTACTTCTGCCCTTCATTCTGGTGCGCCTGTGGTGGCATGGTCGCCGAGCTCCGGAACTGCGCCGGAACTGGTACCAGCGGCTCGGAATCGTGCCTCGTACGAAGGGCAGCGTTGTGTGGGTGCACGCTGTTTCAGTTGGCGAAACCATCGCTGCGGGACCCATGGTCCGGCGGCTTCTGGCAAGAGATCCGGGTATCACCATTCTGATGACCGCCATGACCGACACGGGGCTGGCGCAGGCGCGAAAGATGTTTGGCGACCGGGTGCGGTACGCCTACGCGCCGTACGACACCCCCGGCTCCATCCGGCGTTTCCTGAAGCGCGCCCGGCCGCGCATTCTGGTGATCATGGAAACGGAAATCTGGCCCAACATGATACGGCAGTGCCGGGCGCTCGATGTGCCCATCTTTCTCATCAACGCCCGATTGTCGGAACGCTCGGCCCAGGGCTATGAGCGCATCCGGAGTCTGGCGCTTCCCGTGATGCGGAGCATTAGCTGGGTGGCTGCCCAGGCAGAGAAAGATGCCGAACGATTCTGCCGCATCGGTGTCGCGCCGTCGAAAGTGGCAGTGACCGGCAGCGTGAAGTTTGATGTCGACATCCCCGAGAACGTACGACGGGCATCCCTGGCACTTCGGGCAACGTTGGCAGGTCGTGCTGTCTGGATCGCAGGCAGCACTCACGAGGGCGAAGATGTGCAATTGCTGGAGGCCCATCGGAAGGTGTTGGCCGCCCATCCGGAGGCGCTTCTGATTCTCGTGCCGCGCCACCCCGAACGGTTCGGCTCGGTGGCGGACAAAATCGAGAAAGCCGGGTTCAACCTGGCCAGGCGGTCAGCGGTGGCCGAGCCGGGTGACGCGCAGGTTTACCTCGGAGACACCATGGGTGAACTCATGATGCTCTACGGCGCCAGTGACATGGCCTTTGTGGGGGGATCGCTGATTGAGCGCGGCGGACATAACCCGCTGGAACCCGCAGCCTGGGGCATACCGGTGTTCTCCGGGCCACACGTGTTCAATTTTGAAACCATCTATCAGCGCTTGCTGGACGATTCCGGCGTCAAGCTGGTTGCGAATGCTGAAGAGCTGGCCGCCCACATCGTTACCCTCATTGATGATGTCGGGGAGCGAAAAGCCATCGGTGACCGGGCCCTGGCCGTGGTTGAAAAGAATCGTGGAGCACTTGGGAAGGTCGTCGACGGAATTATCGAGAGGGTTTAGGGCGGGCGACATCCGGCGCCCGCCTCTGGCACTTACTGGGTTGGGTCGTCCAGAATCTTGTCCTCGTTTGCCAGGGCTTCAATGCCCGGTGCGTCCTCGCTCAGCCAGTTGTTCAGCACGATCAGGTCCTGCGGGCTCAATGTCCCGGCTGCCTGCTTGAGCTGTAGCGTGTTGATGACGTAGTCGTAGCGCGAATTGGCGTAGTCCCGAAGCGCCACATAGTAGGCGCGCTCGGCGTCCAGTACCTCCACGATATTGCGTGTACCAACTTCATAGCCGGCACGGGTGGCATCCAGCGCACTTCGACGGGAAACGATTGTCTGCTCCAGCGCGGACGAGGTTTCGATGTTGTTGTTGACGGTCAGGAACAGGCTTCGGGTGTTCACCCGCACGTCCCGGCGTACCGTGTTCAGCGACTCCTGGGCCACCGTCACCAGAGAACGCTGCTGGCGAACGCCGGCCTGGGTGCCACCGCCGGTGTAGAGGGGCACATTCAGGGTCAGGCCAATGACGCCCTGGGTAGTGGTGCCATCCCGTTGCTGGAACGGCGAGCTGGCGCCGTCCTCCAGGCCATCCGTATTCGAGTTCCCGTACGAGGCATTCAGGTCCAGGGTCGGATAATGACCGGCCTTGGCGGCCTTCAGGTTGGCTTCGCTGACATTCAGGTCATACAGCGCGGATTGAATCGACCAGTTCTGTTCAAGCGCGCTGGTCTCCCAGGCCGATGGGTCCATTGGCTCAGGGCGGCTCAGCGGGAAATTCTGCCGCAGGTTCTCGAGATCCTCCGCGTATTCGCCTGTCAGACGGGCCACCTGTTCCCGCGCAATGTTCAGTTGGTTCTCCGCGACAATGCGACGGCTCCGGGTGTCGTCGTAGCTGGCTCTGGCCTCATACACCTCGGTAATCGCAATCAGGCCAACATCGAAACGCTCCTGCGCCTGTTCGTACTGCCGCTGGATGGCGGCCTCGGCTGCCAGCGTTGTGGTCACCGTGTCCCGGGCGCGAAGCACGTTGAAGTAGGCCGTCGCAACGTCCAGGATCAGCTGTTGTTGGGCGAGGTTGTATTGGGCTCGGGCAGAATCGGTCTGGAACTGGCTGGCATCGTAGCGGAACCAGGCATCGGCCTGAAACAAGGGCTGGCTCAGTTGAACGCCGTAGTTGAGTTCGCGATAGCCGTTGTCCTGGTTCGGGCCGTCCACATCAATGTAATTCGCCTCTCCAAATGCCCCGATCTGGGGCAACAGCACACTGCGGGTAACGTCGCTGGCGGCCTGCTGGGCTTCAAAGCTGGCTTGGGCGGCAGCAATTCCTGAATCATAGGAAAGTGCTTTCTCATAGGTCTCAACCAAATCCATGGCAAGGGTGGGCTGCGCCACCAAGAGGCCAACTAGTCCGGAAAGCAGTCGTTTCTTCATTATATCTCCTGAGTACCTGTGCACGTACGCGTTCCGTCCGGATACACCGTTATGGCTGCCGAACCACAGAAGCTGCGCTGCAACATGCGGTCGATAGTGCTTTGGTCGGCCATTATGGACAATAATCAGTCGCAGCTCTACACTTGCAAACGGCACCTATTTCGGGTGCCGCACAAAAAAGATTCGCGTCTTGACGGGGTGCTGGTCTGCCTGAACTGAAAGAGGGCAGCCGGCTGAGATTGCAGCGCAGAACCCGCGACCTGATCCGGATAATACCGGCGTAGGAATTAAGACCACACCGCTGATTGGCAAGAGTACCCCCGCATTCAGGGGAAAACCGGTCTCCAGCCCCGTCATACGCGACCCGACGTCCACCCCAAGTTCCGGGAGCGAATGATGACCGAGTTACCTTCCTACCTCAGCGATTCCGCCCAGGTAGATTCTGCAGCGATAAAACCGTTACCAAATTCACGGAAGGTGTACGTGCAGGGCAGCCGCCCCGATCTTCGCGTGCCGATGCGTGAAATCACCCTCGGTGATACGCCCACTGAAATGGGGGGAGAAGAGAACGCCCCCGTGATGGTCTATGACACCTCGGGCCCCTACACCGATCCCGAGGCCAGCATCGATCTGCGCAAAGGGCTGGCGCCGGTCCGCGCGGGCTGGATTGCCGAGCGCAATGATGTTGAACCCCTGCCTGGCTACACCTCGGAGTTTACCCGTCGCCGGATGAAAGATCCGCAGCTTGATCCACTCCGGTTCAGCGAGGAGCGTAAGCCGTTGCGGGCGAAGACCGGCCACAATGTCAGCCAGATGCATTACGCCCGCAGGGGCATGATTACTCCGGAAATGGAATACATCGCCATCCGGGAGAACCAGAAACTGCAGGAGGCCCGGGAAAAGGGGTTGCTGAAGGACCAGCACCCGGGCCGGTCCTTCGGAGCGAATCTGCCGGAGGAGATCACGCCCGAGTTCGTACGTGAGGAGGTAGCCAGGGGGCGCGCCATTATCCCCGCCAATATCAATCACCCCGAATCCGAACCGATGATCATCGGCCGCAATTTTCTGGTCAAGATCAACGGCAACATCGGAAATTCGGCGGTCAGTTCTTCCATTGAGGAAGAAGTGGAGAAGCTGACCTGGGGGATCCGCTGGGGCGCTGACACCATCATGGACCTGTCCACTGGAAAGAATATCCATGAAACCCGGGAATGGATCATCCGTAATTCGCCGGTCCCGATTGGCACGGTGCCCATCTACCAGGCGCTGGAGAAAGTCGGTGGCGTCGCCGAAGATCTCAACTGGGACATCTTTCGGGACACGCTGATTGAGCAGGCAGAGCAAGGGGTCGACTATTTCACGATTCATGCCGGCGTGCGGCTGCATCATGTACCACTGACCGCAAGCCGGACCACGGGGATTGTCTCACGTGGCGGCTCTATCATGGCCAAATGGTGCCTGGCCCACCATCAGGAAAGCTTCCTTTACGAGCATTTCGAAGACATTTGCGAAATCATGAAGGCCTATGACGTTTCCTTCAGCCTGGGGGATGGCTTGCGCCCCGGTTCGATTGCTGATGCCAATGATGCGGCGCAGTTCGGTGAGCTGGAAACCCTGGGCGAGCTTACCAAAATTGCCTGGAAGCACGATGTTCAGGTCATGATCGAAGGCCCGGGGCATGTGCCCATGCATCTGGTGAAGGAGAACATGGACAAGCAGCTTGAATGCTGCGATGAAGCGCCTTTCTACACTCTCGGGCCCCTGATCACTGACATCGCGCCAGGCTACGATCACATCACCTCCGGCATCGGCGCCGCGATGATCGGCTGGTATGGCTGCGCCATGCTTTGCTACGTCACTCCCAAGGAGCACCTGGGTCTGCCGAATAAGGACGACGTGAAGACCGGCATCATTACCTACAAGATTGCTGCGCATGCCGCCGACCTTGCCAAGGGTCACCCCGGCGCACAGATTCGGGACAATGCTCTCTCCAAGGCCCGCTTTGAATTCCGTTGGGAGGACCAGTTCAACCTGGGACTCGATCCGGACACGGCGCGCGCCTACCACGACGAGACCCTGCCAAAGGAATCGGCCAAGGTCGCTCACTTCTGCTCAATGTGCGGGCCGAAGTTTTGTTCCATGCAGATTTCCCAGGAAGTCCGGGACTACGCCCGGGAGCATGGCCTGGATGAGGTTGCTGCCGTGGACGCCGGCATGCAGGAAAAGTCACGGGAGTTCGTTGAGTCCGGTAGCAAGTTGTACGACAAAGTGTAGGTTTTCTGTCCGGGGCCAGGGATGGCCGGGTTCAGGCGTCTTCCGGCGGTGCCTGGGCAGCCGAGCGGGATGCTCTTTTTTGGCCTTGCGGCAGAGACACAGAACGAAGCTTGCAATGAACAACGGGCACCGGCTATCGTTCAAAGTCATTGTCGAAACAGGGTAGAAAATGACCAAGCCGTTCCAGTTCACAGCCAGCGATGTCAAAGTCGAAAAACGTGAAACCGTCTTTCAGGGCTTCTTCCGTATGGACAAGCTCTGGTTGACGCACCCGCGTTTTGACGGGCGGGAGATGCCGGTGTTTACTCGAGAGCTGTTTGTCCGTGGTGATGCTACCTGCGTGCTGCCCTACGATCCTGTCCGTGACGAAGTGGTGTTGCTGGAACAGTTCCGGCTTGGCGTCCTGGGCCGCGACCAGTCGCCCTGGCTGCTGGAGCTTGTGGCCGGAATGAACGAAGACGGTGAGTCCCCGGAAGATGTCGCCCAGCGTGAAGGTCAGGAAGAGGCCGGACTCACGTTCAGTCGTTTGCACCGGATTTGCGACTACCTTGTTTCCCCGGGTGGCACGACGGAAATGGTTCATCTGTTTTGCGGCCTGATCAGCACGGAGGGCGCCGGCGGGCTCTTTGGCGTTGAGCACGAACACGAAGACATACGTGCCCACGTCTTCAGTGCGGAAGAGGCAATTGGCATGATCCGCGATGGCCGGATCAACAACGCAGCGGCTATTATTGCTCTTCAATGGCTTGAACTGAATCATTCAAGCCTCCGGAAAGAGGCGACGCCATGACAGAGTGGAGCATGAAGCCGAAACGTTATGTACCGGACCTCAGGCAGCTTGGGGCCCTGTGTGACGGCAATTACCAGCGTTTGAGCCGGCTACGCCAGCTTGAGGTTGACGGCAAGCCTGTGTGTGCGTTCGAGTTGCACCGGGAAAACCTGTACCTCGGCAGGGTTCAGATCAAGGTACTGC
Organism: Marinobacter albus; assembly: GCF_030238305.1. Classification (NCBI taxonomy): domain Bacteria; kingdom Pseudomonadati; phylum Pseudomonadota; class Gammaproteobacteria; order Pseudomonadales; family Marinobacteraceae; genus Marinobacter; species Marinobacter albus. The sequence goes on along the minus strand of NZ_JASSQD010000004.1, from coordinate 99,240 downwards.
AAACTGCAAGATTCACTGAAACCCTCCTGCTTGAGCAGGTCCATAATGCCGGTCGCTGGCTGAATAACCCCCAGATGACGGTGCGTGTCTACCACGATGCGGCTATGGCTGAAGTCATCAGTTGCTACCGGGATCGTCAGATTGCGCCGGTCAACGATTACCCCAATCGCTTCATGCACCATCCGGACGAAAAAGTTCAGGTCAACGGCTTCCTGGCGGACTGGCTCGATTACTGCCTGCGCTTCGGCCACCTGCCGATGGAGCACGCTGCCTGGTCGGCCGGTGAAGGCGTGGACTGACGACCGGCGAACTGGCGCCGGACACAGTACTAAAGTGGGCTGGCGCGAACCGGTCCGTGTGTCATAGTTGTCAAAAATTGCAATATGTCGCCGGTGCCTGGTCAGAATGTGATTCCCGTTGCATTCAAAAGTGATAAAACCGGAAGCTGTCGTCGTACACTTGTTCCACGTTCAAGTGATGAGCACTGATTTGACCAAGAGCGCCATGACCACAAAGGATGAAGCCCGGCCATTCCGGGTATTGCAACTGACTGACCCCCATTTGATGGCGAACGCCGACGGTGAGCTGCTGGGTGTGAATACCCGGGAGAGTCTGTCCGCGGTGATTGATGAGGTCTTAAAGGTTCATGGTCAGCCGGACCTCATCCTCGCGACCGGCGATTTGGCGCAGGATGGCTCTGAGGAAGCATATCGGGTTTTCGGGGAAAGTTTACGGGTGTTCGCCTGCGGTTCCGCCTGGCTGGCGGGTAATCACGACAGCGCCGAGGCACTCAGATCCGTTGCCGCCGAGTATCAGGCTGATCGCCGGACGATCGTCGAGGGCGGTTGGCAATGTATCCTTCTTGACTCATCCGTGCCCGGAAAAGTCTACGGCGAGCTGTCCCAGGCAGAACTCGATTTTCTGGAGGCTGCCCTGGCCGAACATCCGGACCTCCCGACCATGGTCACGCTGCACCACCATCCTGTGAATATTGGCTCGGACTGGATGGAACAAATTGGTCTCCGTAACCGGGAGGCCTTCTGGGAAGTTGTTGATCGATACCCTCAGGTGAAAATGGTGCTTTGGGGGCACATTCATCAGGAACACGCCCTGGACAGAAACGGTGTGAGCCTGCTGGCCACGCCGTCAACCTGTATCCAGTTCACGTCCGGTTCCAGCAGGTTTTCAGTCGAACCGCTGTCTCCGGGCTATCGCTGGTTCGAGCTGATGGCATCCGGCGACTTCAAGACGGAAGTTCGCCGGGCCGAGGACTTTGAGTTCGAACTGGATCAGAACAGCTCCGGCTACTGAATGGCTTGCCGAAGCTCCCGGGCGGCCTGAACCATCGCTCTCAACGCTGGCACCACCTCTTCCCATCTCCGTGTTTTCAGTCCGCAGTCCGGGTTGACCCAAAGTCGCGTGGACGGAATCCGTTCCGCGGCTTTTTGCATCAGCGCCACCATTTCCTGCTTTTTTGGGATGTTGGGCGAGTGGATGTCGTAGACGCCAGGGCCCAGTTCGTTGGGGTACTCAAATCCCCTGAATGCATCGAGCAGTTCCATGTCGGACCGTGAGGTCTCGATGGTAATCACGTCTGCATCCATCCGGGCAATGGCCTCAATGATGTCATTAAATTCCGAATAACACATGTGGGTATGTATCTGCGTTTCGTCCCTGACGCCGTTGGCAGCAACCCTGAAGGCATTGACGGCCCAGTCCAGATAGCTGGCCCGGTCTGCCTGACGAAGGGGGAGCCCTTCCCGCAGTGCTGCTTCGTCGATCTGGATGATTTTCACGCCCGCTTTTTCCAGGTCTAGGACCTCTCCCCGAATCGCGAGGGCCAGTTGCAGGGCTGTGTCTTTACGAGGTTGGTCGTCACGGACGAATGACCAGTTCAGCATGGTGACCGGGCCGGTGAGCATGCCCTTGAGCGGTCTCTCGGTGAGGGATTGGGCATAGCGAATCCAGTCCACCGTCATGGCTTTGGGACGGGAAATGTCTCCGAACAGGATGGGCGGTTTCACGCACCGGGAACCATAGGACTGGACCCAGCCAAACTGGCTGAAAGCATAGCCGTTCAACTGTTCACCGAAATACTCCACCATGTCGTTGCGCTCGGGTTCGCCGTGGACGAGGACATCAAGGCCGAGTTCCTCCTGTTGATTTACACAATAGGCAATCTCTTCGCGAATGCGGGCGACGTAGGCTGCTTCCGTGAGATTGCCAGTGCGGAACTGCTGGCGGGCCAGACGAATTTCCTCTGTCTGCGGGAAGGAGCCGATGGTTGTGGTGGGATACGCCGGCAGAACGGTTTGTCTGCGTTGTGCGTCGATCCTCTCCCTGTACGGTGCCTGGCGGGCGCCTGTGTGGCCGTCCAGGTTGCTCAGTGCGTCGGTGACTGCGGGCGAGTGCGCTCGTCCAGAGACTTGCCGACTCCGGATCAGTCGGGCGTTTTCTGTCAGCTGACGATGCACGGAAGCGCGGCCGGTATTCAGGGCCCGGGCAAGTATGTCCAGCTCGTCCAGTTTCTGAACCGCGAATGCGAGCCAGCTTTTTATGTCGGCGTCCAGTTTATGCTCAATGTCGACATCCACCGGAACATGCAGGAGCGAGCAGGACGGAGCGAGCCAAAGCCGGTCGCCAAGCCTGTCGTGCACCTGCTCCAGCCAATCGAGTGTCCGATTCAGGTCGGTCCGCCAAATGTTCCGGCCATCGATGATACCAAGTGACAGGGTTTTATGCGGAGGTAGCCAATCCACGACCCGTGCTACTTCCTCGGGAGCGCTGATGGCGTCCAGATGCAGTCCCGCCACTGGCAGTTCACAGGCCAGTTGCAGGTTTTCGCGCAGGTCGCCGAAGTAAGTGGTTACTAACAGCTTGGGCGTGCAGGTTTTCAGATCATGGTAGGCGAGGTTGAGAGCATGGCGCCAGTCGGCGTCGAGGTCAGTGACCAGAACCGGTTCGTCAACCTGCACCCACTCCACCCCTGCGGCGGCAATCCGGTCCAGAAGTGCGGCATAAACGGGAAGCAACCGATCCAGCAAACTCAGTTTGTCAGTGCTGCTGTCTTTGCTTTTTCCCAGCCAGAGATAGGTAACCGGGCCGATGAGGACGGGCTTGGGAGTTAGTCCCTGTTCTCTGGCTTCCTGGATTTGCTCCATCAGGCGTTCGGAATTCAGCGAAAATCCGGTATCTGAGTGGAATTCCGGGACGATGTAATGGTAATTGGTGTCGAACCATTTGGTCATCTCGCCAGCGTGTATTGCACAACCGTCGTCGTCATTTGCCGACCGGCCTCGAGCTACACGGAAATAACGATCGAGATCGCTGACTTCAGCAAGGCCGGCCCGCTCAGGGATGTTGCCGAGGGTGACGCTCATGTCGAGGACCTGATCGTAAAACGAGAAGTCGCCGATGGGCGCGAGGTCTAGCCCCGCCTGTATTGCCCAGTTTCTTCGACGCAGGCTTGCGCCTTCAGTGCGAAGTTCCTTCTCGGTGAGGCTGCCTTGCCAGAACGACTCGAGGGCATGCTTGAGTTCACGCCGTGCTCCGATTCGGGGAAAGCCGAGATTGTGTGTGGTAGCCATGACCAGGTGCTCCTGTGATTGCAGGTAGTGAATTGAGAAGTTCTAGCCTAGCCCGGTCTATGCATGAAAAATAATGGTATTATTTCAGTAAATCATGAGAAAAATTCATTTATTTGGGGGAGGTCGTGATTGAGCGAAACCATCTGGAAATCCTCAGAGCCGTTGCGGAGAGGGGTTCCCTAACGGCTGCTGCCAAAACCCTGAACCTGACTCAATCTGCGCTCAGCCATTCAGTGCGAAAGCTGGAGCAGCAACTGGGCACTGCAGTGTGGGTTAGGGAAGGGCGTCAGTTACGCTTGACACAATCTGGTGAGTATTTGCTCACGCTGGCGGGCCGATTGCTGCCGCAATTCGAGCACGCGGAGACTCTGATCGGTCAGTTCGCCACAGGGCAGCGAGGAAGCCTGAGGATCGGCATGGAATGCCATCCCTGTTACCAGTGGCTACTCAAGGTGGTAGGTCCTTATCTGGATCGTTGGCCGGGCGTTGATGTGGACGTGAAGCAAAAATTCCAGTTTGGCGGGATCGGCGCCTTGTTCGGTTACGACATAGATATGCTCGTGACACCGGACCCTCTGCACCGGCCGGGCCTGGTGTTCGAGCCGGTGTTCGATTACGAGCAGGTACTGGTGGTGGCTGACGGGCATCCGCTGGCGGACGCTCGATGGGCAGAACCTGCCGACCTCGCAAAAGAGACTCTGATCACCTACCCCGTGGAAATCGAGCGGCTCGATGTGTACGCCCGGTTCCTGTTGCCCGCCCACGCCAGTCCTGCTCGGCACAAGACGATTGAAACCACCGACATTATGCTGCAGATGGTTGCTGCCGGACGAGGAGTGGCAGCACTGCCGCGCTGGCTGGTGGCAGAGTATGGCGCCAGAATGGCGGTCAGGCCGGTGCAAATGGGTGAGCACGGGATTGCAAAACAGATCTTCCTGGGATTGCGCGAGCGGGACCAGCAGGTGGATTACCTGAAATCGTTCATGACAATGGCACGTGATGTTAGCTGGCGTTAGGCTCTTGCGGTAAACTGCGCGAAAAAATCCAATCAGGGAATCCGATCATGAGCGACATACCTGCAGATCTCAAATACATCGAAACTCATCAATGGGTCCGCATCTCCGATGACGGCACAGCCACGGTTGGCATTACAGACTTTGCCCAGGAACAGCTGGGTGATGTCGTTTACATTGGCGTGCCGGATTTGGGCATAACGGTCAATGGTGGTGAGGAGGCCGGCGTGGCCGAATCGGTCAAGTCCGCCTCAGACGTGTTCAGCCCGGTGACCGGTGAAGTCATTGCGGTGAACGAGGCGCTTGAGGACGAGCCGGAGAAAGTGAATGACGACCCGTATGGCGATGGTTGGCTGTTCAGGGTAAAGCTGACTGACCAGGGTGAGCTTGAAGGTTTGATGGATGCAGCGGCCTACGCGGAGCATGTGGCGGCCGAAGGATAACCTCTGGAACCGCGTTGAAGGGCTGGCTGGCCTGTCCGGCGCCCCCCCATCACTGCGTGCTGTCATTTCGGGGTTATGTATAATCCCCGCCCCATGTTTGTTTCCGTCAGGTGGTCGCTATGAATTTTCCGGTTCTGTATCTTCGAAAGGGCGCTGAGCGCAGGCTTCGGGCTGGCCACCTGTGGGTCTACAGCAACGAGATCGATACCCGTCGTTCGCCGCTGACCGGATTTGAAGCCGGCGTCCAGGCTGAGTTGAAAGCCTCCAATGACAAGTCTTTGGGTACCGTTTTCGTCAACCCGAATGCCCTAATCTGTGGTCGGTTGATCAGTCGGGACGGAAATCACGGCATGACGCCGAAACGCCTGAGTCAGCGTCTGGAGGCAGCACTGAGCTTGCGGGACAGGCTGTTCGACAAGCCGTTTTACCGCTGGGTGTTCGGTGACAGTGATGGGCTCTCCGGACTGGTCATTGATCGCTTCAATGACACGGTGGTGGTGCAGATTTCCACGGCGGGCATGGAGCAGCTGAAAGACACCATTGTTCGGTCCGTGCTGCGTTTGGTGCACCCGAAGGCAATTATCCTCAAAAACGACGGCAAGATGCGCAAGGTCGAGGGCCTCGATGTTTATGTGGAACAGGCGCACGGTCCGCAGGTCTCGCTGCTTGAGGTGGAAGAGAACGGGGTGCGATTCGAGGTGCCCCTGGAAGGCGGTCAGAAAACCGGTTGGTTTTACGATCATCGGATGAACCGTCAGCGCCTGCAGTCCTATGCCCCCGGCAAGCGGGTTCTGGATGTCTTCAGTTACGTCGGCGGTTGGGGCATTCAGGCCGCTTCTGCCGGCGCCTCTCAGGTGACCTGTGTTGACAGTTCGTCATCAGCGATCGACTCGGTGCATCACAACGCCCGTCTGAATGGCCTCGAGAACGTGGATACCCTGGAAGGGGATGCGTTTGAGGCGCTGAAAGCCCTGTGTGATGAAAAAGAGAAATACGACGTCGTCGTGCTGGATCCGCCGGCGCTGATTCCCCGTCGCCGTGACCAGAAGGCTGGGGAGCAGGCCTACGCACGGCTCAACCAGCTGGGCCTGCGGTTGCTGGACCGCGACGGCATTCTGGTTTCGGCTTCCTGCTCCATGCACCTTTCTCAGGACAAACTGACCGATATCATTCGCAGCAGCGGCCGCAAGATCGACCGTTTCGTGCAGTTGCTGGAGCAGGGGCATCAGGCCCCGGACCACCCGGTTATCCCGGGAATACCCGAGACCGATTACATTAAATCCTGTTTCGTGCGGTCCCTTACCAGCTTTTTCTGAAGGCTCTGGCCGATTTTCTTCAGTCCCGGAGAGACATGATCTGCCAGCCATGTTCCCGGGCCAGGGCCTCTAGAGTGGGGTCCGGGTCCACGGCGACTGGATTCTCCACGGCTTTCAGCAGCGGAACGTCATTGTGGGAATCGCTGTAGAACCAGGCGCCACCCAGATCTCTGCCGTGGGCTTCCAGCCAGTCATTCAGCCGCGCCACTTTGCCCTCCTGGAAGCTCGGCACTCCGGCGACTTCACCGGTGTAGCGGCCGTTGACCAGTTCCGGCTCGGTGGCAATCAGGTGCTCAATGCCCAGTTCTTCCGCAATCAGTTCGGTTACGAAGCGGTTGGTGGCGGTAATGATCATCAGCGTATGGCCCTGGTTACGGTGATGATCCAGTAGCTCGCCGGCCTTGCGCTGCATCATGGGGCGGACCTTTTTGTCCATGAAGGTTTCCCGCCAGGCCACCAGTTGATCCATGTTGTGGTTCGCCAGTGGTTGGAGAGCAAAGCCGAGGTAATGCAGGATGTCCAGTTCGCCGTTCAGGTATTCCTGGTAGAACCGGTCGTTGGCTTTCTGGTATTCCTCAGCATCCACGATCCCTTCTTCAACAAGGAATTCACCCCACGCGTGGTCGCTGTCCCCAGCCAGAAGGGTGTTGTCCAGATCAAAAATTGCGAGCGTCAAGCTATTACCTCCGGTGTTCACTGGGCCTGCCATGAGGGCGTCAGTCTATCACGACCCGGCGATTGCGGCTTCGTTTGCCGAACCCTTGGGTTTCTGCAAGAATGAGAGCAACTTGGATAAATCCGACCGGTTGATTTTTGTACCGGTCTGCCGACTTTTAAGAGGACTGTGCCGTGATTGATTCAGACGGTTTCAGACCCAACGTCGGAATCATTCTGGCTAACCACAGGGGCGAGGTTCTCTGGGCGAGGCGAATTGGGCAGGACTCCTGGCAGTTTCCGCAAGGTGGTATCAAACACGAAGAATCACCGGAAGAGGCGTTGTATCGGGAGCTTGGTGAGGAAATCGGTCTGGGTGCCGGCGATGTGGAAATCATCAGCTGCACGCGAGGCTGGCTCAGGTACCGGCTTCCCCGGAGGATGGTTCGCCATAATTCCCACCCCGTTTGCGTGGGTCAAAAACAGAAATGGTTCCTGCTGAGGATGCTGTCACCGGACGCGCAGGTGTGCGTGGACGGTACCGATTCGCCGGAGTTTGATGGCTGGCAGTGGGTTAGTTACTGGTACCCGCTCGGCCAGGTAGTCTCGTTTAAACGGGAAGTGTATCGACGTGCGCTGAGAGAACTCGCGCCACGACTGTTCTACAACATGGAGCAGTGGCATCGGAGCGAGCAGACTCGGCGCTTTAAGGAACACCAGAAATGACGGATTGACCCCGCCATGCTGAGCATACTGCGAAGTCTTGTACAAGAGGTAAACAGCGCCCGCGATTTGCAGGAGGCGCTGGATGTCATCGTGTCGCGTGTGCAAAAAGCCATGGGAACGGAGGTCTGCTCTGTCTATCTCCTGGACCCGGCGACCAATCGCTATATTCTGATGGCCACCGAGGGCCTCTACCGGGAGGCGGTGGGCAAGGTCAGTCTGGCCTACTCCGAGGGCCTGGTTGGTCTCGTCGGTTCTCGAGAGGAGCCGATCAACCTCGAAGATGCGCCGTCCCATCCCCGTTATCGCTATTTCCCCGAAACCGGTGAGGAACGTTTCCGGTCATTCCTTGGCGTTCCCATTATTCACCACCGCCGGGTGCTCGGCGTCCTGGTAGTGCAGCAACGGGAAAGCTCCCGTTGTTTCGACGAGGGCGAGGAAGCGTTTCTGGTCACGGTCTCCGCGCAGCTGGCGGGCGTTATTGCCCACAGTGAAGCAACTGGAGCCATCAGCGGGCTTTCATTGACCGGCGAAGAGGCCCGGGACGTCAGCTTTAGCGGTGTGCCAGGTGCTCCGGGGGTGGCGATTGGTGAGGGAGTTGTGGTTTACCCGGCTGCCGATCTTGATGTGGTGCCGGAAAAGCCCACCGAGGACATAGAGCAGGAACTTGAGCTTTTCCGCGAGGCTGTAAAGGCGGTGCGCGAAGACATCGAGCGGGTTGCCAAGCGGCTGGCTTCACAGTTACGCCCCGAGGAACAGGCCCTGTTCGATGTCTATCTGAGAATGCTGGGCGACGAGGCCATGCCCGGGGAAGTGGCCAACCAGATTCGGGAAGGCGTTTGGGCTCAGGGGGCTCTGAAACAAGTAGTGCAGCAGTATATTCGCCATTTCGAAATGATGGATGATCACTATTTGCAGGAGCGGGCGGTCGACGTGCGCGACCTCGGTCGCCGCCTGCTCTCCCACCTTCAGGAGGGTGAGCAGCTTCACCTGGAGTACCCCGCCCGTACGGTACTGGTCAGTGAGGAGCTGACGCCGGCCATGTTGGGTGAGGTGCCGAAGGGGCAGCTCGTTGGGCTGGTGTCCGTCAAGGGGTCCAGTAACTCTCACGTAGCCATTCTTGCCCGAGCCATGGGTGTGCCCACGGTCATGGGGCTGGTGGATATTCCGGTTAACCAGTTGGATGGCAAGGAGTTGGTGGTCGATGGCTTCGAGGGGCAGATATTTGCGTCGCCATCGGATGACCTGAGAGCGTTCTACCAGGCTATTTGTGACGAGGAGGATGAGCTCATTCGTGGGCTGGAGGTGCTGCGAGACAAGCCCTGCGAAACCACGGACCATCATCGGGTCTCGCTGCTGGTGAATACCGGGCTGATGACGGATGTGGTCCGTTCCCTGTCTCACGGCGCCGAGGGCATCGGTCTTTATCGCACGGAAGTGCCGTTCATGATCAAGGACCGGTTCCCGTCCGAGCAGGAGCAGAGAGAGTATTATCGGGAGCAGCTTGAGGCATTCGCGCCGAGCCCGGTCACGATGCGGACGCTCGATATCGGGGGCGACAAGTCACTGACCTATTTTCCCATTCAGGAGGAAAATCCCTTCCTGGGCTGGCGCGGCATTCGGGTCACCCTTGATCATCCGGAGATTTTCCTTGTTCAGGTGCGGGCCATGCTTAAGGCCAGCGAGGGGTTGAATAATCTCCAGATCATGCTGCCGATGATCAGCAATATCTCGGAAGTCGAGGAGTCCCTGCACCTGATCTACCGGGTTTATCACGAAGTCCGGGAGGAGGGGTACGATATCCATATGCCCAAGGTGGGCGTGATGGTTGAGATTCCCGCCGCGGTTTACCAGATTCGTGAGCTGGCGGACCGGGTCGACTTCCTGTCGGTGGGATCGAACGACCTCACGCAATACCTGCTGGCGGTCGACCGGAATAACCCGAGGGTCGCCCAGCTCTACCACTCTTATCACCCGGCCGTACTCCAGGCCCTGGTTCGCATCGCCCAGGACGCCCACGTCGTTGGCAAGCCGGTGGGTATCTGCGGCGAATTGGCGGGCGATCCGGGTGGCGCGTTGCTTCTGATGGCCATGGGCTATGACTCCCTGTCCATGAACGCGGCCAGTCTGCCGAAGGTAAAATCGGTGATTCGCAGCGTCAGCCGGGAATGGGCGATGCAGTTGCTGGAGGATGTCCTGCTGCTGGACTCTCCCCATGTGATCAAGAGCTGCGTTGACCTCGCTCTGCGGAATGCGGGCTTTGGTCGGTATCTGCGCCCGGGCAAGTCGACAACGATTGCCTTTGCTGAAAAGGCCCTTTCCTGAACGTTTGTCTCGTTTTGAACGAATATAGGGTGAGTACTCTAAAACCTGCTGATAGGTTTATGGGTAACTGCGGATTCGGAAGTCATTCCCCGAAACGCCAACCGGAAAAGGAAACATCATGACAGCTCCAGCCGATCTCAAATCTTCTCCCCGCGTAGGGCTTGCCCTCGGCGGTGGTGGGCCTTTGGGCGGGATTTATGAGATTGGTGCCTTGCGAGCGCTGGATGAAGCCCTGGACGGTCTCGATTTCAATGAGATTGATGTCTACGTTGGGGTTAACGGTGGGTCTTTCGTGGCGGCCAATCTGGCCAACCAGATGACCACAGCGCAATTGTGCCGCATTTTCGTTCGCAATGAAGCCGAGGTTCACCCATTCCACCCTGAAGTCTTCTATCGCCCCGCATTTCGAGAGCTGGGCAGTCGGTTGCTGGCGGTCCCGGGTCTGGTTTCAACGGCGGTCCAGCGGTTTGTGAACAACCCTTACGACCAGAGTCTTCTTGAGGCACTGACGATCCTTGCGCAGGCGGCACCGGCGGGCCTGTTCGATAACGAGGGTTTGCACGAGTATCTCAAGCGGGCATTTACCATGCTTGGCCGCACGAACGATTTCCGGCAGTTGAAGCGAAGCCTGTATATCGTTGCGGCGGACGTCGAAAGCACGGAGGCCGTATGCTTTGGTGCGCCCGGTTTTGATCACGTACCGATTTCCAAGGCAATCCAGGCAAGTACTGCGTCTCCCGGCCTGTATGTGCCAGTGGATATCGACGGTCGGTATTATGTCGATGGCACTCTGCGTAAGGGGCTACACGCCTCGGTAGCGTTTGAGGATGGAGCGGACTTGGTGTTTGCGGTTAATCCCCAGGTACCGATTGACGCCAGTGCTGCGGTTCGGGCGGGCACCATGAAACCGGGTGAGCTGACACGCTCTGGCATGCCCAACTTACTGTCCCAGATGTTCCGAACCATGGTTTACTCCCGGATGCAGTCTGGAATTGCGCAATACGCGCGGGACTATCCGGACAAGGATATCCTGCTGTTCGAGCCAACCCGGGATGACGCCAAGCTGTTTTTCTCGAATGTCTTCAGCTTCCAGTCCCGTCGAATGGTGTGTGAGCATGCTTACCAGATGACACGTCGGGACCTGTTGAACCGGGCCGACGAACTGGAGCCAAAGCTGGCGAAGTACGGCATAACGCTTCGCCGGGATCGGCTGGAAGACGAGCAGCGAACCATCAGCACCAGTCTCTACGGGGAGATGCTTCCGCTTTATGTGGCCAAAGGCCGGAAGAAAAAGGCCGAGAAGGGAAAGCTCGCATCGGGCCTGGAAAACGTGACTCACCTGTTCAGCAAGGCCCAGTAAACCCGGAGGCAGGGGGCACGATTGCCGCACCCCCCCCGTTTTGCCGCAGTTACAGAATGTAGCGACTGAGATCCTCGTCTTCGGCCAAGGCTCCCAGCTTTTCGTCCACGTAGTCGGCGGTCACCTCAAAGCCATCATTGACCTGATCGCCCGCGTCGAACGACAGGCTCTCCAGTAACCGTTCAAGCACTGTATGCAGCCGCCGGGCGCCAATATTCTCGGTGGTTTCGTTGACCTTCCACGCCACTTCCGCAATGCGGGTGATGGCGCCTTCGCCAAAGGTCAGTTTTACCCCTTCGGTCGCCATGAGCGCCTCATACTGCTGAACCAGGGATGCGTCTGGCTCGGTAAGTATGCGCTTGAAGTCCTCTGGTGAAAGCGCCTCCAGCTCGACCCGGATCGGCAGCCGGCCCTGAAGCTCCGGAATCAGGTCGGAAGGCTTCGACAGGTGGAACGCACCGGAGGCGATAAACAGAATGTGGTCTGTACGAATCGAGCCGTACTTGGTGCTCACCGTGCTGCCCTCGATCAAAGGGAGCAGGTCCCGTTGGACGCCTTCGCGGGAAACGTCGGATGAGGTGTTTTCGGAGCGTTTGGCGACCTTGTCGATCTCGTCAATGAAAACGATGCCATTCTGCTCTACCACCTGGATGGCCTTCTGCTTTATCTCTTCCTCATTAACCAGTTTGGCCGCTTCCTCGTCTTTAACCCGTTTCAGCGCGTCACTTACCTTCATTTTCCGGGTCTTGCGCTTGTCGGAAGACAGGTTGGAGAACATGCTCTGGAGCTGATTCGTCATTTCCTCCATTCCCGGAGGCGCCATGATCTCGACGCCGGCCCCGCTGCTGCTGAGGTCGATTTCAATTTCCTTGTCGTCCAGCTCGCCCTCGCGCAGTTTTTTGCGAAACAGCTGCCGGGTAGAGGAATCCTCGCTGCGCTGGCTGTCTTGCTGGAAATCTCTCGCCGGAGGCAGAAGGGCGTCCAGAATGCGTTCCTCCGCGGCATCAAGAGCACGGTGCTCATGACGTTTCATTTCCTGCTCGCGCAGCATCTTGATGGCCATGTCGGCCAGGTCCCGGATGATTGACTCCACGTCCCGCCCGACGTAGCCGACTTCGGTGAACTTGGTGGCTTCCACCTTGAGGAACGGGGCGGCGGCCAATTTCGCCAGCCGTCGAGCAATTTCGGTTTTACCGACGCCGGTGGGGCCGATCATCAGGATGTTTTTTGGGGTGATTTCGTCGCGCAGGGTGCTATCCAGCTGCATCCGACGCCAGCGATTTCTCAGGGCGATGGCCACCGCCCGCTTGGCTTCTTCCTGGCCCACGATGTGTTTATTCAGCTCGTGGACAATCTCACGGGGTGTCATTGCAGACATGGTCGCTCCGGGTCACTCGTTGGTAGACAGCACTTCGAGGGTGCGATTGTGGTTGGTGTAGATGCAGATATCAGCTGCGATATCCAACCCTTTTTCCACAACCTCGTGGGCAGAGAGTTCGGTGTTTTCCAGCAGGGCTCGCGCTGACGCCTGGGCAAATGGGCCGCCGGATCCGATGGCTATCAGACCCTCCTCGGGTTCGATGACATCGCCATTGCCGGTAATGATCAAAGATGCGGTTTTATCTGCTACCGCTAGAAGCGCTTCCAGGCGGCGTAGGGCCCGGTCTGTTCGCCAGTCCTTCGCCAGCTCGACTGCCGCCCGGGTCAGGTTACCCTGATGTTTTTCCAACTGGGCCTCAAATCGTTCGAACAGGGTAAACGCGTCGGCAGTGCCGCCGGCGAAACCGGCAATCACCTTGCCATTGTATAAGCGGCGAACCTTTCGGGCATTGCCCTTCATTACCGTATTGCCCAGGGAAACCTGGCCGTCGCCACCCATGGCAACTTCATCATCGCGGCGGACCGAAAGTATGGTAGTCATTTGGGCTCCAATTGCCTGATTGAAATCGGTATTGGGCAGTTATGGAGGCGTGGGAGGAGAATTCAAGTGGAGAGCCTGTCGACAGCGCGAAAAGCTCTCCCCAGGGTTCAGGTTAACCTTCCTTCGGAATTTTCCGGATGAGGGGCTGGATATTGATCGATACCAGCTTGTCGATCGCCGAATTCATCTGGCTCCGTGAGGTGAAAGGGCCCACGTTGACACGGTACCAGATGGATCCGCTGTCCAGGTCAATGCGCTGCACAGTGGCGCGCAGGCCCTGGAAGGCGATCTGGGCTCTTTGGCGCTCGGCGTCGCCCTTGCTTCGGAAGGAGCCGGACTGCACCAGGTAGGTGAAATCCTGCTTCACAGGGCCAGGGGTGTACTCGTCAACCTTGGGCGGCACGACCTCGGATTCCGGGAGCATTTCATAGAAGCGGAAACCGGGCTTTTTTTCCTCGGGTTCGGCGACCGTTTGTGACTGGCTGCTCTCTGTCTTGGTGGCCGGGGCTTGCGTTGCCTGCGGTGCACTGCCGGTTGGCAGGGAGTTCAGGTAGACAATGAAGCCGATGAAGCCGCCAACCGCAGCCAGTGAAAGGATCCATTTCACCGACAGGCCCCCGTGCTGGGATCGTGCGGGTGCCGCCGGCGCAGTCCGCTTCCTTGGGCTGGGCGAAGGCTTGGCGCGCCTTTTCTGTGATGTCGCGGAAGGCGAGGCCGAGCGGTTTTTTCGGGCGTAATCTCGGGACATGGTCGTTACTTACATCTCTTCCGGAGCGCTGACACCCAGCAGATCGAGGCCGTTGGCAATTACCTGGCGAATCGCAAGGTAGAGGCTCACGCGGGCATCGCGAATTGCCGTATCTTCAATGAGTACCTTGTGAGCGTTGTAGTAAGTATGGAACTGGCCCGCCAACTCCCGCAAATAGTGGGTCAAATGATGCGGTTCCCGTTGAGCTGCGGAGTTAGCAATCAGTTCCGGGTACTTGGCGAGTTGATTGGCGAGCTCTTTCTCCTCGTCCAGAGTCAGCAGCGACAGGTCACCCACGCACTGGTTGCGTTCCCGCTCTGCACCTTCCTCCGCGAGTTTTCGCAGAACACTGCAGATGCGAGCATGAGCATACTGGATGTAATACACCGGATTCTCATTGGTCTGGGATCGCGCCAGATCGATATCGAAGGTCAATTGCGAGTCGACGCGACGGGCGGCGAGGAAGAACCGCGTCGCGTCCCGACCAACTTCGTCGATCAGGTCCCGTACGGTGACATAACTGCCGGCCCGCTTGGAAATTTTCACCTCCTGGCCCGATCGGGTCACCATCACCATCTGGTGCAGAACGTAATCGGGCCAGCCCTTCGGAATGCCGGCATTGAGGGCCTGCAGTCCGGCCCTGACCCGGGTAACCGTGGAGTGGTGGTCGGCACCCTGTTCGTTGATGACGGTGGTGAAGCCCCGTTGCCACTTGTTGAGGTGGTAGGCGACATCGGGCAGGAAGTAGGTATAGCCACCGTCCTTCTTGCGCATCACCCGGTCCTTGTCGTCGCCGAATTCGGTGGTCTTCAGCCACATGGCGCCGTCCTGCTCGTAGGTGAAACCGTTATCCCGCAGACGATTGACCGTTGCTTCCACCTTGCCCTCGTCGTACAGGGACGACTCAAGGAAATAAACGTCAAAATGCACGCCAAATGCCTTCAGGTCCAGGTCCTGCTCCCGGCGCAGATAGGCGACGGCGAATTCGCGTATGGCGTCCTGGTCATCCGGATCTGCCTTGGCGGTGACCTCGCGGTCGTCGGCGGTCACGGTCTCGCCGGCCAGGTAGGCCTCTGCCACATCGACGATGTAGTCTCCGCGATAGCCATCCGCGGGCCAGCTGTCATCGTCGGGGGTCAATCCTTTTACCCGGGATTGCACTGACAGCGCCAGGTTGTTGATCTGGGCACCGGCATCGTTGTAGTAGAATTCGCGGGTGACGTTATACCCGTTCGCTTCCAGTAGCCGGCAGAGGCAGTCACCGATTGCGGCGCCGCGACCGTGACCGACGTGCAGGGGGCCGGTCGGGTTCGCAGAGACAAACTCAACCTGCACCTTTTCACCCTGGCCGCTGTTGTTGCGGCCAAACCGGTCGGTTTGCTCGAGGATCGTGTTCACGACCTCGAAAGCACTGGCGGTACTCATGAAGAAATTGATGAATCCGGGGCCGGCAATTTCCACTTTCCGGACAGCTTCGCTCTGCGGTAGTCGATCGATCAGTGCTTCGGCGAGTTTCCGGGGTGGGCAACCAGCAGCCTTTGCTGCTACCAGGGCGATGTTGCAGGCGTAGTCGCCGTGGGATTTGTCCTTGGTGTTGCCCACTTGCGGTGTAAATGCCTCGTCGGCAGGCAGGATGCCCTCGGATTGAAGGGAAGCCAGCGCGGACTGGAGCAGATCGGAAACGGTCTCTTTCATGCTGTCGGATGACTCGGTTTACTGGAGAATTGGAGTTAGGGCAGGGCGCCCGTTGGAAACAGAAGGCGGGTATTATCGCGGAAAGTTGAGCGGCAAGCAAAAAGCCCGGCAGTTGCCGGGCTGGAAGGATATTAATTAGAGTGCCGTAAAGGCCTCCGCGATATCTCCGCCGGGAGGGGTTACAACAACATTGAGTCTTGGTATTCCCTCAGGGCTCGCGTTTGCTTCCGCGAAAACACAGGTGGTAAGTCCTGTTTCGAAGACCAGTGCCGACCCTGTTCCGATGGTTTTGGACGCCTGGCTTTCGTTAATGATTGTGCCATCGGTTGCCGTAAACTCGATGGTTGTGCCAGAGGGAGGCACCACGGATGCGGTTGTACCGCCGTCGCGCACTACCACGGACGTTGTCGCACAGTATTCGTTGCCGGAAGTATTGGCCAGCGATACTGTCACGTTATCGGAGCTGGATTGCACGATAGCTGCGGCCTGCTCAACGGTTGTCGGCTCATAGGTACAGGTGCTCGTCGGCAAGAAACAGTCTGTGCCTGAGGTTACTCGTTCGCCCTGCGTGTAAGCGTAGATTATCGGACGAGCTTCCCGCGTTGCGAGGCTGGACCATGTCACGTTACATTTGCCACCGTCGTCGAGTTCGCAGTCCGGCGTAATCGAGCCGTTGGAGGTGGTGAAGTTAACGATGGTGTTGCCTCGAATCGCATCCCCGTACCGGTCTGCCGCGGAGATAGTTACACCGACTGTCACGCCGTCAATGTTCATGGCATTCGGCAAGAAATTATCAATGCTCAGGGAGAAGTTCGCCTCAGTCGGGATGTAGGAGTTAACCGCGATAGGGGCAGAGGTCGTTGAGATGGTGTCGCCCGAAGAGCTCGTTGTCGTGGCTACGACACGAACAACCGCATTGGTCGTTCCGGCTTCTACGCTCGCCACAACCTGCCCGGCATCGTCTGTTTCGCCGCTTGTTTGGGTAAGTTTCAGATCAGTGTCTGCGGGAAACAGTGAAAAGTTAACGGTAGATCCGGGGATGCCATTTTCGGATTCATCCTCGAGTGTGAAAGTGACTTTAGAGACACTTTTCCGGCCCTCGATCGATTGTCCGTTCGGCGCGATTGAATTGGGTTGCGGCTGGGATGCGACCAGATCAACGGCCTCAGGAGGTGCAATGTTCAGCACCACGCTGGCCTCCGCCCCTGCGACTGTTGCCGTTACCAGATCCTGAGGCGCACAGCCCATTGCCGTGTATGTAGTCCTGGCGAAACCTGAAGACACTGTGACTGGATTGGCGGACAGTGATGCCCTGGCATTGTCCAGGCAGGGGGAGGAGAAAGTAACTTCGATACTTTCTCCGGTAACCAGGCTGTTGGCGTCATTCTGGTCTACTACTGTGACCTCCAGGTAGGCTTTTCCTCCTGATCCCAGATTGACGGTGGACGCCGATACCTGGCCATCCACAAAACCGCTGCCAGAGTTAATGCCAATTGCTATCGATTTAGTTTCCGGGGTGCTCGTAGACCCTTCATCAGTCGTGGCGTCACCCGTTGAGCCCGAACTGTTGCCGGAGCCTGAGTTTGCAAGGGGGGCAGATGCATCATCGCCACCGCAGGCGGCAAGAATCAGTGCCAGCGATATTGCTGACGTACGCGCAAGGAACTTCCCTGACATTTCCAATCTCCATGATTTCCGTTTGGTTTTGCAGTCATCCATAAGTGAATTCCCTGCATGAGAATCACATATATGATCTGTTTACATAAAAGACATGTTCATATGCGAATCAGATATTAGCACAGGCGTTTGATTTGCAAATCCCGGGACGCCCTTGAAGTGTGAAATGGTGTGAAAATTCGGAAAATTGAGAAAAGTTAGCCAGTTTCCTGCGGATCAACGTCAATCATCCATTTCAGGTTACCAGGAAGCTTTCGCTGATCCAGCTGTTCGCATATTCCTTTCAGCAAGAAATTCAGACGCTTCCTGTTGTCAGCATTGAGGACCAGTTGGGAACGATGGCGGTTGGCGCGCCGGGCAATCAGCGCGGGTAACGGGCCCCAGACGTCGATCCCCCGGGCTTGTGTGAGTGGTTTGATGGAGTCGAGCAGGGTAAGGCCTTGCTCCATGGAGTCGGCTTCCGCCCGAAAGATGGCCATGGCGCGGAAAGGCGGGAATTGGCCGGCCTCTCGCTCCGCCAGAAGCTGATCGGCCATGTCCAGGTAGCGTCCATTACACAGAGTGCGAAGCAGGGGGTGGTCGCTGTGGCAGGTCTGAACCAGGACCTTTCCGGGCACCCTACCTCGGCCCGCCCGGCCGCTGACCTGAAGCAGGGTCTGGATAAGCTGCTCAGGCGCCCTGAAGTCGACGCTGAACAGGCCGCCATCAGCGTTGACCACCACAACAAGCGTGACGCCCGGGAAGTCGTGGCCTTTGGCAAGCATCTGGGTGCCAACCAGAACACAGGGCTTGCCGGTGTTTACAGTGTTCAGGATGCCCTGAATGCTGCCCTTGCGCTGGGTGCTGTCGCGATCAACTCGGACGATGGGGGTCTCGGGAAATGTGGTCGCGAGAATGTCCTCGCTTCGCTCAGTCCCCTCGCCAACGGGTTTGAATGCTTCACTGTGACATTCGGGGCAATGGTCAGTGGCGGCCGTCTGGTAATCGCAGTGGTGGCAGCGCATGGCGCGATCCCGTCGGTGGTAGGTAAGCCGGGTGTCGCACCGGGGGCATTCCACCATGTGGCCGCAATCAAAACACATCATCACCGGGGCAAAACCCCGACGATTCACAAACACCAGCGCCTGTTGCCCGTTTTCCAGGGTTTTCCGGATAGCCTCGAGGGCGGGTTTTGAAAAGCCTCCCTCCAGCGGCCGGCTGCGAATGTCGAGCAGACAGATTTCCGGCGGCTGGGCATTTCCGGCTCGTTCTTCCAGTCGAACAAGGCGGTATTTTTGCTGTTTTGCGTTGTAATAAGATTCCAGCGAGGGGGTTGCCGAGCCCAGGATCACCGGGCAACCGTTCAGGTGCGCCCGGTAAACGGCTACGTCCCTGCCAGAGTAACGGAAGCCTTCCCCCTGCTTATAGGAGCTGTCATGTTCCTCATCGACGATAATGGTCTTCAGGCCGGTAAAGGGAAGCAGCACAGCTGAACGGGTCCCGATCAGTACAACCGGTTCGCCGTGTCGGATTTTCAGCCAGGTGGAGAGCCGTTCACCGTCATTGAGTGCCGAGTGCCAGACCACAATGCGGTCGCCGAAATAATGGCGAAAACGAGCAACCGTCTGAGGTGTGAGATTGATCTCCGGCACCAGAACCAGGGCTTGTTGATCCGCCTCCAGGTTCGTTTTCAAGTAATGAAGATAGAGCTCCGTTTTCCCGCTCCCGGTGATGCCATAGAGAAGCGAGGCGCTAAAGCCGTCCCCGGGCGGGGCAAGTTCGCGGGCGGCTTCGACTTGCGCGGCCGACAGTGCCGGCACCCTGCTGTCGATGTCCGCGTCAGTAGTCGCGCTGTAGCTGATGGCGCGGGAATGGGGCTCAATCAGCTTCTTGTCGTGAAGTGCTCTGAGTTGCGCCCGGGTGTATCCTGCCTGGGTGATGTCCCGGTCGGACGCCCCGTTTTCTCTGTCGGTCAGCCAGGCCAGCAGGGCCCTTTGTTTATGGGCGTTGTTCGGGAGTTCTTCTCCGGTGCCGACCGCTGTCCACCACTGTTCCGGTTTTTCTTCGGCGGCTCGTCCCTTCCGTAAGGAGGCGGGTAGAGCGGTAAAGAGGCATTCGCCAAGCGGGTGTTGGTAGTAATTGCTGGCCCAATTCAGCAATTGGAATGTCTCATCAGGGAGCGCCGGCCAAGGTTCAATGGCCGAGGTTACGGGCTTGATGGTGATACCGGCTGGCGGGTTGACGCCGGTTTCAACGACTATGCCGGTTGCCTGCTGGCGTCCGAACGGTATCTGGACTCTTTGCCCTGGAACGAGGTCAAGGCCCTCGGGAATCCGGTAGTCGAACAGCCGCCTTAGCGGGCGATTCAGGGCGATTCGTGCAATGGACGACACAGATTGCTCCAGTGAGAGTCGGGGGTCACGGTATTTGCGTATCCTTTAGGTGCCCAGCTATAGGTGACCCTTGCTGGTGCAGGCGGGGCGGAAATCCCTGCGGTGCTTGCCTGTTATTGCATTTGCAAGTAAGATTCGCGGTCTGTTTCCGGCAGGGCATGATTGTGCCCCGTCTTCTCAATTGATTCAAACATGCGGTGCCTGGCGCCCGGGCAATTGAAGGCCCCGTGATCAGGTGGCGGCATGACCTAACGAGGTTCGCCATGAAAGAAGGTATCCATCCCAAGTACGAAGACGTCACCGCGACCTGCTCTTGCGGCAACGTCATCAAGACCCGTTCCACGATCGGCCATGACCTGCAGCTGGACGTTTGCTCCCAGTGCCACCCATTCTACACGGGTAAGCAGAAGGTTATGGATACCGGTGGTCGTATCGACCGTTTCCAGAAGCGCTTCGGCGGCCGCATTGCTGGCGGCAAGAAAGACTGATCAAGCGACTCTGGTCAGAAAAGCGCCTCCGGGCGCTTTTTTTATGTCTTGATCCTCGCGTGTAGTCAAAAAAGACATACGCAATTTGCACTATTGACTGGTCACAAATTGGCCGGTTGGCACTTGTCGTTTGGGGGCGGTCGCGCCATAATGGCGCGCTCCGCTGAGCAGTGCTTTGCGGTTCATTACCTTTAAACGTGACAAACGGAACAGTGGCAATGTCTCAAGATCTGAAAGAAGCAGCCCTTGAATATCACGCCAAGCCGCGGCCTGGTAAGCTGAGTGTAGAAATCACCAAGCCAACCAAGACCTCCCGCGATCTCTCTTTGGCGTATAGCCCCGGGGTTGCCGAACCGGTCCGCGAGATCGCAAAGGACCCGGAGAACGCATACAAGTACACCGCCAAGGGAAATCTGGTGGCTGTAATCTCTGACGGTTCCGCGATTCTTGGTCTGGGCAACCTGGGTCCGCTGGCAAGTAAGCCGGTTATGGAAGGCAAAGGCGTACTGTTCAAGCGCTTTGCCGGAATTGATGTTTTCGATATCGAAGTCAATTCCGAAAGCCCGCAGGCGTTTATCGAAACGGTCGAGCGTATTGCTGACACCTTCGGTGGTATCAACCTGGAAGACATCAAGGCACCGGAATGCTTTGAGATAGAGCGTGCGCTGATCGAAAAGTGCAGCGTGCCCATTTTCCATGATGACCAGCACGGCACCGCAATCGTAACTGCAGCCGGCATGATCAATGCTCTTGAGCTGCAGGGTAAAAAAATTGAAGAAGCGAAAGTTGTCTGCCTTGGAGCAGGTGCGGCAGCTATCGCTTGCATGAAGCTGCTGATCAGCTGCGGTATTCGCTCTGAAAACATCTTCATGCTCGACCGAAAGGGTGTGATCCACTCTGGTCGTGATGATCTGAACCAGTACAAGGCGATGTTCGCCAATGATACAGACCGCCGCACACTGGACGACGCGATTGATGGCGCGGATGTGTTCCTGGGGCTGTCGGGCCCGGATCTGCTGACTGCGGACCAGCTCAAGTTGATGGCGCCCAACCCCATCGTGTTTGCCTGTTCAAACCCCGATCCGGAGATCAGCCCGGAAGTGGCGCTGGCTACCCGTGATGATCTCATCATGGCGACCGGCCGTTCGGACTACCCAAACCAGGTGAATAACGTTCTGGGCTTCCCGTTCATCTTCCGTGGCGCATTGGATGTTCGTGCTACCGCAATCAACGAAGAGATGAAGGTTGCTGCAGTCAACGCCATTCGCGAACTGGCCAAAGAGCCTGTGCCTCAGGAAATCTGTGAGGCATATGGCGTGGATAGCTTCGAGTTCGGCAAAGAGTACATCATTCCGAAGCCGATGGATGTGCGTCTGCTTGAAGTTGTGCCTGCAGCTGTTGCTCGCGCAGCGGTTGATTCTGGTGTGGCTCGCAACCCGTACCCGGCGCACTACCCGCTGAAGTCCATGGACGACATCATCTGATTCTTCGTTCAGGGAAATAAAAAAACCGGCGGTGATCCCGCCGGTTTTTTTGTGTCTGCCTCTGGTGCCTGTCGGGTTGTTAGGGTCAGAAGATTTGGCGTGAGAGGCCGTCGCCGCTACCGTTGCCGTTGCGTTCGTCCTCGTCCTCTGCGGTGAGCGGGGCGGGGGCGTCCTCTTCCTTGAAGACCTCAAATACGCCGTCCTCGCCAGGCCTGGCGCGCTTGCCAGTTTCCGGATTTATCCGGATGTTCACAATCCCGTTAGGGCGGGGCATCGTGGCTGGTGGGGTTCCCTTCAGCGCGACTTCCATATAGTCAATCCAGATCGGCAGAGCGGTGCTGGCGCCGAATTCTCGTCGTCCCAGCGGGGCTGGCTGATCGAAGCCGACCCACGTCGTCGTGGCGACCTCATGGTTGAAGCCCGCGAACCAGGTATCTTTCTGTTCGTTGGTCGTGCCGGTCTTCCCGGCGATATCCGTGCGCCCGAGGGCGAGCGCTCGTCGTCCCGTGCCCAGCCGAATAACGTCCCGCATCATCGAGTGGAGAATGTACACCGAGCGCTCATCAGCCAGGCGTCGCATCACCCGCACTTCCGGCGCTGACTCACTGGCTGAGGGTACACTTTCCAGTTCAGCCTCCGAGGTGCCAGCGGCTGCCCCCTCAGAATTGGGTGTTGCCGAGGCTGCCAGCTCATCGCAATTTTGGTCACAGAGTATGGTTTCGGGTGCCTGATAAACAGTATCGCCGTTGACGTCCTCGATGCGCTCGATGAGATACGGCTGCACGTCGTAGCCGCCATTTGCGATAACGGCAAGGCCGCGGGCCAGCTCCATCGGGGTCAATTGGCCGCTGCCGAGTGACAGCGAGAGGTTGTCAGGCATGTTGTCGACCGGGATCTTCAGTTGTTTCAGGTAGTCCAGCGTCTTCTGGATACCGACATCCCTGAGGAGTCGGATGGAAACGATGTTCCGCGACCGGTAGAGGGCCTCGCGCAGTCGAGTCGGGCCATAGAATTGGCCGGAGGAATTCTGCGGCCGCCAGGCGGTTTCCAGTTCCGAGTCGTCGAAGACGATCGGCGCATCATTGTAGATGGTCGCCGGTGTCATGCCGTTTTCCAGTGCGTTCAAGTACAGGAACGGCTTGAAGGTCGAGCCCGGCTGCCGTTTCGCCTGGACTGCACGGTTGTATTTGCTTTGCCGGAAGCTGTAGCCGCCGGCAAGCGCCTGTATCGCCCCAGTATCAGCGTCCAGCGAGATGAGCGCGCCTTCCGCACGGGGCACTTGTGCCAGAGCTACAGTCGGGAGTGTTTCTTTCCCTTCGCCGCCCGGTGCTTTCTCATTGATATGGACGTAGACCACATCGCCAACGGCAAGGACGTCCGACGGCTTTTCCGGTTCGGGGCCGCGCAGATCTTCCGTCTTGTAACGCCTTGCCCAGGTCATGGTGTCAAAGGGCATCACTGCATCACCCACACCCCGGGCATGGACTCGCACGCTCAGTGTCTCATCCTTGATGCCGGTTACCAGTGCGGGCGTGAGTGATGCGACTTTGGGGTAATTCAGGACGAGGTCCGACGGGGTGGTCTCCTCCAGGGTTTCCTGATCGATCTGCCCGATCGGTCCCCTGAAGCCGTGTCGGCGGTCGTAGGCTTCCAGGCCTTCCCGGAGTGCGTCAGTGGCAGTCTGCTGTTTGAGACTGTCCACGGTCAGGGTTACCGTGTAGCCGTCAGTGTAGGCGCCATCGCCGAAGCGCTGGACGATGGCGGAGCGCGCCATTTCCGCCACATAGTCGGCATCCACCTCAACATCCGTGGCGTTGTAGCCGGCGGTCAGCGGTGCGGTGACGGCAAGGTCATAGGCGTCGCCGGTGATGAAGTCCAGGTCGCGCATTCGGCCAAGTATCCAGTTTCTCCGGATGAGGGCGCGGTCCGGATTGGCGAGGGGGTTAAATGCAGACGGCGCTTTGGGCAGGCCCGCAAGCATCGCCATTTGGGCCAGTGAAAGCTCGGCAACGGGTTTGTTGTAGTAAACCTGCGCTGCGGCTGCGATCCCATAGGCGCGATTGCCGAGGTAGATCTTATTCAGATACAGCTCCAGGATTCGGTTTTTGTCGAGTTCACGCTCAATCTGAAGAGCGAGAAGTATCTCGTTGAACTTCCGAATAAAGGTCCTGTCGCGTGACAAAAAGTAATTTTTTGCAACCTGCATTGTGATGGTGCTGCCCCCGGACTGGATGGAGCCGGTAGAGACCAGTTCGATTGCAGCCCGCGCCAGGCCTTTGATGTCGACCCCGAAGTGCTCGTAAAACCGCGCATCCTCTGCGGCCAAAAAGGCTTGTAACTGAATTGTTGGGATCTGTTCGATTGTGATCGGTGCCCTTCTCTTTTCACCGAATTCTGCTATTAATCTGCTGTCTTTGCTGTACACCCGGAGCGGCGTCTGCAACTTGATATCTAGCAGTTGCTCCACCGGCGGAAGTCCGGGGCGAAGATAAAGATAGAGTCCTGAGGTGACGATTACAGTGACGCTCAGGCCGGTGAGAAATAACCATGCAAAAAGGCGAGATGTGCGCAACAAATGAGACATTTTTTTCTGACAACTGTTGGATATAGGTCTATCATTTGAGAAATTGCTTTAGGAAGGATGAGTCGCTTCACCGCCGCAATGCCTCTCAATTAAAGAAGAAAGGGCATTGTAGACGGAATTCTGAAGAAATTCTCTTAAATAAAAAACACATAAGTAACTTAACCGGGTGCATCTAACCAGGTATAGGGTGAGCGCGTGTTCGGATTGTTCGGAAAGAAATCCAGTGCAGTGCTGGGCGTGGACGTAAGTTCCAGTTCGGTCAAACTTCTGGAGCTGTCAAAGCAGGGCGACCGCTTCAAGGTCGAGAGCTACGCGGTTGAGCCGTTGCCGGCGAATGCCGTCGTTGAGAAAAACATCACCGATGTCGAAGCCGTTGGCGAGGTGCTCAAGCGCGTCGCCTCGAAGTCGCGTACCGGCGTAAAACAGGTTGCGGTCGCGGTGTCGGGCTCTGCGGTGATTACCAAGACCATCCAGATGGATGGAGGACTCAACGAGTTTGAAATGGAAGATCAGATCGCCCTCGAGGCGGATCAGTACATTCCATATCCGCTCGACGAAGTTGCAATAGACTTTGAGGTCCAGGGGCCGTCGGAAAGTAATCCCGACCAGGTCGATGTTCTGCTGGCAGCGTGCCGGAAGGAAAACGTCGATATTCGCGAAGACGCCCTCGAAATTGCCTCCCTCACCGCCAAGATCGTTGATGTGGAAGCCTACTCTCTTGAGCGTGCCTTCACTCTGATCGAGCCTCAGCTCGATTCCCAAGGTGAGGAGCTGGTGGTGGCCATCGTTGATGTGGGTGCCACCATGACCACGCTCAGCGTACTCGCAGGCGGTAAAACCGTTTACACCCGCGAACAGATCTTCGGAGGCAAACAACTTACCGAGGAAATTCAGCGTCGTTATGGATTGTCGCTGGAGGAGGCGGGACTTGCCAAGAAACAGGGTGGATTGCCTGACGATTACGAGTCCGAGGTGCTCACGCCGTTCCGGGAAGCGGTTGTTCAGCAGGTTGCCCGGGCACTTCAATTCTTCTTTGGTGCCAGTCAGTACAATGCTGTCGACTATGTGGTTCTGGCAGGTGGTACTTCCTCTATTCAGGGGCTGACAGAAATGGTCGAGGAAAAGACAGGAACGCCTACCGTTGTCGCAAACCCGTTTGCAGACATGGCGGTAGGGTCACGGGTAAACGCATCTTCGCTTAGTAATGATGCTCCCTCGCTGATGATTGCCTGTGGTCTGGCAATGAGGAGTTTCGACTGATGGCGAATATTAACCTGAGGCCCTGGCGCGAAGAGCTACGGGCGGAAAAGCAGAAGCAGTTCGTTGTGATGATTCTCGGCGCTGCGATCATAGCCGCAGGCCTCGTGTTTCTATGGAAAACCGATATGGACAGCCGCATTGCCTATCAGCAGTCGCGGAACGCCTACATTGAAACTGCAACAAAGAAGTTGGATGAACAGATTCGGGAAATCGAAAGCCTCAAGCGCAAGCGCGATGAGCTCCTTGCTCGCATGCAGGTGATCCAGGACCTGCAGGGCACGCGCCCGGTGATCGTGCGGGTGTTTGATGAGTTGGTCCGTACGCTGCCTGACGGTCTGTTCTATACAGATCTCAAGAAAACGGAAGATAAGCTCTCAATTGTCGGCATGGCCGAATCCAACAGCAGAATCTCGACGCTCATGCGGCAGTTTGAAGAGTCTGACTGGTTCGCCGATCCGAGTCTTTCCAACGTAGCAGAAGCCGACAATCGTCGTGCCGGATACAGCCAGTTTAACCTGTCGGTGCAGCAGAAAACGCCCGAGCCCGAAGCGGAGGATAAGTAATGAGCCTCGCGGACTCTCTCAAAAGTCTTAACGAATTTGATATCAACGATCTGGATGTCAATAACGCTGGCATATGGCCGGCTCCGGTCAAAGCCATTGTTGTGCTCATTGTTTTTGGTCTGATTGTGGGTGGCGGTTACTGGTTCTTTATCAAGGACCAGTACATCCAGCTTGATCGGGTAGAAAAGACCGAACAGGACCTGCGCAAGAAATACGAGGAGAAGGCGTACCGGGTCGCCAACCTTGAAGTTTTCAAGGCACAGATGGCTGAAATGGAGGAAACCTTCGGCGCTCTGGTACGTCAACTACCTAGTGAAACGGAAGTTCCCGGTTTGCTGGAAGATATCACCAACACCGCTCTGGGAAATGGTTTAGCGTTGCGCGAAGTGAAGCTTCAGTCTGAGCGGCAGCGCGATTTTTATGCCGAACTTCCGATCAATATTAGAGTGTCAGGTACGTATCACGAGCTGGCATCCTTCGTAAGCAGTGTCGCAAGTCTTCCTCGGATTGTTACTCTGCATGATTTAACCATCAAACCATCTGGCGGAGACGGGGAAGAGCTTGATATGCAGGTTCTCGCCCGTACGTACCGCTACCGGGCTGGAGAATGAGCATGGCAAAAACGCATGCGGGAAAAGCCTGGCTGGGTATTTCCTTGGTATCCCTTTTGACGGCTTGCTCCCAAGGCAGCGGCTTTTCGGACCTCGACAAATTCATGGCGGACACGCGGGACAGGCCTCGAGGGCACGTCGAGCCCTTGCCAGAGTTCAAGGCATATGAATCTTTTAGTTACTCAGCTGCCGACCGACGAGCACCTTTCGAGCCGCCTATTGATGTTCAGCTCACCATGGTTGACGAGCAGCCGGTGAGTGATGTGGAGCCAAATCTGGACAGGCCCAGAGAGGTTCTCGAAAACTTTGACCTGAAAGAGCTGGATATGGTGGGAACGCTGCAGGGTACGTCCGGTAACCTGTTTGCGCTGGTCCAGGATGCGGCAGGCGGTATACACCGGGTCCGCACAGGTAATTATATGGGGCAGAATTACGGCCGGATTGTCGGTGTGAATGAAACCCGCATAGAACTGATTGAGATCGTTCCGAATGGCCGGGGTGGATGGGTTGAGCGTCCGCGCTCCCTGACGCTAAACGAAGAAGAAGGCTAAGGAGCGGCAGGATGAAGAATGAAAGAAACATGCACGAACAAAAAAGTTTGGGGTCGAGGCTAGCGATGTTTAAGAAACTCAATGTATACGTCGGCGTGATTGCTTTTGGGTTGTTGTCCGGCCTGGCCAATGCGGTCACGCTGGAAGACGTGTCATTTTCGTCGCTACCGGGAGATCGCCTGGAGGTGACGCTTGCCTTCGACGGTCAACCGCCGGAGCCAACGGGTTATACCATCGAGCGTCCAGCCCGGATTGCCGTCGATCTCCGTGACACGGCCAGCGGTCTTGACAGTCGCAGCATTCCCCTGGGCTCAGGCAACGCTCAGAGCATGACCGTTGTCGAAACCAAGGATCGAACACGCCTGATCTTCAATCTGGTTGAACTTGTTCCCTACGACACGGTTCGCTCGGGGAATTCCCTGGTCATGACCATTGGCGGTGAGGGAAGCGTGCAGCAGACGGTTCAGTCGTCTGGCGCAGCTTCGTCGCAGTCGTCTAGGGCTTCTCGCCCGAACACACTGGCAGGCGTCGACTTTCGTCGTGGCAAGGACGGCGAGGGGCGTGTGGTCGTGGATCTTGGCAGCGAGAGTACCCCCGTTGACCTGTCCGAACTGGGTGGCAAGATCCGCCTGACCATGTCGGGCGTTTCGGTTCCCGAAAATCTTCGCCGTCGTCTCGATGTCACGGATTTTGCGACGCCGGTTAATCGCATCGACACCTACATGCAGGATGGCAACGCCGTTGTCGAGATTCGTCCAGAAGGAAGCTACGACTATATTGCCTATCAGTCGGGCAGTCAGTTTACCGTCAGTGTTGAAAGGTTGACCGAGCAGGAAGCCGAAGCCCGCCGGGAGGAGAAATTCCCGTACACCGGCGACAAGCTCTCTCTTAACTTCCAGGACATTGAGGTCCGCTCCGTGCTGCAGTTGATTGCAGACTTCACCGGCCTGAACCTGGTGGCCAGTGACACAGTGGGCGGAAGCATTACCCTGCGTCTTCAGAATGTTCCATGGGATCAGGCTCTCGACCTGATTCTCAAGACCAAAGGCCTGGACAAGCGCCAGATTGGCAACGTTCTCCTCGTTGCGCCGGCAGACGAAATTGCTGCGCGTGAGAAGCTCGAACTGGAGACCACCAAACAGATCGCAGAACTTGCGCCGGTGCGTCTCGATATCATTCAGGTGAATTACGCCAAGGCGGCGGACGTTGTTGCCTTGATTGAAGCCGATAAAGAGCTGATTTCCGATCGGGGCTTTGTTTCCTCCGATGTTCGTACCAACACCATCAGTGTGCGCGAGACTGCGGAAAAGCTTGAAGAAATCCGTCGTCTTGTTTCGACGTGGGACGTCCCAGTGCGGCAGGTTTCCATCGAGGCTCGCATCGTGCGTGCCCAGACTAACGTTGCAGAAGATCTAGGTATTCGTTGGGGGGGCGCGGCCTATAACGTGAGTGGCGATAATGTGTTTTCGGTCGGCGGCTCTCAAGGGGCTGTTGAAGAAGCCCGCCAGGCTGCTGGTGGTACCAACAACACCATCACCTTCCCGGGTGCCTTGGCGGTTGATCTTGGTGTAACCGGCGACGGCGCATCCTCATTCGCCATCGGTTGGGGCAGCGACGATTTCCTGGTGGATCTCGAGCTGTCTGCCTTGGAGAGCGATGGTCAGGCGGAAGTGGTGTCCCAGCCTCGCGTTGTAACCGCTGATCGTCAGACCGCATCCATCAAGTCTGGTGAAGAGATTCCGTATCAGGAGGCTTCCTCCAGCGGTGCGACCTCCGTATCCTTCAAGGAAGCCGTGCTGTCGCTCGAAGTGACGCCGCAGATCACGCCGGATGACAAGATCATTATGGATCTGGTTGTGAATCAGGATTCTCGTGGTGAAGTGACGGCGGGCATTCCTTCCATAAACACGAACGAAGTGACAACCCAGGTGCTGGTCGGCAATGGCGAGACCGTGGTGCTGGGTGGTATTTTCCAGTCTGAGGTCGCAACCCAGACCACCAAGACCCCGTTCCTTGGTGACATTCCATACCTTGGCCGTCTCTTCAAACGTACAGAGCACATTGATGAGCGAAGTGAGCTGCTGATCTTCATCACTCCAAAGATCATCAAGAACGACCTGATTCAGTAAGTTGAAGGTGAGAAAAAGCCGCCGCGTAAAACCGGCGGCTTTTTTGTGCCAATCCGTTGGTGGGACGGAACCTGAAGTTTATGGAATTTGCAGCGCTGTGATATTCTCACCCGCCTGAACACAATTGAGCGGAAGTTATGTCTTTGCCCAAACGCGTTGTCCTGGTCGGCCCCATGGGTGCCGGAAAGAGTACGATTGGCCGGATGCTTGCCAAAGAACTGGGCTATCGTTTCTTGGACTCTGATCGCATCATTGAGGAGCGCTGCGGAGCAAACATTCCCTGGATTTTTGACGTGGAGGGGGAGGAAGGTTTTCGGCAACGTGAAACTGCGATGTTGGAAGAGCTCGCTTCTGAAGCGAAAACGGTTCTGGCGACCGGCGGTGGGGCCGTGATGCGGCCTGAAAACCGCCAGTTGCTCAAACAGGATGCTGTAGTGGTCTATCTCAAGACCTCGATTGAGCAGCAGGTTGAACGCACCAGAAAGGATCGCAACCGTCCATTGTTGCAGAATGATGATCCCGAGGCGGTCTTGCGCAAACTTTTTTCGATCCGGGATCCTTTGTATTCCCAGTTGGCAGACATCACGATGCACACGGATCGAAAGAGCCCGCGGCTCGTGGTCCGGCAACTCGTCAACAGGATGAAGCCACGGACCCCTCGTCACAAGAGACAAGTACGCAAGGAAGGACGGAATCATGTCTAGAGTATTGCATGAGCTGACCGTGGAGCTCGGTGAACGAAGCTATCCGATAATCATCGGGCAGGGGCTTCTTGGCAGTTATGACCTGTCCTCCTTTGTGTCCGGCTCCCAGGTAATGATCGTCACCAACGAGACGGTGGCGCCGCTCTACCTCGACCGGGCCGTTGGCTGTTTTCCCGGCAAACA
The DNA here is from genome assembly GCF_030238305.1 of Marinobacter albus. Classification (NCBI taxonomy): domain Bacteria; kingdom Pseudomonadati; phylum Pseudomonadota; class Gammaproteobacteria; order Pseudomonadales; family Marinobacteraceae; genus Marinobacter; species Marinobacter albus. The sequence continues at coordinate 68,849 of NZ_JASSQD010000004.1, read as the reverse complement.
GATTGACACCGTCGTTCTGCCCGACGGCGAGAAGTACAAAGACTGGCAGACCCTGAACATGATCTTCGACGGTTTGCTTGAGAGCAGGCATACCCGTAAAACCACCCTTGTCGCGCTCGGTGGGGGCGTGGTCGGAGATATGACCGGTTTTGCGGCGGCCTGCTATCAGAGAGGCGTACACTTTATTCAGATGCCAACGACGCTCTTGTCCCAAGTGGACTCGTCGGTGGGTGGCAAGACCGGGATTAATCACCCGCTCGGGAAAAACATGGTGGGAGCTTTCCATCAGCCTGAGGCTGTCCTGATCGATACAGACAGCCTCTGCACGCTGCCACCAAGGGAGGTATCGGCCGGCCTCGCTGAGGTCATTAAATATGGGTTGATTCGCGACATCCGGTTTCTGGACTGGCTTGAGGCAGAAATGGACAGGCTTGTGGCTCTGGACGCTTCGGCCATTGCTGAGGCCATTTACCGTTCCTGCGCCTGCAAAGCAGAGGTGGTGGCCCGGGATGAGCGCGAAGGCGGACTTCGGGCCATATTGAATCTGGGGCATACTTTTGGCCATGCCATTGAAACCTATGCCGGTTATGGCAACTGGCTCCACGGCGAGGCAGTAGGGACGGGGATGATCATGGCGGCCGACCTGTCGGTTCGGGAAGGTATGATCAGCCGTGAGCAGTGCGACAGGGCCGCGGCCCTGATCCGCCGAGCGGGGCTCCCCGAATTGCCGCCGGCAGGCATGACGCCCGGTGATTTCATGGAACTTATGTCCGTCGACAAGAAAAATGTAGATGGCGAGCTGCGTCTCGTTCTGCTTGATGGCATCGGGCATGCCGTCGTAACCGGCGATGCGGCTGCTGACAATCTTGATGCAACCCTTGCCCGTTTTTGTCGGTCCGGTTAACGACCGATACTCGTCGCTCTGACAAGGTCGGACCTAACAACAGGGAAGCCGTGGTGACTGAAGAGAGCTTGAACAGTCTGGATGCAGGCGGGCTTTTCCCCCGCCTGCAGCAGCGGTACGGATTCCGGGCCAATCCTTTGGAAATGGAGGCGCCCTTTTTTCCGGACGCGATGCGCCACCATGCCCTGGAAACGCTGCGCCACCTATGTGGCTTTGGCGATATGGCGCTGCTGCTGACCGGAGCGCCCGGGTCGGGAAAGACCCGCTTGCTGGCGGAGCTTGTCCGGAGCGAATCAGCCCGTCTTGATTTCCATCGTATTCCCGTCTCTGCACTCACCAGTTCCAAGTCGCTCTCCGCAGTCCTCAAGGCTCTCGCACCGTCATCGTTTCGGGCAGAGCAGAGTCCTCGTGAAGCGGTTTACAGCTTCTTTCACTGGTCAGAGTCCCGGGCCCGAAAAGGCCAGCGCATGGTCTTGCTGATAGACGATGCAGATAGTGCTCCGACGGATTTGCTAAAGCTCATCCTGGCAGGATTTTTGGCGTCGGAGCGAGCGTCCGCGGCGGTGCCGGTGTTGTCCGGGAGTGATGCTCTTGTTGGCCGGCTGGCACTTGATCCGGTATCGGCAAATGTTCACCAGATCCATCTCCGCCCCTTGACGAGGGAGGAGGTGGTGGCCTACTTGGAGCCCAGAGTTCATCTGGCGGGTGGTAACCCCCGTGAGCTGTTGAGTCCGACCAATGTGGCCACGATTCACACCCTGAGTCAGGGCAGTTTTGGCCGACTCAAGCGGATCACGCCCGGGGTTTGGCTGGATATGGTGTCCTCGGTGTCAAAGGCAGGTAACTCGCGGATTCTATCGTTAAAGAGGCTGGGCTTTCCGGTGCTGGCGCTAGCGCTGCTGGCTGGATCCTGGTGGTTTGTCTCCACGCAGTACGACGAATCGGTTTCGGTGGAAGTCTCGAAAGCAGCGCAGCCGGAACCTGTCCGGAAAAGTATAACAGTGGGACCTGAGTCGCCTGTGGTGAATGATCCCGCCGAAACTCGAATGCTTGAGGATGGCTCTGCCGTGGCGGACGTTGTCGGTGATACTTTTTCAGAGCCAGAGCCAGAGCCAGAGCCAGAGCCAGAGCCAGAGCCAGAGCCAGAGCCAGAGCCAGAGCCAGAGCCAGAGCCAGAG
>NZ_JASSQD010000004.1:0-66667 GCF_030238305.1 Marinobacter albus | reverse complement strand
CCAGACGTGAAGGCGATTTCCCAGTCCGAACCTGAATTCAGACCCGGTAACGAATCCAGGTTTGTCGCCATTGATGATCTGAGGGCCCGAAACGGACTCACCATCCAACTTGTGGCCGGAAACCTCGAACAAACCGCCTTGACGGCTCTTGAGCGTTACCCAGAATTAAAGGATGCCGTCTACACCCGGGGTGAGCGAAATGGTGAACCCTGGTTTATGGTAATATATGGACAATACCAGACGAGGACTGCAGCTCAGAACGCAGTGTCGGAATTGCCTCAGGCCTTGAGGGGCCAGTCACCCTGGATTCGTTCCGCCGAAGGTTTATAGCGGCATTTTTTAAAATGGGATAACTCGTTGTTCCATAAGCCTCCCGGTTGGGAAAACCGGTTCCTTTTCCCCAAAATAGCTTCACTCTCATTTGAGTACGTATTTCTACGTGTGTAAAATAGCCAGCCCCCATTTTCAGTGTCAAAGGGTGGGTATTCGGTTTTGTGCCGATTAACTCTTTGATTGAAAAGCATTTCTACGCGAGAGAACGCTTATGATGACAGGTTTGTATCATCCCGACGAATTCAGGGACAACTGCGGATTCGGTCTGATCGCCCACATGAAAGGCGAGGCCAGCCACAAGTTGTTGCAAACTGCCATCGAGTCGCTGACCTGCATGACCCACCGAGGTGGTATCGCTGCAGACGGGAAGACCGGCGATGGTTGTGGCCTCCTGATCCAGAGCCCGGACACATTCCTGAAGAAGGCTGCCAAGACGGCCTTTGGCAAGGAGCCAGGCGATCTGTTTGCCGTGGGCCAGGTGTTTCTTAACCCGGACAGCGCCAAGGCAGAGGCTGGCCGTGCTGCGATTGAGAAACGCCTGACCGAGCAGGGCCTTGAGATCATGGGCTGGCGCGAGGTGCCAGTAGACGACAGCTGCCTCGGCCCCATGGCCCTTGATTGTCTGCCGCGCATTGAACAGGTTTTTGTTGTTCCTGCTGGCAAGGCCGAAAAAGAGTTCGCAATCAGCCTGTTTGTGGGCCGTCGGCATGCCGAGCGCGACATGGTCGACGATTCCGAGTTCTACATCTGTAGCCTCTCGCACCGGACGCTGGCCTATAAAGGGCTGATGATGCCGGCGGATCTGGCCAACTTCTACAAAGATCTTGGCGACCCGGATCTGGAAACCGCCATCTGCGTTTTCCACCAGCGCTTTTCAACGAACACCATGCCTCGCTGGCCTCTGGCGCAGCCGTTCCGGTACCTCGCCCACAACGGTGAAATCAACACCGTTGACGGGAACCGGAACTGGGCCATTGCCCGTGCTGCCAAGTTCAGTTCCCCGGACCTTCCGGATCTCCAGACGCTTCAGCCTCTGGTCAACCTGACCGGTTCTGACTCATCCAGCATGGACAACATGCTGGAGGTACTGCTGGCCGGCGGTGTTGATCTGTTCCGAGCGGTGCGAATGATGATTCCGCCTGCCTGGCAGAACGTCGACAGCATGGACTCGGAGCTTCGGGCGTTCTACGAATACAACTCCATGCACATGGAACCCTGGGACGGTCCGGCCGGCCTGGTAATGTCCGATGGCCGCTATGCGGTCTGTATGCTGGACCGCAATGGTCTTCGCCCTGCGCGCTGGGTTATTACCAAGGACGACTTCATCACCCTGGCCTCTGAGATCGGCACCTACGACTACCATCCGGATGATGTGGTGGCCAAAGGTCGTGTCGGGCCGGGACAGATGCTGGCGATTGATACCGAGTCTGGAGAAGTGCTTCATACCAAAGACGTCGATCAGCGGCTGAAGTCTGCACAACCCTACAAGAGATGGTTGCGGGAGAACGCGCTGCGCGTGGAAACCACCCTCAATCAGGAAACGCCTGAATTCAAGCTGATGGACGCGGATGAACTCCTGATTCATCAGAAGATGTTCATGGTGTCTTTCGAAGAGCGTGATCAAGTGCTTCGTCCGCTGGCCGAAAACGGCCAGGAAGCGGTCGGTTCCATGGGCGATGACACCCCCATGGCGGTCCTGTCCAGCAAGGTGCGTCACGTGGCGGACTACTTCCGACAGAAGTTCGCCCAGGTGACCAACCCGGCAATTGACCCGCTGCGCGAATCCATTGTGATGTCACTGGAAACCTGTCTCGGGGCCGAGCGTAACGTTTTCGAAGAAACCGCGGAGCATGCTGACCGGATTATTCTGACCACGCCGGTTCTGTCTCCGGCCAAGTTCCTCAAGATCACCAACAACGATCGCCCGGGCTTCGAAGTCGCCCGTATTTCGATGAGCTATCGGCCCGAGCAAGGCCTCGAGCAGGCGATTCGACGGGTGTGCGAGGAAGCCGAGCAGGCAGTACGCGACGGCAAGGTGATTCTGGTTCTGACGGACAAGGACCTGAAGGAAGGCGAGCTGCCCGTAAGTTCCATGATGGCAACCGGCGCCGTTCACCACCATCTGGTTGCCCAGGGGCTGCGCTGCGACTCCAACATCCTTGTGGAAACCGGCTGGGCGCGTGACCCGCACCATTTCGCTGTGCTGTTCGGCTTTGGCGCGACTGCAGTCTATCCGTATCTTGCCTATCAGGTTCTGAATGACCTGATCCGCACCGGCGAGTTGCTCATGGACCCGATTGAGGCCAAGAACAACTATCGCAAAGGCATCAACAAGGGCCTGCTGAAAATCCTGTCGAAGATGGGTATCTCAACGATGACCTCTTATCGGGGCGCCCAGTTGTTCGAGGCGATTGGTCTGGCCGACGAGGTCGTCGATCTTTGCTTCAAGGGAGTCCCAAGCCGTATCCAGGGTGCCAGCTTCTTCGATTTCCAGCAGGATCAGGAACAGCTGGCCGCTGTCGCCTGGAAGCCGCGCAAGCCGATTTCCCAGGGTGGGTTGCTGAAGTACGTCCATGGCCAGGAATACCATGCGTTCAACCCGGATGTTGTCGGAAAACTTCAGGAAGCAGTGACCAGTGGTGATTACGGTCACTACAAGGAGTACGCAGGCTTGGTTAACGAGCGGCCGGTCTCCACACTGCGCGATTTGCTGGGTTTCCGTAAGGACCTCAAGGCCATTGATCTGGATGACGTCGAGCCGGTTGAGAACATCTTCCCTCGCTTCGATTCCGCGGCCATGTCCCTGGGTGCCCTGTCTCCCGAAGCGCACGAGGCTCTGGCTGTTGCCATGAATACCCTGGGCGGTCGCTCGAATTCTGGTGAGGGCGGTGAGGATCCGGCCCGATATGGCACTGAGAAGCGATCAAAGATCAAGCAGGTTGCCTCGGGTCGTTTCGGGGTAACTGCTGAGTATCTGCGCAGTGCCGATGTCATGCAGATAAAAGTCGCCCAGGGCGCCAAGCCGGGTGAGGGCGGGCAGCTGCCCGGCGGTAAGGTGAATGACCTGATCGCACGCCTGCGCTATTCGGTGCCGGGAGTGACCCTGATCTCGCCACCGCCGCACCACGATATTTACTCGATTGAGGATCTGGCCCAGCTGATCTTTGATCTAAAGCAGGTCAACCCGTCAGCCCTGGTGTCGGTGAAACTGGTGTCCGAGCCGGGCGTCGGTACCATCGCCGCCGGCGTGGCCAAGGCCTACGCCGACCTGATCACCGTATCCGGTTACGACGGTGGCACGGCGGCCAGTCCGTTGACGTCCATCCGGTACGCTGGCTCGCCCTGGGAACTGGGGCTGACCGAAACCCAGCAGGCGCTTCGGGCGAATGACCTGCGGGGTAAGATTCGCTTGCAGACTGACGGTGGCATCAAGACCGGCCTGGATGTGGTCAAGGGCGCCATTCTGGGAGCCGAGAGCTTCGGGTTCGGTACCACCCCGATGGTGGCGCTGGGCTGCAAGTACCTGCGAATCTGTCACCTGAACAACTGCGCAACGGGTGTCGCTACCCAGAATGAGCACCTGCGAGAGGAACATTTCAAGGGTACGGTCGAAATGGCCATGAACTTCTTCCGCTTCGTCGCGGAAGAAACCCGGGAGTGGATGGCCAAGCTGGGCGTTCGGAGCCTGGAGGAACTGGTCGGTCGAGTTGACCTGCTGGAGCGCCTGCCGGGTGATACCGAGCGGCAGAAAAAGCTGGATCTCTCGCGTCTGTTGTCCAACGACCATATCCCTGCCGACAAGCCTCAGACCTGTCAGGTCGAGCGCAATCATCCGTTCGACAAGGGCACCCTGGCCGAGCAGATGGTCAAGGACACCGCGGCGGCGATCGAGAACAAATCGGGCGGGGCCTGGTCCTACCGGGTGACCAACTGCGACCGTTCCATTGGCGCTCGCCTCTCGGGTGAGATTGCCGCCAAGCACGGTAACCAAGGCATGGTGGACGCGCCGATTACTCTCGACCTTACCGGAACCGCGGGCCAGAGCTTTGGCGTCTGGAACGTCGGTGGCCTGAATCTTATCCTTGAGGGCGATGCCAACGATTACGTGGGCAAAGGCATGACCGGTGGCAAGCTGGTTGTGAAGCCGCCCCGTGGCAGTTCATTCAAAACCCAGGAAACGTCCATTGTTGGCAACACCTGCCTCTACGGTGCCACCGGGGGCAAGTTGTTTGCCGCAGGTACGGCCGGTGAGCGCTTCGCCGTTCGTAATTCCGGTGCCCACGCCGTTGTGGAGGGTGCCGGTGACCATTGTTGTGAATACATGACAGGTGGCTTGATCACTGTCCTGGGTGTTACCGGCCATAACTTTGGCGCTGGTATGACCGGTGGTTTTGCCTACGTGTTGGACGAGAACAACACCTTTGTGGACAAGTACAACCATGAGCTCGTTGAAATCCAGCGGATTTCGAGTGAAGACATGGAGTCCTACCGCAACCATCTGCGCGGTGTGATTCGTGAGCACATCTCGGAGACGGGCAGTGAGTGGGCAGAGCACATTCTTGAGAATTTCGACGACTACATCGGCCGTTTCTGGCTGGTTAAACCCAAGGCTGCCAATCTTCGCAGCCTGCTAGCCAGCACCCGGGCGCGTCCAGAATAAATGAACCGGGTCAAACAGGGTTTTGGGGTGCCCCGGGGGGGTGCCCTGGTCGAAATTGAGCTGATGAGAGCATCATGATGAAAGAACGACTGAGTAACGACTTCCAGTTTGTCGAAGTAGGACGGATTGACCCGAAGAAGGTACCGGCCAGGAAGCGAAAGCAGGAATTTGGTGAAATCTACCATCCGTATACCGCGGACAACGCCGCGAACCAGGCCCATCGCTGCCTGGAATGCGGTAACCCGTACTGTGAGTGGAAGTGCCCGGTTCATAACTACATTCCGAACTGGCTGAAGCTGGTTTCCGAAGGCAACATCATGCGGGCTGTCGAGTTGTGTCATCACACCAACTCGCTTCCTGAAGTTTGTGGCCGGGTTTGTCCCCAGGACCGTCTGTGCGAGGGTGCCTGCACCCTGAACGATGGCTATGGAGCCGTCACCATTGGTTCGGTCGAGAAATACATCACCGACACCGCGTTCGCTCTGGGCTGGAAGCCGGATATGTCCGCCGTCAAATGGACCGACCGGAAAGTGGCGGTCATCGGTGCCGGCCCCGCTGGCCTGGGTTGCGCCGATGTGCTGGTGCGCAATGGTGTGAAGCCGGTGGTGTTCGACATCTATCCGGAAATCGGAGGCCTGCTCACCTTCGGTATTCCCGAGTTCAAGCTGGAAAAATCTGTCATGACCCGTCGCCGCAAGGTGTTCGAGGAAATGGGCGTGGAATTCCGTCTGTCCACCGAGGTGGGCAAGGATGTCAGGCTGCAGGACATCATTGATGAGTACGATGCCGTGTTCATGGGCATGGGTACCTACACCTACATGAAGGGCGGATTCCCGGGTGAAAACCTGCCGGGTGTCTACGACGCCCTTCCGTTCCTGGTATCGAACGTCAATCGCCGTCTCGGTTTCGAGAAGGACGCCTCCGAATTCATCGATATGAAGGGCAAGCGTGTCGTGGTTCTCGGTGGTGGCGATACCGCCATGGACTGCAACCGTACTTCCATCCGGCAACAGGCCGAGAGCGTAACCTGCGCCTATCGCCGGGATGAGGCGAACATGCCGGGCTCACGTCGTGAGGTGGCCAACGCCAAGGAAGAGGGCGTCAAGTTTCTGTTCAACCGCCAGCCGATTGCCATTATCGGCGAGGACCGGGTTGAGGGCGTCAAGGTTGTCTCCACCCAGTTGGGTGAGCCTGATGAGAACGGTCGGCGCCGCCCCGAGGTGGTTCCCGGAAGCGAGGAAGTGATCCCGGCAGATGCCGTGCTGGTTGCCTTCGGCTTCCGCCCGAGTCCGGCCGACTGGTTCGACGAACTGAAGATCGGTACCGACGATTCAGGCCGGGTGTCGGCGCCTGAAGAGTCCGACTTTGCCTTCCAGACCAGTAACCCCAAAATCTTCGCCGGTGGTGATATGGTCCGGGGCTCCGACCTGGTCGTAACCGCTATCTGGGAAGGCCGTCAGGCTGCCGAAGGTATCATGGACTACCTGGATATCTGAGGGCAGGCTTGATCCCGATCAGAAGGGCGGCTTACTAAGGGTAAGCCGCCCTTTTTTATTGTGGCGAACGGGGTATCATTGCTCCCCATTCCACAGCACCATTTACTGACTGAGAACGCTGGACTTGTTATGACCGAGCTGAAAAATGATCGCTTCCTGCGCGCACTCATGCGCCAGCCAGTTGACCGGACGCCCGTATGGATGATGCGGCAAGCTGGCCGTTACCTTCCGGAGTACCGGGCAACACGCGCCAAGGCCGGCGACTTTCTCAGTCTGTGCAAGAACACGCCGCTCGCCTGCGAGGTGACGCTTCAGCCGCTGGAGCGTTATCCGCTGGACGCCGCCATTCTGTTCTCCGACATCCTCACCATCCCCGACGCCCTGGGTCTGGGGTTGTATTTTGAAACCGGTGAGGGCCCGAAGTTCAAGCGCACCATCCGCTCCGAGGCCGATGTGGCAGCACTGCCTACCTTAAACGCTGAGGTGGACCTGGACTATGTCATGAACGCGGTGTCCACGATTCGCGGCGCGCTCAATGGTAGCGTTCCACTGATCGGGTTCTCCGGCAGCCCCTGGACCCTGGCCACCTACATGATTGAGGGCGGCTCTTCCAAGGATTTCCGGGAAGCCAAGAAACTGATGTACGGTCAGCCCGACGTCATGCATCGCCTGCTCGACCACCTGGCTGATTCGGTGGTCGACTACCTCAACGGTCAGATCAAGGCCGGTGCCCAGGCGGTGCAGATTTTCGACACGTGGGGCGGTGTGCTAAGCAGCTGGGCCTATGAGGAATTTTCGCTGCGCTACATGAAGAAAATTGTGGATGGTCTGATTCGCGAGCGCGATGGCCGTCATATCCCGGTCATTCTCTTTACCAAGAACGGTGGTCAGTGGCTGGAGTCGATCGCTGATACCGGTGCCGACGCCGTTGGTCTCGACTGGACCACCGATATCGGCAACGCCCGCGCTCGCATTGGTGATCGTGTCACGCTTCAGGGCAATATGGACCCGGCCATGCTCTATGCGCCGCCGGCGCGCATTCGTCAGGAAGTGGCAGATATTCTTCGGCGCTTTGGCTCCGGTACCGGCCACGTGTTCAATCTTGGGCATGGCATTACGCCTGACGTTGATCCCGACCATGCCAAGGCGTTCATTGAGGCCGTGGTTGAACTGAGCCCCGAATATCATCGTTAACTGACGATATTTTGCCTCCCGGAGCGCAAGCTTTGGGAGGCACGCCTCCCTTCCGGATAATCCCGGTGGATGTGGCCTCCTGTCCAGTCTATAGTCAGTTAAAACAAGACTGGTCGACAGGAGTAGCCACTTGCCCTCCAAGCCCCCCGAAAAACGCCGATTCCATCGCATCGAGTTCGATGCCCCCTGCGAGTTGCATTGCCTGGATCGTGTCTGGGCAACCGAAGTGCTGGATATTTCCCTCAAAGGGGTTCTGGTCAAGCGGCCGGAAGGCTGGGATGTGCCGCTCATGCAGCCGTGTGAGGTGATTGTTCACCTGAACGAACATGAAGCGGCCATTGTCATGGCCGTGGAGTTGCGGCACGTGGAGCCGCACCGGCTTGGCTTCAAATGCCAGTACATCGACCTGGAGAGTGCTACTCATCTCAAGCGCCTGGTCGAGCTCAATCTCGGTGACCAGGCGCTGCTGGAGAGAGAGTTTGCCCATCTGATTGAGTGAGGAGGGTCCGGCCTTGCGGTTGCTCTAGAGTTCCTCAAGGGCGGAGAGGGCGTCACTCAGCTTGGTAACCGGTATCACCTTCATGCCCGCGATGTCCTTGCGAGGAGCATTGGCCTTGGGCACCAGTGCCCGGGTAAAGCCGTGCTTCGCCGCCTCGTAAATCCGCTCCTGGCCACTGGGCACCGGCCGAATCTCGCCCGATAAACCCACTTCGCCAAAGATCACCAGATCCTGGGGCAGGGAGCGATCCCGAAACGAGGAAACGATAGCGGCCAGCAGCGCGAGATCGGCGCTGGTTTCGTTCACCTTCACGCCGCCGACCACGTTCACAAACACATCCTGATCCGATACGTGCATACCCCCGTGACGGTGCAGTACGGCCAGCAGCATGGCCAGCCGGTTCTGGTCCAGGCCAACCGCAACCCGGCGCGGGTAACCGCCCTGGGCCATGTCCACCAGGGCCTGGATCTCCACCAGCATCGGCCGCGTGCCTTCCCAGACCACCATCACCACGCTTCCGGGCGCAGCCTCCTCACCCCGGTTCAGGAAAATGGCGCTCGGGTTTTTAACTTCCTTGAGACCCTGTTCGAGCATCGCGAACACCCCGAGCTCGTTCACTGCGCCAAACCGGTTCTTGATGCCCCGAAGCGTGCGGTAACGGCTGTCGCTGGAGCCTTCCAGCAAAATGGAGCAGTCGATCATGTGCTCGAGGACTTTCGGTCCCGCCAGGCTGCCGTCCTTGGTGACGTGCCCAACCAGGAACAGGATGGTGCCGGTCTGTTTCGCGAACCGGGTCAGGTAGGCGGCGCTTTCGCGAACCTGGGACACCGAACCAGGTGCCGACTCAATCTCCGCCACGTGCATGACCTGGATACTGTCGACCACCAGAATGCGGGGCCTTTCGGCCTCTGCTACTTGCATCACCCGCTCAACGCTGGTTTCTGACAGCATTTTCAGGTCGCCGGTGGGCAACCCCAGGCGCTTGGCACGCATGGCCACCTGCTGCAGGGATTCCTCCCCCGTCACGTAGAGGGCCGGAACACTGGCTGCCAGGTGGCAGACCGCCTGCAGCAGGAGGGTGCTTTTGCCGGCGCCGGGATGGCCGCCCATCAGGACGGCCGAGCCTTCAACCAGGCCCCCGCCCAGCACCCGGTCAAACTCCTGCATACCGGAGCTGATCCGGGGCTGTTCGGCCAGGCTGACGTCGTCCAGGCTCTTGATCTCGGACAGGCTGCCGGCGAACCCCTCAAAGCGGGCACCCCGGGCACCTTTGGTGGCGTTGCTGACGCCGCGAACTTCGCTGACGGTATTCCAGGCCTGGCAGGCCGTGCACTGGCCCTGCCATTTGGAATAGTCTGCACCGCACTCGGTGCAGACATAGGCGGTCCTGGTTTTTGCCATCAGGCCAGCTTCTTGTACTTCATGCGCTGCGGCACCATGGCCGAGTCGCCCTTACGCTTCTTGTGGTCTTCATCGTATTCGCTGAAGTTGCCCTCGAAGTACACCACCTCGCCATCGTCCTCGAACGCCAGGATGTGCGTGGCTACACGGTCCAGGAACCAGCGGTCGTGGGAGATGACCAGCGCCGCGCCCGGGAAGTTGAGCAGTGCTTCTTCCAGGGCCCGCAGGGTCTCGACGTCGAGGTCGTTGGTCGGTTCATCCAGCAGCAGCACGTTGCCACCCTGTTTCAGGAGCTTGGCCAGGTGCAGGCGGTTGCGTTCACCACCGGAGAGGTCGCCTACGCGCTTCTGCTGGTCGCTGCCCTTGAAGTTGAAGCGCCCGACGTAGGCCCGGGAGGGGGTCTCGTAATTGCCCACCTTGATGATGTCGTTGCCATCGGACAGCTCTTCCCAGACGGTCTTGTCGCCATCAAGGTCGCGCATCTGGTCGACGTAGGCCAGCTCGACGGTCTCACCGACGACAATCTCACCGGAATCGGGCTTGTCGTAACCGGCAATCATCTTGAACAGGGTGGATTTACCGGCGCCGTTACCACCGATAATGCCGACAATAGCGCCAGGCGGCACGCGGAATGACACGTCTTCGTACAGCAGGCGGTCATCGAACGACTTGCTGATGCCGTCCACCTCAATCACCTTGTCGCCGAGACGTGGGCCCGGTGGGATATACAGCTCGTTGGTCTCGTTACGCTTCTGGAACTCCTGGGAGCTCATTTCCTCGAAGCGGGCCAGACGGGCCTTGCTCTTGGACTGTCGGCCCTTGGCATTGCTGCGAACCCACTCGAGCTCGTGCTTGACGGCCTTCTGGTGCGCCGCTTCCTGCTTGGACTCCATTTCCAGGCGCTTCTCCTTGTTCTCCAGCCACTGGCTGTAGTTGCCCTCGAACGGGATGCCCTGGCCCCGGTCCAGTTCCAGGATCCAGCCGGCCACGTTGTCCAGGAAGTAGCGGTCGTGGGTGATGGCAACCACTGTCCCGCTGTAGTCATGCAGGAAGCGCTCGAGCCAGGCAACGGATTCCGCGTCGAGGTGGTTGGTGGGCTCGTCCAGCAACAGCATGTCGGGCCCGGAAAGCAGCAGGCGGCAGAGTGCAACCCGGCGACGCTCACCACCGGACAGATTCGTGACCTTCTGGTCCCACGCCGGCAGCCGCAGGGCGTCGGCGGCCACTTCCATCTTGCGTTCAATGTCGTGGCCGTCGGTGGCCTGGATGAAGGCCTCGAGCTCGCCCTGTTTCTTGGCGAGGGCGTCGAAGTCGGCATCCGGCTCGGCATAGGCGGCGTATACCTTGTCCAGCTCGGCCAGCGCGTCGTGCACGCCGGAAACCGCCTCGTCGACGATTTCCTTGACCGTCTTGGTGTCATCCAGTTCCGGCTCCTGGGGCAGATAGCCCACGTTGATGCCCGGCTGCGGCCGGGCCTCACCGATGTAATCCTGGTCCACGCCCGCCATAATCCGGAGCAGAGTGGACTTACCGGAGCCGTTGAGGCCGAGGACACCGATCTTGGCGCCCGGGAAGAAGCTCAGGGAAATGTCCTTGAGGATTTCACGCTTGGGCGGAACCACCTTGCCCACGCGGTTCATGCTGTATACATACTGGGCCATAACGGGCTATGTCCTCTGTTGTAATCCGAGGTAAATAAAAGGAACTCGCAGATAAGCCTCGTAAGGTAGCGAAACCGGAAAGCTATAGCAATTGAGGGAAATCGCGGGTTGCGGTGTGACGGTTTCTGCGGAGGCCCCGCGGGGCCTATAAAAGATGATTTTTTACCCATTTGTAAGATAGAATAGCGGCCCAATTTTTCAGGGAGCCTGTGGAAATATCCAAAGCTCTCCGGGTCAGCCAAGCACACAGAGGCAGCGCATCCATGTTTAACCGTGATATGAAAATCGCCGGCTTTGACGACGAACTCTGGAACGCCATGCAGGCGGAAGAGAAACGCCAGGAAGCTCACATCGAGCTGATTGCATCCGAGAACTACACCAGCCCGCGCGTGATGGAAGCGCAGGGCAGCGTGCTGACCAACAAGTATGCAGAAGGCTACCCCGGCAAGCGCTACTACGGTGGCTGTGAGTACGTGGATATCGCCGAAGAGCTGGCGATTGATCGCGCCAAGCAACTGTTCGGTGCAGCGTATGCCAACGTGCAACCGCATTCCGGCTCCCAGGCCAATTCCGCGGTGTTCATGGCGCTGCTGAAGCCCGGCGATACCGTTCTGGGCATGAGCCTGGCCCATGGGGGGCACCTGACCCACGGTGCCAGCGTAAACTTCTCCGGCAAGATCTACAGCGCCGTTCAGTATGGCCTGAACCCGGAAACCGGATTGATCGACTACGACGAAGTTGAGGCCCTGGCCGTTGAGCACAAGCCGAAGATGATCATCGCCGGCTTCTCGGCCTACTCCCAGGAACTGGACTTTGCCCGTTTCCGCGAGATCGCTGACAAGGTGGGCGCCTACCTGTTCGTCGACATGGCGCACGTGGCAGGCCTTGTTGCGGCGGGTGTTTATCCTGACCCGATACCGCACGCCCACGTTGTGGCGACTACCACCCACAAGACTTTGCGCGGTCCCCGTGGTGGTCTGATCCTGGCCTGTGACGACGCCGACCTGCAAAAGAAACTGAACTCCGCGGTGTTCCCTGGTGGTCAGGGTGGTCCCCTGATGCACGTCATTGCTGCCAAGGCTGTCTGCTTCAAGGAAGCCATGAGCGATGAGTTCAAAGCCTATCAGCAGCAAGTGGTCAAGAACGCCAGTGCCATGGCTCAGGTGTTTATTGAGCGTGGCTATGACGTAGTGTCCGGTGGCACCAAGAACCACCTGTTCCTGCTCAGCCTGATCAAGCAGGACATCACCGGCAAGGATGCGGATGCGGCGCTTGGCCGTGCACACATCACGGTCAACAAGAATGCGGTGCCCAATGACCCGCGTTCGCCGTTTGTCACCTCCGGTCTGCGTATCGGCACGCCGGCCATTACCACTCGTGGTTTCGGCGAATCCGAGTGCCGTGACCTGGCGGGCTGGATCTGTGACATCCTCGACAACCTTGAAGACGAAGCCGTGAATACCCGCGTGCGCGAGCAGGTTGCTGCTCTGTGTGCCCGATTCCCGGTCTACGGCTAAAATTCAGGCAAGACCTGATGCGTCGGACGCATAAATGGGCGTCCGACGCTGACCTCCTCTCCGGAGTTTCTGACTATGCATTGTCCCTTCTGTGGTGAAGCAGATACCAAGGTAATTGACTCGCGCCTCGTTGCCGAGGGCGATCAGGTGCGTCGCCGTCGGGAATGCCTGTCGTGCCATGAGCGCTTCACCACATTTGAGACTGCTGAACTGGTGATGCCCCGCGTCGTCAAGCAAGACGGCATCCGCCAGCCCTTCGACGAGGAAAAGCTTCGATCCGGCATCATGAAAGCGCTGGAAAAACGTCCGGTAAGCATCGAGCAAATTGATGCGGCTTTGAATCGCATCAAATACCGGCTCCGTGCGACCGGCGAGCGGGAGGTCAAGTCAATGCAGTTGGGTGAGGAGGTGATGACCGAGTTGCGACAGCTCGACAAGGTTGCCTACGTCCGTTTTGCGTCGGTTTACCGCAGCTTCCAGGACATCAACGAGTTCAAGGAAGAGATTGAGCGGCTGTCGGCGACCAACGGCGAGAATGCTGTGGATGTCGCCAAGGCGCTGGCCGATAACCATTCGGCGAAAGGAAAAGCATGACCGAAGTTCGTGACCGGGCCATGATGGCGCGGGCCGTCCAGCTTGCCTGGCGCGGCCGCTATTCAACGCATCCGAACCCCAGGGTTGGCTGTGTTATCGCCCGTGGCAACGAAATCCTCGGTGAGGGGTGGCACGAGCGGGCCGGGGAAGCCCATGCAGAAATCCGTGCTTTGAGCCAGGCTGGGCCGTCGGCTCGCGGCGCAACGGCTTATGTGACGCTTGAGCCATGCAGCCATTTCGGGCGGACGCCGCCCTGCGCAAGGGCACTGATCGACGCGGGTGTGGCCCATGTGTTTGCGGCCACCAAGGACCCCAATCCGTCGGTATCCGGGCGCGGTCTTGAGTTACTGCGTGAATCTGGCATTCAGGTCACCGAAGGGTTATTGGCGGACGAAGCCGCTCGACTGAATCCGGGTTTCATGAAACGCATGAATACCGGCCGCCCCTGGGTGCGCCTGAAGATGGCCGCCAGTCTCGATGGCCGCACGGCGATGGCCTCCGGCGAGAGTCAGTGGATTACCGGTGGTGAAGCCCGTCGGGATGTCCAGCGTCTGAGGGCGATCAGCGATGCCATTGTCACCGGCGTCGGCACGGTGCTGGCCGACGATCCATCGCTCACGGTCAGAAGAGAGGAGCTGGGCGACATTGGCGATGCCACCGAACCGTCCCGGCAGCCACTGCGGGTGATCGCTGATAGGGATGCCCGGACACCGCCTTCCGCAAACATCCTGCAGGGCGGCAACGTCCAGGTGTTCTGCGCCTCGTCCACACTGGCGACGGCGCCCGCCCAGGACCTGGCCGCCCTTGGCATCAGCATCAACGGGGTGGCCTGGAAAGATAACGGCATTGATGTCGCGGAACTGCTGGACTCCCTTGGCGAGCTGGGCATCAATGAATTACTGGTGGAAGCAGGCCCGACGCTCGCGGGAACGTTTATCAGCGAAGGCCTGGTGGATGAGCTCTGGCTCTATCAGGCCCCGGTCTTTCTGGGCAGCACTGGGCGACCTACCGCGCATTTGCCACTGGAATCGATGGCAGACAAGGTGCAGTGGAAGGTGCTGGATCGACGTCAGGTGGGTGAGGATCAGCGCTTGATCCTGGCACGCCGGTAATCATTAAATTCACGGTGTCCCGACAGTCAGTGGCTGCGGGCCAGCCGCAAGGGTGCAAAACCGTATGGCACTGAACAGCATTGAAGACATTATTGAAGACATCCGTCAGGGCAAGATGGTCATCCTGATGGACGACGAGGATCGCGAAAACGAAGGCGACCTGGTGATGGCTGCCGAACACTGCTCGGCTGAAGCCATCAATTTCATGGCGCGCTTCGGTCGGGGCCTTATCTGTATGCCTATGACCCGTGATCGCTGCGAGCAGTTGGGGCTTCCGCTGATGGTGCAGCAGAATGCCTCGGGATTCGGCACCAAGTTCACGCTGTCGATTGAGGCCAAAGAAGGCGTAACGACTGGCATCTCCGCCGCCGATCGTGCCCGTACCGTACAGGCTGCAGTCGCCCGTGACGCCAAGGCGTCGGATCTGGTTCAGCCGGGTCACATCTTTCCGTTGATGGCGGATCCGGGTGGTGTGCTCAGCCGCGCCGGGCATACGGAGGCTTCCTGTGATCTGGCGGCACTGGCCGGCTCAGAGCCGGCGGGTGTCATTTGCGAGATCATGAACGACGATGGCTCCATGGCCCGTCGGGAGGATCTCGAGCGTTTTGCGGAGGAGCACGATCTCAAGATTGGCACCATCGCCGACCTGATTCACTACCGCACCATGAACGAGCGCACCATCGAGTGTGTGGAAGAAAACAAGCTGGACACCGAGTATGGCGAGTTCAGCCTGCGGACCTACCGGGACAACATCCAGGGCTCCACCCATCTGGCCATGGTCATGGGAGAGATCAGTGCTGACGAACCGGTTCACGTCCGCGTGCACATCACCGACACGCTGAGAGACCTGTTGGGTGCCCGCCGCAAGGATTCCCGCAGCTGGCCTTTGCACCATGCCCTGGAAAAAGTGGCCGCAGAAGGCAAGGGTGTCGTGGTGCTGCTGAACAGTGCAGAAGACAGCTACAACCTGGAAGATCGCATCCACGAGTTCTTTGACGAGGGGCAGGGCTCCGCTGGAAAGGGCAGCTCCGGCGTCTATTTCACGGTCGGCACCGGCTCGCAGATTTTGCGGGATATCGGTGTCGGCAAGATGCGCCTGTTGAGCCCGCCGATCAAGTTCTCCGCCATCTCCGGTTTTGATCTGGAAGTGGTTGAATACGTTCCCTATACCCCCGAATGATGAACCCGGTCAGGGCCTTAGTGCCCTGACCCGTTAAGGAGCCATGCATGGCAGATATCAAAGTAATTGAAGGTGACTTTACCCAGTGCAGCGGTCGTTACGCACTGGTGGTGGGCCGGTTTAATGGCTTCGTCGTCGAGAGCCTGGTTGAAGGTGCCATCGACACCCTGCGTCGCCACGGGATTTCCGACGATGACATTGTCATTATCCGGGTACCGGGTGCCTACGAGATGCCGCTGGCCGTAAAGCGTGTGGCCGAGACTTCGAACTACGACGCCATTATCGCGCTTGGCGCTGTGATCCGCGGTGGTACGCCGCATTTCGAGTATGTTGCGGGTGAGGCAGCCAGTGGTTTGGGGGCGGTCAGCCTCGAGACCGATGTGCCGGTTACCTTCGGCGTTCTGACCGTGGATTCCATCGAGCAGGCCATTGAGCGTTCAGGCACCAAGGCCGGTAATAAAGGCGCCGAAGCGGCGATTACTGCGCTGGAAATGGTCAGCCTGTTCAAGAAACTGGGTGAGTAATGAGCGCAACTGACGACAACACCCCCCAGCCGGCGCCGACCGGTCAGCCTAAAGCGGGCGACCGTCGCCGTGCGCGCGCGCTGGCGATGCAGGGCCTGTATCAGCGACATTTCAGCAAGAGCTCGATCTCGGATATTGAAGCCGAGTTCATGGTCGATAACGACATGAGCAAGGTAGACCAGCTGTATTTCCGCGACTTGCTCCGTGGTGTGCATCGCGAGCAGGCCGACCTGGATAAGCTCCTGGAACCTTTTCTTGACCGTCCGCTTCACGAAGTCGATCCCATTGAGTTGGCCATTGTGCGCCTGGGCGCCTATGAGTTGAAGCACCGATTGGACGTTCCCTACAAGGTGGTGATCAACGAAGGCATCGAAATGGCCAAGCGCTTTGGCGGTACGGAGGGGCATAAGTTTGTAAACAGCATTCTGGACAAGCTCAGTCGCCGTTTACGCCTGGCCGAGACGCGTCCCCGATAGGGTATGGGCGAATTCGAGCTGATCCGTCGGTATTTCCAGCCGATAGCGGACTCGCTTCCCAGCGGCGCGTTGATGCTCGGGCCGGGGGATGACTGCGCCATTCAGCGAATTCCTGCTGATCACGATCTGGTGTTCTCCATCGATACTGTGGTGGAGGGCATCCATTTCCCCGAGGCCTTTCCGGCCGACCATCTTGCCTGGCGGGCTCTTGCGGCTGCCGCCAGTGATCTGGCCGCGATGGGGGCGGAGCCCGTTTGCTTCACCCTCGCATTGACCTTTCCCGCCGCAGATGAGCAGTGGTTGTCAGACTTCGCCCGCGGGCTTGCCGACGCAGCCAGGACCTTCCGTCTGTCGCTGGCCGGCGGCGATACAACCCGCGGACCCTTGACCCTGAGCCTTCAGGTCCACGGTACCGTCCCACGGGGGACTGGAATAAGGCGTTCAGGTGCGCAAGTGGGGGATCTGATCTGTGTCTCCGGGACCCTTGGCGACGCCGGCGCGGCGCTGGATTATCTGGACGAGCAGCAGCCATCTGACGACGCGAAGGCGGTGCTCAAACGCTACCATCATCCTTGTCCACGCTTGGAACTGGGGCAGGCACTTGCGGGTATTGCGACTTCGGCTATAGATATTTCGGATGGGCTGCTGGCAGATCTCGGACATGTGCTCGAAGCCTCCGGCGCGGGCGCCACGATTGACCTGTCGACGGTTCCACTTTCGCCTGCGTTGCGCCGGCTAAAGGGCGATCAGGCACTCGGCTTCGGATTGAGAGCCGGTGACGACTACGAATTGTGCGTGACTATCCCCCCCTCTCGATGGAGCTCTGTACCCGAGGCAATAGGGCAGCATTTGACGGTGATCGGGGCAATTGAGGCCGAATCGGGTCTGCGTTTGACCGGCGGCAGCGCAAAGATTGACGATGCGGGCACCGGGTTCGACCATTTCAGGAGAGAGTCATGAGTCAGGAGGATCAGTTCCCCGAGCCGGATCTGCCGAAGGCATTGCTACCGCCGGGGTTCCTCAAGAACCCGGTCCATCTGCTTGCGTTCGGTTTCGGTAGTGGCGCGGCAGCGCGCGCACCGGGAACCTGGGGCAGTCTGGCCGCCATCCCTTTCTGGTATGCCTTTGCATGGCTGCCCGGAGCTGTCTACTGGGCCATCGTTCTGGCGGCTTTTCTGGTTGGTATCTGGTTGTGTGGAAAAACCGCCCGGGACCTGAAAGTCCACGACCACGGAGGCATTGTCTGGGACGAGTTTGTGGGAATGTGGATTGCCCTGGGCCTGTTCCCGGACCAGCTCGCGGGTGTGTTGCTGGCGTTTGCGCTCTTCAGGCTGTTCGATGTGGTCAAACCCTGGCCGATCAGTTGGCTCGATGACCGGCTCCCCGGTGGTCTTGGCATAATGATTGACGATGTGGTGGCGGGATTTATGGCGATGGCGTCCATGTTCGCCATTGACCGATGGTTGATGCCGGTCATTGTGTGAACGGACTAATGCGGGAATTCCGTGGCCCCTTAATGGAGTTGCTGGTCCTCCGGTAAAAGCCTCACAACGTGCAGAAAACGCCTGAGGCCGGTTTCCGCACGCTCTCTTGAGGCAAAGGGGCCGCTGTCAAAGCCTTCCCGAGTGGTGAAATACCACTTACTGCCTACGCAAAAGAACCGGCTACTTCTGAAGGGGACTGGCCCTGCTTCCCCTGATCTGCTTTGGGTGTCCATAGCTTCTCCTGTGCCCGATCCTATCTGGTCCATACCGGGCGCCACATTTGTACTGCCGATCTGTTTAAAATTAATCCAATTGAGGACGAATTCAACATTTTTTTACATTTTTACGGGGTGGGTCTCAAACAGGATCTGCCTATACGGCACGGCGTCACTGCAACAGATTGAAATGGCCGGCTTGCCCTCTTCAGAAGCACTCGTCAGAATGCAATCAAACGGATGCTAACCTCTAGGCCTTTCCCTCTTATATCAAGGAGATTTCATGAGTATCTTTCACCTATTGACGGCCCTGAAACCGGGTAGATCTAAAGCGGGACAGAGTGCCCGGTTTATCGTGGCTTTCGGTCTTCTGTTGGCAATGGCTGGCTGTTCTTCAACGCTTTCCAGGGTAGAGACATGGGACGGCGAGCCGGCGGCGGCAGCCAATGCTGCAACGCTCAAGGCGCCGGGAGCGATTCAGGTGTCCCGCATTAACGGCCGCAATATGAGCAACTTTCTGATGGATGATCTCCCCCTTGATTACGCGCTACTGCCGGGAGAGAACGAGGTCATCTTTACTTACAAGACCATCTGGGCTAAATCCGGTGTGGTTGAAAATGGCGAGTCCAAGGTTCATGTGTACACGAGCGAGCCCCGGGTCGTTCGCTTCAACGCGGAGCAGGACGAGGTTTACCGTTTCCAGTTCGATCAGCCTGAATCCCGGTCGGAAGCCGAGCAGATGGCCGAGGACTTCGTGGCAACGGTGGTGACCGTGGACGGCCAGGAAGTCGTTGCGGAATCGAGCGTATGGACCCCCGCCGTCGCGTCCGACCGCACCCCGATACCCGAAGGCGGACAGGTTGGTTCGGCCGAAACCACTGCACTTGAGACTCTGAAATCGGTCTGGGCAACGGCCACCGAAGAAGAGAAGAAGGCGTTTTTGCGCTGGGCCTTCGAATAAGCGGTTCGGGTCTGCCTCTCCGGGCAGGCCCACACCCTACGTCCGAAAGCGGTGAAGGGTTTTCTTGAGCACGCCCTCCAATGCGGTCAGAACGTCATCGGTCAACGTCTGGTGAGGTGACTCTGCATCGTTCTCCAGGTCTCCATCGAAACCGGGGTTCTGTGCAGCATCTTCGATGGCGTCGAGGCTCTCAGTAACGTATCCCTCCAGTGAACCACCCTCCGCCACAACATCCGGACAGAGCGTAAAATTGATTGTCAGCCTTCCCTGGTAACTCACTGCGACAATGACCAGCCCCATGCTGTCGAACAGCGGCGCGGTGTTGTACTGCTGGATGAGCCTGGCGCCTTGCAGATAGAGTGGCACCTGCGGACCGGGGACATTGGTGATCGGAAGATTGAATGCGGGCTGGTAGCGCTGGGCAATTTGCAGTTCGGAATACAGTCGGGCCGACAAAGCCAGCATCGTTGACGGCAGCAATTCCGTCAGCCGGTCGGCCGCAATGGCCTCCCGGTAGGGTTCCGAAGCGACTGCGTTCCGGTGGATCTTGCGAATGCGCTGGGCTGGATCGGACTCGCTGGTCGATAGGTCCAGCAGCATTGCGGACATCTGGTTGCCGGTCGCCCTTCGAAGGCTGTTGGAGCGCACGGATATAGGGGTCATGGCAACCAGCGACCTGCTGGTGTCAGCGCCATGCTCGGTGCTGTAACGGCGCAAAGCCTCGGCACACAGGCCCAGAACCACATCGTTGAGAGTAACGTCTCCCAGGGTTGCCTTGATGGCCTTGAGTCGGGACAGGTCCACACTGGTTGAAACGATCTGCCGGTTGGCGGTGATCTGCCGGTTGAACGGGCTGTGCGGAGCCGAGAACAACGGAAAGGGCATGGGCAGCTTGCGCAACTGCTTCTGGATCAGGCCCCTTGTGGTGGCTTCCGCGGCGTTGAAGGCTAGGGAGGTGAACTGGAGCGGCGTTCTCAGTATGTTGGCGCCGGCCTGGAGGATGACCCGCTCCTCCGATGGTTCGGGGCGGGGATACCAGGGCCTGGGTGGTGTGATCGGCCTCGGCTCCGGTGTGTATTCCAGCAGTTTGCCGATGATGTCCTCACCGCTGAAGGCATCAATGGCGGCGTGGTGGAGTTTGACGATCAGGGCGAATCCCTGGCGATCCGATTCGTCGTCATCGAGCCTGAAGCCGTCTACAAACGTGATGTGCCATAGCGGTCTGTCCCGCTTGAGTGGCTCCTCCAGGATCTTTGAAGCCAGCGTCATCAGGCTGGCCCGTCGCCCGTGTTCGCCCAGATTGACGTAGGCAAGGTGCCGTTCAATGCTGAAATCCGGGTCATCAATCCAGTAGGGGCGGCCCAGCCGCAGGGGGATCTCTTTCAGCCGCTGGCGAAAAACAGGCACGACGTGAAGGCGGCTGCGGAGGTAAGCGACAAATGTGCTGAATGCCAGGGGCGTTGTTTGCTCACTGGCATCAAAAACGTAGATGCCGCCAATGTGCATCGGTGTCGTTTCGGATTCCAGATACAGGAACGAGGCATCCAGTTCGGACAGCTGCCGCATTAATGAACTCCCTTCGGCATGTTGGTTCGCACAAAGTATAAACGACCGGTCGGTGTTTTCGGTTGACTGGGATGCCGGATTTTCCGGCGTCCGGCAGTCACTCCAGTCAAAAGGGTTTCAGGTGCTCAGCGAGCTCCTGACGGCGTTATCCGTCGCCAACCGTTCCCAGAACCACATCAGGGCCTTGCCCTGGTCATCGGCGTGGCGTGCCAGGTGTAACAGAACGGATTGCCTCGGTTCGTGAACCTGCTTTTCAACAAGGCTGCCGCGGGCCAGGTGGTCGCGAATCCGGGACTGGGGCAGCCATCCAACGCCAAGCCCCGACTCCTGAACGGCAATCTTCTGGTCGATGTTGGCCACGGTCAGGGTCCGTTGCCGCCGAAAAATGCCGGCATGGCCCGGCGGCAAGGATCTGGACGTGTCGGCAGCGACGGCCGCAGGGTACTGTGAAATGTCGTCCTCCGTCAGCGGGGTTTCTATTCTTGCCAGTGGATGGTCGGCAGCGACAACAAACACGAAGCGCATTTCGCCCAGAGGTCTGGTGGTGAAGTTGCCGGCGGGCTTGCTGAACTGATCGGCACCGACGATCAGGTCAATCCGGCGGTCCTGCAGGGCATCCCAGGACCCCGCGAAGACCTCTTCGATGATCTGAACATCGACAGGAACACCCAGCTCGTAAAAATCCCGGACCGCAGGGAACAGGCATGCGGCAGGGAGCAAGGAGTTAAAGCCGATTCGCAGGCGGGTTTCCCAGCCCTGGGCTACCTGTTTGGTGGTGTGGGCGAGGTTTTCAGCGGCTTCCAGCAACGTGCGGCCTTCCTCAAGCAGGTAGCGACCGGCCGGGGTCAGGCTGGCCCTGTGACCACTTCGATCAAAAATGGCGACGTTCAGATCCTCTTCCAGCTTTTGCACGGTGTAGCTGATGGCCGAGGGGACCCGGAAGAGCTCGTTGGCCGCGCCGGCGAAACTGCCTTTGCGATCAATGGCGTCAAGGACTTTGAGGGCGTCTATGGTAATGGCTGTGTGCATGTTCGAAATATCTGAGGTTGTTGGCCAGAAATGCTTGTTTGAGAGGGTAGCAGGGTCCCCGGTATTCTTCCCGTTAAATGTAATGACGGTGTCTGGGCGGAAGGACTGCGAGAGCGGTGTTCAGGCAACGCCGATGATTATGACGGGAGTTATCTGATGGGTCTTCTGGTTGATGGCAAGTGGCACGACAAGTGGTATGACACAGATAAAACCGGTGGCAAATTCGAGCGGGAAGCCGCCCGCTTCCGGAACTGGGTGACGGCTGACGGCGCGCCCGGACCGTTTGGCGACGGCGGTTTCAAGGCTGAATCTGGCCGCTATCACCTTTATGTTTCCATGGCATGCCCCTGGGCCCACCGGACCCTGATTTTTCGTAAGCTGAAGGGGCTGGAGGCTCATGTTTCGGTCTCTGTGGTTCACCCGGACATGGTGGAAAACGGGTGGGAATTCCGGCCCGAGGCGGATGTCCATAGGGATCACCTGCATGGTTTCCGCTTCCTGCACCAGGTTTACACCAAGGCCGCGCCGACCTATTCCGGGCGCGTGACGGTTCCGGTGTTGTGGGACAAGCAGAAGCACACCATTGTCAGCAATGAATCCGCCGAGATTATCCGGATGTTCAATTCTGCCTTCAACAACCTTGATGGCGTGCGCGCGGATATCGATTTCTACCCGGAGGCACTGAAATCGGAGATTGGCGAGGTGAACGAGCGGGTGTACCACACCGTCAACAATGGAGTGTACAAGGCAGGATTTGCCACTGCGCAGGACAAGTACGAAGAGGCGTATGCCGAACTGTTTCGGTCGCTGGACTGGCTGGAGGAGCGGTTGTCGTCCCGCCGGTACCTGGTTGGTGGCGCGTTAACAGAGGCAGATTGGCGTCTGTTCACTACTTTGATCCGCTTTGACGCGGTGTATTTCAGCCACTTCAAGTGTAACCGTCAGCGCATTGCCGATTTCCCGGCCTTATCCGGTTACGTGCGGGATCTTTACCAGGTTCCTGGTGTGGCCGAAACCGTGGATATCGCGCAGATCAAGCGCCACTATTACGTAAGCCAGCGCACCATCAATCCGACCCAGATCGTCCCCGTGGGGCCGGCGCTGGATTTCGACGCGCCCCATGGGCGGGAGGGCCTTAGCTAACCCGCGCGACAGCCACCTCGGTCAGGAGTTCGAGCGCAGTTCTGTGCGGAGAATCGGGCAGGCTGGACAGGCAGTCTGCCGCCTTGGTGGCCTCGTCTCTGGCGCGGGTCATGGTGTACTCCAGCGCGCCGGAGCTTTCCACAACCGCCAGGATCCTGGACAAGTCATCAAGGCCGCCTTTGCGGATGGCCTGGCGGATGAGTTGTCGCTCCTGTTCGTCGCCGTTGGCCATGGCGTGAATCAGGGGTAGTGTGGCCTTTCCCTCGGCCAGGTCATCCCCCACATTCTTCCCCATGGTTTCGGCATCACCCCGGTAATCCAGAACGTCGTCCACCAGTTGGAATGCCAGGCCCAGGTGCTTGCCGTAGTCGCGCAGCGCGTGTTCCTGCCGGGTTTCGGCGCCGGCCAGCAGGGCACCTGTGTGCGAGGCGGCTTCAAACAGCATGGCGGTCTTGTTGTGAATAACCTTCATGTACTGATCTTCTGTGAGATCGGGATTTTTCACGTTCATCAGCTGCATGACTTCGCCTTCGGCGATCACGGCGGTCGCATGGGACAGAACATTCATGATCGGAAGGCTTTCAAGTTCCACCATCATCTCGAACGCGCGGGCGTAGAGGAAATCCCCTACCAGGACACTCGGGGCATTTCCCCAACGCGCATTAGCAGTGCTTCGGCCTCGCCGCATGTCCGAGGTGTCCACTACATCGTCATGGAGCAGAGTGGCGGTGTGCAGGAATTCGATCACCGCGGCCAGTTTCAGATGGTTGTCGCGGGTGTAGCCCATAGCCTGGCTGGAAAGCAGAACCAGCAGTGGTCTCAAGCGCTTACCGCCACTTTCGATAATGTATTGGGCGATTTTTTCGACCAGGGGGACGTCGGAGGCGAGCCGCTGAATGATCAGGTCATTAACGCGGCTGAAGTCCTCGGCCACGGTGTCGTATATGCGCTGGGCTGTCATGCGGCTTGTAGATCCCTTGCTGCTGTTTCGAGGAAACGGTTTTTGATAAAAAGGGCAGGTCGCGGCAATGCTAGGTATTGCCGCTTACAGTGTCAACTTGGCTTGTATTGCGAAGCGCCTTTTCGTACAATCACGCGCCCAACTCATCCCAACCTGCGCTCCCTGCTATAGGGTCGCCAGAGTGCTTCCCTTAGAACCAGGTGGATAAGAGCAGGGATGGGTCAATCGCGGAGAAGGTTAATGTACGCAGTTATTGTTAGCGGTGGTAAGCAGCACCGTGTAAAAGAAGGCGAAACTCTGAAGCTGGAAAAGCTGGAAGTTGAAACCGGTGGTAACGTGGAGTTCGATCGCGTTCTGTTGGTTGCCGATGGCGACAAGGTTCAGGTAGGCGCGCCGGTTGTTGATGGTGCCAAGGTTACTGCGGAAGTGGTTAGCCACGGCCGTCACGACAAAATCAACATCATCAAGTTCCGTCGTCGTAAGCACCACATGAAGCGTCAGGGCCACCGTCAGTGGTTCACTGAAGTCAAGATCACGGGTATCAAGGGCTAAGGCTCTCGAACCACCCCTTAAATCAGGAGGCTTGTAATGGCTCACAAAAAAGCAGCAGGTAGTACCCGTAACGGTCGCGATTCCGAGTCGAAACGACTTGGTGTGAAGCGCTACGGCGGCGAAACTGTACCTGCAGGCAGCATTATTGTTCGTCAGCGCGGAACGCGGTTCCACGCTGGTAGCAACGTAGGCATTGGCAAAGACCACACCCTGTTCGCGAAAGCGGAAGGTCAGGTGAAGTTCGAAGTCAAAGGCCCGCAGAGCCGTAAGTTCGTGAGTATCGTTCCGGCTGCGTAAGCAGCGGCGATCCGGTTCTGTCGAACCTTGGGCAGCATTGATATCCTGATATAGTCAGTTATCAACGTTGCCCGGAGCCCCGCAAAGCTTCCTTGAGGCTGCGGGGCTTTTTAGTTTATGCGCGCAGCGCAAAGGGTTTATCCATGAAATTCGTAGACGAAGCCACCATCATCGTTGAGGCCGGAAAAGGCGGGCACGGGTGCCTCAGTTTCCGGCGTGAGAAATACGTCCCCAAGGGTGGTCCCGACGGCGGTGACGGCGGGGATGGCGGCTCCGTGTATCTGGAGGCGGACGAGGCGTTGAACACGCTGATCGATTACCGGTTCCAGCGCAAACACAAGGCCCAGAATGGCGAGCCCGGCTCCGGCCGGAACTGTACGGGCACGAAAGGTGAGGACCTGGTGTTGCCGGTGCCGGTGGGCACCACCGTCGTGGATATGGATACCCATGAGGTTTTGGGTGATCTGACTCATGCCGGTGAGCGCCTGAAAGTTGCTCAGGCGGGTTTTCATGGTCTGGGCAACACCCGGTTCAAATCCTCGGTTAACCGTGCGCCGCGCCAGACCACCAAGGGTTCCGAAGGCGAGCTGCGGAACCTGCGCCTGGAGCTGAAAGTCCTTGCCGATGTTGGTTTGCTGGGTATGCCTAATGCGGGTAAGTCCACCTTTATCCGGTCGGTTTCTGCGGCTCGGCCCAAGGTGGCGGATTATCCGTTTACCACCCTGGTGCCCAATCTTGGTGTGGTCAGCGTTCAGGCCCATCAAAGTTTCGTGATTGCCGATATTCCGGGGTTGATTGAGGGTGCCGCCGAAGGCGCCGGCCTGGGTATCCGGTTCCTGAAGCATCTGGTGCGGACGCGGCTGTTGCTGCACCTGGTGGATGTGGCGCCTTACGATGGCTCCTCGCCGGTCGAGTCCGTGCGGGCGATCGAGCATGAGCTTGAGAAGTTCAGCGAGACTCTGGCCAATCGGGAACGGTGGCTTGTGCTCAACAAGGTCGATATGGTTTCCGAGGAGGACCGCGACGCCCATTGTCAGGCCATCGTTGATGAGTTGGGCTGGAAGGGGCCGGTGTTCCGCATCTCCGCGCTCAGCGGCGAGGGCACCAAGCCGCTTGTTCAGGCGGTCATGCGCTGGATTGAAGAGCAGGCCGAGGAAGAAGCTCAGAATCCGGAATTTGCGGAGCGCGAAGCTGCTCGCAGGCGTCAGATGGACGAAGAGGCCCGGGCCCGGATCGAGTCGGAGCGCCAGGCCCGCAGGGCTGCCCGGCAGGACGACGATGATGACGACCACTTCGACGACGACGATTACGATGTCGAAGTGGTTTACGCCCCCGAGTAAGTCGAGAGAAGTGCACGCATCATGAGTGAACGCACCCAGTTGCGCCAGGCTCGTCGTCTGGTCATCAAAATCGGAAGCGCCCTGCTGACCAATGACGGCAAGGGGCTTGATGTCGCGTCATTGGGCCTCTGGGTCGATCAGATTGCGGAGCTGATTGAAAGTGGCGTCGAGGTGGTGATCGTGTCGTCCGGCTCGGTCGCCGAAGGCATGAGTCGTCTGGGTTGGACGACTCGCCCCCAGCAACTCCATGAGCTGCAGGCTGCGGCGGCGGTCGGGCAGATGGGGCTGGTGCAGACCTGGGAGGCGCAATTCAAGCGCCACGGTTTGCACGCGGCGCAGATTCTGCTGACTCACGATGACCTGTCCGACCGTAAGCGTTACCTGAATGGTCGCAGCACGCTACGGGCGCTGCTGGATTTTGGGGTGATTCCCATCGTGAATGAGAACGATACGGTGGTCACCGATGAAATCCGGTTTGGTGACAACGATACCCTGGGCGCCCTGGTGGCCAACCTCATTGAAGCCGATGGTCTGATTATCCTGACCGATCAGGTCGGGCTGTTTGATAAGGACCCCCGCAAGCACGCAGACGCCTCCCTGGTTACCGAGCGCAAGGCTGGCGATCCGGAGCTGGATGCCATGGCTGGCGGCGGTGCCGGTGTGCTGGGCCGGGGTGGCATGCTGACTAAGGTTCGGGCGGCCCGACTGGCGGCCCGGTCCGGTGCGTTCACGGTGATTGTCGGCGGCCGGATCGAAGGCGTGGTTACCCGCCTGCGTCAGGGCGACGTGATCGGCACCTTGCTGCTCCCGGAACAGGGGCGAATTGCGGCCCGCAAACAGTGGTTGGCCAGTCATCTGCAAACGCGGGGCCAGCTGACGCTCGACGATGGTGCGGTAAAGGTGGTTTGTCTTGGTGGGCGCAGTCTGTTGCCTGTTGGTGTGAAGGCTGTCTCGGGCCAGTTTCGCCGGGGCGAAATGGTTTCCTGTGTGGATGCCCAGGGTAAAGAAGTTGCCCGAGGCCTGGTGAACTATGATGCGGACGAGGCGAGGGCAATCGCCGGGCGCTCAAGTAACCGGATTGTTGAGGTGCTGGGTTATGTCTCCGGCGAAGAGATGATTCACCGTGATAACCTGGTGATCGTCTGAAAACGATTAGGTGTATTCGAGATCCAGCCCTGCTTCCATTTTCTTCAGAGATTTCAGGGCGTTTGTTTGGCCATCCGTTACGTTAGAGGCGGAGTTGTTATTGCGAGCCCTCTGCGCTGTCACTTCAAATGAGGTCAAGAGATTTCGCAATCCGCACACACCCGGTACGATTGGTGGCACCCAATTCAATAAAAAGCGCACTGACATGAGCTTTGATGGTGTGCTCCGTCAGATACAAGGTAGTGGCGATCTGTCGGTTGGTGTATCCCTGCGCAATCAATTCGAGAACCTGCTGTTGACGGCGGGTGATATTGCCAGTTTGAGCAAAACGTCGGGCCTTGAGTGCACTGAGTTGCTTGTTTGTGGCGGGCGGGATGTAAATATTTCCTTCAAGAATGTACGCGAGTGCCGCCAATATTTGCTCGGCACTGAATGACTTCGGGATCAATCCAAGTACCCCCATATCAAGCGCAGATCGAATCGATCGGAGGTTGTCTTCTTCCGACATGATCACCGTTGGAAACCTGATGCCCTGTTCCTGAAGTCGATATATGACTGAGAGGCCGCAAGTATCGGGCATCATAAGGTTAATGAATACCAGATCAAATGCCTTCCCTGACTCCAATAGAACAATGGCCGCTTCCGCGCTATTGGCCCCGCTAACCACTGCACTTGAGTTCAGCTTCTTCAGAACTTGCCGAACACCGTCAACAAACAGCGGATGATCATCAACAACCAGTACCTGCATGGCCCGTGTCCGATTCCTTGGAAAATGGCGCGAAATTAATACTTTTGCCTAATGACTGCTCATTTTCTTTACGGTATACCTTTTAATTGTAACAGGAATGTAACATAAAGTCGCAGAGCGTTCGGACCGGGATGTGCCTCAGAGTTGGCTGGTGGAGGGGGCGGTTGCAGGCGTGCAACAGGATGACGTGAGGGAAGTATGTCTGCTCAAATGGAAGATCTATCCAGTGTTGGAGAGTGTCATCTCGTAAAAACTAGTTGCCGCATCAATCGAGGGGCAAGAATTGCGGTGGTGCTGTTAGTGGCACTGCTGCTGCATGCTTGCGGCGGGGGTTCAGGCGAATCGGCCGACGTGACAGGTTCTGGTTCGGTTAATGTGGATGCGGGCGAACTGTCGGCAATTTCGAAAGTGGTGTCTTTGAGCCGCAACTACGTGGAAATTGAGTTCGCTGACCCCGTTGATCCGGAAGTGTCGGGGAATCCTCTCAGTTACAACATCACACTGTCGAACGGCAATCGAGTTGCGGTGGTGGCTGCATACCCGGGGCTCGACGGGACCTCCGTTTTGCTTCAGCTTGCTCCAGAGGAAGAGGATGTCCAGCTTATTCCAAACGGAACTCTGCAGCTGGATCTGGCAAATGTTGACGACGAACCAATCCTCTTTATCGGTGATGGCAGTGAGGAGCCGAGGCTGCTGAGCGTCGTCTCCCTCAGCGATGCTGTGGTGTTTTTGCAGTTCAGTGAGCCGGTTTCGGATGACGCGGGTGATATCAAAAATTACCGGCTGACATCAAAAAGCGGTAATGGCCTTAAAATCGAGCAGGTATTATTGGGTGGGCAGGCGGACACCGTCGTTTTGACGACTGAGTCGCAGGAGGACGCCTATTATGACCTTGAGCTGAGCGGGGTTACTGGTCTTATCAGTGGCTTGCCCCTGTATATGCTCCCCTCCGACAAGACATTCCTCGGTATGTCTCTCCAGACGGCTATCGCGGAAACTCCGTCCGTAGTCAGCGCGGCATCGTTGGATAACACCCATGTGCAGGTCACCTTCAGCAAACCGATGAGCGAGCAGACGCCAAGCTCTGCAACCTTTTCTATCACTCAGGCCAACGTGAATCCCGAATCGGGTGTTCTGGGCGTGATTGATGCACGCTTTGCCAGCGCGGACCGTCGGGTCATTGAGCTTACCACCCGATCCCAGAGTGAGCTGACCTATCAGGTGGCCGTAACCAACGCCACCGACATGTATGGTCAGCAGCTGAAGGTTAACGATGGCGTGGTCTCATTCGGTACCGCCAACACGGCCATCTTTGCCGGAACTCCTGCTGGAGCGGCTGAGCTCGTGGATTCCGATGGCGATGGCCTGTATGACAGTGAGGAGCAGGCCGGCACCATTGTCGTGGTGGAGATGGCGAACGGTGAAATCATTACCCGGCAGGTAACCAGCGACCCCAACCTCGCCGACACTGATGGCGATGGCCTCGACGACTTCCTGGAACTGCAGTTCGGCATGAACCCCCGGGCTACCGACACCGATGGGGACGGCATTCACGATAATCTCGAGCTGAACAAGGTCTACAGCAACCCGTTCGCCCAGGACAGTGATCTGGACGGCTTGCAGGATGGCTTCGAGCATTTTGACCTCAAAACGTCCCCGGTTTTGGCGGATACCGATGGCGATCAGCTTGATGATTATCGGGAGCTGTTCGAACTGAATCGTGATCCGCGGATTGCCGACGTGCCCAAGCTGACAATCAGCGTGGGTGATGTTCGGCTGCAGCTTGACGAACGGTTTAGTTACACGGATGAAACCGGAGAGGTGATTACTGAAGAGTCCAATACCAGCACAACGTTGACCCAGAGTGAAAATACCTCCTTTACTAGAACCGATGGTGGCACGGATGAGTGGGGAGGTGGGGGTGGTTTTAGAACAGGCCTTGGCAATGGCAGTTTTTTTGGCGGGGACAAAGGCGTTTCCGGTGGAATCGAGGTTACTGGTTATGTGTTTGACACCAATACCACCAATTGGCAAACAGACAATGGATCGGCCAGGGAATCGCAAGAGGCTTATGAGCGATCGCAAACGAAGGGTAAGGAGCTGAGCAGTACTCAAACCGTGACGCGTGAAGTGATCGGGGCCAGTATTGATGTTCCCCTGAGTATCGCCAACGAGGGCAATGTTCCTTTTACCCTGCGCAATCTGGAAATTACCGTGTTGCAGCAGATAGGTGGTCGTGACACGTTTTTGCCAGTGGCAACACTGGTACCGAGTTCTGAGCTGGCGACGGGGTCTCCGCTGACGATCAATCTGGGAGGTAGCACTAATGAGCGTGGGCCCTTCTTGTTCAGTAGCCGAGAAGTGTTCCCGAATCTGGTCGAGAGTCTGATGCGCAACCCTGCTTCCCTGGTGTTTCGCGTCGCCAACTACGATGTCGAGGATGAGCTGGGGCGTAATTATACGTTTATCAGCCAGGTAGCCCGGGACCGCACCGGCAGCGTTGTGCTGGATTATGGCGACGCCAGCGCCGCTGAAAATTACCTGCTGGCCACGGCGGGCGTCTTGCAGGACGACCAGTACTTGGGCGGATTCAGCCCATCAGGACGGGCGCTGGGTCTGCCCCTGAGTTACTTGGTGGAATCAACTATTGGCCTGCCGCGTCATCAGACCAATCTGGATTACATTTCAGCTGGTAATGACGGTGTTTTGAATACGGGGGCCGAAGGCGACGACGTTCGGGATGAGGATAATCAGGTCATTCGATCGGGTCCCAACGGTTGGCTTGAAACGAAGCCGGGCGGTGACGACTACATTGCTAATCCGACCGGTGTTAGCGGCATTATCGCTGGCCTGAACAAGACAGCCGACAGTATTGCTCAGGGGGACGATATCCAGCTGGTTCCTGTGGGCACGAGTGGTGTTAGCCTCGGAACGATTGTCATTGGTCCTGGAGAGAACGGTGTGCTGGATACGCCTGCCAAAGACGATGATATTGTCGATTTTATTGGTGGTTTTGAAACCAGTCGCACGTGCTCGGCATTTTCCGAGAACGCGGGGGCAATTTGCCGGGTCGACGGTGAATGCCTGAGCGGCACCTGCAGCGGCCCCCAGAAGTTGGTGCGAATCAAATCCTTGCGCAATGGCGATTTCAACCGGGGCTGGGTGATTCTAACCTCCGGCCAGCTGCCGGATGCCGCCAATTTTGATCAGATTACCGTTGAGCCGGGCGACAACCTCAGTCTGGCATTTTTGCAGGATCTGGATGGCGACGGCCTGTTTGCGCGCAATGAATTCCTTTTTGGCTCTACCGACAGTGAACGTAACCGCTTTGACAACAGGCTTTTTGGTCCGGCTTTCTCGGGGGAAGCGGCGGGTACTGATGATGTGAAGGATTCGGTGGACAGCGATCAGGATGGTTTGAGCGACTTCGCGGAAGTCTTCGTTGGCTGGAAGGTCGCCGTAGACGGCGGGGCCTTGCGCCAGACCTTTTCATCGCCGCGGTTTGGCGATACCGATGGCGATGGCCTTTGGGATGTTGAGGAGCAGGATCTGCGGGGTTTTTGTGAGCCGGGAGATAGTCGTGCCCAAGCGCTTTGTGCCTTTCAGAGTGACGAGCCGGTCAGTCAGGCAGACGCTATCGGGATTATTGCGGGTCCAAACAACACTGCGGACACCACGGCAGAGGGCGATGATGAGCAGTTAACGCCCGTTGGTGCCGAAAATCTGGCCTACGGGACTCCAGTAGTCGGACCTGGTCCGGATGGCCAGCTCAATACGGATCCCGCTGTCGATGATGTCTACGAAGCCGCCTTCAGTGTTCCGCCCGCGACCGACCCGGCCGAGCCGGACACCGACCGGGATGGCATTTCGGATTTCACTGAGCTTGGCGGTTTCGATGCCTTGCTGGCCATCGTCGATGGTGGCAACGGTGAAGCGGAATCCCTGGCCAGCGGCGACGATATCCAACGTGCCTTTATCAACAATCCAGTTCCCTCTGGCAATGTGATTGTCCTGCCGGGAACCAATTCCGCTATCGATAGCACTCCTGGAGGGGATGATGTATTGCGCGAAGCAGAGACAGTTCTGACAGATCCGCTTCGCCGGGATACTGATGACGATTCGGTGGCAGACGGCAGTGAGCTTGTTCGCGGTTCTGACCCGACTGTGGATGATAGGGCGGATTTCTTTGACGCGGATCAGGATGGTTTGACTGACGGCGAGGAGGATTTAGGCTGGCTGGTATCTGTCAATGGTAGCGCCGGGGATGAGGTCACCTCTAGCAAGTCGTTGCCAGATACTGATTTTGACGGCTTGCCGGATTTTGTAGAGCGTGACCTCCGTACCAATCCGCGCAGTGTAGACACCGATGGCGATACCATCAGTGATTACGACGAGGTGGCGGATCTGTCCAAGTACCTGAGCATTGCCGCGCTGTATCCCAACATGAACATCACATCGGCCAATACCGGTGGCTATGGTACGGATCCTACGAAGTCAGATACGGACGGCGATGATTTGTCCGATCAGGTGGAGCTGATTTCAGGGTCCAGGCTCAGTTTACCCGGAGAAACAACGGCAACCACGGTTTTCACGTCCCCCATTTTTGAAGATACCGATCTGGATGATCTGAACGATGGTGATGAGATTGCTGCTCAGACGGATCCGACCAATGCAGACACCGATGGTGATGGCCGGCGAGATGGTGCGGAGATTGCCGTTGGTACTGATCCCCTGGTGCCTGATGTCGCTTTCCGGGTCATCGTGCGCGACCTCATTATTAACAACCAATGCAAGGACGCCTCAGAGGGGAGTGCCGATGTGCAGGCTGGCGAGGTGATGTGGTGGGTCGTGGCGGAAGATCCTCAAACAGGGCAGAAGAAATTGCTGTCTGATGCGCTGGATGCCGAGACTTTTCAAAATAATGACGATGACCTGGGGGCCATTTTCTACCAGCCCGCGACGATTGACGGTGTAGATTATGAATTCAGAGATCGAGTGCCTGTTCAAATACCCGATCTTAATGAGGATGATCGTCGTGCCTGCTACTACAAGCGTGTTTGGAACCAAAGTACCTGGTTGCAGTTGGAAGATTCGTGGCTTAGTAACTCATTGCATGTGTATAGTTTGAAACCTGGTGAATCATTTGGCCTTCAGGCGGCGTTTCTTGAGGCAGATGAGTTTATCTCGGATGATTGCGGTGTCGCGCCGAATTTCATTCCTTCAACGGTCACTGCGAGCGAGCTTCACAAAACACTTCGCAGGCGCTACAGCTATGATGATTTGGTCAGTTCGAGTGGCATTTCCTTGACCGGTGCTGATGCAAACGATGTGGTTAACAACAACTCGTGCAGCATCGATTTTCGGATTGATATCGAGATAGTGCGTTAATCGTCCTGGAGCTAAAATAAAAAAACCGGCCAGTTGGCCGGTTTTTTTATTTCTGAAGGAAAATCCGCTTACGCGCTCTTCAGAGACTTGATCCGGGCGCTCAGGCGGCTCTTGCTACGAGCAACCTTGTTTTTCGCGAAGATGCCTTTGTTGACCATGCTGTCCAGAATCGGCTGAGCCTGCTGGAAGGCAGCCTGGGCTTCTTCGTAGTTGCCAGCTTCAATCTTGGACTGAATCTTTTTCATGTAAGTACGAGCCATAGAACGCAGGCTTGCGTTGTGCTTGCGGTTCTTCTCGTTCTGACGTGCGCGCTTCTTGGCTTGCGGGGAATTTGCCACCGTAAAACTCCTGAAAATCTAAAATTCGTTGCTGAATGATTCGTTACATCGCGGGCGCGCCAAAACCAGCGCGTCGAAATAAATGACGCGAAACTATGCCGCTGAAACCCGCAGATGTCAAGACCGAAACCTATTTCATGCACCGACACCAAAGGCCTGTGATAAACTCGCCGCTCACTGGATGCGGGCGCCCGGGCTGGACTAGTATTTCCCGAGATACCGCGCCAACTTGTTGTTTAATCCCTGGCCAGAGCCTTCATGTCGTCGGAACCCGAAACCACCACCGCGAAAAAATCCTTGCCGAAAGCGCCGGGTCTGTTGCGCTCCTCCGGGCTGGTCGGGGCTATGACCATGCTGTCCCGGGTGTTGGGTCTGGTCCGGGATATGGTGATTGCCCGTTATTTCGGTGCCGGTGCCGGGGCGGATGCGTTTTTTGTTGCCTTTAAGATCCCGAACTTCCTTCGTCGGCTGTTTGCGGAAGGGGCTTTCTCCCAGGCTTTTGTCCCGGTGCTATCGTCCTACAGGGAAGGGCAGTCAGTCTCTGAGGTTAAGCGCCTGGTGGACGCCGTAGCCGGCTCCTTGGGGCTGATCCTGCTGGCCGTCACTTTGGTTGCCATGCTGGGGTCGCCGGTGCTGACTGCCATCTTCGCGCCGGGCTTTCTGGACGATAACGTGAAGTTTGCGCTCACCAGTGACATGCTGCGCATCACCTTTCCTTATTTATTGCTGATCTCGCTAACGGCGTTCGCTGGCGGCA
This sequence comes from Marinobacter albus, assembly GCF_030238305.1. Classification (NCBI taxonomy): domain Bacteria; kingdom Pseudomonadati; phylum Pseudomonadota; class Gammaproteobacteria; order Pseudomonadales; family Marinobacteraceae; genus Marinobacter; species Marinobacter albus. The sequence continues at coordinate 32,095 of NZ_JASSQD010000004.1, read as the reverse complement.
TTCTTAACAGTTATGACCGGTTTGCGGTACCGGCCTTCACGCCAGTTCTGCTCAATCTGGCCATGATCGGTGCAGCCATCTATCTGACGCCGCTGATGGACGAGCCGGTGATGGCGTTGGCCTGGGGCGTATTCATTGCTGGTGCGTTGCAGCTGTTCTTCCAGATGCCTTTCCTGATGCGTCTGGGACTGATGCCGCGGCCACGAGTCGACTACCGGCATGAGGGTGTCAGCCGCATTCTGAAGCTGATGGCACCCGCCTTGTTCGGTGTCTCGGTCAGTCAGATTAACCTGCTGCTGGATACGGTGCTGGCGTCGTTCCTGCAAACGGGCAGCGTATCCTGGCTCTACTATTCCGACCGGCTGTCGGAATTGCCTTTGGGCGTCTTCGGGATCGCAATCGCCACGGTGATTCTGCCCAGCCTTTCCCGCAAGCATGCAGCGGACTCCGTCGACCAGTTCGCTGCCACTCTTGATTGGGCGGTTCGTGCGGTTCTGCTGATTGGCCTGCCCGCAGCCCTTGCTCTCGCTCTGCTGGCCGAGCCGCTTATCGCCACGCTGTTCCATTACGGGGAGGTGACGGATCGGGATGTGGTGATGTCGGCCCAGAGCCTGCGTGCGTATTCGGCGGGGCTTCTGGCATTCATGCTGATCAAGGTGTTGGCGCCGGGATTTTTCGCCCGCCAGGATACCCGCACGCCGGTGAAAATTGGCGTTATCGCCATGGTCGCCAACATGGTGTTGAACCTGATTCTGATTTTTCCGCTCGCCCATGCCGGATTGGCGCTGGCCACCTCGCTTTCGGCCTGGTTGAACGGGTTCCTGCTCTGGCGAGGGCTGCGCAAGGAGGGTGCGTGGCAAAGTCAGTCGGGCTGGCCGCGTTTCCTGATTCAGATTGGCGTTGCCAATCTCGCCCTGGCGCTCGTCATTCTCTGGCTCAAGGCACCGGTAAGCGATTGGCTTGCGGCGGGCGGCGTCCAGCGGGCGACCGACATGGCGCTGCTGGTGGGCGCGGGAGTGGCAGTCTATTTCCTGGCGCTGGCGGTGACTGGCGTGAGGGTAAGACATTTCCGCCAGAGGTAAGGTATAATCGCGCGTTTTCTCACCAGCGTTCCCCTGGCTCGACACTTCCTTGAACGTTTCACCGGGCGAGGCGGGGCGCTGAAAGCCAGCTGGCAACTGAAGGTTCGCATTGCATGCGTCTGATCCGAGGCCTGACTAACCTGACAACGCTGTCCCGTCGCGAGGCTCCACCCCTTGCCAATGGGTGTGTCGCGACCATCGGCAATTTCGATGGCGTACATATCGGGCACAGGACAATTCTGGAACAGGTTAAAGAAAAAGCGGCCGGTATGGGCCTGCCCTCTGTGGTCATGGTGTTCGAGCCCCAGCCCCGAGAGTTTTTTCAGGGTGCCGAGGCGCCTCCGAGGCTCATGTCCTTCAGGCAGAAGTTCGAGGCACTGACCGCAGCCGGCATTGATTACGTGCTCTGCCTGCATTTCAACGGCCGTTTCCGCCGTCTGACGAGCCGGGAATTCATCGATACGGTGCTGGTGAATGGTCTCGGTGTGCGACACCTCGTGGTGGGCGACGATTTTCGCTTCGGATGTGATCGAACCGGTGATTTCATGCTGTTGCGTGAGGTGGGTGAATCGCTTGGATTTACGGTGGAAAATACCCGGACGGTGACGATCGACGGCGAGCGCGTGAGCAGTACCCGGATTCGTGAACGGCTGCAGGCAGATCGGCTGGACGATGCCGAAGCGCTTCTTGGCCATTCCTACCGGATTCGGGGCCGCGTCGTGTATGGGCGTCAGCTTGGGCGTGAGATCGGCGCGCCAACGGCGAACATCCTGTTAAAGCGCATGGCGCCGCTGCAGGGAGTGTATGTGGTGAGCACCACCCTTGATGACGGTTCGGTGTATGACGGTGTTGCCAATATTGGTCTGCGGCCGACGGTAGATGGCAAACAGCCGGCCCTTGAAGTGCACCTGTTTGACTTTACTGGCACACTTTATGGCCGCCACATAGACGTCGTGTTCCGTCACGGGCTCCGTGACGAGATCAAATTTAGCTCCGTGGATGCCCTGAAGGAGCAGATTGCCCGTGACTTCAGCGATGCCCGGGCCTGGATCGCGGATAATGGATCCTCTCGGGCAGCACATTGAAAACCCGGGGCTGCGGCCCACAAATAACTGATTACTGACCCAAACTGACCAAAAGAGCACGCACACAGACCATGAGCGACTACAAGCACACCCTGAATCTGCCGGAAACCGCCTTCCCGATGCGCGGCAATCTGGCCAAGCGTGAGCCGGACATGCTCAAGCGCTGGCAGGATCTCGACGTATACGGCAACCTGCGCAAGCAGCGCGAAGGGCGGGAAAAATTCGTTCTCCATGATGGCCCTCCCTATGCCAACGGCAGCATTCACATTGGTCATGCGGTCAACAAGATTCTGAAGGACATGATCGTTAAGTCGCGCAACTTCATGGGCTACGATGCGCCCTATGTGCCGGGCTGGGACTGTCACGGTCTGCCCATTGAGCACAAAGTGGAGCAGGAAATCGGCAAGGCGGGCGTGAAAGTCGATTACAAGACCTTCCGCCAGGCCTGTCGCGACTATGCAACCAAACAGATTGCGGGTCAGAAAGAGGACTTCATTCGCCTGGGGGTCATGGGTGAGTGGGATAAGCCCTACCTGACCATGGATCCTAAAGTGGAAGCGGGCATTGTTCGTGCGCTCGGGAAAATTGTTGCCAAGGGCCACCTGGTTCGCGGGTATAAGCCGGTTTACTGGAGTGTGGTTGGTCAGTCCGCACTGGCGGAAGCCGAGGTGGAGTACCAGGACAAAACCTCGACCCAGATTGATGTGCGGTTTACCGCTGTCGATCAGGCGAAGGCGTTGGCCCTGTTTGGAACCAGCAAGGGTGAGGGGGACGTTTCCGTTGTTATCTGGACCACCACACCCTGGACCATCCCGGCCAACCAGGCGGTCTCCCTGAACGCCGAGTTTCAGTACGCTCTGGTGCAGGCCGACGTCGGGCAGGGGCCGGAGCGACTGATCCTGTCGGCGGACATGGTCGACGGCATTATGAGTCGCTGGGAAGTTGAAGGATATGAGGTGCTGGCCACCTGCGCCGGTGCGGACCTCGAACACCTGGCCCTGATGCATCCGTTCTACGACAAGCAGGTGCCGGTTATCCTGGGTGATCATGTGTCCACCGACGCCGGTACCGGGGCGGTCCATACTGCGCCCGATCACGGCATCGAAGATTTTGAGGTTGGTAAAGCCTATAACATCGACACTCTCAATCTGGTTCAGGCTGACGGCACCTACACCAGCGCTGCGGGCGAGTTGGCGGGCGTGCATGTGTACAAGGCCGATGAACCGGTCTGCTCCGCCCTGACGCGTGAGGGCAAGCTGGTGCGTTCCGAGAAGTTCCGGCACAGCTATCCCCATTGCTGGCGGACCAAGACCCCGCTGATCTACCGGGCTACCCCGCAATGGTTCATCAGCATGGACAAGCAACATCTGCGGGCAGACGCGCTCGAAGCCATCAAGGGTGTCCGCTGGGTGCCGGCCTGGGGCCAGAATCGCATTGAGGCCATGTTTCAGCAGTCTCCGGATTGGTGTATCTCACGCCAGCGGACCTGGGGCGTGCCGATCACGCTGTTCATCCACAAGGAAACCCAGGAGCTGCACCCGGATACCCAGGAACTGATCGAAAAAGTTGCCCAGGAGATCGAGGTGGGCGGTATCGATGCCTGGTACGACATTGAGCCGGCAACGTTTCTGGGCACCGACGCCGATCAGTACGAAAAAGTCACCGATACGCTGGATGTCTGGTTTGATTCCGGCGTAACCCATGAATCCGTGCTGCGGGCCCGTGAAGAGCTGGGTCAGTTCCCGGCGGACATGTACCTGGAAGGGTCGGATCAGCACCGTGGCTGGTTCCAGTCGTCTTTGAAGACTTCCATTGCCATGAACGGTGTGGCGCCATACAAGCAGGTCCTGACCCATGGTTTCACGGTGGATGGCAAAGGGCACAAGATGTCCAAGTCCCTCGGCAATGTGATTGCACCTCAGGAGGTCATGAACGAGCTGGGCGCTGACATCCTGCGGCTTTGGGTGGCGGCGACCGATTACAGTGGTGAGATGACTGTATCAAAGGACATTCTGCGTCAGACCGCCGATGGCTACCGCCGGATCCGCAATACCTCCCGCTTCCTGTTGAGCAACCTCAACGGGTTTGAGCCCGAGCAGCACATGGTGGCGCCGGAGGACATGATTGCCCTGGACCGCTGGATGGTGGACCGTGCGTTGCAGCTCCAGAATGAGCTGCATGAGGATTACCAGAACTACGCCTTCCTGCGCATCTATCAGAAGGTGTACAACTTCTGCGAGGCGACCCTGGGCGGTTTCTATCTGGATATCATCAAGGATCGCCAGTACACCACCCCTGCCGACAGCCTTCCGCGGCGTTCGTGCCAGACCGCGCTGTATCACGTTGCTGAGGCCCTGGTGCGCTGGATAGCCCCGATTCTCAGCTTTACCGCCGATGAAATCTGGCAGCATCTGCCGGGCCAGCGTGGTGATACCGTGTTCTATGAGACCTGGTACGACGGTCTTGCCGAGCTGCCGGAAACGGCCGAACTGGGCCGGGACTACTGGCGCGAGATCTACAGCGTCAAGGAAGCGGTCAACAAGTGTCTGGAAGAAGCCCGCGCCCGAGGCGAGATCAAAGGGTCGCTGAGCGCTGAAGTCACGCTCTTCTGTGAGGGTGACCTGGCCGCGAACCTCAAGCACCTGGGCCAGGAGCTCCGTTTTGTACTGATCACATCGGAGGCAAGGGTTAAGCCGGTATCCGAAGCGGGTGATGCTGAACTGACTGGCCACGAGGGATTGCGTGTTGCGGTAACGCCGGCAACCTACGCCAAGTGTGAGCGTTGCTGGCACCACCGCGAAGACGTCGGTCGTAATGAAAAATACGCGGACCTGTGCGCCCGTTGTGTGACCAACGTGGAAGGGCCTGGTGAAGCCCGCTCGTTTGCCTGATGGACGCGACAATGACTGAACCGGCAAGTGGGTCCAAGTTGAAGTGGCTGTGGCTGGCGGTGCTGGTGATCGTACTGGACCTCGGTACCAAGGCCCTGGCTACGGCCATGCTGACCTACGGCGACCCGGTGCCGGTGATCCCCATGTTCAATCTGACGCTGCTGCACAATACGGGTGCGGCCTTCAGCTTTTTGGCTCAGGCCGATGGCTGGCAGCGCTGGTTCTTTGTGGCGCTGGCTCTGGTGGTCAGCACCGTGTTGATTATCTGGCTGAGAAAACTTCAGCGTCATGAAACCTGGGCGGCCATCGCCATCGTACTGATTCTCGGTGGCGCCCTCGGCAACGTCTACGACCGTGTTGTTCATGGCTACGTTGTCGATTTCCTGCATTTTTACTGGCAGGACTGGCATTTCCCAGCCTTTAACCTGGCGGACACGGCCATAACCATCGGCGCCGCCATGATGATCCTTGATATGTTCCGCAAACCCGCTGACTCTGACGGGGATGCCGAAAGGAGTGACTAACGCTCATGAAAGAATTGCCTGTAGATAAGGGTACCCGTGTCAAGCTGCACTTCGCCCTGAAATTTCCCGATGGCGAAGTGATCGATTCCACGTTCGAAAAGGAGCCGGCCACGCTGGAGATTGGCGACGACAACCTGCCGGAGAACTTCGAAGCCTACCTGATGGGCATGAAGGCGGGAGACCGTGAAAGCTACGAGGTGCCACCTGAGAAGGCGTTTGGCCAGCATAACCCGAATAATCTCCAGACCTTCAAGCGCCACGAGTTCAGTGCCGATATGGTGCTCGAGCCCGGAGTGATGATCTCCTTTGCCGATGCCCGCCAGAGCGAGCTTCCGGGTGTTGTCAGCCGTGTCGAAGGTGATGAGGTGGAAGTGGACTTCAATCACCCGCTGGCGGGGCGTACACTGACCTTTGAAGTGGAGATTATTGACGTCGAGCCGGCAAAGCCGACGCACTGACGCAAGCACGGACCCATCAACACCAGCAGGAAGTTACCATGCAGATCCGACTCGCCAATCCTCGTGGCTTCTGTGCCGGCGTGGACCGAGCCATCGAAATCGTCAATCGTGCCCTGGATGTGTTTGGCGCGCCGATCTACGTGCGGCACGAGGTGGTTCACAACAAATTCGTGGTCGACAACCTGCGTAATCGCGGTGCTATCTTCGTGGATGAGCTGGACGAGGTGCCCGATGACAAGCTGGTGATCTTCAGCGCGCACGGCGTATCCCAGGCGGTGCAGAACGAGGCATCGCGTCGTGGCCTGAAAGTATTCGATGCGACTTGCCCTCTGGTGACCAAAGTACACCTGGAGGTCATGCGCTACAGTCGGGATGGCCGGGAGTGCATCCTGATCGGCCATCATGGCCATCCCGAAGTGGAGGGCACCATGGGGCAGTATGATCACAGCAATGGTGGTGACATCTATCTGGTGGAAGACGAGGCGGACGTCGCCAAACTGGAAGTCAAGGATGCCTCGCGCCTGTCCTACGTAACCCAGACGACCCTCTCTATGGATGATACCGCCCGGGTCATAGACTCCCTGCGAGAAAAATTTCCGCAGATCGAAGGGCCGCGTAAAGACGACATCTGCTATGCCACCCAGAACCGTCAGGATGCTGTGAAACAACTTGCCGGCGACTGCGACCTTATGCTGGTGGTAGGCTCACCCAACAGCTCCAACTCCAACCGGCTGCGTGAGCTGGCAGAGCGGATGGGAACGCCTGCCTACCTGATCGATGAAGCAGCGCAGATTGAGCCCCAGTGGCTGGACGGCAAAACGTCCATCGGTGTCACGGCCGGGGCGTCCGCACCAGAGGTGTTGGTGAATGATGTGATCTCACGCTTGCAGCAACTCGGCGGCAGCGTTCCGGAGGAGATTGCCGGGCGCGAGGAGAACATTGTGTTTTCCATGCCGAAAGAACTTCGGATTGATGTGGTGAATGTCAGTTGATGTCTGGCCGATTGTTTGTTGGATGTCCTAGCCAAAAGCCCTCCTGAAAGATAGCCCCGGTTTTTGTGATAGAAGTCACCATCATTGGTGTGGGGTAACCGTTTATCCTTTTATCGGTGCCGCTAATCGACTTGCGCTGGCGTATAGAGTGCATCGCCAATAACCTCTGGTCAGTCAGTAGTAGGGATGTTTTATGTCTGGAATCCGGCGTAGTTCAGGTTTTACTCTCGTTGAACTTCTTATCACCATTACCATCCTCGGGATTATCGCAACGTTTGCGGTGCCTTCCTTTCGGGAGATGGTGCTGAATAACCGTCTTGCTGCGCAAACCAATGAAGTCAGCAGTTTCATCAGCTATGCGCGGAGCGAGGCGTCAAAGCTGCGAGAGGGTGCCGTCACTATTTGTGCCTCCGCTGACAGTGCCTCCTGCAGTGGTAGCGCAGCGTGGGACAGCGGAGTGATTGTATTCCTTGATGAGGATGAGAGTGCATCACTAGACGCAGCTGACACTTTGCTCAAGGCAATCGGTCCCCTTGCTGGTGGAAACACGCTCCGCATCCTCGATATGACCAGTGATGGCGGCAACTACGTGCAGTTTGACCACAAGGGTTTCCCCGAAGCCTCGGCTACCAATAATGTGGCTGGCACCTTCGTTATTTGCGATGAGCGTGGGGCTGCAAATGCCCGCGCTGTTTCTATTAATTTCTCTGGCCAGACCCATTTGGCAAGGGATACCGACGGCAATGGTACTTTGAACGACCATGAAGGCAACGATATTACCTGTCCCTGATGGTGAGCTAAGGCATGAGTAAAGACAGAAGTCACAAACATCCGGTTTTTCATGTCGGGCCTGCTGCCCGATGCCAGAGCGGTTTCACGCTGATTGAAATCCTCATAACCGTGTTTATCCTGGCGATTGGTCTCCTGGGGCTGGCCGGACTCATTCTGGAGGGTATGCGTAACAACCAGGGCGCTTACCTCAGAACGCAGGCCAGCATACTTGCCTACGACATGGCTGACCGTATGCGTGCCAACAAGCCCAGGGCAGCAGATTACGCAGGCTTCACTACAGATGGAGCATCAACCGCGCTTCCCGCCTGCGCCAGTGATGCGGGTGGGTGCACTCCTGCCGGTCAGGCCCAGTTGGATTTGGTGGAGTGGACCCGCCAAATTGAGGGTGTTGGCAGCGATATGGCCCTTTTGCCAGGCGGGGTTGGCACGATACAGCATGATGCTGCCACCTCCCGATATACCATCACGGTGACGTGGGATGAAGTTGCTCGTCAGGGAGACGCGGGCGAGACCATTGCTGGCGACAGCTCTTACTCCGTGCGATTTTCATTATGAGGTACAACATGAAAGGGGCAACTGACGTAAGGTTAATCGCCAAATTGAGGAAGACTCAGAGTGGCCTTTCTCTTGTGGAGCTGATGATCGCTCTTGCGCTCAGCGCCACTCTCATCTTCGGCATATTTACTGTCTACCTGGATTCCAGTCGAACCTCCCGGGTCGGCACCTCGCTTGCCCGAACTCAGGAAGCCGCCAGGATAGCGACTGACATAATGACCCGTGACATGCGAATGGTGGGTTTTCAAGGTTGCGCCGATCCGGATGACGTAACCTTGAACATCATTGCGAACAACCCTCCGACATCCGATTTTTTCGAGACGACTCTTCGAGGCTGGGAAGTTACTGATGGGGCCTGGGCGGATGGTACCGAATTCGACGGTACGACCGTTGAGTCGGGAGCTGTCGTGGGCAGTGATGTGATTTCAGTCCAGCGCGGGGAGTCCATGGCGATCGAGCTGTCTGGAAATATGACTGCGGCGAACGCCAACGTTCAGGTTAAGGGTGATGATGTTGTGAGGTTTGCCCAGAATGACATCGTGATGATATCGGATTGCGAAGCTGCAGACCTGTTTCGCATTTCAAGCAAACCGTCCTCTGACACGTGGGCCCACGCAAATAATGTAAACAGTACCAACCGCTTGAGTCAGGAATACACGGATTCCGCGCGCATCATGCGTTTCTCTTCCTCTGTTTATTTCGTTGCTGATACCGGAAGAAATGATTCCCAAGGCAACGACATTCTTGCCTTATACCGACAAGTCAACAATCTCGACGGAAGTCTGCTTCAGCCCGAGGAAATTGTTGAAGGCGTGGAGAATCTACAGGTCGAATACGGCGAACTGCTAGCCACCAATAATGTTCGTTACCGCCCAGCAGACGAGGTCGGAGATATGGCCAATGTAGTCGCTCTCAGAATCGGGATGCTGATCAGTAACGCTGACCCTGTCCGGGATAATGACGACACTTCGGATTACGCGCTTCCAGGTGAGGTTATTACCGAAGCTAGCGGTGGGGGTACGGTCACGCACCCGGAAGATCGTCGTCTTCGTCGAACATTTGTATCGACAGTAATGCTTCGTAATCGTGACTGATGGACCGATTGGTGGTGATCAAATGATAAGTAAACACAAGAATTCTTTGTCAATGTCCAGGGAGCGTGGGGCCACGCTTATCGTTTCCCTGATCGTTCTGTTGGTGCTGACGCTGATCGGCGTTGCGGGAATGAATACCTCGGTCATGCAGGAGCGGATGGCGGTTAATTCCCAGAATTCAAACAGGGCGTTCCAGGCGGCAGAAAGTACCGTCAGGTCGTTGATGGACGATGTTTATGCAAATGACCTTACGGTGCTGCGCCAATCGATGCAAAATTCCTCGGGGAAGAGCGACCGTACCAACATCACCATTGATCCGGGGAACGGTGTTAGCGGGAGCTATCAGGCTCGTTATCTCGGCGAGGTCATCATTACCAGCGGCAGCTCCATGGACGCAAATGAGAGCTCCAACCAGTTGAAGGGCTTTCGCTACGAGCTGGAAGGTGAGGCAAGCGTGGCCAACACCGGGGCATCGGCACGAGTGTTCAAGGGTATCGAATACTATTGATTTCAGAAATTAGGGGGAGTGACCCCTGGGGGCAAAGATGAGCAAAGTCTGGATGTATTCCGTGGCGGGATTAAAAGCGGGCATCGTTGCGCTGCTGATGACCGTGGGCGTGGTGGCATTGGCCAAGGAACCATCCGGCCAGTTAATCGACTCTCCCTACGTAGCGATGGAAGCGAGGGCAATCGAGTTGATAGTTAACGCCGGCGGCGATGTGGTTGGCATCAAGGGAAAAGGCTGTCCCGGTTGTCCTTCCGGTACTATTCTGCCGGCGCGGGGCCTGGTGGTTGAGGCGGCAGGGGGGCGTCGGCTTGATGGTAAAGAGATGACCAGCCTGAATGGAATGCCCGGAGTCATTCATATATATGAGCCCACCGGTATGGCACATCGTGTGTCATTCCCGGGTGTTCTTTATCCTGGAGGTGATGAGCAATGAAAGCGCGCATCAATATCCGTCTGATCGTTGCAGTGGCGGCAACAGTTTTTTCCGCCACGATGACAAGCCCTCTTCAGGCCGACGACACTGAAATCTTCTTCACTCCGCCGGGAACCTCTCAGATCGTAAAGCCGAATATCATGTTCATCATAGATAATTCAGGCAGCATGGGTACCAAGGTGGGGGGCAGCGACACCGAAACACGCATGAGTGTTGTTCAGACCGTCACCAAGAACCTCATCGACAAGATGCAAGATGTGAACATCGGGGTGATGAGGTTCAACATCGACACGAGGTGTGATACCAACGACAACTGTTATCGTGAGACGGAAAGCGGTGGTCACATCCTCTCTGCCCCCGTGGATGTGGTCGACAATGCAACCACCTTGAAGGGGCTCATCGAAGGGCTTACTCCTGTGGGTAATACCCCGCTGGCTGAAACTCTTGCCGAGACCGCCCGCTATTTCCGAGGGGATGCCCCGTCTTACGACGATGCTCCGATCGATTCGGTCGTCAACACGACAGGTGACTCCTATGTTTCGCCGGTAACTTACCAGTGTCAGAAAAACTATGCTGTTTTTCTGACCGACGGTGCCCCCACGGCAGATGACACCGATACCGCCATCGGAAAGTATATTGGCAAATCGTGTGGTGATGGGAACACGGCGGACTCGAATGGGAGCTGTCTAGACGAGGTTGCCGGCTTCCTGGCAGATAAGGATCTCAGTGATTCTCTGGACGGCGATCAGTACGTGATTACGCACACAGTTGGCTTCACTCAGGGGCAGGCGCTATTGTCGGATGCCGCCGAAGCTGGTGATGGAAGTTATTACCTGGCTAATGATCAGGTCGGGCTCGAAGCAGCTTTCGACAAGATTTACCAGGCTGTGAAGGCTCAAGGCACCACCTATGTCTCGCCCGGCGTGGCGATTAACACCTTTGACCGATTAAACCATTTGAATACCCTCTATTACGCTCTTTTCCGTTCGGATAAGGGCGCCGTCTGGGATGGTAACCTGAAGCGTTATAAGCTGGATGTCCGTCAGGACAGCTCAGGCAAGAACGTTGCGGTCATTGTGGATGTCAATGATAACCCTGCGATCGACAACACAACGGGCTTTTTTAAAGAGACAGCAAAGAGCTGGTGGAGCCCTGATGTTGACGGCCCTGATGTGAGCCTGGGCGGAGCCGCGTCCCAACTGCCTGCAGTTACTTCCGAAAGAAAAGTCTATTCAAACCTGGCATCCAACAAAGCGGATCTGACCGACACGGGAAATCGGGTCGTGACCACGAATACCAATTTGACGAAAGCGGATTTCGGCGACAGCACCATCGCGGATGCCGAGTTCGAAAAGGTTATTCAATGGACGCGTGGTGTCGATGTTAATGACGAGGATGGAGACTCGGATACAAGCGATGCCCGAAAGCTGCTTGCAGATCCTCTCCATTCTGTTCCACAGCTGGTTATTTATGACGCCACAGCCAACCCTCAGGTTACGACTATTTACTACAGCGATAACCAGGGGTTCATTCACGGTGTGGATGGCGATAGCGGTGACAGTCACTTCTCGTTTATTCCCCGTGAATTGCTAAAAAATCAAAGGTCTATGATGAGCAGCACCGAAAATTCCAGCAAGATTTATGGCATGGATGGGTCGGTCGTCAAATGGGTACACGATGATAACTTTGATGGAGCCATCAAAGCGGCAGATGACGACTTCGCCCGCATTTTTTCCGGGATGCGCCGTGGTGGCAGAAGTTACTATGCGCTGGATGTGACCAGTCCCTCTTCGCCTAAACTGATGTGGTCAATTACCGGTGGAGCAAATGCCACAACCGGATTCGAGGAGTTGGCCCAAACCTGGTCCACGCCGGTGAAAACTAAAATCCAGATTGGCAATTCTGTTGAGGACGTTCTGATTTTCGGGGGGGGCTACGATCCAGATCAGGATGATGTAACGACCCGTACCGCCGACGATGAAGGTCGAGCCTTGTATATCGTGGATGCGGAGACGGGTTCGCTTATCTGGTGGGCTGGCCCATCTAACAGTGGGGCTGATCTGGAATTGGCCCAGATGCAGTACAGCATTCCCGCCTCCCCCAAAGCTTTGGATGTGAATGGAGACGGTTTGGTAGACCAGATTTATGTTGGCGATATGGGCGGTCAGATTTTCCGCTTCGACCTTGGTGACTCCACCCAAGGTAACAGTTTGGTCGTCACGGGGGCTCCAATCGCGGATCTGGCCGATTCCACAGAAGCGGGCAACCGTCGTTTCTATCACACCCCCGATCTGTTCGGCGTCAAAATCGGAGGCCAGCGCTATTTTGGTCTGGTAATTGGCTCTGGTTATCAGGCTCACCCGTTGAGCACGTCGATTTCAGAACGTTTGTATATGCTGAAAATTGAAGCTGTTGGTTCAGCCCCAATTGATCCGAGTGATCCCAATGAAGAAAGGATTCTTTATCCAGACCCCGTCACCGAGGGCGATTTGTATGATGCAACGGATAACACCATTCAAGAGGGATCTACGGAGACAGCGCGTAATGAGGCTGCTACAGCCCTGGCAGGCAGCAAGGGCTGGTATATTCGGCTGGAGAATGCGGGAGAAAAGGTTCTGTCCGAAAGCACCACGATCAATAACGAAATTTACGTGACAACCTACGAACCCAAGGCTAGCGATAACCCCTGTCTGCCTCCGACAGGGACCTCACGGCTTTATCATATCTCGGCGCTGGATGGCAGAGCAGTTCATAATTATGACGGACTGAATGGCGACGATGCATTGACGAAGAATGACCGATACCAGGAACTCACCACAGCCGGACTGCCGCCGACCCCCCAGAGGATGAGGGTTGAGGACACCGACGTGATCTGTATTGGTACCGAGTGTAAGACCATCGACCCAGTCAAGGGTGTTGTAGAAACCTATTGGTATGAGGATTAAGGTTTGATGAGATCACAGAAGGGGCAGTCTGGCTTTACCCTGATCGAATTGATGATCGTAGTGGCCATCATTGGCATCATTGCCGCGATTGCGTATCCAAGCTACATGGATCATGTCGATAAAACGAGGCGCTCCGATGCTCAGGGAGCCTTGATGGGCCTGGCGGCGGCCATGGAGAGGCATTATGCATCGAACAACAGCTATGAGGGTGCGGCCAGTGGCGGTGGGGATACCGGTGCACCCGCTATATACCCCGATGAGGCACCCTTGGACGGCGACAATAAGTATTACGACCTAACCATTCATGCCGCGGATGCAACCTCCTTTACCCTTCGCGCAGCGCCCAAAGGGGCTCAGGCAGGAGATGGTATGTTGGAGCTGGACTCTACCGGTGTGCGCCGGTGGGACAGTGACAACGTTGGCGGCTTCGGAGCCGGCGAAAATACCTGGACAGATTGAAGCCTTTAAAAGCCGGTTGGGAAACCGGCTTTTTTCTTTTAGCACCGAATTTCAGTACCCCAGTGAAGTTCGATCAGTCCGTCCCCGTCCTCATCTGATTGCACTCGGAATCGTCCAACCATGTTGACGGCCAGGTAGGTCATGGTTCCGGTTCTAACGTCAGCTGGGCAAAGTACGAGACTTCCTATTGCGCCGTAAGCAAATCCTTTTTGGTTAAATTGAAAGTAGCCCCGTCCCGCTGTTCTTGAACGAGTTCTAAAAGGATAGCCAGGCGGGGCAAAAATTTTCAGCACCTGGTCATTGTCCGGTTTTTTGTCGTTGTTTTTGTCAATGAAAACAGATATGGGCTTTTGCCAGTCGTCCATACACCTGTTTTGGTCTGAGAGCGGGCAAAGGGTGATCAGCGTGTGTTTGCTCGCAGCAGCCCAGCGCGCGAAGGCAAACAGGCTGTGATAGCTTTCAAGGACAGTTCGATGTCTGCTTTTTTCTAACGCAGTGTTCCAACCTTGAACCGCTAAAGAGGACAGAATGCCAAGTATGGCAATCGTTATGATGAGTTCGGGCAGGGTATAGCCTGCCAATCTCCTTGTGGCGTGCATTGGTTACGTTCCTTGTAAGTCTGTCTTGGTTCTTGCCCGGCGTCCTGCCGGGCAATGGATTATATTGAAGCCAAACCACTTAGGGAATGCTGGAGGACGCAGCTGGTGCTGAAGTGTTACTCCATCTCCAGTTTCTTCAATCGATATCGCAGCGCACGAAAACTGATCCCCAGTCTCTTGGCTGCAGCCGTCTTGTTCCAGCGGGTCGCCTCGAGTGCCTTTTCAATGGTCTGTCGTTCGATGGATTCCAGGAACCCTTCGAGGTCAATTTCTCCGTCCGGCACGGGAATGCTCCCCCCCTCGATTTCCTGTGGGGCAGTGCTCATGCCCGTTACTGAGGCGAATGGCGGCACGCCATTGCCCAGGTGCAGATCGTCCGCATCGATTGCGTCTTCATCGCATAGGGTGAAGGCACGCTCCAGGACGTTTTCAAGCTCCCGGACGTTGCCGGGGAAGTCGTAGCCCTGCAGTCGTTCGAGGGCCTGAGAAGTTAACGTGGCTGGATCGCACTCGTATTCCCGTGCGATCCGTTCGAGAATATGTCTGGCCAGCAGGGCGATATCGTCGACCCGGTCACGAAGTGGCGGTACTGCAAGTTCGATGACGTTAATCCGGTAAAACAGGTCCTGGCGGAAGTTGCCTTGCTGAACCAGCTCAGGCAGGTTCTTATGGGTGGCGCTGAGTACACGGATATCCACTGGCACTTCCTTGGTATCTCCCACGGGCCTTACCGCTTTTTCCTGGATCGCCCGCAGCAGTTTTACCTGCATGGCGAGAGGCAAGTCCGCTACTTCGTCGAGAAAGAGCGTGCCACCGTTGGCAGAGCGAAACAGCCCGTCCTTGTTTTCAACCGCGCCGGTAAAACTGCCCTTTTTGTGGCCGAAGAACTCACTTTCCATCAGTTCTGACGGAATGGCACCGCAGTTAACCGCGATAAACGGTCCGTCTCGGCGAGGGCCCTGGAGGTGGATCATGCGCGCGACCAGTTCCTTGCCGCTGCCCGATTCCCCGCTGATAAAAACCGGCGCCTGGCTTCTTGCCAGTTTTCGCGTCTGGTTCCGTAACTTTCGGATCTGGGGAGAGTTGCCCAGCAAGAGGCCGGGTTCGTCCTCGTCGGTGTCCTTTTCCGCCTTGGGCTGGGGTAGCTTTAACGCGCTGCTCACCAGTTCCCGCAGCCTGGGTAATTCCACTGGCTTGGAGACGAAATCGAACGCGCCCGCTTTGAGCGATTCGATGGCAGTGTCCATGTTGCCATAGGCGGTGATCACAGCAACCGGTGTTGCCGGTGTGTGCTGCTGGATCCACTGTACAAGCTCAATGCCGTTGCCGTCGGGAAGATTCATGTCGGTAAGGCATAAATGGAAGGTGTGCTCTTCCAGGAGCTTTCGGGCGCTAGCCAGATCCGGGGCGGTCTGCGCCTTGATGCCCATGCGGGTGAGCGTGATCTCCAGAAGATCCCGAATGTCCGGTTCGTCGTCAACAATCAGCGCGTTGTGAGTAGTCATCGTTGTCTATCGGTTCCAGGTCGTTCTTCAGGCGCTCGATCTCTGCCGGCGCCGGTTCAGATCAGTCGCCCCGGGTGGGCAAAAGTAATGCGGAAACAGCAGCCGGACAGGTCATCCTCCACCAGCGACAAGTGGGCTTGGTTAGCCTCGCACAGTTCCCGGGCCAGATAAAGGCCGAGGCCCGTTCCGCTCTTGTCGGTGGTGAAAAAGGGCTCGAAAACCGAGCTGTGATGCTCTGGAGCAATGCCTGGACCAACATCCCGGACCTCAACGTAGGCCCGCTCGCCATCTACCGTCGCTCCGGCATGCAGTGAAATCTTTCGCTCGCCTGTTTGCTGATGGCTGTAGCGCAGGCCGTTATCGCAAAGGTTCACCATGACCTGTTCGATCTGACTTTTGTCGAACCTGGCGAAGGGCACATCCGAATCAACGGTCAAATCGATGATCGATTGCGCAGATTCCTCATCCTGGGTTTGAAGGTAGTCGGCCCGGAACTCCTCAAGCCAGGGCCGGACCTCAGTCAGATCGGTATGGGCTGCGCGTCGGCGCGAAAGATCCAGGACATTTTCGACGATGCCGTTCACCCGTCGGGAGTGGCGACGAATGATGTCGAGCATCTGGTGATCCCCCTGGTCAAGGTGCGGGGATTCCTCCATCAACTGAGCCGCGTGACTGATCGCGCCCAGAGGATTGCGAATTTCATGGGCGATGCCGGCGGTCAGACGGCCCAAAGACGCCAGCTTCATTTGCTGGGCCTGTTGGGTAACCTTGCTCATATCTTCAATGAAAACGAGTATCTGATCGCCCCGATTCTGGTCCAACTGGGTGAAATTCGCCTGAAGAACGGGGGAGGTCTGAAATGGCTGGAACGGTTCGATCCGGCGCGTGGGATCTTTAATCCAGGACTCCAGTCCGAGCTTCAAGGGCTGGGGCAGAATCCGGGCGGCGCCCAGTCGCACGGGGTCATCAGATGGCGCGCCGAACAGGAGTTCCTCCGCAGCAGCATTCACCAGTCGTATCTGGCCGTATCGGTCCAGAACCAGGATGCCGGTCCGCATGCGCTGGATAATCTGCTGATTGATCTGCTCGAGTTCCGCGATGCTTTGCGCACGGCTGCTGGCTAGTGCCTCGCTGCGCATCATGCGCCGGGAAATATACTGAAGCGCAAAGGCGGTCGCAAAGTAGAGTATGCCAAGGGAACCGGCTCGAACGATGTCATCACCGGATTCACCCAGCGTCAACACAGCCCAGCTGGAAATGCTCAATGAGCAGATGGCGGCAAGCGCCGCGTAGAAAGTCCCCAACCGGCTGGGCGTCAGGATGTTACCCGCCGCAACCGAGACGATGACAAGGTTGGCGAGCCCATTTGTGATGCCTGTGCTGGTGAACAGCAGCCAGTGCATCACCAGAATATCGAGAAGAATTGAAAGAGTGATGTGACGCTGGCTGGGCTTGAAACCAGCGAGGATGGTGAAGGCGATAAATGTGTTCAGGCCCAGATAGCCGGCAACGCCAGCCTGGTAGTAATCCAGCAGTCGAAAGCGTGTATCGAAATTGGCCGGGTCCAGAAAGAGCAGCCCCATTAGCATCAGGCTAACCACCAGCCGGTAGTGGTTATAGATGCGAAACAGCTTTACCTGCTGCACATCCGAAGGCTTTCGTACGCTGTTATCTGCCATTGAAGCTTGTTCTACTGCCATGGTTTACAGGAATCCGCTGATGGTCGGGAGAAATCCTTGCGCTTGCGGGGTTATAATAGCCTTTTCGTGGCAATGAGTTACAGGAGCCGATTTATGTCCGTTTCCGGGAATGCATCTTCCCCTCTCACTTCCCCCAAGAATTTGCGGGTCGTCATGGCCCAGCTCGATTTTCTGGTAGGGGATATCCCCGGGAACACGGATCTCATAATTGATGCGACCCGACGGGCCACGGATGAGCACCAGGCGGATGTTGTGGTGTTTCCTGAACTGTGTCTGACCGGTTACCCGCCAGAGGACCTGCTACTCAGGCCGAGTCTTGAGGTTCGGGTCCATGAGGCTCTTGAAAGGCTTCAGCAAGAGAGCCTCGGCCCAGCCATTGTAATCGGAGCCCCTCTTCGGGAAGGGGCGCTCCTGTATAACGCAGCGGTTGTTATTGAAAACGGGACTGTGACCGGGCGCTATTTCAAACGTTTTCCACCCAACTATCAGGTCTTTGACGAGAAACGATATTTCGCCGAGGGTCGTGATGTGGTGACTCTGGATATCCGGGGGGTGCCGGTTGGGATAACGGTCTGTGAGGACATCTGGAAAGACGGTCCGGTAGAAGAGGCTGCTCACGCCGGTGCCCGCCTGATTCTGAATCTTAATGCCTCTCCCTACGACGTCGACAAACAGGCTCGTCGAAAAGCTCTGCTGGAACGTAAATCCCGGGAAAATCTTGTGAGCATTGCCTACGTCAACCTGGTTGGAGGGCAGGATGAACTGGTGTTCGATGGCGGCTCCATGGTGTTTGATCACTCGGGTGCACTTGCGGTTGAGGCACCGCAGTTCCAGGAAGGGCTGTTCCCGGTTGATTTCCTCTGTGAGCACCACTGCCAGCCTGTCTCCCGTCCCTTGCCTGACGAGCCTTCTCTGGAGGAAAACGTTTACCGTGCACTGGTGACCGGTGTGCGAGACTACGTGAACAAGAACGGGTTCAAATCGGTGGTGCTCGGGCTCTCAGGCGGCATCGATTCCGCCGTCACTCTGGCGGTTGCAGTTGATGCGTTGGGCAAGGACCGGGTGAGGGCCGTTATGATGCCTTTCCGCTATACCTCCAGCATGAGCCTGGAGGATGCCGAAGCCGAAGCGGTGGCATTGGGTGTGCAATACGATGTGTTCTCCATTGAGCCCATGTACGACGCCTTTATGGCGACCCTGTCCGGCCCGTTCGAGGGTACCAGCCCGGATACCACAGAAGAAAACCTGCAGGCGCGTTTGCGCGGCGTGCTGCTGATGTCCCTGTCCAACAAGTTTGGCTCGCTGGTCCTCACTACCGGCAACAAGAGTGAGATGGCGGTGGGGTATTCAACGCTGTACGGTGATATGGCCGGAGGATTTGACGTCCTGAAGGATGTACCCAAGACGCTCGTGTTTCGCCTGGCAATCTACCGCAACACCGTGTCGCAGGTCATTCCGGAGCGTGTCATTACCCGTCCGCCTTCGGCGGAACTGGCGCCGGATCAGAAGGACGAGGACAGTCTGCCGGGATACGACATTCTGGATCAGATTCTGAACCTATACGTCGAGCGGGATTTCAGTGCCGATGCCATCGTAGCCGAGGGCTTCGATCGCGCCGATGTGGACAGGGTGATCCGATTGGTGGATATCAACGAGTACAAGCGTCGTCAGGCGCCAATCGGCGTCCGGATCACGGAGCGGGGCTTTGGGAAGGATCGCCGCTATCCCATCACCAACGGATGGAAGAGCGGCAAATAACATCGATAGGGTGATGGTTTCTCTATTCGTCGCCCATAAGGCCGAACGTGACGACGCTGGACAGAGATCGGTTCTCGCCTTTCAGCACGTCGGCCTCGAATTCCCCGTCTGCATTGAATGCTTCGCTGTTGGGGAAGTTGGTCCGCAGCAGGGCAACGGCATCCTCGGCACCTTTCTTGAGATCAAGAAAACGGAAAGTTTCCGCCAGGATGATCAATGCTTCCTCAACCACTGGCGATGTGGGGTAGTTTTCCACGACATAGCGGGCCCGGTTGTTGGCGGCCACGTAGGCTTCGCGCTTGATGTAATAGCGTGCGGCGAATATTTCCAGTTGCGCCATTCGATTGCGGATGGCAATCATGCGCTGGCGTGCATCGGCAATGTACTGGCTGTCCGGATACCGATTCAGTAATTCGGAAAAGTCCCGAAAGGCCTGGCTTTGCTCACCGGGATCCCGTGCTGCGACATCGATCGGAAAATAGCGTGCTGCCAGACCGATGTCGAGGTTGTAGGAGGAGAGGCCGCGCATGTAAAGCGCGTAGTCTGCGTGGTCGCTCTGGGGGTTAAGCCGGAGAAAACGGTCTGCGGCGGCACGGGCACCCTCCAGGTCAAGGTTCTGGTAACGGGCGTAAATCAGGTCAAGCTGGGCCTGCTCGGCATAGCGGCCGAAGGGGTAGTAGGTCTCGAGTGAGTCGAGGTTTTCTTCGGCTTCGTTGAAATTGCCGGAGTTCATCGCCTCACGGGCGTTGTCGTAGTAGGTTTTCTCCGGCAGTACTTCTTCCTCCTGGTTGGAGGCGCACGCACTGACCAACACCACCAGTGTGGCCAGTAGGAGTAAACGGACAACTGATCTCATGCCGGAATCCCGTATAATGTCGATAAATTCAAAAGAGGGCCATTGTAGCGGGGAAGACGCCGTATGTGCAGACTGTGCCTCTTGGTTTGAAAAATTCTTTCCGAAACGTAACACACACCGGCCCCGGGGGCTTAATGTCATCTGAAAATCGAATTACCGCCAGCTTTGTTGTACCGCCGGAGTTGAGTGATCGGAGGCTGGATCAGGCCGCGGCTGAATTGATGCCCGAACATTCCCGTTCGCGGTTGCAAACCTGGATCAAGAGCGGTGCTCTGACCGTTAATGGCCAGGCCCGCAAGCCTCGGGACAAGGTCATGCTTGACGATCGGCTGGAACTTGATGCCGAGCCGGAGGCCCAGGTCAGTTGGCAGGCAGAGGAAATCACGCTCGACATTGTCTACCAGGACGAGCACCTCCTGGTAATCAACAAACCGGCCGGGCTCGTGGTGCACCCTGCGGCTGGCCATGCTGACGGGACGCTGGTGAACGCGCTGTTGAATTATGCGCCGGAAGTGGAGAATCTACCGCGAGCCGGAATCGTGCACCGGCTCGATAAGGATACGTCCGGGGTGATGGTGGCGGCGCGCAGCCTGATTGCGCATACCTCGCTGGTTGATCAGCTTCAGACCCGAACCATGGGTCGTGAATACGATGCGGTGGTTGTTGGCACTCTGACAGGTGGCTCGACGGTGGATGCACCCATCGGTCGGCATCCCCGTGAACGCAAGAAAATGGCAGTTGTGCCGTCCGGGAAGCCTGCGGTAACGCACTACCGGCTGGTCGAGCGGTTTGCCGCTCATACCCACATCAGCTGCAAACTGGAGAGTGGGCGCACGCACCAGATCCGTGTACACATGGCCCACGTCAAGCACCCCTTGGTGGGTGATCCGCTCTACGGGGGACGCCTGCGCCTTCCCAAAGGCACGACCGAGGAGCTGCGTGAGGCGTTGGCGGCATTCAATCGTCAGGCCTTGCACGCCCGCAAGTTAACGCTGGAACACCCCGAAACCGGCGAAACCATGTCGTGGGAGGTGCCGCTTCCGGACGATATGGTTGAGCTCATGGCAGCGTTGCGCAAACACGTGAAGGACCTGGAAAGCAGTGAATACTGAGCCGGAGTTGATTTGGCCAGAATGGCCGGCGCCTACCAAGGTTCGCGCGGTCTGTACCACCCGGCAGGGCGGGGAGAGCCTTCCACCCTGGGACTCGCTCAATCTGGGCACGCACGTCGAGGATGATCCGCATCACGTGGAGGCAAACCGTCGGCGGGTAGCCGACAGGCTGTCGCTCTCAACCGGCGCGTTTGGCTGGTTATCCCAGGTGCACGGCACTGACGTGGTCACACTTCCCGCAGAAGGAGTGCCGGTCGCCGACGCATCTGTTACGGCCCGACCGGGCCAGGTCTGCGCTATTCTCACGGCCGACTGCCTGCCGGTACTGCTCTGCAACCGGGCGGGTACCCGGGTTGCAGCGGCTCATGCTGGCTGGCGTGGCCTCTGTAATGGCGTGCTGGAGAGGGTGGTGAGGTGTTTTGACGAGCCCGCCACGGAATTGATGGCGTGGCTGGGCCCGGCTATCGGATCCGAGCATTTTGAGGTTGGCCCTGAAGTCCGTGAGGCGTTCATCGCCCGAAACGCCGGGGCTGCTGACGCCTTCTCGCAGCAGGGTGCCCGTCCAGGCCACTTCATGGCAGATATCTATCGCCTGGCCCGGCAACGGCTGGAATCGGTCGGGGTGGATGCGATATACGGAAATCCCCTCTGCACGGTTTCTGATTCAAACCGTTTCTACTCTTACCGCCGTGATGGCCGAACTGGCCGGATGGCCACTCTCATCTGGCTGGATGGCTGAGCGCTTTCCGCCCAACCGGATGACTCCCGTCAATTTTCTGACAGTTTGGCGGTGGGCCCGCTTGAAGTCCCCTCGCTTGCCCTTACATTTAAGAGCAAAGCAATGCGGATGTTGGTTGAGCCGAGTGCTTCGCTGACCTCCCGGATAGACGAATTGGGGAATAGAATTTATGAGAATCGACAAGCTGACCAGCCGGTTGCAAACCGCGCTAGCGGATGCGCAATCGCTTGCGGTGGGCAAGGACCACAATTTTATCGAGCCGGTACACCTTATGCAGGCTCTCCTGGATCAGGAGGGGAGTTCGATCAAGCCGTTGTTGAAACAGGCCGGGTCGGAGCCGGGTCGAATCCGCCAGGCCATCGCGCGGGAAATTGAGCATCTGCCAGAAGTGCAGGGTTCCGCAGGCGATGTCTCCATGTCCAATGACATGGGGCGTCTGTTCAATATTGCCGACAAGCTGGCCCAGAAGCGTCAGGACCAGTTTATTTCCAGCGAACTGATGTTGGTGGCTGCGCTGGAAGACCGGGGCACCCTCGGCCGTGTGCTCCGTGAGCAGGGCGTGGACAAGGCCGCTCTGGAACAGGCGATTGACGAGGTTCGGGGCGGTGAGGCTGTGAACGACGCCAGCGCCGAGGAAAACCGGCAGGCCTTGGACAAGTACACCATTGACCTTACCGAACGTGCCGAGGCGGGCAAGCTTGATCCGGTCATCGGTCGAGACGATGAAATCCGCCGCACGATACAGGTGTTGCAGCGTCGCCGTAAGAACAATCCGGTCCTCATTGGTGAGCCGGGTGTCGGCAAGACTGCCATTGTCGAGGGCTTGGCCCAGCGCATCGTCAACGGGGAGGTCCCTGACGGTCTGAAGGACAAGAAAGTGCTCTCCCTCGATATGGGAGCGCTGATCGCGGGTGCCAAGTTCCGGGGTGAGTTCGAGGAGCGCCTCAAGGCGGTGCTGAACGAATTGTCCAAGCAGGAAGGCCAGGTCATCCTGTTTATCGATGAGATTCATACCGTGGTCGGCGCCGGTAAAGCCGAGGGCTCCATGGACGCGGGTAACATGCTCAAGCCGGCGCTTGCCCGCGGTGAGTTGCATTGTGTGGGTGCGACCACTCTGGATGAGTACCGGGAGAATATTGAAAAGGATGCGGCGCTGGAGCGACGTTTCCAGAAGGTGCTGGTGAGCGAGCCGAACGAGGAAGACACCATCGCCATTCTCCGTGGCCTGAAGGAGCGCTACGAAGTGCACCACGGTGTTGAAGTTACCGATGGCGCCATTATTGCAGCGGCCAAGCTTTCCCACCGGTACATTGCCGATCGGCAGTTGCCAGACAAGGCGATCGATCTGGTGGACGAGGCCGCGAGTCAGATTCGCATGGAAATGGATTCCAAGCCGGAGGCCCTTGATCGTCTCGAGCGTCGGCTCATTCAGCTCAAGATAGAGCGGGAAGCCCTCAAGAAAGAAACCGATGAGGCGTCGAAGAAGCGCCTGGAGGAGCTGTCCGGGGTGATTGCCGGGGTTGAGCGCGAGTACGCCGATCTGGAAGAGGTCTGGAACACCGAGAAGGCCGCCCTGCACGGCTCCCAGAAGATCAAGAGCCAGTTGGAACAGGCGCGGATTGATCTCGAGAACGCTCGCCGGGCCGGGGATCTCGGCAAGATGTCCGAGCTGCAGTACGGCCAGATTCCCGAGCTGGAACGTCAGCTGGACATGGCCAGCCAGGCCGAAATGATGGAAATGAAGCTGCTGCGCAATCGGGTTACCGACGAGGAAATTGCCGAAATCGTCTCCAAGTGGACGGGCATTCCGGTGTCGAAAATGCTCGAGGGTGAGCGGGACAAGCTGATGCGCATGGAGGAGGCGCTGCATGGCCGCGTCATTGGCCAGGATGAGGCCGTTGAAGCGGTTTCCAATGCCGTTCGTCGCTCACGGGCCGGGCTGTCCGATCCCCATCGTCCGAACGGGTCCTTCCTGTTCCTCGGGCCGACCGGGGTGGGTAAGACCGAGCTCTGCAAGTCGCTGGCGGCATTCCTGTTTGATACCGAGGAGGCCATGGTCCGTATCGATATGTCGGAGTTCATGGAGAAACACTCCGTTGCCCGGCTGATTGGTGCACCTCCTGGCTATGTTGGTTATGAGGAAGGCGGGTACCTGACTGAAGCCGTGCGTCGTCGGCCTTATTCGGTTCTGCTTCTGGATGAGGTGGAGAAGGCCCACCCGGATGTCTTCAACATTCTTTTGCAGGTGCTTGAAGACGGACGCCTGACAGATGGTCAGGGCCGCACGGTCGACTTCCGCAACACGGTGATTGTGATGACCTCGAACCTGGGTTCGGACATCATTCAGCAGAAAGCGGGTGAGGAAAATTACGAATCCATGAAGAACGCGGTGATGGAAGTCGTGGGCACACACTTCCGCCCGGAATTCATAAACCGTGTGGATGAAGTCGTGGTCTTCCACCCGCTGGCGGAAAACCAGATCCTTGGCATCGCGAAGATTCAGATCGAGTCCCTGAGCAAGCGGCTGAAGGAGCAGGACATGAGGCTGGAGTTGGATGAGTCGGCCATGGAACTTCTGGCGCAGGTCGGTTACGACCCGGTCTACGGGGCTCGTCCCCTGAAGCGGGCAATCCAGCGGATGATAGAGAATCCGTTGGCGCAACGGCTTTTACAAGGGGAGTTTGTGTCCGGTGACACCATCCTTGGCACCGTGAAGGATCACAGGCTGGAGTTCTCAAAGGCTTAACGTTGCTGGCGGAGCATCGTCTTCCCGATGCTCCGCCTCGATCTGATATCGGGTTTACTGCGCAGCCTCCAGGTTTTCGGGGCCGCAATTTTCGTCCGCGATTTCCTGGAACTTTTGCCGCTGGTCCGCGATCTCTTCGGGAGACAGGTAGCGTTGTTCGCCGTTATCCTGAACACGAATACGCGCGTTGCTGTCAATGATCTCCAGGTTGGATCGAGCTGTTTCACAGTTTGCGGCACGCTGTTTTGAGCGTGCTTCATTCTCAGCCGCTTCCCGACGCGTAACTGCGTCGTTCTCCTGATCTTTCTGTACTTCACTCAAGCGCTCTTGCGGACTTTGTTTTTTGCTTGCAGACTTTGCTGTCGTGCCCGAGCGCACATTCACTTTTTCCGATTGTTTTCCGTTAGGCTGTCGATCCCCAAAGTGAGTCACCCCGTTTTCGTCGGTCCATTTATAGACAGAAGCGCTCATCGAAATACCCGGTACAACGGCCAATAACAAGGTCAGCGTCAGGATTTTTTTGTTCATGGGTCTACTCATCATGTGGTCACTGCTCCCGGTGCAGGTCAAAACCTGGGTAACCGGGCCCGTCTTTCTGTAGCTGCAAGGCTATCATGCCATCCATATCGTCTTTTTTCTTCTGTCTGGTTCAAAACTCTGTTCCAGAATTGATCCAAGCTGGCATACCTTTGGCGATAAAGGCGCTATAAAGCCGTGACGACTATTGACAGGGAGTTTCGCGCTGTCAGAATTACCGATTGCCTGAAGACTGGGGTCAATACGGCAGGCAATCCCGAGCGAGTATCCCCCGTTAAACACCACACTGAACGCCTCGCGGTTCTGTCGCGGGATGGTTGTTGCTTACGTGCAACCCGTTGATTGGCCGTTCTCCGCAACCCTCAGGAGGGCGGCTGGCCAGGAGACAACCTCTTACAAAGTGTGGAGGAGCAGCCGGTTCCGCTTTCACAAGAAGCAGGGAAACCGTGAATCCAGGCAACCGGGCGTGGTCCCGGCTCATTCACTCGTATGAAGAGGGTAGAAAATCGTGGAGTTATTGTCTGGTGCCGATATGCTCATTCGCTCCTTGCAGGATGAAGGGATCGAATACATCTACGGCTATCCGGGTGGTGCAGCCCTTCATATTTATGATGCGCTGTTCAGGCAGGACAAAGTCAAACACATTCTGGTAAGGCACGAGCAGGCGGCGGTCCACATGGCCGACGGTTATGCGCGCGCGACCGGAAAGCCGGGCACCGTACTGGTGACCTCGGGTCCTGGAGCCACCAACACTATTACCGGCATTGCCACCGCATTCATGGATTCCATCCCAATGGTGGTCCTGTGTGGTCAGGTTGCGTCCACTCTGATTGGCGAAGACGCGTTTCAGGAAACCGATATGATCGGTGTCTCCCGCCCTGTGGTGAAGCACAATCTCAGCGTCCGTCATCCGGAAGAAATTCCCGAGGTGGTTCGCAAGGCGTATTACATTGCCGCGACCGGTCGCCCGGGTCCGGTCGTTGTCGATATCCCCAAGGATATGACCACGCCGAACGAGCGGTATGAGTACTCCTATCCGAAGAAGGTAAAGCTGCGTTCATACAACCCCGCGATTCGTGGCCATGCAGGCCAGATCAAGAAAGCGGTGGATATGATGCTGGCGGCACGTCGTCCAATCATCTACGCCGGCGGTGGTGTGATTCTTGGCAAGGCTTCAGATCAGTTGACGGAGTTGGTCCGCACGCTCGGGTACCCGATCACCAATACCCTGATGGGTATCGGCTGTTTTCCGGCCAGTGACAAGCAGCACCTGGGCTGGCTCGGTATGCACGGCACCTACGAAGCCAACATGGCCATGCACCATTCGGATCTGATTCTCTGCGTCGGCGCACGCTTTGATGACCGTGTGACCAACGCCACCGAGAAGTTCTGTCCCGGCGCTCGCATTATCCACATCGACATCGATCCGGCGTCCATTTCCAAGACCATCGACGCCGACGTTCCCATCGTCGGGCCGGTGGATGCGGTGTTGAAGGAAATGCTGTCTCTGGTGAAGGAAAGCAAGGAAAAGCCGGATGCGGATGCGCTGGGTTCCTGGTGGAAGCAGATCGAGGAATGGCGCGCTTTCCATGGCATGCGTTACGAAACCAGTGACGATGTTATCAAGCCGCAGGAAGTGATCGAAATGCTGTGCCGGCTCACCAACGGTGAAGCCTTTGTGACCTCCGATGTCGGCCAGCACCAGATGTTTGCTGCGCAGTACTACAAGTTCGACAAACCCAATCGCTGGATCAACTCCGGTGGTCTGGGCACCATGGGCTTTGGTTTGCCGGCCGCCATGGGCGTCAAGCTGACGCACCCGAACGACGAAGTGCTGTGTATCACAGGCGAAGGCAGTATCCAGATGAACATTCAGGAGCTGTCGACCTGCAAGCAGTACAATCTGCCGGTGAAAATCATCAACCTGAACAACCAGGCTCTTGGCATGGTCAAGCAGTGGCAGGACATGAACTATGAGTCCCGTCATTCCCAGTCCTACATGGAGTCTTTGCCGGATTTCATAAAGCTGGCAGAAGCTTATGGCCATAAGGGCGTCCTGATCGACAAGAAAGCCGATCTGGAAGCCAAGCTGAAAGAAGTGCTGGCCATGAAGGACGAGTTGGTGTTCGTGGATATCTACGTTGATCGTTTCGAGCACGTCTATCCGATGCAAGTTGCCCGTGGCTCCATGAAAGACATGTGGCTCAGCAAGACAGAGAGGGTGTGATCATGCGTCGAATCATTTCTGTTTTGTTGGAAAACGAACCCGGCGCGCTGTCGCGTGTTGTGGGCCTGTTCTCCCAGCGCAACTACAACATCGAAACGCTAACCGTGGCGCCGACGGAAGACGAGACCCTGTCACGTCTGACCGTAACCACCACGGGATCCGACAAGGTCATCGAACAGATTACCAAGCAGCTGAATAAGCTGATTGAGGTGGTCAAGCTGGTGGACCTGACAGAAGGGTCCCACATTGAGCGGGAGTTGATGCTGGTGAAACTCAAGGCCACCGGCTCACAGCGCGCCGAAATCAAACGCACCGTGGATATTTTCCGTGGCCAGATTGTCGACGTTACCAGTTCTGTGTACACGGTTCAGCTGGCGGGCGACAGCGAAAAGCTGGACGGATTCATCCAGGCCGTCGGTACCTCGGGAGTCCTGGAAGTCGTTCGTACCGGTGTATCCGGCATAGCGCGCGGCGAGAAAGTGCTCAGTCTGTAACGGTCATTTATTAAGTTCGAACATCATGGCCCGGTGGGGCCATTACAAATAACAGAGGTTTGTCATGCAGGTTTACTACGATAAGGATTGTGATCTTTCGATCATCCAGAGCAAGAAAGTTGCCATCATTGGTTTCGGTTCCCAGGGTCATGCTCATGCGTGCAACCTGAAGGAGTCCGGTGTAGACGTAACCGTTGGGCTGCGTCCGGGGTCCTCCTCGATTGCCAAGGCCGAAGCCTATGGCCTTAAGACCAGCGACGTACCGTCAGCCGTCGCAGCTGCTGACGTGGTCATGGTGCTGACCCCGGATGAGTTCCAGGCCCAGCTGTACAAGGCTGAGATTGAGCCGAACCTGAAGCAGGGGGCAACTCTGGCCTTCGCTCACGGCTTTGCGATCCACTACAACCAGATCGTGCCGCGCAAGGATCTCGATGTGATCATGGTGGCGCCGAAGGCCCCGGGCCACACCGTGCGCACCGAGTTTGCCAACGGTGGCGGCATCCCTGATCTGATCGCGATTTTCCAGGATGCTTCTGGCAATGCCAAGAACGTGTCTCTGTCATACGCCAGCGGTATTGGCGGCGGTCGTACCGGTATCATTGAAACCACCTTCAAGGATGAGACCGAAACCGACCTGTTTGGTGAGCAGGCGGTCCTGTGTGGCGGCGCGGTTGAGCTGGTGAAAGCCGGCTTTGAAACGCTGACCGAAGCCGGGTATGCGCCGGAAATGGCGTACTTTGAGTGCTTGCACGAGCTGAAGCTGATCGTTGACCTGATGTACGAGGGCGGCATCGCCAACATGAACTATTCCATCTCCAACAACGCGGAGTATGGTGAGTACGTGACCGGCCCGGAAGTGATCAACGAGCAGTCCCGTGAAGCCATGCGCAACGCGCTGAAGCGTATCCAGAGCGGTGAGTACGCCAAGATGTTTATCTCCGAAGGTGCGCTCAACTACCCGTCCATGACCGCGCGTCGTCGCCAGAACGCTGCTCACGAGATTGAAACCGTGGGTGAAAAACTGCGCGGCATGATGCCGTGGATTTCCGCGAACAAGATCGTGGACAAGGATAAGAACTGATCGGATTTCCGACTGGTTCTGCAAAACGCGGCCCGGGTGGCCGCGTTTTTCGTATATACTCCGCCCAAATGCTTTCCGGAGTAATGGGAATGACTGACGAAAAAAAATCTGCCGATCTAGAAGCTCGGAGCGATTCATCGGAAGAGGTCCAAGCACAGACTTCCGAATGCGAAATCGAAGCCGGTGAGGTTGTTGAGGAGGAGCTGGTCGAGGGCGCGCCGGTGCGCCGAAAGGGTATCTACCTGCTGCCCAATGCCCTGACCACGGCATCCCTGTTCTCGGGATTCTACGCCATTGTGTCTGCCGCCAACGGCGTGTTTGATAACGCGGCGGTTGCCATTTTCGTGTCCATGATTCTTGACGGACTCGATGGCCGTGTAGCTCGGATGACCAACACGCAGAGCAAGTTCGGCGAGGAATACGATTCTCTCGCCGATATGGTTGCGTTTGGTGTGGCCCCCGGGCTGGTGGCCTTTTTCTGGTCGCTGAATGGCCTTGGTAAGGTTGGCTGGGCCATTACCTTTATCTATGTAGCCGGCGCGGCCCTGCGTCTGGCGCGTTTTAACGTCCAGATCGGTTCGGTCGACAAGAAGTACTTTGTTGGTTTGCCCAGTCCCGCTGCCGCGGCCTGTGTCGCGGGCCTGGTGTGGTGTTTCCATCTGTTCGAGCCGGCTTCATGGCTGACGCTACTGACCATTGTCGTGGTCGGTGGTACGGGGGTGATGATGGTCAGCAACGTCCTCTATCGCAGCTTCAAGGATCTCGACATGCGCGGGCGCGTGCCCTTTGCAGCGATCTTGCTGGTGGTGTTGATCTTTGTGGTGATCGCTCTCGACCCGGCAACCGTACTTTTCACTGCATTCCTGATTTACGCATTGTCCGGTCCTGTTCGTGCTCTGTTCAGAAAGAAGCCCCGTCGCAATGCGGACGCTTCTGCCTAGGCACGCTAAGCCCGGGTCCCCTGGGACCCGGGAATTTTGCGCGAAACTTCCGGTCAATCATCCCACTACAAGACACCTTGGTGGCTGGTAACGGAGAGTTTCGATGTTCATAAATAAACGCCCCTCCTGGGCGCTTCCCCATTCCCTCGTAACACCGGAACGTATCTACCTCGATCGTCGCCGATTCATGTCCGGGGCCATGGCCGGTGTCGCCGGCCTTGCGGTGCCTGGCTTGCTGCCGGCTGCTGCCTTGCCGGAACAGGGGGAGTCCCTGGTTTTCTCCAGCACATCCCGTTTCTCGACTGACGAGGAGAAGACCCCTTATGAAGACGTCATTCGTTACAACAACTTTTATGAGTTTGGAACCGGGAAGGATGACCCGGCGCGGTATGCCGATGAGATGTCCGTCGATCCCTGGTCCATCGCTGTGGAAGGTGAGTGCGAAAAGCCGGGTGTCTATGGACTTGAAGATGTTCTGGAGCCGCATCGGTACGAGGAGCGGGTGTATCGTCTGCGCTGTGTCGAAGCGTGGTCCATGGTGATCCCCTGGATTGGCGTTCCATTGGCCGAGGTTTTAGAGCGCTTTGAGCCCAACTCGAAAGCCAAGTACGTCTATTTTGAAACCCTGCATGACCCCGAACAGATGCGTGCGCAGCGATCCATGTTCAGCACTATTGACTGGCCCTATCAGGAGGGGCTTCGGATGGACGAGGCGATGAACGAACTGGCCTTTCTGGCAGTTGGCCTCTACGGCAAAACCATTCCAAAGCAGAACGGCGCGCCGATTCGCTTGGTGGTCCCCTGGAAGTATGGCTTCAAGAGTATCAAGTCGATCGTGAAAATTCGTTTCCAGGAGGAGCGGCCCAAAACCACCTGGGAAATGATTGCGCCCCGGGAATACGGGTTTTACGCCAACGTGAACCCGGAGGTGGACCACCCCCGTTGGAGTCAGAAGCGGGAGCGACGCCTGCCATCAGGATTGCTGTCTCCAAACTGGGTTGAAACAGAGAAATTTAATGGGTACGGAGACCAGGTCGCGCATTTATATGAGGGAATGGATCTCCGGAAGTTTTACTGATGGTGGGCGTTGATTGGCGTCGGAGTCCGGCTTTCTTGTTGGGCTTTCGGATATCCGCGGCAGCACTGGCGTCGATACCGTTTTTTGCGTTGCTCTGGAGCCTTTTCCTCGGGGACCTGGGACCTGACCCGGGGCAGGCGATAACCGAGTCGCTGGGTCTCGCGGCATTCCAGTTGCTCCTGGCGACACTTTGCATGACGCCTCTGAAGCGCTGGACTGACTGGAGCGGTTGGCTTCGTATTCGCAGAATGCTTGGGCTGTTCGCGTTTTTCTATGCCATCCTCCATGTTCTGGCGTTCCTTCAGTTTATCGTGGGATGGTTCGACCTGTGGGTAACCTTCACCAAACGTCCTTACATTATTGCCGGTGCCATGGCCTTCCTTTGTCTCGTTCCTCTTGCGATCACCTCTACCAAAGGGATGGTGCGAAAGCTGGGTGGGGCGCGTTGGAAACGGCTTCATCGGTTGATCTACCTTGCGGTGGTTGTGGCCTGGATTCATTTCATCTGGCAGGCCAGAAGCGATGTCGGGGAGATGGTGTTCTATGCCGTTATCGTTGTCTGGCTCCTTGCGCTCCGCTGGCGCTGGGCAGGGTGGGGCGCCCTGGTGCCTCTGAAACGGTAACAACTTGTTCGGTATTTGATCAGAATGCTCGCGCAGATGGCTCGTTTATAGGTGGAAACCGCGACTTCCTGTAATTAATTTGAAAACCGCGTTGACAGTTTTTCTGACGCCTGTAGAATGCGCACCACTTCTGAGGAACAAGCCACTGAAAGGCGGCTAACCGACGAAGGCAACTGTTTGAAAGTACTGAAGAAATCGAGCTTAAAAATTCTTCAGAAAGCGGTTGACAGAGAGGTGGTTCGGTGTAGAATGCGCCCTCTCGAAACAAGCAGTAAGCCGGG
>NZ_JASSQD010000003.1:0-620689 GCF_030238305.1 Marinobacter albus | reverse complement strand
CGCCGATGGTAGTGTGGCATTGCCCATGTGAGAGTAGGTCATCGTCAGACTCCTAATACCAAAAACCCCAGCTTCCTCGAGGCTGGGGTTTTTTATTGCCCTCTAAAAAATCCCCGTCAGTGGTATACTCCGGTATCCGAGCCAAATTAATTGATGGAGCCTGCGAATGCCCGCCCCCGACCATCTGGTTATCTTCGACACCACGCTCCGTGACGGCGAGCAAAGCCCCGGTGCCACCATGAACAAGGCCGAAAAGCTTCGGATTGCAAAAGCGCTGGAGAAGCTTCGCGTCGACGTGATTGAGGCGGGCTTTGCCATTGCCAGTCAGGGCGACTTCGAGGCGGTGAAGGCCATCGCAGAGTCGATCAAGGAGTCGACCATCTGCAGTCTGGCCCGGGCTCTGGATAAGGATATTGACCGGGCGGCGGAGGCCATTCAGCCCGCCGAGCGGGGACGTATCCATACCTTCATTGCCACCTCGCCCATTCATATGAAGCACAAGCTTCAGATGCAGCCCGACGAGGTGGTCGCGCAGGCCGTGCGTGCCGTCAAGCGTGCCCGCAGTCATGTTGATGACGTTGAATTTTCCTGTGAGGATGCCGGTCGTTCTGAGCTGGATTTCCTGTGCCGGATCATTGAGGCGGCCATTGACGCGGGGGCTCGCACGATCAACATTCCGGATACCGTGGGCTACGCCATTCCCGAACAGTTCGGTGACACCATCGCGAAACTGCTGACCCGCATCCCCAACGCCGACAAAGCCATCTTTTCCGTTCACTGCCACAATGATCTGGGGCTGGCTGTTGCCAACTCACTGGCGGCAGTGACCAAAGGGGCGCGTCAGGTGGAATGCACGATCAATGGGTTGGGAGAGCGTGCGGGAAACGCGTCGCTGGAAGAGCTGGTGATGGCTGTGAGAACGCGTCAGGATCTCTTTGAGATTGATACCCGAATCGACACCCGGCACATCGTTCCAGCGTCCCGTCTGGTTTCGACCATAACCGGTTTTCCGGTCCAGCCCAACAAGGCGATTGTGGGGGCCAATGCGTTTGCCCACGAATCCGGTATTCATCAGGATGGCGTTCTGAAGCACCGGGAAACCTACGAAATCATGCGCGCCGAAGATGTGGGCTGGCATACCAACAGCCTGGTTCTCGGCAAACATTCGGGGCGCAATGCCTTCCGTACCCGGTTGTTGGAGCTGGGCATCGAGTTCGAGACGGAAACCGAGCTCAACGAGGCCTTTACCCGGTTCAAGGCCCTGGCAGATCTGAAGCACGAGATCTTTGACGAGGACCTGCAAGCCATTGCCAGTGATACCCGCCAGAAAGAGGAGGTTGGGCGTTATGGCCTGGTGTGTATGCAGGTCTGTTCCGAAACCGGTGTGGTACCAAGAGCCAACCTGACCCTTACCCTAGATGGCAAGGAGCATAAGGTGGAAGCGGAAGGCAGTGGGCCGGTCGATGCCACCTTTAAGGCGATCGAGTCGCTGGTGGATTCCGGCTGTAATCTGCAGCTCTATTCCGTCAATAACATCACCAGTGGCACTGATGCCCAGGGCGAAGTAACGGTTCGACTTGAGCGTGGCGGTCGGATCGTAAACGGCGTCGGTGCGGATACCGATATCATCATCGCCTCAGCCAAGGCCTACATCGAGGCGCTCAACCTCATTAGCCGCGGGGGTATTCGGCAGCACCCCCAGGTTGCGGATGTTTAAACGTAAATGACCGGAAGTTTCAGACAGCCAATGATGCAATCGGAAACCGAACGGCAATTCTATCTTGGTATGGCGGGCGTGCGGCTCTGGTATGCCCGGAGCGCTTTGCCGGGAGCAGCACCAAGCCCAGACTATATTTTTGACGATGAGCAGGGCTCCGAGGCCGATCAGCTAGAGGTTCCCGTCCCTTCGGCTCCAGTTCGGCCTGTCCGGGGCGGAGCCTCCCCGCCTGGAGATCGTCAGGAAACCGGTGGCGCAAGGGTCGCCAACCTTCAGGCGTTAATTGACGACGCCGGATCTCCTTCCGGCCGTCCGGGTAGGGCTGATGGCTCACAGGGTGACAAGGTTTTGCCAGAAGAGAGCGAACCTGGCTCTGCAGAGAAGGATGTGGCCCCGGTCATAAGTGGTGGGCTGACACCCGAACTCAATTTGCAGCTATGGATCGGACGGGACGTATCAATGATCGCAAGGCTTTCGGCGGAGGCGAGCCTGCGTTTGCAGGAAACGTTGGCTGAGAACATCCTCAAGAGTCTTGGCGAAACCCAGCTTCGCCGGGTGGGGCCCGTCCGCTGGCCGGTGTTTAATAATCTGCGGGCGCCAGGTAATTCGATGGCAGATCTCAGGTCGGTTCTTGATCATGCTTTGTCGACGTTGCAGGGCCAGAAAGTTGTGGTACTCGGGCTCCCTGGGCCGGAGGGGTATGACGGCGATGAGAGTTGGCTGCAATACATTTCCGGTACCCGTCCGGATCTGAACTTTGCGGGCACGTTGGCCGAATTGGCGTCTGATCCCGCCCAGAAGCGAGCCTTGTGGCAGCAACTGAAATCGTTGGCAGGGCAGTGATGTTGGAATCGGAGGCCTTTCGCCGGGTCATGCACAGTGACCTGACCATCCGGCTTCTGGCCCGGGAGGACCTGCCTCAGGTTCTTCAAATAGAGCGACAGAGTTATTCCCATCCGTGGGCCGAAGCGGTTTTCCGGGATTGCTTTCGGGAAAACTACCGCCTGTGGGCCGCCTGCCAGGGGGATGTGCTGGTTGGGTACGCCGTGGTTGCCTATATGTTCGACGAGGCGCACCTGCTGAATCTGTGTATACACCCGGACCGGCAAGGTCAGGGATTCGGTCGGCAGCTGTTGCGTCACCTGTTGGGTGAGGCGGGCCGTGAAAACCTCTGGCAGACCATCCTCGAAGTTCGCCTCAGCAATAAGGCCGCCCACCAGCTTTATCTGGCGGAGGGTTTTGCCGAAATCGGCCGTAGGCCGCGCTACTATCCCGCGGCTGACGGGCGCGAGGATGCCCGCGTGATGGCGTTCCGGTTCGCGTAAAAGTCGCTTAGCCCCTATAATAGCCGCTTTCTCGAACATCTGATTCAGGTTGCCTCTCTACTATGTCAAACCTTTCCCAGGAAGTGGCCAAGCGCCGCACCTTCGCGATCATCTCGCACCCGGACGCCGGTAAGACCACCATTACTGAAAAGGTCCTGCTGTTCGGGCAGGCGATTCAGAAGGCCGGCACCGTGAAAGGGAAAAAATCCGGGCAGCATGCCAAGTCCGACTGGATGGAAATGGAAAAGGAGCGGGGGATTTCCGTAACGACCTCCGTGATGCAGTTTCCCTACGGCGGTAAACTGGTCAACTTGCTGGATACGCCAGGTCACGAGGACTTCTCAGAAGACACCTACCGGACCCTGACGGCGGTCGACTCCTGTCTGATGGTTATCGATAGTGCCAAGGGCGTCGAGGAGCGAACCATCAAGCTGATGGAAGTGACTCGCCTCCGCGATACACCGATTCTGACGTTCATGAACAAACTGGACCGGGATACCCGCGATCCCGTCGAGCTGATGGATGAGGTCGAGGATGTCCTCAAAATCGCCTGTGCCCCGATTACCTGGCCGATTGGCATGGGGAAGAGTTTCAAGGGGGTTTACCACCTGCTCCGCGACGAGGTAGTTCTGTACCAGTCCGGCCAGGGGCATACCATTCAGGATACCCGGATCATTCCCGGCCTGGACAACCCCGAGCTTGATGAGGCGATCGGGGCTTACGCGGGTGATCTGCGGGACGAAATCGAACTGGTGAAAGGGGCGTCTCATGAGTTCGACCAAGAGGCGTTCCTGGCCGGAGAACTGACCCCGGTGTTCTTTGGTACTGCTCTGGGGAACTTTGGTGTCGATCACATGCTGGATGGGCTGGTTGAATGGGCGCCACAGCCGCAACCGCGAGAAACGGACCAGCGTCTGGTCGAGCCGGCCGAAGACGGTTTTTCCGGGTTTGTTTTCAAGATCCAGGCAAATATGGATCCTCAGCACCGGGACCGCGTCGCGTTCCTGCGGATCGTCTCGGGAAAATACGTCCAGGGAATGAAGGCCCGCCATGTCCGGATTGGCAAGGAGGTTCGCTTCTCAGATGCACTGACCTTTATGGCTGGTGATCGTGAGCATGCCAGCGAGGCCTTCGCCGGCGATATCATCGGCCTGCACAATCACGGCACGATTCAGCTGGGTGATACGTTTACTGCCGGTGACGACATGAAGTTCACCGGGATTCCGAACTTCGCGCCTGAACTGTTCCGCCGCATCCGCCTGAAGGACCCGCTCAAGGCCAAGCAGCTTCAGAAGGGCCTGATCCAGCTGTCGGAAGAAGGGGCGGTCCAGGTGTTCCGTCCGCTCAGGAACAATGACCTCATTGTTGGTGCGGTTGGTGTGCTGCAGTTCGACGTGGTGGTCAGTCGCCTCAGGAGCGAATACAAGGTGGAGGCGATCTATGAGCCGATCAACGTGGCAACCGCGCGTTGGGTAACCTGTAAGGACGAGCGCAAATTCGATGAGTTTCAGCGCAAGAATAATGACAACCTGGCTCTTGATGGCAGTGATCGACTCGCCTACATCGCACCGACGATGGTAAATCTCAACCTCGCGCAGGAGAGATTTCCGGATGTGGAGTTCCACAAGACCCGGGAGCACTGAGGCTCGGGCTGGAGGTGTGAGTGCGATTGATCGATGCTCATTGTCACTTTGATTTCCCCCGGTTCGACGGATGCCGAGACAGCGAGCTTGATCGGGCGCGGGAATCAGGGCTGGTCGGACTGGTCATACCGGGAGTGCGCCGGGCAGACTGGGATCGGGTTCGCGAGACCGCACTGGCATACCCGGAGACGTTTTATTGTCTGGGCATTCACCCATGGTATGTGGCGGAACATGACGACAGCGACTTACAGCTGCTCGAGCGCCTCATAAGGCAGCGTCCGGAACGGTGTGTTGCTATCGGTGAATGCGGTCTTGATCGCGTCCATGGCGACCTTGATGCCCAGTGGCCCTGGTTCGAGGCGCAGGTCGGCCTGGCGATGCGAGAGCAATTTCCGCTGGTCGTTCACTCGGTCAGAACCCATGACGAGGTCCACGGCATTCTGAACCGGGCGAACTGGGAGGGGCCGGCTCTCGTGCACGGGTTTTCCGGAAGTTATCAGCAGGCCTGCAAGTTAGTTGATCTGGGGTGTTGCATCGGTATCGGCGGGGTGATTACCCACGTCAGCGCCCGGAAGACCCGCGAGGCGGTGGCAAAGTTGCCGCTCAGCGCCCTGGTGCTGGAGACCGATGCTCCAGATATGGCGCCGAGTGGCGTCGAAAAAGGGCGCAATTCCCCCGCAAACGTCGGACTGGTTTTGCGGGTCCTGGCGGAACTCCGAGGCGTCAGCCCCGAAGCGTTGGCGCCAGTCCTGCTGGAGAACGCCCGGCGGTTATACCGCTTGGAACAGGGGGTATAGGGGAATAACGAAACACCGGGGCTCGGGGTTGGCTTTCTTCAGCCGTTCGAGTATACTTCGCGCCCTGGCTTTTCAAGGCGATGTCACTGTCTCAGCCCCGAACGGTGTCACTGCCGCATTAATTACAGGTACAGAACCTCCTCCGGATGCCAAGCATGTACCGGTGGTGGTTTTTAACGTTTCTTATATAGCGTTCAAGGCGGAATCAATGAAGACTCTGAGTGCGAAACCAGAAACAGTAAAACGTGACTGGTACGTTGTAGACGCAGCCGGCAAGACGCTGGGTCGTCTGTCAACCGAAATCGCCCGTCGTCTGCGGGGCAAGCATAAGCCTGAGTACACCCCTCATGTAGACACCGGCGATTACATTGTTGTTATCAATGCGGGCCAGGTGCGGGTTACCGGCAACAAGTCATCTGACAAGATGTACTACAGTCATACCGGCTTTCCGGGTGGAATCAAGTCCATCAACTTCGAGAAGCTGGTGGACAAGGCGCCTGAGCAAATCATTCAGAAGTCTGTCAAAGGCATGCTTCCGAAGGGCCCGCTCGGCCGCGCCATGTTCAAAAAGCTGAAAATCTATGCCGGCGCTGAGCATCCTCACGCAGCCCAGCAGCCCAAAGAACTCGACATTTAACGGAAGGCGGATATGTCTGTAGCACAAAATTACGGTACTGGTCGCCGCAAGACATCCACGGCTCGGGTTTTTATCAAGCCGGGAAGCGGTAACATTTCCATCAACGGTCGCACTATCGAAGACTTCTTCGGTCGTGAGACTCTGCGCATGATCGTTCGTCAGCCCCTGGTTGTTGCTGAATCGACCGATCGCTTCGATATCAACATTACCGTCAAGGGTGGTGGTATCAGTGGTCAGGCCGGCGCGATTCGCCACGGTCTGACACGTGCCCTGATGGATTACGATGAAACTCTGCGTCCGGCGCTGCGCAAAGCGGGTTACGTTACCCGTGATGCCCGCGAAGTCGAGCGTAAGAAAGTGGGTCTGCGCAAGGCGCGTAAGCGTCCTCAGTTCTCCAAGCGTTAAGACCGCTGGAGCAGGATCCAGAAAACCCGGCCTTTTTGGTCGGGTTTTTTTATGTCCGGATGATTCGGGGTGAATTGATCTGGAGCAGGGATGAGGCCGCCCGAGGCGGCTATCCGACTTGTAAGCCCCCGGTAATTTCATTACCATTTGGGCGCTTATATTTTTGGGTTGTGAAGTCCTTTTTGATGCACATTGCCGGCTGTTCGGCGGGCTGTGACATCGCCTGATGGGAGAAAACCATAATGAGTAATGGCGACGTGAGCCAAGGCCGGCGCCGGTTTCTGATCGGTGCTACGTCGGTGGTAGGTGGAGTCGGCGTCGTCGGTGCGGCAGTTCCGTTCGTGGCATCCTGGAATCCCAGTGCCAAGGCGGAAGCAGCTGGTGCGCCGGTAACCGTCAATATCAGCAAGATAGAGCCGGGTCAACAGATCACCGTTGAGTGGCGAGGTAAGCCAGTCTGGATTATCCGCCGTGATGAAGCGATGCTTCAGAACATCGAGAAGCTGAACGAAAAGGTGAAGGACCCGCAGTCCGAAACACCGCAGCAGCCTCCTTACATCGATGGTATCTATCGGGCCCTCAAACCGGAAATTGCCGTGATTGTAGGTCTGTGTACCCACCTTGGTTGCGTGCCGTCCTATCGTCCCGAGGTTGCGCCGGCGGATCTGGGTGAGGACTGGCTCGGTGGCCTCTTCTGTCCGTGCCATGGTTCGAAATACGACCTCGCCGGTCGCGTATACGAGGCCCAGCCTGCTCCAGTGAACCTCGAGGTTCCGCCCTATCGTTACGACGATGACGTGACCCTCACGATTGGTCTTGACCCGGAGGCAGCGTAATGCAGAAGTTCATTCAGTGGGTAGACGAACGTCTGCCGGTCGTTGAAGCCTGGAACAAGCACCTTGGCAAGTATTACGCGCCAAAGAACTTCAACATCTGGTACTTTTTCGGCTCGCTCGCCATGCTTGTACTGGTCAACCAACTGGTTACCGGCATCTGGCTGACCATGAGCTACAACCCTTCGGCGGAGGGTGCGTTTGCCTCCGTTGAATACATCATGCGCGATGTTGAATGGGGCTGGCTGCTCCGTTACCTGCACTCCACGGGCGCATCGGCGTTCTTTGTCGTGGTCTACCTCCATATGTTCCGCGGCCTCATGTACGGCTCCTATCAGAAGCCCCGGGAGTTGATCTGGATCTTCGGCATGCTGATCTATCTGGTGCTCATGGCCGAAGCCTTCATGGGCTACCTTCTGCCCTGGGGACAGATGTCATACTGGGGTGCTCAGGTTATCGTTAACCTGTTCGGCGCTATCCCGGTGATCGGTGAAGATCTTTCCCTGTGGATTCGCGGTGACTACCTGATCTCGGGGATTACCCTGAACCGATTCTTTGCATTGCATGTTGTGGCTTTGCCAATCGTGCTGCTTGGTCTGGTGGTGCTTCATATCCTGGCGCTGCACGAAGTGGGGTCGAACAATCCTGACGGTATCGACATCAAGAAGAACAAGGACGAGAACGGCATTCCCAAAGACGGCATTCCGTTCCATCCGTATTACACCGTGCACGACTTGCTGGGTGTAGCTGTGTTCTTCTTCATCTTCTTCGTTGTGGTCTTCTTCTTCCCGGAAATGGGCGGTCTGTTCCTGGAGAAGCCGAACTTTGAGCCGGCTAACGCACTGAAAACTCCCGCGCACATTGCGCCGGTCTGGTACTTCACGCCGTTCTACGCGATGCTGCGGGCGGTAACGGTTGATCTGTTCGGTCTGCCTGCCAAGTTCTGGGGTGTGGTCGTCATGGGAGGGGCCATTGCCATTCTGTTTGTGCTGCCCTGGCTCGATAAGAGCCCGGTCCGGTCCATGCGTTACAAAGGCTGGCTCAGCAAAATCGCCCTCGCGATCTTCGCCGTCAGCTTTGTCGTTCTGGGCTATCTGGGTCTGGTTCCGGCAACTGCGGGGCGGACCACAGTCGCGCAGATTCTGACCGTGCTGTACTTCCTCTACTTCATTCTCATGCCGTTCTACACGCGGATGGAAAAAACCAAGCCAGTGCCAGAGAGGGTGACAGGATAATGAGAAAACTGATTTTTGGTCTTTTCATCGTATTCCTGCCGGCTCTCGGGCTGGCTGCGGGTGGTGGGGTTACTCTCGATCACATCGAGACAGATCACACCAACAAGGAGTCCCTGCAGCGTGGTGTGGCTCTCTTCAGCAACTATTGCATGGGGTGTCACTCCATGGAATATGCGCGCTATAAGCGCGTTGCCGACGATCTCGACATCCCGGCTGAGCTGTACGAGGAGAACCTGATCTTCACGGGCGCCAAAATCGGTGAACTGATGAAGAACTCCATGAGCAAGGACATGGCTGCCGACTGGTTCGGTGCGCCGCCACCGGATCTGACGCTCGAGACACGCCTGCGCGGCGAGTCCTGGGTTTACTCATACCTGCGTGGCTTCTACCAGGATGACAGCCGTCCGCTGGGCGTGAACAACGTGGTTTTCCCGAACGTAGGCATGCCGCACGTGCTGG
This sequence comes from Marinobacter albus, assembly GCF_030238305.1. Taxonomy (NCBI): domain Bacteria; kingdom Pseudomonadati; phylum Pseudomonadota; class Gammaproteobacteria; order Pseudomonadales; family Marinobacteraceae; genus Marinobacter; species Marinobacter albus. Next base: position 611,638 of record NZ_JASSQD010000003.1, on the reverse strand, counting down.
TTGGGCTACAGGGGCTGTGTGCCGTTGAGCCGCATATCGGGGTTGAGGCAAGTGTTGAGCCGCTAAGTGGCAACATCAACAACGCCGATGCCTGTCCTGAGTACGCCATTGAGGGCAGCATGTCAGCCGGGGAGTTTGATCAGGCGATGTACGATCTGACCAACTTCATGTCTTACATGGCAGATCCGGTCAGAGTAGAGCGCGAGCGTCTGGGTATCTTCGTACTGATCTTTGTCGCTATCTTCTTTGTCTTTGCCTACCTGCTCAATCGTGAGTACTGGAAGGACGTGCACTGAGAAATAGGGTATAATCCCGTTTCCTGATTTCCAGCGGGCAATAACCGGCCCGCTGGAATTTGCGTTTTTTCGGGATCATTTCGGTTTGTTTACTCGTGAGGTAGTTCTATGGGCGTTGTGACCAAGCGGTCATCAATGACGTTTTTCTCGGATCCGGCCAGCCATTACAGCCACAGGGTGCGTATTGTATTGGCAGAGAAGGGTGTTACCGTCGACATCGTTGACGTGGATCCGGATAACCCGCCGGCCGAGCTGGCCGATCTGAATCCATACAATGCCCTGCCGACCCTGGTGGATCGTGATCTGGTTCTATACGAGCCCAACATCATGATGGAATACCTCGATGAGCGTTTTCCGCATCCGCCATTGTTGCCGGTTTACCCGGTGGCCCGGGCCAACAGCCGCCTTATGATTCACCGTATCCAGCGCGACTGGTGTGGTCTGGTCGATCAGATCCTGGCGCAGCCGAATGCAAAAGCCTCCGAGGTCGCTCGCAAGGAATTGCGTGAGAGTCTGTTGGCAACGGCGCCTCTGTTCGGAGAGATGCCATTTTTCCTGTCAGAGGAATTCACCATTGTTGACTGCTGCATTGCCCCGATCCTGTGGCGCCTTCCGGCGCTCGGTATTGAGCTGAATGACAAGCAGGCCCGTCCGCTGCAGAAGTACATGGAGAGCATCTTCAGTCGGGAGGGGTTCAAGGCCAGCCTCTCTGATCTCGAAGAAGACATGCGCAGCTGAATTGGCGGCTCCCGTAACACCGGGCCAGGAGAATGGTAGTGCCTGATAGTAAAATCACCATGACGTCCAGTCGGCCGTACCTCGTTCGGGCTTTTAACGAATGGATTCTGGACAACGACTGCACCCCCTACATTGTGGTGGATGCCGGTGTTCAAGGTGTTCAGGTTCCCACCGAGCATGTTGCCAACGGTCAGATCGTGCTTAATATCAGTCCCGGGGCTGTCCGGGGGCTGGTGATCGGCAACGGAGCATTGGAATTCAGTGCCCGCTTTGGTGGAGTCCCCATGCAGGTCTTTATTCCTCTGCAGGCGGTGATGGCAATTTACGCCAAAGAGAATGGTGAGGGCATGGTGTTTGGCAGTGAGCCGGGCTCACCCGACCCGGACGGTACCAGCGACAAGGATGACGCCCGTCAGGGTGGCGACGAGCGTCCCTCCGGGCGACCGACCCTGAAGGTGGTCAAATAATCCTCGCCAAGTAGTCCCAAAAAAGCCAGCAATTGCTGGCTTTTTCTTTATCCTCCGAACAGTTTGCTGTCGATCAGTCCGCACAGGGCATTGATGATTACCAGCAACAGCGGCGTAGCCTCGGTCGGGGTAAGGTCGTTCAGGGCGATTTCGTGATCTTCCGGATGCATCAGGGAGGTGATATCGGATTTCTCTCGCGCGCTCAGCACCACGACGTTCATCTCCCGATCATGGGCGGCCTGAATCGCTTGAATCAGGTTGGCCTTGTGACCATCGTCGACAATGACAAACAGCAGGTCCCCCGGTTTTCCGATCGCTCTGACCTGGCGTGAGAAGGTGTCATTGAAGCGGTTGTCCCGGCAGATGGCCGAATAAGTCGTCGCGTCGGCCCCCAGGTTGATCGCGGGCAGGGCCGGACGGTCCTGATCGAATCGATTCAGCAGTGCGGTACAGAAATACTGGGCCAGAATGTTGGCGTTGCCGTTGGCACAGGTAACAATCTTTCCATCCTGCAGCAGCGCGTTTACAAAGGCGTCTGCAACTTCTTCAATCGCCGGACCGACCGTGCTGGCGGCCTGGGCAGTGTGTTCCATGTGGCTGGCAAACCATTGGCTGATCTGGTGTTCGGTGTCCGTCATTGTGTCTGTCTATCCTGCCTGGATTGCATTTTTTATCCATTGTACTCGGTATTTCTTGACCGTTCCCGGGCTGATGGCAATTACATCGATGCGGCTCAGAGTGTCCCAGAGACCGTGTTTGTGTAGGTAAAAGGATGCCGCCTTCAGGAGTCGTTTCTGCTTGGGAAACGTCACGGAGCTGGCCGGATCGGTCAGGCTGCCGGCGCCGCGGTAGCGCACTTCAAAGAAAACGAGTGTGTCTCCGTCACGTCCGATCAGGTCTATTTCGCCGCCACGGTTGTAGACGTTGCGTTCGGAGATGGTCACGCCTCGACTCATGAGGTACCGGGCAGCCACCCCTTCAAAGTGATTGCCCAGTGCTTTTGTGCCTTCCATGGCATTTGGTTCCAAAAGTCTGGGTTACTGGTTAAGGCCCGGTGACCGGCTGCTGTCCTCCACCGGGGAGGGCTCCGTCTCGGAGAGTCGGGGTTCAGGATCCGGCAGCAGTTTGGGCGTGCCGTTCTGGAACTGAGCCCAGAGTTGTTCGCGATGAATGCTGCCTTCGCTGGTCATGGTGAGAACGCCCGTCTGCCCGTCAATGGAGGCGGTTTCGACTTGGCGCAGCAGCGGGAGCCGCTTGCTCAGCTGCCAGGCATCCGCCCCCATGGCAAACAGCCGGCCAAGCTGGCCCCGGGTGCCGGACAGATGTTTGTCTGCCTTCATTCGCAGTTCGTTCCCTTCACCGAGAATCCAGGGCGTATCGGTGAAAATCACCTGGTCCAGGTCCCTGTCCCTGGCTGGATCCGGGGTGCCCTCGTATACGATGGAGGGGGAATAAACCGGAAGGTCGCCGCCGAAGTAAAAGGCGAATAGCGGTTTGAACTGGCGGGCTATCGTCGGTTCAGCCACCATGACGATCGCATCGGCGTCTTGCCGGCGCCGGGGTTCGAATTCCAGGTCTAGCCCAATGGTTCTCTCCACCTGAATGGCCCGGTCCCGGGAGGTTGTGATTCCGAGCAGGTCTGCGGTTACCGCACGAAGGTTATCGTCACGGAAGAAGCGCTCAATATCCAGGGCTGTACTGCCGTTGGCACCCATGCGCTGCAGGAGGGCGGCTTCGACCCGGTCCCCCCACTCGCCCTGCGGAATCAGAACCAGGGCATGGCGAAGGCCCTCTGCATCCAGCCGGTCGGCAATCTGCCGCGCCTCGTCCTCGGCAGACAGTCCGAACTGGTAGAGACCGTCCGGCACCTTCTGGTCAACCGGCAGGTAGTTGAGCCCCAGTGCCGGGACCGGAAGGGTGTTCATGGAACCGAGTCGGGTCAGCGCCTCCTTTTCGAGAGGGCCGACAATCAGGTCCACATCCTTGCTCGACAGTTCCTTGTATAGCTCGGTGAACTCGGAGTCCGAGGTGTCGACGATTCGAATGTCCGTTTTGCTACGGTCAGCGGATTCATCGGAATAATAGGCCGCAATGAAGCCGTCGCGAATGGCTTTGCCGGCCGTTGCCAAGGGGCCCTTGAGTGGCAGGGCCAGCGCAATGGTTTCAGGACGGCTTTCGGCCAGGGACGCAATCAGCTGCAGCTCTGATGGCAAAACCTGGGCTGCCGGATGACCGGGCCAGTTGTTCTGCCAGCCGCGAATGGAACGGCCCTGCTCATCGAGTTCAACTTCCGGCGTTCGCACCGATGCGGCGAGCTCCAGCCAGCCTTGTGCCTCATAGCCGATCGCACTGCTGCTGGCGGCATTGAGCTCATCGTCTGGCACCGTTTTCAGCAGCTGCCAGATCTGGTCGTGCAGTTGTTGCGGGTTGGCGCTGCTGTCCGTTTGTGTCTGCAACACCAGCGTCATGGCGGCGGGCAGAGGCTGGCCGGCCAGGGCAAACGCCTGTGACTGTAGCTGGGCGGCTCGGCCCATTAATTCGGGGCCGTAGTCGGTGATGCTATCGGGGGGCAGGTCTGCCACCAGGGTGCGAGCCCATTCGTCGTCTTCCAGTGCCGTCGCGCTGGCCATGGCCAGGAGGCGCTTCTGGCTTTCCAGCGCCGGTTCCGCTTGCGCCAGCTGGGAGCTTTGCAGTAGCGTGCGAGCAGCCTGATGGTTGCCCTGATCCTGAAAACGGCTGGCGATGCGCAGCAGATAGCGCTGAGCAGTCTCGCGATTGGTTTCCTGGCTGGCAAGCTCGAGGGCCTGCTGCGGGGTCTGTGCAACATGGGACTGAAGGTTGACGCTGGCACAACCGGCGGACAACAGTGCCACGGTAAAGGCTGTGGCGAGGGCTCGATGTTTGGTGGGGTTTTTGATCATGGCAAGCTCGAAATACTCCGGATTATTGGGCTTGTGGCGCCGATCTAACGGTGGCAAGTTTAACAGCTCCGGGGTCAATTCACATGACGTAAGTGTCATGGTAAGAGTGGCAGCAACAATGAGGCGGGCAATTTGAAATCCCAGGGCGAGAAGTCGGCATCCATAACCGGCAACAAAGAAGGGGCCAGTGGTGTTCTATATATCGTGGCGACACCGATTGGCAACCTGGATGATCTGTCTCCCCGTGCTGTCGCCACGCTGTCCCGGGTTGATGTGGTCGCAGCCGAGGACACCCGCCACAGCGGTCGCCTGTTGCAGCACCTCGGGCTCCAGAAGCGATTGATTGCACTGCACGACCACAATGAGCGGGATCGGGCCGGCAGCATTCTGGATGAGCTCGAGCGGGGGCACAGTGTCGCCTTGATTTCGGATGCTGGCACGCCCCTGATTTCGGACCCGGGCTATGTGCTTGTTCGTGAGGCCCGGCGCCGTGGGCTCACGGTTACACCGATTCCCGGGCCATGCGCTCTGGTTGCTGCGCTGAGTGCTGCCGGTTTGCCCACAGACCGCTTTTTATTCGTCGGTTTTCTGCCCGCCAAGCGAACAGGCCGCCGCGCCGCTCTGGAGCCACTACGTCAGGAGTCGGCGACCCTGGTGTTTTATGAATCACCTCACCGAATACTGGATGCCGTCAGCGATATCGCGGCAGTCCTCGGCGATAGCAGGGAGATCGTGTTGGGTCGCGAATTGACCAAGACCTTCGAAACTTTCTATTCAGGGGCTGTCGCCGAAGTGCTTCCTGCGCTGGAGGCCGATCCCCACGGGACCAAGGGAGAGTTTGTGGTGATGATCCGGGGGGCGGAGCCAGCCGGTCATGACGATGAGGAGGGGGCTTTGGACGTTGATCACCTGATCAGGCTGTTGCTTCCGGAGATGCCAGTCAAAAAAGTGGCGAAACTGGCGGCCGAACTCAGTGGCCGCTCAAAAAACGATCTCTACCAGCGGGCACTGGAGCTCAAGCAGGATTGATGTCTGCCGCGAGTTTTCCTTGCAAGGCCCTTAAGGCAGGAGTATTGTCTCGCCCGAGCTCGCCAGACAGTCGCCGCCGGTTTCGCCGGGGGAGGAAAGTCCGGGCTCCGCAGGGCAAGGTGCCAGGTAACGCCTGGGCGGCGTGAGCCGACGGAAAGTGCAACAGAAAGTAGACCGCCTAAGCACCTTCGGGTGCCGGTAAGGGTGAAACGGTGCGGTAAGAGCGCACCGCGTGGCTGGCAACAGTCCACGGCGATGGTAAACCCCACCTGGAGCAAGACCAAATAGGAATCCAATGGCGTGGCCCGCGCTGGATTCGGGTAGGTTGCTTGAGGCCTGTGGTGACGCAGGCCCTAGATGAATGACTGTCCACGACAGAACCCGGCTTATCGGCGAGCTCGCTTCCCCGCTTTCCCAATGTGATGCGCTTCCTTCTCAGTAGATTTCCGTTATAGCTAAAAAATCTTAATCCTAACTTGCCTTCTTCAGACATTTTTGCAGGTGTTTGATTTTTCACCTTTTCTTTTTCGTAATCTCTCCATTTTTCCAAATCCTTGCCCGTAACTTGTTGTCATAAAAGGAACTTTTGCCAGTGCGACGCTGTTTGCGGCGCTTGCATTGTGTAATGCGTGTTTCTATAGTGTGCAGAAGTGGGAAAAAGTGGTTTCTAGTGGTTTTTTGTGGGTATCCAGCTCCCAGAGACGGTGTAAATGAGCAAATTTCTCGGCAGCAATGCCATCAATATGGATGCGAAGGGTCGCTTGGCGATCCCCGCCAAGGTGCGCGAGGAGCTCGCGCAGACCTGTGGTGGGCGCATTGTATTGACGGCCAATGCCGATGAAGAGCGCTGTTTGCTGGTTTATCCCGAGCCGGAGTGGGAAGAGCTGCGGCCCAAAATCGAAGCGCTTCCCAATATGAACAAGGCCGCGCGCCGGCTGCAGCGCTTACTGCTTGGTAATGCTGCGCCCATGGAGCTGGACTCCGCTGGGCGTATCCTGATTCCACCAACCCTGAGAAGCTATGCCCACCTTGAGAAAAAACTGATGCTGATTGGCCAGGGTAAAAAACTGGAACTCTGGAGCGAGGAACGTTGGTTCGCCTGGCTCGATGAGTCCTCCGACGACGACGAGATGCCACCCGAAATGGAGGCGCTCTCCTTATGACCTCCGATCGCAGGCAGGGGCCCGGAGCTGCGCTTCCGCATCGCTCGGTGCTTCTGGATTCGGCGGTCGACTACCTGGTCAATGACCCCGACGGCAATTACGTGGATGCCACCTTTGGCCGGGGTGGTCACAGTCGGCTCATCCTGGACCGTCTGGGCGATGGTGCGCACCTTCTGGGCATCGACAAAGACCCGGAGGCGATTCGCGAAGCTGAGCAGTTGGCTATCAAAGACCCGCGGTTCTCTTGGTTCCATGGCTCCTTTGCGGAACTTGATCTGGCTCTCGCGCGTCGGGAGTGGGTCGAGGTGAATGGAGTGCTGATGGATCTGGGGGTGTCCTCCCCGCAGCTGGATGACGCGTCGAGAGGCTTCAGCTTCATGCGTGACGGCCCTCTGGACATGCGGATGAATCCGCAGCAGTCACCCAGCGCGGCAGAGTGGCTCGCTGAAGCTGACGAGCGGGACATTGCCAATGTGATCTGGCGATACGGCGAAGAGCGGTTCTCTCGCCGTATCGCTCGTTTGGTCGTGGCGCGTCGCCAGGAAGAGGCAATCGAGACGACTCGCCAGTTGGCCGAACTGGTTAGTGAGGCGGTGCCCAAGAAGGAGAAGCATAAGCACCCGGCGACCCGGACCTTTCAGGCGATCCGGATCTTTATAAATCGGGAGCTCGAGGATCTGGAAATTGGTTTGCAGGCTGCAGTTGATCGCCTCGCACCTGGGGGCAGACTGGTAGTGATCAGTTTTCATTCGCTTGAGGATCGCGTCGTCAAAAGGTTCATGCGGGATCTGGCGCGCGGGCCCCAGCTTCCCAAGGGCATACCGGTGACTGCAGATCAGGAAGCGTCGGCGTTCCGTTTGATTGGTAAAGCATCAAAGGCGAATGCAGAAGAAGTAAGTGACAACGTCAGGGCCAGGAGCGCAGTGATGCGGGTCCTGGAACGAATTGGTTCAGATGCGAACTCGAAGGGGAGTGCATAGTCATGGGCGCCGTAGCCATAGAACAGCCAGTAAAGACGGCCAAGCTTAACAAGCAGCGAATGCGCGATGGCGTAGCCACGGCTGTTCGGATTTCGTGGCAGGTCTTCGATGCGACTCGCCAGCGTAACGTGATGATTTCTCTGGCGTTGGTGACCTTGCTCCTGGCCTCATCTATTGGCGTGGTCGTCAGCGCACATGAAAACCGAGAGCTGTTCAATACGCTCTCTCACCTTCAGGGCGAACGTGATCGTTACCAGCAGGAGTGGAGTCAGTTGCTGTTGGAGCAGAGCGCGCTGAGTGCCCATGGGCGCGTTGAAAATCTTGCAGCAGAGCGTTTCGGAATGGTGGTTCCGGGGCGCCAGGACATTGTCCTGGTACCGCTGATGTCGCCGACGTCAGCGCCTTAATACACGATAACAACAACCGTCAGGGTGATCGATTTGTCCGGTCAGGGAACGCAGAGAACATGGAGCCAGCGATTGGTGTCCGGCCTGAAAGCCTGGCGCTATTGCTCTGTGCTGGGCGTTTTTCTGATGGTGGTCGCCGGCCTGGGCTGGCGGCTGGTCGATCTCCACATTGTCGATAACGAATTCCTGCGCAAGCAGGGCGACGTCCGTACCATCCGGGTTGAGTCCATCGACGCCCATCGAGGAGTCATATCGGACCGCTACGGTGAACCCCTGGCGATAAGTACGCCGGTCCAGACCATCTGGGCCAATCCGTTAGAGGCAGATTCCGGCGAAGCGCGCCTGGCTAACCTCGCACGATTGCTCGACATCAGCGAAGCGGGATTGCGTGAGCGCCTGGACGATTACGCAGGTCGCGAATTCATGTACCTGCGGAGAAAGGTTCAGCCGGAATTGGCGCGCCAGATAATGGCGCTGGACATCGATGGCATCTACACCCGCCAGGAGTACCGCCGTTACTATCCCGCCGGCGAAGTGACCGCTCACATTGTCGGTTTCACCAACATTGACGAGCGTGGTCAGGAAGGCATGGAACTGACCTACAACCAATGGCTGTCCGGTGAGTCTGGTCGCAAGCGGGTTCTCAAGGACAATCGCGGCCGCGTCATCAAGGATCTGACGCTGATTCGCGATGCCCGTCCCGGAAATAGCCTCCAGCTCAGCATCGATCTGCGCCTGCAATATCTGGCTTACCGTGAGCTGAAGGCCGTGGTTCAGGCTCATGACGCCCGGGGTGGAACCCTGGTCATGCTGGATGTGGATACCGGGGAAGTGCTTGCCATGGTCAACCAGGGATCTTACAACCCCAATGACCGGAGCCAGCTGGCGCCGGAGAATCTTCGGAACAAGGCAATTACGGATCTGTTTGAGCCCGGCTCGACCATGAAGCCGGTGACTATGGCCGCGGCCCTTGAAACCGGCAAATACTCGGTCAACACCACCATCGATACCTCGCCGGGCTACCGGCGTTTTGGTCGTTTTACCATCCGCGATCATCGCAACTATGGTGTGATGAATCTGACCGATATCATCGCCAAGTCCAGTAACGTGGGTATCAGCAAAATTGCCACTGATATTGGCGGTGACACCATTCGCGATCTTTACAGCCGGCTGGGGCTCGGCCAGCCCACCGGTATCGGATTTCCGGGTGAGGCCGTTGGTGTGCTTCCGTCACCGCCGAAGTGGCGTGCCGTTGAGGAGGCCACTCTCTCCTATGGCTACGGCATGAGCGTTAATGCGCTGCAGCTTGCCCAGGCCTATATGGTTATTGCCAACGGCGGTGTACGTTATCCGTTAAGCCTGATCAAGCTGGAAAGGGAACCTGAAGGACAGCGGGTACTCTCAGAAAAGGTGACCCACGAAGTTCGGGGCATGCTCCGGGAGGTTGTTTCCCGAGGCACCGGTAAGCGAGCCCAGCCGGGATTCTACTCGGCCGGCGGGAAAACCGGGACCGTCCATCTTGTTGGCAAGCAGGGTTATGAGGACAGTCAGTACAAGGCGATTTTTGCTGGTATGGCGCCTATTGATAACCCCAGAATTGTAACGGTTGTGGCCGTTGATGCGCCGCAGTCCGGCGAATACTACGGAGGCGAAGTAGCTGCTCCGGTATTCGCACGGGTCATGAGTGACGCACTGCGACTGTTGAATGTGAAGCCTGAACTGGAAGTCGGTGGCGCGAAAGTGCCTGGAAAGACCGCCGGGGAGCGAGGGTAAAGCTATGTGCATCACATCACTCAGCACGTTGTTGCAAGGAATTGTGCCGGTGCCGTCGGTATTCGACGTAACTATTCACGGACTCAAGACGGACAGTCGCGATGTCAGGTCGGGCGATGCCTTTGTTGCCCTGGCCGGTGCCCGAACGCCGGCGGATCATTATCTGGAGGATGCAATTGCTGCGGGCGCCACGGTAGTGCTGCTGGAATCCGAGGCAGCGGGCGAATGCACCGAGCGTCACGGGGCTCTGCTGGTGCCGGTAGTCGGCCTGCGGTCCCTGTTGGGCAAGATTGCGGACCGCTTCTTTGAACACCCGTCCCAACGATTGCGACTGATTGGCGTGACGGGAACCAACGGCAAAACCTCGGTCACCCAATACGTGGCGCAACTGCTCAAGGAAACCGGTACGCCCTGTGGTGTGTTGGGCACGCTGGGCTACGGCATGCCTGGAGCATTGCAGCCCGCCACGCATACTACCCCGGACGTTGTTCAGGTAAACCGGGTTCTGTCGCGCATTCTGGCTCAGGGTGGTCGGGCCGCGGTTATGGAGGTGTCCTCCCATGCTCTCGATCAGGGGCGGGTGGATGACCTGACCATCACGGGCGGAATCTTCACCAATCTGACCCGGGATCACCTTGACTACCACGGTTCCATGGAGGCCTACGGCGAGGCCAAGGCCCGTTTGTTTGATCGGGAAGAGCTGCATTTTTCCGTGATCAATTTCGACGACCCATTCGGTCGTCAGCTGTTCGATCAGCTCGAAGGCCAGTGTGATCGCATCCGTTTCAGTCTGCATGAATCCCAGACGGAGCTTTGGTTGAAGTCCTTCAGTCCGACCGACGACGGCTTTGAGGCAAGTGTGGATGGCCAGTGGGGGACGTTCGACATCGCGGTGCCGCTGATGGGAAGTTTCAACGCCAGCAACGTTCTGGCGTCGATGGCCATGGTGCTGACCCTGGGGGTCCCGGTTGAACGCGTACAGCAGGCGGTCAGCAAGTTGACGCCACCTCCGGGCCGACTCGAAAAATTCAGCAGCGCCGATGGTGTCCGGGTGATTGTGGATTACGCCCATACCCCCGATGCCTTGTCTAATGCGCTGGCAGCCCTGCGGCCCCATGTTGCGGGACGACTGATCTGCGTTTTCGGTTGCGGCGGCGACCGGGACAGCGGCAAGCGTCCGGAGATGGCAAGGGAGGCCGAGAAAGTGGCCGATGTCATTATCGTTACCGATGACAACCCGCGCAGTGAGGATCCCGCTGCCATTGCATCCGATATAGTGGCGGGCTTCTCCGAGCCGGAGCGGGCATCGGTGATTCATGATCGTGCGGAAGCGATTCGTTCCGCCATCCAGATGGCCTCCGCCGACGACCTTGTCCTGGTGGCTGGTAAGGGGCACGAAGCCTATCAGGAAGTGGCTGGCCAGAAGATTCCGTTCAGTGATGCGGAACAGGTGCGTCATGGCCTGCACCTGAACGGGGGTGTGGCATGATGCGCGAATTCTCCCTGGCCGATGCCCGGCGCTGGACGGGTGCGACCACTGGCACCCGGGGCCTGGAAGATCTTCATTTTACCGGGGTTTCCACCGATACCCGGTCTCTCGGACACGGTCAGCTGTTTGTCGCTCTGCGCGGTGATAATTTCGACGGCCATCGCTTCCTGCAAAAGGCTAAGGAGTGCGGCGCGGTGGCGGCAATCGTCGATACCGAAGATGCGGCCGTCGACCTGCCGCAGCTGGTGGTCGCCGACACCGTTAACGCCCTGGCTCGGCTGGCTGCCGGCAATCGCAACGAGAGTGATGCCCGGTTCGTTGCTGTCACCGGCAGCAGTGGCAAAACCACCGTGCGGGAAATGACGGCGGCGATTCTGGCGAGAATGGGAGCTACCCTGGCGACCCAGGGTAACCTGAACAATCACATCGGTGTGCCATTGACCCTGTTTGGCCTCACCCCGGCCCACCGTTTTGGTGCCATCGAGCTCGGAGCCAGCGGACTGGGGGAAATTGCCCACACGGTCGCGATTACCCGCCCGGAGGTGGTGATCCTGACCAACGCCGGTTCCGCGCATCTGGAGGGATTTGGCAGTTACGAAAATATTGTCCAGGCCAAAGGCGAAATCATTGATGGCGTTACCGAACATGGCCTGGTTGTGTTGAACCGGGACGACCCCGCGTTTGAGCAATGGCAGGCCCGTGCAGGCCATCGCACAGTGGTAAGTGTCAGTCGGCTTGGGCACCCCGGTGCAGATTATCGCTCAGAGCCGATCGAGTCGGACGCGCCGGGCCAGAGTTTCCGCGTAAGCGGCCCTGACAATTGGGCATGTACCGTTCGCCTCGGCCTTGAAGGAGAGCACAACCAGACCAATGCGATGCTTGCGATCGCTGCAGCGCGGCATCTTGGGGCTGGCAGTGACGAAATTACAGCAGGGCTGGCTGAACTCGCACCGGTTAAAGGGCGATTGCAGACCCTTGAGCTTGCGCCGGATCTCACCGTGATCGATGACAGTTACAACGCCAACCCGGCCTCAATGAAGGCCGCGCTCAGCGTGCTGGCCAGGCGCCGTGGAGAGAGAGTCGCCGTGTTTGGCGCCATGGCGGAGCTTGGTCCGGAGGCTCCGGCCCTGCACCGTGAGGTCGGCGAGTTCGCCAGGACCGAGAATATTGACCGTTTGCTCACCGTTGGGCCGGGCTGCGAAGGCTATGCCGATGGCTTCGGCGCCGGAGCGGAAGCGTACCAGACCCACGGTGAAGCCGTTGAGGCCATCGTCAGTGCCAGTCAGTCGCCGAGGACGGTGCTGGTGAAGGGGTCTCGCAGTTCCGCCATGGACCGCGTGGTGGAGGGATTAAAAGAAAAGGTGAATAACTCATGCTGCTCTGGCTGACAGAGGTTCTATCACAATATTTCACGGCGCTGACCGTGTTTCAGTATCTGACGTTGCGCGGAATACTGGGCACCCTCACAGCCTTGCTGATCTCGTTGATCATTGGTCCGGTGATGATCCGCAAGCTGAGCCAGTACCAGATCGGTCAGGCCGTTCGGGACGACGGTCCCCAGACTCACCTGAGCAAGGCCGGTACGCCGACCATGGGTGGCGCCCTGATTCTGGTGGCGATCGGGATCAGCACGCTGCTCTGGGCAGATCTCACCAACCGCTACGTCTGGGTCACCCTGCTCGTTACCCTGTTGTTTGGTGCGATTGGCTGGGTCGATGATTACCGCAAGGTGGTTGAGCGTAACCCGCGGGGTCTGCCGGGACGCTGGAAATACTTCTGGCAGTCGGTAATTGGCGCGGGGGCCGCCATAGCCCTGTTCTTCAGTTCGTCGATGCCGCAGGAAACGTCGTTGTACGTGCCCTTCGTCAAGCAGGTTTCCCTGACGCTGGGACCGGTGATCTTCATCCTGCTCAGCTACTTCGTCATTGTCGGCAGCAGTAACGCCGTCAATCTGACCGATGGCCTGGATGGTCTGGCGATCATGCCGACGGTGATGGTGGCGGGCGCGTTGGGTATATTCGCGTACGTTTCCGGCCACTCGCAGTTTGCCGACTACCTCCTGATTCCCCATCTTCCGGGCACCGGTGAGCTGATCGTGTTCTGCGGTGCCATTGTCGGCGCCGGGCTCGGGTTTCTGTGGTTCAACACCTATCCGGCGCAGGTGTTCATGGGGGACGTCGGCGCATTGGCGCTGGGCGCTGCCCTTGGTGTGGTGGCGGTCATCGTTCGGCAGGAAATCGTGCTGTTCATCATGGGCGGTGTGTTCGTGATGGAGACGGTGTCGGTGATTCTGCAAGTGGCTTCGTTCCGGTTGACGGGCCGTCGCATCTTCCGGATGGCGCCTCTGCACCATCATTTTGAATTGAAGGGCTGGCCCGAGCCGCGCGTCATCGTGCGGTTCTGGGTGGTAACGGTTGTTCTGGTTCTGATTGGCCTCGCCAGTCTGAAGATACGATAAGGGTACGCATCTATTATGAGCGTCATTGTTTCGGATCGTCGCACATTGATTGTAGGGCTCGGTAAAACCGGGCTCTCCTGCGTGCGCTATCTATCCGAACAGGGACGGGAGATTGCGGTTGCGGATAGTCGCGAAGCACCGCCGGGTCTTGACGAGTTGCGGGCGGGCTGGCCGGATGTGCCGGTTCATCTTGGCGCCTTTGATGCGGAGCTGTTCGCAGGTTTCAATGAACTGGTGGTGAGCCCCGGCATCAACATTGCCGAGCCGGCCATTGCCCGGGCGAGCAAGAACGGGGCCCGGATCCGCGGCGATATCGATCTGTTTGCCGAGGCGGCAGATGCCCCCATCGTGGCCATTACCGGTTCCAACGGTAAAACCACGGTTACCACGCTGGTCGGGGAGATGGCCAAGGCCGCCGGTCGCCGGGTGGAAGTGGGTGGCAATATCGGCACGCCGGCACTCGAGCTCCTCGGGCGCGGTGCCGACCTATACGTATTGGAGTTGTCCAGCTTTCAGCTTGAAACCACCGAGGAACTGAACGCCCTGGCGGCTACTGTCCTGAACGTCAGTGACGATCATATGGATCGTTATCCGAACAAAATGGCCTATTTCCAGGCCAAGCAGCGGATATTCCGGGGCTGCAAGAACGCGGTGGTCAATCTGGATGATGCCTTGAGTACGCCGATGGCGAGGGACAACCTCCGATTCATCTGTTTCGGGTTTCACCGGGTGAATCCGGAAACCTTCAGTACCCGGGATGACGATCAGGGCACCTGGATTACCTTCGGTTTTGACAATCTGTTGCTGGCGAGTGACCTGCACCTGATGGGCCAGCACAACATCAGCAATGTGATGGCGGCCCTCGGTCTTGGGTATGCCGCGGGCCTGCCAATGGAGGTCATGCTCGATGTGGCCCGCCGTTTCCCCGGTCTGCCACATCGCTGTGAGTTTATCCGGCAGGTGGGCGGGGTCGATTACATCAACGACTCCAAGGGCACCAACGTGGGTGCCTCAGTGGCGGCGATCGAGAGCCTGGCGCCCGAGCGAGGCAAGGTCGTGCTTATCGCCGGGGGCGACGGCAAGGGTGCAGACTTTGCCCCGCTGCAGGCGCCTGTTCTTTTGCACTGTCGGGCGCTGGTGCTGATTGGCCAGGATGCCGGGCAGGTCGCCGAAGCCATCGGCAACGGCGTTGACAGCCACATTGCCCGCTCGCTGGCGGAAGCGGTCACCATCGCTTCCGGGCTGGCACAGGACGGCGATCGCGTGTTGTTGTCACCCGCGTGTGCCAGCTTCGACATGTTCCGCGACTATGGTGATCGCGGCGACCAGTTCCGCACACTGGTGGAGGCGTTGTGATGCAGACAGGAATCACGTTGCCAAACCGAAACCAGTGGCTGGGTGAGCTTCAGCCGCTTCCGATGCTGGTCATCAGTGCCGTTGCCTTGCTGGTGATGGGGGTGGTGATGATTTCCTCGGCGTCCATGGACATGGCTGCCGAAACCATGGGCAACAGCTACCACTATGTGATTCGGCAGCTGCTCTTTGCCACGCTGGGCTGCGTGCTGGCGCTGGTGGCTGTCAACGTGCCCATCTCATGGTGGGAGCGCAGCGGTTGGCTCATGCTGGGCGTAGGCCTTCTGGTATTGGTACTGGTTCTGACACCGCTGGGGCGCACCGTGAATGGTTCTACCCGCTGGATTCCCTTCGGTCTGTTCAATGTTCAGGTATCCGAGGTCGCCAAGTTGTGTCTGATCGCATATCTCGCCGGGTACGTTGTCCGCCGCCGCGAAGAGCTGCTGAACACCTGGGTCGGCTTTCTCAAGCCCTTGGTCGTGCTTGGGGTGGCGTCTGTGTTGCTGGTGATTCAGCCGGACTTCGGGGCCACCGTGGTACTGGTTTCGGCTGCCGCCGGCATGATTTTCCTCAGTGGCGTCCGGCTGAGCCGGTTCGTTCCGCTGATCGTGACTCTGGTTGTGCTCGGCGGGCTGCTGGTTCTGACCCAGCCCTATCGTCTCAAGCGCGTAGTGAGCTATCTCGATCCCTGGAAGGATCAGTTTGACAGTGGCTACCAGTTGACCCAGTCGTTGATTGCCTTCGGTCGTGGCGACTGGGGCGGCGTTGGCCTCGGAAACTCAATCCAGAAACTGTTTTATCTGCCCGAGGCCCATACGGATTTCATATTTGCCATTATCGCCGAGGAATTCGGCCTGCTGGGCTCATTGATTGTCCTGGCGTTATTTACCCTGCTGGTGGTCAGCGGGTTTGTTATTGCCCGTCGGGCCGAGAAAGCGAACATGCCCTTTGGTGCGTGTTTCTCCTATGGCATCACCCTGCTGATTGGGCTGCAGGCGACAATCAACATTGCCGTCAGCACCGGCATGCTGCCGACCAAGGGGCTGACTCTGCCGTTGGTCAGTTATGGCGGCTCCAGTCTGATGATCATGTGTGTGGGTATCGGTGTCCTGGCTCGGGTCGAGATGGAACGTTTGGACCAGGTACGCCTGGGGCAGGAAAAGGCCCGCCCACGAGCCCGGGGAGGTGCGGTTTATGACTGACCAGCGCCGTTTCCTGATGATGGCTGGTGGTACCGGTGGTCACGTTTTCCCGGCGCTGGCAACGGCCCGCGCGCTCGAGGAAAAGGGGCACCAGGTTTACTGGCTTGGGGCCAGCGGTGGCATGGAACAGCGTCTGATCGGCGACACCGACATCCCGCTGTCCCTGATTCACATCTCGGGTCTGCGGGGCAAGGGGAAATTGGCACTGCTGCTGGCTCCATTCCGCTTGATGCGGGCACTGGGTGAGGCCTTCACCATCATGCGGCGGATTCGCCCTGACTGTGTTGTGGGTATGGGCGGTTTTGTGACCGGCCCGGGCGGCGTGGCCGCGTGGCTGACGCGTACACCTTTGGTTATCCATGAACAGAATGCGGTGGCAGGGATGACCAACCGTCTGCTGGTGCGGTTTGCCGAGACGGTCCTCGAGGCATTTCCGGGCAGTTTCGGTGCCGAGGTGATTACCCGGTGCACCGGCAATCCGGTCCGGCAGGATCTGGCGAAATTGCCGACACCGGACCAGCGTATGGCCAACCGTGACGGTGTACTGCGGCTGCTGGTGGTCGGTGGCAGTCTCGGAGCGCAGGTTTTCAACCAGCAGGTTCCGGAGGCCCTGGCAGCTATGCCTGAAAACGAACGGCCGGTCGTCCGGCATCAATGCGGCGAGAAACACGTTGAGGCGGCCCGTGCCGCCTACGAGCAGCATGGGGTCGAGGCCAGAGTCGAGCCGTTTATCAAGGATATGGCTGAGGCCTACGACTGGGCTGATGTCGTGTTGTGCCGGGCCGGAGCCCTGACCATTTCCGAGCTCTGTGCGGCCGGCATCGGGGCCATCCTCGTGCCTTTCCCGCACGCAGTTGACGACCACCAGACCAAGAATGGCCAGCAAATGGTGAACGCGGGTGCGGCGATATTGATTCCGCAAAACCGGCTGACACCGGAAGGACTGGCAGAGACCCTGGGCGACCTGAGCAGAGATCGGACCCGGGTAACAAACATGGCGAAGGCCGCACGCGCGCTGGCCCGCCCGGATGCAACGGAGAGAGTCGTGAATTACTGTCTGGAGGCCGCCAATGGCTGATGCAACGAATCCGCCGCTGGTCTATCAGGTGCCGGAAATGCGCCGGATTCGCCATATCCATTTTGTGGGTATCGGCGGCGCCGGCATGAGTGGTATTGCCGAAGTGCTGAAGAATCAGGGCTACGATGTCTCTGGTTCGGACATCAAGGAGGGGGCAGTCACTGCGAGGCTCAAGGCCATGGGCGTGGAAGTGCACATCGGTCATGGTCCCGAAAACAGCGCCAAGGCGGACGTTGTAGTGGTGTCCTCCGCCGTGGCTGATGACAACCCCGAGGTTGTTTCGGCGCGCGCTCGGAGGGTTCCTATCGTTCCCCGGGCTGAAATGCTGGCGGAGATCATGCGCTATCGGCATGGCATCGCGGTGGCAGGCACCCACGGCAAGACGACCACCACCAGTCTGATCGCGTCGGTGCTGGGTGAGGCCGGTCTCGACCCCACCTTTGTCATCGGTGGCAAGCTGAACAGCGCCGGCACAAATGCCCAGCTTGGCGATTCCCGTTACCTCGTCGCAGAAGCGGATGAGAGCGACGCCTCGTTCTTGCATCTGACACCGGTCATCTCGGTGGTGACCAACATCGAAGCGGACCATATGGATACCTATGGTGGGGACGTCGAGAAGCTGAAACAGACTTTTGTCGACTTTCTGCACAACCTGCCGTTCTACGGCGTTGCCGTCATGTGTGTCGACGACGGTTTTGTCCGCGAAATCATCCCGCGAATTTCCCGGGCCATCATTACCTACGGCATTGATAATCCCGAGGCCGACTACCGCGCCGAGGACATCGAATCGGACGGCTTGCGGACCCGTTTTCTGGTCAAGCGTCCGGGTGGCCGGAGTGATCTGGCGGTGGAGCTCAAGATGCCGGGGCGTCACAACGTGCTGAACGCTCTCGCGGCCATTGCCGTGGCAACCGATGAGGGCGTTGCCGATGATGCAATCTGCAAGGGCCTTGCGAGCTTTGCAGGCGTGGGCCGCCGGTTCCAGGTATACGGCGACTATCAAACGCCCAAGGGCATGATCACCCTGGTGGATGACTATGGTCACCATCCGACCGAAGTCGAAGCGGTGATCCGGGCCGCCCACGATGCCTGGCCGGGTCGTCGCCTGGTGATGCTTTACCAGCCCCATCGGTTCAGCCGAACCCGAGACCTGTACGAAGACTTTGTCCGGGTTCTGTCCGAGGTCGACGGTCTGTTGCTGATGGAAGTGTATTCCGCGGGTGAGCCCGCCATTCCCGGCGCTGACGGCCGTGCGCTCTGTCGTAGCATCCGGCAACGGGGCAAGGTTGAGCCCATGTTTGTCGAAGACAACAACGAAATCGAGAGCCTGTTGGCGAATGTGCTTCAGGACGGCGACCTGTTGATGACCCAGGGCGCCGGAGATATTGGTGGTGTAGCGGCGAGATTGGCCGCAGCAGGAGTGATTGCCAGTGAGTGAGATGCAACATCCCGAACCTCAGGCCTACCAGGCGCCCCCGGAACTCGTCCGGGCGCTGGGCCGAGTTGCGGTATTCATGGGGGGGGATTCCGCCGAGCGCGAAGTGTCCCTGAAGAGCGGCAAGGCAGTGTTGTCAGCACTGGTGTCGGCCGGTGTCGATGCTTTTGCGGTCGACGTTCGCGGCTGCTTGCTGAAGACCGCCGAGAACCCGAATTTCGACCGTGTCTTTATCGCTCTGCACGGCCGCGGCGGAGAAGACGGTACGTTACAGGCCATTCTGTCTCAGGCCGGGATTCCCTACACCGGCAGTGAGATGCTGGCGTCTGCGCTGGCGATGGACAAACTGCGCACCAAGTACGTGTTCGAAGGTTGCGGGCTGCCGACCCCCAGGTTCCGCACCATGGCCGCTGCAGATGAGGCCGAGCAGATTGTCGCCGTGCTGAGACCGCCGCTGAGCGTAAAGCCTTCCCGGGAGGGGTCGAGCATTGGTATCCGCAAGGTCAGCAATGCCGCGGAGCTGGCAGAGGCCTATAAGCAAGCGGAAGCGCTGGACACCCTGGTGCTGGTGGAGGAGTGGATCGAGGGTCCGGAGTTCACGGTCAGTCTTCTGCAGGATCAGGCACTGCCGGCCATCGGCCTGAGCACCGATCATGTGTTCTACGACTATGACGCCAAGTACCTGGCCGATGATACCCATTACCGGATTCCCTGCGGCCTTGCACCGGAGGACGAGCTCCGTCTGCAACAGTTGGCGCTGGACGCCTTTCGGGTAGTCGGCTGCCGGACCTGGGGGCGGGTGGACATCATGCAGGACGAAGATGGCCAGTTCTGGTTGCTGGAAGTGAACACAGTGCCGGGCATGACCGACCACAGTCTGGTGCCGATGGCTGCGAAAGCCGCCGGGATCAGTTTCGAAGAACTGGTGGTCCGGATTCTGCGCGACACCCTGGAGGACGCCGATGCTTGAGACACTGCTGATCCGGAGTCGGGCGGTACCGTCCGAACCCTCGCGGCGCCGGGGGGCTACGTCCCTCGGGCCCGAGCGGGACCGGTTTGGTGTGTTGAAGGCGGTGCTCGCCGCGGTGCCCTGGCTGCAGGTGGGCATGGGCGCGGTGATCGTGTTGTTGGCGGCGCTGGTGCCCTGGGGCACCAGCAAGGTGCTGGGAGCCATGGACCAGCAATTTATGGCGGTCGACGTGAATGGCGAATTTATCGGCGACAGCCGGGTGGCGATTGAACGGGCTGCCGGTAACTGGATTGGCAAGAGTTATTTCGCCACGGACCTGTCGGAGATCAAGGCCAATCTGGAGCAAAGGCCCTGGGTTGAGTCGGCCGCCGTGCGCCGGGTGTGGCCCGATCGCCTGGTGATCGATATCCGGGAGAAAAAGCCGTTGGCCTACTGGACCGACGGGCGCCTGGTGAGTCGGACCGGGGAACTGTTTGCGCCGGCCAATCCGCAGGTCGCGGGGCGGCTGCCGAGGCTGGCTGGTCCGGATGAGCGGGTACGGGACGTCATCAAGATGGCTCAGATCATGAGTGAACAACTGGTTAGCCACGGTCTGAACTTTGCGGGGCTGTCACTGGAGCAGCGCGGTGCCTGGACGCTGCAGTTGGCCAACGGCATCGAAGTGGTGCTGGGTCGGGATCAGGTAGAGCAGAGGTTTGAACGGTTTATCACAGTGTATGAAACCCGGCTGGCGTCACGGTCGGATGAAGTCAGTCGGGTGGATGCCCGTTACACCAACGGTGTCGCGGTGCAGTGGAAAGCGGCGGAATCCGCTTCCGGCCCGAAATCATAGTAACGGTTAATTCAGACCACGGTTTGGTGAGATACATGTCATCGGTTGAAACGGAAAACATGATTGTCGGCCTCGATATCGGAACATCGAAGGTGGTTGCGATTGTCGGCAAACGCAAGATGGACGGCACCATTGAGGTGGTGGGTATTGGCTCGCACCCCTCGCGAGGGCTGAAGCGTGGGGTCGTGGTCAATATTGAAACCACGGTCCAGGCCATCCAGCGCGCAGTGGAGGAAGCTGAATTGATGGCAGGTTGCCGCATCCATTCGGTGTTTGCGGGCATTGCCGGCAGCCACATCAAGAGCCTGAACTCCCATGGCATTGTTGCGATCCGTGACCGCGAAGTGACCCAGGCCGATATCGATCGGGTGATTGATGCCGCCCAGGCAGTAGCGATTCCGGCAGATCAGAAAATCCTGCACATCCTGCCGCAGGAATTCGTGATTGATAGCCAGGAGGGCATCAAGGAGCCGATGGGCATGTCCGGTGTGCGCCTTGAAGCGAAGGTGCACCTGGTGACCTGTGCGGTGAACGCCGCTCAGAACATTGAGAAATGCGTGAAGCGCTGTGGCCTGGAGGTGGACGACATCATTCTGGAGCAACTGGCCTCCAGCCACGCGATCCTGACCGAGGACGAAAAAGAGCTTGGAGTCTGTGTTGTGGACATCGGTGGCGGCACCACGGACATCGCCGTCTTTACCGGCGGCGCTATCCGCCACACCGCGGTGATCCCCATCGCCGGTGACCAGGTCACCAACGACATTGCCATGGCACTGCGCACGCCCACGCAAAACGCCGAGGAGATCAAGATCAAGTATGCCTGCGCCCTGACCCAATTGGCGGGTGCAGATGAAACCATCAAGGTCCCGAGTGTCGGCGACCGAGCACCGCGGGACCTGTCCCGTCAGGCCCTGGCCGAGGTAGTGGAACCTCGTTATGAGGAGTTGTTCACCCTTGTGCAGTCGGAGTTGCGACGCTCAGGCTTCGAGGACCTGATTCCCGCGGGCATCGTGATTACAGGCGGTTCCTCCACCATGGAAGGCGTGGTGGAACTGGCCGAAGAAATCTTCCACATGCCGGTAAGGCTGGCCTGTCCGCAGGCGGTTTCCGGCATGACGGAAGTGGTCAACAACCCTATTTACGCCACGGGCGTGGGGTTGCTGATTCATGGCTTCCGCCAGATGGATCTTGGGCGGACGCCAGTGCTCAAGGGTGAGGAAGCACCCACGCTGTTTGAGCGAATGAAAGCCTGGTTCACCGGTCATTTCTGACGGCACCGGGAAGGCAGTAAACGAAGGTATCTCGAAAACACAATCTCGAAATAACAGCCTGGAAAGGCTGAATAAAACAGCACGAAGGAGTAGGGGAATGTTTGAACTCGTCGATAATGTCCAGCAAAACGCTGTCATTAAAGTCGTCGGTGTTGGTGGTGGTGGCGGTAATGCCGTACGTCACATGCTCAACAGCGACATTGAAGGTGTGGAGTTCATCTGCGCCAACACCGATGCCCAGGCACTGACCGATATGGATGCCCGGCAGATCATCCAGCTGGGTGGCAACATCACCAAGGGGCTGGGTGCGGGTGCAAACCCGGAGGTGGGGCGTCAGTCAGCCCTCGAAGACCGGGATCGCATCGCTGAGTCGCTCAAGGGCGCGGACATGGTGTTCATCACCGCCGGCATGGGGGGTGGTACCGGAACGGGGGCTGCGCCGGTGGTCGCGGAAGTCGCCCGTGAGCTCGGGATCCTGACCGTTGCCGTCGTCACCAAGCCTTTCATGTTTGAGGGTGGCAAGCGCATGAGCGTTGCCGAGTCCGGC
Source organism: Marinobacter albus (assembly GCF_030238305.1). Lineage (NCBI taxonomy): Bacteria > Pseudomonadati > Pseudomonadota > Gammaproteobacteria > Pseudomonadales > Marinobacteraceae > Marinobacter > Marinobacter albus. Next base: position 589,229 of record NZ_JASSQD010000003.1, on the reverse strand, counting down.
CTGAAGGAACTGGAAGAAAGCGTTGACTCGCTGATCACCATCCCGAACGAGAAATTGCTGGCGGTCATGGGCAAGAAGACCAGCCTGCTGGATGCCTTCGCCTCAGCCAACGACGTATTGCTCGGCGCGGTTCAGGGCATTGCCGACCTGATTACCCGCAACGGCATGATCAACGTCGACTTTGCCGACGTAAAGACGGTCATGTCGGAGATGGGTATGGCGATGATGGGCACCGCCCGCGCGACCGGCGAAAACCGGGCCCGCGAAGCCGCCGAAGCTGCTGTCCGCAGCCCATTGCTGGAGGATATCAACCTGCAGGGTGCCAAGGGTATTTTGGTCAACATCACCGCTGGTATGGATCTCAACCTGGGCGAGTTCTCTGAAGTTGGTGACATCGTGCGCGAATTCGCGTCTGATTCCGCCACCGTCGTCGTGGGCACAGTGATTGATCCGGAGATGACTGATGAGCTCAAGGTAACCGTGGTTGCGACTGGCCTGGGAGGGGATCGCGAGAAGCCGACCAAGGTGGTGGACAATACCCGCACCCTGGACGGCAAAACCGACTACAACCAGCTTGATCGTCCGGCCGTTCTGCGCCGCCGTGCCGTATCTCACGGTAACGTGGCGATTGATCAGAGCAAAGAGAGCGAAGAGCAGGGGGTCGACTATCTCGACATTCCCGCATTCCTCCGTCGGCAGGCTGATTGATAATCTGTTGTAACTTTGGTCCGGTTTGGGGTTTGGCTCCATGGAATGTAAAAAATAATGAACCATTAATCCGGAAAAAACGTGCACTGATTACCGAACGTTGGCTTATTGTAAATTTGACGCAAAGCCAAGCTGGTTAAATGGTACTCAGTATTACTTTCTGATATTCTCCGGGCAGATTTTTGCTCAGAATATCGACATTTTGTGACGGAATAATGAACCGATGATCAGACAACGGACACTAAAAAACACTATCCGAGCAACGGGTGTGGGGCTGCACTCAGGAGAGAAGGTATACCTGACCCTGAAGCCCGCGCCGGTTGACTCGGGAATCATCTTCCGGAGGACCGATCTGGACCCAGCGGTCGAGATTCGTGCCTGCGCGGAAAATGTGGGTGAGACCATGCTGTCCACGACGCTGGTAAAAGACGGTGTCCGTGTGGCAACAGTAGAGCATCTGCTGTCAGCCATGGCTGGTCTCGGTATCGATAACTGCTTTGTGGAACTCAGTGCTGCCGAGGTGCCGATCATGGATGGTTCTGCGGGACCGTTTGTGTTTTTGCTCCAGTCTGCCGGCATCGCCGAGCAGGAAGCTGCCAAGCGTTTCATTCGCATCAAGCGCGAAGTGACCATTGAAGAGGGTGACAAGAAAGCCACCTTCCTGCCGTTTGAGGGCTTCAAGGTCAGCTTCGGCATCGATTTCGACCATCCGGTCTTCAAGGGCCGTGCCCAGACCGCCACTGTCGACTTTTCCAGCACTTCCTTTGTCAAGGAAGTGAGTCGCGCCCGGACTTTCGGGTTCATGCGTGATATTGAAAAGCTGCGGGCGATGAATCTGGCGTTGGGTGGTAGCGTGGATAACGCCATTGTGGTTGACGACTACAAGATTCTTAACGAAGACGGTCTTCGTTACGACGACGAGTTCGTCAAGCACAAGGTCCTGGACGCCATCGGTGACCTTTACCTGCTGGGCAACAGCCTGATTGGTGAGTTCCGTGGTATCAAGTCCGGTCACGACCTGAACAATAAGCTGCTCCGCAAGCTCAGGGCAGAAGAGGATGCATGGGAAGTGGTCACGTTTGACGACGAAGCCACCGCGCCTATCTCCTACATGAAACCTGTGCTGGCGGCCCAGGCTTAAGGCAGGACGCCTTAATCCCGGACGTGGCTTGCGAGTTTTTCGAGAACCTCGCGTAGTTTTTTATCCTTCGTGTGCCCGGCTTCCTCTTTGAGGAGCCGGGCATTTTCTTTGCTGAGCGGCGCTTTTCTGAATGCCGGCTTCTCCCGAAAGCGGGGTGGGGTCACTTTGACCTTCAGCTTCCAGACGTACCGGAACAGCTCATATTCGCGGACCTTTTCCATGATTTCGTGCTGGCGAAAACGGATCTGGCTGGCCTTGCCTGCGGTCTCTGCGGACAGCACGAGCTCTCCTTCATGGCAACTGACAAATCGGGTTCCGGCTGCAAGTGCCGGCGGCACAGCGCCAAGAACCTGTTCTTCTGCCTGGCGATGAAGTTCCGCCCTGGCGACAAGATCTTTCAAAACCGGCGTGCCACCGAGTTTGTCGAAGCTCAATTTCTGTTCACTTTTTCGCTTCATTGACGACCGTTCACTCGACGAATTCGTTTACGATTGGTTACACTTCGGCACGGTTTGTGCGTAGTGCCTGTATTAGACTCGTTTTACATTGTGGAAACTCACTATGTCTACCCGGGCGCTGCGACTTTTTAGGTACGTAGTTGTTGTCATGGACGGCAAGCCCACTCGGAAACTTCCGGGGCGCAACACTACAGGAACCAGGTTGCGGCTCAACGATGAAACCAGATGACAATATGAACATTATCCTTGTTGGCAAGCACCATGGGAAATCCCGTGTGGTGGCACTGAACGGCGCCGTCGCCATCGGCCTTGTTCTTCTTGTGCTTGCCTTGCTCGGTTGTGCTGGCTGGGCGGGCTATCAGGTCGCGATCAGTAAAGCCGAAGCAGAGAAGCCGACTCCTTCCGGATTGGTTGCCCACTGGAAAGCGCGCCTGGATGAGCAGAAGTCCGAGCTGGTCGCGGTGGAGCAGGAAGTTCAGCAGCAGATTGACGCGCTGACGCTTCGTTTGGGTGCGATGCAGGGTCGCCTGCTCCGGTTGGATGCACTCGGACAGCGGTTTGTTGAATCCGGACTGGTCGCCAGTGAGGAGTTCAATTTTAGCGAGCCAGCAGCCGTTGGTGGTCCGGAAGGCGGTACTGAGAAAGAGTCCTTCACCGCGCCCGGTCTGACCGCCATGATCGAGCGACTGGAAGCCCAACTCGATGACCGCGAACAGCAGTTGCGCCTGCTGGACAAGCTTGCCTCCCGTAAGAAGCTGGAGGAGGAGATGTTTGTCGAGGGGCGCCCGATCACCTGGGGCTGGCTCTCCTCCAAGTACGGGTACCGCTCCGATCCCTTCACCGGCAAGCGTACCTGGCACGACGGCGTCGACCTGGCGGGTAAGGATGGCAGTGACATCATTTCGGTGGCTGGTGGCGTCGTTACCTGGGCGGGAGACCGGTACGGCTACGGCAACCTCGTGGAAATCGACCATGGTGATGGCCTGGTGACCCGGTACGGGCACTGCAAGACCATCAAGGTCAAGGTCGGTGATGTGGTCCAGAAAGGGCAGGTAGTCGCCCTGATGGGCAGCACTGGCCGGTCGACCGGGCCGCATGTGCATTTCGAGGTTCTGGACAACGGTCGCTCCAAAGATCCGGTAAAATACATCGCCCGTTCGAGCAACTAGGCGCGTTTTCATCCCGGTTTTCTTGCCTTTCCCTGAGTCCCGTAATCGCCGGCAGCATCTGTAATCATCCGCGCCGGCGGTCCGAACACATCAGTAAGTTATATCAAATCCGGCGGCTGTGAGGCCCACCTTTTGTCCTGTCGCGAAATAAGGTTAGAATGCCGGCTTCCTCCGTTTAATCAAAGAAGCAGTGGTCTATGTTCGCAAAGCTTGCAACCAAAATGTTCGGCAGTAAAAACGCCCGGGAAATCAAGAGAATGCGCAAGGTTGTGTCGCGCATTAATGAACTTGAGGAGCAGTTTGGCAATCTGTCTGATACTGAGTTGCAGGGCAAGACCGCTGAGTTCCGTCGGCGTATCGATGAAGGTGAGACCCTTGAAGCCGTTATGCCGGAGGCTTTTGCCACGGTTCGGGAGGCGGGTCGTCGAGTCATGGGCATGCGCCACTACGATGTGCAGCTGGTGGGTGCGATAACGCTCCATGAAGGGCATATCGCCGAAATGAAGACCGGCGAGGGCAAGACGCTGGTAGCGACGGCATCGGTCTATCTGAATGCGTTACCCGGCAAAGGGGTGCACCTGGTGACGGTGAACGACTACCTCGCTCGCCGCGACGCCGAGTGGATGGGCAAGCTGTACCGCTTCCTCGGACTGCAGGTCGGCGTGGTGGCATCGGGTCAGCCGCAGGAAGAGAAGCGCGCTGCCTATCAGGCTGACATCACCTACGGCACCAACAACGAGTTTGGCTTCGACTACCTTCGGGACAACATGGCGTTCAGCACCGAAGACAAGGTGCAGCGAGGACTCAACTACGCCATCGTGGACGAAGTGGACTCCATCCTGATTGACGAGGCCCGTACTCCGCTGATTATTTCTGGCGCTGCCGAAGACAGCTCCAAGATGTACAAGGCGATCAATGAGCTGATTCCAAACCTGGAGCAGGGTGAGGTGCCCGAGGAAGGCGAACCCACAGGTGATTTCACTATTGATGAAAAGTCCCGGCAGGTGGAACTTACTGAGGCTGGCCATGAACGGGTCGAAGAGCTGCTGCTGAAAGAGGGCCTCCTGAGGGAAGGTGAGAGTCTGTACTCGGCCGCCAACCTGAGCCTGCTGCACCATGTGCACTCGGCTCTGCGTGCGCACCATCTGTTCCAGAAAGACGTTGACTACATCGTCCAGGGTGGCCAGGTGGTGATTGTCGACGAGCATACCGGACGCACCATGCCCGGCCGCCGCTGGAGCGAAGGTCTGCATCAGGCCGTTGAGGCCAAGGAAGGAGTTGATATCCAGGCGGAGAGCCAGACCTTGGCCTCCACCACCTTCCAGAATTATTTCCGTCTGTACGACAAACTCGCGGGTATGACCGGTACCGCGGATACCGAAGCCTTTGAATTCCGTCAGATTTACGGCCTGGACGTCGTGGTCATTCCGCCCAACAAGCCGATTCAGCGGATTGATTACAACGACCTTGTCTATCTGACCCAGGACGAAAAATTCCACGCCATCATCGACGAGATCAAGGATGTCACCACCGAGGGCCGCCCGATTCTGGTGGGTACGGCGTCCATCGAGGCCTCCGAACTGTTGTCAATGCTGCTCAAGAAGGCCCGGATCGAGCACAAGATCCTGAACGCCAAGCAGCACGATTCCGAAGCCCTGATCATTGCCCAGGCCGGCCGTCCCGGAGCGGTTACCATTGCCACCAACATGGCGGGTCGTGGTACCGACATCGTGCTGGGCGGTAACTGGGAATTCGAAGTCGCGGACATGGAGAACCCGTCCGAGGAAGATATCGCGAAGATCAAGGCCGAGTGGACCGAACGTCACAATCAGGTGCTGGACGCCGGCGGTCTGCACATCATCGGCACCGAGCGCCACGAGTCCCGTCGTATCGATAACCAGCTGCGCGGTCGTGCCGGTCGTCAGGGTGATCCGGGTTCCTCTCGCTTCTTCCTGTCCCTGGAAGACAACCTCATGCGGATCTTTGCGCCAGATCGGGTCAAGAGCCTGATGCAGGCCATGGGCATGAAGAAGGGCGAGGCTATCGAGCACCGCATGGTCACCAACGCCATCGAGAAATCCCAGCGCAAGGTGGAAGGTCGCAACTTCGACATGCGGAAAACCCTGCTGGAATACGACGACGTGGCCAACGATCAGCGGACAGTCATCTATGAGCAGCGCAACGAGGTGATGTCCTCTGAGGACATCTCCGAGATGGTGGACACCATCCGGGCCGATGTCGTCGAAACTTTGATCAGCGAGTATATCCCGCCCCAGAGCATGCCGGAGCAGTGGGATGTCGCCGGGCTGGAATCCCAGCTCCAGTCGGAGATGGCCCTGGATCTGCCGGTTCAGAAATGGCTGGAAGAGGACAGCAACCTGTACGAGGAAAATCTCCGTCAGAAAATTCTCGACGAGGTTGTGACCGCCTACAAGGCGAAGGAAGAGATAGCCGGCTCCGAGGCGATGCGCAAGTTCGAGAAGCAGGTCTTCCTGCAGGTGCTGGATACTCTGTGGAAGGAACACCTTTCCAACATGGATCACCTGCGTCGCGGTATCCATCTGCGTGGCTACGCCCAGAAGAACCCCAAGCAGGAGTATAAGCGCGAGGCCTTTAACCTGTTTGAGGACATGCTTGAAACCATGAAGCGCGACGTCACTCGCGTGCTTTGTCACGTCCGGGTTCAGAGCCGCGAGGAGATGGAAGAGGTCGAGCGTCGTCGCAAGCAGGAGCTTGAGCAGGAGCTGGCCCGGGCTCGCCTGCGCCATGACCAGACCAGCGCGACCGCCGAGAGCCAGCGTGAGCGAGAGGCCCAGGGTGCGCAGCAGCCTGCGGGTACCCCGGAAACCTTTGTCCGGCAGGAACCAAAGGTGGGGCGCAATGAACCGTGTCCGTGCGGGTCTGGCAAGAAGTACAAGCAGTGTCACGGCAAGGTCAGCTGAACACCGACACTGAATGAGAGTTGGAGACCCGCAACCTGACATGGTCAGGCTGCGGGTTTTTGCGTTTTGAATTGCCTGTTTCAGGCGTTATCAGAGGAGTTGCAGGATGGCGGTAGGTCCCGGAACCTTGCCCGAATTTTTCCCGGTTGCCGGAGTCAAGCTGGGCATTGCCAGTGCCGGCATCAAGAAGCCCGGACGAAAGGACATTGTGTTGTTTGAGCTGGCGCCGGAAAGCCGCGTTGCAGGTATTTTTACCCGTAACCAGTTCTGTGCGGCGCCGGTGACCCTGAGTCGCCGACACCTGGCACAGAAGGCGCCGCGCTATCTGCTTATCAATACCGGTAATGCCAATGCGGGTACCGGCGAGCGAGGTATGACCGATGCTATTGCCTGCTGTGGCGCCCTGGCCGAGAGGGCCGGCGTTAGCCCGGAGGAGGTGCTGCCATTTTCCACCGGAGTGATAGGCGAGCCGTTACCCGTTGAGAAGATTGTCCGGGCACTTCCCGAGGCGCTTGCGAATACCGATGAGAACCGTTGGGCCGAGGCAGCCAGCGGTATCATGACCACGGATACTCGTCCCAAGGGAGCGTCCCGTCAGCTCGATCTTGACGGTCATACCGTGACCATCTCCGGGATCAGCAAGGGTGCCGGGATGATTCGTCCGAACATGGCAACCATGTTGGGGTTCATCGCGACCGATGCCCGCATTGAGCCCGGGTTGTTGCAGGCGCTGGCCGTCGAGCTTGGAGAAAAATCCTTCAACCGCATCACCATTGACGGTGATACCTCGACCAACGACTGCTGCATGCTGATGGCCAGCGGTCAGTATGGGGGACCGGAAATCAGGCCCGACAGCCCGACGCTGGCGAAACTGCGGGAGGCGCTGGAGCAGGTATACCTGGAACTGGCCCACGCCATCGTCCGGGACGGTGAGGGTGCCACCAAGTTTGTTACGATTGACGTTGCGGGCGCCGCGGGCCAGAAGGAAGCACTGGATGTCGCCTATACGGTCGCCCATTCGCCTCTGGTGAAGACCGCGTTGTTTGCCTCGGACCCCAACTGGGGGCGGATTCTGGCGGCTGTGGGACGGGCGGGTGTTCCCGATCTGGATCTCAATGCCCTGGAGATTTTCCTGGGCGATGTGTGCCTGGTCCGAAACGGTGGGCGTGCTGACGACTACTCGGAAGAACGGGGCCAGGCAGTCATGGACCGGGAAGAGATCACCATTGCCATCGACCTGAAACGCGGTGATGTGAGGGAAACAATCTGGACCTGCGACTTCTCCCACGACTACGTCACCATCAATGCCGAGTACCGGACTTGAGCATGACCGGGCTGAGCTCTGTGGTCAGAGAGGTGCATGTTGCAGTGGCAGTGGTGATACGTGATGGCAGGGTGCTGATTGCCCGGCGGCCAGATCATGTGCATCAGGGTGGGTTGCTGGAGTTCCCCGGTGGCAAGGTTGAGCCTGGTGAGACGGTGCAGCAGGCCCTGATTCGGGAGATTGCGGAAGAGACTGGTCTGAGCGTGTCTGAGAGCTCCCTGGAGCCGGTCATCGGGATTCGCCATGACTACGGCGACAAGCGAGTGTTTCTGGACGTCTGGCGCACGCAGGACGCTGCTGGAGTTGCCGAGGGCCGTGAAGGTCAGCCGGTGGAGTGGGTGTTGCCCGATGAACTGCGGGATGAGGACTTTCCCGCTGCCAACCGGCCAATCATCCGGGCCCTGAGGTTGCCCGCGGTCCTGCCTATCACCGGTGCCATCGGGAATGTGACTGACGGCGTGTCGGCATTACGGGCCTCGCTGGCGCGATCGTCGGCGGGCCTGGTCGTTCTGCGAGCGCCCGCCCTGGCGCCGGTGGAATACCTGCGATTGTCAAGACACTCGCTGCCGGAGTGCAGCGAGGCTGGTGTCGGACTGATTGTCCATGGCGGCCCTGCGATGTACCGGGAAACCCCGGGGGCTGCCGGGCTGCATCTGCCCGGGCGGGAAGCTGCCGCGTTGTCGGCCCGCCCGATTTCTCATGGCGCCTGGCTTGGCGTGTCCTGTCATGATGCCGGGCAGATTGCCCACGCGACCGCGCTGGGGGCGGACTATGTCACCCTTGGACCGGTTAAGCCTACCGCCACCCATCCGGAAGCCAAAGCAATCGGCTGGGATGAATTCAGACGCCTGGCGGCTGCCGCCCGGGTTCCTGTCTATGCTCTCGGTGGACTGGGGCCCGACGATGTAACACGTGCCCGTGACGAAGGCGGTCAGGGTGTGGCGGGCATCCGGTTCTGGTGGCCTGAACTCTGACGGTTGACGGCGGTGTCGCCGGTCATCTGGTATGCTCGTCCTCCTGCAGTAGTCATTCCCGTTCAACAATTCCTGGAGACATTGTGAGCAAACTGACGCATCTTGATGACAAGGGTGAGGCCCGCATGGTCGATGTGACCGAGAAAGCGGTCACCGAACGTGAGGCACGCGCCGAGGCCACGATACGCATGGCACCGGCAACCCTGAATATGATTATTGAGGGTGAACATCCCAAGGGTGATGTGCTGGCGGTTGCCCGAATTGCGGGCATCATGGCCGCCAAGAAAACCCATGAGCTGATCCCCCTGTGCCATTCACTTAACCTTACCTCGGTGAAAGTAGAGCTGACGCCTGGAGATGATGGCGCTTCGGTCCACATCCTGACCCGCTGCAAGCTCTCTGGTCAGACCGGTGTGGAAATGGAAGCGCTGACCGCAGCCAGCGTTGCGGCTCTGACCCTCTATGACATGTGTAAGGCAGTGGATCGCGGCATGGAAATAGGGGCGGTCCGCCTGCTCGAGAAAAAAGGTGGGCGCAGCGGCCATTGGGTGGCGGAAAGTCCCTGAGGTTTAATCCGGGCGGATCGCCGGTGCGTAAATCACCGATATCTCAACATCATCGGAGGAGCTACAGTGCCGGGACTACGCCAAGCCGACGGCCGCGTGATAGAATGCGCGGCCCGATTGACTGAACCACGAGGAACGACTGTGGCTGTTCGTTACATCCAGACCTGCCGGTTGCCGACCCCGTTCGGGGTGTTTGACATGCACGGCTTTGAAGAACCGGACACTGGCAAAGAACACATAGCACTGACACTGGGTGAATTGAACAGCACGGAACCCATGCTTGCCCGGACCCACTCCGAGTGCCTGACCGGTGATGCGCTTTACAGCATGCGATGTGACTGTGGTTATCAACTCGAAGAGGCCTTGCGCAGCATAGCCCGGGAAGGTCGGGGGATCCTCATGTATCTGCGTCAGGAAGGTCGGGGTATTGGGCTGTTGAACAAGATTCGTGCCTACCACCTGCAGGATCAGGGCGCGGACACCGTAGAAGCCAATGAACGGCTCGGCTTTGCGGCGGATCTTCGGGATTACAGCATGTGCAAGGACATGCTGGAGCACCTGGGCATCAAAAGCCTGAGGCTCATGACCAACAACCCCCGCAAGGTAAAGGCCCTGTCGTCCTATGGCATCGACATAGCCGAGCGGGTGCCCCTGCACGTGGGGCGCAACCCCCATAACGAGCACTACCTCGACACCAAGCAAAGTAAGCTCGGACACTGGTTTGAGACTCATCAGGACGACGATCCCGAGGGATAATGCCGCGCTGTCGGTCCGCCCAAAGAAAAGCCCGCCGTTATGGCGGGCTTTTTTGTGCCTGCGACCGGTCTACTTGACCGCTTTCAGGCTCTGGCGCTGCAGGCGTTCCATGCGCTCTGCAATGGCAATCCGAATGCCGTCGGCGTCGAGCCCGCAATCTTCGAGCAGTTCGCCGTGCTTGCCGTGGTCAATGAAGGTGTCAGGCAGGCCCAGTTGTAGCACGGGCATCAGAACCTCGCACCGATTCAGGAACTCTGTTACGGCACTGCCTGCACCGCCGGCAATGGCGTTTTCTTCCAGGGTCACCAGTAACTCATGTTGCTCGGCGAGCGCCAGCACCAGTTCCTCGTCCAGTGGTTTCACAAAACGCATGTCCGCGACCGTGGCACCCAGTGCCTCTGCGGCTTCCAGCGCCGGCGCCAGCAGCGTGCCAAAATTCAGGATGGCCACACCGCTGCCTTCGCGAACGCGGCGCCCCTTGCCCATGGGCAGCGCCTGCAACTCCTGTTGGATTGCCACGCCGGGACCGGTGCCGCGCGGGTATCGTACCGCGGCGGGGCCACTGAACATCAGCCCCGTGTGCAGCAATTGCCGGGTTTCATTCTCGTCGGAAGGTGTCATGACCACCATGTTCGGAATGCAGCGAAGGTAACTGATATCGAACGCGCCGGCGTGGGTTGGCCCGTCTTCACCGACCAGTCCAGCGCGGTCAATGGCGAACAGAACATCCAGATTCTGAATGGCGACGTCGTGTATCAGCTGGTCGTAGCCGCGTTGCAGAAACGTGGAATAGATTGCCACCACCGGCTTGGCACCGTCGCAGGCCAGACCAGCAGCCAGAGTGACCGAATGCTGTTCGGCAATGGCGACGTCGAAATAACGGTCCGGGAAACGTTCGGAGAAGGCCAGCAGGTCCGAGCCTTCGCACATGGCCGGAGTGATGCCCACGACCCGCTCGTCCTGGGCCGCAGCATCACACAGCCATTGGCCGAAAACGTTGGCGTACTTGGGCTTCGCCGGCTTGGGCTTGACCGGTTCCGGCTTGCTGGGCGGCACCGGGTCGATCTTGTTAATGGCATGGTAGCCAATGGGGTCTGCCTCGGCCGGCGCGAAGCCCTTGCCCTTGGTGGTCACTACGTGCAGGAATTGTGGGCCTTCCAACTCCCGAATGTTCTCCAGGGTTTCGACCAGCAGCGGCAGGTCGTGGCCATCGATCGGGCCAATGTAATTGAATCCCAGCTCCTCGAACAGGGTGCCGGGCGCAATCATGCCCTTGAAGTGTTCTTCGGTCTTTTTCGCCAGTGCCATCAGATGTGGTGTGCCCTGAAGTACCTTCTTGCTGCTGTCCCGGACCTGATTGTAGGTCCGGCTGGAAAGCAGTTTGGCGAAATAATTGGACAGGCCGCCGACGTTACGGGAAATCGACATGTCGTTGTCGTTCAGAATAACCAGCATGTCCGCATGCAGGTGGCCGGCATGGTTCAGGGCCTCGAAGGCCATGCCCGCGGTCATGGCGCCATCGCCGATCACGGCAATGCTCTTGCGACCGGTTTTCTGAAGACGCGCGGCGATGGCCATGCCCAGTGCAGCGCTGATGGAAGTGCTGGAATGGCCCACGCCGAAGGTATCGTACTCACTTTCAGCCCGCTTCGGGAATCCGGCCAGACCGTCCTTGCGACGAATCGTGCCCATCTGTTCCCGCCGGCCGGTCAGTATCTTGTGGGGGTAGGCTTGATGGCCCACATCCCAGACCAGGCGGTCTTCCGGGGTGTTGAACACGTAATGCAGGGCAACGGTCAGTTCCAGTACGCCCAGGCCTGCGCCGAAATGGCCTCCGGTCTGTCCGACCGACCACAGCAGAAACGCCCTCAGCTCCCTGGCCAGCTGCGTAAGCTGGTCAGCGGGCAGCTCTCGCAGCTGAGCCGGTGAATCCATTCGGTCCAGCATAGGGGTATTGGGCCGCTGTGACGGGATTTCCTTGAAAATATAAGTGTCCTGCATCTGCTCGGGTCTTTTCCGGAATGTTCGGCAACTGCTTGGCATTATAGGGGAACAGGGCCGCCTGTTTCACACCCATTGGGCCAGTTATTGCGAGATTGTTAAGCTCAGTGTGCGCCCTTCAGGCGCCGGGATTCAATGGGTCCGTGCCACCACATAATCGGCCATCGCCCGCAGTGGATCGGCCTCGGGGCCGAAGTCCCTCAGACTTTCCTGGGCACTGGCAAGCAGTGCGGCCAGATGCTCCCTGGCACCGGCCACGCCGAGCAGGGCCGGGTAGGTGGGCTTGGCGCGTGCGGCATCCGAACCCTGGGGCTTGCCAATAACCGCGGTATCGCCTTCGATGTCCAGCAGGTCGTCCTGCACCTGGAAGGCCAGGCCCAGTGCCTTGGCGTAGGTGCCCAGATTGCCAAGTGCCGATTCGGGCACGGCGGGGGCAGTCAGTGCACCCAGCTTCACGCTGGCCTCAATGAGTGCCCCGGTCTTGTGCCGGTGCATGGTTTCGAGCTGGGCGAGGGACAGGGTTTTGCCAACAGACTCCAGATCAATGGCCTGGCCGCCGACCATTCCGTAGTGGCCGCTTGCTCCAGCCAGTTCATGCACCATGGCAAGTCGTGCCGCCGCCTCGATCTTGTCATTGCCGGACAGCCAGCGGAAGGCCAGCGCCTGAAGCGCGTCGCCGGCGAGAATCGCGGTGGCCTCATCGAACGCAATATGCGTGGTCGGACGACCCCGGCGCAACTCGTCATCGTCCATGGCGGGCAAATCGTCGTGGATCAGAGAGTAGGCATGGATCAGTTCCACCGCGCAGGCGGGCGCCAGCACTTCGTCACCGGTCTGCCCGGCCGCCTTGGCTGCAGCCAGACAAAGGGCGGGGCGAATTCGTTTGCCCCCGCCAAGCACGCTGTAGCGCATGGCTTCCTGCAGTCGCTCGGAGGCGCAACCGTGCTCCAGGCAGCGTTCGAGTTCGGCGTCCACCCGGACGCGACAGGTCTCAAGGAAGTCCTGAGCCAGCTTGTTCTGATCAGTCATCAATCCGAATCGTCCGGAGTAAACGGTTGGGTTTCCAGGGTGCCATCGCTGTTCTGGACCAGTTGCTCGACCCGCTGTTCGGCACTTTTCAGGGCCTGTTGGCACTCCCGGGTGAGTTTGACGCCGCGCTCGAACGCGGTCAGTGACTGCTCGAGAGACAGTTCGCCCTGTTCCAGATCCCGGACGAGCGTTTCCAGTTCATCAAGGGATTTTTCGAAATCGGCAATGGATGTGGCGCCTTGTTCACTGGCCATCAGGGGCCCTCCGATGGGTGGCAGAATTTCGCGGATTATATCAGAGCTTGCCGGCTACCGCTGCCAGTGGAAACGCCGGCATGGGTGGGGTTCGGCATTGGGGCCCCAGCCCTGTTCGCTGACTCGTATTTCACCGCTTCGGGAGACGCTGACAATGGTGGTGGCGCGGGTTCCGTAGGAATCACCGACAATGAACGGCGAAGACAGGAAGCGCTCGGTATCAATGCCGACGCCGGTATCCGGCAGCAAATGGTCCGGAGCCGGTGTCGTATCCTGAAGCAGGGCGATCAGTTCCTGATGTAATGCTTCGGCGTCATTATCGGCCGATGCCACGGTATCGCCTACGGCCTGCCTCAGGCGCAGCAACTTGGGCCATGGCGTTTGCAGCAGATGATTGCTAAGCCCGTAGACGCCGCGGTGTATGTTCCGACCGGGGTGAGCGTCGCGATTGCTGTAATACCAGCCCGACGAATCGTTCAGATAAACAAGGTTGAACCCTGCGTACTGCCCGGGTTCATCGGATAATCTGGCTGCGAGGTCCGGGATCGGCTCCTCAAGGGCTCGCAACGGCAGTTCCCCACGACTGTTGCGGCCGTCTTCGGGGGTGCCCTCGCGTACGTTGGTCACCGCGCTGACGGTGCCGTCGCCGGAAATTGCCAGCCAGGTGCCGCCGGATTGCAAATCCCGTCCGGCCAGTATCCGGGTGCCCTGCGTGGTCTCCCACCAATCCATCGGCGCTGTTGGGCGCCGGAAAAATTCGTCCCGGTTGGCAGCCACCACAAGGGGAAAGTTGGCGTTTTGGCCAAGGGTAAAAGCGATAAGGCACATAGTGTCGCGTGGCACTCCCGGATTTGATGAAGTTGGCAGTTGCGGTGTGTATCATACCAGCCTTGTTCTGCGGGGCTATGGACAAGGCGATGACCCTGATTTACGTATTTGCTTCCTATCTGGCGCTTGGTGCCCTTGCTGGTACGCTGGCGGGTCTGTTTGGTATCGGTGGCGGGCTTATTATTGTCCCTGTACTGATTTTCAGTTTCGGTCTTCAGGGCATCAGTCCTGAAATCGCAGCCCATCTGGCGGTTGGCACCTCTCTGGCGACCATTGTGTTTACCTCTCTCAGCTCCATCCGGTCCCATCACCGGCACGGGGCCGTCCGTTGGGATATTTTTCGGCCCATGGCAGTGGGTATCGTGGTCGGCGCGATAATTGGCGCCTGGTCAGCGTCGTTGTTGAGCGGGCCGGCACTGGAACTGGTGATCGGGGTGTTTGTCATCGCGGTCGCCATCAAGATGCTGACCGGTGCCAACCCCAAGCCGGGGCGGGTTGTTCCGGGCCAACCGGGTCTTGTCGCCTCCGGGGGAGTAATTGGCTGGGCCTCTGCCATCTTCGGGATCGGTGGTGGCACCCTGACGGTGCCCTATATGACCTGGTGCAATGTGCGCATGCAGAACGCGGTGGGCACCTCTGCGGCGTGTGGCTTACCGATTGCCGTCGCCGGTGCACTGGGTAACATCTGGACGGGGTGGGGCAACACCTACCTGCCAGAGTACAGCGTTGGGTTTATTTACCTGCCCGCACTCCTGGGTATCATCCTGACCAGCGTGGTGTTTGCCCGGGTGGGGGCTACGCTGGCGCACCGGTTGGATGCCGTGGTCCTGAAACGAGTTTTTGCCGTCGTCCTGCTTCTTGTGGGGCTCCGTTTTCTTTTGAGCTGAGAGGTTGTCGATGCTGCAGCATCCCCAGATTGATCCGGTGGCCATTGCCATCGGTCCACTCAAGATTCATTGGTATGGCCTGACCTACCTGGTGGGGTTTGTTGCCGGTTGGTGGCTCGGGCGCTTGCGTACTCGCAAACCAGGGTCTCCGATCGACGAAGAGCAGATGGGGGACCTGCTGTTCTACCTGGCCCTTGGGGTAATCCTCGGTGGCCGGTTTGGCTACGTGATCTTCTACAATTTCGATGTTTTCCTGGCGGACCCCCTCTGGCTGCTGCGGGTTTGGGAGGGCGGCATGTCCTTTCACGGTGGCCTGCTGGGCGTCATGCTGGCAATGTGGTGGTACGGGCGCAAAGTCGGAGCCGGTTTCTGGAAAATCGCTGACTTCGTAGCGCCGCTGGTGCCGGTTGGGCTAGGCGCGGGTCGTATTGGTAACTTTATCAATGGCGAACTATGGGGCAAGCCGACCGATGTGTCTTGGGGCATGGTCTTTCCGACTGCGCCGGATGCACTGGCCCGGCACCCCTCCCAGCTGTATCAGTTTGCCCTTGAGGGCGTTGCGCTGTTCGTTATCCTGTGGTGGTTTTCAGCAAAGCCCAGACCGCGGATGGCGGTGTCCGGCATGTTTCTGATTTTCTATGGCGTGTTCCGGTTCATGGTGGAATTCGTGCGCGAACCGGATCCGCAACTTGGATACCTGGCGTTTGATTGGCTAACCATGGGGCAAGTGCTGTCGACGCCGATGATTTTGGCTGGTGCCGCCCTTATGTACATTGCTTACCGGAGAAATGCGGAATGAAAGCCTATCTCGACCTGATGCAGGATGTTGTCGATAACGGATACGGTAAAGGTGACCGGACTGGCGTCGGCACGCGATCCGTGTTCGGGCGCCAGGTCCGCTTCAATCTCCAGGATGGTTTTCCGCTGGTCACCACCAAGAAAGTCCATCTGCGCAGTATTATTTACGAGTTGCTCTGGTTCCTGAACGGTTCCACCGACAACTCCTGGCTGCAAGAGCGCAAGGTGTCGATCTGGAACGAGTGGGCCCTGGACGATGGCGACCTGGGACCGATATACGGCAAGCAGTGGCGTAGTTGGCAGTGCCCGGACGGTCGGGTGGTCGATCAGATCAGCGAAGTGGTTGAGCAGATCCGAGCCAAGCCGAACTCCCGGCGCCTGATTGTCTCGGCCTGGAATCCGGCCGAACTTCCGGACGAGTCCATCGGCCCCCAGGATAACGTTCGTCAAGGTCGTATGGCGCTGGCCCCCTGCCATTGCCTGTTCCAGTTCTACGTGGCCGACGGCAAGCTCTCCTGCCAGCTCTACCAGCGCAGCGCCGATCTCTTTCTCGGCGTGCCGTTCAATATTGCCTCTTACGCCCTGTTGACACATATGATCGCCCAGCAATGCGATCTGGACGTTGGTGAGTTCGTGCATACGTTTGGTGATTGCCACCTGTACCAGAACCACTTGACTGACGACATTGTCTTCGAACAGCTCAAACGTGAACCGCGTGCCCTGCCGAAGCTGGTGATCAGGCGCAAACCGGCATCCATCTTCGAGTATGAACTGGAAGATTTTGAGTTCGAAGGTTATGACCCTTATCCGGGGATCAAGGCTCCGATCGCGATTTAAACTTCAGTTGACTGTTTCTTCAGCCTGACTGCGGGCGGGAGGTAGAGCTTGCCAACGCCAAAGCAAGAGGATCCGAAATGAGGAAAGCCCTCATCGTCGCCATGTCCCGTAACCGGGTCATCGGTCGCAACAACAATCTCCCTTGGTACCTGCCGGGCGACCTGCGCTACTTCAAGCAGGCGACCATGGGCAAGCCCATAATCATGGGGCGTAAGACCTGGGATTCCATTGGTCGGCCACTGCCGGGTCGCATGAACGTGGTTATTTCCCGGAATCCGGACTGGCAGGCACCCGCCGGCACGGTGGCGGCAACGTCGCTGCAGGATGCGTTGGTCAAAGCCGAGGCTCAGGCCGAGCTGGAAGGGGGGGACGAGGTGATGATCATCGGGGGCGGCCAGATCTATACCGAGGCGCTACCGATGGTGGATCGAATGTACGTCACCCAGGTGCACGCAGAAGTGGACGGGGACGCGTTCTTTCCGGAAGTGGACTGGGGCCAGTGGGAAGAGATCGGACGGGAGGATTTCTCCGCGTCCGACAACAATCCGTACGACTACAGTTTCGTCGTCTACCAGCGCCAGGCTTAAGCCTGGCGGGGTGGGCGCTTTCCAGCGGGCTTGCCGCCCTTGCCGGGCGGTTTACCGCGACCGCCTGGGCCGCCTTTGCCCTTGGGCCCGCCTTTCTTGAAGCCCCCTTTCGGGCCCTTGCGAAACTCGCCAGGACGCCCGCCTTTGCGATCACGGCGGGGCGGGGTGGCAGAAACGACCGGCAGGGCTTCCGGCTGCTCCAGCGGCAGTGAGCCTGGCTGCGCAGCTTCCATCCAGCACGCCAGGGCACCGGCAACCATCGCCATATCCATCTCATTACGCTCGGCAATCTCGTCGAGCAGCGACATCGCCTTCGCCAGTTTCTTGTCCTCCGCGAAACCCAGCAGCTGGGCCTCAAACTGCTGTTCCCGCATCTTCTTGAGATCAGTGGGGGAGGGCAGTTCGTAGGCTTCCATCGGCGAATTGGTGGCGCGCTCAAGGGTCTTCAGCCAGCTGCGCTCACGGGGAGTGACCAGCAGGATGGCTTTGCCAGTACGACCGGCGCGACCGGTCCGGCCCACCCGGTGGATGTAGGCTTCAGTATCGTAGGGCACGTCGTAGTTGATGACGTGAGTGATGCGAGAGACGTCCAGACCGCGGGCGGCTACATCGGTCGCAATGATGATGTCTTTCTTGCCACGTTTCAGGTCTTCAACGGTTTGCTCGCGCTGGCGCTGATTCAGATCGCCACTCAGGGGCGCGACGGCATGGCCGCGTGCCGACAGTTTCTCCGCCAGCATGGTGGTTTCGGCCTTGGTGCGCACGAAGATAATGGCGGCATCGATCGGTTCGACTTCCAGGATGCGGGTCAGGGCGTCCAGCTTGCGCTCGGCGTAGACCGGCAGGACGAACTGGGAGATCCGCTCGACCGTCCGGGTTTCGCTCTCGATTTTTACTTCGGTTGCGTTGCGCAGGTAGGTCTGGGCGACCTTCTTGATCTGAGGAGGCATGGTGGCCGAGAACAAGGCGCGCTGGCAGTTCTCTGGCGTCTTGGCCAGGATCGCTTCGACATCGTCAATGAAACCCATGCGCAGCATTTCGTCGGCTTCGTCCAGAACCAGAGCCTTGAGGCTGTCCAGTTTCAGGGTACCCTTGCGCAGATGATCGAGCATGCGCCCCGGGGTGCCGACAATAACCTGGGCACCGCGCCTCAGGCCCTTGATCTGGGGATAAAAATCCTGGCCGCCGTAAATCGGCAGCACATGGAACTGGCGGAACTTGCTGGCGTAGGTTGTGAATGCCTCAGCCACCTGAATGGCCAGTTCCCGGGTCGGAGCCAACACCAGAATCTGGGGCTCAGTGATGGATGCGTCAATTCGGCTCAGCAGAGGAAGCGCAAAGGCCGCTGTTTTACCGGTACCTGTCTGGGCAACACCCAAAAGATGGTTTCCGGCCAGCAGTGCGGGGATGGACTGAGCCTGAATGGGAGACGGTTTTTCATAGCCAACAGCGGTCACGGCTTCAAGTACGGCCGGGTCCAGACCCAGTTCGGCAAAGGACAATTCTGACATTGATTTACTCGGAATTCGGGGGGTAAGGCATTGTCGGGCAATGCACGATGTGGCCGCATTATAGCCGCTTTGCCGTTGCTTTAATATGCATAATCCCCTAATCCCTGTAGGTAGTTGCCGGTGCGCCACTATTGCTTTGGTGGTGCATCTGAGGCAGTCTTTCCTTTTCCGGTAGGTTGCTAACAGGGTTCAGGAATGACCTTTGATCAGTTGTTGTCGGCGACCGGGAATCCGTGGTGCAGGTGGATGCCCTTTCGGCATCCGAGGCTCAACCCGTGGAGCAGTGCCCGGCGTTACCCTATATTCCCAATACGACCCCGGAATTCACTCGGCACATTGAGATGCGCTGGTCATTCGGGCATATGCCCTTCTCAGGCAAGGGCGGACGGGAAATGGGAGGTTGGATGCAATTCTGCGAGTCGCCTGAAACCTTCTCCGATGCCCACATCGTGGCTCTGGTTAACACCTGGCCAACGGCGGTCCTGCCGCACCTAAGTGGCCCCGTACCTGCCAGTTCGCTGAGCTGGGCCCTTGATATCATCCACCCACGTCCTGCACTGTCGCCGGGCGACTCAGGCCGCCATTTCTGATTTCAGGGCATCTATAATGATGCGGGAAAAGTCCTCTGGGGAGTCTTCCTGCAGGAAGTGCCCGCCTCGCAATGTAATGTGCGGTTGACCATGGGCGCCGGGGATTCGGCGTTGCATGTAGCGATCACCGCCCCGGGTAATCGGATCCCCGCTACTAAAGCAGGTGATGAAGGGCTTGCGCCATTTCTCCAACACTCTCCAGGCTTCCCTGTTGGCTTCCCCCGACGGATCATCACCGGACAGGGGAACCAGCTTCGGGAATGCCCGGGCGCCCGCCTTGTAATCCGCTGTCGGGAACGGTGCTTCGTACGCGGCCAGTTCTGCCTTGGACAGGGTCCGTTCAGTGCCGAGCTGGACGATTCGCCCGATCGGAAACCAGGGGCTGTGGCTGGCAAAGGCCTTCCACAGTGAAAACGCCGTCGGGACACGATTCTCGCCGGTCGGCAGCATTCCGTTACCGACGATGATCCGACTGAAACGCTGAGGGTGCTCTGCTGCCAGTCTCAGACCCAGCAGCGACCCCCAGTTCTGGCAAACCAGGGTGACGTTTGTCAGATTCAGGGCTTCCAGCCAGCTCGCAAGCCATTCCATATGTCGCTCGTAGCTGTAATCCTCGACGGCCGCGGGTTTGTCGGATTTTCCGAAACCGATCAGATCCGGCGCCAGAACCCTGTAGCCGGCCGCAGCCACCTGCGGAATCATGTGCCGGTAGAGGTAAGACCACGATGGCTCACCGTGCAGCATCAGCACCGGTGAAGCACTCTCCGGGCCCTCGTCCACATAATGCATACGCAGGTTGGGCGCTACATCAAGATAATGCGGAGTAAAAGGGTAATCCGGAAGGCCTGCGAAGCGGGCTTCATCGGTTCTCAGAATACGCATGCCATCGACTGTCCTGACTGATTGGTTGCGTGATTGTCCGGGTCTTCCTGCACTGGAAGGCCGATAAGACAATCGTCGAAGATCAGGATAAAGCAGATGGAAATTTTGTGTGTTTGAGTTGCGTAACAGTGCGTTGCCGCTTTGAATCAGGACGCCATTCCAAATAGCTGGTCCGGGTTTTCAATGCTGGCCATGGCCGAATCGCAGCAGTTTACGGCGCCGCAATCGTCGGCCGAACACAGACCGACGGTCATGCATTTGACGTCCTGAAGGCGATCGCCTTCGTTCCGGAAAATCCGGGCGCGGGACAGTATTGAACCACAATGACCGCAGAGAAGGGTCGGGACGGCACTGCCCTCAGCAACCAGGGCAGTGTAGATATGTTGATCGTTTATGCTCATGATTATCCTCCTGATAAAGTCCAACCTAGGGACGGAGTGTGACAAATAAAAGTCTCCTGCCCCATTACGCGTTAGTTATCCGGATCGACCACTGGTCGACGGTTGGAACGCTTGTCTTCCCAATCAAGCTCCTTCGGATCATACCAGCCTATGCCATTCAGCACTTTTTCGCGAGTTGTCGGTGAAAGGGTTGGCCACAATTCCTGAAAATCGTCCAGGCCGAGTTCACGTTGCCGTTGTTGCTTGCTCTGCAGACGGTTGATGGTACGCGGCAGCTGCAGTGCCTCACCCAACTGGCCCGGGACCAGCACCTCCTGCCCCAACACCTTGCGGCGGTGGGTACGGGCTGCCAGCACCCGGCGCAGTTCAATGGCGGCTTCCAGGGCGGTTTCCGGTGTAAAGGTTTCCAGTTCCAACAGCGCGACCTGTTTAATAGCTGATCAACAACCGTTCACTATAACCTGAAGCGGGCTACAGTGGCCACGTTGCCGTGGTAGGCTAGCCCTGTTCTGCGGCTGAAGCCGGGCAGGGCCGTCTTTTTGCTCTTACTTGTCAGGAAAAACCACAATTATGTACGCAAAACTGGAAACTCGGACTTTTCTCGCGATGTTGGTGGGGGTTTCCCTGGCCTTTGTGTGGCTCATGAAACCGTTTTTCGGTCCCATTTTCTGGGCCGTTGCCATCGCGCTGATTTTTCACCCGGTTCAGCAACTGCTGGTACGCAAGATCGGAGAGCGTCCGAACGTGAATGCCCTGATTACGCTTGTCACTTGCATGGTGATTGTCGTCATTCCGGTGCTGGTGCTGATAACGTCGCTCATCGCCGAGGGTGTCGGCGTTTACCAGCAGATCCAGGATGGTGAAATACGACCGGGCGAGTATATTGATCAGGTGAACAAGTCATTCCCCGCCATCCAGTCGTTTCTGGCCCAGTTTGATATCAATTTCGCCGAAATTCGTGACCGCGCGGTCAACATCTTTGTCGGTGGCAGTCAGTTTTTCGCAAAACAGGCGCTTGGGGTTGGTCAGAATACCTTTCAGTTTTTCCTGGGCCTGGCACTGATGGTGTATCTGGCGTTCTTCCTGCTACGCGACGGCACCAAGCTGGTGGAGCTGATGATTCGGGCACTGCCGCTCGGCGATGAGCGTGAACGACTGCTGTTCGCGAAGTTTGCCGAGGTAACCCGGGCCACCGTGAAAGGCAATCTACTGATCGCCATTATCCAGGGGGCTCTGGGCGGTCTGATTTTCTGGATCCTGGGAATTAGCGGCGCACTGCTCTGGGGTGTTGTGATGGCCATCGTATCCCTGTTGCCGGCCGTGGGTGCAGCATTGGTCTGGGTGCCGGCCGCCATCTACCTGGCCGCAGTCGGGGACACGATCCAGGCAGTGATACTGACCATTTTTGGCGTTGTGGTTATCGGCCTGGCGGACAACCTCCTGCGCCCGGTGCTGGTGGGCCGCGATACCAAGCTGCCCGATTACATCGTACTGTTGTCCACTCTGGGGGGCATCGTCATGTTCGGAGTTAACGGTTTTGTCATGGGGCCATTGGTGGCGGCGCTGTTCATGGCGTTCTGGGGAATCTTTATCCGCGAGTTTGGGGAGGAGACCGGGCGGACTGAAAAAGTTGGACCCAGTCACGGCCATGGTGACGATGGAGCCGGGTGAGGTTACATGTCGCGAAAGTGTGATACGATTTTCATTGTTTGCCCCAGCCTGTGGAGATAGGCACCACAAAACAAAAAAGAAACGGGTATCGGCGAGATATCAGGAGTAATGCAGGTGAGTACCATGAGAAAAGCGACCAACCATCTGGGCCGACTGGCAATGGCGGCCGGCACCGCTGCCATGCTTGGGCTGGCGCCCGTAGCCTATGCGGATGAAACCGTTGCCCTCAAGAATGCGCTCTATGGCGCCGGGTATAACATTACGAACGTCAGCTCTAAAATGGACGATGCCACGCGCGCGGCGTTGACCACGTTCCAGAAGGAAAACGGACTTCAGGCGACTGGAACCCTGAACGATGAGACCAAAAAGGCGCTGGGCATGATTTCGGTGAAGGTCGCTGCGGCCTCTACCGCGCCGGCACAGAGCAGTGCCAGCTCCTCCGCACCAGCGAAGTCTGAGGCGCCGGCCAAGACCGAAAGCGCCGAAGAAGGTGCAATTGAAGAAGATGACGAGGGCGGCTGGTCGCTCTGGTAAGTCGGCCACCGACAAAAAAGCCCGCCAGGTATCCTGAGCGGGCTTTTTTTTGGGCGGACGCGGCCTAATCGAGCTTGCTCAGGTCCCTTACCGCGCCCTTATCGGCACTGGTGGCCAGCAGGGCGTATGCCTTAAGGGCCGCCGACACCTTGCGGTCCCGGGCCAGGTCGGGTTTCCAGCCCTTGGCCTCGCGAGCCTCCCGCCGGCGATCCAGTTCGTGCTGGTCCAGCTCGACATTGATCGTGCGGTTCGGGATGTCGATGCGAATGCGATCGCCATTCTCAATCAGGCCGATGGCACCGCCCGCTGCGGCCTCGGGCGAGGCATGGCCAATCGACAGGCCAGAGGTGCCGCCGGAGAAGCGACCGTCGGTCAGCAGGGCGCAGTCCTTACCCAACCCCTTGGACTTCAGGTAACTGGTGGGATACAGCATTTCCTGCATGCCGGGGCCACCGCGTGGGCCTTCGTAACGAATAATGACCACCTCGCCCGGTTTGACCTCGTCGCTCAAGATGCCGGCGACAGCGGAGTCCTGGCTTTCAAACACCCGCGCCGTCCCTTCGAACACATAGATGCTTTCATCGACGCCGGCGGTTTTAACAACGCAGCCGTCCAGGGCAATATTCCCGTAGAGCACTGCCAGTCCGCCTTCGGAGGAATAGGCATTCTCAACCGACCGGATGCAGCCGGTCTCCCGGTCGCCATCAAGAGTTGGCCAGCGAGTGCTTTGGCTGAAGGCCGTCTGGGTTGGAATCCCGGCCGGGCCAGCCTTGTAGAATTCCACCACTTCGGCGGGCGGAGAGCGCATGATGTCCCAGGTTTCGAGGGCTTCGCTCATCGTCTTGCTGTGCACGGTGGGCAAATCCGTGTTGATCAATCCGCCCCGTTCCAGTTCCCCGAGAATGCCCATGATACCACCGGCCCGATGGACGTCTTCCATGTGATACTTGGGCGAGTTGGGGGCAACCTTGCACAGCTGGGGCACCTTGCGGGAGAGTTGATCGATTTCATTCAGGGAGAACGGCACTCCGCCTTCCTGAGCCGCCGCGAGAAGATGCAGGATGGTGTTGGTCGAGCCGCCCATGGCGATGTCCATTACCATGGCGTTTTCGAACGCGGCCATGGAGGCGATGCTCAG
This sequence comes from Marinobacter albus, assembly GCF_030238305.1. Lineage (NCBI taxonomy): Bacteria > Pseudomonadati > Pseudomonadota > Gammaproteobacteria > Pseudomonadales > Marinobacteraceae > Marinobacter > Marinobacter albus. The sequence goes on along the minus strand of NZ_JASSQD010000003.1, from coordinate 565,243 downwards.
GGGAAGAACGCTGGCGTCGTCTTCCTCGTAATAGCGCCGCGTATTCTCCACAATCTGACGACCGGCCTTCAGGAACAGTTGCTCGCGATCGGCGTGGGTGGCCAGCAGGGAGCCATTGCCGGGCAGGGCCAGGCCGATGGCTTCCGTCAGGCAGTTCATGGAGTTGGCTGTGAACATGCCGGAACAGGAGCCGCAGGTGGGACAGGCACTGCGCTCATATTCGGCCACGGTTTCATCGTCGGCGTTGGGATCGGCGGCGATAACCATGGCATCAACCAGGTCAAGCTTGTGTTCAGACAACTTGGTTTTGCCGGCTTCCATCGGGCCGCCGGACACGAAGATGGTGGGGATGTTCAGACGCATGGCAGCCATGAGCATGCCCGGGGTGATCTTGTCGCAGTTGGAGATGCAGACCAATGCGTCGGCGCAGTGGGCGTTGACCATGTACTCAACAGAGTCGGCGATGATCTCCCTGGAAGGCAGGGAATACAGCATGCCGTCGTGGCCCATGGCAATGCCATCATCGACGGCGATGGTGTTGAACTCCTTGGCGACACCGCCGGCTTCCTCGATTTCGCGGCAGACGAGCTGCCCCAGATCTTTCAGATGGACGTGACCGGGTACGAACTGAGTAAAGGAGTTGGCGACTGCGATGATGGGTTTGCCGAAATCCTCGTTTTTCATACCGGTGGCGCGCCAGAGGGCGCGGGCGCCGGCCATATTGCGGCCAGCGGTGGAAGTCCGCGAACGATACTGAGGCATGGTGTTCTGATCTCTCTGTTGTTACCTGATGGTGGTTTCTGGTTGGCTTTGTGCGACGTAAAAGAATACCAGATTAGACTCCTATCGCATGGTTGTTTTAGCAGGCCGTGTTTACAATGCATATAAGGGAGCACAAATCGCCTCCGGATTTGCCTCATGAAAGGAGCTTGCCTATGGCCGGCCGGGAAAGCCTGCCACTTCGCCGTCTGAAAGAATTCCAGCCCCTGAACCGGCTTGGCGATGATCAACTGGTACTGTTGGCCAGTCGTGCAGAGCGCCGGACGTACGGTGCCGGCCAACGTGTGGTGGAACGCGGGGTCAGGGACGGTCTCGATTTCTTCCTGGTCTCGGGCCTGGTGGAGCTGGAGTCGGTTGATGGTCGCAAATCCCTGATCGAGGCCGAGACCGAGAAAGCGCTCAATCCTATTGCCAGACTTCAGCCACGGATGTACGAGGTGACGGCGGTACGGCCGTGCGAAATTCTTGCGGTCGAGCAGGATATCCTGAACCAGATGCTGCGATCAGCACCCGTAGACCAGGTGGACATGAATTCGGGTGAAGGTTTTGGTGGCAGAGAAGGTGAAGCGCATGAGCTGCTGATGGAGTTTTACTCCGAGCTGCGCTCCAACCAGATCAAGCTGCCCAGCGTCCCGGACGTGGCATGGAAGGTTCGCCGGCTGGTTGACCGGGAAGATTCCACGGCCGAGCAGGTTGCCAGTGCCATTTCCGCCGACCCGGCCATAGCTGCCAAGCTGGTGCGGGCGTGCAACAGTCCGCTGTATCGCGGCTTCAGTGACGTGCGCAATGTTCGCGAGTCGGTGGTTCGGCTGGGGATGAGAACCACCCGGCAGTTGGTGACGGTTTTCTCCATGCGCGAGGTCTTCAAGAGCCGGCAGGCAGCTTTGCAGAAAGAGATGGAGAACCTGTGGCGCCACTCCCGGGAGGTTGCGGCATTGTGTTGGGTGCTGGCCGATCACGCTACCCGGCTGAACCCGGAGGAGGCCATGCTGGCCGGATTGTTGCACGACATCGGTGTGGTGCCGGTGTTGGTCCAGGCGGAGCATCACCCGAGCCTGTTCTCGGATCCGGACAACCTGCGACATGCGATCCGTGAACTTCGTGCAGATGTCGGTACGGCGGTGCTGGAAAGCTGGGCGTTTCCGCCGGCCTTCATCGAGTCGGTTCGCCACGCGGAAGAGTGGCACCATGAATGTCGCGAACCGGAGCCGCAACTGACCGATGTGGTGATCGTTGCGCAATTGCATTCGATGATTGGTTCGCACCAGAATGCCGAGTTACCACGGTTCGATCAGGTGCCGGCCTATCGCCGGTTGGGAGAGCTGGAGCTTAACGCCTCGCGCAGCCTCCAGCTGTTGACCGAGGCTCGTGCCCGGGTTGACGAAGTACAGCAGTTGCTTTCTATTCGATGACCCGATGGGTCTGATTTTTTTGGGTCCGCCACGCGGTGACTAGTGTTGATATGAATGTACCTCTCTTCCCCCTGAATTCCATCGTTCTCCCCCGGGGGAGGATACCCCTGCAGCTGTTTGAGCCCCGTTATATTGATATGCTCACCCGTTGCCTCAAGGAAGATCGCGGATTTGTCGTGGTCCTCTTGCGCGATGGCGCGGAGACAGGCCCGACCGCTTCGTTTTATGACATCGGCACCTACGTCCGGATTATTGATTTTCAGCAGTTGGAGAATGGCCTGCTCGGCATCACCGTGGAAGGCGCCTCCAAAGTGACGGTGGTTCGCAGCTGGCAGCAGGACGATGGCCTCAATGTCGGTGATGTCGAGGTCCTGCTGGACGAGGCCGACCGCGAAGTGCCGGCACGGTTCAGCGAGCTGCCCTCGGTGCTTCGGGCGCTTTTCAAGCATCCGGTGGTTCGTGATCTCGACATGGATGTGGACTACCGGGATGCCCGACACGTGGGCTGGCGCCTGACCGAACTGTTGCCACTGGATAAGCAGGAAAAGCAGCGATTGGTTGAGTTGCAGGATCCGCTTGAAAGGCTCAGCCGATTGCAGGAACTGCTCGAAGCCCTTGAAGAGGGTTAGATCGGCCGGAAATCCATCTGCGCTTGTGGCCATGCCAGGACCACATAGCCGATGGTGAATGCCAGCCATACGGCGCCTGCCACTGCCATGGATACATCCGGTGCCAGGTGAATCCGATCGTATCGGCTGTAGCTTGCCCGTATCGCCCCGGTAATCGCCATCCCCAGCAAGATGCCTCCGATCACATCCGTAAACCAGTGTACGCCGAGATACAGTCGGCTAAGCGCCACAGGCAGCAGCGGCAGAGACAATAGCACGTAGGATTGCCACCGATTGTGGCTTCGGGTTTCCCCGGCAACGAAACTGGCAGCGAGGGTCACAAATACAGTGATTCCAGCGCTATGACCGCTCGGAAAGGCATCCGACGCAGGCGGGCTGAGCACCGCGTCCGGTCGCGTGACCCCGAGCGTGGATTTCAACAGCCAGACCAGGACGAAGGTGAGCGCCGCCGCCATGACAATGTGGATAGCGGCGGCGTAGTAGCCCCGAAAAACCAGCGCCAGGGTCGCGAGAATCGCCGCAGTGATCAACACTGGCGGATCTCCCAGCAGGGTCGCGATGATGACCGGGCCATCCAGGATGGGTTGCCGGAGCTGTTCGAACCAGGCGAACACCAGCTGGTCGAACGGTTCCAGGCTCGCAGTGTTTGTCGCGAGCTGTCCCCACAGCAACAGTAAGCCGGAAGCCCCCAATGCCATCATTAGCGAGGGAAGGGGAAACTCACCACCCCGGTCCGGCCGGTGATTGGTATACAGTCGCCAGAAGCGGTGGGTAGCGTCGTAGGTCGCCATCCGTCGTTCCAGCCAGGAGTAAAACCGGCTGCCTTGACCGAGTCCGAGCTGGAACTGTATCAGCACCAGGTAAACCACGACCATGACCGCCAGACTGACCCCCACCACGGCGTAAAAATGCGCGGGCGGCTGAATCTCGCTGGCCAGTGCACTTCCGACCAGAAAGCCCGGCAGAATATATACCGGCGCCCAGCCAATTGCCGAAGCGATATTGAAGGCGAGAAACCGTTGCCAGGGCATCCACAGGGCGCCGGCAATGAGCGGGATGACAGGGCGAACGGGCCCAACGAAGCGACCTATGACGACACTCTTGCCGCCGTGTTGACGAAAGAAGGACTTCCCCTTGCGAATGAGCTTTGGGTAGCGGCTGAGCGGCCAGACCGAATCCAGCCGACCCTGGAGTTTCCGTCCCAGGGCAAAGCTGAGCGTATCGCCGGCAATCGCGCCCAGGCCGGCCCAGATGAGTGTTTCCGTCAGGGGCATGCCGGTTTTTCCGGCCAGTGCCGCGAACGCAAATAGAATGGCGACCCCGGGCACAACGATACCCGCAAGGGCCAGGGATTCAACGAAGGCGGTGCTGAACAGGGCGATAGCCAGCCAGCCGGGGTGCACGCTGAGCCAGGCCGACAGATTCTGCAGCCAGTCCGCGCTCATGCCGTGATGGTCTCTCCAGCACTGAACCAGACCGAATCGGCGCCGCGCCGACGGGCTTCCTCCATGGCCTCGTGGGCGCGCTTACGGAGCCCGTCGGTGCGCGTGTCACCGCTGCCACGGGTGGTGCAGCCGAGGCTGACCGTAACCTTGCCAACAACTGGCCACTGGTGTTCAGCGATGGTGCGACGAATGCGCTCAGCGATCACTCTCACGCCTTCTTCCGGAGTGAAGGGCAGAATCAGGAAAAATTCCGACTCATTCAAGGTATAGAGCGTGTCACCGGCGCGGATCACGCCGAACAGGTGCTCCGTCATGTCGCGAAACAGATTCTGTACGCCGCCCTTGCCGTAAAGGTCCTCGGCCTCATCTGCGTAGTCGATACTCAGATCAATCACAGACAACGGGTGGCCGGTGGCGATGGCCCGGCTGATTTCCTTCTGCAGGGTTTCGTCCAGAAAGCGGGCATTGTGGGCTCCGGTGACCGAATCCGTGATTGCCAGATCCTCCGCGGACTGGGCCATGTGGTCATAATGCCAGATGTAGAGGGAGGCCGCCGTGAGCAGAATGAAAAGTCCTGCAATCACGGTCAGGGCGTCTGCGGGTGCCTGCCGGAACAGGACCGCTGCAGAGGTCGGCAGCAGCAGCAGGACAGACAGTGCCACGCCCTGTCTGAGCGGCAGGATCAGCAGGTTAAGGATCAGCATGGGCATGGCCCAGTGGGCGATGCCGGGGCTGTCCAGGGTGAGCAGGGCGGCCAGCAGGCCGCTGTTCAGCCCCGCCAGGATGATCAGGTGCCCCGGCGCCGACAACTGGTGCCGGCGACAAATGAAGGTATAGGCAACACCGCCGAGGGTCAGCATGGCCATGCCGGTGGCAAGGTAGAACAACTCGTAAAAACCATAGCGAAGGTTCTGCATTGCCAGGGTGAAGATGAACAGAGTCGCCAGGATGTAACCGATGCTGTGGGTCAGGGTGCGCAGACGCGTTTCGGTCATGATGCAGGTCCTTCAGCCGAAGTTGAGCCTGAGGTTCCGGATTGCGTCCAGGCGCTGTAGGCCTGGGTCCGGTTGCCACCTTGTTGCTGGGCCCGGCGCAGGGCGTTGGCGGCGCTCTGCTGCAAACTGTCGGCGTCATCGCCGATGTTGAGCCCGGCGATGCCCGTGCTCACGGTTAGCGCCATGCCGTGGGATTCCAGCAGGGTGCACAGACCCTTTCGGATGATTTCAGACCGGTTGATGGCGTCGCTGGTGGCAATGCCGGGGAGAATCACCAGAAATTGCAGGTCCGCGACCCGATAATAGGTATCAAAATCCCGGATCTGGCTGTGCAGGTAACGGCCAATCCGGGGCAGGATGGATCGGATGTCCTCGTCCGGATCATGGTCGCTCAAGTGGGTGTCGAGGCCGATCATGATAATCGACATGTCGGTTCCTTCGCGCTCGCTGCGCTGGATTTCCTTGTGCAGGTCAGCCGAGAGGTACTCCCTGCTGGCGGCCTGGGTCAGCTCGTCAGTGCGGCGCAAGGGGGCGAGCTGGCGGGTTTTATACTCGCGCAGGAACACCAGCAGGCCCGAAAGCAGGGTGGTAAGCATGAACGCGCTGATCATCTGGTGGCGATCGGCCAGGCCGGTTGCCGTAGGAATGGCCAGGCCGGCCAGGGCCATGAATGCCAGGGTGATCGCGATTGCCAGGCCCGGCCTGACCAGGGCAAAGGCAAGCAGGGGGATCGCATAAAACCAGTGGCTGAGAGCCCAGGGTCCGGTCCAGAAGCTGGTCAGCAGAAGCAGCAATAGGACCACGAAAAACAGTTGTTGGAGCTGTGGCCAGGGACGGTGCTGGCGACTGGCGTGAAAAGTGCGCCCGCAGATGACGATTCCGGCGGCTGCGGCTGCCGTGGCGGACGTCAGTGGCTCCCCCAACACGGCGCAAAGTGCGGCTATGGCAATCAGGGCGACGAATCCGGCCCGCGACAGTCTGCTCAATAGAAATTTCTCGGCCAGTTGGGCCATGGTGTCCTTCCTTTTCTGAAACTCCCTAAGTATGTGGCATACCGCAGCGCTATAATATCTGTTTGGGGTGCGTACTTGAAACGGGAAAGGTAAAGTTAGCGGGTATTAATGAATTCTGCTCGAAAACACGAAGGTAAACGGATGGATATTGCAGCTTACATGGCTGACGTCGGAGAACAGGCCCGCGCAGCGGCAACGCAAGTGGCGCGCTCTACCACAGCCGTGCGCAATCAGGCCCTGTTGGCGACGGCCCGCGCGCTGGATGAGGCCCGCGACGAACTGGCCGTGGCCAACAGCAGGGATCTCGAGAGTGGCCGTGACAACGGGCTGGACGTTGCCATGCTCGACCGACTGGAGCTCACACCGCAGCGCATTGATGCGATGATCGAGGGCCTTCGCCAGGTGGCATCGCTGCCGGATCCGATCGGAGAAATAACCGACATGACCTACCGCCCGTCGGGCATCCAGGTTGGCAAAATGCGGGTGCCGCTGGGCGTGATCGGCATCATCTACGAATCCCGTCCGAATGTGACGGTCGAAGCCGCCAGCCTCTGCCTGAAATCGGGTAATGCAACCATCCTTCGGGGTGGTTCTGAATCCATTCACTCCAACCAGGCCATTGCGCAGTGCCTGGCCCGCGGACTGGCCGAGGCCGGTCTTCCTGAAACCGCCGTGCAGGTTATCAAAACCACCGATCGAGCCGCGGTGGGTGAATTGATTACCATGCCCAGGTATGTGGATGTGATTGTGCCACGCGGTGGCAAGGGGCTGATCGAACGCATCAGCCGGGATGCCCGTGTGCCTGTCATCAAGCACCTTGATGGGGTTTGTCATGTCTACCTCGACAGTCATGCCGATCCGGAAAAGGCCTTGAATGTGTCGGTGAATGCGAAGACCCAGCGCTATGGCACCTGCAACACCATGGAAACCCTGCTGGTGGATTGTGAGATCGCCGAGGATATGCTGCCGCTGCTGGCTTCCGCCTTCTCGGAAAAAGGGGTGGAGTTGCGGGGGTGTGACCAGACCCGCGCGATCATCGATGCCGATGAAGCGGTCGAAGCCGACTGGGAGGCGGAGTATCTGGGGCCGATCCTGGCGATTCGTGTGGTTGATGGTCTCGACGGTGCCATAGAGCACATAAATCGCTACAGTTCCCAGCATACCGACAGCATCATCACTGAAAATTTCACCCGGGCCCGTCGGTTCATTACCGAAGTGGACTCCAGTTCGGTAATGGTGAATGCCTCGACCCGCTTCGCGGACGGCTTCGAGTACGGCCTGGGGGCTGAAATCGGCATCTCCACCGATAAGATCCACGCCCGTGGACCGGTCGGGTTAGAGGGGCTTACGTCCCAGAAATACGTGGTATTCGGCGACGGTCACATCCGGACCTGATGTCGATGCATGTGATCTACGGCGGAACTTTCGATCCGATCCATCACGGCCATCTTCGTCTTGCGCTGGAGATCAGTGACCGACTGAGTGTCAATCAGGTCAGTCTGGTGCCTTGTCATATACCGCCCCATCGGGGCGACACCGGCGCCACCTCCGAGCAGCGCTGGAAGCTGCTGGAGTTGGCTGTGGCCGATGAGCCCCAATTACGGGTAGATGATCGGGAACTCCGGCGGGCCGGGGCGTCCTACACCGCCGATACCCTGCGACAGCTGCGCCACGAGCTCGGACCTGACGCTCCGCTGGCCATGGTGGTGGGGACGGATGCCTTTGCCGGTTTCGATCGCTGGCAGGAGTGGCAGCAGATTCCCGATCTCGCCCACATCATTGTCGTCCGCCGGCCCGGCCCGGGGCTTGATCCGGACGGTGAGCCATCGCGGATGCTGGCGAAACGTGCTGTCCGGGACGTCAGGCTGCTGCACAATCAGCCCGGCGGTCTGATGCTCGAGCTGGACCCTCCGCTTCTGGATATCTCCGCTACCGGCATCCGGGAACGGATTGGCGACGGTCGGTCCCCGCGTTACCTGGTTCCGGATTCTGTGTGGCGGGAGATTCGTCGTCTGGGGCTCTATGGTGCCTGCCCCGGCGGGAACTTTTAGTGCTACAATCGCGTCTGAATATGACTTTTCGGGCGGCCATTTCGGCCGACGCCCGTCTAACAGGGTGATTATGCAGGCAGAACAACTGAAAGATCTGGTAGTTAACGCGCTTGAAGATGTGAAAGCACAGGACATCAGTGTCATTGATGTCCGTGACCGTACCAGTGTCACAGACTTCATGGTTCTGGCATCCGGAACGTCCAACCGTCACGTAAAGTCACTTGCCGACTCCGTAGTTTCCGAAGCCAAGGAAGAGGGCGTCCGTGCCGGTAATGTTGAGGGCGGAACCGCCAGTGACTGGATACTGGTAGACCTCGGCGACGTGGTTGTTCACGTCATGATGCCCGCCACCCGTGAGTTCTATGATCTGGAGCGCTTTTGGCGGGATGCCCCGGATCTTGGTGTTGCGGGCAGCGAATAATCATGCGGTTACGTCTGATCTGCGTGGGGCAGAAAATGCCCGACTGGGTCAGTGCCGGGTATAACGATTACGCCCGCCGGATGCCGCCGGAACTGCCCCTGGAGCTGGTCGAAATTCCCCTGGCACATAGGGGCAAGAACCCGGATATCACCAGATTGATGCAACGCGAAAGTGAGGCACTTCTTGCTGCTGCCGGCCCGAAAGACCGGGTCATAGCTCTTGAAGTGGGCGGTCGGCCATGGTCAACCGAGAAACTCGCGAGCCAATTGGAGAACTGGCAGCAGGATGGCCGCGACGTCAGTTTCTTCGTGGGTGGCCCGGATGGGCTGGCCGAGGGCTGCCGCCAGCGGGCGGACCAGCAGTGGTCCTTGTCGCCCCTGACACTGCCTCATCCCCTGGTTCGTATTGTGCTGGCCGAGCAGCTTTATCGGGCCTGGTCGATCACCCGCAACCACCCGTACCACCGGGCTTAGGAAAACGTCATGCCGTGGGGTGAATTCAAGGACACTGCTGCCGAGCGCCGACTGTTCCAGAGTCGGGCCATGGTGATGCTGACCTTCGTCGTGTTGTTGATCGGTGGGTTGCTGGCCCGGATGTACCAGCTCCAGGTGATTGAGCACGACGTTTACACAACCCTGTCGGATAAAAACCGCGTTCAGGTCCAGTCAGTTCCGCCTCCCCGAGGTCTCGTCTACGATCGCAATCACACTTTGTTGGCCGAAAACCGTCCGGTGTTCAGCGTGACGCTGGTGCCTGAGCGGGTGGACGAAATGGCGCAGACCCTGTCTCAGCTTGGCGGAATTCTCGATGTTTCCGAGGAGGACCTGGAACGGTTCCAGCGCCGTCTGCAGGAACCCCGGCGCCCCTTCCAGGAGATTCCGCTTCGCTACGACCTCAATGAACAGGAGATGGCGCGGCTTGCGGTCCACCGGCATGAATTACCCGGTGTGGAAGTGACGGCCGAGCTGGTCCGCTATTATCCCCACAGTGAGCTGACCGCACACGCGCTTGGTTTTGTCAGTCGCATTAACCGGGATGAGCTTCAGCGCATTGATCCCGTCAACTATGCAGGTACCAATTACATCGGCAAGTCCGGCATCGAGCGCTTCTACGAGGATCTGTTGCACGGCCAGGTGGGTTATCAGCACGTGGAGACCAACGCCCGGGGCCGGACACTGCGGGTCCTGGAGCGGGAAAATCCGGTTCCGGGTGAGGACCTCCAGCTGCACCTCGATCTTAGACTTCAGAAACGGGCCCACGAGCTGCTGGATGGCCGGCGCGGGGCAATTGTCGCTATTGAGCCCGCCACCGGCGGGATACTCGCGCTGGCGAGCGTGCCCGGGTTCGATGCCAACAAGTTTGTTACCGGCATCAGCGTCAATGATTACCGCGAGCTCAGCGAGAGCCGCGACAAGCCCCTGTTCAACCGCGCACTCCGGGGCCAGTATCCGCCGGGCTCTACAATGAAACCGATGTTGGCCATCGCAGCCCTGGACAGTGGCGCGACAACGCGCGATTACACCATCTGGGATCCGGGTTACTTCCGGCTCAACGACTCCGGCCGTCGCTACCGGGACTGGAAGCGGGGCGGTCATGGTTGGGTTGATCTCATGGACGCCATGGCCGAATCCTGTGATGTCTACTTCTACGAGATTGCCGTGAAGATGGGCGTGGACACCATGTACAGCTATCTCTCCCGCTTTGGATTCGGCGAGGACGCAGCCCTCGACGTGTCCGGCGCCCTGAGTGGTTTGCTACCGTCCAGGGAATGGAAGCGCGCCATGCGCAGCGAATCCTGGTACCCCGGCGATTCAGTGAATCTGGGTATTGGCCAGGGGTTCATGCTGGCAACGCCGCTGCAACTGGCGACGGCCACGTCGCTGATTGCCAATCGCGGCACCTGGGCGGAACCCCGGCTGTTAAAGGAAATCGAGGGCGATACTCCGGTGACGGATTACCTGCCCGACGGCACCCACGAACCCCTCAAGCTCAAGAATCCGGGGGACTGGGAATTCGTCGTCGAAACCATGGCCGAGGTTATGCACGGTCGTCGGGGGACGGCGCGTCGGGTCGGCAGCGATGCCCCCTATCGAATGGCAGGCAAAACCGGCACTGCCCAGGTTTTCAGTCTCGCGGAAGATGAGGAGTACGATGCCGAGGAAATCCGGGAACGGCTGCGGGATCATGCCCTGTTTGTCGGTTTTGCGCCGGTTGAAAATCCAAAAATTGCCGTCTCCGTCATCGTCGAGAATGGCGGCGGCGGCAGCAGCACCGCGGCACCTGTTGCCCGGGCTCTGTTCGATGCCTGGCTGCTCGAATTTCCCGCCAACGACGACGGCGCCCTGGTGGGCAGCGTGAAAGCCGGAGGGGATGGGTAATGGCGCTGAACGATTTCGTGGATTCGACGGCCGCCAACCCCCTCGGTCGCCCAAGGGGAATCTGGTCGGCCTTGCACCTGGATCCGATCCTGCTGTTTCTTCTTCTGATCCTGGTCTCCGGCGGTCTGTTTGTCCTGTACAGCGGGGCGGATCGAAACATTGAGGTGGTCAAGGCCCAGGGGATTCGGCTTGGGGTCGCCTTCGTCGTGATGCTGGTGTTTGCCCAGCTGGATCCTTCCGTATTCAGGCGCTGGGCTCCGTGGCTCTACGGGGCGGGCATTGCCGCCTTGCTGGCGGTCCTGCTGGTCGGTGTGGGGGCCAAGGGCGCCCAACGCTGGCTGTCGATTCCCGGGCTGCCCCGGTTCCAGCCTTCGGAGTTGATGAAACTGGTGGTTCCGATGATGGCGGCGTGGTATCTGTCGCGACATTACCTGCCGCCCCGTTTCCGGCATGTCATCATCGGGTTGGCCATTGTGCTGGTGCCAATGATGATGATTATTCAGCAGCCGGATCTGGGGACCTCATTGCTGGTGGGCATGGCCGGGATCTTCGTGGTGTTCTTCGCCGGCATCAGCTGGAAGCTCATCACCGCCTTCGTGGCGCTGGTGTCGGTCTCGGCGCCCATGATGTGGTTTTTTGTCATGCGCGACTATCAGAAACAGCGGGTCCTGACCCTGCTCGATCCCCAGAGCGATCCGCTCGGTGCAGGCTGGAATATTATTCAGTCCAAGACCGCCATAGGTTCCGGTGGCATCGAGGGGAAAGGCTGGCTGCAGGGGACCCAGTCCCATCTGGAATTTTTGCCTGAAAGCCACACGGATTTCATCGTTGCGGTGCTGGCGGAAGAGTTTGGTTTTATCGGCATGATGGCTCTGATGGCCGTGTATTTTCTCATCATCCTGCGCTGCCTCTACATTGCGGTGACGGCCCAGGATTCGTTCAGTCGCCTGCTCGCCGGTGCCCTGACCATGACGTTCTTTATCTACATCTTCGTGAATGTGGGAATGGTCAGCGGATTGCTCCCGGTGGTTGGTGTGCCGTTGCCGTTGATCAGTTATGGTGGCACCTCGGGTGTGACGCTGATGGCCGCCTTTGGTGTATTGATGTCCATCCACACCCATCGACGAATGATCAGCGCCTGACGGCGGCCTGCAAAAGGTGGAAAGTGGGTAATGGTGAATACCGGTTATAACCCGTTACAATAAAGACATGGTCGTCAAAGCGTGAAAGTGAATCCGGCGGCCGTCTTGAAAGAGGAATTCCGGACTGTGAACTTCAAGCCCTCGCTCTCATGGATATTGGCGGTGATGTCTGCCCTGGTGTTAGGTGGCTGTGCGTCTGCACCTGAACCAGACCATTCCTCCCGTTACACAATATCCCAGGATCGCGCGCCCTCGGGGGATTTTGATGCGTCCGGGTTATCCGATGCCCGGCCCGTGTACGAGAAGCCGAGGCGGGCCGGTAACAAGTCCCCCTACACAGTCTGGGGCAAACAGTATCAGGTGATGGGGACTAACGACGGCTACGTGGCGCGTGGCACGGCCAGCTGGTACGGCGAAAAATTCCACGGCCACAAGACATCCAACGGCGAGACCTTCGATATGTACACGATGTCCGCGGCGCACAAATCCCTGCGGATTCCCGGCTACGCGAGGGTGACCAACCTGGACAATGGCCGGTCGGTCATCGTGAGAGTCAACGATCGCGGACCTTTCCACGGCGATCGTCTGATTGATTTGTCCTACGCGGCGGCGAAAAAGCTTGGCTACCAGTCGCGGGGGACTGCCCGGGTCGAGGTGGCAGCCATAACGGTCAAACCGGACGGATCCATGTTTTTGGCCGGCCAGCCGTTCGTGCCGGGCTCATCAGTGAGCTACCCTGAGAGCAGGGTGGTAGCCAGTGGGCAGATAGCGCCCGGTAATGAGGCCCTGTTCGTCCAGCTTGGTTCCTTCAGCAGCCGGCATCCAGCAGAAGAATTGCTGGGCAGGGCCCGGGCGGTGCTTGAGAACCCCATGCGCGTTCGGGCCATCGACACCGCGTCCGGGCGCTTCCACCGGGTCCAGGTTGGTCCGTTTGCCGATGAGGGCAGTGCCCGAAGAACCCAGAGCCTGCTTGAGTCGCGGGGATTTTCCCAGTCGATACTGTTGACCGATTCACATTGATACCAATTAAAAAGACACACACCTAACGACGAATGAATGAACCCATGGCCTTAAAATCCTTGTTCCGCTCCTTTTCGATCATTTTTGTCCTGACCCTGATGCTGGTGGGAAAAACGACCGCGCAGTCAGTTCTGATACCCTCTCCGCCGCAGATCGCCGGCACGTCCTACGTGCTGATGGATCCGAAGAGCGGGCGGATCATCATGGAAGAAAACAGCCATGAGCGCCTGCCGCCGGCGAGCCTTACCAAGATGATGACGGCCTATATCGTCGAGCGGGAGCTTGATGAGGGGCGCATCTCCATGTCCGACATGGTGCCGATCAGTGTTCGCGCCTGGAAAACCGAGGGCTCACGAACCTTCATCCGGGAGGGCACCAGTGTGCCCGTCGAGACCTTGTTGAAAGGTGTGATCATCCAATCGGGAAATGATGCCTCGGTCGCGCTGGCAGAGTTTGTGGCCGGTAGCGAGGGCGCGTTTGTCGACATCATGAACCAGCAGGCCCAGATACTGGGCATGAAGGATACCAACTTCGAGAACGCCACCGGCCTGCCCTCGCCCGAACACCGATCCACCGCGTATGACCTCGCGATTCTGGCTCGGGCGATCATCAACGATTACCCGGAAAACTACCCGATTTACGCGGAAAAGCATTTCACCTACAACAACATTCGGCAGCCGAACCGGAACAGCCTGTTGTGGCGTGATGACAGTGTGGACGGCCTGAAGACGGGACATACCGAGGAGGCGGGCTACTGCCTGGTGGCATCGGCAAAACGCAACGACACCCGATTCATTGCCGTGGTCATGGGGACCAGTAGCTCGGAATCGCGCTCCCAGGAAATTCAGAAGATGTTGAACTATGGCTTCCGCTACTACGAGAGTGAGCGCCTGTTCAGGGCCGGCCAGGAGCTGATGGAAGCCCGGGTCTGGGCAGGGCAGTCCGATCAGCTATCGGTCGGCCTGACCGAGGATGTCTACGTCACCATCCCCCGGGGTTCCCGCAACGACCTGGAATCCACGGTGGACCTTGATTCCGTGATAAAAGCGCCCATTAAAGTTGGGGATGAGCTGGGTCGGGTCAAAGTGACCCTGAATGGCGACGTGCTGGTGGATCAGCCGGTACTCGCGCTGACTGAGGTACCTGAGGGCGGTTTCTTCAAACGTATCTGGGATGCCATCAAGCTCTTTTTCTTCCAATTGTTCTGAGCAGGGGTGACTGAGTGAGGCCCCGGGAGTATTGACGGTATGAGTGAGCCGAAAGCACCAAAAATCGAATTCCCCTGTGACTACGTCATCAAGGTCATCGGCAACTCGGCGCCCGACTTCACGGATTTTGTGGTTGAAGTTGTGGAACAACATGCGCCGGGCATCACTGAAGCCGACATCTCGGTTAACGAGAGCAGCAAGGGCAGGTTCTCATCGGTTCAGCTTACCATCGTGGCGACCGGTGAGGCCCAGCTCAAGGCGCTGTTTGAGGAACTGAAGGCCAGCGGTCGGGTTCACATGGTGTTGTAACCAGCATGACCGATCTTATTGTCCGTTCATTGGGCCAGCAGCCGTACACGGAAACCTGGGAAGCGATGAAGTCCTTCACCGCTGAGCGGGACGAGACGGTTACCGACGAGCTCTGGTGTCTGGAGCACCCCCGGGTCTATACCCAGGGACAGGCCGGCAAGGCCGAACACATCCTGGCCCCGGGAGACATCCCGGTCATTCAGGTGGATCGAGGCGGTCAGGTTACCTATCACGGGCCCGGACAGCTCGTTGTCTATCTGTTGATTGACCTGAGCCGACGCAAGCTTGGGGTGCGAACCCTGGTGGATGAAATCGAGCAGGGTATTGTTCGCACCCTGGCCGAGCTGGAAGTCGAGGCCGCTCCAAGGCCGGATGCCCCGGGTGTCTACGTTGGCGAGTCCAAGATCGCCTCATTGGGCCTTCGGGTCCGGCGGGGCTGTTCCTTCCACGGACTTGCTCTGAACGTTGCCATGGACATGGAGCCCTTCCGTCGAATCAATCCCTGTGGCTATGCCGGTATGCCCATGAGCCAGGTGGCAGACTTCGTCCCGGGTGCGACAGTCAGTGACCTCGAAGCGCGCCTGGTTGCGCAGTTGGTTGCCGGTCTCGGAGCCGCTGCCGTCGACTACCGCCAGGGCTGGTAAAGCTCAGGCGGCATTTTCTCCTTCGGCGGCGCAGGCTTGATCCCTACCCAGGGTTTTGGCTCGGTACAGGGCCTCATCCGCATGTTGCAGCAGGCGGTCGATGGATTCGGAGGCGCGCATTCCGGCTGCGCCAATGCTGATGGTTGCCTTTACCGCATGTTCATCCACGGGCACGGCGGATCGGGCAATAGCTTCCCGGATTCGATTGGCCATTTTCAGGGCCTCGTCGGTTTCGGTTTCCGGTAACAGGGCCAGAAACTCCTCCCCTCCCCAGCGTGCAAGCGTGTCGATCTTTCGGCACTCACCCCGCAACGTTCGGGCGACCAGGATGATCAGCTCATCACCAACATGGTGGCCATGGGTGTCATTCACCGACTTGAACAGATCAATGTCCATCAACAGAACTGAGAAGGAGCGCGCGCTGCGCAGGTAGCGCTGGTACTCTGCATCCAGTTGCGCCAATGCTTCCCGGCGGTTGGCAAGCCCGGTCAGGGAATCGTGTTTGGCCGCGTATTCGAAATCCGCCGCCAGTTTGAGCAGGCCCAGCTTGCTGCGCCTGCGGCTTTGATCAAGGATGTAACAGGTGACCATCTCGAACCCGAGAGCCGCAAGCATGGTGAGTCGGAAGCCGGGACTGTATGGCGCGCTGAAGATCAGATCGCCCAGCGGACTGAAGAGCAGCAAGAGGGCGATAAAGCCCCCCGCGCAGGCCAGCACCCCAACGCGGGCATCGCTGATGTAAAAGATGATGGGCGGGTAGGCGAACAGCCAGATAATGGCGGAACCATCTTCCACCGCATGGACGGCCAGGTAGGTAAACAGCACGGTTATCAGGGCGATGAAACCCCGTCGCTGTGCGACCTTGCTGCCGCTGAACCAGAACACGGCGGCGTTGATAGCGAGCAGCACAGCGATCGTAACGAGTAGGGGCGAGGTGACTGGATCGTCCCGCAGGCTGGAGCGCCAGGCGAAAAACAGCAGCAGAGGGATAGCAACGGCGGTCAGCCAGTTGATCAGTAAAGGGACCGGTATTTCCCCTTTGACCCGAAACTGAGACAGTTTCGGGTCCGGAGTTTTCAGTGAACCAGTTGTCATGTCCGAGTCTTGTTGTTGTGATGCGGTTCATGGATCCTGTGCAAGCCAATACTAGATCGGTTTTGGGCCGAAAACTGTATAAAAACGTAAACAGGTAATACAGACACCTTTAACCTTGCAGCCAGGCCGGTGCATTGGCTCGGCGGCCGAGGAGTAAGGGTCGATACGGTTAGGTTACGCTGCCACAGTATCCGTATAATGAAGACAGCCGCCGGTGACGGTGAAATTTTCGGATCGCGACAGGTCATTCATGTCAGCCAGACGTCCAGGTAAATCGGTCTCCCGCATCAAAACCGGCAGCTTCGAGCGCCGATTGAGCCTCACCCGCGCCGGTCTTTACGCGAGCGGCCGCATGGCTTCCCACATGGCCACCAACTGGTTCAGCAACAAGGAAAAGCGAGAGAAGAAGCACCGGGCCATGCTGTCCAGTCAGGCTCGCTTCCTCGTTGACGAGCTGGGTCAGTTGAAGGGCAGTGTCGTCAAGATTGGTCAGGTCATGGCGCTTTACGGTGAGCACTTCCTGCCGGAGGAAGTGACCGAGGCATTGCATACGCTGGAGGATCAGACCACGTCGCTGGAATGGCCGGCGATAGAGCGAGTCCTGAAAGAAGAGCTGGGGGCCGGGCGCCTGGCGGAGCTGGACGTCGACCCCGAGCCCATCGGTGCTGCGTCCCTGGGTCAGGTTCACCGTGCGGTGCGGCGCAGCGACGGTCTGGAGCTGGTGCTTAAAGTCCAGTATCCGGGGGTGGCAGATGCGGTCGACAGCGACCTGAATGCGGTTGCGCAACTCCTGAAAATTGCCCGTCTGGTCAGTTTTGGTCCGGAATTCAATGACTGGCTGGAAGAAGTGCGGGATATGATGCACCGAGAGGTGGATTACCGTCTCGAAGCCCGAACGACTGAAAAATTCCGTGGCATGCTGGCTTCCGATCCGCGATTTATCGTACCGCGGGTGCTGCAGGAATTTTCCACTGCCCACGTTATTGCCTCAACCTACGAGCACGGTCATGCGGTCAGCTCCGGGCCCGTCCGTGAACTCCCGCTCGCACGGCGCACGGCCCTCGGCGAGGCAGCGCTGGAACTGTTCTTCCGTGAGCTGTTTGTCTGGGGCGAGATCCAGACCGACCCCAATTTCGGCAATTACCGGATCCGGATTGCCGGCGAGGAGGGAGAAGACCCCGGCTATGATCGCATCGTACTGCTGGATTTCGGTGCCGTTCAGGCCTACAGCGACGAGTTTCTTGATCCGGTACGGCAGATGATCCGCGCCTCCTACGAAAATGATCTGGAAGCGGTGATAGAGGGCGGTGTAAAACTGCGCTTCATGAGCCGGGACTGGCCCGGGGATGTGCTGGAGACCTTTGGTTCGGTCTGCATGTCAGTGCTGGAGCCGTTGTCCCGGAATCAGGACCAGTGGCCGGATTATGCGGTGAACGTCCATGGCCAGTACCGCTGGAAGCAAAGCGACCTGCCCTCCAGGGTGGCCCGCCAGGCGGCCCGATCCGCCATCAGCCGGTATTTCCGGGTACCGCCCAAGGAATTTGTTTTTCTCAACCGTAAACTGATCGGCGTGTACACCTTTATCGCGGTGCTGCACTCTGAGTTCAACGGTGAGCCCCTGTTGCGCAAGTATCTCTACGGGGAAGACGCTTCAGCCACCAGCCAGAGCACGAAGGCGTAGCGAAGCCCCTTGCCAATGCCTACAAGGATCACGAAGTTGAACCAGGGCACCCGCATGATGCCGCCTACCAGAGTCAGTGCATCACCGCCGAGAGGCAGCCAGCCCAGAAGCAGCGACCACTGACCGTACCGGTTGAAACGGTTCCGTGCACGATGCAACTGATATTCGCTGATCGGAAACCACTTTTTATCCTTAAAGCGATCCACCTGCCGGCCGATAAGACCATTAACGACGGAGCCAAGCGTATTGCCCAGGGTGGCCCAGAACCACAACCACCAGTACGACAGTCCCTGCGCCACAAGGGTTCCCAGCAGTATTTCTGAATACGCGGGCAACAGTGTCGCGGCTGCAAAAGCCGTCAGGAACAGTGTCAGGTACGCCAACCGGATCTCCTTCCATCAAGAATCAGAACGTTGCCTTCTCGTCAAACAGGTCGCTCCACCATGAAACAGCTTTCCCTTCAGTTCAAACTCTATGCCCTGGTGATATCGCTTTTGTTGGTCATGGGAATCAGCATTGTCATCACTGCCCAGATGTCACTCGGCAGCATGGAGCAGCGGTTGACCACCGAAACCAGGGATACGGTTCAGGGTATTGTCATGGACCAGTTGAGCGCAACGGCAGGGAAGTATGGCGAACTGGTGAGTGGTCAGTTTGCCACCGCCTACCGGACGCCGGAGGTGGTTCGGAACGTGATAACCCGCAACATTCAGGCGGACAGCTCCGGGCGAATCAGTCGTCTTGCGCTCCAGGAAACCATTGGCGCGGTTCTGGAGGAGCAGGAGAGTCTCAGTTCCATCTATGCCCAGTTCGAGCCGGATGCCTACGATGGCCAGGACCGCTATTTTACCGGGGGCGTCGAAGAACACAGCAGCGACGAAGGAACCCTGGAAATCTACTACTATCGGGACCCGGACGACAACGTGGTGTTCAGCCGGACCGAGGACCCTGCTACCAAATACCTGGAACAGCGTAACGAGTTCGGCATCCGGGAAGCGGAGTGGTATCTCTGTTCCCGTGACACCAGGTCACCCTGCATCATGGAGCCCTACGAATACGAGATCGAAGGGGGTTACAGCGAACTGATGACCAGCCTGGTCATGCCGATCCTCAACGACGGTGAATTCGCCGGGGTTACCGGCACCGACATTAACTTGTCCCAACTGCAGAAAACCATCGCGGGCGTCAGCCAGAACCTGTTCAGCGGCGAGTCCCGGGTAACGCTGTTGAGCGCAAAAGGTCTGATCGCCGCGTCCAGCCATTATCAGGAACACCTTGGCCGGCCACTGCGCGAGGCCCTGCCTGAGCTGGCGGATCCGTTTGTCCAGTTGCATCGGGAGGACGGCAGTTTTGATAACGGCGACACACTCGCTGTGTCCTATCCGGTTGAGATCGGCCTCGCCAATACCCAGTGGTCCCTGCTGATCGAGTTGCCCCGGGATACCGCGCTTGCCGGTGTGCACGAGATAACGACCATGCTGTCGGACGAAGTCGCTGCAACGGCAACGGGCCAGACTTTGGTTGGCGTGGTGGTGGTCGTGGTGGCTACGCTGGCACTGGTGCTGCTGGTACGGTCGGTGACCCGGCCGTTGAACGAAATCCGGGACCGGATGCAGAACCTGGCCAGCGCCGAAGGCGACCTGACCCGGGAACTGGATATCGATACGCACGCCGAGCTGATCGACCTGGCGGCGGGTTTCAATACCTTCCTGAGCCGGCTTCGGGGCATGATCAATGACCTCAAGGACGTGAACGCGAGCGTGAGCGAACAGGCCAGAGGCGTCGGTGCCATTGCCATGGAAACCGACGAGCAGACTTCCCGTCAGCATCAGGATATTGACAGTGTGGTGACCGCCATGAACGAGATGTCGGCGGCGGCCGGCGAGGTCGCCGGCTTTGCCGTGGATGCGGCGGATAACGCGCGAATGGCTCAGGACGGCATCCGGTTTACCCAGGATACCCTGCTGTCGGCGGTCAATGGTGTCAACGAAGTGTCCGTAGACATGAGCGAGGCGAGCACGGCGATTGGCCACGTTGCCAGCCGCAGCGAGGATATCAATCGCATTCTGGATGTTATTCGGGGGGTCGCCGAGCAGACAAACCTTCTGGCGCTCAACGCCGCCATTGAAGCCGCCCGGGCCGGTGAGCAGGGGCGCGGATTCGCGGTGGTCGCGGACGAGGTTCGGACGCTGGCCTCACGCACCCGGCAGTCGACCGACGAAATCAGCGAAATGATTGACGGCCTGAAGGCCGATGTAAGCGGTGCGGTCTCGGTCATCGAGAGTGGCGTGGAGCGCGCCTCCAACGCAGTCGACGGTACCCAGGAAGCGGCCCATTCGCTGGCAACGGTGGTCGAGCGCATTGGCACCATTGTCGAGCACGTGACGCACGTCGCCACGGCGGCCGAAGAGCAGAGTTCTGTCAGTGAGGAGATCAATCGAAACCTGACCCAGATTGGTGATGCGGCGAACGATCTGAGGGAATTGGCTACCCGGGTCAAGAGCAGCGGCACGGCGTTGGATGAACAGGTTCAGGTACTCGAGCGGGAGCTTGGGCGACTGATAACCTGACCGGAGATCCGGGCGCGGGCCCGGTTAGAAGTCGCGACATCGTCCCGTACTATGGCGGTGATTCAAAGCATCAATTTTCAATTGCTGGCCACCGTGCGATCATTGGGCCCAAGATTTAATGGGTAGAACGTAAAATAGCGCCGGTGTTCAGGAGGTCGTTATGGATCAGGTGATTATTTATGGCCGCTCGAGCTGCGGTTTTTGCGTGCGGGCCAAGAGCCTTTGCGAAGCGAAAGGGCTGCCGTACAAGTGGGTCGATATGATGGCGGAGGGGCTGAGCAAGACTGACATCGCCAATCGCATTGGCAGGCCCGTGCATACGGTGCCTCAGATTCTGGTGGGTGACCGATACATTGGTGGTTGCGACGAGTTTTTCATGTTCGTGCGTCAGCAGGAGGCGGCGACAGCCGACTGACCGGCTTCGCCCGACGGGATTAAAAACGCCCGGAAGTTTGAGCTTCCGGGCGTTTTTTATTGGGCGGATATCTGCGCGGTTCAAAGATCGAAAGGGGTTTTGAGTTTCTTCTCGACCAGCTGGTTTTTCAGTTTTGCCACCCTGGGCAGGCCGTTATCGAACGGAGGAAAGCTTTCCCCGGCGATCAGCGGCTCGAGGTAGTCTCGGCAATCCTGGGTAATTCCGAACCCATCGTCGGTGATGTAGTGGATCGGCATTTTCTTTTCCTGGTTGGCTACTTCACTCAGGGGAGCCTCACCAATTTTCCAGCGGTAAGGCTTGGCCTGCTCCCTGACAATAGTCGGCATCAGGGCCTGCTTGCCACTGATCGCCATTTCCACGGCCGCCTCGCCCACTGCATAGGCCTGCTGTACGTCGGTAGCTGACGCGATGTGCCGGGCACTGCGCTGCAGGTAATCGGCAACTGCCCAGTGGTATTTGTGGCCAAGGGCCTGCTTCACCATATTGGCCAGTGCCGGGGCGACACCGCCGAGCTGGGTGTGGCCAAAGGCATCCTTGGCACCGGCGTCCGCCAGGAATCGACCGTCTTCGTATTGGGCCCCTTCTGAGGCAACCACCACGCAGTAACCATATTCCTTTACACAGTGATCGACCCGTGCCAGGAAGGCTTCGCGATCGAACGGGATCTCCGGGAACAGGATAATGTGCGGTGGCTCGCCTTCGCCCTGGCCCGCCAGGCCTCCCGAGGCGGCGATCCAGCCCGCATGACGCCCCATCACTTCAAGAATGAAGACCTTGGTGGAGGTTTCGCACATGGACTTGATGTCCAGGCTGGCTTCCAGTGTGGAGGTGGCAATGTACTTGGCAACGGAGCCGAAGCCGGGGCAGCAGTCTGTAAAAGGCAGGTCGTTGTCGACGGTTTTGGGGACACCGATGCAGGTAATGGGGTAGCCCATCTTGTCGGCAATCTGAGATACCTTGTAGGCGGTATCCTGAGAGTCACCGCCACCATTGTAGAAGAAGTATCCGATGTCGTGGGCGCGGAAAACTTCAATCAGGCGTTCGTACTCGCGGCGGTTCTCGGAGATGTTCTTGAGCTTGTGACGGCAGGAGCCGAATGCGCCACCGGGAGTGTGGATCAGGGCCTGAATGGCGTCGTCGCTTTCAAGGCTGGTATCAATCAGTTCTTCCCTCAATGCCCCGATGATGCCGTTACGGCCGGCGAAGACTTTGCCTATCTTGTCCGGATGCTTGCGCGCGGTCTGGATGACCCCGCAGGCACTGGCATTGATAACGGCGGTAACGCCGCCGGATTGAGCGTAGAATGCGTTCTTGATGGCCATCTTGGGCTGGAGCCTCCTGCTGGTTCGACAATGGCGCCGATGATACGCCAATCGACGCGGATTTTCATGAGCAGGATTGCTGATGGCAAGCCTCTTGACGGGCCCGGACGGATACGGGAGGCTTGTCGGGTTTCAATGGGAGAGGGCAGTAGCGGAATGCATATTCATATCCTGGGGATCTGTGGCACCTTTATGGGCAGCCTTGCGGTTTTGGCGCGGGAACTGGGCCATACCGTCACCGGTTCCGACCAGGGCGTCTATCCACCCATGAGTACCCAGCTGGAAGCTCAGGGCATCCAGCTCATGGAAGGCTACAGCGCTGACCACCTCGAGCCGGTACCGGATCTGGTGCTGATTGGCAACGCCATGTCACGGGGCAATGAGGAGGTGGAAGCGGTCCTCAACCAGAACATCGATTACATGTCAGGGCCCGAGTGGTTGGCCCGGGAAGTACTGAGGCATCGCTGGGTGCTTGCCGTGGCGGGAACCCACGGCAAAACCACGACCACGTCCATGCTGTTGTGGATTCTGGAGCAGGCCGGGTTTGAGCCGGGTTACCTCGTGGGTGGTGTGCCCAACGACTTCCCGGTGTCAGCGCGGCTTGGCAACAGCGATTTCTTTGTCATCGAGGCCGACGAATACGACAGCGCGTTCTTCGACAAGCGCTCAAAGTTCATTCACTACCGGCCCCACACCCTGATCCTCAACAACCTGGAATTCGATCATGCCGATATCTTCGACAATGTCGAGGCTATCGAGCGGCAGTTCCATCATCTCGTCCGGACCGTGCCTTCCCGGGGGCTGATCATCCGGCCGGCGGTGGACGCACATCTGGACAATGCCCTGGAGCTGGGTTGCTGGAGCCCGGTCCAGGACACGTCGATCGGTAGCGAAACACCCCGCACTTCGGACTGGCGGGCCGAGCTGCTATCGGAGGACGGTAGCCGATTCATGGTGATCCACCATGAACAGCCTGTGGCGACACTGAAGTGGTCCCAGACTGGCATGCACAACGTGCGCAATGCCCTGGCTGCGATCGCCGCCGCCCGTCACGTGGGGGTGACGCCGGACCACGCTGTGGCGGCCTTGTGCCGGTTCTCCGGCGTGAAGCGCAGAATGGAACTGTTGGCCGATGTGGGCGGGGTCCGGGTATACGATGACTTCGCCCATCACCCGACAGCCATCGCGACCACGCTCGAAGGGCTGCGGGCGCAGGTGGGGGACGAACCGATCGTCGCGCTGATTGAACCCCGTTCCAACACCATGAAGCAGGGTGTGCACCAGAAAACATTGCTGCCAAGCGCAGCAGCCGCTGATCGGGTGCTTTGGGCCAACCTCAACGGGATGGCGTGGTTGCCAGAGCTGGTTGCCGACTGGCAGTCCGGTCACGACGATGCCGGTCAGCACAGCGTTGAAGCGTCGGTTGACAGCCTGATTGGCCGGGCGTTGGACGATCTGCCGAGTCCCTGCCACATTGTCATCATGAGCAACGGCGGATTCGGGGGGATTCACGGCAAACTCGTTGCCGAGCTTGAACGTATCCAGAACTGATATTCCAGTGTTCCTTTCCTCTACCCAGGGCTGAGCCATGACCGAGCATTCCCCGCAGGCGCGAACCATCAATCTGGCGTTCACCGGCGCGTCCGGTGCCCAGTATGGGTTGCGTCTCCTGCAATGTCTGGTTGCGGCCGGCTGTCGGGTTCATGTCATGATCAGCCGGGCGGCGCAGGTGGTGATTGCCACAGAAACCGATCTGAAACTGCCGGGCACGCCGCCGGGGATGCAGGCAACCCTGACCGAGTGGGCGCAGGCGGATCCGGGGCAGGTGCTGGTGTTCGGCCGGGAAGACTGGTTTGCACCTCCGGCGTCGGGCTCCGGTGAAAAAGCGCCCCTGGTGATCTGCCCCTGCAGCACCGGCACCCTCTCCGCTCTTGCCACAGGCGCCAGCAACAACCTCATCGAGCGGGCCGGTGATGTGGCTCTGAAAGAGCGTCGGCAGTTGATCCTGGTGCCGAGGGAAGCACCGTTTTCCGAGGTTCATCTGGAAAACATGCTGAAGCTGAACCGGATGGGTGCCGTGATCATGCCGGCCAGCCCCGGTTTCTACCACAAGCCGGCATCGGTGCAGGATCTGGTGGATTTTGTGGTAGCCCGTGTGCTGGATCATCTCGAAATTCCCCAGGATCTGATGCCTCGCTGGGGCGAGGAACGAGCGCAAGCCAAGCGCAACGCATCAACCTGATCCTGCCCCCGGCGATGGTTTTGGTCAGCGCGATTGATGGTTTTCATCATTGAGCGAACGGGCCTCCCGGCCGAGACTTGGTGGACGACAAACACAACACAGGTTATCCACCGAGGTTCACGATGATTCCACGTACGCTCTTCGATGCCGATCTAGAAGGCTTTCGCGATTCCGTCCGCAAGTTTCTTGAGCAGGAAGCGGTGCCATACCATGAGCAATGGGAGAAGGACGGCCAGGTCAGCCGTGAACTCTGGCAGAAAGCAGGGGAGCTCGGTTTCCTGTGCCCCACTACGCCCGAGGAGTACGGCGGCGCCGGCGCGGACTTTCGCTACAGTGCCGTGGTAATGGAAGAGGTGTCTCGGGCGGGTCTGTCGGGTATCGGCTGGGGCCTGCATTCGGATATCGTAGCGCCCTATATCCTCAATTACGGCTCGGAAGAGCAGAAGCAGCACTATCTGCCGAAGCTGGTATCCGGCGAAATGATCACCGCCATTGCCATGACCGAACCCGGTGCCGGGTCCGACCTTCAGGGTGTGAAAACCACAGCGGTCAAAAACGGTGATCACTATGTGTTGAATGGCTCCAAGACCTTTATCACCAACGGCCAGCTGGCCGACCTGGTTATTGTGGTTGCCAAGACCGACCCGAAAGAGGGGGCCAAGGGCACCAGCCTGCTGCTGGTTGAGGCCGCCTGGGAAGGATTTGAAAAAGGCCAGAACCTGAACAAGGTTGGTATGAAAGCTCAGGATACCTCCGAGCTGTTCTTCCAGGATGTGAAGGTGCCGGTTACCCACCTGTTGGGGTCCATGGAAGGCCAGGGTTTCTTCCAGCTCATGCAGGAGCTGCCGGCTGAGCGCCTCCAGGTTGCACTCTCGGCCGTGGCTGCCGCTGAAGCGGCGTGGCAATGGACGCTGGATTACGTGAAAGAGCGTAAGGCATTCGGCAAGCCGGTCATCAAGTTCCAGAATACCCGGTTCAAGATGGCGGAAATGAAGGCTGAGATTACCGCGGCCCGCGTTTTCACCGACCGCTGCCTGGAACTTCATCTCGAGAGGAAACTGGATATTCCGACGGCGGCCATGCTCAAGCAGCTCACCACGGATTTGCAGTGCAAGGTCATGGATGAGTGCGTTCAGCTTCACGGTGGCTACGGTTACATGTGGGAATACCCGATCGCCCGGGCCTGGGCCGATTCCCGTGTCCAGCGCATCTATGCCGGCACCAACGAGATCATGAAAGAAATCGTGGCCCGCTCCTTCTGAAGCGCCTGGGTCCCGGCGGTGTCAAGCCGCCGGGACCCGCCGTCGCTGCGAATGCGTTACCAAAGTTTACAAATTGCCAAACCTATCAAGGTCTCCGATCTCCACATCCCCTAAAGTAGCGGCACAACCTCTAACAAGGATAAACGGTTGCCGCGATGAAACGCCTCCCGAGTCTCTCCGTCTTCGCTCTCACGCTCACCCTGACCGGTTGCGGTGAGGAATCCGATCAGCTGCCCGTGGATGGCAGGGATTTTGATGGTGCTGAATACAGCGAATCTGCGGCCTATACGGGCAAGGTTATCGATGGCTACCTGAAAAATGCACGGGTCTGGCTGGATATGGATCGGGATGGCCAGTACACCGCCGGGCCGCTGATTATCACCCTGGAAAATGGCGCTGATGTGGTTCTGGAGTCGGGCGAACCAACGGCCATGAGCGGGGCGGGTGGTGCGTTTTCCCTGGACGTATCCGAGCTGTCGGTTGACCCCGTTGTCGGACCTGATCTGGATCCCCGGGACTACCCCTTGATCGCCTTGGCGATCCCGGGGCAGACACTGGAGGAGACCCGGGCCGGTGACTTGGTCGTTACCGATGCCTTCATGATGTCGGCATCGCCGGGGCTCCGCAATATCACTCCGCTGACCACGCTGGCAAGGTTCCGGGGATTGGCTGGCCTGCCGGAAGGGGCAGGGGAGGACCTGGATGCCAGTTTGGTCGACCTCAATCTGGTTCGGGATTACGTCCTCGCCGGTGACGATCAGGCACACGCCTATGCCCGTGCCCTGGCGCGATTCATGGCCAGTCAGGTGCCCCAGGAGTACAACCACCTTCTGGCTGCGCCCGGCAGCGACGGTACCGAACGGTACCTGAGCCCTCAGGCGGCTTTCCTTCTTGGTATTTCCCTGGTCCAGAATGCAAATCAGGTGATCGGTATCGTGAACGACGCCGCGAATGGTGATTTCGCCAACGTTGATATCGATTCGCTGGTTCTGCCGGAGGTTCCACTGGCGCTGAGTGATCCGACGTTGCTCACCCTGCAGCGGGTTTTCGCGCAGCCGGAGCGATCTGATACCTTGCCAGCCAACCTCTCGGACCTGCAGATATCGGCCGAACTGGCCTTTGACTACAGCGAAGATGGGCGCATCAAGTCCGTCTCTGCCGAGGGCTGCCTGTCCCCTTCGATGCCCGAGCTGGCGCGGCTGATTTCGGCGGGTGGTTATGTCGCCAATCTCGGTACCCAGTGGCTGCCGTCTGCTGCTTTGTCGGCCCAGAGCCGGATTAACTTCGCCAACGCCGGCGTTGATGAGCGTCTTGAGTTTGATTGGGTGAATAACCGCATCTATTTCGAGACAACGACCACCTGTCACGATCAGGAGGGTATTTTTGCGGGGTCCAGCGAGCTGGGTGGCAATCCGGAAGTCACTTATAGCTGGACGATGCAGGATGGCAGTCTGGCCGAGCTGGTTGCTCAAATCCCCCAGCCCGGTGGCTCCATGCTTACCCGAACGCTGGAGCCGCAAGAGGCAAACGCCACGGCCGGCTTTCCCGGTTACCGGTTGAGCGAAAGCGGCTCAGAGCTCGAAGCGCTGACCTTCAGTGAAGCCCTGACTGACTGCACGGTGGCGCAGGAGGCCGTTGGCATGGATCTGGTCGTCAGTGCGGCTCAGGGTTATGACTTTTCGGGGTATTCGCCCCAGCCCGCTAGTTTTGTGGATCTCGCGCTGGAATTTGATGCGAGGGAATTTGCATATCCGGGGCCTGAAGACCGCCTCACGCTCAAACGTCCGCTCCGGTATGGTTTCCTGGACCCGGCATCGGCCAGCCTGACCAACGTCGACGCCGACGGAAGTTTCGAATGGGTGATGTATTATCCGCCGGTGGGCGAAGGCACCTTCGAGGCCGGGCAGCCCAACCTAATCGAAGAAGCTTATCTGAAGAAATACAGCGGTGCCCGGGCCTGCGGGCGGGAATTTGAGGAAGCACCTTCGGGAGCCTATGCTCGCGTGGAGTATGGCTACCAGAGGTTATCCGATTATTTGCTGGGTTTACTCGAATGACTAAGAAGATGGGCTTGGGAGCTTATTACGGCACTCAATGGTCAGGTCAGCCCTCCACAGGCGAATTCATGCAGTTGGGGCAGTAAAGAGTCCCCAAGCGAAGATGATATCGCACGGTTGTGCCCTCTTGTATCTCAGCATTGCAGCTATCGCAGAGTGACCCGATTTCCAGCGTGACTTCTCCGTAACCTGATACGGGCATTTCGATATCGCCTATTTTTCGATTCCAGGGCTCATCCTTGACAATATCCCCACGAAAGCTGTTTTCCAGACTGCGCCAACGCTCTATCAAGTGTTCAGGCAAGTTATGGCGTTTCAGGCATTCCATCATCAACGACTCTCGGTAATCGAAAAGATCGTTGGATATGACCATCCAATGGTGGGCATTTTTTGGCCTGTCTCCGAAATAGACTTTTTCTCCGGTAAATTTTTGTCGGAGGAAGAGGTACTGTTTTTCTTGAGCGCGTTGCTGGGTTACGCCGTGAAAAAAGGGAGAAAGCCTTTCATCTGAAAAAGCCTCTGTGTAGAAATCTTCCAGAATCTCAGCCAGCACGCGACCATCGTCCAATGCTTCCCACATTTCAGGGTCAGGCGATAAAAATGTGCCACCCTCAGAGGCACCAGCGGGCAGCTTTTTATTCAGGGTTCTTTTGTTTCCTGGAATAATCGAGAGCGAGTCTGTCGGTTTGCAGACACAGGGAAGAAAGAACCCCTCATCGACCTGCTCGCTACTTAATCCTTTCTGAGAGTCAGGGGGAAGCGACCCCTTTTCGGCAATATGGATGCAGGCGTGACAGGAGCCTTTGCGGCATGAAAATGGAAATTTCACACCTTGCCGGAGCATAGCCTCAAGTATTGTCTCCTCTGACCCACAGTTATAATGGCTTCCCAGATATTCAACTTTAAACATTGCTATTGCTCATGCTTCAGTATTCGTTACCGATGAGTTGGTCAATTTTTGTGGCAGATTTGCGTGCCTCAAGAAAGATGCGTCCGAGATTGACGGTTGGTTTTGCAGCCACCGCGAGAACCTTGTCTCCGCCGGCCCTTACCAAAAGCATCAGTCCCTGAGATCCTTCTATTAAAAGTTGCTTCATCTGGCCTCGGGCGATCTCGTCCGCAGCCTTTTCAGCCAATGCGAGTAGAGATGCACACATTGCCGCAAACCGGTCTTGATCAGTATCTTTACTCAGTACAGCACCAATGATGTAACCGTCGGTTGTCATTGTGGCTGAGGCTTCTATGTCATCTGAGGAAGCGTTTAACTCTCTCAAAATCGACCTTGCAGCACTCGCTTTCGGGTGATTTTGCCCGGAATTAATCTCGGCGGTCATCCGTTATTCCTGTTTAATAGCTCACTGGAGGAGTTGCCTGGCCGAGCGTAAGCCCGGCCGGCAGATGAGTTACAGTGCTGCTTCAACTTTTGGTAGAGCGCTGCGGGCTTTTGTAATTACCATGCCCAGGTTGGCTGTTTTGCGACAGACAAAGGTCACAACGTGGTCCTGGTTTTCTTTGGTTCGCATGAACACGTGAATCAGGTTTTCGCTGTTAACAATGATTTCCTGGAAGTAATGGAAGTCGTCAAGTGGCAAGCCTCGGGCTTTCTTGAACATATTTTCGATGCTGACGACGTTAGGACCCTGGAACAGGTCGGCAGTTGCTGCCGCGAGCATTTCAAGTACTTCCTCAGGGTGTGAGTCCACGGTTTTAATACCGAGAAGCATCCCGCTGGACAGATCTACGTAGCCACCGGCAAGGCACTCCGGAATGGTTGATATAGCTTGCTGAATAGCGTTATCAAGGTCGGACATTCGTTGTTCTCCTCATCTTTTAGTTTTCACAGGATCTGTCAGGATGCCTGCGTGTTTCTTACCCGTTCGTTCAAAAACAGGGCAAATTTCTCCAGGAATTCCACTTGTGCTTCGGACTGAACCCAGCGGGGCTCGATACGGCGGACTGTTTCCAGAGAATCGAGTGCCGCCTTGCCTTCCCAGATCAGGCAGCAGGCAAGTATGGTTCCGGTGCGACCGAGGCCGGCCCTGCAATGGACAGCAACGACGCCGCCCTCATCGCAGAGTTTCTGTATCATTTTGCAGAGGCCTGCAGCCTGGGTAATTGAAGGGGCCGCCATATCCTGGAATGGCGACCAGATATTTTCGATCCCGTACTCGGCCAGAGCTTCGGTGTCAGGTTGGGTCTCGGTGAGTGTGATTAAAGTTGTAATGCCAACACGTTTCAGTGCTTTGAGGTCATACTCAAGATCCTGAACAATTCCCGGCCTGGGTGTGCCTGCCAGTTGTCCTTTCTTGAGCCAGAGAAAACCTCTCGGGCCGAAGCTGTCGCTGACATAGGAACGCGCTTCCTCCGGGAGAGGTGGCGGAGGTGGCGTTTCAGGAGCCAGAGTCTCAGGATCTGCGTCGGGAGCAGCAACGGCACAGGAGCCGGTTCTCACAAAGCTTTTTCCTGCCTCACTGGATGGATGCCTGAGAAAGTCGCTCGTTTTTGCAGACTCATGAACGGTGCCTCCTGCAATCAGAACCATGCGCCCGCCAATAAGTGAAGCATGAGAGAGGTTGTGCAATGCGATGAGGATTGAGCGGCGCTGCCCCTCGGAAGCAATATAATGCAGCAGGCGCTCTGCTTCCTGATCATTCAGGCCGGTAGTTGGCTCGTCGAGCAACATCAGGCGAGCTCCCGTTGCTGCAAGCCGCATGGTGGTGAGGTGTCTTTGTTGTGCCAGGCTCAAATGGATAACGGGCTCATCAATTCTGTCAACGAGTTCCTGCAGCCCGGCGGTTTTCAGAAGTCTTTGTGCCAGCCGACGTTGCTGTATAGGTGACAGGGACCTTCTCTCCGGGAGATCCTGAATAATGTTTTCGAGGATACTCGCCATGACCATTCTGGCGTTCTGTGCGGCAAGTACGGGCCGTTCCCCCTCGCCCAGGGAGTCGCCAATGTAGCTTACATTGCCCCAGGTACGGAGATTGGGGTTTGGGTCGTTAAAACCGGCTAGTGTCCGGAGCAATGTCGACTTTCCGGTTCCGCTGGGTCCGAGAAGAATTGTGATTTCCCGGTCCGCAACCTCGAGGTCGACACTCGCAAGCACGGTTTTCTCTCGGAAAGCCACACCGAAGCCATTAAGTGAAAGAACCGATGGGGTTAGCCCATCCTGTTCAAAGCTATTCAACGCTTCACTCCCGGGTCCAGCATGGCCAACAGCGCCTGTAGCAAAACAGAAATATCATTTCGTTCGCGGGCATCGACTTCAAAAACCGGGGCTTTTATTCCGAGTTCACTGAGCTTTGTGTGGTAGGAATAAAGGCCGGGCCGGGCCTTCTTGTCCATACTGGTTACCCCAATGACCAGAGAGCTTTTTCTAATGAAAGGGCGGAAGGCTTGAATATAGAATTCCAGGTCGGCAAGTGGATCCTCCCGGTTATTGTCGATTAACACGACCAGGCCCAGCCCCCCAATCGTGACAATGTCCCACATAAAGCTGAAGCGCTCCTGTCCAGGGGTCCCGTACAGGTGAACTTTTTGCCCGTCTCCGACATTCAGAGTGCCGTAATCCATCGCAACGGTCGTGGTTTCCTTGCGTTGTGAAACGCTATCGGTTGCCTTGCTTTCAGTGCTGACTACCTCGATATCACTGATGGCCCCTATTGCCGTCGTTTTACCCGCACCGACAGGCCCGGCGAAGATGATTTTATGTTCCATAAAGAGCTCCTAGCGCCCGGCGAGTTTGCTGAGAAGCGAGGACAAGAGGGTCTGGCTGCGGTGAGGCTCAAGTCGGGGTTCCTCTGGCTTCCGGTTGATGGCGCGAGCGAAACCGGCTGCGCGGGCTGCGCTGTATATCTGACACATTTCACTGGCCGGGACCTTTAACAGCCGGGACGCAAAGAAGATGGATGTCGGATGCTTGAAAAGCAGGGCCAAGATCCTGAATGTATCCGGTGTTAAGGGGAGGCGGGTAAGATTAGGCCAGTAATCAAGCTGAACCACATCGTTCCAGTGACAGCCTTCCATCAGGCGTCCTTTCGAAACATAAAACGCGGTCTTCCACATCAGTTCGTCTATGTTTCTGCCCACCTTGTTTTCATAGGCGTCACTGTCTTCTGCGGAGAGAACCTTTACACGAAATTTCCCCACAGAGTGTTGAAGGAGCCCCGGCAAATCCGGGCTGTCTGCAAAATATTCTCCCCGGGTACTGAGGAGCACCAAGTCCCCATAAGCGTCTGTTGAGATGCGAATGTCCTGCTTGTTCGCTGACGCTCGCCGGAAACTTGTGATCAGACAATCGTCGGGGCTGAAAAACTCCGCTTTCCCAGCGTTCGTGGTGTTGGAAGACTCTATTCTGCTGTTCATGCGATTTCCCAAAGCGACAAATGCGTTACCGGCAATTGATGAATTTCGGCTTATATCTGAATTGAAGGTCTTTATAAAAATTGATTCTGATCAATAAAAGTCTAAGGCCGGCCTGTAGAGTATTCAGTGGAACATATGTCGCAATGTAATACATAAATGTATGTTTTAAAGATAAAAATGAAACCTAATATTGCTGAATGAAATAGTTCGTATTTTTTTTGTAATGCTCTGTGAAGGGCGCGCTTTATTTTTGGAATTGGACTTGGAGGAAGAGCGGCTTCTTCAGGTAAACAACCCATTTCAACTGCTTGAGTATACGCGCAGAACATATTTCTCAATGTCCGCATACTGCAAAAATAAAGCTTGCCCTTATGAAACAAAGAGTTGCATAGCGAAATATTGGTTCATTCAGCTTATGTAGATATGTTGATACGCGAGCCTTGTGCGTACAACAGAGGAGTTTGTCTTGCGAGCCTGTAGCAGCCAATGCTTCATTCTTGAGCACTACCTTCGCTTTGCCACGAGAAGTCCGAGCTATTGTCTGTCCTCGCTTCAGACCTTGAGTGGCAACCTCAAGATGTCGCAGGAAATCACTGGTCTCAGTGAGCGGATGGATTTCTATGCCCACCTGGCTTTCCTGCCGGGTAAACGTGTCAATCTTTGCGGTATCTATCTGAATCAGGCCTATAGAATATCTGGCTCAAATACCGAATCTCCGGTGATTGTTTTGCCTCTTGAGGGCGCCGCGGAGTTTGAGCTTGATGGTCAGAGTTTCTTGAGTGCACCCGGAGTTCCCTTCGTTCTTGAACCGAATGCCGAGTATTGCGCCCATGTGTCGGCGGAAACCCATCTCTTCATTGTTCAGATGGGATCGCCCGGTGCCAGAAAACCGCAAGCATTCCCCAGGAGCGGTGACCCGAACATCGCGAGGCTACTTGAAAGTTTTGTGATCCAAATGGCATTCCTTAAGGGGCATGAGCATGCCCTGGAGCGTGTCCAATGGTTTGAGCGAGCATTGGTGCAGCATTGCGGCGACGGTTCAGTTACCTCACTGCCTGAGGTTCATGTCCGTGATGAACGCCGGATTTGTCAGGCAGTGAAGCTGATAAATGAGCGGCTTGAACATGGTGTTGATTTGGAAATGGTTGCGAGTGAGTCCGGGTTAAGTATCCGGAACCTCTACTATCTGATGAAAAAATATACGGGCATGAGCCCATATAACTATTGTCTGTCCCGCCGTCTGATAAAGGCCCGGGAGTCCCTGATCCGCAATTATGAGGAAGACCCCCAGATTGCCAATCACGCACTCCGCTGGGGATTTAACCATCTCGGCCGCTTTTCCTCTTATTACCGTGAGCATTTTGGTGAGTATCCAAGCGAGACGCTCGAATGCCTTGAATCCCTGACAAAATTTTCAGAAAACGTGGGGGCCGTTGAGGGGGCGCGCAGTCGGCAGGGTGTGCGCCATGGCTCTGCAATTCCTCGTTCCGTTGAGATCAGCCCATAGGCGCGGCTGGAATCGGTTTTGCTTTGGTAAAGTGCCTCATCTGCACGCTTGAGTGCCTGCTCGCAGTCCGCCAGCATCCTGGGCTCTTGTCAGCCGAAGGTTGGCGGCCTCCAGCCGCGTGTTCCGGAATCAGGATGTCCAGTGGCGCACCTGTCATGCTTTCAACGGTGGTGCCGAAGATATCTGCGGCTCGGGAGTTGGCAGTAACGATAAAGTGCCCGGGATCTATCAGGATAGCGGCATCCGGTATGGCATTCAGTATTCACTTCAGGTTTTCAGGATTCATTGGCTTTTCAGTCAGTGCCGTCCTGGTGAGCGAGCTTGATTTCAAGAAAGTCATCAAGGTTGCCCAGAAACAGGTCGACGAGGTCCGGATCAAAATGGTTTCCGCGGTTCTCGCGGATCAGTTCTACCGCCTTCTCCATTGGCCAGGCTTCCTTGTAGGGGCGGGGAGAGGTCAATGCATCAAAGACGTCAGCCAGGGCTGCAATTCTTCCCGGTAGCGGTATGGCTTTCCCCTGTAGCCCGTTTGGATAGCCCGTCCCGTCCCATTTTTCATGATGAGTAAGGGCAATCTCGCGGGCCATTGCAAGGAGTTCGCTGTCATCTCCTTCCAGGAGGCGAGCGCCGATCTCGGAGTGTGATTTCATGATCCGCCACTCCTCTGGATCCAGCTTGCCCGGTTTCAGCAAGACTGAATCAGGGATGCCGATTTTACCGATATCATGCATCGGACTGGCAGCCAGGATCAGGTCGCATTGTTGTTTGTTATAGCCGGCCTTGCTGGCAAGCAGGGCGCACATCTTGCTCATCCTCAAGATATGGTTGCCTGTTTCTTCGTCCCGGTATTCTGCTGCATGGCCCAACCGGCGAATTATCCCGAGTCGGGTTGCCTGTAACTCCCGGGTCCGCTCTTCCACCAAAAGCTCCAGATGGTTTTTCTGGTCGCGAACCAGCTTATGGGCAACATGGGCGTCCAGGAAATTTCGGACCCGCATCAGTAATTCGCGCCGGTCAAATGGTTTGTTGACAAAATCCCTGGCCCCGGTCTCCAGTGCCCGCAGTAGGTAGTCCTGCTGATTCTGGGCTGTCAGGACGATGATGGGGGGCAGCAGCGGATCGTCGAGGTCTTTCAGTTGCTCCATGATCTGATAGCCGTCAATATTCGGCATGTTGAGATCAAGCAGTATCAATGACGGGCGGTGTTCCCGGTATGAAGCGATAACATCCCGGGGGTCGCTGATCAGAACCAGGTTGAGATAGCCTGCGTTTTTAAGGATCTTGTTGAGCAGTTTGAGGTTAACCGGCTCATCATCGATGACAAAGATCGTCTGTTCAAAAAGGTTTTCTTCAGGGATTACATGCATGAATCTTTTTACCCGAGGTGTTTTTCCAGTGTGCTCATCAATTCCTGAACGTTGAACGGCTTGGTCAGGTAGTCGTCAAAGCCCGCATTATTGCCTCGCCAGACTTCACTCGGCATCGCGCTGGCCGTCAGGGCCACTATGGGCAAGCTCCGGTTTCCGGGCCGGCTCTTTAGCGCGTGCAGGACCTGATAGCCATCCCTGTCCGGCAGATTGATGTCGAGAAGAATCAGATCCGGCTTGCAGTTGTCGGCCACTCGCAATCCTTCTTCTCCGCTGGATGCCGATAACAGTGAAAACCTGGCATCACACTGAATGATACGTTTGACCAGTTTCAGGTTGGCTGGATTATCTTCGATATAAAGAATCATCGGTTTTTCGGCCAGAGACTGGTCTTTCGGTGCCTCCCATACGGCATCGCTGGAGAGGGATGGTTCCTCGTTCGTATTGTTATCCCGGGGCTCGACAGGCAGGCGGATCCAGAAGGTCGAGCCCTCATCTACCGTGCTACGCACACCGATGCTCCCCCCCATGAGATCCACCACCCTCTGGGTGAGTGATAATCCAATACCGGTGCCTTCAATGTGACTGAGCTCCGCACCCAAGCGATTAAAGGGCTGAAACAGTTCCGGGATCCGGGATTCGGGGATGCCAACGCCGGTATCGGTTACCCGGATCTCTAGCCAGGCGTCCCCCTGGGGGAGGGTCTCCAGGAAGATGGTGCCATTCGTGTGGTTATACTTTACCGCATTGGAAAGCAGGTTTAGCAGTGCCTGCTTGAGCCGGGTCCAGTCCGCGGTCACCCAGAAGTTATGCAGTCCGTCAAGGTTGATGCGGATACCGCGTTTCTTGGCGGACAGACGGACAAGCGTGAGCGCTTCCTCGACTACATCTCTAACCGGGACCGTTTCCAGAAAGAGGTCCAGTTTGCCGGATTCGATCCGGGCAAGGTCCAGTACCTCGTTGATCAGGGCCAGGAGATGTTCGCTCGCAGAGAAGATTTCCCGGACACTGTCCTGCTGGTCGTCAT
The DNA here is from genome assembly GCF_030238305.1 of Marinobacter albus. Taxonomy (NCBI): domain Bacteria; kingdom Pseudomonadati; phylum Pseudomonadota; class Gammaproteobacteria; order Pseudomonadales; family Marinobacteraceae; genus Marinobacter; species Marinobacter albus. Next base: position 528,865 of record NZ_JASSQD010000003.1, on the reverse strand, counting down.
TCAATTCGTCATCGCTTTCCAGCAGCTGGGCAAAGCCGAGAATGGCATTAAGCGGTGTGCGTAATTCATGACTCATGCTGGAAAGAAATTCGGATTTAGCCCGGTTCGCCTTATCAGCCCGCAGCTTGGCCCTGATCAGGTTCTTCCGATGGGTCTGCTCCATATCCACCATTCGTTGGGAATTGATGATCACGCCATAGGTTGCTGAAAAAGGACGTAGGAAATTGATTAGAGCGTCATCGTAACCCGATTTACGGTTGGCAAGCGCAAACACTCCGACCAGGTCGGGACCCACCATTATGGGAACACTCAGAAAGGTTTTTATTGGCGAATGGCCTTGTGGAAGATGGTTGAAGATGCCTTCTGACTCGGCTTCATTACTATGAATAATCCTCCTTTCCCTGATCGAAGCACCCAGCATTTTGTCCAGTTGATTTAATTCGATCCTGTCGGTACGGGCCTGCTTATATATGTCCTTGGAAGCTTCGTCCCAGCCAATGTCGGTCATGGACTGAATCCTGAGGTGGGGCTCTTCTGTGCTGTCAAAAAGCACTTCGGCCATGAAACCGGACTCGCTATCGGTCAGCTCAAGCAGGCTTTCCAGCATGGCCTCTATTGTGGCCTCGAACTTCCCGTCGAGGATGAATGCAGTCAGGGAGTCGTGAAGCATGTTCAGCATTTGAGCCTGGCGCGCCAGCTGAACCTCCGCTTCATGGGCGGCGGTAATATCCTCGACAACACCCAGCATCTGCCGTGGGGTTCCATCTTCGCTTCGGTTGACTGCCCCGGTTTCCCGGAGCCATCTGACAGTGCCATCCGGCCAGACCACCCGATGTTCAACACGGTAGGGCTTATTGCGCTCAATTGCTGCGGTTACCCCTGATTCCACCTTTTCCCGGTCCTCGGGGTGAATGGCTGACATGAAGTTGTCATAGGAGGTTTCCACATTGTCCTCAGGCTGACCGAATAGTGCGGGGATGATGTCGGTCCAGAGAAGTTCGTCGGTTTCCAGATTCCACTCCCATGTGCCAATCCTCGCGAACGACTGTGCTGTCTGCAATCGTTCTCGGTCTCGCTCCTTGTGGTATTCCGATATCCAGCGGACCAGGGAATGGGAGATGACATTTCCCATCACGTCGATCAGTCCCTGGGCGCAAATAACCTCGATCATCCTGTTCTGACCTGCATGCATGGTCAGTGAGCCCAGCTCCTCCTCGCCTGTTCCTAGTCGGGATTCAATCACGTGGCTATTGTTTTCTTGCCTTTCTGTTCCGGCGGTTTCAAAACTGGTTATGGTAAGTGAGACATCCTGGTCTGGACCGCTGGTGTAGTTTTGCCAGTTGGATAAAAGTCCGACGGCCCGGTGCAGTTTGATGGAAACGTGGCGGACATCAAGAAACCGACACAGGGGGTGCAGCGCTGATCGGAGGGTTTCCGGTGCGTTGGACCAGTGTCCCGACAGAACGTGCGCGCTGGCTTCACTGACGAGCTTTGCAAGCTCACCCTGGAGCTCCACCTGACGCTCCGATGCTTTGACATGGGTGATGTCTTTCCGGATTGCTATGTATTTGTAGGGCCGCTTTTTGCTGTCGAGAAACGGTACGACCGTGGACGATACCCAGTAGTGGCTGCCGTCCTTGGCCTGGTTGCATATCTCGCCCTGCCATATGTCACCTCCGGATACGGTTTTCCAGAGATCCCGGTAAAAGTCGGCGGAGTGGTAGCCGGATTTCAGAATGCGGTGGTTCTGGCCGATCAGCTCGGTCTTGGAGTACTGGCTGACGTCACAGAACCGCCTGTTTACCTCGGTGATTATCCCTCTGCTGTCTGTCGTGCTGACGATGGCGTGATGATTCAGCGCAAAGTGTTCCTGTTCCCGTTCGTGCAGGATGTCATAGACCCGTCCACCTGAGAGTGTGCGGCGACTTTGTCGGCCTGTCTGCTCCCTCAGAAACTGTCCCAGCATTCGGTATGAGGGGCAGAAGGTCCCGGTTCCGAGGCGATTCAGGAAGTCCTTTGCAGCGGCATCGGCAATATCCTCATTGATGAAAATAACCGGGATGTCTGAGGTCTCCGGGAAAAAGCCAAACAATGCCGCGAGTTCGTGATAGCTCTGAGACTCCTTGTCATGGCTGATAACGATGACGTCCGAATCGTTATGTCGCGCCAGGTTGAGAGCCTCTTCAACGGAGCTGGCGGGCAATGCATTAACTGACTGCTCGGCCAGTGGCCTGCAGATTTTTTCAAGGATTGCCTGCCGGTTCTCAAGAACGACAGCAGTTCTGGAGCTCAGGGTGTTGAATATCCCGAGCCCCCTACACGCGTTGACAAGTGCTCGTGGTGTGAGGGGTTTTTCCAGAAAGCGCCTAGCACCGCCAAGCGCTGCCTGCCTGGCAGACCCGATGCTGATTGCTTTTCCGGCAATCACCACCGGTACCGCCCCGCTGGCGCTGCTGCCTATTCCTTCGAGGACGTCAGCAAGAGAGGGTTTTCCGCATGCATCAAAGTCAACAAGCCAGGCATCAGGGGCCTCTGCCGGTCTTGGCTCGTCATCTATGCCACTGAATTGACAGCGGAATCCGGAAGCGGAGAGGCTTTTCTCCTTCCGCGCCAGCCAGTCAGCGGTTTCTTTGTTACCCAAAACCTGGATTTCAATCACTTAGAACAACCATCGGTGATTTATTGGACGTTACTGAATCAGGGGCTGTTCCGCTGGCGCAGTCTGTCAACCAATCCGGCCACCTCGCCGATCTGGCTTTTCAGCTCATGCATGGACTCCTGGGCTTCCTTGACCACCCCCATGGCAGTATCGCCAAGTTCATTGATGCTGACGATTTTCCCTGATATTTCAGCGGATGCGTTGTGCTGTTGTTCTGCCGCTGCGGCAGTTCCATCGCAGGCCTCTGAAATTCGTTCTATGAATGTCACCAGCTCTGCAAGGGTCTCTTCCGAGTTGTTGGCGTTTTCAACGGTTTTGTGTGCGTAGCTGCCACAGCGCTGCATTGAGTCGGTGGCACTCGCAACGGTTTCATGAAAGTGGCCAAGGGTCTGGTTAATCTGTTCTGTTGTCGTTTTTGTCCGCAACGCAAGACTGCGGACTTCATCCGCCACTACGGCAAAGCCGCGACCGGCATCACCCGCTCTTGCGGCCTCAATAGAGGCATTCAGAGCGAGCAGGTTGGTTTGTTCGGTGATTTCGCCAATAACGTTGAGTGCCTGGGCAACGCCCTTGCTTGCTTCGGTTAGCTGGCCGACAGTTCGCGAAGCTTCTGAAAGCTCATTCGATAGCGCATCCATGCTGTGGCGGGTTTCCTGGGTGAGGGACTGTCCGCTGGAAACCCTGTCGTTGGCCAAACGAACCTGGTCAAGCATGCCGGACGCGTTGTTGGCCACTTCCCGCGAAGTGGAGGACATTTCTTCACTGGCAGCGGCGATGGTGTCTGTGGCAGTAGACTGCTCCTGCACGGCGGAATGAGTGTCATTGCTTCGGGAAATTGTTTGCTCGGCGCCGCTTTGCAGTTTCCCGATAACGTCGTCCATGCGTTTGACGAGTGCGTCCAGTTCTGCGGCCTGTTGAAGGATAGCGAGATCCAGGCTGCCGATATCGTCGGTGCGCCCGACAAAGATCTTCTCAGCGACGCTGTCATTGATGACATCCCGGGCTCGTTGGACAGATTGCCGCAGCGGGCGGGTGAGGGTGATAACTGCCGCAGAGGTTACTAGAAAGGCACCCGCCAGGATTGCGAGATCGGCGTAGACGTAGGTGGCAAAGAACTGAGCTGCGCTGACCGCGGCCAGTATCAGGGCTATTGCGATGATTAGCTTCAGATGCAGTGAAAACCCGCGGCGAAGGCTCACTGGTTCTACCGGACCTTTGGTCGGTTGGGTCTCGCGAAGCTTGGCATACAGTTTGTCTGCCCGGGCCTCGGCCGCTGGATCAAGCTGTGAGCGGATTGACTGAAGCTCAAGGACCTCCCCGTTCTTCCCGGTCACCGGAATGGCATAGGCCCTGACCCAGTAATGATCGCCATTTTTGCACCGGTTTTTGACCGCTCCCAGCCAGGTCTCGCCTGACTTTAGTCTGCGCCACATTTCTTCGTATGCGGCCCTGGGCATATCCGGATGGCGAATAATGTTGTGAGCCTGGCCAATCAGTTCTTCCCGTGAAAACCCGCTGATCTCAACAAATTCATCGTTAATGTGGGTGATCTGGCCCTTCGGATTGGTTGTTGAGAGAATATTGGCGCTTCGACTGACAGGCACGCTGCGGTTGGTGACAGGGTGATTGGCTCGCACGGACGCACCTCTTCAGCAGAGTCATAGGTGAATTTTAGGCATCCATGCCTGCCCAACTATGCTGCAAATCAACTTGTGCTGTCTTGTTTTGTTTTTTTAAAGATTCACTCTGAATGAATCAAATCAGGCGTGGAGTGAACGTTAACTCTATGTATTGAAAGTAAAAAAAATTTTGGTTGGGCGCTATGGCTTGCAAACGCCCGGTTATTTTTGCAGAAAGTGGATATTCAGAGGGTATTTGTTTGCAAAACATGGATATCGGGGGGCTTGGAAACGGGCAACCGAAGGCAGAGGTTGCTTGATCCTGCGGAATGCCGGGACTCAAAACCATTGAGCTCGATTCGACTGAGAGGGTTTTTGAGATCAACTCTGCGGCCACAAAGGCGCTTCATATAGCGATTAGCCGTTTCGTAATCAGAAAGGCAATTGCGCTTATGGATAGAGAAGGATTATATCTGGGAGACCATTCAGGGAAGAATGGTGCCGAGGAGAGGACTTGAACCTCCACGGGGTTGCCCCCACTAGCACCTGAAGCTAGCGTGTCTACCAATTTCACCACCTCGGCAGGTGATTTGCAGATTAGCCGTTAGTTTATTGAAAACTGGGCCTTTCTGCCAAGGCCAGAGTGTGTCCCCCAACCGATGGCGCGTACTTTAATAATTCCCGGAAAACCTGTCAAACACTTTTTGCAAAAAAGGTTGGCAGGTAATTATGCCTATTCTTGTCTCCATGTTAGGCAGGTGCGCCATCCCAACGTTATACTGCATGGCAAACGAATGAACCTGCGCCGATCCGGTGCAGTATGACAGCAAGGATCCGAATGGTTGCCAGGAAGAAAACTGACCGGGATCCTCACGCCAGCCGTGAGGCCCAGAACTACGAGAACCCCATACAGAGCCGGGAATTCATTCTCGAACACCTGAAAGACCGGGGTGCGCCGGCAACTCACGAAACACTTTGTGAGGAGCTGGGGCAAACCTCGCCCGAGGGCATTGAGGCCCTGCGCCGGCGCCTGATCGCAATGTGTCGGGATGGCCAGCTCATTTGCAATCGTCGCGGTGCCTACCTCCCGATCGAAGAGGCCGATCTTGTCACCGGCCGGGTGATTGGTCACAAAGATGGTTTCGGTTTTCTGGTTCCGGATGATGGTGGCTCTGACCTGTTTCTGACCGCGCGTCAGATGCGGCAGGTGTTTCATGGCGACCGGGTGGCTGCCAGGGTTGATCGGGTTGACGATCGTGGGCGCCGGGAAGGCGCGATTGTCGAGGTTCTCGAGTATCGGACCAGTCAGACGGTCGGGCGTTTCTTCCAGGAAAGCGGGATCAGTTTCGTGGTGCCGGAGAATGCCCGCATCAACCACGAGGTTCTGATTCCCCAGGAACATGCCGGGGAAGCCCGTCACGGGCAGTACGTGGTGGTGGATATCATCCGTCAGCCAAGTATTCGTACCCAGCCCCTGGGGAAAGTGGTCGAGGTGTTGGGCGAGCACATGGCGCCCGGCATGGAAATCGATGTCGCCATTCGCTCATACGATATCCCCCACAGCTGGCCGCCGTCGGTGGGCGAGCAGGTGGCAAAGATTCCGGAAGAAGTCACCGAAAAAGACAAGGAAAATCGCGTTGATATCCGCAATCTCCGGTTGGTGACCATTGATGACGAAACCGCTCGGGATTTCGATGACGCGGTCTACTGTGAGCCCCGGCCGCGGGGCGGATACCGCCTGATTGTCGCAATAGCCGACGTTTCCCACTACGTCCGTCCCGGTACGCCACTCGATGAAGAGGCAGTGAATCGCAGTACCTCGGTGTACTTTCCGGATCATGTGGTTCCGATGCTGCCGGAGAAACTCTCGAACGGCCTCTGCTCGCTGAATCCGGGCGTCGATCGCCTGTGTATGGTGGCCGACATGACCATCAGTGCTGCTGGCAACATCAGTGGCTACAGCTTTTATCAGGCGGTGATGTACAGCCATGCGCGCCTTACCTACAACAAGGTAAGCGACATGCTGGAGCACCCCGACTCCGAGTCGGGCTATCGTCTGTCGGAGCAGTACGCCCACGTCCTCCCGCAGCTGCATAATCTGTACGGGCTTTATCAGCTGCTGCGCGAGGCGCGGACCGAACGCGGTGCGATCGATTTCGAAACCACGGAAACCAAGATCGTCTTCGATGCGAATCGGAAAATCGAAGAGATTGTGCCGGTTACCCGTAACGACGCCCATAAGATCATCGAGGAGTGCATGTTGTGTGCGAACGTTGCCACAGCTCGATTCCTCAAGAAACATAAGATTCCTGCGCTTTATCGGGTCCACGACGGGCCCTCCGAAGAGCGCCTGAATGCGGTCAGACTGTTCCTGGGCGAGTTGGGGCTGCAGCTTGGTGGCGGAGACAATCCCACGTCCGCCGATTATCAGGCGTTGCTCTCCGAAATTGCCGAACGGTCGGACGCGAATGTTATTCAGACGGTCATGCTGCGCTCCCTCAGTCAGGCGGTATACAGCCCTGAGGAAGGGGGCCACTTCGGCCTTGGCTTTGCGGGCTACGCGCATTTCACCTCGCCAATCCGGCGTTACCCGGATTTGATCGCCCACCGGGCAGTCAAGTCCGTTGTTCACGGCGAAAACGCGTCAAAAGACGTGGTCAAGCCGCCGAAATCTGACCCGGCGCTGGCCGAATATCCCTACGATTTTCCCCAGATGGAACGCCTGGGCGAGCATACTTCGATGGCCGAGCGGAGGGCGGATGACGCTACCCGGGACGTCATGGCCTGGCTTAAGTGCGAGTACCTCCGTGACCACGTCGGGGAGGAATACGACGGCGTTATTGCGGCTGTGGTGCCTTTCGGATTCTTCGTGGAGCTGTCCGGTGTTTACATCGAGGGCCTGGTCCATGTGTCGACCCTGAGCGGGGATTACTTCCACCACGACGCCGCCAAGCATCGGCTGATCGGGGAGCACACCGCGATGAGCTTCAGGCTTGGCGATGAGGTCCGGGTCAAGGTCGTTCGAGTCGGCATGGAGGATCGCAAGATCGACCTGGAACTGATCAGCGACCCAGTGCACCGTCAGGCGGATCGTGACGCTCTGGCTGTTCCCAAGGGCGATGAGCGTGGCAAGGGGAAGGGCAAGCGTACCGGTGGAAAAGGCAAGGCGGGAGCCCGGGAAAAATCGGGTCCGAAAGTGCGTGCGTCGGCTGAAGGTGAGCTGAAGCGTCCGCGCAAAAAATCCGGTGGCAAGCCGCCCGCTAAACCCGCTACGCCCGCCAAACCTTCCAGTGCAGATAATGAGCCGCCATCGGCCAGGGATGAGCTGGTTGCTCAGGCTGCCAAGCTCGCATTGGAGAAAGGCAAGAAGTCCGGTCAGGGCGATAAAAAACGGAAATCCCGCAAGTAACAGGAAACAAAGCCAGTGTCCGGAGAGTTTGTATTTGGTTGGCATGCGGTTGAGGCGGTTCTCAAGCGTGAGCCTGAGCGGTTGCAGCAGGTCTGGATCCAGACCGGTCGTCAGGATAAGCGGGTAAAAAGCGTCACCGACGCCCTTGATAGCCTTGGCGTTCGCTGGAAGGTGGTGCATCGCAGGGAACTGGATGAGCGGGTGTCCGGCGTCCATCAGGGCATTGTGGCGGCGGTCAGTGAAAGCCGTGAATGGACGGAAGATGATCTGCTGGCCCAACTCGCTGGCAGTGACAAGCCGCCGTTTCTGCTGGTACTGGACGGCGTAACTGATCCTCACAACCTCGGGGCGTGCATGCGCACGGCTGATGCGGTCGGCGTTCAGGCCGTCGTGGTCCCGAAGGACAAATCCGCGTCACTGACCCCGGTGGCCCGAAAGGTGGCGTGCGGAGCGGCGGAAACTGTGCCGTTTGTTCGGGTGACCAATCTGGCGCGGTTTCTGCGAACCCTCAAGGATCAGGGGGTCTGGTTAATTGGTACCGCGGGTGAGGCCAGTGCCACGCTGTTTCAGGCTGACTTCAAGGGAGCAGTGGCCCTGGTCATGGGCGCCGAGGGCAAAGGCATGCGTCGTCTGACCCGGGAGCACTGCGACCAGCTCATCAATATTCCGATGCTGGGTCACGTGGATAGCCTCAACGTATCCGTGGCTACGGGTGTTTGCCTATACGAAGCCCTGCGCCAGCGACTTGGTTAACCCTTGCACAGAAGCCCCCGGCCGCCTAGAATACGTGACCCCTTTTCCAAGGGGTGGTTTTGTATTGCCTGCTTGTCAGGCCTCCAAAATCTCGCTTTTGATCAAGCCTTTCTTGTAAAGCCTTATTGATAAAGCAAAAAAACGGCAGCCCAGGCTGTCACCTCCTTGCTTTCACGTTTAACCGGTTGGGCCAGGCGTCCGAAGGTTGAAAAGAAAGCTGTTTAAACCGTAGGGAGAACTCATGCGTCACTACGAAATCGTTTTTATGGTACATCCGGATCAGAGCGAGCAGGTGCCCGCGATGATCGAGCGTTATACCGGCGTCATCACTGAAGATGGCGGTCAGGTACATCGCCTTGAAGATTGGGGCCGTCGTCACCTGGCATACCCGATCAACAAGATTCACAAGGCTCACTACGTACTGATGAACGTTGAATGTTCACAGGCCGCGATGGACGAGCTGACTCACAACTTCCGTTTCAACGATGCAATCATCCGCGACATGATCCTGCGCCGCGATGGTGCGGATACAGACCTGTCCCCGATGAAAGCTTCCGAGTCCCGTGAAGACCGTCGTGGCGGAGATGATCGCCCGCGTCGTTCAGCCGAATCTGACGAGTCACGTCAGCGTGCTGAAACCCAGGACGAAGAAGAGTAATTAACCGGAGTTGAGGAGTTAAGTTATGGCTCGTTTTTTCAGACGTCGTAAGTTCTGCCGCTTCACGGCAGAGGGTGTCAAGGAGATCGATTACAAAGATCTGGACACCCTGAAAGGCTACATCACTGAAACCGGCAAAATCGTGCCCAGCCGCATTACCGGCACCAAAGCACGTTATCAGCGTCAGCTGGCTACCGCTATCAAGCGTGCCCGCTACCTGGCACTGCTGCCGTACTCGGACAGCCACGATAACTAAGTAACAGAAACACAGGACTTGGGACCATGCGTGCACTTGCACAGTATGTAATGCGCGGTCCCTTCCAGGCCGGCGGGGTAGCAGCAGTTACGACTGCGGTACCTTTGTTGTTCTGGATTGGCGCAGCCGTTGTTGGCCTGGTTATTCTCAGGCTTGGCATCAGCCAGGGGCTCAACATCGGGCTCTGGGCATTACTTCCGGCACTTGGCTGGAGCATTTTCGGGCAGGACCCGACCGCTCTAGCTGTACTGCTTCAGGTTATGCTCATGGCGTCGCTGATCAGAACCACGCAGTCCTGGGAAAAAGCCCTGCTTGCGGGAAGCTTTCTCGCAATCGTCACAGGTCTGATGTTGCCTGTGATCTACCCGGGTCTGCTGGACGATCTGGTCCAGGCCGGGGTGAGCTTTTACCAACAGTACAATGCTGAAATTGCGCAGAGTCTCGGCGATGACCTCGATAAGGTTATCCGGGACACCATGAACGCGAGCATGGCAGGCACCTACCTGGCAACGGGTGTGGGCATGACCATGCTGGCGCGGTCCTGGCAGGCGGGGCTCTATAACCCCGGCGGATTCCGGAAGGAATTCCATGGCCTGCGGCTGTCGGCGCCCATTGCGGTATTGTGTGCGGTGACCATGGTGGGTGGCCCGCTTCTCGGGCTGAACTCCATGCTGCTTGCCTGGGCTGCGGGAACACCGCTGTTCCTGGCCAGCCTGGCCCTGGTTCACGGCGTTGTTGGTTTGAAAAAGCTCAGTGGGAACTGGTTGGCGATGTTCTATGTGGCGCTGATCCTTTTGGGCCCAAGTCTGATGATTCTGTTAGTGGTTCTGGCTTTTGTGGATAGCTGGCTGGATATCCGGAGGCGTATAAGCCCTGCCGGGCCGGCTGAATAAAGCACGAAGAGGTTAACGAGATGGAAGTTATTCTGCTCGAGAAAGTAGCAAACCTTGGATCCCTGGGTGACAAGGTAAAGGTCAAGGCCGGTTACGGTCGTAATTTCCTGCTTCCGTATGGCAAGGCCGTACCTGCCACTGAAGCGAACCTGAAGGCGTTCGAAGAGCGTCGTGCAGAGCTTGAAAAAGCGGCTGCCGAGAAGCTGGCTGCTGCCAAGACTCGCGCCGAAGCTCTGGAAGGTGCGTCTTTCACCATCAGCTCCAAGGCTGGCGAGGAAGGCAAGCTGTTCGGTTCTATCGGTGTTCGTGATATCGCAGACGCGATCACCACCGGTGGCACTGAAGTCGAGAAGAGCGAAGTTCGTCTGCCTGAAGGTCCGATCCGCGTGACCGGCGAGTATGATATCGAGCTGCAGCTGCACTCTGACGTTGAAGTAACTGTCAAGCTGGCGGTTGTTGCAGAGTAATCTGCAACAACATTGGCCAGGCCGGGGCAACCCGGCCGCGCTTGATTGAACGGGCCCGAGCCGGAGACGGTTTCGGGCCCGTTGCTTTCTGGTATTCTTAGCTTTCTGTAAGCCTCTCCCATTCCCGAAGCGTTCCCCGTAAACTGTGGGCTTCGTGGTATCCAGCTGAAGACGTTGTTATGGCCAAGCCCAACCTGAAATCCGCCAACTCTGATCTAGAAACCAGTCGCATCAAGGTCCCCCCGCATTCCGTCGAGGCGGAGCAGGCGGTACTCGGTGGCCTGATGCTGGACAATCGCCGGTTTGACGAGATTTCAGAGATCATTTCTGCTGTCGATTTCTACCGGCAGGATCACCGTCTCATTTTCGGTGCTGTCGAGCGACTGGCCAGTGAAAGTGAGCCTCTGGATGTTGTCACCCTGGCGGAATTTCTCGAACGCGCCGGCGACATCGAAGATGCCGGCGGATTGGCCTACCTTGCCGAGCTGGCCGAGAAAACTCCAGGTGCCGCGAATATCCGGGCCTATGCCGATATCGTTCGCGAGCGTTCGGTCCTGCGCCAACTGGTGGAGGTCTCCGGCAAGATTTCGGATTCTGCGTTCAATCCCCAGGGGCGAAACAGTAACGAGATCCTCGATGAAGCCGAACGCAATGTGTTCCAGATTGCGGAGTCTCGCGTCAAGGAAGGTTCCGGCCCCCAGGCCATCAATCCAATACTGACCAAGACGCTAAGCCGTATTGAAGAGCTGTTCGAATCGGGCGAGCAGACCACGGGCCTGACCACCGGGTTCCGGGACCTGGATGACCGGACCTCCGGTATGCAGCCGGCCGACCTGATCATCGTCGCGGGGCGGCCTTCCATGGGTAAGACCACCTTCGCCATGAACATTGTTGAGAACGCGCTGATCAGCACCGGCACGCCGGTCCTGGTTTTCAGCATGGAAATGCCGGCGGATGCCCTGGCCATGAGGATGCTGTCCTCCCTGGGTCGTATTGATCAGACCAAGGTCCGCGGCGGCAAGCTTGAGGAAGACGACTGGCCGCGCCTGACCTCGGCTGTCAGTCTGCTCAAGGACAAGCCGCTCTACATCGATGACACGCCGGGCCTGAGTCCCACGGAAATGCGGTCGCGGGCCCGGCGAATCGCCCGGGAGAACGACGGCAAGATCGGCCTGATCATGGTCGATTACCTTCAGTTGATGCGCGTGCCGGGCAACACCGAGGGCCGGACCGCGGAGATCTCCGAGATCTCCCGCTCCCTGAAGGGGATCGCCAAGGAATTGAGCTGTCCGGTGGTGGCCCTGTCGCAGCTGAACCGGAGCCTGGAGCAGCGGCCCAACAAGCGCCCGGTGAACTCGGATTTGCGGGAATCCGGTGCGATCGAGCAGGACGCCGACGTCATCATGTTCGTCTACCGCGACGAGGTTTATAACGAGGACACTTCGGATAAGGGCATTGCCGAAATCATCATCGGCAAACAGCGGAACGGCCCCATCGGCACGATCCGTCTGGCCTTTATCGGGAAATACACCAAGTTTGAAGATCTGGCGCACGGTGATTATGGCGATTACGGTGGTGATTACTGATGCCCCGAAGCACTGTTGCCCGTATTGATCTGGGGGCGTTGCGCCAGAATTACCGGTTGGCCTGCGAGCATGCTGGCCCGGCGCAGGCTATGGCGGTGGTCAAGGCCGACGGTTACGGTCATGGCATTGTGCCCGTGGCGCAGGCCCTCGCGAACGATGCTCCGAAATACGCGGTCGCCTGCCTGGAAGAGGCGCTCGCCATTCGCGACGCCGGGCTGCGGCAGCCGGTGGTGATGCTTCAGGGTGTTCATGCTCCCGGGGATCTCGGGCTGTGTGTACGGCAAGGTTTTGAGCCGGTTCTGCACAGTCATCACCAGCTTGCCTGGCTGGACCAAATGGCGGCGCGGCCAACGTTCTGGGTCAAGGTAAACACCGGGATGAACCGTCTTGGGTTCCTGCCCGCCGAACTGGCCGAGGTGATGAGGAAGTTGGATGCAATCGGTGCCCGTCCAGGCCTGCTGGGTTTTGTAACCCACTTTGCCTGCGCCGATGACCTCGACAGCTCGATGACCGCCGAGCAGACCGCGCGTTTTGAGGAAGCGACAGCGCACTGGCCGGAGCTGATGCGAAGTGTCGGTAATTCCGCCGCCCACTTTATTCCCGGTCAGCCTATGTTTGACTGGAGCCGTCCGGGCATCATGCTGTACGGCGGGTCGCCCATGCTGGCCAAGATTGGCCCCGAGTTGGGGCTGAAGCCCGTGATGTCACTTGAAGCTCCACTGATCACCACCCGAACCGTGCGGGCCGGCGAGACGGTGGGGTATGGCGGCGGTTTCGTGGCGGACAGGGATACCCGCATGGGCATGGTTGCTATCGGTTACGGTGACGGGTACCCCCGTCATGCAGGCACTGGCACGCCTGCCGCCGTGAATGGCCAGCGGATCCGGTTGATCGGCCGGGTCTCAATGGATATGCTCGCAGTCGATCTGAGTAACGCGCCGGATGCGAGGGAAGGTGATCCGGTGGAGCTTTGGGGGCCAACGGTGGGCGTTGACGAAGTGGCGACATGTGCCGGAACGATTTCCTACGAGCTGCTTACCGGCATCACCGCACGGGTGCCAAGAGAGTACCGGTAAGCTGGTCAGGGTGCGAAGACGGTTCAGCCCTGTTCCGGCTCGTGTATGATTTCGTCTATGAAGTCGAGAATGGCTGCCAGGCTCTTGTCGTCCAGTTTTTTCAGGACTTTGTGAACCACCATTTTGCTGCCTTTGAGCATGCTGCTGATGCCCATCCGGGCCATTCCCATCATCATGCTGCTGGCGTTAAGGCGACGTAGAGGCTCGAGGAAAAAGAAGTCCAGCCCCGACTCGGTGAGCTCCACAATAAGTTCAAACAGCTTGTCTATGGCCTCCTTATCGGCTTTGCCGCGCTCCCGGAGCTCGTTTACTGTGTAAAGTGCCCTGGTGCGAAGTTCGTCCGGAATCGGCGCCACGATGTGGCTCTGTTGTTTCAGCATGTCGGTTCCTCTTGTTTTTATGCCGTAAAGAGAAGGCAAACTTTAAACTGTTTGCGTTTAATATTGGCTGTTATTGTAGGGGCCGATGATTCTAAGCCATTGGCCTGACCGGTCCGTGAGGCCCGTCATATCAGTGATATTCTGGAGGTATTGAGCCCCCGTGCACGTGCTCGTTGTTCATGATTATGGCCCGCTGGGAAAACTGTTGCTGGAGCGCTTGCGTGAAACGTCGCTGCAGGTTAGTCCGTTGCTGGTCAGTGATCCCGCCAGTGCTGATCTCAACGCCCTTGAGAACTGGATTCCGGAAGATACCGACCTGATCGTCAATGCCCTCTGGCTTTCGGATCCGGAAGTTGCCCAGAATGACCCGGAAGATACTCACAAGGCGGCTTTCTCCCTGCCACTGGCCATGGCGGAATATGCCTCGGAGCGTGGCATGGCGTTGCTGCAGCTGTCGTCCTGTTACGTTTTCGATGGCCGCAAACAAAGCGGGTACATAACCTCGAATCCCGGTCAGCCGTTCAATGAGCTCGGCAACTGGCAGTGGGAGTGTGAACAGGCGCTGCGAACACTCCTGCCCCGGCACATCATTCTGCGCACCGGCTGGAGTCTCTCACGGTTCATACGAAAAGTTCAGGCGAGCACTGCGGCAGGGGAGACGCTCTCATTGCCGGGACGGTGCCGCGGTCAGCCTGTGGCGGCCCGTGATCTGGCGAGGGTGATGACTGCCGTGATCCAGCAGATTGATTGTGGTGCCGAGGTCTGGGGCACCTATCAATATGCGGGCGCAGAAGAAATCAATCTGTACGAACTCGGTCTGGCGATCGCCGGTCTTCCGGGCATTCCTGAAGGGATTCGCGTGGTGGACGAGGTGCCCAACTGGGGCCACCTGGAACCTCTCAATACCACGCTTATCTGCACCAAGATCCGCAATACCTTTGGTATCAAACAGCTTCCGTGGCGCTCAGGGCTGATGGACGAGTTGGCTATGCTGAAGACTTCCAGTCCGCAAGAGGTGAAAGCGCCGGCTGAATAGCCGGCGGATCGGATGTCTTATTGGCTGCCCTGGCGGGAGAATTCCCGGGTGACCATCTGCAATGCTTCCACATCCAGAAGCTCAACCTCGCGCCCACGGGCCTTGATAATGCCCTGATTCTGGAACCGGGTGAAGACCCGACTGACGGTCTCCACAGCCAGGCCCAGAAAGTTGGCGATATCGTTACGCGCCATTGGCAGGCTGAAGTTGGTGCCGGACATACGCCTGCGCTGGAACCGGCTGGAAAGTGACAGTAGCAGCGCTGCAATGCGTTCCTCGGCGGTATTCTTGCTCAACAGCATTGCGAGCTGGTGGCTGTTCTGGATCTCCTGGCTCATGAGATGGTACATGTGATGCTGCAGGTCCGGCAGCTTTCCAGTCAGTTCCTCCAGTTTCTCAACCGGGAATTCACATACGCTGGTTCGCTCCAGAGCCTTGGCGGTGCAGGCGTAGCTGTCACTGCTCATGCTGTCGAGGCCGATCAGTTCTCCGGGCATGAAAAAGCCGGTGACCTGTTCTTCTCCGCCCTCGGTAATAATCGAGGTTTTTACCGAGCCGCTCCGCACTGCAAAGCAGGAGCGAAAGGGCGTGCTCTGATCAAAAATGTGCTCGCCACGATTGAAAATACGACCCTGCTGGACAATATCCTCCAGACTGTCGAGATCATTTTCTTCGATCGCAAGAGGCAGGCACAGATTGCTCAGGCTGCACTGGTGGCATGAGGCTTTGAGAGGAGAAGAAGCCTGACGGAGTCGGATTGCTTGTGCCATATTAGGTGAACCGTCCGAATTGATTCATGTCAACGCGTACTTTAATACGGAACAACGATGTTGCCAATGAGCAAGTTCAGAACTAAGAGTATATACCGCCAATAAAGAGCGGGCCCGAGGGACCCGCAAATCCGTGCAACTTATAGCTTCTCGAACACCAGCGATGCGTTGGTGCCACCAAAGCCAAAACTGTTGGACATCACCGTAGACAGGTCGGCCTCCTGCGATGCCGGGCCAACCAGTGGCATGTTGCTGATTTTCTCATCCAGATCCTTGAGGTTCGCAGTGCCGGCGATGAAACCGTTTTGCAGCATCAGGAGTGAGTAGATCGCCTCGTGCACGCCGGCTGCCCCGAGAGAGTGGCCGGACAGGGATTTGGTTGAGGAAATGGCGGGAATGTTATCGCCAAAGGTATTCCGTACAGCCCCCATTTCCGCCACATCGCCCACAGGCGTGCTGGTGCCGTGCGCGTTGATGTATTGAACCTTGCCGCGAATAGTCGCCATGGCCTGGTTCATGCATCGCTGTGCGCCTTCGCCGGAGGGCGCGACCATGTCATAACCGTCCGAGGTTGCGCCGTAGCCGGTCAGTTCCGCAATGATGTTGGCACCGCGTTTCCTGGCGTGCTCCAGTTCCTCCAGTACGACCATGCCGCCGCCGCCGGCAATGACAAATCCGTCGCGGCCACTGTCGAACGGGCGCGATGCGGTCTCAGGTGCATTGTTGTACTTGGTGGAGAGGGCGCCCATGGCATCAAACATCATGGTCAGGCTCCAGTCCTCTTCTTCACCGCCGCCGGCGAAGACAATGTCCTGCTTGCCGGCCTGGATCTGCTCCATGGCGTGACCGATGCAATGCGCACTGGTGGCACAGGCCGAGGACATGGAATAGTTCACGCCCCGGATCTTGTAGGCGGTGGCCAGGCACGCCGACACCGTGCTGGTCATGATGCGTGGCACCATGTACGGCCCGATACGTTTGACGCCTTTCTCCCGCATGATGTCGGTTGCCTCCACCTGGCTGGAGCAGGAGGCCCCGCCGGAGCCGGCAATCAGGCCGGTGCGGTCATTGGAGATCAGGTCTTCGGTCAGGCCGGCCTGGGCGATGGCCTGTTCCATGGACAGGTAGCTGTACATGGCCGAGGGGCCCATAAACCGACGGATCTTGCGATCAATGACCGAGGTGTCCACGTCCGGTGAACCGGAAACCTGGCTGCGAAACCCCATCTCCTTGTAGGTTTCATTGAATCGAATGCCGGATTTTCCGTTTTTCAGGCTTTCCGTTACCTCGTCCAGTGAGTTACCGAGGCAGGAAACAATGCCCATACCGGTGACGACAACGCGTCTCATACTTTCCTCCTTTACGACCCGCCAGGCATGGCGAAATCATGTGATCAGTGACGTTATGAACAGTTTAGGCTTTTTGCCGTGGCGGTGATATTTGACCTTGGTAAGGGGCGATTGAGTCGATCGGCAATGACCGGGCAATAGCTGTTACGTACAAGGACCGGGAAAGGGAGCTTGATATAGTGACAATTATCAAAGACAACAACAATGGGAGATGTCCATGCGATCGTTGCCGCAGTTTTTGAGCGACTACGGTGAGAGCCACCAGAATTCCTTCAACCAGTGGGTCCACATTGTGTGCGTGCCGGCCATTGTGTTTTCCACTCTCGGCCTGCTCTGGCTAATACCGGTTGGAAGCTGGCTGGGCCTGACGGGCATGGCGGGTGAGTGGGTCAATGGTGCCACCGTGCTGGCGGTGCTGTCAGGTGTTGTATACCTGCGTCTGTCGCTGTGGGTATTCGTGTTGATGGCAGGGTGGTTTGCCGTCTCGGCCTGGCTCATCCAGAGTGTTATCGCTGCCGGCTGGTCACTGTTCTGGAGCAGTCTCGTGGTCTGGGTCGCGGCCTGGGCCTTGCAGGTCTATGGCCACAAGGTCGAAGGGAAAAAGCCATCGTTTGTGGAAGATCTGGTGTTTCTGTTGATCGGGCCCATTTTTGTCAGCATCGAGTTTGCCGCCAAGATTGGAATTCCTGTGCCTTCTGCCCTGAGCAGCCACGGCAAGGACCAGCACGGTGGGTCAATCCAGGGCCAATGATGTCACGCAGGCCGGTGATGCGCTGGCGAAACCGCTGACCTGGGGTATGCTTTGGCCACAGGAAAACTCACTGACCGGCCCGACTATGCAGCATCCGCCGAATGGCACCCTGTTCCTCTGGCCCGACCACTGGCATGTGGTCGGGCATCTCATGCCCAACCGTCCTCACCGTCACATCAGCGCTTCGTGGCTCGTTGGCCTTGATGGGCCGTTTCGACTTCAGGTGGCGGGCCAGTGGCGTTCGACATCGGCAGCGCTGGTGGCTCCCGACGCCGTGCAGGCGCTGGAACCCGGCGACACCCGCATGTGGTGCGCGCAACTGGACCCAGACAGCGCCTTTTGGCGGGCTCTCCAGCCGATCCTGAAGGGCGGGCAATCGGTGGATGTGGTGCTGCCGCACGACAGTATTCCAGCCCTGGAGACCGGAGGCTGTGACGCGGTCTGGCAGGCTCTGTCGACAGCGGTTGAATGCCTTGGCGACTCGCCGGAGCCGCTGGACCCCCGCGTTCGGAAGGTCTGTGACTTCCTTCGTGCTGAGTTGCCCGAAAAAGTGGACGTGCCGTGGCTGGGAGAATCGGTGGGGCTATCGTCGTCGCGACTCAGCCACCTGTTCCGGCAGGAGATTGGGGTACCGCTGCGACGGTTTCTGCTGCACCTGAAGATGAACCGTGTCCTGGCCCATTGGGAGCAGGGCAAGTCCATGTCCGTATTGGCAATGGAAGCCGGGTTCTACGATCAGCCGCATTTTGTTCGCACCGCACGGGGGATGTTTGACGCCCTGCCGTCAGAGTATGTCACCACCGGGTGGTTCAGGGTTTGCCGGTGCGGCCTTTCTTCTTCCCCTTCGCCTTGACCTCTTCCCGGGCGGCCTTGTCGGCGGCGGCCTGAGCGGCTTCCTCTGCTTCCCTTTCCACCATTTCCGGGGTTTCCAGGGATATGCGTCCCAAGGTGCCGGCACGGAATTCGTTGAGCAGGACCTCGGACACTTTGTGCAGATCCGGGATACCACCACGGCCAAAGAACCGGCGTTTCGCGGCGATTGTATCCATCAGACCGAGGCCATCGGCGGGTAGCTGCTCCAGGCCGTAGCGGGCCTTAACCAGCTCCGGGTAAGCCTGTCTCAGGTAATCCGCCTCGAACAGGGCGACATCCTCGAAATCGAGGACAGAGCTGCGAATGGCTCCGGTGACTGCCAGACGATAGCCGCAGGCTTCCGGTGACAGTTTGGGCCATAAGAAGCCGGGCGTGTCGTACAACAGGATGTTGTCGGGCAGTTTGATGGCCTGCTGGGCACGGGTCACCGCCGGCTCGTTACCGGTTTTCGCGGCCGGCCGTCCGGCCAGGGTATTGATGATGGTGGATTTTCCGACGTTCGGAATGCCAAGGATCATCACCCGCAGGGCGCTTTTCTGGCGGTCATGGTCCGGGGTCATTTCCTCGGCCAGCTTCAGGATGCCCAGCGCTTCGCTGCGCTGGTTGTGGGTCAGCGTTATGGTGCGCACGCCGCGTTCCTGTTCAAGCCACGCCTGCCATTGCCCGGTAATCTCCGGATCGGCGAGGTCGCGTTTATTGAGCACCTTGATCAGAGGCTTGTCGCCACGCAGGGCGGGCACCAGCGGATTTTCGCTGCTGAACGGGATGCGCGCATCCAGTACCTCGATAATGAGGTCCATCTGGGGCATTACCTGTTTGATCTCCTTGCGGGCCTTGTGCATGTGCCCTGGAAACCAGTTAATCGCCATCTCGTATACTCCGCCGGTCGGTGAACGGCGCCATTATGAAGGGGAATGACCAAATTTTCACATTTGTTTGGAGCCGCCTGTGTGGCGGGTTGAGGGAGAACCGGGTGAGAAGTGTGTACAAAAAGGAGGGGCATCGGGGTGAAAAACGTCGCCATGATGTTTTAGGGTGTACAACCTGAATGACGAAACCAACGCAAATCGGTGGTATTTCAGACGTGGCCACCCTGTAAACGGAGAACCTTATGAAGCTCGCAAAATTGTTTGGTACTGCCCTTGTCGCCGTGAGCCTTTCCGCTCCGGCGCTGGCCCAACAGGCCGCTGGCGGTCAGCCGGATCAGGTTGATCAATTGGCGCAGATGGTGGGTCTTTCTGACGACCAACAAACCGAGATCCGGGGCATCATCGACGAGATGCAGGGCAAGATCGCTGAACTCCGTCAGGAGGCGCGCGCGCTTCAGCAGCAGATGCAGGCCGAGATCAAGCCGGAATACGACGAAGACTCCATCCGCGAAAATGCCGAGGAACTGGGCGACCTGACTGGTGAGATCGCTGCGCTCTCGACCCTCATGCAGGCGAAAGTCGACAGCGTGTTTACCGAAGAGCAGCGTGAGACTCTCGACAAGCGCATGCAGCAGATGCAGCAGCAAATGCAGCAACAGCGCCAGATGATGCAGCAGCAAGGCCAGGGCCAGGGTCAGTAACCTCGCACCCGGTCCCACTGCCTTGGAATAAGGGCCGCTTCTTCGGATGCGGCCCTTTTTTTGGTTCAGGCGCTGGCGCCCGGGCCAAAGGGTTTGACCATGACAATCAACCGGGGCAGCAGGGTCAGAGCTCCGAGCAAGGCCATGAACATGGCAAACCCGGTAAACAGGCCGAAGTAGATGGTCGGGATGAAGTTGGAGAGCACAAGAATCGAGAAGCCGGCAATGATGGTCAGAGAGGTGTAGAACATCGCCCGGCCAATGCTCCGGTGGCACCGGTGCATTGTCGCCAGGTAGTCGCCATCTTTTGCGAACTCGGTTTTGAACCTGTGCAGGTAGTGAATGGTGTCATCCACGGCGATGCCGACCGTAATCGCCGCCACGGTGATGGTCATCATGTCCAGTGGGATGCCAAGCCACCCCATCAGGCCCAGAACGGAGCCCGCGGCAATCAGGTTGGGTGCAATGCCGATCAGGGCCATTTTGAACGAGCGGAACAGCAACAGGAACATGGCCATGATGGCCAGGAACACCGCGCCGATGGTCTTGATCTGGGAATCGAACAGGCTCTGGAGCATGTTGTTGTACATGACGGTCATGCCCGCGAACAGGACCTGGTCCTCGTCGTAGTCGAGTTCGTTAGTCAGGTGTGAGTGGATGCGGTCAAGCAGGGCCTGGCGCCGGAGTTCGGGCATGGTCTCCAGAATCCGGACACTGAAACGGGCCTGGTCGTGTTCCTCGGAGATATAGGGGGTCAGCAGAACGTCCTGCAAATCATCCGGAACTGCCGCCGGCACAAACGCCAGCTCCAGGGCATCCAGTCGCTCGCCCTGGTTGATCAGTGCCAGGATGTCGAGGGTGGAGGTGATGGACAGGACCTTGCCGGTTTCCGGCAGGCTGTCGAGGTAGTTGTGCACCTTCTCCAGTTTCTGCATTTTTTGGTAGGTATACCAGGTGTCCCGGTATTCCTCCTCACCGCCGCAATCCTCGGCGAAGGGATCGCAGCCACTGGCAAACGGATCGCTGTCGGTTGTGGCATTTTCCGGCGGTTTTTCATCGGTAATGACGATGTCCAGTGGTGTGGTTCCACCCAGGCGGTTGTCGATGGTGATCATGCCCTGGTGAATTTCGGTCGATGACTTGAAGTAGTCAATAAAGCTGTTTTCCACGGTTAGCTTGCTCACGCCGACTGCACACAGTATGGCGATTGCCGCTGACCCCACCAGAACGGTCTTTCCAAAGCGCTCTGTGAAGCTCGCAAAGACGTCGGTGAACGGAATCCGGTTGGACAGCACACTTTTGTCCAGTGGCGGTGGCAGGATCCGGAGCAGGGCCGGGAAGATAATAAAGGTGATCAGAAAAGCCACGGTCAGTCCGAGTGTCATCATCCAGCCAAAGTCGATTACCGGGCGGATGCCACTGAACGTGAGCGAGCCAAACGCGACGATGGTGGTAACGGCCATGTAGAAACAGGGTTTGATCATGGCCATTACGGTCTTGCGTAGCGAGTCTTTCGGGTCGGCCTCCGGTTCGTCGTGCTGAAATTCCCGGTAGCGGACAATCAGGTGAATGGTGAGAGACAAAGTCATGATCAGCAACAGCGCAATGAAGTTCGCGGAGATCACCGTTACCGGCCACTGAGCCCAGCCCAGGAAGCCAACCATCAACCACACCGTAAAGCCACAGCACAGAGTGGGTATCAGCACCCAGCGCCACTGGCGGAAGATGATCGCCAGGGTGAGCAACAGAAAGGCCAGTACCCCGAACCCGAAGGTCGAAAGGTCGTTCTGGATAAAGCGAATCATGTCCGAGACGATCATAGGCACGCCACCAAGATGAATCTCCGCCTGGTCCCGGTACCTGTCCAGAATGGTGCGCACGGTGGCAATGGTGGCGTCACGCTCCTGGCCGAGCTTTCCGGTGTAGTCTATGAATGTCTGCCGGACCGTTTCCAGCTGGGCCCGTTCAGCATCAGACGCCTTGCCGCCTGCAACCTTGTCGCGCAGCTCGTTACGCTGCTGAAGCAGCTCGAAGTAGCGCTCCGGCGTAGGCAGATTAACCTGGATGGCCGTCGTTTTCGCATCCTCGCTGATCAGCAGGTTGGGGTAGAGCGGGTTGTTCAGGAGCGCTTCCCGGGCTGTTTCCGGGGGGACATTGTCGGCATCGATCGTTTTGATCTCGCTGTCGACGGTATCCAGGGTCAGGTCGGGGCTGTGCAGCAGAGGTACGTTCAGAATGCTGTTGGTGGAACCGACCGCGTCGAGCGCCTGCAGCTCATCCCTCAGCGCGCGAAGGTGGTCGAGCCCCTGTTCGGAGAACAGTTCGCGTTTCGGGGTGTAGGTAACAATGAGAAAGTCGTCGGAGGTGGTGAACCGGCGATGGACCTTCCGATACTGTTCCAGCGACCGGTCGTCTTCCAGGACCAGGGATTCGGCCGAGGCGTCCAGCCGGAACTCGCCAAATTTCACTGCGGCCAGACCCAGTAACAGGCCGAAAACGGTTAGGACAACAACGGGGTGGGGAAGGATCAGGCGATCGTACAGGGCGCGTAACCGGTTCATGAAGCAACAACTCTGCTGGAAAACGAGTGCAGAGTGTGCCACAAACTTTCGGTGACTGTGACCTTTGGCGATGTCGCCGGGGAAAAGCGGCTTGCCGCGTCAGTCGACCGCTTTGACCGGAATCTGCATGGCGTTGGTGGCCTGGGGTACTTCCGGTACGGCAAGACCGAGGTTGTTCTGGTCGAACACCTTGTCCGCACGGTAGCTGGAGCGAACCATCGGCCCGGAGGGCACCTCCATGAAACCCTTCTCCAGACCAATTTCCCGGTAGCGATTGAACTCTTCCGGGGTGACGTACCGTTCCACCGGCAGGTGGTTCGGCGTGGGCCGCAGGTATTGGCCCAGGGTCAGGATATCCACACCGATAGCGCGCAGGTCGTCCATGGTCTGGAGGATTTCCTCTTCGGTTTCACCCAGTCCCAGCATCAGGCTGGTTTTGGTGAGCACGTCGGGGCGGTATTGCTTGGCGTGTGCCAGAACGCTCAGGGTCTTCTCGTATCCGGCGCGGGGATCCCGCACCCGGCTGGTGAGGCGTTTCACGGTTTCAACGTTCTGGGCGAACACGTCCAGCCCGGAATCCACTACTTTCTCCACATGCGGCATGACGGCATCGAAATCCGGTGTCAGGGCCTCGACGGCCACTTCCGGCGTGCGCTGTTTGATCGCCGATACGCAGGCGGCGTAGTGGGCGGCGCCGCCATCGTCCAGATCGTCGCGGTCTACTGAGGTCAGAACGATGTAACGCAGGCCCATCAGCTCGACGGACTTGGCGGTGTTCTCGGGTTCCTCGTGATCCAGCCAGCCTTTGGGGTTGCCGGTATCTACCGCGCAGAATTTGCAGGCCCGGGTGCAGACTGAACCCATCACCATGATGGTGGCCGTGCCGGCCGTCCAGCACTCACCAATATTGGGGCAATGGGACTCCTGGCAGACCGTACTCAGGCGGTGTTCGCTGACATTCTTACGCACTGCTTCGTAGCGCTCGCCCCCTGGCATGCGAGCCCTCAGCCATTTTGGCTTGCGCTCCACCGGCCTGGAATCCCGATTCTCGCCCGAGCTGCGCTTGATACCATCCTTGATGGCGGAAAAGCCGTGCTCATTACGGAATTTGGAACCACTGGTAATGCGGGGTTTTGCGCTGTCGCTCATTGCAACGGGACTCTCATGAAGGCTTGGTCAGCCTTCAAGAGTAATGGCCGGGACTCGGAGATACAAGGCAGGTACGGGCAATCACGGGGATGTGCCGGGCACGACATTGGTCGTACCCGGCAGGGAGCAATCAGGCGGTTGCAGCGTCCAGCGCCTGGGTGATGTCGGCGATCAGGTCGTCCACATGCTCGATGCCGATGGACAAGCGCACCAGATCCGCACTCACACCGGCGCTTTTCAGCTCCTCCGGATTCAGTTGCCGGTGGGTGGTAGAAGCCGGGTGGCAGGCCAGGGACTTGGCGTCACCAATATTGACCAACCGGTAGATCAGTTGCAGGGCATCGATGAACCGTGCTCCGGCCTCAAGGCCGCCCTTGATCCCGAAACTCAGGATGCCCGACGCCTTGCCGCCACAGATCTTCTCACAGGTCGCCTTGTAGGGGCTGCCATCGAGGGTGGCGTAGTTCACCCATTCGACGGAGGGATGGTCCTGCAGGAAGTTGGCAACTTTTTCCGCGTTCTCGCAGTGACGTTCCATGCGAAGGGCGAGGGTCTCCAGTCCCTGCATGATCAGGAAAGCATTGAAGGGGGCCAGGGCGGCTCCGGTGTTTCGCAGGGGAACCACCCTGCAGCGACCGATAAAGGCCGCGGGCCCGAGAGCCTCGGTATACACCACGCCGTGATAGGACGGGTCTGGCTCGTTCAGCATGGGGAACTTGTCGGCACTGGCTTTCCAGTCGAATTTGCCTGAATCCACCACGATGCCCGCCACGGTGGTGCCGTGGCCGCCGATGTACTTGGTGAGGGAGTGGACGACGATGTCGGCCCCATGCTCGAACGGTCGACACAGGAAGGGTGTTGCCACCGTATTGTCGACGATCAGCGGTATGCCATGCTTGTGGGCAATGTCGGCCCAGCGCTCGATATCCACCACATTGCCCGCCGGGTTGCCGATGGATTCGCAAAACAGGGCGCGGGTGTTGTCATCAATGGCTTTTTCGACCGCATCGAAATCATCGTGGGGCACCATCCGGCAGTCGATACCCTGGTTCGGCAGCGAATGGGCGAACAGGTTATAAGTGCCGCCATAAAGCTGGCTGGTGCTGACGATATTGTTGCCGACCTTGCAGATGGTTTGCAGGGCATAGGTGATGGCGGCCATTCCCGAGGCCAGCGCCAGTGCCCCAACACCACCTTCGAGTTGCGCCATGCGCTCCTCAAGCACCCCGTTGGTCGGGTTCATGATGCGCGTATAGATGTTGCCCTGCACCTTCAAATCAAACAGATCCGCACCGTGCTGCGTGTCATCGAAGGTATAGGAGGTGGTCTGGTAGATGGGCGTAGTCGCCGCATGGGTGGTCGGGTCTCCGCTGAAGCCCGCGTGTAAAGCCAGTGTCTCGAGTTTCATCGCAACTTCCTTGCTGTGTAATCATTGGTGTTGTTGGTGTCGAAAATCAGTATGCCACAGAGTTCGATAAGGTAGGATCCGTGCCCGGATCAGACCAGCGCGCCGTGCACCATGGCCCGCAATTCCTGTCGCACCGGGTACGAGGACGAGGGTATCAGCTGGGTCATGAAAATGACGACCATGTCCTCCTCCGGATCGATAAAGAAATTGGTGCTGGCCAGACCACCCCAGCCATACTCTCCCACCGAACCGTTGGTATGGGATTTGGCAACGTCGGTTTTGACCGAGAAGCCCAGCCCGAATCCATTACCCTCGTAAGGGGTTTCGCTGAATGCCCCGATGGAGAGAGTCGGCAGGTCCTGGTTGCCGGGCAGATGATTGCTGCGCATGAACTCGAGGGTTTTTCGCCCGATGATGCGCTGGCCCCGGTATTCACCGCCCTGGCACAGTGCCTGCGCGAAACGGTGGTAGTCGTCCACCGTGGACACCAGACCACCACCGCCTGACAGGAATGCCGGGGTCCGAAGGTAGCGGGAACGCTCCGGGTCATCCTGCAGTCTCATGGTGTCGCCTGGCTGGTGCAGGTAGCAGGCCGCGAAGCGCTCCCGTTTTTCCTCGGGTACCTGAAAACCCGTGTCCGTCATGCCCAGGGGCGAGAAGATGTGCTCGCGGAAATAGTCATCCAGGGGCTGGCCGGAAAGCAGTTGCACCAGGTAGCCGACCACATCGGTAGACACCGAGTAATTCCAGGCCGTTCCCGGCGAAAATTCAAGGGGCAGTTCTGTCAGCCGGTCGATCAGTTTGTCCAGAGTAAGGCTGCCGCTGCCGTCAAGCTTCAGGTGTCGATACGCGGCATCGACATTGGTTCGCTCCAGAAACCCGTAGGTCAGGCCCGACATATGGGTGAGCAGGTCACGAATGGTCATGGTGGCCGCGGCCGGTTCGGTCTGGAAGTCCGGCCAGGAACCCGCCTTGTACACGGACAGGTTTTTCCACGCGGGTATGTACTTGTGGACCGGATCGTCCAGCAGGAAACGGCCCTGTTCGTACAACTGCATCATGGCAATGGAAGTGACCGGTTTGGTCATGGAATAAATCCGGAAGATGGTATCCCGCCGGGCCGGTTTGTTGCGTTCAATGTCCATGAGTCCCTGGGCCCGCGTCCAGGCCACTTCACCGTGCCGGGCCACCAGTGTCACGGCTCCGGGAAGCTTGCCGGGCTGGATGTAGTTTTCGTCAAGGTGGCGGGAAATGCGCTCCAGTCGGTCGAGCGACAGGCCGGCGACGGTGGTGGTTTGGGGCATGAACAGGTCCTCCGGGTAAAACAGGAGCTTATGCCATTCTTTCAATCGGGTGAAGGGGCAGACTTCGACTGGAGTGCTATCGGTTTTTACGGTTCATTTTCCGGCCGGCCCCAAGCACAATGGCCCGCCTTGATTCAGGAGGTTGTGCTATGACGAACTGGGTTTTTCTGGCCTTGGCTATTATCGCGGAAGTGGTCGCGACGTCCTCACTGAAGGCGAGTGAGGGTTTCACCCGTCTGATGCCGTCGGTGATCGTGATCCTGGGCTACGGGGTCGCGTTCTACCTTCTTGGACTGGCATTGCGAACCATCCCGGTGGGCACCGCGTACGCAATCTGGGCTGGCCTTGGAATCGTGCTGGTCGCCGCTGCCGGCTGGCTGGTGTTTGGCCAGAAGCTGGACGCGTGGGGAGTCGCTGGCATGGCACTGATCGTGTCCGGCGTTTTCGTGCTGAATGTACTGTCCAAGGCCGGTGCCCACTGAACACAGTCAACGTCAGCGCTCTTCGGTAATTGACTTTGCCATGGCCCAATAGGTGGTATGTGCAGGCACGAGAACGATGCCCGTCAGAATGGCGTTGATAGTGTCGATATTGAGAATCCAGATGCTGCAAGACGTGAAGGCAAAAAACAGGACGAGTTCAAAGCCGACGTAACTCATTGTTTTCTGGAGCAGCCCCCTGTTGCGGCTGCCATGTTCCTCCTGGGCGGGCTGCTCATCTCCCCATCGCCGTTCGTACACCATAGTCCAGACCCTGGAAAGTGGGACAACCGAAACCGCGAACAGAAACGCCTGGTTGGCACTGGTGTCATGGAAGGCGATCATGGCGATGCCTATGAGGAGAATGGCGGCCAGGTCCAGTGGGAGAGTAACAATGATATCTTCAGTGTCCCGGAACATTTCACTGCCCACCCCAAACTACCGTCAGAGAATTCTGGGCCGTTCGCTCGGTATCAGTCTTGATACACATCAACTCCAGGCTTTCCCCGGTTGTCGCAGTTTTCGCCGAAGTGACACCGGGAATAAACCCGGAGTAGGTCCACCATAGCTAGTATAGAATCAACGGACAGTGATTATTAGGACTCCATCGGAAGATGAGAAGCTTTAATGTCGTGATCAGATATTGCTTTCTCGGCGCTATGTTCTGTGCGCAACACGTTCAGGCGGAGGACTTGGGAACAGGCTCCGGAGGTGCTCAAGAGGGGCAGGGCAGGCGCTGTCCTGATCCCCAAATTGCTTGTCGCCGGATAAATGAAGGATTATGAAGGCACTTATTACCAGCAATACGCCGGTCGGTTCGGGGTGTCTTTTTACATTGCTAAGAAGCATGAAAAGACCGGTCTCACCGATAAGCTAAAGAAGGCTGTAAAAGAATGCAGTCTGGCTAAATAGCGAAGTTGTGGCGTGCCAGGGACCGGCCGGGGAAAGTGGCAGAATCAACAAAAAAGGGCCACGACGTGAATCGTGACCCTTCTCGAATACTGGTAGCAAGGGGCGGAGTCGAACCGCCGACCCCAGCATTATGAGTGCTGTGCTCTAACCAACTGAGCTACCTTGCCATTTCGCTTTGGGCTTCGCCCCAAACGAGGCGCGTATTTTCAGTATTTGGGCCCATGCTGTCAAGGCTTCGGGCCCATTTTTTCCTGAAAAGTTAGACGTTGAAGCGGAAGTGGATAACGTCGCCGTCCTTGACGATGTAGTCCTTGCCTTCCAGGCGCCATTTCCCCGCATCCTTGGCGCCGGCTTCGCCGTTGTACTGGACGTAGTCGTCGTAGCTGACCACTTCCGCCCGAATGAAGCCGCGCTCGAAGTCGGTGTGGATCACACCTGCCGCCTGAGGCGCCGTGGCGCCGATTTTTACGGTCCAGGCGCGTACTTCCTTCACCCCGGCGGTAAAGTAGGTCTGAAGGCCCAGGAGGCCGTAGCCGGCGCGAATGACCCGGTCCAGGCCGGGCTCTTCCATGCCCATTTCATCCAGGAACATGGCCTTCTCGTCGTCTTCCAGTTCCGAGATCTCTGCTTCCAGCTTGTTGCAGATCGGCACCACCACGGCGTTTTCGGATTCGGCGATTTTTCGCACGGTGTCCAGGTGCGGGTTATTCTCGAAACCGTCCTCGTTCACGTTCGCGATGTACATGGTCGGCTTGACGGTCAGCAGGCACAGTTCCCGCACCAGGGCCATCTGGTCTTTATCCAGGTTCATGCTGCGCACCGGCTTGCCTTCGTTCAGAACCGGCAGCAGCTTCTCGAACATTTCCAGCTGGGCCTTGGCTTCCTTGTCACCACTCTTGGCAACCCGCTGGACACGCTTGATCGCCTTTTCCACGGTGTCGAGATCGGCCAGGGCCAGCTCGGTGTTAATGACGTCGATATCGGAGGCGGGATCCACCTTGTTGGCCACATGGATTACATTGCCGTCTTCAAAGCAGCGCACGACGTGGGCGATGGCGTCGGTCTGGCGGATGTTGGCGAGGAACTGGTTGCCCAGGCCTTCGCCCTTGGAAGCGCCCGCCACCAGACCGGCGATGTCGACGAATTCCATGGTGGTGGGCACCACGCGCTCGGGCTTCACGATCTCGGCCAGCTTGGTCAGGCGAGGGTCGGGCATGGCCACCACACCGGCGTTCGGCTCGATGGTGCAGAACGGGAAGTTTTCCGCGCCGATGCCGGATTTGGTCAGTGCGTTGAACAGGGTGGATTTGCCGACGTTGGGAAGGCCGACGATGCCGCAGTTAAATCCCATGGAATGCCTCTGCTGGTACGGAAAATTTGGGCGGATTATACCGGTGTCTGCCGGTGGGTGCGAGTAAGGGGAAATGCCCCCTCAGGGCGCGGGCTTGAAGCTGTGCAGCCGGTTCATGGCCGCGGCCAGTTTGCCGCTGGCGGCATCCGGCAGCACCCGTATGACTTCGTCGAACACCGCGTTGAGCTCTTCGGTTTCCCGTTTGCCGAGCCGGCCCAGTACAAAGCCGGTCACCTTGCGGCTGTCGCCGGGATGGCCGATACCCAGGCGCAGACGCTGGAAATCCCTGGTGCCGAGATGGGCAATGGTATCCCGCAGACCGTTGTGGCCACCGTGGCCGCCGCCTTTCTTGAGCTTGGCGGTACCAGGAGGCAGGTCGAGTTCGTCGTGGGCAACCAGGATCTGTTCGGGAGCAATCTTGAAGAAGTCCGCCAGTGCCTTGATGGACAGGCCGCTGCGGTTCATAAACGTCGAGGGATTAAGCAGGTGCAGGTCAAGACCTTGCAACTGGATGCGGGCGTAGAGCCCGTGGTATTTCTTTTCGGGGCGGAGCGTCTGGCCCGCATGGCGGGCCAGCGCTTCGACGAACAGGGCGCCGGCGTTGTGGCGGGTATTCTCGTAGTCAGGGCCGGGGTTTCCCAGACCGACCACCATGACAATATCCTGTGCCATTCGCCGTTGCCCCCGGAGTGTTTACTCCTTCTCTTCGCCGCCTTCTTCGCCTTCTTCACCTTCTTCCGCTTCTTCGTCAGCTTTGGCGCCGCGCGGCTTGTGAATGGCGACAACCGGCAGGTCGTGATCTTCGCCCTGCAGCAGGGCTGCAACACGAACGCCTTCCGGAAGTTTCAGGTCGCTCAGGTGAACTACCTGGTCCATGTCAACGGAACTCATGTCGACTTCGATGAACTCGGGCAGGTTCTGCGGCAGACAGATCACTTCCACTTCGTTGATCTGGTGGTTGGCAACGCCGCCCTGAAGCTTGATGGCCGGTGCTGTTTCTTCGTTGATGAAGTGCAGCGGTACGTTGACGTGGATCTCGTGATCCTTGTCTACGCGCAGGAAGTCAGCGTGGGTCAGGATAGGCTTGTACGGGTGACGCTGCAGATCCTTCAGGATCACGCTTTCTTTCTTGCCGTTCAGCTCAATGGTCAGAACGTGAGAGAAGAATGCTTCGTTCTCCAGAGCCTTCTTCAGCTCGTTGTGCCAGATGGCAACCGGAGTCGCATCCTTTTTGCCACCGTAGATGATGGCCGGGATTTTCCGTTCCTCACGACGCAGGCGGCGGCTCGCACCTCTCCCCTGATCGTCACGAGGAAATGCTTCGATAACAAATTCCTGAGACATGGTAATAACCTCAATCGTCACCTGAACTGCCCGCGACCAGGCGTTGGATCAGGTGATGTTTCTGAAAAGCCGGATTTTTCCGACTGACTAAAAGAGTCGGGAGCCTGATTAGGCTCCCGACCCGATAACTGCTTGTTTTGCCTGAAAACTAAAGCGTTAAATTCGCTCAGGCATTGTCGAACATGGCGCTGATCGATTCTTCGTTGCTGACGCGGCGAATGGACTCCGCGAGCAGACCGGCCATTCCGAGGACGCGGATTCTATCACAATTCTTCGCTTTGTCACTCACCGGAATGGTATCGCAGACTACCAGCTCATCAAGCTCGGAGGCGTTGATGTTGTCGATCGCCGGACCAGAAAGAACCGGGTGGGTGATATAGGCCACTACGCGTGCCGCACCATGCTCCTTCAGAGCTTTGGCTGCCTTACACAGGGTGCCGGCGGTATCAATGATGTCGTCGACCAGGATGCAGGTCTTGTCTTTCACGTCACCGATGATGTGCATGACCTGCGACACGTTGGCCTTCGGCCGACGCTTGTCGATGATGGCGAGGTCTGCATCGTCCAGCTTCTTGGCCACAGCGCGGGCGCGAACAACGCCACCGACATCGGGGGACACCACAACGAAGTTCTCAAAGCGCTGCTTCTCGATGTCTTCGAGCATGACCGGGGTGGCGTAGATGTTATCCACCGGGATGTCGAAGAAACCCTGGATCTGGTCAGCGTGCAGGTCGACGGTCAGGACCCGATCCACGCCGATGCTGGAGATCATGTCTGCAACGACCTTGGCGCTGATAGCTACCCGTGTTGAGCGTACCCGGCGATCCTGGCGCGCGTATCCATAATAGGGGATAACGGCAGTGACTCGTGTCGCGGAGGCACGGCGAAGTGCGTCGGCCATCACGATCAGTTCCATCAGGTTATCGTTAGTGGGGTAGCAGGTCGGCTGGATGATGAAAACATCATGGCCGCGAACATTCTCATTGATCTCAACGGTGGTCTCGCCGTCGCTGAAGCGACCTACAGTGGCCTGACCCATGGGAATGTGGAGTTTCTGCGCGATGGCTTTGGCAAGCTCGGGGTTGGCATTGCCAGCGAAAATCATCAGTTTGGACACGACGGCATCCTTCTCAGTATCGGCGTTTGATTCAGAAGAAGCGGGAGAAAGGTGGCTGGGGTGGCAGGATTCGAACCTGCGCATGACGGGATCAAAACCCGTTGCCTTACCACTTGGCGACACCCCAGTATCGTGCTTTTTAGGCATCATTTCAGCTCTGTTAGCTTTTTGTGTAGAGGTGAACTGTTCACCCCTTTAGCTACGAACCCCGTGACGCCGGAGGGTTTGCTTTCCCAGATAATCCGGGCTGCGGATTCTGTCGGGAAACGTCCAAATATGCAAGCCCCGGTTCCGGTTAATCTTGCAGGTCCGAATTGTGCAAGCCATTCCAGGCTTCGGTTAACCTCAGGATACAGTTTTCGAACCACATCCTCACAGTCGTTTCGGTACCTCGAGGCGTCTCCCTCAAAAGCGGGCGCTATTTTGATTCTCGGGGTGTTCCTTGTCAACCCTTCCTCGGAAAAAATCTTGCCAGTATTGATGTTGCAGGCGGGCTTCAGAATCACGAACCAGTCCTCCGGCGGGTTGGCGGGCGTCAGCTTCTCGCCAACGCCTTCGCCAAACGCGGCGTGGCCCCGCACGAATACCGGAACGTCTGCGCCGAGGGCGAGCCCGAGTTCGGCCAGTTCATCAATGGACAGGTTCAATTGCCAGAGATGGTTCAGGCCCAGCAGCGTGGTGGCGGCGTTGGAGCTGCCTCCGCCTAGGCCGCCTCCCATGGGCAGGCGTTTGGCGACCCCGATATTGACTCCGGGCAACGGCCCGGACACGCTTGCTGCCAACGCCTTGGCTGCCCGGACGATCAGGTTTTCGTCGTCCGGTACGCCGGACACCGAGTCGGTCAGGCGAATTCCGGGCTGCTCTGGTGTCAGGGTGAAGGTGATGTCGTCGCCAAAGTCGAGAAACTGAAACAGGGTCTGCAGTTCGTGGTAGCCGTCGGGCCGGCGGCCGACGATGTGGAGAAACAGGTTCAGTTTGGCCGGTGACGGCAGGGTAAGGCTGGCGGTCACTGTTCCGCCTCGTGCCGGTTCCATTCACTGACAACCAGACGAACACGCTTGTCGTCCTTCAGGGCGGTGATTTTCGCGGGCAGGGTGGGGTGGTCGGGCAGGAACTGCTGCCACCGGTCATAGCGGATTTCCCAGCCGGCCTGACGAATCATGGCAAGCTGGCTGCTTTCATCAAACAGCAGTCGGAAATCGTCACCTGGTGCAGGTAGGCCGCGAATCCACCAGACCAGGTGGTTCAGGGGCAGTTGCCATCCGGTGGCGGCTGCCACCAGTGCTTCAGGGTCTCCGGAGCGGTAGGTGTCGCCGCTGGGTAGTGTCAGCTCGATGAAGCCGGGTACGCCTTTGAGGGTGGTGCTGCCCATTCCGAGGAAGGAGGAAGACAGTGCCAGGTCGTAGGCTTCACCGTTCTGGATCCAATAGTTGATCAGGGCCGTGCCGCTGTCCGAAGGCTGGCGCACGGCCAGCTTACCCATCAGGCGCCAGTGATCGAAACGGCTGAGCTGCTGGCTCCGTTCAGCCCAGTTTGCGGGTGGCTGGTCAGTCATGCCCTCGGGTAGCGGTTCCAGCTGGATGGTGGTGCAGGCCCCCAGCACAGCCAGCAGTGACAGTATCAGCCAGAGGCGGAACGATTGAACCATCAAAGATCACCGTTATCGGTCAGCCGCTGGATGGTCTCCCGAAGGATATCGTGATCGGCATCCTGCTTCAGTCCTTCTTTCCAGACGATGCGGGCCTGTTCCTCGGCTCCGCTCGTCCACAGTGCCTCGCCATAGTGGGCGGCCACTTCCGGGTCCGGGTAAGCCGACCAGGCTCGGGCCAGATAATCCAGGGCCGGCTTGAGCTGCCCTTCCTGGAAAAGGACCCAGCCCATGCTGTCGAGAATGGCCGGGTTCTCCGGGTCCAGGGCCAGCGCGCGCTCAATGTAATTGCGGGCTTCGGAGAGTCGGTCAGTTCGGGTGGTCAGGATATAACCCAGGGCGTTCAGTGCCACCGCGTTGCCGGGATCCTCGTCAATGATCCGTTTGAGGTCATCCTCTGCGCGGCCTGGCTGATTGAGGGTGTCCAGCAGCATGGCGCGGGCGTAACGGATCTGGATGTTGTCGGGATGTTCTTCCAGGGCTTCGGTGGCGGTTGCCAGTGCATCCTGTTGCTGATTCTGGTCGAGCAGCAGGTTCACTTCCAGGAGCCAGAAGTTCTCAGCCTGCTGGGGGTTGGCTCCCTTGAGGTTGCGAATGTTGGCGACCGCTTCATCGAGTCGGTCGTCAGCAGCCAGCAGGGCGCTGGTCCGGGCCAGCGCCGGGAAATAGTAGTTACCCTGGGTCACACCCGAATAGTAGCCGATCGCCTGCTGGGTATTGCCGGCTTCGTCCTCGATGCGCCCCAGATAGTAGTTGGCCTCGTTGGTGTGATGGCCTTGCTGGACCAGGCTCTTCAGCTCTCTCTTTGCCAGATCGGTCTGGCCGTTCTCCAGGGCTACCAGTGCGTGGGAGAGCAGCAGGCTCGGGTTGTTCGGGTATTGTTTGGTCAGGCGGTTGAATTCGTCCTGGGCTGCCTGTAACTCGCCCTCGCCTATCAACATCCGGCCATACAGGGTGCCCATCTGGCGATTGGCCGGGAAGCGGCGGGTGTTGACCATCAGGTAGTCGAGTGCCTGTTGTTTTGCATTCGCCTGGTACAATAGGTCGCCTTTGAGGATGATTGCCGGCTGGAAGTTGGGGTGAGCCTCGAGCAACGGGTCGAGCCGGTCGAGTGCCTGCCCGGGATCGCCAATCGCTTTCAGAAGCAGGGCGATGCTGTATTCCAGTTCCGGCGAATACGGATGACGTTCCGCCAGTTCCTTATAGAGGACGAGCAATTCCTGCTGTTCTTCTGGGGGCAGGTTGCCGGCCAAGGCGGCCAGACTATCGAAATCCGCGTCGCCACCCTGATCCATGATTTTTTCCATGTAGCCGAGGGCAACGTCCAGCTCTTTTCGTTTCACGGCCTGGATGGCGGAGACCCGAAGCGCCTTCGGGTTGTCCGGATCGACTTCGAGCCAGAGGTCCGCAAGCTGCTTCTGGGCGTTATCCCCGTTCAGGGACTGGGCAATCCGCATGGCGCGTTCGATGACGCCAGGGTCCCGGGATTTCTGGGCCGCCTTCAGGTAGTTGACGAGGGTGACGTCGAAGCGGCCTCGCTGGGCGGCAATCTCTCCGGATAATAGAAGGTAGAGAACTTCCGGCTCGAAGTCAGCGTACTGGATGCTGTCTTCACTGGGAGCTTCTGCCTTGGAAGTGGCGGGCTCTTCTGTGTCCGGTGCTTCCTTGGGGCCCGTGAGGCCGGCACAGCCTGCGAGAGAGAGGCCAATCAGGCAGCTAACCAAAAACGGTGCGGATTTGTGCATGCAACTTCCCGTGAATCTGTCGACAACGCATCAGAAATAATTGCCAATCTGCTACTTTTTTTGAGCTGGATCGGCTCGTGGCCTCGGCCGGTTCCCTATAATGGCATAAGCGTCTGATCTTGCCCAACCTGTCCGCACTTGCCGAAGCGCTCAGGCATTTGGGTGGCAGTGGAGGGCGCTGACCGTTAAAATGTCGGCAAATACCCCCTGTTCGCATAAGGTTGTTCACCTACGAGATGGCACTTGTAACGCTCGGAATCAATCATCGCACCGCTCCGGTCGAGTTGCGCGAACGCGTTGCGTTCACGCCCGAGCGCATGGCCGAGGCGTTTGCCGAGTTGCGGGCTGCGTCGGGTGCGTCTGAAGCGGCCATCCTCTCAACCTGCAACCGCACCGAGCTCTACCTCGCCGGCGACGACGACTGTGCCCCATCGGTGTTGCGCTGGCTCGCTGGATTCCATGATCTGGATGCCGCCGAGCTGGAACAGTCTCTTTATGTGCACCGCGATGCCGACGCAGTCCGGCACGTCATGCGGGTAGCGGCGGGGCTGGATTCGATGGTTCTGGGAGAGCCACAGATTCTTGGCCAATTGAAAGACGCCTACGCCCTGGCCAGGGAAAACGACGCCAGCGGATCGTTTCTGTCCCGGTTGTTCGAGCAGACCTTTTCGGTGGCCAAACGCGTGCGCACCCAGACCGCGATCGGCGAAAACCCGGTGTCGGTGGCCTACGCTGCCGTCAGCATGGCACACCACATCTTTGCGGACTTGGCCCGCAACAAGGCGTTGCTGATCGGTGCCGGCAAGACCATTGAGCTGGTGGCGCGACACCTTTCCGACGCCGGGGTGAAAGACTTTCTGGTTGCCAATCGCACGCTGGAGCGGGCCCAGGAGCTGGCGCAGTCCTACGGCGGCAAGGGCATCCTGCTCTCGGAAATCCCCGACCACCTGACTGACGTCGACATCATCATCTCCTCGACCGCCAGCCCCCTGCCGATTCTGGGCAAGGGGGCGGTCGAGCGCGCGTTGAAGAAGCGCAAGCACAGGCCTTATTTCATGGTGGATATCGCTGTGCCCCGGGACATTGAACCGGAAGTGGCCTCCTTGGCAGATGTCTATCTTTATACCGTGGACGATTTGCGCCTGGTTATTGAAGAAAATATCCGGTCTCGCGAGGGAGCCGCCCGGGAGGCCGAAAACCTGGTGGCCGCTGGCGTGCAGGATTTCCTGAACCAGCTACGTGCCCTGGACGCCGTATCTACCCTCAAGCAGTTCCGTCAGCGCGCCGAAATCCTGCGCGACACCGAAACTGAAAAAGCTCTGCGCACGCTTCGCAACGGCGGCGATCCGGAAACGGTACTGCGCAGTCTGGCTCGAGGCCTTACCAACAAACTTCTGCATGAACCGTCGGTTCAGGTCCGCAAGGCGACCACCGAAGGGCGTCCCGAGGTGACCGAATGGCTGCGTGAATTGCACCAGCTGGATGTTCTTGAGGCAGACGAGCCGACCACCCCGGAAAAACTATGAAACCATCGATCCAATCCCGCCTCGAACAGCTCACTGACAGGTTCGAGGAGGTCAGCGCGTTGCTCAGCGATCCCTCCGTTATTTCCAATCAGAACCAGTTCCGTGATCTTTCCCGGGAGTTCTCGGAGATTGAACCGATCGTGCATTGCTTTGAGGCATGGCGCCGTTCTCTCGATGACATCGAGGAAGCCAGGGAGCTGGCGAAAGACAGCGACGCAGACATGCGTGAGATGGCCGCCGATGAATTGGACGCGGCCCAGCATAAGAGCGAAGAGCTGGACGAAGAATTGCAGCGCCTGATGCTGCCCAAGGACCCCAACGACAGCAAGAGTATCTTTCTGGAGATCCGTGCCGGTACCGGCGGCGACGAAGCCGCTATTTTCGCCGGCGACCTGTTCCGGATGTACAGTCGGTATGCCGAGCGCCGCCGTTGGCAGGTGGAGGTCCTGAGTGAGAGTGAGGGTGAGCACGGTGGCTACAAGGAGATTATCGCCCGGGTAGCCGGCGAAGGGGTCTACGGTGCCATGAAGTTCGAATCCGGTGCCCATCGGGTGCAGCGGGTGCCGGAAACCGAATCCCAGGGCCGTATTCATACCTCGGCCTGCACGGTGGCGGTGATGCCGGAAGCAGATGAAGCCGAGGCCGTGGAAATCAACAAGGGCGACCTCCGGGTCGACACTTTCCGGGCATCGGGAGCCGGTGGTCAGCACGTCAACAAGACCGACTCGGCCATCCGGATTACACACCTGCCCACGGGTATCGTGGTGGAGTGCCAGGAAGAGCGTTCCCAGCACAAGAACCGCGCCAAGGCCCTGAGTTTTCTGGCGTCCCGGCTGCAGAATGCGGAGATAGAGCGTCAGCAGAAATCGGTGGCTGAGACTCGCAAGAGCTTGGTGGGCAGTGGCGACCGTTCCGAGCGTATCCGTACCTATAACTTCCCCCAGGGCCGGGTCACCGACCACCGCATCAATCTTACCCTGTATAAGCTGGATGAGGTCGTGTCCGGGGATCTGGATGCGGTTATTGTTCCTCTGCAGCAGGAACATCAGACTGAGCTCCTGGCCTCCCTTGCCGATGACCAGTAAACCCTCACTGACCTGTGAGAGCCTGTTGCAGGAGGCGGCACGACGTATTGCCGGTGAAACCCCGAGACTGGACGCGGAACTGCTGCTGAGCCACGTAACCCGGCTTGGCCGGACCAGTTTCCGGGCCTGGCCGGAGCAGGAGATTTCCGCCACCCATGCGGCCCGATTCGAGGAACTGGTGTCCAAACGGGTGAACGGAACACCCGTTGCCTACCTGCTTGGAAACCAGGAATTCTGGTCCCTTCCTTTACACGTCAGTTCATCCACGCTGATTCCCCGGCCCGACACCGAATGCCTGGTAGAGGCAGCGCTCAGCCTGCCACTTCCGGTCAGTGCCCGGGTGCTGGATCTGGGGACTGGCACCGGTGCCATTGCCCTGGCGCTGGCCAGCGAACACCGGGAATGGCAGGTGAGCGCCTGCGACTGTGTGCCAGAGGCGGTGGAGCTGGCGCAGCGGAATGCCCGGGAACTGGGCCTTCCGGTCAGTGTGACGCAGAGTTCCTGGTTTCGGGGGCTGAGCGGCGGCCCGTTCGATCTGGTCGTCTCTAACCCGCCTTATATTGCCGCCGAGGACCACCACCTTGAACAGGGCGATGTCCGCTTTGAGCCGGCTTCGGCGCTCGTGTCCGGTGCCGATGGTCTGGACGATCTGCGAGTGATCATCAATGAATCCCCGGACTGGCTCGAGGCAGGAGGCTGGTTACTGGTGGAACACGGTTTCGACCAGGCCGCAGCGGTTCGTGCGCTGTTCGAAGCCCGGGGATTCGTGGCGGTTGAAAGCCGGAAGGACTACGGTAATCAAGAGCGAATGACACTGGGGCAGTGGCCACAGGGCGCTGCCTTGCCGGATCAGGAAACAGGAGACCAAGATGCTCAGTGATGACGAGCTGCTTCGCTACAGCCGACAAATACTGATGCCCCGATTCGACGTGGCCGGCCAGGAAAAACTGAAATCCGGCCGGGTGCTGGTTCTTGGTGCCGGCGGCCTGGGCTGCCCGGTAGCACTTTACCTGGGCGCTGCGGGCGTCGGACAGATGACGCTCGTGGATGATGATGACATTGAGCTGGCAAACCTCCAGCGCCAGATTGGTTTCGAGCAGTCGGAGCTGGGCGACTCCAAGGCGGAGGCGCTGGCGGCCCGCGTACGCCGGATCAACCCCCTGGTTTCTGTCACCGCACTGAACCAGCGCCTGGACGGCGATGCCCTGGACCGGGCCGTGGAAGAGGCCAGCCTGGTGGTGGACTGCAGTGACAATTTTGCCACCCGTTTTGCCCTTAATCGCGCCTGTGTTGCCGCCGGCGTGCCGCTGGTATCCGGTGCGGCCATTCGAGGTGAGGGGCAGTTATCAGTTTACGATTCCCGGGATGAAAGCAGCCCCTGTTACCACTGCCTCTACCCTGAGCAGGGCAACGAGGACCTGACCTGCTCGGAGGCTGGTGTGATCGCGCCCCTTGTGGGCATGATCGGAGCAGCCCAGGCGATGGAAGCGATCAAGGTGATCTCCGGAGTTGGCCGGCCGCTGATTGGCCGGCTTCTGATTCTGGATGCCTGGGACATGCAGTGGCGCGAGATGAAGCTGGCCCGGGATCCGGAATGTCCTGTATGCAGACCTTCGTAATCGGATAGCATCGGACTGGAAGGCCTCTCCAAAACCGTGCGGAGCCATGGATGGCGGAGCCGAGCGGACAGGGAGGTATTCACAGCGTGTTTTGGAGAGGTCTTCCGTTTCGCTGCTGCACCAGTCCCGAATTCACTCCTTTAATGCCTGAAACTTCGCAATAGCCTCCTTCCGGCTTTCCTTCAGGTCTACGATCGGTTTCGGATAACCGCCGGGAATCACGCCGCCTTTGCCGGGATCGTGAATGCGTTTGGCGTCAAGCTTTGCCAGCTCGGGCACCCACTGGCGGATAAAATCGCCCTTCGGATCAAAGCGCTCGCTCTGGGTCACCGGATTGAAGACCCGGAAATAGGGCGCGGCGTCCGTTCCCGTCGACGCGCTCCATTGCCAGCCACCGTTGTTTGACGCCAGGAAGCCGTCCACGAGCCTGGACATGAAATAGGCTTCGCCCAGGCGCCAGTCGATGAACAGGTTCTTGGTCAGGAACATGGCGGTGACCATGCGCAGGCGGTTATGCATCCAGCCGGTTTCATTCAACTGGCGCATGGCTGCATCGACGATGGGAATGCCGGTATTCCCCGCCTTCCAGGCTTCAAACTTCTCGCCCGGGGTATTCCACACCAGGGCTTCGGTTTCCGGCTTGAACGCCCGATGCATACTGACCCGGGGATAGTGGTACAGGATGTTGACGTAGAAATCCCGCCAGGCGATCTCGTTGATCCAGGTCATCAGTCCTTCCTGGTTGCCGCCCATGCCCTGGGCCTGACGCGCGGCCAGGAGGCACTGGCGGCCGGAAAGGACGCCGTTGGCCAGGTAGGGGGAGAGCTGGCTGGTCCCGTCAATGGCGGGGAAGTCGCGATCGTTCTTGTAAGCTCCGGCCCGTTCGCCCAGGAACGACTCCAGTTGGCTGTGGGCCGCATCCTCACCGGTTTCCACCAGTGCCGGTGGTGCATCCCGGAACGGCTCCGGGATGTCGTCCATCCGTTCAGGGTTGATTGGAGTACCGTGGGCCGGCGGGATCGGGAATGCAACCGGTTGGGTTTCCTCGACCCAACTGCGCCAGCGTCGCGAAAAGGGAGTGAAAACGGAATAGGGCTCCTGCTGCTGGGTGAGTATTTCGCCCACCGGTGCCACGGTCTGATCGCGATACTTGCTGACTCCGATGTCCAGATTGTCCAGCCGGTGTTTCAGAGCCTTGTCCCGTCGCCGTTCGTTGACGCCGTACTCCTCGTTGAGGTGCACCCGGGAAATGTCGTTGTCGCGACAGAACTGCTCGAGCCGGTCCACGCTGTCCTCGAATCGCTTGGCCATGATGAATGTCAGCGGAATGCCCAGTTTGGCGAGTTCCTCGGACAGCGCGTTGGCGTGAGCGATGACAAACTGCGCTCGC
Organism: Marinobacter albus; assembly: GCF_030238305.1. NCBI lineage: Bacteria > Pseudomonadati > Pseudomonadota > Gammaproteobacteria > Pseudomonadales > Marinobacteraceae > Marinobacter > Marinobacter albus. Next base: position 488,122 of record NZ_JASSQD010000003.1, on the reverse strand, counting down.
GCGGGCGACCAGTCGTGCTCCAACCATTGCTCTGGGGTCACTAGAAAACAGGCGCGTAACTCGGATGCTTCCTTGCAGGCGGCAGTGAGAGCAGGGTTGTCAGCAATCCGGAGGTCGTTCCGGAACCAGACCAGATGTTTCATGGGAAGTCCTGTGTCGCGTTGTGCATCCGGGCATAAGGGTAAATACATGCCAGTGTTTCAATAAAATCACAGACTTGGATATTCGCTGAGGTGCCATGATTGGATTATAGTAAGTTGAAATTGCCCGCAAGACTGTAAGGAGAAACGTGGCGCAGATGGAATCCGAAACCGAAGGGCGGCGTGATGGCGTATGGGCCCAGCCCTATCACTTGGCTTCCGGGCAGACCCAGTACCACCAGTTAGGGCAGGTACGCCTCTGGGTGACCCTGCTGGATCAGGAATGGCAGGTTCGCGCCCAGACGATGGAGCCGGACACCGATCCGGTGACCTGGACTGAAACCGTTGGTCATACGCTGCCATCATCCGATGTGCCGCTCCAGCGTTTTATTCGCTCGGGTGAAGCCGAAACGGTTACATTCATCCCCGCTGTTGCCGCCCTGCCTACCGTGATTCGTCCCTATCAGTCACTCACGATTCCAGCCGACGGGAGCTGCGTCATCTACGTTGGTACAGTGCTCTGGATGAAAGTCTGCGTCGGCAAAGAGCAAACCGTGCTGACCGAGGTTCCCCTCGGTGTCCCGTCATTGACGTGGGTTGGGCGCAATACCATGGAGGGGGAACTGTGTTATTCCTCGTCCAGCTATGCCCGTCTGGTCCTTGAAGCCGTGCCTAAACGGCCCTGGCGCGCAGTTACACCCGTGACCATCGTCAACCGGCGCGAGGAACCGTTGTTGCTGGAGCGTTTCAGCCTGCCGACGCCGTTGCTATCCCTGCACCTGAATGAGCGGGGCCAGTTATGGACCCCCGGCGTGACGGTGGAGTGCGAAACCGAAATGAACTCGGCGAGCCTGCGCGTGGAGCACACGCTGCTGGCGGAAGCCGGTCCGTGTCGGCAAGTCGGGCCGGCCCGTGAAAACATGGCCCGGGGCAGACTTGTCCGGGCCTTTGATCGAATGTTTGGTTAATCCCCTAGGGAGTCGAAGTCTTGTTGGAGCAGATTCAAACCGGCGCCATGTCGGTACTCAACGGTGTTGCCTGGGGAACGTGGGTCAATTCGATTTTTCTGATGCTGCTCGGATTGGTGCTGGCGTCACTGGCGGCCCGAAGCATCACCCGTTTCATGTCCCAGAGGAGCACCCGGCACCATACCGTCATGGTTCGCCGCCTGGTGTTCTATCTCATTGTCTTGCTGTTTGCCTTTGCCGCGCTCCGGGAAGCCGGATTCTCGCTCGATGTGGTACTTGGCGCGGCAGGGATTCTGACGGTTGCCATCGGCTTTGCCTCCCAGACCTCCGCGTCCAACATGATCAGTGGCCTGTTTCTGCTGGTGGAGAAGCCCTTTGAAATTGGCGATTTGATCGAGGTCGACGCAACCCTCGGCGAAGTGGTCGGTATCGACATGCTGAGCGTGAAGTTGCGCACACCGGACAATCTGTACGTGCGTATTCCCAATGAGACCCTGATCAAGACGCGAGTGGTGAACCGATCCCGGTTTCCCATTCGTAGGCTCGACCTGACGGTGGGGATTGCCTACGCTGAAGATGTGGAACGAGTCGAAGCTCTGTTGTTAAGGCTGGCGGAAAAGAACCCTGTTTGCCTGGAGGAGCCCAAGCCATTTGTGCTGGTGACCGCGTTCGGACCGTCGTCTGTGGATCTGCAGTTTTCCTTCTGGGTACCCAAGGACAAAGTGCTGGATGGGCGCAGCAGTATCATGGTGGCGATCAAGAAAGCGCTGGATCGGGAAAACATCGAGATACCTTTTCCGCACACCAGTGTCTATGCGGGTAGCCATTCCGAGCCCTTCCGTGTGCAGCTGCTGGGGCCGGAGACACTTGTTAACAAGGAACCACTGGATGTCGACGAAGACCGTTGAAGTGATCAAACCGATCCCTCCTAAACCCAACGAAAACAAGGTAGGCCTTGGCTGGCGGGAGTGGGTCGCGCTCCCGGATCTGGATATCAGCCGTATCAAGGCCAAGGTGGATACCGGCGCACGCACCTCGTGTCTGCATACCTTCCGCACGGAACCCTACACCGAGAATGGCGAGCGCCGGGTCCGGTTCTGGGTCCACCCGGTGCAGAATGACATGCACAATGTTGTGGAGTGCGATGCCAAGGTGCTGGATGAACGCAACGTGTCGGACTCGGGCGGGCACAAAGAAATCCGCCTGGTGATTGAGACCACTCTGGTGGTGGGTGATCAGAGCTGGCCCATTGAAATGACACTGACCAACCGGGACTCCATGCGCTTCCGGATGCTGCTGGGGCGCACCGCCATGTCCGGTCGCTCTGTGGTTTACCCCGAAGCTTCTTATCTTGCCGGTGAACCGGCCCTAAGGACTGAAAAATGAGAATTGCGGTTTTGTCGCGCAACAAGAACCTGTATTCCACCCGTCGTCTGGTGGAAGAGGGCATCAATCGGGGACATGAGGTGCGGGTGATTGACTGTCTGCACTGTTCCATGAACATTACCTCGGCCAAACCCCAGATCCACTACCACGAGGAAGTGCTGGAGAACTACGATGTCGTTATCCCGCGTATCGGTGCCTCCGTTACTTTCTACGGAACGGCGGTGTTGCGCCAATTCGAGATGATGGGTGTATTCCCGGTGAACGAATCCGTGGCCATTACCCGTTCGAGGGACAAGTTGCGTTCCCTGCAACTGTTGGCCCGCAAAGGCGTGGGGATGCCGGTGACGGGGTTCGCCAACAAGCCCGATAACGTGCCGGAGCTGCTGAAAATGGTGGGCGGGGCACCGGTGGTGATCAAGCTGCTGCAGGGTACCCAGGGCATTGGTGTGGTGCTGGCCGAGACCCGCAAAGCTGCCGAGAGCGTCATCGAAGCCTTTATGGGCCTGAAGGCCGACATTCTGGTTCAGGAATTCATCAAGGAAGCCGGTGGCGCCGACATCCGGTGTTTCGTCATTGGTGACAAGGTGATCGCCGCGATGAAGCGACAGGGAGCGGAGGGCGAGTTCCGTTCCAACCTGCACCGAGGCGGCAGCGCGTCGCTGGTGCGTATTACCCCCGAAGAGCGTCGAACGGCGATCACGGCCGCCAAGTCCATGGGCCTGAATGTGGCGGGTGTGGATCTGCTGCGTTCCAGTCGTGGTCCCCTGGTGATGGAGGTGAACTCTTCTCCGGGCCTTGAGGGGATTGAGAACGCCACCGGCAAAAACGTTGCCGGCATGATCATCAACTGGACTGAAAAGAATCAGCAGCCGTGGAAAACCAGAACGAAGGGAAGGGGCTGATGTATGGCCCGTGCGCCCTTTGAGATAGCCGGAAACCAGATCAAAGCCGGGACCCGGGAAACCGTCGAAGTCCCCGTTGCCAAACTCTACACCCACACCCCCCTGCATATCCCGGTGGAAGTGGTCCACGGTCGCCGGGACGGGCCCGTACTCATGGTTTGCGGCGCCATTCATGGCGATGAAATCAACGGCGTCGAGATTGTCCGGCGGGTGCTGACCAATTCCGCCCTGCGCCACCTGCGAGGAACGCTGGTGGCGGTACCCATTGTCAATATCTTCGGATTCGTACAGCGCACCCGATATTTGCCGGACCGGCGGGACCTGAACCGGTGTTTCCCGGGTACTGAGTCGGGTTCGCTGGGAGGGCGCATTGCCTACCTGTTGCGTACCCAGATCATGGAGAAGGTGACGCACATTATCGACCTGCACACCGGAGCAATTCACCGTTTCAACCTGCCGCAAATACGGGCCGAACTGAAAAATCCGGAAACGGTCCGAATGGCAGAAGCATTCGGTGCGCCAATTATCATCAATGCCGGGCTGCGCGAGGGCAGTCTTCGGGCCTATGCCGATTCACAGGATATTCCGGTGATTACCTTTGAGGGAGGCGAGGCGCTGCGTTTCGATGATGTGGTGATTGGCAGCGGTGTGAAGGGCGTGATCCGGGTGATGCGCGAACTGGAAATGGTGCCCGCCAAGAAGGGGCCGAAGGCACCGAAAAAACGGTCGGAAACCGCCGCCAACTCCCTGTGGGTGAGGGCGGATATCGACGGCATCATGAGGCCCGTCGCCCGCCTGGGGCAGAAGGTCCGAAAAGGGCAGCGGCTGGCGATGGTCGCCGATCCCTTCGGAGAATCTGAAACCGCCGTGGTGTCACCCTGCTCCGGTATCGTTATCTGCGTGAACAACCTGCCGCTGGTCAACGAGGGCGAGGCGATTTATCACGTGGCCCGGTTCGACGAGCTCGGCGAGGCGGAAAAAGCCATGGATTATTTCCGGAGTAGCTATGAGAGTGATGTTGGCGACGATGTGGTTCCGGTTCACCCGTGGGATGATCGGCAGAGATAAACACGAGGACGGCTATGATCTGGGAGCAGACATTTATTGAGTTGGCGCCGCTTCCGAGGGGCTTTCACCTGGTAACGGACCAGATCATTGCCCGGTCGCCGGACCTCAGCACCTGCGAAGTGGGTCTGCTGCATCTGTTTATCCAGCACACGTCCGCGTCGCTGGCGATCAACGAGAACGCCGATCCCGACGTGCGCGGCGATCTTGAGCGGCACTTCAACGTGATGGTGCCCGAGAACGCCCCACACTACGAGCATGTGATGGAAGGGCCGGACGATATGCCGGCCCACATCAAGAACATTCTGATCGGCCCTTCCCTGACGCTGCCGGTCAACCACGGCCGGCTGGCGCTCGGTACCTGGCAGGGCATCTATCTCTGTGAACATCGGGATCGTGCCGGTGGGCGTCGACTGGTGGCGACCCTGCAGGGTCGTTAATCCGCCCGATTAATACAGTCCTCCCTCGCAGTTCCCATTCCCCGAGTCGACCAGGTGTGTATTTCCACCCATTGCTCCTGAAAGATGGGTGAGATTACACCCATTTTTCACCAGAAACGGTCCATGATTTTCTGGAATCCCCTGTTTTAAATGAATTTTTCGGATGTGGTCTGCTCTTTGCTCCCTTGTGTACCACCGGAGTTCCCAAGGCTCCGTCAAGCACCCAACAAACAAAATGAAACGGGGAGCACTCTCTATGAAAACCCAAGCTGTAATGGCGGCGGCGTTCGCCTCCACTCTCGTTGTTGCAAACCCTGCAGTTGCCCAGGACCGTTCTGAATGGCCGGATAACTTCACCGTTGGCACCGCAAGTCAGGGGGGAACCTACTTCGCCTATGGCTCAGGGTGGGCCAACTTCGTTGCCGAAAACCTGAATGTTTCTGGCGGTGCCGAAATCACCGGCGGTCCGATGCAGAACATGGCACTGGTTCACACCGGCGACCTGAAATTCGGCCTGACCACCATGGGCCCGGCCCGGGAATCTATGGAGGGCAACAGCCCGCTGGCTCCCGGCATGAAAATGGACAACGTCTGCGCCATGTTCCCGATGTACGAAACCCCGTTCTCGGTGACCGCGCTGTCCAGTTCCGGTATTACCTCCATCGACGACATTCCTGACGGTGCCACCATCGGTTTCGGTCCGGCGGGCTCCACATCCGACACCTATTTCCCGCGCATGATGGAAACCCTGGGTGTGGATTTTGAGCGTCGCAATGGCAGTTGGTCCGATCTGGGCGGTCAGCTGCAGGACGGCCTGATTGACGTGGTAGCGTTTGCTGCGGGGATTCCGATTCCGGCGGTCAGCCAGCTGGAGGTCCAGACCGATGTGAATATCATCAGCATGAACGATGCCGAGGCCAAGAAAGTCATCAACAACTTTCCGGTTTCCGAGTTCGTGATCCCGGCCAGCACCTATCAGTCCCTGAACGAGCCGTCCCGCGTGGTGTCTATGTGGAACTTCGCCATGGTGAACTGCGACATGCCGGAAAGCTTTGTGTATGAAATCACCAAGCTGACCATGGAGAACAACGACAAGATGGTCTCCATCCACAAGGCAGCGCAGAACTCCGTTCCCGAGAATTACACCAAGAACAATGTCCTGCCCTGGCATCCCGGTGCAGCTCGCTGGTTCAACGAGAACGGTTACCCGATCGAAGACAGCATGATCAAGTAGTAACCATCGCATCGAGGAGGGTCGCCCCTGCGGCCCGCCTCGGTGCCGTCGGCCACCTGCCGATTCCGGTTTTTCTGTAAGCAGGGTTTATCATGACCACAGAACAATATCCCAAAGACGGTTCTACCCAATCGTCAGAGAATGCCATGCCCGATGACGATCATATACTCGCCCACGACGTGGATGAAGAGCCGGTTGAAGCCAATCGCCGAGTGTTTGAGGGTGGGCTCCTGAAATTCGTGACGCTGCTGGCCATCGCCTATTCAGCATTCCACCTTTACACCCTGAACATCGCGCCGCTGGAGACCTGGTCTTTCCGCATCGTGCACATAGCCGGCGCCCTGGTGCTCGGTTTTATACTCTATGCCGGTGCCCGTTTTGTGTCTGCTGAGGAAGGCCCGGCCCGTCATCGCTGGACCACCTGGATTGGTGCGGTTGCCCTGCTGCCGGCGCTCTATGCGTTGTACCAGACCTATTCGTTCTATCAGATGGTGCAGGGCGGCACCGTGCGGATTCCTGTCGAACTCGAAACCTGGCAGTTTGGCTGGCCTCTACTGGCGGCGACGGCTACCGGTATCATCATGAGCTGGTTCCATCAGCGCGACAGGGCCCGGTTCAGTGTTCCGGACCTGGTGCTGATTGTGTGTTCCGTGGCGGTCGCAGCGTATTTTCTCGTGGTCTATAACACCAGTATGCGGATGTCCACGGGGACATCGTTTGCACCGATCGGCATTTCCTTTGCGGCCATCGCGGGTACCGCACTCATCATGGAGCTGACCCGCCGCGTGGCCGGTATGGCGCTGGTGGTGATCGGGCTGGTTTTCCTGATCTACGTCTTTGCCGGTCCCTACTTGCCGGGCTTTCTCGGCTATCCGGGGCTGTCGGTCCAGCGCTTCTTCAGTCAGGTCTATACTGACGCGGGCATCCTCGGTCCGACCACGGCTGTGTCTTCCACCTACATTATCCTGTTCATCATCTTTGCCGCCTTCCTGCAGGCCTCCAAGGTAGGCGATTACTTTGTAAACTTCGCATTTGCGGCGGCGGGACGGTCCCGGGGCGGGCCCGCCAAGGTGGCGATCTTTGCTTCCGGCCTGATGGGCATGATCAACGGCACCAGTGCCGGCAACGTGGTCTCCACCGGCTCCCTGACCATCCCGCTGATGAAGAAGGTTGGCTACAGCAAGAAATCCGCAGGTGCAGTGGAAGCTGCAGCCTCGACTGGTGGCCAGATCATGCCACCGATCATGGGCGCCGGCGCGTTCATCATGGCCGAGATCACTGGCATTCCGTATACCGAAATTGCCATTGCCGCGATTATCCCGGCCATCCTGTACTTCGCGTCGGTGTACTTCATGGTGGATTTCGAAGCCAAGAAGCTAGGCATGCGTGGCATGCGCGAAGACGAGCTGCCGAACCTGAAGCGGCTGGCGAAACAGGCGTACCTGTTTGTGCCAATCGTCATCCTGATCGTTGCCCTGTTCCAGGGTTATTCCGTGATCCGGGCAGGTACCCTGGCCACCGTGTCTGCGGCGGTCGTGAGCTGGATTTCACCGCACAAGATGGGCATCGCTTCCATTTTGAGGGCCCTGGAAATTGCTTCCTACATGGCCATTCAGATCATCGTGGTCTGTGCCGCCGCCGGGGTGATTGTCGGGGTGATTTCCCTGACTGGCGTTGGCGCGCGCTTCTCGGTTCTGCTTCTGGATGTCGCCGCCGCCAGTAACCTGCTGGCGCTGGTGTTCGCCATGTTCATTTCCATTCTGCTGGGCATGGGCATGCCAACCACTGCCGCGTACGCGGTGGCTGCATCCGTCGTTGCGCCGGGCCTCGTCCAGTTGGGCATCGAGCCACTGACGGCGCATTTCTTCGTGTTCTACTTCGCGGTTGTGTCCGCCATTACCCCACCGGTAGCCCTGGCCTCCTATGCAGCCGCGGGTATTTCCGGCGCCAACGCCATGGAGACGTCGGTCGCCTCTTTCCGCATCGGCATCGCTGCCTTCATCGTGCCCTTCATGTTTTTCTACAATGGGGCGCTGCTGATGGAAGCCGAGTGGCTGGAGATTGCGCGGGCGCTGGTTACCGCCACCTTCGGGGTGTACATCCTGTCTGGCGGAGTCCTGGGCTGGTTTGCCCGGGTTTCGGCGCCCTGGTCCACCCGCATCCTGCTGATCGTCGCCGCCCTGATGATGATCGAGGGGGGGGGATGGACCGATCTCGGTGGCATCGGGCTGGCGGTCCTCGCATTCTTCATGCAGCGTCAGCGGGCGCTGGGAATGGCGACAGCCTGACCCCGAGCCTGGGTTGGGCGGGGCAATCGCATCCCTTGTGGTTGTCCCGCCCGGTTCCGGGCGCTACTCTAGCGGCTTTTGCAGGAACCGGTTTCCATGCCCTACCGGATTGGCGCTTTGGCACTGTTTGTCATCACCCTGGTCGCGTCCTGGACGTTGGGCGGCTGGGTTGGCTATCGCCAGGTTGAACAGGAAAGCCTCGAGGAATCCTTCCGCTACCGCCAGCTTGTGGCCAACGAGCTGAATCGTTATCTGCCTATTCCAGAACTGATGGCCGAGCACCCGTTGCTGGGCGAAGCGCTTGAAAACCCGGACGACAGAACGGTCATTCTTCAGGCCAACGAAGAAATGCAACGCATGGCCACCATCGTTGGTAGCTCTGACGTTTACCTGATGGACATAACCGGTCTGACGATCGCATCGAGCAACTACCAGCAGGAAGACAGCTTTGTGGGCAGTAACTATGCCTTCAGACCCTATTTCTTTGAGGCGGTGAACTCAGGTGATTCGGCAATCTATTTTGCGCTCGGCATGATGTCGGGGGTGCGGGGGCTGTATTTTTCGCACCCGATCCGGGATGCGCGTGGAAAGACACTGGGCGTCATTGCGGTCAAGGTACTGGTCCATGAACTGGAATCCCAATGGCACCGCCCCGCCTCCCTGAGCGAAGCGGAAATGGTGGTTCTGGACCCGTCAGGGGTCAGCTTCCTGGCCAGTAAACCCAACTGGCTGTATCGGGACTTCGAACCTCAAACCGGCCCGGAGGCGAATGAGGAAGCCCGACAACGCTACCCCGACCGCGACCTTGCGCCGATTCAGATTGAGCTGCTTGGCCGGCCCTGGGGTCTTTCCGAACAGTCTGAAAAAATCCGCATCCAGGAAGAGATCCGGGGCGGGGACTACCTCAGTGTTCGCACCGCTCTGCCTCGCCTGGACTGGACCCTTCAGGTCATGGTGAGCACCCGCCCGGTAGTCTGGACCCGGCTTGGGTTCGTACTGGGCGGTCTTGCCATTTTCTGTGGCGGCTTCCTCACCTGGCTTTACCTGCGGGAGCGTTACCGTCGGGAAGCGGAGCTGGCACTCAGGGGGGAGCAGCTGGAGCGCAGCGTGGCGGAGCGAACCGCCGATCTGGAGCGTTCCAACGAGCAGTTGCTTGAGGAAATCCGGGAGCGGGAACGCACCCAGACGGAGCTGAGGGAAACCCAGCAGGAACTGATTCAGGCAGCCAAGCTGGCGGTCCTGGGCCAGATGTCGGCGGGTCTGAACCATGAAATGAACCAGCCGCTTACTGCGATCCAGACTTACGCCCGGAACAGTCGCAAGTTCCTTGAGAAGGGCGCCGCGGAGATGGTGGATGCCAACTTGCAGGAAATCGTCACCCTGTGCGACAAGATGGCGGAGCTGACCCGGCAATTTAAAGTGTTTGCCCGGAAATCGGAGGGGCCACCGTCGGTGGTGGATCTGCGCTTGCCGGTGGATGCGGCGCTGAAGATCATCACCGCCCAGAAAAACAGCACGGGTATTGATATAGACTGGCAACGTCCGGACCAGGCGGTCATGTGTCACGGTGACCTGATCCGTATCGAACAGGTCATGGTGAACCTGATGGCCAACGCGGTGCAGGCCGTAGAGGGGCGGGAAGACCCCCGCGTCAGCATTCAAATCAGGGATCATGGCGATAGCTGGCAGTGCATTGTCCGGGACAATGGCTCTGGCTTGCCGGGTAACACCGAGCAGATATTCGAGCCTTTCTTCACCACAAAATCGGTGAAACAGGGGCTTGGCCTCGGGCTGTCCATTTCCCGGCAGATTGTCGACGCCCTCGGCGGTCGATTGACGGGCCACAACCGGTCCGGCGGGCCGGGCGCGGAATTCGTGTTAACCCTGAAAAAACGGGAGGCCATGGAATGACAGATCCTTCGGTAATTTTTGTTGACGACGAACCGCACATTCGTCAGGCCATCAGTCAGACCTTCGCCCTGGAGGAGTTGCCCGTCGCCTGTTTCGAGGACGCGCCTTCGGCACTGGAACTGATTTCCCCGGAGTACGAAGGTGTGGTGCTGTGTGATTACAACATGCCGGGGATGGACGGTCTTGAGATGCTGGACCGGATTCGGGATGTGGACGAGGCCATTCCGGTCATCATCCTTACGGGGCAGGGTGACATCAGCACGGCGGTTTCCGCCATGCAGCAGGGGGCTTACGATTTCATCGAGAAGCCCTTTGATCACGAGGAGCTGATCGAGCTGCTGCGCCATGCCCTGGAGAAGCGCCACCTGGCACTGGAAAATCGTCGGCTGAAGGCCCAGTTACGCCATCTGGCGCGGCCCGGTCCCCGAATATTGGGGGATTCGCCAACCATGCAGAAGGTGATGGCAATGGTCGATCCGGTTCTGGATATCTCGGCCAACATCCTGCTCCATGGCGAAACCGGAGCGGGCAAGGATGCATTGGCCCGCTACATTCATGAGAACAGCCGCCGGAGTGCCCACAATTTTGTGGCCATTAATTGCGGTGCGGTGCCGGAAAACCTGATTGAAAGCGAGCTCTTTGGCCACGAGGCCGGAGCCTTTACCGGTGCCGACAAGCGCCGGATTGGAAAGATCGAACACGCCCATCAGGGTACCCTTTTCCTGGATGAGCTCGAGAGCATGCCGATGCCGTTGCAGGTCAAACTGCTGCGGGTACTGGAGGAGCAAAAAGTCGAGCGACTGGGCAGTAATCAGGTGCAGGATGTGGACGTCCGCATCATCGCCGCCACGAAGGCCGACCTGAAGGCGCTCAGCGATCAGGGTGAGTTCCGCTCGGATCTCTATTACCGGCTGAACGTGGTCAAGGTGGATATCCCGCCACTGCGGGAGCGCAAAGAAGATATTCCGCTGCTATTCCACCACTTCGTGCTGATCGCCGCCGCACGCTATGATCGGGAAAGCGTGCCTCTGGACGCCGGTCAGGCAGCGCGGCTGATGCAACACTCCTGGCCCGGTAACGTGAGGGAGTTGCGTAACCTGGCTGAACGCTATGTATTGCTGGGTCCGGCAGCCCTTGATGGCAATGCCGGGGATGGCACCGCCAATGTTGCGGGCCGGCAAACCCTCACCGAGATGATGGATGGCTTCGAACGCTCGGCCATCATCAGTGCCCTGAATGCCTGCCATGGCAGTATCAAGGACACCATGGTCCAGCTCGGCATTGCCCGCAAGACCCTCTACGACAAAATGAAAAAACATGGCCTGGACAAGGCCGAGTTCAAAGACTGAAAACGATACAAAAAAACGGGGCCTGGGCCCCGTTTTTCGTTTCTGCCTCAGAGATTGGCTTCGGCAAATTCCGCGAGCACGGAGCGGGGCACCCCCTGCAGGTGTATGTGCGCGCCGTGTCGGAAGCTCTTGAAACGTTCCGTCATGTAGGTCAGGCCCGAACTCAGGGCGCTCAGGTAAGGCGTGTCGATCTGTGCCAGGTTGCCCAGGCAGATCACCTTGGACCCGTTGCCGGCCCGGGTAATGATGGTCTTGATCTGATGTGGCGTCAGGTTCTGGGACTCGTCAATGATAATCAGACTGTGCTGGAAGCTGCGACCACGGATGTAGTTCATGGATTTGAAGTGCAGCGGAACCTTGCTGAGGATGTAGTCCACACTGGCGGTCATGTTCTCATCGTCCTCGTGCAGGGCCTCAAGGTTATCGACGATGGCGCCCAGCCAGGGTTCCATCTTCTCGGCTTCGGTGCCGGGCAGGAAACCGATATCCTCGTCCAGTCCCTGGGTGGAGCGCGTGGCGATGATGCGTTTGTAAAGCTTGGAGGCGACTGTCATTTCGATGCAGGCGGCCAGGGCAAGGATGGTTTTACCCGAGCCGGCGGAACCGGTGAGGTTCACCAGGTGAACGTCCGGATCCAGCAACAGGTTCAGGGCCAGGGCCTGATACACATCCCTTGGCACCAGTCCCCACACCTCTTCATTCATCAGGTCGTGCTGATGCAGATCCCGGATCACTATCTGGGTGTCTGAGAGATCGGAAACCTTGCCGACAAAGCCCTGCTGATCAATGACGAACTCGTTGATGTTGAGCCGCGCCAGATCCCCTTCACGCCTGAGGATGTGCTCGGTGATTCCTTCCCGCTGGATGGTTTCAACCTTCTCGATGGTGTCCCAGAAAGAGTTGGGGAATTCCCGGTAGCCCTTGGGCAACAGGTCGATGTCATCGAGCAGTTGATCATTATGATAGTCTTGGGCTTCAACACCAAAGCCACGCGCTTTCAGGCGCATGTTGATGTCTTTGCTCACCAGGATAATGTCCCGGGCCTTGTGCTTGTTCTGCAGGGCCGCCAAGGTGTTGATGATCTTGTTGTCGTTCAGGTGTTCCGGCAGGGAGTGGGATTCTACATGCTCGGTGCTCATCAGGATGAGCAGTTTTCCCAGGGGATCCGCTTTCTTGCCCCGTACGATCGGAACGCCTTTCTCTATCTCTTTCGGGCTGGCATCGCCAAGCAGCTTGTCGATGTTCCGTATGGCCTGCCGGCAGTCCGCAGCCACCGCCTGCTTGCCGGATTTCAGACTGTCGAGTTCTTCGAGGACGGTCATCGGAATGATGACATCGTGTTCTTCAAAGTTGAGGAGGGCGTTGGGATCGTGAATCAGGACGTTGGTGTCGAGGACGTACATCTTTTTGCGAGCTTGCGGTGCTCTGGGCATAGGTGGCGCTACCTCTCTGGTGGCTCAGTCGTTACGGGTACAGCGTTGGGTAAGTTCCGTGTCCGAGATCAGCTTCAGCATATCGTAAGTCGTTATGATACCGGTAATTTTTGAGTCCCTCGTGACAAAGATCCGGTGCAGGTGCTCGCGCATCATGATATCCGCAATGTCGCGCACGGGCGTCTGCTCGTCAACCGATAAAACGCTGGGGGTCATAATGTCCCGGACTTCGACCGGAACCTTGCCCATCTCCTCGAAAATGACCATCCGCAGGCGACGGGCTTCTTCCTCTTCTTCGGGCGTGAGGCGGGCATCGTTATCGGAACGGTTGGCGTTCCACCGGAATTCGGTGATGTCCTTGAGGGTGGCGATGCCGACAATGTCACCGTTCTCGTCGGTAACCGGGCTGCCGGTAATTTCGTTGTCGGTGAGGAAGCGTGCCAGACGGTTCATGGTCCAGGATTGGGGTACTGCCTTGATACTCGGGGTCATGATCTCGTAAGCGAGAACGGTCATCGAATAGCGCCTGCCTCTGAAATGTCCTTTGGCTCAAGCTTAGCCTTTCAGTGGGTGTGCGTCATCCCTTCAGTTTCCGGAATGGCGCACATCCACAAGCTGTCCGGTTTCATCATAGACCAGTTCAAAGCCCTGGTAACGATCTTTTCCGGCAACCTGCTCGAGAGCCTGCAGCGAGCGGACCGGGATGTCCACCAGCAGGGAATTGACCAGCCAGCCCGGCAGGGCCCCGTTGGGATCGGTGTGCTGCAACCAGATCATGCGGGTCTTGTCACCTTCCGGGATAAACCGGTACAGGGTGTCCGAGCGGTCTACCCGAACCCGGGTGTCGAATTCGGCGCGCTGGTTCGGGGTGGCATTCAGATCCATGATGATCTCGCCGGACGCCTGGTTGCCTCGGGTCCGTATGCGCAGAACGTAGTCCCGGTCGGTTACTGGCCAGGGCATGTCGTTGACCGAATAGGCGTACCGGTCATGAAAGTTGCCCTTACCGAAAGCGTAGGACTCGGTGCAGTTGTGGACCCACTCGATACAGGACTGCGGGTTCATCATCACGGCCATCAGGTTCTCGATGGGCGCGTCCAGAACGGCCTCCGCCTTGAAGGCCTTGAAGCTGGAATCGTTCCGGTCAATCGTGTAGACGCGAATACTGTCGGCTTCCTTGCGCAGGCTCCAGCCATCCGCGTCCTCGGCCGGCAGTTCCGCCCGGGCATGGGCTGCTGCGAGGGCGGTAACCAGCAGGGCACAGAGGCCGCCGCTGATGGCTGAGGCCAGGCCCGTAAATCGGTGGGCTCCGGTCTTTCTCATAGGGTAAACTTCCTTAACGATGGTGGCCCGAGTCTAGCATGACGCCTTAATGGATAAGGCCACGGAAACAAGGGATTGTGAACCAGGTAACTCCCTGGACCGCTGCTCCCGTCAAATGGCCCGAAGTGACGATGACCATGAGCACACGAAAGCTGATTGATGAAAACGGGAAAATCACTGCCGGCATCCTCGACGGTCCGGTGGATGAGATCAATTACCTCGATTATGATCTGCGGACGGTCATGGACCGGCCGCGCTCCCGCCTTGCCCGCCAGTGGCGGTTCAACCAGTTCCAGTTTGTCAGCGCCATGGGCCCCGGCTGGGTCTTCGGAATGGCTCTGGTGGATCTGAAGCTGGTGGCGAACGGGTTCTTCTACCTGTACGACTTTGAAACCGGCACCCTGTATGAAAAGTCCTTTCTCCAGCCCTTCGGCAGTGGCGCACGGATCGAACCGAATCCCGAGCATGGCATGGCAACGTTCATCAAGGGCGAGGTTGCGCTCCGGATCGTTGCCGCACCGGGTGGTCGCAACATCACGGTCATTGCCCCGGGGGGTATCCGGGTCGACCTTGAGATCCAGGAGGACCACGACCCGCTCAGGCTGGTGTGTCCGGCCGGCTACAATGGCTGGGTGTTTACCCGGAAATCCGCCGGCTTGCCGGTGGAAGGGGAGGTACGCTGGGATCATCGCATCTGGCGATGTGATGCCGACACCCGCGCCTCCATCGACTGGAGTTGTGGTTTCATGCGTCGGGAGACCGCCTGGAACTGGGCGTGCCTTGCGGGCAAACTGGCGGACGGTCGCTCCCTTGGCCTCAACCTCGCAGCCGGTGTCAATGAAACCGGGATGACCGAAAACGCCCTGTGGCTGGATGGTCGGTGCATCAAGCTGGGCGCTGCCCGGTTCGAGTTTGACCGTTATCGGCCGGGCAGTGACTGGGGGGTGAGTACGGACGATGGCCGGGTGGATCTCAAGTTCGTGCCGGCAGGGGTGCGCAAGGAAAAGCTGAATGCTTTGGTACTGGCGTCCAACTTCCGCCAGTTCATTGGCACTTTCACAGGTCATGTTGTTGATGAGGCGGGAACAAAAATCCCCGTAGACGGCCTACGGGGATTAATGGAAGATCATTTCGCCCGCTGGTAGCCCCCGCTATGCCGGGGCTCCGGCGGGATCGATCATCGTTCGGGCAGGGTCACGTTCAGTTCGAGAACGGAGCAGCTTTCGTTGCGATCCACCTCGACCTGTACCATGTCGTCGCTGATCTGGACGTATTTTCGGATCACCGCCAACAGCTCCTGCTGCAGTTTGGGCAGGTAATCCGGTAGGTCTCGCTGGCCGCGTTCGTGGGCAACGATGATCTGCAATCGCTCTTTGGCCACGTGCGCGGTGTTGGTTTTCTTACCCTTGAAGTAATCGAGGAAACTCATCCGTTAGCCTCCCTTGAACATCCGTGAGAAAAAACCCTTCTTCTGGGCAGTCATGAACCGGTGTTCCCGGTCTTCGCCCAGAAGGCGGGCCACGGCGTCTTCGTAGGCCTGGCCGGCGTCGCTCTCTTCCTCGAGAATCACGGGCAGACCCTGGTTGGAGGCGTTCAGCACCACCTGGCTTTCCGGAATCAGGCCCAGCAGGGGGATCGCAAGGATTTCCTCGACGTCACCCACCGACAGCATTTCGCCTTTCTCGACCCGGTCCGGGTTGTAGCGGGTGAGCAGCAGGTGTTCCTTGACAGGATCCTGCCCCATCTCTGCCCGGCGGGATTTGCTTTGCAGAATACCCAGAATGCGGTCGGAATCCCGAACCGAGGAGACCTCAGGGTTTGTGACCACAACTGCTTCATCGGCGTAGTACAGGGCCATCAGGGCCCCATGCTCGATCCCGGCCGGTGAATCGCAGACGATGTAATCGAAGGTTTCTGACAGCTCGTTGATGACCTTCTCGACGCCATCCTTGGTCAGCGCTTCCTTCTCGCGGGTCTGGGAGGCTGGCAGGATGTAAAGGGTATCGACGCGCTTGTCGCGGATCAGCGCCTGGTTCAGGCTGGCTTCACCCTGAATAACGTTGACGAAGTCGTACACGACCCGTCGTTCGCAATTCATGATCAGGTCAAGATTGCGCAGTCCCACGTCAAAATCGATGACGACGGTTTTGTGGCCGCGTTTAGCAAGGCCGGTGCTGATTGAGGCGCTGGTGGTGGTCTTACCAACGCCGCCCTTTCCTGAAGTAACGACAATGATTCTAGCCAAGGTTAGATTCCTGTTTCGCGGTGGATTCGTCGTGTCTGCCGAATTATCCGGTCAAGTTGTTGTTGTCCTCTTGATATCAGGCCTTGTCCAGTGGCGTTACCACCAGCAGGTCGTCCCTGAGCTGGATCTGTACAGCGCTTTTCCAGCCATTGTCCTGAAGATCTTCGGAGATTTTATAGTGTCCGGCGATGGACACAAGCTCCGCCTCAAGAGATTGGCAGAAAACCCGGGCCGATTCGGCCCCGTGAATGCCCGCCAGGGCTCGACCCCGCAAGGGGCCGTACACATGAATGTTGCCGGCAGCGAGTACTTCGGCGCCGGCCTGAACCGGTGCCAGTATGATGAGGTCCCCGTCAGGGGCGTACACTTGCTGGCCTGATCGAACCGGCTGATTGATCACCCGGGCAGGGCTGGGTTCCGTGGTGTTGGTAGCCGCGGGTTCGGTGGCTTCCGGCGTCTCTCCGGTGGCTGTCGACTCCGGTTCACGAATCTGCTCGTGGGCGCGGTCGCGCTGACTGTTGCCGGGCAGTAACGCCAGTGCCGCGCCTCTGGCCAGTCGACGCTGGTCATCATTGCCACCGCGAACCCCGACAACATGGATGTTGTGGCGGCGGCAGGTGCCGATAATCTTGAAAAAATCCAGCTCGCTGTCGAGCCCCTCGTATTTGTCCAGGCTGACAATGATGGGAATGTCCTTGAAGAAGCCCGGTGCCTGGCTGATCTTGTCCCGCAATGTTGCTTCAAAATCATCGTTGTCGAAGTAATGAAGTTCCAGTGCCGTCATGGACACGCTGGCGCTTTTCAGTTGAAAAACCTGGTTAACCCCGGAGGTGGCGGTATCGGTCATGAACGGGTCTCTTCCATGGTGTTTGGCGTTGGGCGCAGTCGCAGGGGCTCGTCTTCAAAGCGAATGCCGGACCAACCGGTACTGATGAACTGACGAATGTTGCCATGGCTATCACCGACGGGATCGCCCATGACCTGCTGGTAGTGCTGTGCGAACAGTTGCAGGGTTTCCGCCTCGGGCAGGGTGCAGTAGCGGCCCAGGGCAAACACCCGGCACGAACCGGCATTTTCGCCCGCGGGGTTGTGAAGCGGGCCGTTGTGAAAGCCGGTCGGCTGGTATTCGAAGTGACGGTCGATCAGCGCCAGGGTATCGTCGAAATCGGCATGGCCTGCCGCAAGAGACGCAAGATGAATGCGTACCGCGTCATTGACGTTCATTATTTGTGATCCTGTTTGGGACCGGTCTGGTAGCGGGATTTCCAGTCTTCATACGGCATGCCGTAGATTTCTTCCCGGGCGTCCGGATCCGAAATCTCGAACCCGCGCTCTTCCGCTTCGGCGCGATACCATTTCGACAGGCAGTTTCGGCAGAAACCGGCCAGGTTCATCAGATCAATATTCTGCACGTCGGTGTTGCTTTGCAGATGCTTTACCAGGCGCCGGAAGGCGGCTGCCTCGATTTCAGTGCGGTTGGACTCTGGAATTGGGTTGCTCATGGGGCCTCGCGATGATTCTCACTCGTTATAAGGGGTTCCTGACATTCTCAGCATGATAGCTTAAGATACAAGGCTGTATAAATGTACAGAATGTAAACGCGAGCTGCCCCTTTACCATGCACCAGCGCAAGATTATCCATGTGGATTGCGACTGCTTCTATGCGGCGGTGGAGATGCGGGATGATCCCAGCCTTCGGGATGTACCCTTGGCGGTGGGTGGTGACGGCGGCCGCGGTGTGGTGACCACCTGCAACTACCGGGCGCGGGCGTTCGGGGTGCGCTCCGCAATGCCGGGCAGCGAGGCCCGGAGGCTATGCCCCGGCCTGGTGACCGTTCCGACCGATATGGCCCGCTACCGGGCAGCATCGCAACAGGTGATGGCCATTCTCCGGGAGATGACGGACCTGGTCGAACCGCTGTCGCTGGATGAAGCCTTCCTTGATGTTTCCGAAATAACCGATCACAAGGGCAGTGCCACGTTGATGGCCCGCTACCTGAGGGAGCGCATTCGGCGGGAAGTCGGTATTACCGTCTCGGCAGGCGTCGCCCCCAACAAGTTTCTGGCCAAGATTGCCAGCGATTGGGAGAAGCCCGATGGCCTGTTCGTGATCCGGCCCGAAGACGTCGATGACTTCGTGCGCGGGCTGCCGGTGGAAAAGCTGTTTGGCGTCGGCCAGGTTACGGCGGCGAAATTGCATGCACTCGGTGTCGAAAATTGCGGAGATCTCCAGGCCGTGGGTCCGGAGGTGCTGGTGGACCGGTTTGGCAAGCAGGGATACCGTCTGCACGAAATGGCCCACGGCCGTGATGAGCGCCCAGTGGTCGTCTCCCGCATCGCCAAGTCGATCAGCGTCGAGCGTACCTTTTCCCAGGACCTTCCGGACCGATCCGCGTGTGAGACTGTCATGGCCTCACTGGTGGCAGACCTGAACCTCCGTCTTACTCGCAAGGCACGGCGGAAACCAATTCACAAGCTATTCATCAAGATCCGCTACAGCGATTTTTCAACCCATACGCTGGAGCGGGTACGGGAGCATGTCAAAGAACCTGTTTTCGAGGATTACCTGCCGCTTTTCAAGGAACTGGTTGGTGACAAGGACCGGCCGGTGCGCCTGCTGGGGCTTGGAGTGCGGTTCCGGAACGATGACGCACCGGTCACCCAGCTTCGACTGTTCGATTGACCTCAGGCTGACAACAACACCCGCATTTCGAAAAGCACGTACTGGGTAGAGGCATAGCCCATCAGGCCCCCAATCACGGCGCCGGCGGCAACGTCAGTGGGGTAGTGCAGGCCCAATACCACACGGGATGCAGCCACGCTGATGGTAAACGGCAAGATCGCCAGCGCCAGGGCAGGCGCAGCGTTTAGCAGCATGGCCTGGAAGCAGACGGCGTGCAGGGTGTGGCCGGACGGGAAGCTGTAACGGTCGAGGGGCGGCGTGCCGCAGTTGATGGATGGAAAAGAAATGAAGGGCCGCTCACGAACCAGTCTGCGTTTCAGCACCTTATAGGTCAGCGTGCAGGCCAGCCCGGTCAATGTCATCAGCAGGGCCAGCGCCGGTCCCTGATCCGGGACCAGCAGCGGGATGGCGAGAATCAGTGCATACCAGAACCCGCCGTCGCCGAGTCGGCTGACCAGTTGGAAGTAGCCGAGCACGCCCGGGAATCGTGCCACGCGGTTGATGGCCTGGCAGAAGGCGTATTCCCGCTGGTCTGCCAGGTTAAAGAATCGAGATGCTTTGCTTGCTGATGCCACGGTATCCGATCCTGACTTGTTGGTTGAAAACCAGGTGTTCGAACTGGTCAATCTGCGAGTTCCAGTCCAGTTCGAGGGCGTCGAGGCGAGCCTGGGCGCGAATTCGATTGAGCAGGGTAGGCTGGTCGGCCAGGCGCAGGGCGCTGTCGACAAAGTCTTCGTCCTGGGCCAGGGCCGCTTTCATACCATTCCCTTCATGTCGCAAGTGTTCGCTGGCGGCGCCGTCGTCAAAGGCCACCACCGCAAGTCCGCTGGCCATGGCTTCCAGGACGACGTTCCCGAACGTGTCGGTTTTGCTCGGAAACAGGAACAGGTCAGCGGAGGCATAGTGGCGTGCAAGGTCTTCTCCGCGCTGGGTACCGCAAAAAATGTAATCTGGGTGCCGTTCCGCCAGTTGCCGCCGCAGGGGGCCGTCGCCAACCAGTATGAAACGGGTCTGGAGGTGCAGGCTTCGGATCCGCTCGTAGCAGGCCACGGCCATGCGCAAGTTTTTCTCCGGCGCCAGGCGGCCGACATAGATCACCGCGCGGTCATTGGTCTTCAGGCCCCAGGATGCACGCAATGCGTTGTCCCGTTTGTATGGGCTGAAGCGGCCGCAATCGACACCACGGCTCCAGAGTCCGGTGGCTCTGATGCCCATGGTTGCCGTGGTCTGCTCCATCTTTCGCGTTGGCACCAGGGTGACCGCGGTGCGGTTGTGAAACCAGCGGCCATAGGCGCACAGGAGGCGTTCCAGGATGCCGACGCCATAATAGCGGCTGTAACTGTGAAAATTGGTGTGGAAACCAGAGCTGACGGGTACGCCCAATCCCCGCGCGGCCGTCACGGCGGCTACGCCCAGTGGACCCTGGGTCGCGACGTAAATGGCGTCTGGTCGGTCTTTTTGCCAGAGCTTCCTGAGGTGGCGACTGCGAACCAGGCCGAACCGGAGATCTGCATAGCCCGGCAGCGGCACGCCGGTAACCACATGCTCGTGACTGAACAGGGCGCGGCCAGCACCGGCCACCGTGCCCCTGCTTTCGTGACGCTGTCGGGGGCGTATCACGGTGACGCGATGTCCGTGTTGCATCAGACCCTGGCAAAGATGCCTCAGAGTATTCGCCACCCCATTGATTTCCGGCGGAAAGGTCTCGGAAACAATGGTAATGTGTTGTTCACGTCGCTTGGCCTGGATGGTCTCGGTCACGATGTTTCCTGTGGTTCCTCTGACATGTCCCCAGTGTGGGAAGCGGGCATGACAGTTAAACGACAGTCCCGTGACATTCCCTTTACCCGTTGAGCAAACTGATGCGGAGATACTATGCAAACGCGAAAGCTTGGAAATACGGACATTGATGTCAGCCTGATCTGCCTCGGCACCATGACCTGGGGTGAGCAGAATACCGAGCAGGACGCTTTTGAGCAGCTGGACTACGCCACGTCGCAGGGGGTGAATTTCATCGACGCGGCAGAAATGTACCCGGTGCCGCCCCGTGCCGAGACCCAGGGGGAGACTGAGACCTGTCTGGGCAATTGGCTGGCGAAGCGCGGGCGTCGGGATGACCTCGTGATCGCCTCCAAAGTGGCAGGGCCGGGTAACGGCTTGACCTACCTCCGGAACGGGCCTCGGCTGACCCGGGCGCACATCCGGGAGGCCTGTGATGCGAGTCTGCAGCGCCTGAAAACGGACTACATTGATCTGTACCAGGTGCATTGGCCGGATCGTAATGCCAATTTCTTTGGCCGGCTCGGGTATGAGCACAATCCGGACGAGAGTTTTACCCCAATTGAAGAGACACTGGGTGCCCTGGACGAGTTGGTCCGTGAAGGCAAGATCCGCCATGTCGGGCTGTCGAACGAAACCCCCTGGGGAACAATGGAGTATCTGCGCCTTGCCAAAGAGAAAGGGTGGCCGTGCCCGGTCAGTATCCAGAATCCCTACAATCTGCTGAACCGTACGTTCGAAGTGGGAATGGCGGAAATCGCGCACCGGGAACAGGTCGGGCTGCTGGCCTATTCACCGCTTGCCTTCGGTATGCTGTCCGGCAAATACCTGGGCGAGGCATGGCCGGAGAAAGGAAGGCTGACCCTGTACGAGCGATTTAGCCGCTACACCAGTGGCCGCGGTATGGACGCTACCCGTGCTTACGTGGAGCTGGCCCGCAAACACGGCCTGTCGCCGGTTCAGATGGCACTGGCCTACGTCAACAGCCGGAGCTTTGTAACCAGCAATATCATTGGTGCCACGACCATGGAGCAACTTCGGGAAAACCTCGGCTCGGCAACACTGGAATTGAATGCGGAGGTGCTTGAGGCCATCGAGTCAATTCACGGGGAGTTCACATATCCCTGCCCGTAATTTTGCAAGCAGACCCCGGAGCCAAGGTTGCCGGGGTCTGCCGCTGCCACGGTTACAACCTGAAATATTCTGGATTATATTTTGACAAAAAGATGGTCGTTTGTTGACAAATAATCGACGCATATGTGTGCAAATTCACATCTTTCCGGCGTTTAATCATTAGACTTTAGCCTTACGTATCCGTAAAATTCCGGCTCTGTCAAAGGTCTTTGAAGTGTCATGATTATTCGCATTTTTGTCGCATTACTCGTTCTCAATCTGGTTGCTTTCGTCGTGCGCGCCGAAGCAGGCGAGCGCGTATTCGATGAGATGGGCGAAGCCGTTGTCATTGAAGACGTTTATGAGCTTCAGGAGCAGATGTCAGGCGATTTCGAAGAGGACTCGGTTGAGGCTTTCAGTGAGCTTGGTTCCCGCCTCCTGACCCTGACGCTTTCCCGGTCCGACAACAGCGGTAAGCGCTACGCTTCCGAGCCGGCTAGACCCGACCACGGCATCGCCCTGCTCAACGAGGGCGCCTGCCTTAACCTGAAGTGGAACTTCTGACGCCTTTCCCCTCTCATTTCGTCAACGTTCTGTCAGTCAGCCTCTCCCGAAACTTCTCCTGAATCATGATCTGGCGCATTGCCAGTGCCTTTGCGTCGTGTGATCATCGCCCAACAGCCTGATTGACCCACAAGGAGCTTGGTAGATGGCGGACGAAAATGATCGTCGTGCAAACGATGTGAACGCCTGTGTCGATGAAGTGATTCGTCGGGTAGGCAAAAACATTACGCTGGGATTGCCGCTGGGTCTGGGGAAGCCGGTCCGGTTCGTTAATGCAATGTACCAGCGCGCCGTCGACGATCCCGAGATTCAACTGCGCATCGTCACGGCCCTCTCGCTTCTGGCTCCTCGAGGCGCCTCTTCCCTGGAGAAGCGCTTTCTGGGTCCTTTCGCCGAGCGCCTCTACGGCCAGATTCCGGAATTGGCCTACGCGCGGGCGGTCTCTGCCAATCGTCTGCCGGCGAACGTGCAGGTCTCCGAATTCTTCTTCAAAGCGGGCAGTTACCTCAACAACCGGTCGCAGCAGCGGCATTACGTGTGCAGTAATTACACCCATGCGGTGCGCGACCTGATGGCTCAGGGGATCAATGTCGTGGCACAGATGGTTTCCCCGGGCGAGGCTTCGGACCGTCCCGGCATGGTCAGCCTCAGCTGCAACCCGGATCTGACGCTTGATCTGTTACCCCTGATGCGTGAGCGTGAAGCCAATGGCACACCGGTAGCGCTGGTGGCGGAAATGAATCGTAATCTGCCGTGGATGGATCATCATGCGGCGGTGGAGGAGGCGGAATTCGATGTGGTCCTCGATCAACCGGACACCGACCACCCGCTGTTCTCAGCTCCGGAAATGGCGGTGAGCCCCGAGGACCATCTCATCGGTTTCTATGCCAGTGCTCTGCTCCGGGACGGAGGGACTCTGCAGGTGGGCATCGGATCCCTGGGCGCCGCCCTGGTTCACAGCGCCATTCTCCGGCACCAGCATAACGACGCCTGGCGGGCTGTGTTCGACCACCTCAAGGTCGCGGAGCGTTTCCCGGTCGTCGAAACCGACGGCGGCACCGGGCCGTTCGAGAAGGGCCTGTACGGGTGCAGTGAAATGATGGTGGATGGCTTCCTCTACCTCATGCAGGCGGGCATTCTCCGGCGCGAGGTGTTTGATCATGCCGACCTCCAGACCCTCATCAACCAGGGGGAACTGACCCGGGACGTGTCCATGGCGTCGCTGGACGTGCTCCGCCGGGAACGGCTGATTGATTCACCCATGCGGGCGAGAGACGTCAGCTGGCTGGTGCAGTTGGGGGTCCTGAAGGACTCGGTGGAGTTCAAGGGTGGGCGTCTGCTGATCGGTGAGCAGTCCGTTGAGGGCGATCTCGACAGCCAGGAGGCCCGTGAGGCCATCGAAACCCTGGCGCTGGGGAATTGTCTCAAGGGCGGTATTGCCATGCATGGCGGCTTTTACGTCGGGCCAGAGCGCTTCTACCAGGCGCTGAGGGAACTGAGCGATGAGCAGCGTAACCAGATCTGCATGACCAGCGTGAATTACATCAACCAGCTATACGATCATCGTTTCGGGAACCAGCGACTCAAAGCGGCACAGCGGGTTCACAGTCGGTTCATCAATTCAACCATGATGCACACGCTCAATGGCGCCGCGGTGTCTGATGGTCTGGACGACGGTCGGGTTGTCAGCGGTGTAGGTGGTCAGTATAACTTCGTGGCCATGGCCCACGAGTTACCAGGCGCGCGGTCCATCCTCACCTTGCGTGCCACCCGCCACTCCGCCGGTAAGACGCTCTCCAACATCGTTTTCAATTATGGCCATTGCACAATTCCCCGCCATCTCCGGGATATCGTGGTTACCGAGTACGGTATCGCCGACCTGCGAGGTCAATCGGACGAGCAGGTTTATCTGCGGCTCATCCGTATTGCCGATTCCCGCTTCCAGCAGGACCTGCTGAATCAGGCGCAAAAGGCGGGCAAGGTGGATTCGGCCTTCCGGCTGCCGGCTGACTGGTGCAACAACACACCGGAAGCGGTTCGCAACGCGGTTTCAGTGGGTGGCGATCAAGACTGGTTCCCAGCCTTTCCGTTCGGCCGAGATTTTACCGACGAGGAGCTGACGTTAGGGAAAGCCCTTAAAACCCTGAAGGCCGCAACGGCAACCCGCCGTGGTAAACTGTCAACATTGTGGCAGGCCTTCCGGGCCCGGGATGATGAGGGTCGCTATGGTTCATTGCTGGAACGCATGGGCCTGGGTAGCCCCTCCGGGGTACGGGAGAAGCTGGACCAGCGTCTGGTTATTCACGGTCTGCAACTGATTGACACACCAACCGATACAGGAAAGCCAGAAGCCTGATGGATGTTTCACAAGCCAAACCCGAAGTTTTCACCGTCCACTACGTTCTGAAGAACAAGATTGGCGAACTCGTTGACACCTCCGAAGGTAGCGAGCCGCTCCACTTTATCTATGGCAGCCCCGACATCATTGAGGGTATTCAGAAAGCGGTGAAAGATCGCAACGTGGGCGATTGCCTGGAAGTCACGGTCCCGCCTGCGATGGCTTATGGTGAACACAATCCGGAGCTGATCCGCAAGGTGCCACGGTCCATGTTTGAGGGCGTGGAAGATCTTCAGATCGGCATGAAGTTTCAGACCAACACCGGCGACGAGGCCAAGATCGTCCAGGTCGTCGGCATTGACGGAAACCTGGTGAAGGTTGACGCCAATCATCCGCTGGCGGGCTTCACGCTCTACTTTGACCTGGAAATCGTCGGTCGGCGGGAAGCTACTGAGGACGAGATAACCCAGGGTCGCCCGCTGTTCTGATCCCCTGCTCAGTCTGAACGTCCAGTTCTCCCTGCTGGATTCCGGCCAAGCCCGCCCGCACAATGTTCCGGAGCTGTTCCGCGAGGCCCGCTGTGCCCGTCTCCGGGCCCACTTCGATCGGGCGGTGAAAAAGCACATCGACCTGAGCGGGTCGATGTCTCAGCATCGTCACGATGTGACCGTGGAAGGTGTCCTCCCCCACAAAGGGGGCCAGGTGGTCCGGGCGCCCGTTGCGCCGGTAACTGATGGTCACCGGCTGAATCGGGACGCCGGAATCTGCGGCAGCGCCCAGGAGCAAGCCGTGGAAGGGTAGAACGGTCAGGCCGCAACTGGTCGTTGCTTCCGGAAAGATGAGAATGGATTCGCCTGCTGCGAGCTTTTCGGCAATTGCTCGCCGGATTCGCCGGGCCTTGCCGCCGCCACGCTTGATGAAAAGTGTACCCGCCTCTCGTGCCAGCCAGCCAATCACCGGCCATTGCCCGACCTCGGCCTTGGACAGGAACAGGACCGGGGTGAGGCTGCCCAGAATCGGAATGTCTGACCAACTGATATGGTTGCTGGCAACGAGGGCGTTTCGAACGGGGGGCGTGCCGTGGACATGAATGTCGAGGCCGAGGCACCAGCATGCACCGCGGAAACAGCGCCGGGCCCAGCGCGTGCGGTCAATGGGCCGCCGCGCCAGGATTTCGGCTATCAGAAGAGACGTCGCCAGCAAGCCGGTGGCCGCCAGGAACAGGCTGAAGTTTGTGAGCCGGAAGGTCAGTCTGAGCCATTCCATGGGGGCCTCCTGGCCGTTTCTGCTTCAGGAAGCCTTGCCCAGAAAGTGCCGGCTGTAACGGGAGGCCAGGTTGTTGACCTCAAGGAGCACGAGCAGGTCAGCGCACCGGAAGTCGGGGTCCCAGCACGGCTCGCCGCAGACTCGTGCGCCGAGTCGCATATAGGCCTTCAGGAGCGGTGGTACCTCTACCGGGAGCTCCTCGTTGGCAGTGTGGGTCAGGTGCGGAAGGGCGCGCAGGGGGTAGACTCGGAAGGTGTCGTCCGCCAAGTATTCCCGTTGCAGGTGACGAGCAATCCGCCAGGCCTTGAGTCCGCCATCGGACATGCTGATGCTCGCGCAGCCGATCAGGTAGTCGACGTTGTGGGACACCAGGTATTCTGCCACCGCAGACCAGAGCAGGCTGATGGTCGCGCCATTCCGGTAGTCGGGATGCACGCAGGTGCGTCCTAGTTCGGCAACGGCGCCGGGCAGGTTCTTGAGGGCAGAAAGCTCAAACTCCCCGGCCGAGTAGAAGCCGCCGACAGGGCCGGTGTCTGCCTGGTGCAGGATTCTGGTGGTGGCCACCAATTGACCGTTGTCGCTATCGGTCACAACCAGGTGGTCGCAGACGGTATCGAAAGTGTCTGCGTCGAGGCCTGGAATTTCCGCGCCGAGATCGCTGCCGTATTCTTCCGAGAACACCCGATAGCGTAAACGCTGTGCCTCTTCGATCATGTCAGGGGTGCGGGTGGTATCGGTTTTCAGCCGACGGGCACTGCGGCGGGGTCTCAGGGATTGTGCGGTCATGGCATGGTCTCTTCTGTGTCCATTTGCCGACAAGGTTATGAAGCCGGTGTGACACATGGGTGACCGGGGAGTGACGTCTTCGTGACATTGCCCTTGGATCTGGGCCAGTTGTGCCTATTGTCACGGGGTGTAACAGAGGCGTCCTTCCATGTATATTTCTGAATAGCATGTATAATTGCTGTTACGGCAGGTTGCCTGTATCGTCGGGCAAGCAATGTTACTCACAACCGAAATAACAAAACCAGAGATGGATGGCGTGGAACAGACAAACGAAAGTTGGCGAATTCTCATTGTCGAGGATGACGAGCGGCTGGCAGAACTGACCCGTGAGTATCTGGAAAGTAACGGGCTACAGGTGTCCCTCGAAACCCATGGGGGCCCGGCTGTGGAGCGCATCCGGAACGAACAGCCTGATCTGGTGGTTCTGGACCTGATGCTGCCGGGCGAGGATGGTTTGTCTATCTGTCGTCGGGTGCGCCCTTACTACTCCGGTCCAATCATCATGCTGACTGCCCGCACCGACGACCTGGATCAGGTGTTGGGTCTGGAAATGGGCGCAGACGACTACGTCGGCAAGCCGGTCAAGCCCCGTGTCCTGCTGGCCCGGATCCGGGCCATGTTGCGCCGGGTTACCGAGACCGGCCAGAATGGTGGTGAAGAAAAGAGCGGGGAGGAACCGGTACGGTTGCAGTTCAATGACCTTGTGGTCGACCGCTCTATGCGCGAAGCCTGGTTGAGCGACGAAAGCATCGATCTGACCAGCGCGGAATTTGATCTGCTCTGGCTGCTCGCCAGCAATGCCGGTCGCGTGCTCAGCCGGGAAGAAATCTTCACGGCATTGCGTGGCATCGAGTACGACGGCCAGGATCGCTCCATCGATGTCCGGGTTTCCCGGATACGGCCGAAAATCGGTGACGATCCCATCCACCCACGGCGAATCAAGACCGTTCGCAGCAAAGGCTACCTGTTCGTTAAGGAAGCCTGACGATTCAGCCTCTGGAGCCGGTGTGAACCGCGTTGGTCACGCCGGCGTTCCGTGCCAGGGTTTGTGACATGCCCCTGATGTTCTTCCTCAAGCTTTATGCCCGAGTTGCCGGCCTGACAGCACTGGTGGTGCTGCTCTGTGTAGCGTTGTTTGTCGGTGTCAATTCGGTCAGATCACAGTTCTGGCATGAGCGTTTCCCCGAGCCTCTGATGCGCTGGCTTCAGTCCGATCCAGCGGCCTCCGATCGCTATCACTGGCTTGGATCGCTCTACAACTTTTCCGTCCTCGGTTCGGCAGAGCTCGAATCCTTGTCCGCGATCACCCTTGAACGTCTCGGCTACCATCAGGTCGTCGCTGTGGAAGGCTCGACCGGTTACCGAATTCTGGTGGGCGCACCGGAAGAAGGCCGGGTCCTGCAGGTGCGGCTGGACGATACCTATAAGCAGGTCGCCGAAGCGGTGGCCCTGATCGTTCGATGGCACCTGGATTCATCCGGTTCCGACGAGCGCTCGGAAATGGCAGCGCGGATGTCGGAGGAGCTGAATGTCCGGGTGCGGCCGGTTGATGACGTTGCGCTTCTGCCTTCCGCTGAGGTGCTTGATCAGGTTGCCAGACAGGGCATGGTGTTCTTTCGTGATGATGCCTCCGGGCAGGGGCAAGTGTTGATCAGGCTTGAAGACGGGGAGTTGTTGCGGATGGATATGGCGGGCCCCTTTGACCCTTGGGCGTGGCCGGTCATTCTGTTAATGGTCCTGGTCATCGGTAGCGTGCTCGCGGTGGCGCTGTATCTCGGATTGCGTGAAGTCGACAGTAATCTTCGCAAGGTGGAGTCGGTTGCGATCCGCATAGCCAGGGGCGAGATGGGGGCGCGAGTTGAAGCCGGTACCGGCACCCTGGTGTCCAGGCTGGCGGCCTCCTTTAACGGGATGGCGGAACACATCCAGCGTCTGGTTCAGGTCCAGCGTGAAATGATTCATGCAGTGTCCCACGAGTTACGGACGCCGGTCGCACGAATCCGGTTTGGCGTTCAGATGATCGAGTCCTGCCAGGACAAGGACCGGCTGCAGAAACAGCTCGACGACATCGATGGCGACATCCAGGAGCTGGATGAACTCATCGATGAGATTCTGACGTACGCCCGCCTTGAGCAGGGCGGCCCCGTATTTTCGCTGCAGGAGGCATCGGTGACGGATCTGGTCCGGCAGGTGGTTTCCGAACAGCAGATCATTCGCCCGGCGCTGGTCATCGAGGCAGACATCGAACCGGAGGCGGAACGGTGGGCAATGTCGGATGTCGAACCCCGCTACATTCACCGGGCTATCCAGAACCTGGTAGGCAATGCGGGTCGGTATGCCGAAGGTCGTGTCCTGGTTCGCTGTCACATTGACGAGGACAATTGTCGCATCGACGTTGAGGACGACGGGCCAGGCGTGCCGGAGCAGGATTGGGAAAAAGTGTTTACCGCGTTTGCCCGGCTCGATGACAGTCGGACACGGACCTCCGGTGGCTACGGTCTGGGGCTCTCTATTGTTCGGCGGATTCTCTATTGGCACGGTGGCCAGGCCTTTGTCGGCCGTAGCGATGCGTTGGGCGGGGCCCGATTCAGCCTGGTGTGGCCGCGTAAGAAGCCTGTCGATGCCGTTGTGTGAACTGCACCTCACCCTCTAACCTGATGTAACAAAGCTGCTACATAACCGCTACTGAAGATCCCGGCGACATTATCAATAATAGAAAGCGTAAGGGATGACTTTTGAGGTTGTAGTTCTTACGAACTTTCCTTGTTTCATTCGTCATTTAAGGGCCGGTTTTTCCGGCCCTTTTTTTATGCCTTTCCTCCCGTTTTTTGTCCTGTTCACTCTCACCGTCGTGGCACTGCTGCTAGAATCCGGAAAAACAACCGGAGATGTCCATGACCCGCTATCTGCTTGCCATCGACCAGGGAACCACGAGTTCCCGTGCCATTGTATTTGACGAGAGCGGCAGCAGCGTCGCTGTTGACCAGCAGGAGTTTCACCAGTATTTCCCGAGGGATGGTTGGGTGGAGCATGACGCGCTGGAAATCTGGGACAGTACGCTGGCGGTTTGTCGGGGTGCACTGGAGAAAGCCGGCGTGGCGGCCAGGCAATTGTCCGGCATCGGCATCACCAACCAGCGCGAGACCACGGTGATCTGGGAACGTTCCACCGGCAAGCCCATATACCACGCCATAGTCTGGCAGGACCGGCGGACAGCTTCCCTGTGTACCAAGCTCAAGACCGATGGCCACGAGGATACCGTTGTCGAGCGGACCGGCCTGTTAATCGATCCCTATTTTTCCGCGACCAAGATTGCCTGGATCCTAGATAACGTCGAGGGCGCGAGAGCCCGGGCCGAATCCGGGGAACTTGCGTTCGGTACCGTGGACAGCTGGCTGTTGTGGAATCTGACCGGTGGTACGTCCCACTACACCGACGCGACCAATGCATCCCGTACGGCGCTGTTCAACATCCACAGTCAGGCCTGGGACGATGAACTCCTGAAACTGTTTCGAGTACCGAGGGCCCTGTTGCCTGAAGTCCTGGACAGCGCAGCCGATTTTGGCAGCACCGACGCGGAATGGCTGGGTGCTCCGGTCGCCGTCGCCGGTATTGCCGGTGATCAGCACGCGGCACTGATAGGTCAGGCCTGTTTTGAGCCCGGGATGGCCAAGAGCACCTACGGGACGGGCTGCTTTCTGATGCTCAACACCGGCGATCGGGCATTACGGTCTGAAAACCGGTTATTGACCACTATGGCGTACCGGCTGAACGGGAAACCTTGCTACGCCATGGAGGGGAGCATTTTCGTGGCTGGGGCCGCCATGCAGTGGTTGCGGGATGGGCTGAAGCTGATCAGTCATGCTGATGAATCGTCGGCCCATGCGGAGTCGGTCGGCGTCGACAACCCCGTGTACATGGTGCCCGCCTTCACCGGTCTGGGCGCCCCCCATTGGGACCCTCACGCTCGTGGCGCCATCATGGGGCTGACCCGTGACACGGGGATCGCGGAAATCGTGACTGCTGGTTTGCAGTCGGTGTGTTACCAAACCAAGGATCTGGTCCGAGCCATTCAAAACGATGGTGCGCGGCTGGAGTCACTGCGCGTGGACGGCGGCATGGTGGTCAACGAGTGGGTGATGCAGTTTCTGGCCGACATCCTCAACGTCACAGTGGATCGCCCCAAGGTGACGGAAACCACCGCGCTGGGTGCCGCCTTTCTTGCAGGCCTGCAAACCGGAGTCTACGAGAGCCTGGACGAGATATCCCGTCTCTGGGAGTGTGAGCGCCAATTCCATCCCGAAATGGGGCCGGCACTACGGGAATCACTGTATGCCGGCTGGCTGGATGCGGTAGAGCGCGTTTGCAACAACTAAGCCTTGTTCAGGCCGTGCGCTCGAATGCAATGAGGTGGTCGGCTTCAACCCGCACTGGCACCGTCTCGCCCAAGTGGAAATCCAGGTGGCTGCGGAACAGGGCCTCGAACTCGGTTTCCTCCGAGCAACGGAAGCGATATAGCGTCGACGTACCGGCGAAGGTTTTCTCAACCACCTTGGGGCGCAGCTCGGAGTCCGGATCGTAGAGAATGTCGTCCGGTCGAATCAGGACATCTACCAGAGTGCCCGGTGACCATTTGTAGGCCCGGTTACCACGAATGACGCCCAGTTCGGATTCAATCGTGTCCGGCCCCAGCGCCTTCCCCGGTACAAAGCCACCCTGGCCAACAAAGCTGGCGACGAACCGGTTCGAAGGCTCGTGATAAAGGTTGTAGGGCACATCCCACTGCTGGATTTGCCCGTCCCGCAGGACCGCAACTTGGTCGCACATGGCGAAGGCTTCCTGCTGGTCGTGGGTGACCAGAATGGCGCTGATGCCCAGCGTTTTGAGAATTTCCCGAACATCCAGACTCAGGCGTCGGCGCAGGTCTGCGTCTAGGTTCGAAAATGGCTCGTCGAGCAGGATCAGGGTCGGCTCGGGTGCCAGTGCCCGGGCGAGTGCAACCCTCTGTTGCTGGCCACCTGACAACTCATGGGGATAGTTGTCGGCCAGGTCCCGCAGATGCACGACGTCGAGCAGTTCCATCACTTTCTGGCGCCGGTCCGCCTTGGGCATTTTGCGGAGGCCGAAACCGACGTTGTCGGCTATTGTCAGATGCGGGAACAGAGCATAGTCCTGGAACACCATGCCAATACGACGCTTCTCCGGGGGCAGTGTCCTTCCGGGCAGGCTGATGGCCTGGGACTGCAGGCAGATTTCGCCACTGTTTAGCGGGAGAAAGCCCGCCAGTGCTCGCAAGATGGTGCTTTTCCCACAACCACTGGGACCGAGCAGGCAGCCGATATCGCCGTGACTCAGAGCAAAGCTCACGTCCCGGATCACGGAATCTCCGCCATAACCGCAGGACAGGTTGTTGACTTCAAGCAGCCAGTCTCCCGGAGAATTCGCCGTCATTCCCATGGGCTCAATCCAGGCGGTTGAGGATAAGAAATTCCAGCAACGCCTTCTGCGCGTGCAGCCGGTTTTCGGCTTCCTCCCAGACCACCGAGCCGGGGTGTTCCATCATATCGACCGAGATTTCTTCGCCGCGGTGTGCGGGCAGGCAATGCATGAACAGCGCATCCTTATCCGCGACCTTCATCAGGTCCGGATTGATCTGGTAGTTGCGGAAGGCCCGCTCGCGAATTTTCTGCTCCTCTTCCTGGCCCATTGATGCCCAGACATCCGTGACCAGTAAGTTAGCATTGCGTGCCGCCTCGGCCGGGTCCCGGAAGACGGTGACCCGGTCACCATGGGCCTCAAGCAGCGCCGCATCGGGCTCGTAACCCTCCGGACAGGCTACATTCAGATGGAAATTGAACTGCGAGGCCGCGTTGACGTAGGAATGGCACATATTGTTGCCGTCGCCAATCCAGGCCACGGTGGCTCCCCGGATGCTGCCACGATGTTCGCGGTATGTTTGCATGTCCGCAAGCAACTGGCAGGGGTGGAAGTCGTCAGTCAGGGCATTGATCACAGGCACTCTGGATGCGGCGGCAAAGCGCTCGACCGTATCGTGGGCAAAGGTGCGGATCATAACGGCGTCCACCATGCTTGAGATCACGATGGCAGAATCCTCAATCGGCTCACCGCGCCCCAGTTGCGTATCCCGCGGAGACAGGAAGAGGGCTGAACCGCCTAGCTGGGCCATGCCGGCTTCGAACGAGACTCGGGTCCGGGTGGAAGACTTCTCGAAAATCATCGCCAGAACGCGATTCTTCAGGGAGTCCCGAACCTTTCCCTGACGCCACTCGTTGCGGAGTCTGGTGGCGTGATCCACCAGGCTCTCAAGCTCGGTGGTGTTCATGTCGTTCAATGTCAGAAAGTGTCTTGCCGCCATGCAATGGCCCTTATGTCAACGAACCCCCGGATCAGCGGGGTCAGCGAAAAATATGGCTAAGGTGTTGCCTGAAAAAGGGCCAACAAGTCTAGCCCTTCGCGGCGGGGATGACAACGCCGCAGGCCGGGGCCCCACGGGCGATGGAAGTCAGACGTTTGGTGCGGTGTTCGCGTGACGTGTACAATAGCGTCAAGTCCGTTGCCCTTTGGCAATTTTGTTTCCTTTCAGAGGTGAGTGTTCATGGACATCAACGAAACCATCAAGAGCCAGCTCGAAGATAACCCCGTCATTCTGTACATGAAGGGTAGCCCGCAGGCGCCCCAGTGCGGATTTTCCGCCAAGACAGTCCAGGCACTGATGGCCTGTGGCGAGCGTTTCGCGTTCGTTAACATCCTGGATAATCAGGAGCTGCGCGAGGCCCTGAAGGTCTATTCCAGCTGGCCCACCTATCCCCAGCTCTACATCAATGGTGAGCTTGTGGGCGGTTGCGACATCATTCTGGAAATGTCCGAGAGCGGCGAGCTGGCCAAAATGGTCAAGGAAGCCGCAAAGCAGGCAGAAGCCTGATTTAGCGCAATCAGAGCCGTTTCGGGGAGAACACCAGTTCCACCTCGAAGCGGTTCTGGCTTTCCTTTCCGGCCGGTGGCTCCGGGTAGGGGCTGGCGGCCAGTGATGCGCGATAAGCCGCATCGTCTATTACTTTTATCCCCGTCGATTTCAGAATTCTTGCCCGTGTCAGGGCGCCGTTTTCCAGTAGCTGAAGCTCAATTTCCATCGCCACCTTCTCTGAGAGCTGGTTGATCGCCGGCACTCTCAGCCTCTGAAGCTCATGGCTCAGATGGACGGCCAGTTTGACCAGGTATGGATCCCGCTCGCTCGGTGACTCGGTGACCTGGGTTGCGTTGGCGGTCGGCTTGGATTCTGTCTCGGGAGCCTGTTCGCCTGAGCGGGCCGCGACCGTGGCGCGGGATTCCTCGGCCTGGGATTCGCGGGCCGGCGAAGACGTCGTTGGCGCTGCCTTCACCTGATCCTCCGAAGCCTGGCTAGTCCGTTCCCGGGGTGTAGGCTCGGTCCTCGCCGTTTTGCGCTCAGACTCGGTTGTCGTTGGCTCTGGGGTGTTGGGGGCGCTATCGGTTACCGTTGGCGCTACCTCGAATCTCGGGTTACGACTGTCGGGAGCTTCCGTGGAGGTCGAGGGGGCCAGGGCGGGGCTGGCCGTTGCCCCGGGGCTGACGAGTTCGAAGCGAATGCGGTGGCGAGTGTCTTCGGGCTGCTGGATCGGTGCGGGCAATCCGGACAGCAGGAGTGTATGTATCAGCAGCGCCGTGGATACTGCCAGACCGATCCTGTAGTTTGCCGGCGAGCGGTGTGTCGTCAGTTGTAGCTCCGGCATCAATATCAGGCTGTCTTGCTCCGCAAGCTGCCTACCACCGCGTCCATGGCCCGATCTATCAGGGCGCCCTGTTCAAGCAGTGTCAGGCGACCCCGACGCATCTCGTGCGCCAGTTCAATGCGGTTCTTCTCGATTACCTTCAGGCCCATGCGGTTCACGAAGACAAAGCTGTCGGCATCTTCAATAATGGCCGACAGCTTGCACCGGAAGCTGGCGCCATTCACCAGACGGAATTCCACCCAATTTCCGATTTCGATACTGTCGATCTGGGCAACGAATTCGGAAATCGCCGCTTCCTCCAGCTGCTGCTGTCGTTCCACAGCGGTCGGGTGGAGTGGGGCGAATTCTTCCTCGTCATCTGCGGGCGAATCCTCGCGTGCCTCAATGGCAGCGTTGGTTCGGAATGCTTCGGCCAGTTCGTGTTTGAGACGGCCCATCATTTCATCCAGTTTGGACGAGTTGTAGGAAACCTCTTCCAGGCCGGCCCGAAGTGATTTGAGCAGGCTTGGCACCACTCTCACCCACTGATCCCGCTCTTCATCCTCCTGGTGTGGGTGCAGGCACCAGATCAGGTCATCAACAATCCGCACAGTTTCATTCCAGCGGTGTTCCACGTCATCCCGCAAATACGCCAGGAACATGACACGGCTCCATCCATTCATCAGAATGTCATGGGCGGGATCGGGCAACTTGTAACGAGCGATTTTCTGCTTCAACAGGTTGTCTACGGTTTCCTGTGCTTTCTGAGATTTGATACGGCCGCGCTCTGATTCCCGTGTGCGCTGTTCGACCAGGGAAGTCTTGCGATTTTCTTTTTCGAGAAACTGTTCGAATTCGTGGTTCAGGGTTTCGAAGAGGGCTATATCGCCATTAAATTCATTGAGAATCCGCTGAACGATGTTGTGAATCTGATTGTACAGTTTGTCCCGGGCCTTCTCGTCACTGGAGCTCCAGCCAATACCGGCGCGGGCCAGCGAGTTCAGGAGACGGCGGGCGGGGTGAGTCGCCTGGCTGAAAAAGCTCTTGTCCCGGATCACTACTTTGAGAATCGGAATTTGCAGGCGGCTGATCAGCACCTGAACGGGGGCCGAGAGGTTGTAGTCATCAAGTATGAACTCGAACAGCATCGAGACCAGATTGATCAGATCCTCGTCAGCCTCATTCAGTGCAGGCTTGCGACCGTCGCCGGCATCCGCGTTCGCGAGGATCTGTTGCACCACGTATCGAAGGTCGATGGTAATCGGTTCGCCATCGCTCAGGTTTCCACTGATCGGCCGGGTATCCGGCAGCGGCAAGGCATTGAGCAGGTCGGCCAGTTCGGAATCCCCGACAACCCGGATGTTGGGATCGGACGCGCGGGGTGGAATGCCGGCATTGGCGCGTTGCAGTGCCAACATTTGCCGAATCTGGTCAAAAACAGCGCTGTTGCTCAGGTCCTCAGCAGTGTGACCGGTCTCGGTTTGGGCCGATTGGGAGCGGGCACTCTTGTCAGCCTCGGCCCCATGCTGTTTGCCCGCTTTGCCGTGGTAACGGAAGTTGGGAATGACTCCGGCCTGAATCAGTATCCGGTTGGCCTCGTCCAGTAACA
The DNA here is from genome assembly GCF_030238305.1 of Marinobacter albus. Lineage (NCBI taxonomy): Bacteria > Pseudomonadati > Pseudomonadota > Gammaproteobacteria > Pseudomonadales > Marinobacteraceae > Marinobacter > Marinobacter albus. The sequence goes on along the minus strand of NZ_JASSQD010000003.1, from coordinate 451,552 downwards.
TGCCCAGGTTGGAGACAACGTAGCGGTCAAACTGTTTCAGCAGGATGAGGCGTTCGCGGATCTGGATCTCGAGCGACTGGATGGCCTCGATAAAGGCGCTGCACAGATGCTCCGGCGCCATCGGGTTGACGGGCGATTCGTCGGTAGCTTCCGGGTAAACCTGACTGAATCGGGTCTGAAGTTGCAGCAGTGGGCCCTGAAAGTGTGCCTTGGCCTTGGTGATCATGGCGTTGATTGCAACCTGTTCTTCCAGGTCTTCATCGCCAACCAGTGACAAGCCGTCGATGCCGGGCTCCGGGTTCAGGGTCTCTTCCTGGCTTTGTCCGGTGTGCGGGGGGCGAGAGAAAAACCGGGCAACTGCGCTCTGAAAATGCCGTTCAACGCCTTTCCGCTTGATCCGGATTTCCCGCATCGCTTCGAAATAGCGGTTTTGCTCGTTGTTGCTGCGGGCATTATTGGCCAATTCGAACAGCGAATCATCGACGGCATCGAAAGCGCCCTGCATCAGGTCGCCAAGTCCGGCGACAACCGTGTCACGGATGCGGGTAACCTCCACAGGAACCGGTTTGCCGTTGCCCGCTTCCTTGTGCTCACGGAGGTAATGTATGCCGGACTGCTTGTTCATGGCAGACTCCTTTTACGCCTCAACCGGATACATGACCGAGCTTTCAATCCTATCTTTTAGTTATTGATCAAATTTACCGCATTTCCAGCAAACTTAACATGAATAAAAGCAAACATGGGACAGCCTTCAAAAAAACGAAGGATGCCTGTGCGGGCACCCTTCGCTATTTCAGCGGCTTGCTATCGATAGCTCAAGCTCAGCTCACATAGACGGGTCCAACTCCCATGCTCCAAATAACTACGCTGATCGCCATCAGCGCGACGAACATCACCAGGCCGACGGTCAGCACCGCGGAGGCGAACATGAAACCGCGTTCCTCCGGAATTTTCATCAGGATGGGAAGGCCCTCGTACAGGAGGTAGACAGCGTAGGAGATGGCAATCAGCCCCGCAAGCATGTTGACCCAGATGTTGGGATAGATCGCGATCACGCCAATCAGAAAAACCGGCGTGGCTGTATAAGCGGCAAGGGCAACGCCTCTAGGGGTTCGCTCCACGGCATCGTAGGTTGCCGCGAAAAAATCGATAAACTTACCGAGCACAAAAATTCCAGCCAGCATGGCCGCGTAGAACAGCACGGAAAGCTGCAATGCACTCCCGCTCGACAGTCGCGTTATCTGGCCGTCCCCGATCTGCCAGCCCACCTGAGTGGTGCCGTAAAAGCCTGCCGCCGCCGGAATCAGGGCAAGTAGCAGGATGTGGCCAAGGTACAGCCGCGTAGTCGTTTCGGATTCATTGCGAATGGCTTCCCATTCCTGATCCGGGTGGGTCAGAAGGCCAAAGCTGTGGGTTAGGCTCATGGATGTACTCCTTATCATTGTTTTTGTCTCGCACCGTTTGAGTGTTGGTGGCGATTCGATAAGGGTCAAGGAAGCGGTTAAATTGTGATCTTTCTAGAAACTGCTCCGCTATAACTTTGGGGACTATAGCGGAGCTTCAGGGAGGGGGCTTCAGCGGCCGAGTGAGCGTTTTCTTCGTTTCCGGGGGTGCACGATGGCTGCCTTTACCACGTTGTCCTTGATCTGCAGAACCTCAACCCTGTGCCCCTCCACCTTGAGGCACACGTTGGTATCGGGGATGTTTTCCAAGGTCTCGGTGATCAGGCCGTTCAGGGTTTTCGGGCCATCGATCGGTAGCTTCCAGCCCAGCGTCTTGTTGATGGTGCGCACTGCGGCCGTGCCATCGATGATGAAGGTGCCATCATCCTGGGGGATGATGTCGGGACTGGTCGCGGCGTAGTCGGTGGTGAATTCGCCGACAATCTCCTCCAGGATGTCTTCGAGCGTCGCCAGCCCGAGTACGTCGCCATACTCATCCACAACGATACCGAACCGGCGTTTTCCCTTCTGGAAATTGATCAACTGCGTGTTCAGCGGCGTGCTTTCGGGAATAAAGTAGGGTTCCTGGCACAGCTGCATGATCATCGCCTTGTTGATTTCCTCCTGCTGGAGCAGTTTTGATGCGCTGCGCAGATGCAGAATACCCTGGATGCTGTTGATGTCACCTTTGAACACCGGCAGCCGGGTATGTTGGCTGCTCCGGAGCTGGCGGAGGATGGTGTCGGTGTCGTCCTCCAGGTCGATGCCGACCACTTCGTTGCGCGGCACCATGATGTCATTGACCGTGACCTTCTCCAGATCAAGGATGCTGACCAGCATGTCCTTGTGTTTTGCCGGAATCAGGGCACCGGCCTCATTCACGAGGGTCCTCAGTTCCTCGCGGCTGAGGTGGTCACTGGCTGCCTCCTCGGGCGAGATGCGCAGCAGCTTGAGAATGGCGCCGGTGAGGAGGTTAACCGCCCAGACGATCGGATAAAGGATCTTGAGCAGCGGGCCGAGCACGTAGCTCGCCGGAAAGGCGATTTTCTCGGGGAACAAGGCGGCCAGAGTCTTCGGAGTCACCTCGGCAAAAATCAGGATCACCACGGTCAACAGAATGGTGGCAATCGCGATGCCTGCGTCCCCCCAGATCTCAATGGCGATGACCGTGGCGATCGATGAGGCAAAGATGTTGACGAAGTTGTTGCCGATCAGAATGACGCCGATCAGCTGATCTGTTCTCTGGAGCAGATTCTGTGCCCGTTTAGCGCCTTTGTGACCAGTTTTGGCGAGATGTTTCAGACGATACCGGTTCAGCGACATCATTCCGGTTTCGGAACTCGAGAAGAAACCGGACAGGAGGATCAGACCGACAAGGAGGATAAACAGCGCGGTAAGCGATGTTTCGTTCAAGAGAAGGAGTCCTTATATTACCGACGAGTAGGGAAAATAGGGTGTGGCCAAGCCCGGTGTCAAGTTATGCGGTCCGGTCAGTCAGCCGCCCTTCTGAAACAGCAGTTCCAGGACAAACTTGCTGCCGTAGAATGCCAGCATCAGCAGGACGCAGCCGGCCAGCGTCCAGCGACTGGCAGTAATGCCACGCCAGCCCTTGGTGTAGCGGCCGACCAACAGCGCGACAAACACCGCCAGCGACAGCAGGGAAAACACGGTTTTGTGGGCCAGGTCCTGGGCAAAAAGGTCTTCGACAAACAGGGCACCGGTAACGATTGCCAGAATCAGCATGACGACGCCCGCCCACACCATCTCGAACAGCAGGGACTCCATGGTTTGGAGCGGTGGCAGGTTGCGCACCAGAAGGCTGTTGTAATTGTGTTTGAGCTGGCGATTCTGGAAGTAGAGCAGCGTGGCCTGGATGGCAGCCAGGGTAAACAGGCTGTAGGCTGTTACCGACAGGGCAATGTGTGACAACATGCCGTAGCTGTCATCGGACACGAGTCTCGAGGGGGAGTGGGTCACCAGCGCCAGGATGATGGTCAGCGCGGCCAGCGGGTAGACGCCGAGAAACAGGTTCTGGACCGGTTTTTTCAGGTTCAGTCCCAGCAGCAGAAAGACAATCAGCCAGGAGATCAGAACCGAACTCTTGAAGAAGCCGAAATCAAACCCCCCATCGTGATGAACGCTCTGGGCGATCAGCAGGCCATGGCTGGTCAGGGCGAGAACGCCGATCAGGGTGGTAACGGCAAGATTGCTGGTGACTCGGCCTCTGAAATGGAGCGCCTGCAGCGCGGTGCCAACGCTGTACAGAAAAAGTGAGGTGACCGCGAGGATCAGCGTTCCCATGACTTCCTTATATACCACTGTTCTTGCTGGGGATCGGTGGCTCGAAACACCGATTTGACCGGGCTGGTCGTTTCAGGGCGATAGTCTGGTTATAATGTCGCGATTATGCAACTGGAATCAAGGAGCCGGGGCCGGCTCTGCGGACCATGCACTCAATTTATCCGGGGTACGGAATAGCAACATGTTTGAGAACCTCCAAGACCGACTTTCCGGTAGCCTGCGCAAGATTTCCGGTCAGGCGCGGCTAACCGACGACAACATCAAGGACACGCTGCGCGAAGTGCGGATGGCGCTGCTGGAAGCAGACGTCGCCCTGCCGGTGGTGAAGGATTTCATTGAAGGTGTTCGCCAGCGTGCCGTTGGTCAGGAAGTGCAGCGTAGTCTGACACCGGGGCAAGTGTTTGTGAAAGTGGTCCAGCAGGAGCTGGAGCGCGTGATGGGCGAGGGCAACGAATCCCTCAACCTGGCGGTGCAGCCACCAGCGGTCATCATGATGGCGGGTCTCCAGGGTGCGGGTAAAACCACCACCGTGGCAAAGCTTTCCCGTTTCCTTAAAGAGCGCCAGAAAAAGTCGGTCATGGTGGTCAGTGCCGACGTCTACCGTCCTGCCGCTATCCGGCAGTTGGAGACGCTGGCCGGTGAAGTGGGTGTCGAGTTTTTCCCCAGCACCGCAGATCAGGATCCGGTGGACATCGCCGAGGGCGCGATCTCTGCAGCCCGCAAAAAGCACGTCGATGTGGTCATTCTGGATACTGCCGGTCGTCTTCACATTGATGAACAGATGATGGGCGAAATCGGGCGGCTGCATAAGGCGGTCAATCCGGTTGAGACGTTGTTCGTGGTTGATGCCATGACCGGTCAGGATGCGGCCAATACCGCCAAGGCGTTCAATGATGCGCTGCCGCTGACGGGTGTGGTCCTCACCAAGACCGACGGTGATGCCCGAGGCGGTGCGGCGCTGTCCGTCCGTCATATTACCGGCAAGCCCATCAAGTTCCTCGGTGTCGGTGAGAAATCGGATGCGCTCGAGCCTTTCTACCCGGATCGTGTGGCGTCCCGCATTCTTGGTATGGGTGATGTGCTCTCCCTTATAGAGGAGGCAGAACGCAAGCTGGATCAGAAGAAGGCCCAGAAGCTCTCCAAGAAAATCAAGAAGGGCAAGAGCTTTGACCTGGAGGATTTCCGCGATCAGCTCCAGCAGATGAAGAGCATGGGCGGCATTGGTGGCCTGATGGACAAGCTGCCGGGCATGGGCCAAATGGCGCAGATGGCACAGCAGCAGGTCAACGACAAGTCCATGGGGCAGATGGAGGCAATTATTTGTTCCATGACGCCCAAGGAACGCCGCTATCCCGATGTCATCAATAATTCCCGCAAACGCCGAATCGCTGGTGGGTCCGGTACCCAGATCCAGGACGTCAATCGACTGCTCAAGCAGCACAAGCAGATGCAGAAGATGATGAAAAAGTTTGGCAAAAAGGGTGGTATGGCGAATATGATGCGCGGTCTTGGTGGTATGATGCCGCCCGGTGGTGGCGGAGGTGGTATGCCTCCGTTTGGCCGTATGTAAAATGCCTTACACCAAAAACGGGGAAACAGCGTGTTTTCCTGTTTTCTTTGGCGCTTTTTTAGCATAGAATAGCGCCCCTTTCGAGTATGGGTCTTCGCGTCAGCCGTGGTTCGGTTGGTGTGAATCGTACAAAGTTCGTACAACAGAACAGGATATTGGTTAAATGGTAATAATCCGTTTGGCTCGTGGCGGCTCCAAGAAGCGCCCGTTCTACCATCTGACAGTCACCGACAGCCGCAAATCTCGCGACGGTCGTTTTATTGAGCGTGTTGGCTTCTTTAACCCGATCGCCCGTGGTCAGGAAGAGCGTCTGCGCGTGGATCGTGATCGTGTGGATTTCTGGTTGGGCCAGGGTGCACAGACCAGCGAGCGCGTTGCGCAGCTGCTGAAGGGCGCTGAGTAATCACGTCTTGAGGCTGAGGTTCATGGCATGACACAGAATTCGCAGGAAACTGTGATCGGCCGGATTACCTCGGTATTTGGGGTCAAGGGGTGGCTCAAGGTTTACTCCTACACTGACCCCAAGGAAGGAATACTGAACTACCGCGACTGGACGTTGGATCTGGACGGTAAACGTGTTCCGGCCAAGCTTGAGGAAGGTCGCCGCCAAGGGCAGGGGATCGTCGTCAGGCTTAAAGGTATTGATGACCGGGATGTCGCACTCAAGTACTGCGGCGCGGACGTCAAAGTCGGTACCGATGAGCTGCCGGACCTCCCGGAAGGGGAGTTTTACTGGTTCCAGCTCGAGGGCCTTGATGTCTTTACGGTCGAGGGTGCATGCCTGGGAACAGTGCATCACCTGATTGAGACGGGTTCCAACGATGTTCTGGTGGTGCATGCCTCGGCAGGCTCCATTGATCAGCGAGAACGACTGATTCCCTATCTGCCGGATCAGGTAATGAGGGAAGTGGATCTGGCTGCGGCCCGTATGGTCGTTGACTGGGACCCGGAGTTTTAACGGGTGTGGATTGGCGCAGTCAGTCTGTTCCCGGAGATGTTCAGTGCGGTAACGGATTACGGTATTACGGGTAGAGCGGTTCGGGAGGGTCTGTTGACTTTCCGGAGCTGGAATCCCCGTGAGTTCACCCACGACCGTCATCGCACCGTGGACGACCGGCCCTATGGTGGTGGTCCAGGGATGCTGATGAAAATTCAGCCTCTCAGGGACGCCATTCATGCGGCAAGGGAGTCAGCACCCGGCAAGGCCTGTGTGGTGTATCTGTCGCCTCAGGGTGAAGCGCTGAATCAATCTGTTGTTGAGTCGCTTGCGGCGGAGGAACAGTTGATTCTGGTTGCAGGCCGATATGAGGGTGTGGATGAGCGCCTGATATCGACGGAAGTCGATCGGGAAGTGTCGCTGGGTGATTTCGTTTTATCCGGTGGCGAGTTGGCGGCCATGGCCGTCATTGATGCGGTTACACGCCTCATCCCCGGAGCGCTGGGTCATGCGCAGTCGGCAGAGCAGGATTCCTTTGCTGACGGTTTGCTGGATTGTCCGCACTATACCCGGCCCGAGGTTTATGAAGGTCAGGCGGTGCCGGATGTTTTATTGGGCGGTCACCATGATCAGATCCGGCGTTGGCGACTGAAACAGTCGCTGAGGCGAACCCTGGAGCGGCGCCCCGACCTGCTGGAGCAGCGGGTGTTTACGGATGAAGAGCGTCAGCTGCTGGAAGAGATTTTGAACGAACCGGGTGCCTCTGAATCATCAGGGCATTAAAAGATTGGGTATCAGGAGCATTACGATGAGCGGCAAGAACAACATCATCAGTCAACTTGAAGCAGAACAGATGACCAAGGAAACCCCTGCGTTTGCGCCGGGCGACACCGTGGTCGTTCAGGTTCGCGTAACCGAGGGTAACCGTGAGCGTCTGCAGGCGTTCGAGGGTGTTGTCATCGGCAAGCGTAACCGTGGCATGAACTCTTCCTTCACCGTACGTAAGATTTCCTACGGTGTGGGCGTCGAGCGTACCTTCCAGACCTTCTCCAAGCTGATCGACAGCGTCAGTGTGAAGCGTCGCGGTGACGTGCGTCAGGCCAAGCTTTACTACCTGCGCGACCTGTCTGGTAAGGCAGCTCGTATCAAGGAGAAGCTGGGCTGATCAGCTATTCGCTGAACAGCGCGCTTATAAAAAGGCAGCCTCGGGCTGCCTTTTTTGTGTCTGTTCCCCGGGTGAGGCATGCTCGTTTCAGGGTGAAAGCATGAGAGTGGTGATGTGAGACCGGAAGATGAGGCCATGATCACCCGTTTTACCGACGCCATCTGGCTTGAGGACGGGTTGGGGGAAAAAACGCGCCAGGCGTACCGCAGCGATCTGGCGCGTCTGGCATCCTGGCTTGAAGAGCAGCCAGGGCAGCCCTTGCTGCAGGCGGCTCGCAGAACCGACCTGCTGGCATGGATGTCCAGAGGGCTGGCAGAGGGTGTGAAAGCGTCCACCGCCGCGCGGCGTTTGTCGGGGATGCGTCGGTTTTTCCGGTTTCTCCTGCGCGAGGGCCTGATTGCCGAGGACCCGACACTGCGAATTGACAGCCCGCGTCTGCCGCGACGGTTGCCGGATTCGCTGACGGAAGAGGAGGTGGATTCCCTTCTGGCCGAGCCGGACCCGGAAGTGCCCATTGAGCTCAGGGACAAGGCGATGCTGGAAATCCTGTACGGTTGCGGCCTGCGAGTTACCGAGCTCACCTGTTTGCGTGTTGACCAGGTCAACCTGCGTCAGGGCGTGATTCGCATAACCGGTAAGGGGGACAAGGAGCGTCTGGTGCCACTGGGGGAGGAGGCGGTCGACTGGCTGGTGAGGTATATGAAGGAAGCTCGCGCCGAGCTCCTCAAGGGGCACTCCTGTGACGCCCTTTTCCCGGGAAACCGGCCCGCCGCAATGACCCGGCAGACCTTCTGGCATCGCATCAAGCATTACGCGTCCCGAGTTGGCATCCGCAAGCACCTTTCGCCTCATACCCTGCGTCATGCGTTCGCAACCCATCTGCTTAATAATGGGGCTGACCTGCGAGTGGTTCAGATGCTGCTGGGGCATTCCGATCTTTCAACCACGCAAATCTACACCCACGTCGCGCGCCAGCGCCTGCAATCTTTGCATCAGTCGCATCATCCCCGTGGCTGAGGTCGGGGTTTTTGGGTAAGGTACCGGGTTTGAACTTTTGCGGCAGCCCTGTGTCGCAGTATCGTATTCCCATGGCCCGGCCTGTTTGGGCGGGGGTCCAAAATTACCTGACTGGATGTAACTATGTCTGCCAGAGAAAGCGTGAAGAAAGTTGCAATGGCGGTTGGCCTGATGGCTGGCGCTGTGATCGCATTGCCGGCCACCGCCGGCGAGGTTGAAGATGGGATCGCCAAGCGTCTGGCTACGGCCGTGCCCGGGCTCAAGATTCAGTCCGTGCGGAAATCCGAAGCCGAGGGTCTGTACGAAGTGCAGAGCAATAACGGCGATACGATTTATACAACGGCAGGCGGACAGTACCTGTTGACCGGGGATCTGCTGAAGATCACCAGCAACGGCATCGCCAATGTGACCGAAGAGGCCCGGGCCGGGCAGCGGGAACAGGTTATGGCGGAGTTTGGTGACGATGGCGTGATCCGCTTCCCGGCAGACGGCAAGGAAAAGGCCGTTATTGATGTGTTTACCGACATTGACTGCCCCTATTGCCGAAAACTTCACGCTGAAGTGCCGCAACTCAATTCCTATGGCATTACGGTCAACTATTACGCCTTCCCACGTTCCGGTCCGGGCACGCCATCGTTCGCTAAATATGTGTCGGTCTGGTGCGCAGAGGATCAGCAGGCAGCGATGGATGCAGCCAAGGCCGGTCGCCCGGTGGAGTCGGCCAGCTGTGAAAATCCCGTGCTCGAGCAGTACCAGTTGGGTGGCCGAATCGGTGTGACCGGAACTCCCGCGATCGTGTTGGAGGACGGCAATATGGTCCGTGGCTATGTTCCCGCCGATAACCTTGCCAAGGGCCTCGGCCTGCTCTGACCGTCTTGAGGGTCGGGCTCCTGTGCGGGGCCTCTCACGGATTTCACATCCTTCCGGTTCAGGGCTTATTCACGGGCACCTGAATCGGTATACTATGCCTCCCTAATTGTAATTCATCAGCACCCCTTACGGGTTCAGAGGTGAGAGTTTGAAAGACGTCAGTGTCGGAATCTGCGGACTGGGTACCGTTGGCGGCGGTACGTTCAATGTCTTGACCCGGAATGCAAAGCTCATTGCAGGCCGGGCCGGTTGCAACATCCGAATTACCAGGATCGCCAGCCGTCGTCCCCGGACCGATATGGATCTCGGGGATGTACCGTTTTCCACCGACATTTTTGACGTGGTAAACGACCCCGCCGTGGACGTTGTTGTGGAGTTGATCGGTGGTTACGAAACCGCAAAAGAACTGGTGCTGGCGGCGATCAGGAATGGCAAACACGTTGTTACTGCCAACAAGGCCCTGATTGCGGTGCACGGCAACGAGATTTTTGACGCCGCCGAGAAGGCCGGTGTGGTCGTTGCCTACGAGGCCGGTGTGGCGGGCGGTATCCCCGTCATGAAGGCGATCCGGGAGGGGATGGCGGCGAACCGCATCGACTGGATTGCCGGCATCATCAATGGCACCGGCAACTACATCCTGACCGAAATGCGTGCCGGGCGTGAATTTTCCGAGGTGTTGAAGGAAGCCCAGGACCTCGGGTACGCCGAAGCCGATCCAACGTTTGACGTCGAGGGCATCGACGCGGCCCACAAGCTGACCATCCTGGCCTCCGCCGGTTTTGGTGTGCCCTTGCAGTTTGAAAAAGGCTTCACCGAGGGCATTTCGAAAATCACGCCCTATGACATCGCTCACGCCGAGCTGCTGGGCTATCGCATCAAACACTTGGGCATTGCCCGTCGCCGCGATGACGGTATCGAGCTCAGGGTTCACCCGACCCTGGTGCCCCAGAGCCATCTGATTGCCCAGGTGGACGGCGTGCTGAATGCGGTGCTGGTGGACGGCGATGCCGTCGGTCAAACCATGTATTACGGGCCGGGTGCGGGTGATGAGGCGACAGCCTCCGCTGTCATTGCCGATATTGTTGACGTTGCCCGCTCCGTTTCCACCGGCAGCCAGCAGCGGGTGCCCTACCTCGGGTTCGAGCCAGAGGCTATGGAGGACCTTGATGTACTGTCCATGGAGGATGTCCAGTCCGCCTACTATCTGCGAATCACCGCTCTGGACCGCCCGGGCGTGCTGGCGAAGATTGCTTCTATTCTCAGCGAACATGGCATCAACATCGAGTCGATCATGCAGAAGGAATCCGAGCTGCAGGATGGCCGTATCCCGGTCATTATCCTGACCCACACGGTCCAGGAGCGGCAGGTCAATCGTGCCATCGAAGAGCTGGAAGCCCTGACCGATACCGATGGTCAGGTCGTTCGCATCCGCGCTGAAAACTTTAACTAACAGGTACGCTTGTGAGATATATCAGTACGCGGGGGGAAGCGCCCGCACTGGGCTTTGAGGATGTTCTGCTGACCGGTCTGGCCACCGACGGCGGGCTTTATGTGCCGGAATCGCTCCCGCACTTCAGTCTCGAGGAAATTCGCAGCTGGCGTGGACTATCCTACAGCGAGCTCGCATTTAACGTGATGCATCCGTTCGTGGATGATGCCATCCCGGCCGACGATTTCCGCAAGATGCTGGACGAAACCTATTCCGTGTTCAGTCACAAGGCGGTGGCCCCGCTGGTTCAACTGGACAGCAACGAGTGGGTGATGGAACTGTTCCGTGGGCCGACCCTGGCGTTCAAGGATTTTGCCCTGCAGCTGTTGGGCCGTTTGCTGGATTACGTGCTGGAAAAGCGCAAGCAACACGTTGTGATCATGGGCGCCACCTCAGGTGACACTGGGTCGGCAGCGATCGAGGGCTGTCGCCGGTGTGAGCACGTGGATATCTTTATCCTGCATCCCTATGAGCGTGTCTCGGAAGTACAGCGCCGGCAGATGACCACGGTCAAAGGCGACAACATCCATAACATCGCGGTACGGGGCAATTTCGATGATTGTCAGCGCATGGTTAAGGAAAGCTTTGGTAACCAGGGCTTCCTGGGTGGTAAAACCCAACTGGCAGCGGTGAACTCCATCAACTGGGCGCGGATCATGGCCCAGATCGTTTATTACTTCCAGGCTTCCCTGGCGCTCGGTGGCCCTGATCGAAGCATGGCGTTTTCGGTTCCAACCGGCAATTTTGGTGACATTTTTGCCGGTTATCTGGCCAAAAAGATGGGGCTGCCGATATCCCAGCTGGTTATTGCCACCAATCGCAATGACATCCTTCACCGGTTCATGAGTGGCAACAAATACGAGCAGCACAAGCTGGAGCATACCCTGTCGCCAAGCATGGATATCATGGTATCCAGCAACTTCGAGCGTCTGCTTTTTGACCTGCACGGTCGTGATGGTCAGGCGGTGAAAACCCTGCTGGAAAACGCTGCCAAGGGCCCCGTGAGCATTGAGGATTACCGCTGGCGTCACGCGCGCAAGCTGTTCGACAGTGACGCGGTTGATGACAAGTCGACCTGCGACACCATCCGTGAAATTCATGAGCAGAACGAATACCTGCTCGACCCGCACACAGCCATTGGCGTGCGCGCGGCTCGTAACTGCCGGCGTGACCGTTCAGTACCGATGATCACCCTGGGTACCGCTCACCCGGCGAAGTTCCCGGATGCCGTGGCCGAATCCGGAGTGACGGTGAAGCCTCAGTTGCCCGCCCACATGGCGGACCTGTTTGAGCGGGAAGAGCGCTACACCGTTTTGGACAACAATATTGCCGGTGTTCAGGAGTTCATAGCCAGGCACTGGAAAAATGCCTGATCCGGTATGACGCTGAAAAAGATCCTGCGCCGCCCCCAGCCGGATAATACGTCCGCCTGGGGGCAACAGCTCCCGCCACTGCTTCGTCGCCTCTATGCTGCTCGAGGGGTTACCTCCGATGAGCAACTGAGCTACACCCTCAAGTCGCTTGCCTCACCGATGCAGCTTCGCGGTATTGGTCGCGCCGTTGCCCTGTTGGCCGAGGCCATTGATCGACAGCAGCGGGTCCTCATTCTTGGCGATTTCGATGCCGATGGCGCCACCAGCACGGCGGTGGCCATGCTTGGTCTGTCGATGCTCGGGCTTCAGGGGCTCGATTTCCGGGTTCCAAGCCGGTTTGCCGATGGCTACGGCCTGACTCCGGGGATCATTGAGCGGCTTGCAGACGAGGGTGAGCTGCCGGATTTGTTGGTCACCGTCGATAATGGGATTTCCGCCATCGACGGTGTCAAAGCCGCCCGGGAAAGGGGCATGAAGGTGATTGTTACCGATCACCACCTGGCGGGAGAAACGCTGCCGGATGCGGATGCCATTGTGAACCCGAATCAGCCCGGATGTCCCTTCCTGAGCAAAAATGCGGCCGGTGTCGGCGTTATGTTCTACGTGCTCACCGGGCTGCGCAAACACCTTCGCGAAACCGGGCGCCTGCCCCAGCCCGAGCCCAACCTCGGCGTACTTCTGGATCTTGTGGCACTTGGTACCGTGGCGGACGTTGTGCCTCTGGATCATAACAACCGAATCTTCGTGGAGCAGGGATTGCGCCGTATACGCAAGGGCGAGGCGCGCCCCGGCATCCTGGCGTTGCTCGAGGTGGCCGGTCGCGACCACGCCGCCATCAGTTCAACCGATCTCGGTTTTGTGGTGGGGCCCCGACTGAATGCCGCCGGACGCCTCGATGACATGAGTGTCGGCATCGCCTGCCTGATGGCCGACAGTGAGGACGAAGCCCGTCGCCTCGCGCAGGAGCTGGACAGCTTCAACCGGGAACGCCGAACCATCGAAAAGGGCATGAAGGCCCAGGCCCAGGATTTGCTGGCGTCCATGTCCCTTGACCTGGAGGGGCTGCCCTGGGGGCTTGCACTGTTTGACCCGGAGTGGCATCAGGGGGTTATTGGGATCCTGGCTGCCCGAATTCGGGAGCAGACCCACCGTCCAACCATTGCCTTCGCCAATGACGAGAACGGTCAGGACATCAAGGGGTCTGCGCGGTCAATACCGGGCCTGCACATTCGTGACGTGCTGGCGGCTGTAGACGCCAGGCACCCTGGCATGATGAAGAAGTATGGCGGTCACGCCATGGCCGCTGGCATGACCTTGGCGCGGGAGGACCTTGACGGGTTTTCCGAGGCCTTCGATAAGGCGGTTCGGGACACCCTGAGGGCCGAAGACCTGGAGGCCGCCATCACCACCGACGGTCCTCTGAGCGTCGATGAATTGAGCCTGGATACCGCCGCTTTGCTGAAACGCGCGGGTCCCTGGGGCCAGCATTTTCCGGAACCGGTCTTTGATGGCGAGTTCCGGGTGGTCAGCCAGCGCATTGTGGGGGACAACCATTTGAAACTGGTGCTGCAGCCGTTGGAGGGTGGTGGCATCATCGATGGCATCGCCTTCAATACCGGTCCGGAAGTGCCAGACTATACCCGCACGGGGGCCCGGGTCGTGTACAAGCCGGATGCCAATACGTTTCGGGGCCGCACCAATCTACAGCTCCTCGTGGATTATCTCGAGCCTTTGAACTAGCCACCGAGCTGCATGAGAATGGCTGCAGGCCCCACTGCCGGGATTGGCGTTACGGTTTCCCCGGCTGATTTAAGTACAGAATTCCGGTAGAATCCCGCCACTGTTTTACTCACCATTTTCTAGAGCGAGTAAGGGTTTCATGGAAATTAATCCCATTGTGACGAAGATTAAAGAGCTTCGTGAGCGCACTGAAGCGCTCAGGGGGTATCTTTGACTACGACCAGCGCAGTGAACGTCTGGTCGAGGTAGAGCGTGAACTGGAATTGCCCACGGTCTGGGAAGATCCCGAGCGGGCCCAGGGGTTGGGCAAGGAACGGGCGGATCTGGAACTGATCGTCAAAACCATCGACAACCTCACCAGTGGTCTGGGCGACGCCGAGAGTCTGCTGGACATGGCGGTTGAGGAAGACGACGAGGCAACGGTGGCCGAGATCGAGGCGGATCTTGACGGTCTCGACAAGGAGCTTGAGAAGCTCGAGTTCCGCCGGATGTTTTCCGGTGAAATGGATGCCAACAATGCCTACCTGGATATCCAGGCCGGTTCCGGTGGCACCGAGGCCCAGGACTGGGCGAACATGCTGCTTCGCATGTACCTGCGCTGGGCCGAGCGTCGTGGTTTCAAGGCTGAGATCGTCGAACTGCAGGAAGGTGATGTGGCGGGTATCAAGAGCGCCACCATCCACATTCAGGGTGATTACGCCTACGGCTGGTTGCGCACTGAGACCGGTGTTCACCGCCTGGTCCGGAAGTCGCCGTTCGATTCCGGCAACCGTCGCCATACCTCGTTCTCATCTGTCTTCGTGTCTCCGGAGGTGGATGACAGCTTCGAGATTGAAATCAACCCTGCCGACCTGCGCGTCGATGTGTATCGCGCCTCCGGCGCCGGTGGTCAGCACGTCAACCGCACCGAGTCGGCCGTTCGTCTGACCCACAACCCGACCGGTATCGTGGTTGCCTGTCAGGCCGGCCGAAGCCAGCATCAGAACAAAGACCAGGCGATGAAGCAGCTGAAGGCTAAGCTGTTCGAGCGCGAGATGCAGGAGCGTAATGCCGAGAAGCAGAAGGCCGAGGACGCCAAGGCCGACATCGGCTGGGGCAGCCAGATCCGCTCCTACGTGCTCGATGACAGCCGTATCAAGGATCTGCGCACCAAGGTCGAAACCAGCAATACCCAGTCGGTACTGGATGGTGATATCGACAAGTTCATCGAAGCCAGCCTGAAGATGGCGCTGTAACCCGCGCCATCAAACCAAAACCCGGATAATTCCCGATCTTTAGTGAGCCAACATGACTGAACAAACCCACAGCGCCACCCAGCACGAGGACAACAAGCTGATTGCCGAGCGCCGTGCCAAGCTGGCCGAGCTGCGCACCGAAGGCAATCCTTTCCCGAATGATTTCCGCCGTGACTGCACTGCTGCTGAACTGCAGGAAAAATACGGTGAGAAGAGCAAGGAAGAGCTGGAAAAGCTGGACATCAAGGTGGCCATCGCCGGCCGCATGATGCTCGACCGCAAGGCGTTCAAGGTTGTTCAGGATATGACCGGGCGGATCCAGATCTACGCCACCAAGCATGTCCAGAAGGACACCAAGCACTGGGATCTGGGCGATATCGTGGGTGTTCGCGGCACGCTGACCAAGTCGGGCAAGGGCGACCTGTACGTAACCATGGATGAGTACGTGCTCCTGACCAAGTCGCTGCGTCCTTTGCCGGAGAAGCATAAGGGGCTGACCGACATGGAGGCCCGTTACCGTCATCGCTACGTCGATTTGATGGTGAATGAAGATACCCGCAAGGTGTTCATGGCCCGCACCCGCCTGATCAGCAGCATGCGGAATTATTTCAATGCCCGCGGCTTCATGGAAGTCGAAACCCCGATGCTGCAGGTGATCCCGGGTGGTGCAACGGCGCGTCCGTTCGCTACGCATCACAACGCGCTGGGCATCGACATGTATCTGCGCATTGCCCCCGAGCTTTTTCTCAAGCGATTGGTGGTTGGCGGTTTCGAGCGGGTGTTCGAGATCAACCGCAACTTCCGGAATGAAGGTCTCTCGACCCGGCACAATCCGGAATTCACCATGGTCGAGTTCTACCAGGCCTACGCCGACTACAACGACCTGATGGATCTGACCGAGGATATGTTGCGCCAGGTCACCCGGGAGGTGTTGGGCACCACGACCGTGGTGAACACCCGGGAGCTCTCCAACGGCGAGCAGGAAACCGTCGAATACGATTTCGGTAAGCCGTTCCGGCGCATGACGGTCGTTGAGGCCATCCTTGAACACAACCCCGACATCCAGGCCGGTCAGCTCGGTGATGAAGCCAGTGCCCGTCGCGTTGCCGCCCATCTTGGCATTCAGCTCAAGGATACGTGGGGCCTGGGCAAGGTGCAGATCGAAATTTTCGAAGCGACGGCGGAACACTTGCTGATCCAGCCCACTTTCATCACCGATTATCCCAAGGAGGTTTCTCCGCTGGCCCGGTGCAAGGACAACGATCCGTTCGTGACGGAACGATTCGAGTTCTTCGTGGGTGGCCGCGAGCTTGCCAACGGCTTCTCGGAGCTGAATGATGCCGAGGATCAGGCTGAGCGCTTCCGGGCCCAGGTAGCTGAAAAGGATGCCGGCGATGACGAGGCCATGTTCTATGACGAGGACTACGTAATGGCGCTGGAGTATGGCCTTCCGCCGACCGCCGGCGAAGGCATCGGCATCGATCGTCTGGCCATGCTGCTGACCGATTCCCCGTCTATTCGTGACGTGATCCTGTTCCCGCACATGCGCCCGGAGCACCGTTCCGACCACCACGACGCAGGCGACGAGGCGTAGACCATGCACCCGGCCGAGGTACTGGCGAGCCAGCTCAGGCCTGACCGGGGCTGGTCCGATCATCTCGGCAACGAATTCCGTCAGCCCTACATGCGGGCGCTCGCGGAATTCCTTGCCGAAGAGGAGCAGGCCGGGAAGGTCCTGTTTCCCGCCAGCCAGCATTGCTTCAATGCGCTGAACAGCACGCCCCTGGATAAGGTTTCCGTAGTGATTCTCGGGCAGGACCCCTATCATGGCCCCGGGCAGGCCCATGGCTTGTGCTTTTCCGTCAGGCCGGAAGTTACGCCACCGCCGTCACTGGTCAACATCTTCAAGGAAATCCAGAGCGATCTGAATATCGAAGCCCCCGATCACGGCTGCTTACAGCCCTGGGCCGAAGACGGTGTGCTGTTGCTTAACAGCGTACTTACGGTGGTTCAGGGGCAGGCAGGTGCGCACCAGGGCAAGGGCTGGGAAACCTTCACCGACAAGGTAATTGAAACCATCAACCGGGAAAGGGAAGGTGTGGTTTTCCTGCTTTGGGGCAGCTACGCAAGAAAGAAAGGCCGGCACATAGACCGCAACCAGCATCTGGTGTTGGAGGGCCCACACCCTTCACCACTCAGCGCATATCGCGGATTCTTTGGCTGCAGGCACTTTTCCCGCGCTAACGACTGGTTGCGACAAAAAGGGCAGCCATCCATTGACTGGACGCTGCCCTCGAAAGCCGAGCTGATTGCCCGCTACCAGAAGTAGGTCTTATTGAAGCAGCGCCATTGCCGCTTCCATCTCGGCATTCAGGTCTTCTTCCTCGCTCATGTCGATGTTGGGATCGAGCCCCAGGCGGTCGAATGCGGAGATACTGTTCCAGTCGATCTCGTTCCATGGGTGGCCGCTGCCGGCAACCAACTGCAGGTTAGCAACCATCACCAGGTCCGCGTAATCGGCGGCTGGCGCTTGTCGCTGGAACTTCGCATAGTCCAGGGGCACGTTCTGCAGTTCTTTAGGGAAATCCCACTTTTTCAGGATCGCCACACCCAGTCGGGGATGGAGCTCATCAATCACGTTATCAAGCATGATGCTGCTGATCTGGATATCCTGATCCTCGACGTAACGCAGGATCGGCAAGACACCGATCTGGTGCACCAGGCCCGCCAGCGTCGCCTGCTCCGGCTTCAGCTTGGTGTAATGCTGAGCCAGTACATGACAGACGCCGGCCACTTCAGTGCTGGTCTGCCAAGTGGCCCGCAGACGCTTGTCGACCATGTCAGACGTGGCCTGGAACATCTGTTCCATCGCGAGGCCCATCGCGAGGTTGCTGGTGTACGCCATGCCCAGACGGCTTAACGCCATGTTCAGGTTCTCGATGGCGCGACTGCCCCGAAAAAGCGGGCTGTTGCAGACCCGGATGATGCGAGCCGAGAGCGCGGTGTCGTTGCTGATCACCTTGACCAGATCGGCAATTGCGGAGTCTTCCGACTCGGCGATTTCCCTGACCTGCAGGGCCACCTCCGGCAGTGTCGGGAGGACGAGTTTGTCATTTTCGATGGCGGTGATCAGATCAGTTTTTATGGTTTCGACGATATTCGACATGGTCAGCAACAGTCCGATTGACAGGATTTGGTGCCGGCGTACAGCGGTCGCCAGCAACCATAAAAATCATATAAGTGAGTTACTTTATAGCAAATTACGATCGATTTGCCTGTCAACTTATGTATCTGTCTGTGGGCTTTTTTCCCTCTCGGGCACGGCGTAGGGGAGGGGTAGCTGGACCAGCATCCGGCCGTCCAGTCCGTCGACCGTCAGCTCATCGTCCGCCGCGTCATGCCTGACCACTGCCAGCAGCTCGCAGGTGCCGTTCTGCAACGCCACGGAATTGACCACGCTGCCGACCGACCGTTCACCGGCGAGGATGGATTTGCCGGGTTCGGGGGGCACGGTCGTTTCGAGCCGGAAGCGATATAGGCTCTTCTTGAGCTGACCCAGAAAATGCATGCGGGCGATGATTTCCTGGCCGGTGTAACAGCCTTTCTTGAAGTGCACGCCACCGACATGCTGCCAGTTCAGCATCTGGGGTACGAAAGCCTCTTTGGTCTGTTCTGTCAGCGCAGCGATACCGGCAGCAATCTCTGATGCCTGCCAGTCGGTCAGACTGCGCTCATCTCGGGTGTCCAGGCCCGTCGTGGAATCGTCGGTTTGCCAGAATTCGAACCGGGGCAGGCCCTCGGCGGTGGGTTCCACACGAATCAGGAAACCGTGGTCGAGTGCCAGCGAATCGCCCGGGCGCTTCAGGTCTGAAACCGCCTCCCCCGCCAACTTTTGCGCGTCTGAGTCGCCAAGCAGACCAAAGATGCAACCGTCTGCGATGAGGTCTGCGGAGGTGCCCCGAAACAACATCAGATACTTGCGCAAGTGCGCAAGGGTCGACTCTGCCAGTGCCGTGTCCAGATCCATCACAATGTCGGCACCATCCCGTACCAAACGGGTCAGGCAGTAGGCGCGCCCCTTGGGTGTGGCCGCTGCGGCCCGGGGTGAGTATCCTGCGACAACCTCATCGAGGTGCTGGCTGAACTGGCCCTGCAGGAACTTGTCGGTACCGGGGCCGCTGACGCGCACAAGCATGCGGTTGCTCAGCTTAGACCAGCCGGCCTCGGGCAAGGGGGCTACGGCAGTCGTGAGAGCCGAGGATGTAGCGCCGGAGACTGGTGTGACTGGGTCGGTCATGCATTACTCCTGATCAGGGCGTCGCCGGGATGTTGATTGGGGCTGTCCCAGTCTAAGCCAAATCCTGAGGCGACGAAATTCGTCTTCCGGCACGTTGCCTCTAAGGCAGGCTGTGTTGGCCAGAAGAATGGCAGAATACGCTTTGACTGTGGTGTCGCAGGGGTGGAGTTTCAAGAGCGCGAGGCGAGCGCCAAGCCGGCTCGTTCTGGCTGCCTTTACGGAAATTTGTCGGCCGTCGCCAAGTCGGGCGGTCAGCTGGCCATGTTCAACGATCAGTGCGTTGACGGCTGAGCGGCCTCTGAGCCGACCGGCGCGGCGGTATTGAACGGCGGCGCCCGCCAGCATTATTGGCAGGCCAGCCAGCAGCCACGGTTTGTCCCCGTACGCCGCGGCTACCAGGAAGCCAAGCAGGACCAGCCAGGGGGCGATCGCCAACAGGCCGGTGGCAACGGATGGATTGAGGGTCAGTTCAATCCGGCTGGACACGATTCAGAATCATATCAACCATGCGCTGGAGATCGGGATCTTCGGGCCGGCTGCGTTGCATGAACCACTCGAACATGTCGGTGTCTTCGCAGCTTAGCAGCTTCTGGTAACGCGCCTTGTCTTCGGCTTGCAGGTCTCGGTAAGCCTCTTCAACAAAGGGGATCAGCAGGACATCCAGTTCCAGCATGCCGCGGCGGCTATGCCACCATAGTCGATTGAATTCGGAGTTGTCTGAGGGAGCAGCGTGTTCGGGCATAGCAGATTCCGTTGGTGTGGTGTGAGTCAATGGTAAAAGTAACCGCAGCTCAGGGAGACAGCGTACGGTAGGTCGTCGGAACCAGTACAGTATCTTTGGCTTCACCGGTCAGGCCCGGGTAATCAAGGGTATAATGCAGCCCCCGGCTTTCCTTCCGCTGGAGAGCAGAGCAGATAATCAGGTCGGACACGGTCACCAGATTCCGCAGTTCCAGAAGGTCGTTGGAGACCCGGTAGTTGCTGTAGAACTCACCAATTTCACGGGACAGCAGGTCGACGCGGTGTTTCGCCCGCTGCAGTCGTTTGGTGGTCCTGACAATACCGACATAGTCCCACATAAAGTGCCGCAACTCATCCCAGTTATGGGAAATGACCACGTCCTCGTCGGAGTCCCGCACCTGGCTTTCATCCCAGTCCGGTGCTTCCGGCGGTGGTGGAATATCGGCTTCCCGGCGGGCGATGTCCTGGGCGGCGGAACGGCCATAGACGAGACACTCCAGGAGGGAGTTGCTGGCCATCCGGTTCGCGCCGTGCAAGCCGGTAAAACCGGCCTCGCCGACCACATAGAGGCCGTTGATGTCTGAGCGGGCGCGTTCGTCGGTGATGATTCCGCCACAGGTGTAGTGGGCGGCTGGCACGACCGGGAGAGGTTCCCGGGTGATGTCGATGCCGAAACCAAGGCATTTTTCGTAGATGGTCGGGAAGTGGTGCTTAATAAAGTCAGCCGGTTTATGACTGATGTCCAGATAAAGATGGTCGGCACCCAGGCGTTTCATTTCATGGTCAATGGCTCGAGCCACGATATCCCGCGGTGCCAGTTCGGCCCGCTCGTCGAACCGGTCCATGAAGCGGCTGCCGTCGGGCAGCTTCAGCAGTCCGCCTTCACCGCGTACGGCTTCTGTAATCAGGAACGATTTGGCGTGCGGGTGATACAGGCAGGTCGGGTGGAACTGATTGAATTCCATGTTGGCGACCCGGCAGCCCGCACGCCAGGCCATGGCGATCCCGTCGCCGGAGGCGCCGTCCGGATTGGTGGTGTAGCGATAGGCCTTGGAGGCGCCGCCCGTGGCAATCACCGTAAACCGGGCCCGGAACAGCTCAACGTGGTTGTCCTCAAGGTTGAGGATGTAGGCGCCGACACAGCGGTTGCCCGGTAGTGACAGCTTGCGGTTTGTTATCAGGTCGATGGCAACCCGGCTGGACATAAGCTCAATGTTGGGGCGAGCCTGGGCCTGCTCCGTGAGCGTGGTGGATACCGCATGGCCGGTGGCATCGGCGGCATGAATGATGCGGCGGTGACTGTGCCCGCCCTCACGGGTCAGGTGGTAATGGGCGTTCTCGTCTTTGGTGAAGTCGACGCCGGAATTGATGAGCCAGTCGATACTTTCCCGGCCATGTTCAACAGTGAACCGGACCGCATCCTCATGGCAGAGCCCGGCGCCGGCCGCAAGCGTATCCTGGATGTGATCCTCAATGGAGTCGTCGTCATCCAGAACGGCAGCAATACCTCCCTGGGCCCAAAGCGTCGCCCCACTGGAAATTTCGGCCTTGCTGAGAACGCAGATGCGCAGGTGCTCCGGCAAATTGAGCGCCACGGTAAGGCCGGCAGCACCACTGCCGATAATGAGGACATCGAATTCGTAGGACTGTGGCATTGGGTCGTGATCGCGGGCCATAATGTGGAGGTCTATTGAACTAAACTTTGGACGTGCTGTCTATTTGGCCTGACAGGGTAAGCCTCCGAAAGGGTAGCTCGACCCGTTCAATGAATGGACGCCGGACAGCAACAATGACGCATCGAAACCTAGCGAAGATCGGTCAACTGGCCGTTAAAACAGGGAAGCCCGGCACACAGTCCATGACTCCTGACCAAGACCAGAGACAGGGTGAAAGTTCCGACAGCCAAACCGATCTGCAACTTGTACGCAAGGTGCGGAATGGGGACCGTGCGGCTTTTGATTTGCTGGTCGTCAAGTATCAGTCCAGGGTCGCATCGATTATCAGTCGATACGTCTACGACAGTCAGGAAGTGATGGATCTGACCCAGGAAGCCTTCGTCAAAGCCTACCGGGCCCTGGACCGGTTCCGTGGGGACAGCGCCTTTTATACCTGGCTCTACCGGATCGCCGTGAATACCGCCAAGAACTACCTGGAATCCCGGGGGCGTCGACCCCAGGGCAGTGCCGATGTGGTCGAGGCTGAGAATTTTGATGACGGCGGTCGCCTCAGGGACGTCGCCTCTCCGGAACGACTGCTGCAGCGCGAAGAGCTCCAGAAAGCGCTGTCAGAGGCGATTACGCAACTGCCGGAGGAGTTACGTTCGGCATTTTTGCTGCGGGAGTATGACGGCCTCAGTTATGAGGACATCGCCCGGATACTTGACTGCCCGATCGGTACCGTGCGCTCCCGGATCTTCAGGGCGCGGGATGCGGTTGACCGGCACCTCGGGCCTTTGCTTAATAATTCAGTGACGTAGTTGAGGGTGCATCCTATGGACGATCGTCTCAGAGAAACACTTTCAGCCATGATGGACGACGAGGCCGATGAGCTGGCGGTTCGGCGCCTACTGTCCCATGGCGGACAGGATGAGGTGCGCGAGCAGTGGCAGCGCTGGCAGCAGGTACGTGGGCTGATGCACAGCAGCCACTCACCGGCGGACGGCGTCGATGTCAGTGTGGCGGTGCGGGAAGTGCTGGACGGGCGGGCCAGACAGACCGGTGACCACATGGTGACGGATCCGAAGCCTGCGGCTCGCTGGCAATGGCCGGCCGTCGCCATGGTGACCATGGCGCTTCTGATCGGTTTTGGTGCCGGTGCCGGCTGGGAATCAGTGGATGGCACAGTCGGTGCCCCGGTTGCAGCCACGCAGCCGGTTGATCAAACGACCGCGCAGCCGGTCAATGAAATTGCACTCCAGGGACTCGATGAGCAGCAGTGGGAGCACATGAGCCGCTACCTCCTGGAACATGCCCAGCATAACAGTGTGGGGGCTGGCCGGGGTTCCGTCGGCTATGCGCGGCTGGTGAGTGCCTCGGGCAGCGGTTACTAATTATGTACGGCCGAATTTCCTCGTCTGGATCGGGCAATGGCACCCGGCAAGCGGCCTTGTCATCGCTCCTGATGATCGTTTTCATACTACTGGTGGTCCGGCCGGTTGCGGCCGAAGATGCCGAGGCAACCCGGTGGCTGGAACGGATGGGCCCTGCCCTCAATATGACCACGTACCGGGGGGTGTTTGTATATGCCCGGGGGGACCGCGTTCACTCCATGCGCATTGCCCACCGTTTTCATAACGGCATGGTTGAGGAGCGTCTGGTGCTCCAGGATGGTGGTGACGGAGAGATCGTTCGAAAGGGCATGAACGTGGTGTGCGTGCTGCCCGAACGAGGCCGGATCAGGCTGGATCAGGTGATTCCCTCAGGGCCGTTTGCGGAAGCGTTCGCCAACGAGCTCGTGCCCGTCAGTCGGTGGTATCAGGCCGAGCTGGTGGGCGAGGACCGTATTGCCGGTTATGACGTGGTGATTATTGCGCTTACCGCCAAAGATTCGCATCGGTACAGTCACCGTCTCTGGCTGGAGCAAAATTCCGGTCTGCTGGTCAAGAGTCATGTGGGTGAACCCGGCGGCAAGGTGCTTGAACATTTCCAGTTCACCAGCCTCGAAATCACGGACCATATTCCGGACAGGGAGTTTGAAATCCAGACGGAGGGTCGTGAGATTACCCGAAATCTGGAGGATGTCGCCTCCGGCGAGCCTGTGGAGCGGTCGTCCATGGACGGCTGGAATCTTGGCTGGCATCCGGAGGGGTTTGTTCCCGCCGCGGCACCCCGATCCGGCCGGGGGCAGGCGGTGGCATTTTCCGATGGGGTTGCCGCTTTCTCGGTCTTCGTCGAGCCGCAGGGAAAGGTCCGGATGCCCATAGGTGCGTCCCGAATCGGTGCCACTACGGTCTATATGCGAGAGCTGAAAGCTGGCAGTGGCAGTTTTCTGGTCACCGTGGTTGGCGAAATACCGCCCAAGACCGCCCGCCAGGTTGCCGAATCCGTCCAGATCGGTGACGCTCTTGCGCAGCATTCGGGTGGGTCATGATTACGGAAAACGGAACGGTCGTCGCTTTGAAGGATGATCGGGTATGGGTCCAGACCATTCGTCAGAGTGCCTGCGAGAGCTGTTCCGCGCGCAGCGGCTGCGGCCAGCGGGTGTTGGCTTCGGCCACCGGCGGTCGCGCCAATCAGGTGCTGGTCGAGAATACTGTCAGGGCGCAGGTCGGCGACGAGGTGACCATAGGCATTGACGAACAGGCACTGCTGGGGGCTTCGTTGATCGTGTATGCCCTGCCTTTGCTTCTGATGGTATTGGCGAGCATTGTCGGGCATCAGTTGTCTGGTGGCTCCGATCCCGGGGCCATCCTGGGTGCCGTGGTGGGGTTGTTGTCGGGCTTTCTATTAAGCCGTCGGATGCAGGCCCGAAAGGAAGGTCAGTTTGAACCACGGCTACTTCGGGTGAATCGCATCGTGTCTGAAGCCTGTACCTGAACTCTACGCAAACCCTACTGTTTTGTAAGTTGAAAATCGCATTCAGCATCTCAAGATTTCGATTAGTGACACGAACGCAAGGGGGAATAACATGCCGAGAATACTGACAGAGGTTGCCCAGCCAGATCCTGCCGTGCGGGCAAGGAAAATACTGGGTGCTCTGCTGATGCTGTCCGTCATGGTGTCGGTTTTCTGGAGTCAGGGCGCGGGAGCGAGAAACCTGCCGGATTTCACCGAACTGGTGGAGGATAATGCCGGTGCCGTGGTGAATATCAGTACTACCAGCACGCCAAAGGCCGCGAGTGGCGCCGGAAATGGATCGCCCTTCAGTGAGCGTCAGCTCGAACAGTTGCCAGAATTCTTCCAGGATTTCTTCCGCGGCCCTCAATCCCCCTTCGGTGGGGCTCCAGGCAACGCCGAGCCGCGTCGCTCAATGGGGTCGGGCTTTATCGTATCCCGCGATGGCTATGTGCTCACCAACAACCACGTGGTTGAGGGTGCAGACGAAATTATCGTTCGACTGAATGATCGGCGGGAATTGCCAGCCAAACTGGTGGGGACGGATCCCCGCTCAGACATGGCGGTGCTCAAGATTGAAAACGGGGATGATCTGCCGGTGGTGGAGATCGGGCGTTCCCGGGATCTGAAAGTCGGCGAGTGGGTATTCGCCATCGGCTCGCCGTTCGGCTTTGACTACACCGTTACGGCAGGCATCGTCAGTGCTCTGGGCCGGTCGCTGCCGACCGAGAACTACGTGCCGTTTATTCAGACGGATGTCGCCATTAACCCGGGCAATTCCGGCGGTCCACTGTTTAACCTCGACGGTGACGTGGTCGGGATCAACTCCCAGATCTACACCCGCTCCGGTGGGTTCATGGGGGTCTCCTTCGCCATCCCGATTGACGACGCCATGAACGTGTTTCGTCAGATCCGGGATACTGGCATGGTTGCCCGCGGCTGGCTTGGTGTCCTGATTCAGGAAGTGAACCGGGATCTGGCTGAATCTTTCGGCCTGAAGCGTCCTCGGGGTGCTCTCGTTGCGGAGGTGATGGACGGATCACCGGCGCAGGCAGCGGGCCTTCAGTCCGGCGATATCGTGCTTGAGTACGACGGTGAGGAGATACAGCTGTCATCCGATTTGCCCCCCATGGTGGGCAGAACACCCATTGGTGAAACTGCCAGTCTGACCGTCCTCCGAGGTGGCGAGGAAATGACGCTGGATGTTGAAATTGGCAAGCTGCCGGAGCAGGGCGGCGAGCAGCAGGCTCAGCCCTCTGAGAGTGACAGTTCGTCTTCGGCCCCTCTGGGGATGATTGTTGAGCCCATTCCGGCCGAGTTGGCGGATTCCCTGGGAGTTGACGGTGGTGTGGTTGTTACCAACGTCAGCCGTGGGCCTGCCTTTGAAGCGGGTATTCGCCCTCGCGATGTGATTACCGAGATCAACCGGAAGTCGGTGGCGTCGGTCGAAGAGTTCAGAGACGTCGTGGAGTCGCTTCCGAAAGATCGTGCGGTGTCTGTCCGGGTGGTTCGCCAGGGCCGAGCGGTTTATCTTGTCATGAAGCCCTGATCGGGCCAATCAAGTCATAAACGAAGCCTCCGGTGCGTGTTGAAAACGACACGTCCGGAGGCTTTTGTTATACTTTCGCGACACAAAAAAATAGCATGGCCATGGAACGGACCGGATCAGATGATGAACAAAAAGGATCTACCCCTCCGACAGCTGTTGGAATTTCGGAACGCGTGGGTCGCGTGGCTTGTTTTTGCCGTTGTGATTGCGGTCACGACATTGCTCTGGCAGGTGTCAATTCGCTTGGTGGACGACCGGACCCAGGCCCGTTTCCGGACCCAGTCCCTGCAGCTCAAAACCGCCATCGAAGAACGTTTGTTGAACTACGAGCAGGTGCTCGCGGGTAGTGCCGGCCTGTTTGCAGTAGCCGGAGACGTGTCCCGGGAGCAATGGCGTGAATACGTCGACAAGGTCGATATCAACCGTTACTACCCCGGCATTCAGGGCATTGGCTATGTCCGGCGTATTGGTGTGCGGCAGATGGCCGACCACATTGCGTCAGTCCGTGCCGACGGTGTCCACAACTATCTGGTGAGCCCGCTGGGTTCCGGCCCATATTACTATCCCATGGTGTACCTTGAGCCCGGTACTGACCGAAACCGCCGGGCTCTGGGCTATGATGCTTTCAGTGACCCGGTCCACCGTCGTGCCATGGAGCAGGCCCGGGATGACGCGATCCCGACGGTGACCGGCAAGGTGGTGCTGGTCCAGGAGGAGCTTGCGGAGGATCAGGCGAGTTTCCTGATGTACTACCCGGTCTATCAGGGAGGAAATGTCCCGGAAATCCGGGCCGAGCGCCGCATGATGCTGGCCGGGTATGTGTTCAGCGCCTTTCGGATGAATAACCTGATTGATGGCATTGTCGGGTTAATCTCGCCCTTCCTCGACGTGCGCATCTACGACAACGGCGTGGTCAGCAGGGACACCCTGATGTATGGCTCCAACCTTGGGTCACTGGACAACGAGTTCAGTTTCGAGATGAGCCAGACGGTTACCGCCGGTGGTCGGGACTGGCTTCTGCAGACACGTTCAACACCGGCTTTCGATTTCCTGGCGTCGGACCCGCGTCCCCCCATTGTACTGGGAAGCGGTCTGGTGATCAGCGTGCTCCTGTTTCTGTTTGTGTTGGCGCTGATTCGCTCCCGCCTGATGGCGCAGATCAGCGCCGGTCGCTACCGTGCGATTACCGAGGGCGCCGCCAACGTTACGCTGGTCATGGACCGGAGCGGGAACGCCATCTACGCCAGCCCGTCCAGTTTCGATATTCTTGGCTTTGATCCGGGTAAGTTGCAGGCACTCGCGCTCGAATCCCTCGCGCACGCCGACGACTGGCCTCAGTTGCTGAAGGGGTTTGATGAGTCGATCGCGGCCCCGGGCAAACAGATGCCGGTGATTCGTGCGCGGATCCGCGATGCGGGTGGCCAGTGGCGCGATATGGAGGGAACGTTCACTGCCATGTTGACTGTGCCGGGGGTCAACGGTGTGGTGCTGAGCCTGAGGGATCTGACACAGTTGAAAGCGGCCCAGTCCGAACTTCACCGACTGGCGTTTTACGATCCCCTGACCGGGCTGGCGAACCGCCAGCTATTCCGTGATCGGCTCAATCATGTCGTGCGTCGCAGCCGTCGCAGTGGCGAGCCCGCGGCGCTCATGCTCCTCGACCTTGATGGTTTCAAACGAATCAATGACACCCTGGGCCACGACTCCGGAGACGAGCTGCTGTGTCAGGTGGCCGAGTGGCTGGAGGGCTGCGTGCGTGAGGAGGATTCCGTGGCCCGGCTGGGCGGGGACGAGTTTGTAGTCTTGCTGTCCCGGATAAGCGGGCCCGATGCCGCAGGCAAGGTGGCGGAGACCATTCTGCGTCGTCTGTGCCAGCGCATTCGCCTGAATGACCACGAAGTCGGAATTACCGTCAGTATCGGCATCACCATGATTCCCCACGACAGTGAGGATTCGGGGACATTGATGAAGTATGCCGACCTGGCCATGTACCGGGCCAAGGAGCTGGGTCGAAACACCTACCAGTTCTTTACCCCCGCCATGAACATCAAGGCCGCGCGCCGGCTGCTTCAGCAGGAAGAGCTGGCGACGGCGCTGGAGGGTGATCGCTTCGTGCTGCATTACCAGCCCAAGGTGGATCTGGCGACCGATCGGGTGATTGGGGTCGAGGCCTTCCTGCGCTGGCATCATCCTGAAAAGGGGCTGGTATCGGCCCAGCAGTTCATCGGTCTCGCGGAGGAAACCGGTCTGATTGTGCGTCTGGGCGAAATGGCGTTGCGCCAGGCCTGTATTCAGGTGCAGGCGCTTGAGCGGGCGGGCTTCGAATCCCTCAAGATGGCCGTTAACCTGTCGGTCCGGCAGCTCACCGATTCCGGTTTCCTGGACATGATCCGGCAGGTTATCACCGAGACCGGGGTGTCGCCGGAGCGGCTGGAACTGGAAATGCCGGCGGAATTGCTGAATGAGGACCCCCGGACGCTCCGGGAGCTGCTGATTGCCTTGCACGATCTCGGTGTCTGTCTGATTCTGGACGATTTCGGGACGGGGTCCTGTTCACTGGTGTCGCTGCAGCAGCTACCGCTGGATGTGATCAAGATTGACCATCGGTTTATCCGCGATATCCCGTACAACGTCAGTGCCACGGATGTGGCGTCTGCGGTCATCGCCCTGGCCCGAAAACTGCACCTGACGGTTGTGGCGGAAGGTGTCGAAACACCGCAGCAACTCAGCTTCCTCAAGTCCTCCGGGTGCGCCCAGTGTCAGGGCAATCTGTTCAGTTATCCACTGGATGAGGACGCGCTGATCGGCTTCCTGATCCGTCAGTATGAAAAGCCGCTTATGTCCTGATCATGGCAATGACAGCCGGTAACCGGTAAAATCACGCCGTTCCCGGATCCCGGTAGCGGCCCTTCCGGGCTCAATCCTACGTCTTATATGAGTATTCATTGTCTGTGACTGAACTGAGCCGAATCCGTAACTTCTCCATCATCGCCCACATTGACCATGGTAAATCTACCCTTGCAGATCGCTTTATCCAGATTTGTGGTGGCCTGACGGACCGGGAAATGGCCGAACAGGTCCTGGATTCCATGGATCTGGAGCGGGAGCGTGGGATCACCATCAAGGCCCAGAGCGTGACGCTCAACTACACGGCGAAGGACGGTCACGAATACAAACTGAACTTTATCGACACTCCGGGACACGTGGATTTCTCCTACGAGGTTTCCCGCTCCCTGTACGCTTGCGAAGGCGCCTTGCTGGTGGTTGATGCCGGCCAGGGCGTTGAAGCCCAGTCCGTGGCCAACTGTTATACCGCGATCGAGCAGGGGTTGGAGGTGGTTCCGGTTCTGAACAAGATGGATCTTCCCCAGGCCGAACCCGAGCGCGTGGCCGCAGAGATTGAGGACATTATCGGGATTGAGGCGGTAGAAGCCGTGCGCTGCAGTGCCAAGAGCGGCCTCGGTGTGGAGGATGTGCTGGAGGATCTGATCAAGCGGATTCCGCCGCCCAAGGGCGACCGAGCGGCGCCGCTGCAGGCGCTGATTATTGATTCCTGGTTCGACAACTACCTGGGTGTGGTGTCGCTGGTGCGGGTGACCGAGGGCATCTTGAAAAAGGGTGACAAGATCGTGATCAAGTCCACCGGCAAAAGCTGGAATGCGGACAAGGTCGGGATTTTTAACCCGAAACCCAAGGATACCGATGTTCTCGAAGCCGGCGACGTCGGCTTCGTCGTGGCGGGCATCAAGGACATTCACGGGGCTCCGGTGGGCGACACCATCGTACACCAGAAGTTTGCCGAAGAAACACCGATGCTGCCGGGGTTCAAGAAGGTCAAGCCTCAGGTCTACGCGGGCCTCTTCCCGGTCAGTGCCGACGACTACGACGATTTCCGGGATGCCCTGGAAAAGCTGACCCTGAACGATGCCTCCCTGTTCTTCGAACCCGAGAATTCCGATGCGCTTGGTTTTGGCTTCCGCTGCGGCTTCCTTGGCATGCTGCACATGGAAATCATCCAGGAGCGGCTTGAGCGCGAGTACGACATTGACCTGATTACCACGGCGCCGACCGTAATCTATGAGGTGGTTACCAAGCAGGGTGAGACACTCTCGGTAGACAACCCGTCCCGGCTGCCGGATATTGGGTCCATCGAGGAAATGCGCGAGCCCATTGTCGAGGCCAGCATCCTGGTACCCCAGGAGCACTTGGGTAACGTCATCGCACTGTGTGAGGAAAAGCGGGGCGTACAGAAGAACATGCACTTCATGTCCACCCAGGTGCAGCTCACCTATGAGCTGCCGATGGCGGAAGTGGTGATGGACTTCTTTGACCGCATCAAATCGGCCAGTCGGGGCTTTGCCTCGCTGGACTACCATTTTGTGCGGTTCCAGCCAGCCAACCTGGTCCGTCTGGACGTCCTGATCAATGGTGAGAGGGTGGATGCCCTGGCCTTGATCGTCCATAAGGAGCAGGCTCATTACAAAGGGCGTCAGTTGATCGACAAGATGAAGGAACTGATCCCGAGGCAGATGTTTGATATCGCCATTCAGGCTGCGATTGGCACTCAGGTGGTGGCACGGGTGACGGTCAAGGCATTGCGCAAGAACGTAACGGCCAAATGTTACGGTGGTGACGTTAGCCGGAAGAAGAAGCTGCTCCAGAAGCAGAAAGAGGGTAAGAAACGCATGAAGCAGCTGGGTAATGTCGAGGTGCCTCAGGAAGCGTTTCTGGCCGTGTTGCAAGTGGATAAATAAAAGGCACCTGGATGGATATTGATTTTCCCCTGGTTCTGGTTGTTCTGACCTTTGCCACAGGTCTGATCTGGCTGGCGGACAAACTGTTCTTGAGAGAGCGCCGCCTGGCTGCGGCGCGCGCCAACGGCACGACAGCCGAAGATGCGGTTACGGACGAGACTGAGGAGCCGAAGGAGCCTTACCTGGTTGACCTTAGCCGGTCGTTCTTTCCGGTGTTGGCAATCGTTCTGGTGCTCCGGTCGTTTCTGGTTGAGCCCTTCCAGATTCCATCCGGTTCCATGTTGCCGACGCTCGAAGTCGGTGATTTCATCCTCGTCAACAAGTATGCCTACGGTCTTCGCCTTCCCGTTGCCGGTACCAAGGTTCTGGAAGTGGGCGACCCGGAACGCGGCGATGTCATGGTGTTCCGCTACCCGAAGGACGGCGAGACCAACTACATCAAACGGGTGGTTGGGATGCCCGGCGACCGGATTCGCTACCGGGACAAGCAGCTGTTTATAAACGGTGAGAAGGTCGAAACCCGGTTTGTCGCCCGTCTGCCTCCCGTGGAATTGCGCCGTGAAGACCTCGGCGAAGTGGAGCACGATATCTTCCTGACCATGGGCCGTCCCGGTGCGGCCGGCGAGGGTGAATGGGTCGTGCCGCAGGACCATTACTTTGTGATGGGCGATAACCGCGATAACAGCAACGACAGCCGCTATTGGGGCATGGTTCCCGACGAGCTGGTGGTGGGCAAGGCCTTCGGCATCTGGATGCACTGGAAATCACTTACCAGTCTGCCATCCTTTGATCGAGTAGGCGGCATTGAGTAATTCGAACGAGTCTGGAGTGCAGTAACAATGAAGAAAAACAAACTCTCCGCCATGGGGCGACAGGGCGGCGCCTCGGCTTTGACGGTCATGGTCATGGTGCTGTTCTTCGGCGGCCTGCTGACACTGCTGATCAAGCTGGGCCCGGTTTACCTGGATGACATCACCATTCAGGAGGCACTGGAAAGCCTGGACGGGACGGAAGGTCTGTCCAACATGGGGCCGGCTCAGGTGCGCACCTTGATCAACAAGCGTCTGAGTGTGAACAACGTGCGCGGTTTTGATGCCAAGAATATCTCCGTCGAAAAGAACGGCGAGTTCGTTGTGATCCTGGTGGACTACGAAGTCCGCAACAATCTTTTCCGTAATGTGGATACGGTCGTCCACTTCAAGCATGAATACGAGATGAAGGGCAAGTGAGTTCGCAACCGGATCTGGATCAGTTACAGCGCCGCATAGGCTATCAGTTCAAATCGCCCGAGCGGCTGATGCTGGCGCTTACCCATCGCAGTTATGGCAATCAGAATAACGAGCGCCTGGAGTTTCTGGGCGACTCCATTGTGAACATGGTGATTGCCGAGTACCTGTTTCTGCACTTTGAAAAGGCCCGGGAAGGCCAACTGAGCCGGTTGCGTGCTCGTATGGTCAAGGGGGTGACTCTCGCCGAGATCGGGCGGGAGTTCCAGTTGGGCAACTACCTGCGTCTGGGCTCGGGCGAGCTTAAAAGCGGTGGTTTCCGCCGGGAGTCCATCCTCGCCGATGCGGTGGAATCAATCATCGGTGCGATTTATCTCGACAGCGATTTCCATACCTGTCGGGAAAAGGTTCTGCAATGGTTTGAACAGCGGCTCGAGAAACTGGACCTTCAGGATACCCAGAAGGATCCGAAGACCCGCCTGCAGGAGTACCTGCAATCCCGTCAGTTCCCATTACCGCGTTATGACGTTATTTCTGTTGATGGCGAAGCCCACAACCAGACTTTCCATGTATCCTGTGCGTTGCCTTCGCTGGACCGTAAGACGACCGGAACCGGCAGCAGTCGCCGGGTCGCCGAGCAACAGGCAGCCCGTAACGCCCTGCAAGAGCTGGGCGTGGAGAACCAGTAATGAACGATATCACCCGTCCGGAAAACCCGGACAGTCGCTGCGGTTTTGTGGCGATTGTCGGTCGACCCAATGTGGGCAAATCCACATTGCTCAACCACATTCTCGGCCAGAAGCTGAGTATCACCTCGCGCAAGCCCCAAACCACCCGCCATCAGGTGCTGGGCATCAAGACCCTGGGACCCGTGCAGGCCGTCTACGTGGATACGCCGGGGATGCACGAGGAAGAGCCCCGGGCCTTGAACCGTTACATGAACAAGGCCGCGACGTCTGCGCTGATTGATGTCGATGTGGTGATCTTCGTCGTCGACCAGCTGTACTGGACGACCGCCGATGAACTGGTTCTGGAGAAACTCAGCAAGCTCAAATGCCCGGTCATCCTCGCGGTGAACAAGGTTGACAAGATTGAGAAGCGGGAAACCCTGTTGCCGCACCTGGACATGCTGTCCAAGAAGCGCGATTTCGCGGAGATCATTCCCTTGTCCGCGCTGAAGGAAAACAACCTGGAGCCACTGGAAGAAGCCGTTGGCCGGTTTCTGCCGGAAAGTGTCCACTTCTATCCCGATGATCAGATCACCGACCGTAGCGAGCGTTTTCTGGCGTCGGAGATCGTGCGTGAGAAGATTACCCGCCAACTGGGCGCCGAGCTGCCGTATTCCGTTGCGGTGGAGATCGAGGAGTTCAAGCGCGAAGGTAAGACCCTGCATATCTCTGCACTGATCCTGGTCGAGCGGGAAGGACAGAAAAAGATCATGATCGGTGACAAGGGAGAGCGCCTGCGCCGGATTGGCCAGGAAGCCCGGGCCGATATGGAGCGGCTGTTTGACAGCAAAATCATGTTGCGGCTCTGGGTCAAGGTCAAGAGGGGCTGGGCCGACAGCGACCGGGCCCTGAAAAGCCTCGGGATGAACGACCTCTGAGGCGTCTATGAGGGGGCCGGAGCAGCAGGAGCCCGCCTACGTGATTCACCGCCGGCCCTGGCGGGAAACCAGCCTTATGGCGGACGTGTTCACCCTCAACCGTGGGCGTATGACGGTCATCGCCCGCGGTGCCAACAGCGCCAAGAGTCCCCTAAAGGCTCAGTTGCAGCCGTTCCAGCCATTAATGCTGGACTGGACCGGACGAGGGGACCTGAAGACGCTCACCAATGTTGAAGTGCGCAGCGGGCCTTCCTTGCATCGCACGGCTTCGCTCTATAGCGGTCTTTACCTGAATGAGCTTCTGCAGCGCGTCATGCCGGCGGCGGATCCGCATCCGACACTGTTTGCTGCCTACATCGATGCACTCGCGGAACTGGCCGAAACGACCGACGTTGAACCCGTGTTGCGTCGATTTGAGCGCGCCTTTGCGGCCGCGCTCGGCTTTGATTTTGCCTGGGACCTGGTAACGGATACCGGACGAACCGTCGAGCCGGGCCAGCCGTATTGTTATGACCCCGAGCAGGGTATTGTGGCGTCTCCGGGGCCGGGCACCCGGCTGCAGAACCTGTCCGGGGACGTGTTACTGGCCCTGGCGTCGGGGGATCTGGAATCGGATTCGTCCCGGCGCACCGCCAAGCGGGTAATGCGGGTACTAACCGATTATCTTCTGCAGGGACGGCCCCTGCACAGTCGCAGTTTATTCAGTCACCTTCGGGGAGAACGGCATGAATCCTAGAGTCCTACTCGGCGTCAACATCGATCATGTGGCCACACTGCGCCAGGCTCGGGGGACGCGCTACCCGGATCCGGTTCAGGCCGCACTGGTGGCGGAGGAAGCCGGCGCAGACGGCATCACCATCCATCCTCGAGAGGATCGGCGTCACATTCAGGATCGGGATGTGCTCCTGCTCCGGGAGACACTGCAGACCAAGATGAACCTCGAAATGGCGGTGACCGACGCCATGCTGGCGTTTGCCGAGCAGGTCCGGCCGGAATGTGCGTGCCTGGTGCCGGAGAAACGCGAGGAACTGACCACCGAAGGCGGTCTGGATGTCGAAGGTCAGGAAACGAGGGTGGCCAAGGCGTGCGAGCGTCTTGCCCGACTCGGATCGGAAGTGTCGCTGTTCATCGACCCGGATCCGATCCAGATCGATGCAGCCGTCCGTTGTGGCGCACCGGTTGTCGAGCTGCATACCGGTGAATACGCGGAAGCGAAGACCGCCGGTGAAACCGAAGCCGCCTTCAAGGTTATCGCCGACGCCGTGGCCTACGCCCGGAAAAAGGGGTTGATCGTCAATGCAGGTCATGGCCTGCACTATCACAACACCGAGCGGGTGGCTGCGATTTCCGGAATCAACGAGCTCAACATCGGACACGCCATCATCGCCCGGGCCGTGTTTACCGGGCTGAAAGAAGCGGTCCGTGATATGAAGGCGATTCTGGATCAGGCCCGTGGCAGAATCTGACTGGCGCCGGTAACCCCGGTCTTCAGGTCGTTTCCGTTTGCTGATGCTGTTCCCGGAAGAGTAGTTGCCAGTCGGTCTGGTCGCTCCAGATCTGCAGGCGCTCCATGGCTGAGACCAGTTGGTCTTTCTGGTGCTCGATGTCCGGCGCCGAACATTTCAGCGCTGTTTCAAGACGGTTCGCGGCGGCCCGAAGCTCTGGAACCCCGCAGTAGCGGGTTGCCCCGTGCAGCTTGTGCACGCACTCCAGTAGGCCGTCCAGGTCGCCGTTGTTCCAGAACCCTTCCACCCTCGACTGGTCACTTCGCATCTGCTCAAGCAGCATGCTGAACAGCTCCTCGGCAAGATCTGCCTTGCCGGCGGCGAGCTGAATGCTTTCCTGGATACTGACACAGTCCTGCTGCATCTTGCGTGTGGATGGCCGCATGGCGCGCCGGGTATCCCGAACCTCGGGTACCAGAATCTGGTCTTCGCGATCGGGCCTGGTGCATACATAACCGGTGTAATCGCGGATGATGTCAGTCAACTGGGCGCTGCTGATGGGTTTCGGCATGTAGCCGTCAAAACCCTGCTGAATCAGGCGCTCCTGTTCGTCGGCGAGGGCGTGGGCCGTCAGGGCAATGATTGGAGTTCGGTGAGAGGTGGGGTCCATGTCACGCAACCGGGAGGTCGTTTCCACGCCGTCCATCCCCGGCATTTGCAGATCCATGAAGACCAGGTCAAAAGGTTTCTGCCGGGCCTTGCTCAATGCCTCGAATCCACTGGATGCGCCCTCGGCTTCAATCTGAAAGTCGTTCAGCAGGGTCATCACCAGTTTCAGGTTGGCGTCGTTGTCGTCCACCGCCAATACTCTGGGCACGTTACCTGCTGGAAGACGGGCCACCGAACTGTCGTAGTCCAGCGCCATTCGCCCACCGGAGCTGATGCCGTGCACGAGGAGCAGCAGTTCCTCGTAGAATGCATCCCGGCAGACAGGTTTGCTCAGGTGGCCGCTGGCGAGGCCGGAGAGTGCGCTGTCGTGGGTCTCAAGGGTGGGGGTCAGCAGCAGGGTGCGGCAATCCCGCTCGATCTCGAGGGTGCGTACCAGCCCGCAGTACTGGCTGGAATTCAGCAGGTGCCGGGTAATCCCGATAATGGCCAGGGCGTACCCGGCCTGGCTCTTCTGGGCCTCTTCAATCTGTTCCTGCATGGCAGCGGGTGAAGCCACCCGGTCAACGGTCATGCCCCAGTCCTTGAGCAGGTGCTCTACCGCCAGGCCCGTGGTTTTCTGTTGCTCGAGATAGATAACCCGCTCGCCACGAAGGGCGTCCCTGGGGGCAATGGCTTCGCCGGTGGCGGAAAGCTCGGAGGTCAGGGTGAACCAGAACGTGGAGCCCTTGCCCAGTTCGCTTTCCAAACCGATCTTGCCGCCCATCTCCTCCACCAGCCGTTTGGAAATGGCCAGCCCGAGGCCGGTGCCTCCATACTGCCGGGCGGTGGATGCGTCGGCCTGGCTGAAGGCATTGAACAGGGACTGCTGCTGGGCCCGGGACAGTCCCACGCCGGAATCGGTGATACTCAGCTTGAGGGTGACCCGGTTGCTGTCTTTTTCCTCTTCTTCGAGGCTTGCCCGAAGCACCACTTCACCGGTCTGGGTGAACTTGATCGCGTTGTTGACCAGGTTGGTAATCACTTGTTTCACCCGCAACGGATCTCCCATGATGTTGTCGGGCACGTCGTTGTATACCAGAGGCACCAGATCCAGGTTCTTGGCGTGGGCTGCCGGCGCCAACATGACCATCACTTCTTCGACAATGTCGCGAAGCTGGAAGGGGACGCGATCAAGGATCAGCTTGCCAGCCTCAATCTTGGAGAAGTCCAGGATGTCGTTGATGATCGTCAGCAGAATCTCCGAGGACTTGCGGATGGTGCTCAGATGGTCCCGTTGCTGGCGGGGTAGTGGGCTTTTGAGAAGCAGTTCGGTGAACCCGATGATGCCATTCAGCGGAGTGCGGATTTCATGGGACATGTTCGCCAGGAATTCGGACTTGATTCGGCTGGCTTCGAGCGCCTCCTTGCGGGCAAAGTCCAGCTCTATGTTCTGGATCTCGATGGTCTCGAGAGTTTCCCGGAGATCTTCCGTTGCCTGGTCAATGTTCTGCTGCATCTCGGCCTGGGCCTTGCTCAACTCCTCGGCCATGGCGTTCAGACCGGATTCGAGTTGCTCGAATTCGGGGCCGGCCCCGGTGAATACCCGGGTATCGAGCTTGCCCTCTTTGAGTTTGGCCACGGCTTCATTCAGTTCGAAGACCGGGTTGGTGAAGGCTCGACTGAGCCGGAGGGCGATGGCGAGGCTGATGACCACCCCCCCGAGCACCAGCAACAGCGAAATCAACAGGGCCTTGTAAGTTTCCTTTTCGGTCCGGACGTGGGACATCTCGACCGCTACCCAGCCTAATGGAGCGTCTGGCTGGGCCATCGATTCCCGGGCATCGGGGTCGAGAATGGTTTCGAGCATCAGGTCTTGCAGCGTGACCGGGGTGACAAATCGGGTACTGTTTTCCCGGCGCACGCTGGTCGCCGTTTCGGTCGGCAGTTCGTCCGCCGTGATGGAATCGGAGCTGCCTGGCCCGGTATGCAGAAGCCTGGCACCGTCGCTGCCGAAGAAGGTAATGGAGCGGACATCCTGCTCTTCCAGCAGGGCATTGGAAAGGCTGCTCAAGAGGCTGCGGTTGGCAGTGAACAGACCGTATTCGGAGCCGGCAGCCAACTGGCGGGAGAGCGACTCTCCCCGGTCT
This sequence comes from Marinobacter albus, assembly GCF_030238305.1. NCBI lineage: Bacteria > Pseudomonadati > Pseudomonadota > Gammaproteobacteria > Pseudomonadales > Marinobacteraceae > Marinobacter > Marinobacter albus. The sequence goes on along the minus strand of NZ_JASSQD010000003.1, from coordinate 413,447 downwards.
TTGAGCAGGCTCTCGATGTTTTTCACCCAGCTGTAGGTAAAAAACATACCCAGCATGAGTGTGGTGAGCAGGGTAGGGACCAGCGTCACTACCAGTACTTTTTTGCGAATGCCCCAGCGTCGCATACCTGTTCCTGATTTATTGCCTCGGCCCCGGGAGCAATTCCGGAGTCACGTCCCTGTCAGAATAGATGATCCGGAGGCCATTGACTGAGGTATTAGTCCCACGGCCACCTGATATCGTGATTTGGTTATAGCCACGGGTCATGGATATAGCTAGAAGCTGTATTGGGAGACTGCGGTCATAACGAGTATCATGCGAACGCAAAAGTGTACCACAGGGTAATGATATGAATTTCCCCACGATTGAAGATTATGTCGGGCATACCCCACTGGTTCGCCTGCAACGTCTCCCCGGTGAGACCTCCAACACGATTCTCGCCAAGCTCGAAGGCAATAACCCGGCGGGTTCCGTGAAAGACCGGCCGGCGATCAGTATGATCCAGGAAGCCGAGCGTCGTGGCGAGATCAAGCCGGGCGACACCCTGATCGAGGCAACCAGCGGTAATACCGGTATTGCACTTGCCATGGCCGCCGCCATCAAGGGCTACCGGATGGTGCTGATCATGCCGGCGAACATGAGTGAAGAACGGCGGGCCTCCATGCGGGCCTATGGCGCGGAAATCGTTACCGTGAGCAAGGAAGAAGGGATGGAGACGGCCAGGGACCTGGCGTTGCAGATGGAAGTCGAGGGTAAAGGCAAGGTGCTGGACCAGTTCAGCAATGCCGACAATCCCCTCGCTCATTACCGCACGACGGGGCCGGAAATCTGGAGCCAGACCGAGGGCCGGGTAACCCACTTCGTGAGTTCCATGGGTACGACCGGGACGATCATGGGGGTTTCCCGGTACCTGAAAGAGCGCAACCCGGATATCCGCATTATCGGGCTGCAGCCGAAGGAAGGAGCGGCCATCCCCGGAATCCGTCGCTGGCCGGAGGAATACCTGCCCAAAATCTACGACGCCACGCGGGTGGATCAGGTGCTCGATATCGGCCAGGAAGAGGCGGAGAATACCATGCGTGCCCTGGCTTCGGAGGAAGGGATATTCTGCGGCGTGTCGTCCGGGGGCTCCATCGCCGCAGCACTGAAACTTTCCGAACAGGTTGAAAACGCCGTTATCGTTGCCATCATCTGTGATCGCGGCGACCGCTATCTGTCCACCGGCGTCTTCCCGGGCGCCTGAACCGGACCCTTTCATCAAGAGTAACCAGTATGAGTAGACGACGCCGGAAGGCTCTTCCCAAAGAGCCCGTGCGCTGCGACATCGAGAAGCTGAGTCACGATGGGCGGGGTATTGCCCGTCAGGACGGCAAAACCCAGTTCGTGGACGGCGCCCTGCCGGGTGAAACCGTCATGGCCAAAATGGTGGGCACCCGCAGCAAGTTTGACGAGCTGCGAACCCTGGAGGTGCTTGAGAGCGTTGCGGAACGCCAGACGCCCCCATGTGACTTTGCCGATCTGTGCGGTGGCTGCAGCCTTCAGCACATGAGCGGCGACGCCCAGATCCGGTTCAAGGAGGATACGCTGCGGGAACATTTTGCCCATTTTGGAGGCATAGAGCCGGAAGAGTGGGTGGCTCCGATGCGCTCGGAAAACACTCTGGGCTACCGCCGAAAGGCCCGTTTGGGCGTCCGTTACGTTCCGGCGCGGGAGTCGGTGCTGGTAGGTTTTCGCGAGAAGCGGAACAGCTTCCTCACTGACATAGACCGGTGTGTCGTTCTGGATCCCCGAATTGGTGAACGGATTCTGCCGCTGCGCGAACTGCTCCACGGCCTCGATGCCTACAATCGCATCCCGCAGGTCGAAGTGGCGTGCGGTGATGACGAGGCAGTCATGGTCTTTCGCAACATGGACGACCTGAGCGAGGACGACCGGAGCCGGCTTGTCGCGTTTGGTCAGGCCCACGATTTGCATATCTACCTGCAGCCGAAGGGGCCGGATACGGTGCACCGGATCTGGCCTGTATCCGCGGGCCATGAAGACGAGCGCCTCAGTTACCGGCTTGACGAATTCGACCTGACCATGAAATTTCATCCCATGGACTTTACCCAGGTCAATGCAGGTATCAATCGCACCATGGTACACAGGGCTGTCGAATGGCTGGATGTCCAGCCCGGAGAAAGGGTGCTTGATCTGTTCTGCGGACTCGGCAATTTTACGCTGCCGCTTGCGCGAAAAGGTGGTCAGGTCGTCGGCGTGGAAGGGGATGATGCGATGGTGGTTCGCGGCCGGGAAAATGCGGCACTGAACGGCCTGGAAAACGTGGCTTTTCACGGTGCCGATCTGCACGGGGACTTCACCGGCCAGAGCTGGGCGAAAGAGGGGTTTGACAAGATCCTGATTGACCCGCCGCGTTCCGGTGCGGAAGAAATCTGCAAATACCTGACCGCGTTTGGAGCTAACCGGATCGTCTACGTATCGTGCAACCCGGCAACCCTGGCACGGGATGCGGGAGTTATGGTGCGCAACGGCTATCGGCTTGTGCGTGCCGGTGTGATGGACATGTTCCCCCATACCACTCATGTTGAATCCATCGCCCTATTTGAGCGGGATTCCGGCTGACGGAACAGATATGTCCCAGGGATGGGTGCGGGAACCAGCAGAAATGGCAAAACCGATATGGTAAAAGTTCGCGAAGATTATGCATTAACCGGTGACGGCGAGGTGGACATCGAAAGATGGGTCCAGACAATCGCTGCTCAGACCCATCTGGACGATGTCGATCAGTTTCGCAAAGCTTGCGAAAAGGCGGCGGAGATTGATCTTCAGGCATTTCGCGAGGACCGACTCTGGGCACCGGGGTCCAGCAGTTTCCGAATCGGCATTGAAATGGCACAGGTTCTGGCGGAGTTGCACCTGGACCAGGCCAGCCTGGTTGCCGCGATTCTCTACCGGGCCGTTCGCGAGGAGCGGGTGCCGCTGGATAACGTGCGCAAGGAATTCGGCGACGAAATTGCCGGGCTGATCAACGGTGTCCAGCAGATGGCGGCCATCTCGTCCATCCATCATCCGCTCAAGGGCAATGTCCTGGGGCAGAGTGAGGGCCAGCTCGACAACGTCCGCAAAATGCTGGTCACCATGATCGACGACGTTCGGGTTGCCCTGATCAAACTCGCTGAACGTACCTGCGCGATCCGGGCGGTGAAGAATGCGCCGGAAGAAAAGCGTATGCGGGTGGCGCGCGAGGTGTTCGACATATACGCCCCGCTAGCCCACCGACTCGGGATTGGTCATATCAAGTGGGAACTGGAGGACCTGTCCTTCCGGTACCTGCACGAGACTGCCTACAAGAAAATCGCCAAGTTGCTGGATGAAAAGCGGCTGGATCGGGACGATTACATCAGACGTGTCATTGACGCTCTGCACAAGGAACTGGACGCCTCCGGTATCGTCGGGGACCTGTCGGGCCGGGCCAAGCACATCTACAGCATCTGGCGGAAAATGCGGCGCAAGGGCATCGACTTCTCCCAGGTCTACGATGTGCGAGCGGTCAGGATTCTGGTGCCCGAGGTCCGCGACTGCTACGCCGCACTGGGGATTGTTCACAGTCTGTGGCGCCATATCCCCAACGAATTTGACGATTACATCGCCAATCCCAAGGAAAACGGTTACCAGTCGCTGCACACCGCCGTGATTGGCCCCGAGGGCAAGGTGATGGAAGTCCAGATCCGTACCCATAAAATGCATGAGGAAGCAGAGCTGGGCGTCTGTGCTCACTGGCTGTACAAGGGCACCGACAGGGGGAACAAATCTACCGGCTACGACGCCAAGATCAACTGGCTGCGTCAGGTATTGGAATGGCAGGAAGATCTGGGAGACCTCTCGGGCCTTGCCGACCACCTGAAATCGGATGTCGCGTCGGACCGGGTTTACGTGTTTACCCCGGAAGGACACGTGGTGGATCTGCCCCAGGGCGCAACACCGGTCGACTTTGCGTACCGGGTTCACACGGAGATCGGTCACGCCTGCCGCGGCGCGCGGGTCAACAACCGGATTGTGCCGCTGACGTACCCGCTGAAAACCGGCGATCAGATTTTCATCCTTACCTCGAACAACCCGGCACCCAGCCGGGATTGGCTGAATCCGAGCCTGGGTTACGTTCAGACGTCCCGCGCCCGGGCCAAGGTGACCCACTGGTTCAAACAGCAAGACCGCGGTCGCAATGTCATCGATGGGCGAGCCATTCTTGAGGATGAATTCAAGCGGCTATCACTGTATGACGTCAATTTGAACGATCTGGCGGAAAAGGTGAACTATCACGGTTCGGAGGACATGTTTGCCGCCATCGGCGCCGGTGATCTCCGGCCGGCCCATGTCGCGCATGTTGCCCAGCAGATGCTGGAGCCCAAATCCGAGCAACTGGATCTGAAGTTCAGTGCCCAACGCCACAAGCCCTACGACACCGCAACCGATATCCAGATACAGGGTGTCGGGAAGCTCAAGACCCAGGTGGCCAAATGCTGCAAGCCACTTCCCGGGGATCCCATTGGTGGTTACATCACCGTCGGCCGGGGGGTGACTGTGCACCGTCAGGATTGCCTGACTTTTCTGAACCTTCGGGAGTTTGAGCCCAACCGGATTATCGAAGTCAGCTGGGGCGGTCAGCCCGCGGCCGTGTATCCGGTGGATATTCAGATCGAGGCCTATGACCGCTCCGGGCTGTTGCGGGACATTACCCAGGTGCTCTCGGCTTCAAAGAGTGATGTCCTGGCCCTCAATACCCTGACCAACCAGGATGAGAACACGGCAACCATGACGGTGACGGTGGAGATATCCAGCCTCGAACAACTGGCCCGGCTGCTGGCACAGATTCGCAACCTGCCCAATATCATCGACGTGAGGCGCAAGCGCGGATGAGCTATTCCATAGACGACCTGAAAACCCTGATGGCGCGTCTCAGGGATCCGGAAACCGGCTGTCCCTGGGACACAAAGCAGACCTACGGAACCATTGTTCCGCACACGCTGGAGGAGGCCTATGAAGTCGCCGATGCCATCGAACGGGAAGACTACCCCCATCTCAAGGATGAACTCGGGGATTTGCTGTTTCAGGTGATCTTCTATACCCAGATGGGGAAGGAGGATGGGCATTTTGATTTCGATGGCGTGGTCGACAACCTGGTTCGCAAACTGGTCCGGCGCCACCCCCACGTGTTTCCGGAGGGTACGCTGGACAGTCGGATCGATCCGGACAATCGGCCCGATGAGGCCTGGATCAAGGAAAGCTGGGAGCGTATCAAAGCCGAGGAGAGAGCACTGGTTCCGACTTCGGATGCGCCCGTCAGTCGGCTAGATGGCATCGCCCGGACCCTGCCGGCGATGGCGCGCGCCGAGAAGCTTCAGAAGCGGGCGGCCAGGCACGGATTCGACTGGCCGGAAATTGGCCCGGTGTTCGACAAGCTCCACGAGGAAATCGATGAGCTCAAGGAAGCCTGGCATGCCGCCCAGAGCGGAACCGGTGATCCGGATGCGGTCGAGGATGAGCTGGGTGACCTGCTGTTTGTGTGTGTGAATCTGGCACGCTTCATGAAGGTTAATCCCGAGCAGGCCCTCAAGCGCACCAATCACAAATTTGATGCCCGGTTCCGGGCGATTGAGAGGGTGCTCACGCGAGAAGGCCGCGACATGGACGAGGAATCCCTCGAAGCGCTGGACGCCGTGTGGCAAGCGGTCAAGGGCGTGGAAAAGGGGAGCTCCGGGAACAGAGAATAGGGCAACGGTAAGTACAATCCGTTACCAATTACCAGGTTCCCGCCGCAGCCGCTTCGTCTACACTTCGGGGAACGGACGCACTGATTCCGTGCGCCGTGCGCCATCAATAAGATGCAGGAGTGAAGGCACCATGAAAATCAAGGATCTGGTCAATTACTGGGACAAACATGCGCGCGGACGATTGACCCGCGACGCCTACTTTATGGCGTTGTCCGACCAGCATCACAAGCGTTTGGACAAACTGGCAGCGCTCTACCCGATGAAATCACCGCAGGATTTGATGCGTGACCTGATTTCAGCTGCGCTGGACGAAATGGAAACCAGTTTTCCCTATGTTCAGGGTACCAAGGTGGTGGCTTATGATGAGGACGGCTTTGAAATCTATGAGGACCAGGGGCTGACCCCCAGGTTCGTGAGTCTGAGCCAGAAGCATATCCAGCGTCTCAAGGCCCGTCAGCTGGAATCGGTCGCCTGACCGGTTGACAGCCCAAGGCCTGTCCCGATCGAATTGACGGAGTGGCGTTCGCCACTCCGAACCTACGCCCTACGCTCTGTATTTCCTGCCCGGTGTTTCGGGATTCTTACTTGTCTTTGTTTTCCAGCTTGTCTTTCAGCGGACTCTGGCGGACCAGATCGTCCAGGGCCGCGCCAATCATGTCGTTGAGAATGTCGCTTTCACTGCGGTCCGGATACAGTTCTGCCAGGGCGGCAATCCGTGCTGCGTCCTCCAACGGCAGGCGCAGGTTGTAGTCGTGGGTCCGCTCCACGGGTTCTTTTTGCTTTTCCCAGTGCTTGGGCAGATCAGTTACTTTCATGAATACTCCTTGCGGCCAAAGGCTTGAAACGCCAATAGACTTTCTCGACTATTCCTTAGTATCGTAAGTTTACTTCGCCTCCGTCAATTTAAAAGGACGTCAATGTGACCGAGCTACATCCCGATCTTCGAGAGAACGTGCGTTTGCTGGGGGAACTGCTGGGCCAGAGCATCCAGCGTTACCCCGGGCTGGAATGTTACGAACTGATCGAGGAGGTGCGCGCTGCGGCCAAGGGCGACCGGCGTCAGGAGAGTGGTTCTGGCCAGCGCCTGGTCAGCCTGCTGCGCAAGCTGAGCGACGATGAACTGCTGCCGGTTACCCGGGCGTTCAACCAGTTTCTCAACCTCGCCAACCTGGCCGAGCAGTACCACGGTATTCGTCGTAAACGCGGCCATCAGTCAGACCTGATGGTCGAGTCCCTGGGAGAGGTGTTTGGTCGTCTGAAATCGGGCGGCGTCAGTCCCGAGGAGCTGCACGAGCGGGTGGCCAACCTCCGCATTGAATTCGTACTGACGGCCCATCCGACCGAGGTCGCGCGCCGGACTCTGATCATGAAGTACGACGAGATGTCCGAGTGCCTGGCGCGACTGGATCACGACGACCTTATGCCGGCTGAGCGCGAGGAAATTGTCGATCAGCTCTCCCGGCTCGTGACCGAGGCCTGGCACACCGACGAGATTCGCTACGAGCGACCAACGGCCGTGGACGAGGCCAAGTGGGGCTTTGCGGTTATTGAGAACAGTCTGTGGCAGGCCCTGCCACGTTTCCTCAGCAGTCTCGATGCGGCCCTGGCCGATTCGACCGGTCGGGGGTTGCCGCTGCAGGCCTCACCCATCCGCATTGCATCATGGATGGGTGGCGATCGGGACGGCAACCCCAACGTCACTCACCAGGTTACCCGAAAGGTTTTCCTGCTTGGCCGCTGGATGGCGGCTGACCTTTACCTGCGGGACATTCAGGCGTTACGGGCAGAGTTGTCCATGTGGCAGGCCAGTGACGAGCTCCGGGAGCACGTCGGCGATACCCGCGAGCCCTATCGTCAGGTGCTGGCAAAGCTGCGCGAACGTCTGGTCAAAACCCGTGACTGGGCGGAGGCCAGTGTCAATGGCGAGGCTGCCGATGCCACGGACATTCTGTTCGAGAATGAAGACCTCACCGCGCCGCTGGAGCTGTGCTACCGCTCGCTGGTGGACTGTGGGCTGGAATCGATCGCCAACGGTCCACTGCTCGATACCATTCGCCGCGCCCACACCTTTGGCTTGCCACTGATTCGTCTGGACATTCGCCAGGAGGCCTCCCGACATGCCGAGGCGGTGGCCGAAATGGTGAGCTACCTTGGCCTGGGCGACTACCTGTCCTGGTCGGAAGCTGACCGCCAGGCGTTTCTGGTGAACGAGCTTCAAGGGCGCCGGCCTCTCGTACCACGCAACTGGGAACCGTCGGAGCCAGTTCGCGAGGTCTTGGCAACATGTGAAGTGGTAGCGCAACAGACGCCTCAGGCTCTGGGTTCCTATGTAATCTCCATGGCGAGCAAACCTTCGGATGTGCTCAGCGTCATTCTGCTGCTTCGGGAATCCGGGATGAAGTACCCGATGCGGGTCGTCCCCCTGTTCGAGACCCTGGATGACCTCCGGGGCGCGCCAGACAGCATGGCGTCACTTTACGAAGTCGAATGGTACCGGGAGTACTGTCAGGGGCGTCAGGAAGTCATGATCGGTTATTCCGATTCTTCCAAGGATGCCGGTCAGCTGATGGCGGCCTGGGCGCAATACCAGGCTCAGGAAAAACTCACTGAGGTTGCCAACCAGTACGGTGTGCACCTGACCCTGTTCCACGGCCGTGGTGGCACAGTTGGTCGGGGCGGCGGTCCTGCCAACCGGGCGATCCTTTCGCAGCCGCCGGGGTCGGTAAACGGCAGTTTCCGGATCACCGAGCAGGGTGAAATGATTCGTTTTAAATTCGGTCTGCCGCACCTGGCGGTGCAAAGTCTGACCCTTTACACCACGGCGGTTATTGAGGCGACCCTGGCGCCGCCACCGGAACCGGAGTCCGGCTGGCGCGAAACCATGGACTGGCTGACCGAACGGTCCCTCAAGGCCTATCGAGAGGTGGTCCGTGAAAATCCGGATTTTGTGCCTTACTTCCGTCAGGTCACGCCCGAGCAGGCATTGGGCAAACTGGCGCTTGGCAGCCGACCGGCACGGCGCAAAGCCACGGGCGGCGTCGAAAGTTTGCGCGCCATTCCCTGGATTTTCGCCTGGACCCAGATGCGGCTGATGCTGCCCAGTTGGCTGGGCAGTGACGTGGCGCTGGAAGAGGCGGCCCAGGACAATCGCCTGCCGGTGTTACGGGACATGATGAAGGGGTGGCCATTCTTCCGGACCTACGTGGATATGCTGGAAATGGTGCTGGCCAAGTCGGACCTCCGAATTGCCAGCTACTACGAGCAAACCCTGTTGGACGACGAGGAACTGCAGGCTCTTGGCGCCGATCTTCGTGACCGCCTGCGGCGATGTATCCAGCGCCTGCTGGAATTGAAAGAGCAGACAGATCTGCTGGAGGGCGAGCCGGTTTTCGCCCACTCCATGCGGGTCCGCAACCCCTACACGGATCCCCTGCATTACCTGCAGGCCGAGCTGCTTCGGCGCAATCGTGAAAGTGAGGGCAAGGGTGAGGTGCCCGAGCTTGTCGAACGGGCGCTCAAGGTGACCATGGCGGGAATTGCTGCGGGTATGCGCAACACCGGTTAAGCTAGGCTCGATAAAACCGGTGGTCTGTACTGGCGCCAATAAATAAGAACGGGAGTAGGCTGTGGCTCTAGCTGCGCGACTGGAACGATTTCTGGCCCGAAAGGCCATACCCTACGCGGATCTCCGGATCGACCAGGCGGCGAACCTCGACGCAGCGGTAAGGGCCTCCGGACAGCCACAGGCGGACTTCATTCAGGCAACCCTGCTGATCGATATGGGCGGCGCCGTCATGGCAGTGCACAAATTCGACAGTTCTCTGGATCTGGATGCGGTCCATCACCTTACTGGTCGCAATCTGCAACTGCTGACCGCCCGTCAGACCATGAGATTGTTCAGTGACTGCGATCCGGGCTTCGTTCCACCGATTGGTGCGGCCTATGAGCTGCCCGTACTGGTGGACGAAGACGTGTCCCGGGCGGAGCGGGTTCTGTTTACCGGCGGATCCGACCACGGGGTGCTTGAAATGGAAGGGTGTCACCTGAGGCTGGCGTTGGCGGGAAGCCGTGGTGGGCATCTCGTCATCCGGGGGCAGGGCAACGGCAATCGTGCCGCGCTGACTCTGGATGAGGTCGCCGACAAGCTGCAGCAGTTGTATCGACTCCCGCCCATGCCTGCCCTGGCCCTGCGTATTCTGCGCCTGACCGCCAACACCGAAGCTACCGCCCGGGAGCTGGCCGAACTGATCGAATTTGATCCCAGCCTGACCGCCCAGATCATGCGCTACGCCCGTTCGGCCCTGTTCAATTACCCGGGGCAGGTCAACTCGGTCCAGGAGGCGGTAACGCGGGTGCTGGGCTTTGACCGGGTGGCTCACATCGCCCTGGGTATCGCCTCGGTGCGAGCTTTCGATATACCGCGCAAGGGCATGCTGGGCATGGACAATTTTTGGCGCCACTCCCTCTATTGCGCGTTCCTGTGTCAGAGCCTGGCGCCCTATTGTGGCGTCGATAAGGGGCTGGCCTACCTGTGCGGTCTGCTGCACAACTTTGGCCTGTTGCTGGTAGGACACCTGTTCCCTGCCGAATTCGAGGAATTGAACGCCCTGCGCGAGGCCAATCCGGAGGCGAGCATGTATTCCCTGGAGCAGCAGGTGTTCGGGCATGCCCGCAATGAGCAGGTTCTTGCCGTCGGTCACGGTGCAATTGGCGGCATCCTGCACCGACTCTGGCAGCTGCCCGATCCAGTGATCAAGTCAGCCGGCATGCACCAGCATGCGGGGTATCACGGCGACGATGAACAGTATGTGCTGATGGTTCAACTGGCCAACGCCCTGCTCAAGGCTCGGCGAATTGGTGACGAATTCAACGCTGACGATATCCCCTCTCTTCTTGAAGGACTCGGGCTCTCTCCTGCGGTGGTAGACGATCTCGAGCTAGAGATAGATCGTGTTGCCCCGGATCTGGACGCACTGGCCACATCCCTGTCATCCTGAGTCCGCCGGGCGTTCCGGGCCCGAAATGCCCATTCGCAGTGCATGATACGGAGGTCGACTTTCTCTGGGCAGGCTGACTTCGTATAATGCGCGTTCGCCGATCCTGGCGCACATCCGTTCGATACCGAGAGGTTGTCGCAAAGGCAAGGGCTTTTGCCATAACTTTTCAAACGATAATGACTAAAACGGGAGCACAACGTTATGCGAATCATCATGTTAGGCGCGCCGGGCGCGGGGAAGGGGACGCAGGCCCAGTTCATCACCGAACGTTTCGATATTCCCCAGATCTCCACCGGTGACATGCTGCGTGCCGCGGTCAAGGCCGAATCCGATCTGGGAAAACAGGTCAAGGAGGTTATGGCAACCGGTGGTCTGGTATCTGACGATATCATCATCGCCCTGATCGAGGAGCGCATTCAGCAGCCTGACTGCAAGAACGGCTTCCTGCTGGACGGGTTCCCGCGCACCATTCCCCAGGCCGAAGCGCTGAAGGATCAGGGTATTGCTATCGATTTCGTGGTCGAGATTGCGGTCGATGACGAAGAAATTGTCAGCCGTCTTTCCGGCCGCCGCGTGCACGAAGGCAGTGGCCGTATCTACCACGTGAAATACGATCCGCCCAAGGTTGAGGGCAAGGATGACGAAACCGGAGAAGCACTGGTCCAGCGTGAAGACGACAAGGAAGAGACCGTTCGCAAGCGTCTGAAAATCTATCACGACCAGACGGCGCCGCTGGTAGGTTACTATCAGGACTGGGCTGCTGAGGCTCCGGAGGACGCGCCAAAGTACGTGCGTGTGGAGGGCGTTGGCAGCCTCGACAGCATTCGTGACCAGATTCTGTCCAAGCTTCAGTAAATCAACGATATCCCGACCCGAGGGTTTTCACGTCCGTGAAACTGCTTGCACTGGATACGTCATCGGAGGGCTGCTCGGCAGCCCTTCTTCTTGATGGCGAGATATCCGAACGTTTCGAGATTGCGCCCCGCGGCCACACCCGGCTGTTGATGCCCATGGTGCGGGAGCTCCTGGCTGAAAAAAGTCTGGAGCCCAAGGACCTGGATGCGCTGGCCTTTGCCTGTGGTCCGGGTTCCTTCACCGGCATTCGGATTGCGACGGGCGTGGTTCAGGGCCTTGCATGGGGACTGGATGTGCCGGTGGTGCCGGTGTCCTCGCTGGCGGCCGTAGCGCTTGGAGCGATGGAGTCCATGGACCTGCAGGGTGACGGTGCAGTTGCCGTGGCGTTCGATGCCCGTATGGGAGAGGTCTATTGGGGCTGTTTTTCCCGCCGCGACGGACTCCCGGTATTGCTGGGCGAAGAAAGGGTATGTCCACCTGCCCTGGTTGCCCTCGAAGGCGATTTCGGGCACTGGGTGGGAGCAGGGCAGGGCTGGCGCTTGCGGGATGATATGCCCGCAGAGGTGCTGGCCCGGGTTGCGTCTGTCGACGACACTCTGGTCCCGCGGGCAGCCTGGGTCGCCAGGTTGGCGGAAACCGGATACCGGGAGGGTCAGGCGGTTCCTGCCGACCAGGCGCAGCCGGTGTATATCCGGGATGAGGTTGCCTGGAAAAAACTGCCGGGTCGTGAATAACATCAGGCGCTTTTAATCCCGGCGGGATTCTTCCATACTTTCCTTCTACATCTTTGTCACTGAGCCAGCGAGATCAGTTCATGATCGGTGGTATTCATTCAGGAAACGGTTACGGCTACCAGCCCGGAAACAATAGTCCGGCCCGGGAGCGCAGCGATGTTGCCCGTGCGCCGGCGTCTTCCCCGGAGAAGTCCACCGAGTCTGCACGCCGTAATCTGGCCGATGGCCGTTCGCTTACCCCCATTGAGCGTGTCCCCGATACCAGTCTGGAACGACGGGTAGAGGCCCGCCGGGCCGCGGAAGATGCCCGCCTGGAGCGCTTTCGGGCTGACGACCTGCCGTTGCCGACGGCTCGGGCGCTGTCGACGTTTGCAGCGGTTGCAGCCGCAGGGCAGGCGTCCGGCGGCGACGCTACGCTTGCCGGCATTGATATTCTGGTTTGATGACCGATCTCCCTTCCTTTCCCGCCCATGATTTTGACATGCCCAGTGCGTTAGCGGTGGGGCGCAGTCCGCTCGGGGATGCCGAACAGGCTGTCGCACTGAGCCAGTCCCTGGCCATCGAAAACCTTGGCATCGTTCGCCCGAAGGAGATCCGGGACTTCGCGATGGTTTTGTATCTGGATGAGAACGGGCTGGGTTTGCAGGTGACCGGTAAAGGCGCCCCAGGGCCGGTGCGCGCGGAGTTTGTCACCGGGAAAATGGGCTATCGCCGAGAGCACGGCGGCGGGGCCGGGCAGATGGTTGCAAAAGCCGTGGGTTTGCAGAAAACCCGCGCGACCTTGCGCGTGGTCGATGCCACTGCCGGCCTTGGTCAGGACGCCTTTGTGCTCGCCAGTCTGGGATGTGAGGTGACCCTGTTCGAGCGTAATCCCGTGATTCATGCCCTGCTGGCCGACGGCTTGGCAAGGGCATCGCTCAACGTGGACTGCGCGCCCATTATCGCGCGCATGTCGCTCAAGGAAGGCAGCAGTCTAACGTGGCTGGAGGCTGCAGCGCCGGGTTCGGCAGACGTAATCTATCTGGATCCCATGTTCCCGCATCGGGACAAGTCAGCCCTGGTCAAAAAGGAAATGCAGGTATTCCGGTCGGTGGTGGGTGACGACACCGACGCCGAAGCGCTCCTGGAAGCGGCACTTGGATGCGCGACCTACCGGGTCGTCGTCAAGCGTCCCCGCAAGGCTCCGACGATCGCCGGCCCCGAGCCCGCAACACGGATAGAGGGCAAGAGCAGTCGCTACGACATCTATTCTCTCAAAGCGCTGCCCGCCCGGTAATCTCCCTTAAGCTCCCAGCATCGTGACCTGCTGGATCGCCTGCCGTTTCTCAACGCTGAGCACCAGTCGGGCGTCTTCGGCGACGTCATCGAGCCCCTTGCCATAGCAGATCAATCCGGTTTCGTCGGTGGTAATGACGCCGTTCTTCTGCAGGTTGGCAATGAAATTCCGGAACAGGCTCTTGTCGAAGAACTCGGGGGCATTCAGGCCAAACAGGATTGACATGCGTTCGGCCAGCAGTGTGCTCTGTTCTTCGAGCTCGGCTGCGCTGAGTTTGCCCGAGCCGTACTTGCGCAGGATGCCCAGGGCAATGTGATAGCGCTCGAGGGTCTGGATGATGAAGTGCGACAGTACCCTCAGTCGTAACATGGCCTCCGTGCCTTCCTCGGGCCGGCCAATGCGATCGTCATCCAGACTTTCCAGCAGCCCCTGTTCGATCAGCACATCGATCCAGCGATTGATGACGGTTTCCACATCCTCCGTCTGGTACTTGAGGAACAGTTCAGACCGCAGGTAGGGGTAGGCCACGCTGGCCAGGAACACGACCTTGTCCCGTCGCAGCGAATCCGTGTTCTCGAACAGGCTGGCGACCAGTGACGGCAACGCGAACAGGTGCTGTATGTTGTTGCGGTAATAGGTCATCAGGATGGCATTGCTGCCTTCCAGTGCGATGATATCGCCCAGTTTCTGCGGCTGCCGCGTGATCAGCCCCATGTTCTCGCAGTAGGCAACCCAGTCCTTGCCAGATCCCTCCGGCAACGTCACTGTTTCGGCGTAAGGATAGGCTTTGAGCAGGCCAGAGTACTGATCCATCAGGCGAATCAGTTGGCCTTCGTCCATGGCCATACGATCGGTTCCGAGCAGGACCGTTGCGGTCATCCCGATGGGGTTGACCGCAACGGAGGCGTTGATATTGGAGGCCACTCGCAACGCCAGTTGGTCAACCGCCTCTTTGAGCCACGGCGGGCGATATTCCGAATCGTAGGCTTCCTGCCGCCAGCTGTCGTGAACCTCATCAAGCACGTCGGCGAGCGGGATGGCTTCGCCGAAGTTGACTGCCACGCGGCCGAAGGAGTTGCTCAGTTTGCGAACGGTTTTGGCAAGTGCGAACACGTTCTCCTTCTGCTTTTTCTTGCCCCGGAGTTCGCCCAGATAGGAGCGGCCTTCCATCACCTTTTCGTAGCCAATGTAGACCGGCACAAAGACGATCGGCTTGCGGTGATCGCGCAGGAAACTGCGAACGGTCATCGACAGCATGCCGGGCCGTGGTTGCAGCATGCGACCGGTCCGACTACGACCTCCCTCGACGAAATACTCAACGGAGTACCCCCGGGAGAACATTACATGCATGTACTCGTTGAATACGGTGGCGTAAAGGGGGTTATCCTTGAAGCTCCGGCGCATGAAAAAAGCGCCGCCGCGGCGCAGGATCGGACCTACAATCGGCATGTTAAGGTTGATGCCGGCGGCAATGTGGGGTGGCATCAGGCCGTTCTTGTACAGTACGTAGGACAGCAGCAGGTAGTCGATGTGTGACCGGTGGCAGGGCACATATACCACGGCGTTTTCCTGGGCCACTTCCTTGGCCACACGAATATTGTTGATGGCAATGCCGTTGTAGATGCGGTTCCAGAGCCAGGCCAATACCACTTCCAGGAACCGGATGGTAACGATCGACATGCTGGCGGCAATTTCGTCCGCGTATTTCCAGGCCTTGGCGCGAACCTTCTCGGGCGGAATATCATCCTTTGCAGCGGTTTCCCGGATAGCTTCCTTGACCGCCTGGGTGCGCACCAATCCGCCGACAAGGGTTCGCCTGTGGGACAGGTCCGGTCCGAGAACAGCCTGACGAACGCGTCGGAAGTGGGTGCGCAGAATGCGCGCAAGTTTGCGTCTCGCACGTTCTTCGGAGTGCCGGTATTCATCGATGACCTGCTTCAGGTACAGGGGCTGATTAAACTGCACATAGGTGTTGCGGCCATGAACCATGATGATCAGTAACTTCTGTAGCCGCCCTGCCACGGTCCAGGTATCGGATAACAGCAATTTTACCAGGGATTTCTCTTTGTCCGGCGAGCGACCCCAGAACAGGGATACCGGCACGATCTGGACATCCTCGTCCGGATGCTCGAGGCCGTACTGAATCAATGCCTCGAACTCGGTGGTCAGTACTGGGGTCTGCCGACGGCGAAACAGACCGCCGGTGCGACGGTAGAGAAAGAAGAACGAGTGGGACGGTCCGTTTTTTACCGGCAACGAATCGGTGGCACCGGGCAGGTGGGCGCGGATGACTTCCTGCTCCAGTACCAACCGGCTCGACAGACTGCTGTACTGAAGCACGTAACAGACGGGCTTGTCCGGATCCAGTCCCAGAGCTTCAAGGCTATTCCCGCTGACGTCGGTCCTGACCCAAAGGAACAGCATCTTGCGGAGAATGGTCAGGATCAGGCTGCGAATGCCCTGGTAAAGTCGCATAAACTGTTGCTCCGGTGAATCAGATAGGGGCCAAGTTTACTTGGTTGAGTACGGTGCGGAAAGTCACTCCTCTTACTTGCCCCGTCATTCAGTGTGGTACATTTCAGCTTGGCCCATTCATCACGCAGGTGTGGACAGTTAATGGCAATCTCGAACACAGACTGGACTCCGGGCTGGACCACGAACCCGCCACAGGCCGGAGACCGTTTGCTGGCGATTTCCGGCTCGGCCATTCTCAAGCCGGAAGAGGGCTGGTTTCTTTTATGGGGTTCTGACGTGCACCAGGGAATCGACTGTGAGCCTGTCTCCCTTGGTATCGTGGACGGTAAGCCCGTCTATGTCACGGAATTGCCGGACCCTGTCAGGGGCGGGCTGGAACCCGTGCCCCTCAGGGATGCCCTGTTGATGATGGAGGAGGCTCCTGCCGAATTGTTGAGTACCGGATTCCAGGTCTGGCAGTGGTGGCGGGATCATCGCTATTGCGGGCGATGTGGGCAGGAAACCGAATTTCATCCACACGAGCGGGCAAAATGGTGCGGACCCTGCGGGATTCCCTGGTACCCGAGACTGGCGCCCTGTGTAATCGTGGTGATTCGGCGGGATGACCGCCTGTTGCTCGCCAGGTCTTCCCGGGCCCGTCATCACTTCTACAGTCTGATTGCCGGCTTTGTCGAGCCGGGCGAAAGTCTTGAGGAAGCCGTGGTCCGTGAGGTTAAAGAGGAAACTGGCCTGGACGTTACCAACGTCCGGTATCAATCGTCCCAGCCGTGGCCGTTCCCGCACCAGCTTATGGTCGGGTTCTTTGCTGACTACGCCGGCGGCGATCTTGTACTCCAGGAAGACGAGCTGGCCGATGCGGATTGGTTTGTGCCGGGCGACACTCCCCCGGTTCCGCCTCAAACGACCATTGCCGGTCGCCTGATCCGGGCCATGGAGAGCGCTATTTCTCCGAGAGGATCAGCGTCTTGAAGACGGATTCTTCCCCTCGGGTTCTGGTGTTCGATTCCGGCGTCGGTGGCCTCAGTATTGCGGCCAGCGTCATCCAGCATCTGCCGGGAACGGAGCTCGTCTATCTGGCCGACAATGCCGGGTTTCCTTATGGTGACCAGCCAGAGTCGGTAGTTATTGAGCGCTGCTGCCGGTTGATTGGCGAGTCGCTGGCCCAGTATCCCTGCGACGTCATCATCGTCGCCTGCAATACCGCCAGTACGGTAGTTCTGCCCCATCTCCGGGCCATGACATCGACACCGGTGGTTGGCGTGGTGCCCGCTATCAAACCGGCTGCCGCCAAAACCCGGAATGGTCGTATCGGTCTGCTGGCAACCCCGGCCACGGTGCGCCGACCTTATCTGGACAACCTGGTCGACGAGTTCGCCGGACACTGCCAGGTCGAGCGTATCGGGCACCCGGATCTGGTGCGCTGGGTGGAAGAGTCGGTGAGTGGTGCGGATGTGCCCCGCCATGAACTGGCCGAAGCGGTCGCGGGCTTTCATCAGGCGGAGGTGGACACCGTGGTTCTGGGGTGCACACACTACCCCTTATTGCTGGATGCTCTGAGGGAAGTCCTGCCCGACGTTGAATTCTGGGTGGACTCTGGAGAAGCCATCGCCCGGCGGGTGGCGGTTTTGCTCGAGGAGCTGGGGAAGGCGCCTGACGCGAGTCGGGAAAACCCGGCAAATAGCCAACCGGTGCGGGCTGCGCTCTTTTCCGGCCCGGCTCCCGAGGGAGTGGCCGGATTCATGGAAGCTCTGGGCCTGGCGCCAAGATCAGTTCTTGCTGACTGGCCCGCGCAACCCCGTCCGGTTACAACAGCCGCGTCAGTTTGAACATGGCCAAGAATTCGAGGGCAGGGATCGCGCGTTTGTGGCAGCAGTAGGTTTTGAAGCCATCCCCCCGGAAACGCGACTTGGTAAATTCCAGGCCTTTGAAGTTATATAGGAAATTCCCCTTCTCGTAGACCAGGTGCAGGAGTCGTTTCAGCGACCGGCTTTCCTGGTGTTCGGTGGTGGCATCCAGTGACAGTGGAATCAGGCCCAGGTCGAGGTAGGGAACCCCCTCGGCCTTGAACACGTCCATGGCGTGTGCCATCAAGGTGTAGAAAATGCCCTGGCGGAAATCGGCGTTGGCCCGGGAAATGTTCGGCACGTAGCTGATGATTTCATTGTTGCAGTAAATCGGGTCGAAATAGATGAAGCCGACGGCCTTGTCCCCCTGATAGGCGTAGAAATGGCGCTCGTTTTCCCGGTACTCCATCTCCATCGGGCGAATCAGAAAGCGGATCTCATTGCTCTTGCACTTCCGGGTCCGTATCCAGGCTTCGGAAATCTCCCGGGTGTGGTCATCACTGAACCGCTCTTTCACCGTGATGTTGCTCTTCTCGGCCTGGTTCAGTGCGGTGCGAAGGATCTGTTTTTTCTTGCCGGCCAGTGACCACTTCCTCAGGTCGATCCGCGATTCGCTGCCAAACTGCGTGCCATACAGGCCGAACCGCAGGTGCAGGAAATCCACCACGGGCTTGGAAACCTGAATGTAGCAGGCATTGGGAAAACGGTTGTGAAAATGCTCGAGAATCACCGAAAAGTTCTCGGGGGCGCAGACCGGGTCCGACAGCACAAAGGTTCCACCCCATTTGCGCATGTAAGCCAGGTACCCGATCCCGGGAACGTCAAAGTACTGCATGCCGGGCTGCAGGGTTGAAAAAGACTGGGAGTGGAGCCCGTATTTCTTAAGGTAGCCAACCCGTTCCGCGAAGGTAAATGAGTTGTCTGCCAGTTCACGGAGTCCGTCCAGTGCAAGAATCTGATCCGACATGTCTCTGCTCCCCGGTTTATTGTTGGTTGGATGGCTGCGGCACTCAGGCCTGTTTGCGACCGAGGATGGACCAGTAGCAGTCCATGTTCAGAAGCTTGAAATGCTTCTTTTCGGTGACCTGCAGGCCCAGACGCTGCATGTGCTCGGGGTAGTTGTAGATCTTATGGAAGGCGTTGTTGGCAAAGAGCCAGAAGGTAAAGACCGCCATGTACCAGTAGAGCTTCTTGAACATGCGGGCGACTATATTGCCGGTGGGGTAGCAGAAGTCTCCAACCACGACCCGCGCGTCGGCCTTGCCCAGGCGGATCAGATGTTCCAGGACCCGGACCATCATGTCTTCGTCGAACACATTCAGGAAGAAGTTGGCTACCACCATGTCGTACTGTTCGAACTCTTCCACCTTCATGATGTCGCTGTGGATGCGGCGGATGGCCAGGTGCGGCGCCTTCTTTTCCTGGGCTTCTCCAAACTTGCGCAGCATGGTTTCGGAAAGATCGACAACGGTTACGTCAGCGCCCAGCTCGGCGGCGCGGATGGCGTCTCTGCCATGGCCGACTCCGGCAAAAAGGATGCGATCCCCGGGCTGAACGGTTTCTACATCAAGCATGGCGGTTTTGCAGCGATGTATGTTCTTGCCGCTGTATAAATTGCTCAGGAAATCGTAAACCGGGCCAATGTATTTGTACTTGTCGCGCATGATGACTGCTGCCTGTTCTTGTTCCTCGGGATGTTGTCACCGTTTTTGTCGTTGTTGCCCGACGGCCTGTCGGGATTCCGGTGATCAACGCCTAACGATCTCGAGCTTAGAGAACAGGGGTGGGGATTTATGTGCAGCACTACGCATTTCGGGATACAAAAAATAACGCTTTGCAATACTTTGCAAACCGCATCAAGGTTTTAGTTAGGAGTGTCGGACAATTGATAATTGGGTGTCAGATGGAGGCTGCTTGGGCTGTCGGAAACGCCAGGGTTCTGGAGATATGCTCCGCCGGTCGAGCGGGGCCATAGTAGAAACCCTGAACCTGATGACAGCCCAGCTTTCGAAGGTATTCGAGCTGTTCGTCGGTTTCAACCCCTTCCGCGACGATTTCCAGTTTGAGGCCGTGGGCCATGGCAACAATGGCGTTGACGATGCAGGCGCCGTCGTCACCGCTGCGGATCGCTTTGACAAAGGACTGATCGACTTTCAGGGTATGGATGGGAAGCCGGTGCAGGTAGTTCAGGGATGAATAACCCGTACCAAAATCGTCGATGGCTATGCGCACGCCCAGGGCGGCCAGTTCCCGGAGCTTTTGGCTGATTTGCTCAAGATCGTTCATGATCACGTTTTCGGTGATCTCGATTTCCAGGTTCTGGGCAGGGAAGCGGTGGGCTCTCACCCGTTGCATGAGTGTATCCACAAACTTCGGATGTTCGACCTGAACCGGCGAGAGATTGACCGCCAGTCGCAGGTCGGAATGCCCCGATCGAATCCACAGTCCGACGTCCTGGCATGCCTGGTCGAGGACGCGCTCACTGAGCTGGCCGATCAGGCGGGTTTCCTCGGCCAGTGGCAGGAAGTCCCGCGGATAGAGCAGTCCGCGCTCCGGATGCTGCCAGCGAACGAGAGCCTCAAGTCCGACAATGCGATTGGTCGTTGAGCACACCTGGGGTTGATAGAACACCCGTAATTCGTCCCGCTCAAGTGCCAAGCGCAGATCCCGTTCCAGGTTGAGGCGGTTGGCGGAATCGATACTCATGCTTTCGGAGTAGAAACGGTAGCCGTCCTTGCCTCTGGCTTTGACATGGTACATCGCGATGTCGGCATTCTGGATGAGGTGGTCCATGCTGTCGCCAGCTTCCGGATAGATTGAAATACCTATGCTGACTCCCACGAACACCTCGTGGTCGCCGAGCTGGAAAGGCGCCCGCAGCGCATTGATCAACTTCTTTGCGATTTGTCTCGCATCCTCATGACTGTGGATGGATGGCAAGAGAAGCGTGAATTCATCGCCACCGAAGCGGGACAGGGTATCGCCTTTGCGGAGGCATTTTTCCAACCGGTGCGTGACTGCCTGCAGCAGCCGGTCACCCATGGCGTGCCCGAGGGTGTCGTTCACCACCTTGAACCGGTCGAGGTCCAAAAACATGACCGCCAGTTTCTGGTCGCTGCGGCGGGCGTGGGTAATGGCAAGCTCCAGACGGTCCTTGAACAGGGCCCGGTTGGGCAGTCGTGTCAGCAGATCGTGGTACGCCTGGAAGTTGATGAACGCCTCTGCTTCCTTACGTTCCGTGACATCGCGGGCGGTACCGTAATAGCGGGCGGTCTGGCCGTTCCCTCCGCCTTGCGTGGCATGGGAATATGGCCAGGTCTGCGGGTCAATTGGAAACGCCGTGATCTCGAAATGGCGGGTAGCTCGCCGGCTGCCCCTGGTCTTCAGCCGGACCTCCAGAGTTCGCGGGTTATCGGCGGTTATGTTGGGTCCGTTCAGGGCATACATGCCCCGAGTGACGTCCCGGTCATCCAGGATATGGCGGAAATGATGCCCGCACAGTTCGGAGGGCGGGTAGCCCAGCAGGCTTTCCACTTTGCTGTTCACAAAACAGAAGTGGCCGTCGTCGTCGAGCATGAACACGATATCGGGTGAGCTGTTGACGATGTAGCGGTGCAGCGCCTCGGATTTTTCCAGGCGCAGTTGGATATGTTCGTGGGCCTTGAGCAGGGACTGCTTGTTGGTCACGCTGGCAACCGTTGCCAGCAATTCTTCCGGATCGAAGGGCTTTCGGATGTAATCCAGCGCACCCCGCCGCAGGGCCCGGCTGACGGCGCTGAACGAGCTCTCGCCACTGACCACGATGGCACCGCAGTCGGGCTGCACGTCGGCCAGATGAGCCATGACATCGAAGCCATCCACGTCCGGCATTCTGAGGTCAAGCAAGGCCAGGTCAAACGACTGCGAATCCGCCAGCTCGCAGGCGCGTTTTCCTCCGTGGGCTTCGGTGACCTGATAACCGCTGTCACGTAGCAGGGCGGCGAGTGAATCCAGCAGGCGGGGTTCGTCGTCCACCACCAGGATGCGTGCCGTTAACTCGTTACTGAGAAGCTGATCAGTGAGTTCAGGTGCCATCGCTCTATGTCCGTCGTTTCTGCGTCAGTCGGTCTCGTTCTTGTTGTGGTTGGCCGCCGGAAGCAGAATCCTGAAGGCTGTGCCTTCCTGCCCTGTGCGACAAGCAATGATGCCCTCCATGTCATCAATTAGCTGTTTCACAATGCTCAGGCCCAATCCGCTGTGGCCTTTTCCTTTTGTGGTTTTCACCGGGGTGAACAGGGAACTTCGGATCTCGTCGGGAATTCCTGTCCCGGTATCCGTTATTTCCAGTTCCACCCAGGTCCGGTTGTTCTGCCAGACCGGGGCCGATGTCCGTATCTCAACCTTGCCGCCTTTCTCGGGCAGGCTTTCCACGGCATTGCGTACAAGGTTGATGACGATCTGGCGAATGGGTGCCGCACCCACCGTCAGCAGCGTCGGCTGCCTGCACATTATCACGTTGAGTTGACGTTTGCCGTCCGTGAACAGGCTGTCCTCCAGAATGCGTGACAGGCTTTTGAGTTCGGCATTGAGCTCGGCGCCCTCGGCATCGTCATCTGTGGTGGTGTGCCCCATCTGCAGCAGGAGATTGCCGGCACGATCGAGTTCGTCACGGATAACGTCCAGCTCCCGCTGAACGTCCGAGTCCTCAAGCCGATTCCTGAGCTGGTAAATATACTGGCGGATGATTGTCAGGGGATTGCTGACTTCGTGAACCTGCCTTCGAACCATTTCGCGAGCAACTTCCTGCTGGATGGCATCCTGCTGGCCATCCGCATCGGGGGTCTGCGATCGGTCCTCGAGGACCACCGACAGTTGGCGGGCGAACAGAGTGGCGAGTTCGGATGTGGTCGTCGGGTCTTTTTCATCGGTGCCCAGAGCAAACACGCCGGGGCGGTCGTTACCTGTGACTACTGGCACAGCGAGCAGCGAGGGGGTCCGCAGCAGGGTCAGCAGTTGGCGATCGAGAACCGTGGGCGCGCGGTCGGCCAGGCTGACCGGCTTGCCCGAACTGAAGGCATCGGTCAGCACGCTGCCGCCGGGGTTGGCGGAAACCGCAAGCTCCGGAACCGCGCCGGTGGTGCCCGACAAAAGAACCAGGTTATCGTCGCTATGCCCGAAACAGAGCGCGGGCAGGCCTGTAACCAGCGTCAGGCTGTTTACGGTCTCCGAGAGAACGTCGTCGACCGGGCCATGCAGATTGGCAAAACCGAGCGACTGGTTGGCCATCGCCTGCCGCAGGATTGTCTGTTTCAGTTTCCGGGTGGCGGTTTCACCGTCATATTCGTTGTCCAGGGGAATTCCCAATGACGCGGCCATGCCGGAGACTTCGTGGGAGATTCGCCGGTTTATCTCCCTTGTTAGTTCTTCACTCAGGCCAAAAACCGTAGCTGCTGCGGCGATACCCCCGGCATCGGACAGTGCCAGTCGTGTAGCGAGGCTTATCAGCTTGACCAGGTGTCCGGCGTCCCGGAGTTCGTGGGGAAGCGCCTGCTGGTAGCGCATGGCGTCTGCGGCCATAGGGCCGAGGCCCCAGGCCGTCACCAGCTCTGCAGCTATGTCGGACTGGTGAGTGATAAAGTACTGCTTGGCGTCGGGTGCGGGCGTCTTGATGGCGATCAGTTCGCCGATGTTGTGGACCATGCCCAACATGAACGCTTCGTCGGGTTCCCGGTAACGCGTGAGCGTGGCCAGAGCCCGGGCTGTCAGGGCCGTGGTCAGTGAGTGTCGCCAGAAATCCCTGAGCTGCTGCCATTCGTCGCCCCCCAGTTCGAACAGGAGTTGGCGCAGGGCGGCCGTCAACACCAGAGTTTGAAAACGACGTGTGCCAAGTCTCAACAAGGCCTGGTCCACCGAGGTAATGCGTGTGGCCGGGCGATAGAGTGCGGAGTTGGCAAGCGCCAGGATTCTGGCAACGAGAGCCGTGTCCACGGACACGATCTCGCTGATGGTTCGGTAGCTCTCGTCCTGGTGACAGGCCTCAAGTGCCCGGAGGGTAACCTCCGGGAGACTCGGTAACTGTAGATCAGGAGCTAAATCCATAGAGCTTACCTGTCGCGCCTAATTCGGTGTCATGCCGTCGTCGGTTCACGCATGACGGGGTATTCGTAGTTGTTGTTGCAATGGAGCTTAGACAATAATCCGTCGTTATTAAATACTTATTGGTGTATTTTTAAGCAGTATATTATCTGTCTTGTGATATGTGTAGAATTTTTACAGGTTAAAATGGCGGATTCCTTACAATCAGGGACGTAGAGCTCCGGTCATGACCGTAGAAGAATCTGGCACGCCCAAATCGAACCAACCTCGAACCATTGCCGTTACCGGCGGTAAGGGCGGGGTCGGCAAAACGTCGGTTGCTCTCAACCTGGCGCTTACATTGGCGCGCCAGGGTAAACGAGTCCTGTTACTTGATGGCGACACTGACCTTGCCAACGTCAGCATCATGGTCGGTCTTTATCCCGAGAAAACCCTGGCCAACGTGATTGCCGGTGAATGCCGGTTACAGGACACCCTGCTCGAGACGGACTATGGCCTGCATATTGTCCCCGGCGCTTCTGGCGTTCAGGAGTGCATGGACATGAGCCCCTCCGATAGCCTGCGTATTCTGCGGGCGCTCTCTCAGCTGGAAAGCCGGTACGACTATGTGATTACGGATACTGCGGCCGGGCTGCAGGCGCCGAGCCTGCACATGATCGCGGCGGCGGAGCTGGCCTGTATTGTTGTGACCCCGGATCCGGCCTCACTGACCGATGCATTTTCGCTCATCAAAGTCATCCGGCGTCGGGGCTACAAGCGGGTTCCAAGTGTCCTGGTCAACATGGCTCAGGGCGCCAGTCAGGCCCGGTCTGTATTCCAGCGCCTGGATTCGGCCGCCCGGCGTCATCTCGACCTGACCCTTCACTACATGGGGGGGATCTGGAGAGACGAAACCCTGCGGCAGTCGGTGCTCAACCAGAAACCGGTTGCACTGCTGCCGGTTGGCGATCCCTCCTGTCGTCAGTTTCATACCCTTGCCGACATGCTCAATGTTCGCCTCTCTCAGTCGCCGCCGAGAAAGACCGGAATCGCCGCCTACTGGCACCGGGTTTCGCGCCAGCAGCTGGAGGCCAGGCCGGTGCAAGCGGGATTGGTCGAACCGGCGAATCCACGTCAGCGTTGCCTGAATGCCGTGAGTGATCTTGAGGCAACGCTGGCGCAAACGCCCGACAATGCAATGCTGCGTTATGAAGCATTTACCCGGCTTTTTGCACTTCTTGGGAGCACGCCGGACAGTGACACCATTGAAATTATCCAGACCGGGCTTGGCTCCCTCGAATGGGAAAAACTGAGTGATGAGAAGAAACGTCATCTGGCCATGCACCTGAGGCACCTGGCCGACCAGATCGCTCCGGAACAGGGACCGGATACGGCCCCGGTATCGACGGGCCCGGGTCAGGCAGAGCCTGTCTATGATCGTGTCAGCTTCGGTGAGCAGGACCGCCTGGTGAGGGCGCTCAAGGAGCAGCCGGCGGAGATTTCACTGGATCAGTTGTTGCGCTCCCTGGCCGGCAATGACCGGAAATGACCCCGGATCCCCTAAAAACCCTGCCCAGTTCCCTGTCATTTTATTAGCACCTTTTGTGGCGTAATTTTGCAGTGTGTCACCGCTCTGTCACGAATAGTGTGCAAATATTAATCATGGGGTTCGGCGGTGGCCCGTATAATGCAACTTCTTTCCTGTGAGCAATTCACAAACACATTTTCCCCGCCGGCAAGGTGTTCGACCGGTCGTAGATTTGAAAGTTGAGAAGGAGTTCCACCCATGGCAGCACAGCAGTTGAAATCCGGAGAGTCGTCGTCAAATGTTCTTGAACAGCTCCGAGGCAAACATGTCCTTATCACCGGCACGACCGGATTCCTGGGCAAAGTTGTACTTGAAAAACTGATCCGGGCGGTACCGGATATTGGCGGCATTCACCTGTTGATCCGGGGGAACAAACGACACCCAGATGCCCGCGGTCGCTTTCTGGATGAAATAGCAACGTCTTCGGTATTTGAGCGTTTGCGCCACGACGACAACGAAGCCTTCGAAACCTTCGTGGAAGAGCGGGTTCACTGTGTCACCGGCGAAGTAACTGAGCACCTGTTCGGCCTTTCTCCCGACCAGTTCCGCAACCTGGCCAAAGGGATTGATGCCGTTATCAACTCCGCCGCCAGTGTGAACTTCCGGGAGGAGTTGGATAAGGCCCTCGCCATCAACACCCGGTGCCTCGATAATGTCGCCGAACTGGCCCGTCAGAACAGGGAGCTCTCGGTTCTGCAGGTGTCCACCTGTTACGTCAACGGGATTAATTCCGGCCAGGTTACCGAATCCGTCATCAAGCCCGCCGGAGAGGACATTCCCTGCAGCCCGGAGGGCTACTACGAGATTGATGAGCTGGTCCGCTTGCTGGAAGACAAGATTGCGGACGTGCGTTCCCGGTATTCCGGCAAGACACTGGAGAAAAAACTGGTGGACCTGGGCATTCGGGAAGCCAACCGTTATGGCTGGAGCGATACCTACACCTTCACCAAGTGGCTGGGGGAACAGTTGCTCATGAAAGCTCTGTCTGGCCGTTCCCTGACCATAGTTCGTCCCTCAATTATAGAGAGTGCGCTGGAGGAACCTGCGCCGGGCTGGATTGAGGGCGTGAAGGTGGCTGATGCCATTATCCTTGCCTACGCCCGCGAGAAGGTAACTCTGTTTCCGGGTAAGCGCTCAGGCGTCATTGATGTCATTCCGGTGGACCTGGTTGCCAATGCCATTATTCTGTCCCTGGCCGAAGCACTTTCCGAGCCTGTAGGGCAGCGGATCTACCAGTGTTGCAGCGGCAGTTCGAATCCGATTTCCCTCGGTGAATTTATCGATCACCTGATGGTTGAAGCCAAGGCCAGTTACGCAGAGTATGACCAGTTGTTCTATCGGCAGCCGACGAAGCCCTTTGTGGCAGTTAACCGAAAGCTGTTTGATGCAGTGGTCGGCGGTGTGCGAATACCGCTCAGCCTCACCGGCCGGGTCCTGAAAATGCTCGGGCACAATCGCGAGCTGAAAGTTTTGAAGAATCTGGACACCACCCGGTCGCTCGCCACGATCTTCGGTTTCTATACGGCGCCGAACTACATTTTCCGGAATGACGAGCTGTTGTCCCTCTCTTCCCGGATGGGCGAGGTCGACAAGGTTCTGTTTCCGGTGGACGCCCGCCAGATCGACTGGAGTGTTTACCTCCGCAAGATCCACCTGGCCGGTCTGAACCGCTATGCCCTCAAGGAACGGAAACTGTACAGCCTGCGTTCGGCGAAGGCCCGGAAAAAAGCGGCGTAAGCCGAACCCTCAACGCCCGGTCCACCCGGACCGGGCTTCCTTTAACGTTCCTTTCCGGGCATTGCCCAGCGTGGAAAGCTGCTCCTCCGTTACATGAGCCTGGTTGCGAACAGGTCCTTTAGGTCTATCCTTAAAAAAGCTTCTCATCCCACACAATATGCTGTTGGTGGCGTGCAGGTTGCCGAGACGTTTCGGCTAAAAGTTCAGGCACATTAGGACGTTAGTCTAATTCATTGTTCAGTCGCTCACATGTTGAACTACGGCTATCCGTCTTAAAGGCCAACGAAGGCCTCTTCGCTCTGTATTCCAATAACCGACAATGACAACAGACTCTGACTAAAGGGGGAGCACAATGACCGATAAACAGGTTTATCCGGTAAGCCCGGACGTGGCCAAAAGGGCCTTGCTGAATCGGGAACAGTATGACGACATGTATCGTCAATCCGTTGAAGATCCGGATACGTTCTGGGGCGAACACGGCAAACGCCTTGAATGGATCAAGCCCTACAGCAAGGTGAAAAACACCACGTACGATTACGACAACCTCTCCATCAAATGGTTTGAAGACGGCGAGCTGAATGCCTCAGCCAACTGTCTTGACCGTCACCTCGCCGACAAAGGCGATCAGACTGCTATCATCTTCGAAGGTGATGATCCGGCCGACTCCCGTCACGTGACCTATCGTGAGTTGCACGAGGAAACCAGCAAGTTCGCCAACGTGCTGAAAGGGCTGGGTGTCAAGAAAGGGGACGTGGTCACCATCTACATGCCGATGATCGTTGAGACCGCGGTTGCCATGCTGGCCTGCGCCCGTATTGGCGCGATTCACTCGGTCGTGTTTGGTGGGTTCTCCCCGGAAGCCCTGGGTGCCCGGATCGTTAATGGTAATTCCCGGTTCGTGATCACCGCCGATGAGGGGGTTCGTGGCGGTCGCAAGATTCCGCTCAAGAAGAACGTGGATGCGGCCCTGAAAAACGAAGATACAGCCGGCGTTAAAAAAGTGGTCGTGGTCACCCGGACCGGTAACAAGGATGTGCCCTGGAACGACGCTCGGGATGAGCGTTACGAGGATCTGATGAAGTCTGCCTCCGCGGATTGCCCGCCGGAACCCATGAACGCCGAAGATCCCCTGTTCATGCTGTACACATCAGGCTCGACCGGCGCCCCGAAAGGTGTGCTGCACACCACTGGGGGGTACATGGTGTACGCCTCCATGACCCACGAGTACGTGTTCGATTACCACGATGGCGATGTGTACTGGTGCACGGCTGACTTTGGCTGGGTTACCGGGCACAGCTACATTCTGTATGGACCGCTGTGCAACGGTGCGATCACCGTGCTGTTCGAGGGCGTGCCCAACTACCCCGACAGCTCGCGCATGGGGCAGGTGGTCGACAAGCACAAGGTCAACATCCTCTATACCGCCCCGACGGCAATCCGCGCGCTGATGGCTGAAGGTGCTTCCTGCATGGATGGGACGACCCGCGACAGCCTGAAGCTGCTTGGCTCGGTCGGCGAGCCGATTAACCCGGAAGCCTGGGAGTGGTACCACAGCGTGATCGGCAACAGCAAATGCCCGATCGTGGACACCTGGTGGCAGACCGAGACCGGCGGCATTCTGATTTCGCCACTTCCCGGTGCAATTGATCTCAAGCCTGGCTCGGCGACGGTGCCGTTCTTCGGTATCAAGCCGGCGCTGGTTGATAACGATGGCAACATCCTTGAAGGCAAAACCGAGGGTAACCTGGTTATTCTGGACAGCTGGCCAGGCCAGATGCGTACCATCTATGGTGACCATGAGCGCTTCAAGCAGACCTACTTCAGTACCTACAAGGGGCGCTACTTCACGGGCGACGGCGCCCGTCGTGATGAAGATGGTTACTACTGGATCACCGGCCGTGTCGATGACGTTCTGAACGTCTCCGGACACCGTCTGGGCACCGCCGAGGTCGAAAGCGCGCTGGTTGCTCACGACAAGGTTGCCGAGGCGGCTGTGGTTGGCTATCCCCATGACATCAAGGGTCAGGGCATTTATGTTTACGTGACTCTGGTGCAGGGCGAAGAGCCGTCGGACGAGCTGAAGAAAGAACTGGTACAGTGGGTGCGCAAGGAAATCGGTCCGATTGCCTCGCCGGATGTGATCCAGTGGGCTCCGGGGTTGCCGAAGACGCGTTCGGGCAAGATTATGCGTCGGATTTTGCGTAAGATTGCGGCCAACGAGCACGATCAGTTAGGAGACACGTCCACTCTTGCAGATCCGGGTGTGGTCGATGAGCTGATCAGCAGTCGTGAATTCAAGTAAGATCTCAGTACCCAACGTAAACCTGTTAAGGAAACTGTTGAATGGCACAAACAATTATCGTCGCCGATGATCACCCGCTGTTTCGGGCAGCATTGAAGCAGGCGGTCAGTCAGGCGGTTCCGGATGCGGAGACCGTAGAGGTCGACAGCATCAAGGCACTGCAGGCGGCGGTAGAGTCGCACCCGGACGCGGATCTGGTTCTTCTGGATCTGAACATGCCGGGTGCCCATGGCTTCTCCGGACTCGTGTTCATGCGTGGCCAGTATCCGGGGCTTCCCGTCGTGGTTGTGTCAGGCTCGGAAGAATTGCAGGTAATGCGTCGTTCAATCGACTACGGGGCGTCCGGCTTCATCCCGAAGTCCGCCCCGTTGCCCACCATCACCGAGGCGATTCAGGCAGTCCTGGAAGGGGATGTCTGGTTGCCCGATGGGGTGGCCGACAAGATTGAGCGAATGCATTCGGACGCCACCGATTTCTCGGAAAAGCTGGCCTCACTGACGCCGCAGCAATTCCGGGTACTGGGGATGTTGGCCGAGGGGCTCCTGAACAAGCAGATCGCCTACGATCTGGACGTGTCGGAGGCTACCATCAAGGCTCACATCACCGCGGTGTTCCGCAAGCTTGGGGTTCGCAACCGCACCCAGGCCGTGATTGCCATTCAGCAGATGGAGATCGATCCTTCGGATCAGTCGCTGTCGGGTAGCTGAATGCCAGCGCTAGTCCGCGAATAGGAAAAAGGGAGCCTTCGGGCTCCCTTTTTTTATCCGTCCAGACCATCGCCATCTGCCCGCCTCCATCCCTAAAAAACGGTACATTTGTTTTATATAACTATTTCTGTGTCCAGAAAAAATAACAATGCCATTGTTATTGCTGTCTTAATTGGTTAACTTCAGCGTACAACTGTACTCCTAAATAGGAGTGGCGATATGTATGAGTTCAAATGTCAGGAAGGCGAAGGTGACCGATGAATGTAGCTGTGAACTCCGACATCTTGGGTGAGACCGTATATGGGAAACCCGATGAACGTGAGCTTCGGGACAGAATGAAGAGAGAGCTGCCGCCGGACACATTCAGGGCTCAGACCTGGCGGGTGATCTGGTTCCTGCCGCTGCAGATGCTCATCTGGGGCGGGATGGCCGTGATTCTGCTGGCGGGCCTGCCCTGGTATGGCAATCTAACGCTGGCATTGGTGGTCGGGCACAGCATTGGTTGCCAGGCGCTGTTGGCGCACGAGGTACTACACGGTGCACTGGGCATGAGCCGGCGCTGGCAGAATTTCTTTGGCTGGCTGGGCTTTGGTCCGTTTGTGGTGCCGCCTGAGTTTTGGCGAAAGTGGCACAACGTGGTTCACCACGGCAATACCAATGCCGGTGATGCCGATCCGGACAGCTTCGGCACACTGCGTCGCTACAAGGCGGACCCCAAACAGAAGAGATTCACCCGACTGGCGCCGGGATCGGGTACCTGGTACAGCTATCTGTTTCTGGTTTACTCGTTTACCTTTCACGCACAGCTGGTGCTGTGGTTCCAGGCCAGGAAGCGGAAGCCGTTCAAGGGCTTCGACCGCGGCAAGGCAATTCGGCAATCGTTTGTCTGCGTGGCGGCCTGGGGCGTGCTTGCGGTGCTGTCCGGCCCTTTGGCGGTTTTCACCGTGCTGGTGCCGTTTATGGTGGCGAACGCCCTGGGGCAGGGTTACATCCTGACCAACCATTTCCTGCGACCCCAGACCGCGACCAACAACCCGCTGGATAACTCCATGAGTCTGCGAAGCCATCCGGTGCTGGATCGTCTGCATTTCCGGTTCAGTCACCATGTGGAGCATCATTTCTTTCCGAAGATGTCTTCCAACAAGGCGCCGCGGGTGCGGGTCTGGCTGGAGCAGCACCATGGCGATCGCTACGTGGCGATGCCGCACTCCACGGCACTGAAGCTGCTGTATAGCACGCCGCGGGTTTACCGTTCAGCCACGGAACTGGTCGATCCCAACAACCCCGGGCGGGTGGTTGATCTGCTTCCATTGCAAAAGCAGTACGCGGCCAGTAACCGTTAACTCCGAACCAGATGAAAAAAGGGTGGGCCGAGGCCCACCCTTTCTATCTTGACCGGCTTTATTTGCTGCCGGCGTAGCCGAGTTCCTTGTCCACGAAATTGAACAGGTCCTCGCCTTTGTGCCAACGATCAAAGTTTTCCAGGAACTGGTCGGTGAGGGCGCGTTTCCAGCCAATGAAATCACCGGCCATGTGGGCCGTCATGGTGACATTTTCCATGTTCCAGAGCGGATGGCCTTCCGGCAGCGGCTCCTCCTCGAAGACATCGAGGCCAGCGCCGGCAATCTCGCCGTTTTGGAGCGCCGTGATTAGATCGTCGGTCTTCACGATCGGGCCTCGGCCGATGTTGATCAGTCGTGCCGTGTTTTTCATGGCCTTGAAGGCCTTCTCATCAAACAGGCCCTCGGTCTGCGGCGTCAGCGGAGCGGCAATCACCACGAAATCGGCATGGCTTAACTGTTCGAACAGTTCGTCATTGCCGTGGACTTTCACAAAATCCGGGTCGTCGTGACGGGGCGTGCGGGCAATACCATGGGGTTTCAGGCCGGCAGCGGCAACCAGCCGGCCAATCTGCCGACCAATAGATCCGGCTCCGACCACCAACACCTGCTTGCCCTCGGCCCGCTCGGTATCCCGGTGTTTCCACTGATGCTTCATCTGCAGCCGGATTGAACCCGGGAAATCCTTGGCAAACATCAGGATAGTGCACAGCACGTACTCGGCAATGGTGCGATCAAAGATGCCGCGGGCGTTGGTCACCACCACATCGCCCTTGATCAGGGCAGGGAACATCAGGGCATCCACGCCCGCGCTGGTGGCATGAATCCACTTCAGCTTATCCGCCGATGGCCACGCGGCTTCCAGAGCTTCGGTTCGGAAGTCCGTTACCATCATGATATCGGTGCCGGGAAGGGTGTCCCTCAGTGTCTGTTCGTCACAGGCAAACCGTACTTCCGCGCGTGTCCTGAGAGCATCCATTCCCGGTGGCTCCGGCTCCCCCGGAGCAGTGAGAACGGTTACAACGGGCTTGCTTGGCTGTGTCATTGAACCTCCGCCTGTGTGTGTGACTGACGATCGTCTGTGTGGGCCTCACGACAGTCTGGTATGCCGGTGCAGTGCGGTCAACTTGCTGTTACTCCTGAGCTTCCGGAAAAGCGATCCTGATGGTGGTTTCAAGCGCCGCATCTTTCTCAGTTTTTGCCTTGTGTGGCCGGGTGTTACTGGCTAACCTGCAGGGGTAGGTTTTTTTGCCCCGTTTGCAGGAGGTGTTTATGGCAGAAGCCGCCAACCACGAAACCGGCCAGTCCAGACCGCGTAAAGTGAAGTACCGGAAAAACAAGGCCAGTTGGAACCCTGCCATGCAGGCGATTCCGGTGCCGGGCATTCGTCGCATGGTGAATATGGCGGCCACCATGAAAGATGTTATCCATCTTTCCATCGGTCAGCCGGACCTGCCGACGCCCAAGCACGTCATCGATGCCTATATTGATGCCCTGAATGCCGGGCAGACCGGTTACACCATGGATGCCGGGCTCCCCGAGTTGCTGGTTGCGCTCAGAGACTATTACGGCAAGCGCTACAACCGGAAGCTGACCCGTGACAATATCCTGATCACCAGTGGTGCGACCGAGGCCATGTACCTGGCCATTTCGGCGACGTCGGCACCGGGTCGGCAATTCATCGTGACCGATCCGTCGTTCCTGCTGTATGCCCCATTGATCCGGATGAATGGCGGTGAGGTCAAGTTTGTTCCGACGCGGGCGGAGAACGACCACCAGCTTGATCCGGATGAAGTCATCCGGGCCATGGGGTCGCGCACCTTTGCACTGATTCTCAACAATCCCAACAACCCGACCGGGGCGGTCTATCCGCGCAGTACCGTAGAAACCATACTTGAAGAATGCGCGTATCGGGGCATTCAGGTCTACGCGGACGAAGTCTATGACCACCTGATTTTCGATGATGATGATTTTGCCAGTGTCCTGAATTGCTCAATGGACCTGGACAACATCATGTGCATCAGTAGTTTTTCCAAAACCTACAGCATGGCCGGTCTGAGGGTTGGCTGGGTGATCGCGAGCCAGGCCGCGATCAAGTCCCTGCGGCGCTATCACATGTTCACCACGTCCGTGGCGAACACGCCGTCCCAGTTCGCTGGCGTGGCCGCACTTACCGGTGATCAGCAGTGTGTCCAGGACATGGTGAATATCTACCGCGAGCGTCGCGACAAAACGGTGGAATTGATCGAGCAGACGCCGCACATGACTGGCTACAAGCCCGGCGGTGCCTTCTTCGCCTTTCCGGCTCTGCCGCCTCATGTGGACGGTTCGGACCTGGCATTGCGAATGCTCAAGGAAACCGGGGTTTGTGTGGTGCCGGGCGATGCCTTCGGTGAGGAATCCACCAACGCCGTTCGAATCAGTTTCTCAACAACCTGCGAGAAACTCGAGCAAGCGTTCGATCGCATCATTCCCTGGATGGCGAAGCAACAGTTCTGAGGTGACGTCATGTCTGCCCTGGAGTCGGTCCTCGTGCAATGCCCCTACTGTTGGGAGACGCTGGATGTCAGCGTCGACCCGTCGGTGCCGGAGCAGGAGTACGTCGAGGACTGCCAGGTCTGCTGTCGTCCCATTCTGATTCACGTAACTTTCGACGACGACCTGACTCCTCATGTGGATGTCCGGGCCGAGAACGAGTAACCGGCCCGGCGCTATCCTGACCAATCCTTAATCTGCCCACCTTGCCCCCGCTGCCGCCCTGCCGCAGGATATAAGCCGACTTTACGGAGATAAACCAATGCTTAAATTACCCAAGACAGGCCTGTGGGCGCTGGTTTTCATGGTTGTTGGATTGACCAGTGGCTGTGCCAGTTTCTCGCCGTATTCCATTTCCGAGGGGGAGCTGGAACGGCACCTTCAGGATGTGGTGAGGGATTTTGATCGTCAGCAGTTGCAGAGTGGTTCGCCGCTCAGCCTGAGCCTGAACGACGCCGATATTACCCTTGGCCCCGATGGGCGGGATGTTGCCGTGATTGACGTCAAGGGCCAGATCGCTGTGAACGCCTTGCTGGCCAAATTGCCGGTCGATATTGCTCTGAAAGTCGAGGGTGCGCCGGTATACGACAGCACGGAAAAAGCCATCTTCATCCGTCGGCTTCAGTTGCTTGAAAGCAATATTGAATCCCCCTATTTCAAGGGAGATCTGAAACCGGTGACCGACACTGTCATGCGAGCGGTGGCCCAAATGCTGGAAACCATGCCGGTTTACCGTCTGGATGAAACCGATTTTGCCCAGCGAATGTTCGGAGCGATGCCGGTGGATGTGCGTGTCGCGCCGGGACGTCTCGAATTCGTCATGGCGGACCAGTGAGCCCCCTGTGGTGGAAGCCAAATCAACCGAGCGGCGCGCTATTGGACTGATCGCGCGCCGCTGATGGCGTGTATCAGGCGGTCAATCGCTTGCAGATAGCCGCCCCGATCTCGCGGGTACCGCGCTGGCTCCCTGCGTTCTCCGCCAGGTCCGCCGCAACCGCCTCGAACAGCTCCTTGCCTGCGGCGGCAAGCGTCGGATCCTTGCGGCCCAGCCATTCCAGCATGCGTGCGGTGGTGAACAGCATGGCGGTCGGGTCCGCGAGGCCCTGGCCGGCAATGTCGGGCGCACTGCCGTGGGTGGGCTCGAACATCGACGGCATCGTCGGGTCCGTCGGGTTCAGGTTGCAGGATGGGGCAACCCCCATGCCTCCCGATAATACCGCGGCCAGATCGGTCAGGATATCGCCCTGCAGGTTGCTGGCGACCACGACATCGAAGGCCCAGGGGCTTTGCACGAATTTCATACAGGCGGCGTCCACCAGTTCGTGGTGGGTCGCCACGTCTGGAAACTCCTTGCCGATCTCTTCAAACGCCTCGGTGTACATGTCGCCCCAGTAGCGGAGCGCGTTGCGTTTGGTTACAAGGCACACCTGGCTCTCACAGGTCCGGCCGTCGAGGGTGCGGAAACTACGCGTTCGCCCCTCTTTCACCCTTTCCCCTGCACGAATCCGGGCCTGCTCAAAGCCATATCGGATGATCCGGTCAGTCGCCTTGCGGGTGAACACTTCCATTTGTGTCGCTACTTCATCGGCGGTGCCTTTGCGCAAGCGGCCACCCTGGCTCACATACTCACCTTCGGAGTTTTCGCGAATGACCAGCATGTCTATGTCCTTCGCCCGCTCATCGGCAAGGTACTGGCGCGCGCCCGGCAACAGGCGGGCGGGCCTTTCGCACACCCACTGATCGAAGCCCTTGCGCATATCCAGCAGAGGTGCCAGGGAAATGCTGTCCGGCAGCAGGTACCGGTCAGGGTCGTCCATCGGCCCCGGGTCTCCCAAGGCGCCGAGGAGAATCGCATCGTAGGCCTGAAGTTGCTTCAGAGCATCCTCCGGCATGGAGTCGCCGTGCTCCTCATGCCAAGCGTGGGACGGCCAGGGAAATCGGGTCCACTCCATGGCAAGCCCGTGCTTGGCGCGCAGGGTTTCCAGGCAGCGTACAGCTTCGCCAACCACTTCCGGTCCAATGCCGTCGCCGGGGGTGATTGCGATGCGGGTAGTTTCGGCCATTCGGGGGACTCCTTTATTCAATTGGCTCGTAGGTGCACCAGGTCCCAGTTTAGTCTTCTAGCGTGGGGATGCCACCAAAATCAAGGTAATAGCGTTCGAGCGTTGTGTCGCAGCGGGTCCGAAAGCTATAGTGAATGAAGTTGTCTGTCTGATCGGCGCAGTAAACAGTTCAGAGTGATGTTCAGGAGTGGAAGTGAACCAGCCCGCAGTCCTTTTTGATGAGTCTCATTGTGATCAATGTGCGTGTGGTGAAGGGTTGGGTTTTTCCTTCACGTTTGCCTTTCAGCCCATTGTCGATGTCATAAACAAGTCTGTTTTTGCCCATGAAGCCCTGGTCCGGGGGCTGGATGGAGAAGGGGCGTCACACATTCTGTCAAAGGTGAACGAGACCAACCAGTATTCCTTTGATCAGGTTTGCCGGGTCAAAGCCGTAAAACTTGCCTCCCGTCTCAACATGGATACCATGCTCAGCATCAATTTCATGCCGAACGCGGTCTATCAGGCGGAGTACTGTATCCGAACGACACTGGCGGCAGCAAAAACCTACGACTTCGACACCCGGAAGATCATTTTCGAGCTGACGGAAAATGAGAAGCTGACATCAGTGGAGCACCTGGCCTCAATCATCGAGGCCTATCAGGAAATGGGGTTCAGTACTGCCATCGATGATTTTGGTGCCGGTTATTCCCGCTATGACATTATGATGGCGAGTCCCCCCGACCTGCTGAAACTGGATATGGGACTGGTTCGAAATATTCACAATGAACCCAACAAGCAAGCTGTTGTCAACGGCATCATCAGCATGATGAAACAGTTGGGGGGGCGGATTGTGGCGGAAGGCGTGGAGACCAGGGAAGAGTACTTCTGGTTGCGCTCTCAGGGGATTCACCTCTACCAGGGCTTCCTGTTCGCCAAACCCGGATTCGAATGTCTGCCAGAGCCGGTTTTTCCGGTGTGAGGCAGCCTTTACCTGACAGGATATTCCTTTGCTCTATCGAATAATTACTTTCGTCGGCGGACTGGTTTTTGTTGCCGCACTGTTCGCGCTGTTGTGGTTTTTCTGCAAGAAATTTCTTGAGCACCACGGCGTCACCGATCAGGTCTCGGATCGGGCCACTTCACTGGCTACCTGGACGTTTGCCGGCATCAGTGTCGGGCTCGTCTTCGCTGTGGTCGGTGCCTTCATTCTCGGCCCCTGGGCGTTCTATCGCACGTTGCGTGGGCACAACGTTGATGTTTCCGACGGGGCTGCCATCTGGTGGGGGTTCGGGATCGTGGTGGCCGCGTTGGGCATTACCGCCATTGGCTTCTTTGGGTTCTTGATGGCCGTGGGCGCCTACTAGGCGACGCCCTCAACTGATTTCCCGCAACTGTTCCCGGAACCAGATCAGTGCCGGTTCCCGTTCATAGGCCTTGTGCCAGTATAGATGCACGTCAATTGACGGCAGGTTCGCTGGCGGATCCATGATGACGATGTTCGCTCTCTGGGCAATGATGCGGGCATAGGCTTCCGGCATGGTCAGCAGCAGATCGGTTTTTTCCACAACCCGACAGGCCGCGTAGTAGTGCTGGCAACGAAGCCGGATGCTGCGTTGAACGCCAAGCCGGGAGAGTTCGAAATCCTCAATGCCCGGTCCTTCCGTCCGCGACGACACCAGCACGTGTCGGGCGGTCAGGTAATCCTCCATCGACAGTCCCCCGTCCGCCAACGGATGCCCCGTCCTCGCAAGCACGACCAGCCGGTCCCGCCGGAGCAGCTCGTGGGCAGTCTGGTCGCTCACCGGTAACAGCACGTCCACGGCAAAATCCAGCTTGCCAGCCGCCAGTTGGGTCTCCATCTCTCGCCGGGCAATACGCTGGCTGAAAATTTCGAGATTCGGGTAGGGATCCAGTCGCCTCATCAGTTGTGGCAGGAAGGTTGATTCCAGGATGTCCCGCAGTCCCAGCGAGTAAGTCTTTCTCTGGTTGGCCGGATCAAAAGCGTGGAACTGGTTGACTGCACTCTGGATCTGGGTGAGTCCGGGGCGCATGGATTCCAGGAAACGCCGGGCCAGCGGCGTGGGCACCATCTGGTTGCCCTGGCGGGTGAACAGGGGGTCGTCAAAATGGTCCCGCAGCCGCGACAGCGAATGGCTGACCGCCGGCTGTGTCAGGTGCAGGGCCCGGGCTGCACGGGTCAGGCTAGCCTCCCGATAGATCGTGTCAAAAACATGCAGAAGGTTCAGGTCCAGGCGATTCAGGGCCATGTCGAAGATCCGGGTCTGTGAATTAGTTTCGGTAATGATAAACGATAAGAATAATTCAGTCGCGTAATAGTTGGCTCGTCCCTAGACTGCAATCATTGTGATTTTTTCAGTGAGGGTATGACGATGGATTTCGATATTTCCAAAAAAGGTCAGGACTACCTCAACCGCGTGAAAAAGTTCATGGCGGACGAGATTTTTCCCATCGAGGAGCAGTATCACAGGGAGTTGGCTTCCCTGGAAAATCGCTGGGTAGTATTGCCTGTTATCAAGGAATTGAAGGAAAAGGCCAAGGCCCAGGGGCTGTGGAACATGTTCTTTCCGGATGAAAAGCATGGTTGTGGCCTGCTGAACTCCGATTATGCCCTGATCGCCGAGGAGACGGGGCGTAGCTTCATTGCCCCGGAAATCTTCAACTGCAACGCGCCTGACACCGGCAATATGGAGGTGCTGATCCACTACGGCTCCGACGAGCAGAAAGCCGAGTGGCTACCGAAGCTGATGAGTGGCGAAATCCGCTCGGCCTTCTGCATGACCGAGCCGGGCGTGGCCTCTTCCGACGCCACCAACATGGAAGCTACTGCGGTGGTCGAAGGCGACGAGGTCGTGCTGAACGGTCGCAAGTGGTGGAGCACCGGCATCGGCCACCCGGACTGTAAGGTGGCGATCTTCATGGGCTTGACGGATCCGGACGCGCAGAAACATCGCCGTCATTCCATGGTTCTGGTACCTCTGGATGCGCCGGGTGTGCGAATCGAGCGTATGCTGCCGGTGTTTGGTGAATACGATGAGCCCTATGGTCACGGCGAGGTGGTTTTTGAGGATGTCCGCCTGCCCAAGAGCGCGTTCATCGCCGGCCCGGGCCGCGGTTTTGAAATTGCCCAGGGCCGTTTGGGGCCCGGCCGCGTTCACCATTGCATGCGGGCTATCGGCGCGGCCGAACGCACCCTGGAACTGCTGATCAAGCGGGCGACAACACGCGAGGCCTTTGGCCGGCCCATCGCCAAGCTCGGCGGAAACCCCGATATCATTGCCAATGCGCGCATGGCGATAGAACAGGCGCGGCTGCTGACGCTGAAATGTGCCTGGGCCCTGGATACCAAGGGCATTGGTGGTGCGTTGCAGGAGGTGTCCATGATCAAGGCGGTGATTCCTTCCATGCTGCAGACCATTGTTGATCAGGCCATTCAGATCCACGGTGGCGCCGGTGTCAGTGACGATGACTTCCCGCTGACCCAGTTGTTTGCCTATGCTCGGGTATTGCGGTTGGCGGATGGCCCCGACGAAGTGCATCGGGCTATGGTGGCACGCTTGGAACTGCGCAAATACAAAAACTGAACCTCCAGCGAGACGGAAACACTATGACACAGAGAGTATTTATCACGGGCGGCGCGAGCGGTCTCGGTCGCGCCATCGCCCTGCGTTACGCTAAAGAGGGCGCCAAAGTCTGCATCGGTGACATCAATCCGGAGCAGGGTGCCAGCGTGCAACAGGAGATCAACAACGCCGGTGGCGAAGGCTACTTCGTGGAGTGCGATGTTCGCCGGCTGACGGATCTCGAGAAAATCTGTGACGATCTGACCGCCAGGTGGGGTGGGGTAGACGTGGTGGTGAACAACGCTGGTGTTGCTTCGGCGGGTTCTATCGAAGACACCACCATGGCCGACTGGGAGTGGATCCTGGACATCAACGTGTTGGGTGTTGTGCGCGGCTGTAAGGCGTTTACGCCCCAGTTCAAGAAGCAGGGCTCAGGCACGTTTGTGAACATTGCCTCCATGGCCGGGTTGATGCTGGCGCCGTTGATGAATAGCTACAATGTATCCAAGGCAGGAGTTATTGCGTTGTCCGAGACATTGAGTCAGGAATTGCGCAGTGATGGCATTCATGTGAGTTGTGTCTGCCCGGCATTTTTCCAGACCAACCTGGCCAGCAGCATGAGGTCAGATCTGCCCGGCGTGCAGCAGAACGTGAATAAACTGATGAAGCGGTCCAACATCACCGCTGAGGACGTGGCTGAGGATATCGTGCGGTCGGTGAAAGACAAGAGCTTCTGGGTATTGCCTCACACGAAAGAACGGCGTATGTGGCTACTTAAACGACATGCTCCCAAGGCCTTCGACTGGTTGATGTACAAGGAAAGCAAACGCTGGATGAGCAAAATGGGCGGCATGGCCAAGGCCTGAGGCAAACCGGCAGGTAACAGAATAGGAGAGCCCTGAATGACTGAGATTGATCAGGCGATGGATGTTCGCGAAGGCGAGGAGCTGGATGTAGCGGCCGTGGACCGGTTCATGAAACAGTCCATGCCGGACCTCGGGGGTGAACCTGAAATTCGCCAGTATCCGGGCGGTGCGTCCAACCTGACCTATCAGGTGGATTATGGCGATCGCTCGTTTGTGCTGCGGCGTCCCCCGTTTGGCAAGATCGCCAAGTCCGCTCATGACATGCTGCGCGAAGCAAAAGTGATGCAGGCTCTGAAGCCTGTCTATCCCTATGTCCCGAACATCATCGCCATTTGCGATGACCACGATGTGCTGGGGTGCGATTTCTATGTGATGGAGCGCCTCAAAGGTATCATCCTGCGCCAGGATTTTCCGAAAGGCTTTGAGTTGAGCGAAGTCGATACCCGCAAGCTGTGCCTGAACGTGATCGACAAGCTGGTAGATCTGCATCGGGTGGATGCCAAGGCCACTGGTCTCGACAAGCTCGGCAAGGGCGAGGGATACGTTCAGCGCCAGATCGGTGGCTGGAGCGACCGGTTCCGCAAGGCCCGCACGGAGGATGTCGGTGATTTCGAGTCGGTCATGGCCTGGCTCAACCACAAGATGCCCGATGATATTGCCCAGGTCGTTATCCATAACGATTTCCGCTTCGACAATGTGGTGCTGAATCCGGATAATCCCTTCGAAGTCATTGGCGTACTGGACTGGGAAATGGCGACCATTGGTGATCCACTGATGGATCTCGGCAACAGTCTTGCCTACTGGATCGAAGCTGATGATGAAGGGCCGTTCCAGATGCTGCGGCGCCAGCCCACGCACCGGCCGGGCATGCTGAGCCGCAAAGAGGTAGTCGAGTATTACATGGAGAAGTCGGGCTTCCGGATTGATAACTTCGACTTCTATGAAATCTATGGTCTGTTCCGGCTGGCGGTGATCATCCAGCAGATCTATTACCGTTTCTACCATGGCCAGACCAAGGATAAGCGGTTTGCTGCCTTCGGCCACGCTGCCAACTATCTGGAAAAGCGGTGTCAGCGGCTGATCGCCGAGAGTTCACTGTAATGGCTACGGTGTATCTGGTTCGTCACGGACAGGCCAGCTTCGGCAAGGCCAACTACGATCAGCTTTCGCCGACCGGTTGGGAGCAGGGGCGGTCACTTGGTCGCTGGTTGGTTGGTAAGGTGACGCCCGATGCCGTTTTTGGCGGCAATCTGGAACGGCACCGGGAAACGGTCGAGGCCATCGCTACCGGATATGGCAGCCAGCTGCCGGACATGCAGGTTGTCCCTGGATTCAACGAGTTTGACCATAACGAGGTGGTCACTCGCTTTCGCCCGGCGTGGAGTGATCGGACGGTAATGGCCAGGGACCTCCAGTCCTTCCCGAAACCGGCGAGGGCGTTTCAGGAGGCTTTCGTCCAGGCGGTCCGTCGCTGGGCCTCGGGCGAGCACGATCACGAATACGACGAGACCTGGCCGGACTTCAAGGCCAGGGTGCTGCAGGCCTTTGACGAGATGATCGAGTTCGCCGATGGCGGCGATGTTCTGGTGGCTACCTCCGGTGGTCCGATCTCGGTGATTTGTCAGCACCTGTTGGAACTGGACGACAAACGCGCTCTGGCACTCAACGAGGTCATCGCCAACACCA
This sequence comes from Marinobacter albus, assembly GCF_030238305.1. Taxonomy (NCBI): domain Bacteria; kingdom Pseudomonadati; phylum Pseudomonadota; class Gammaproteobacteria; order Pseudomonadales; family Marinobacteraceae; genus Marinobacter; species Marinobacter albus. Next base: position 371,057 of record NZ_JASSQD010000003.1, on the reverse strand, counting down.
GTGTCAGCCGCGTGCTTTACTCCGGGCCCCGCCGCAGCCTGTCGGTGTTCAACAATTACAGTCACCTGGAAGCGGAAGACCCCGCCCTGGTGACCTTCCGATAACGATTGAGGTGTGTGAATGAGCAATAAAGACCTGTTTGATCTGACCGGCAAGGTCGCCCTGATCACCGGCGCCAGCCGGGGCATTGGTGAAAGCATTGCGCGCACGCTGGCCAATTACGGGGCCCACGTCATTGTCAGCAGCCGCAAGATTGATGGCTGCGAAGCGGTCGCCAGCAGCATCCGTGAAGCTGGTGGCAGCGCCGAAGCCCATGCCTGCCACATTGGCGAGATGGATCAGATCGAAAAGATCTGGGCGCACATCGAGAAAGAACACGGCAAGCTCGACATTCTGGTCAACAACGCCGCCTCGAATCCCTATTTCGGGCCAGTTGAGGATACCGATCTCGGTGCATTCAACAAAACGGTCGATGTGAACGTCCGGGGCTATTTCTTCATGTGCGCCCGCGGCGCCCAGATGATGAAGAAAGCCGGTGGCGGTGCCATCGTGAACGTTGCCTCGGTGAACGGTGTTAACCCGGGGCATTTCCAGGGCATCTATTCCATCACCAAAGCCGCGGTTATCTCCATGACCAAGTCGTTTGCCATGGAACTGGGCCAGCAGAACATACGCGTAAACGCGCTGCTGCCGGGCCTGACTGATACCAAATTTGCCAGCGCGCTGACCACCAATGAGGCAATCAAGAAGCAGGCCATGGCGCATATTCCCATGAAGCGCGTGGCCGATCCTGATGAGATGGCGGGCACGGTTCTGTACCTGGTGTCCGGTGCCTCCAGCTACACCACCGGCGCCTGTATTAATGCGGATGGCGGTTACCTGACGGTTTAATCGCTAGCGCTACTCGCGATTTCGGAGCCCGCCGAGCAGGTCAGGGCTTCGAAGTCGCTGTTCAGTTCAGCCGCCCGGTTCTGCAGGTGTGCGAGGTGAGTTGAGTTGCCCGCCTCAATCAGATCATGCATGAGGGTCTTCATGGCGGCCCGGCTGTCGACCATCATGGCCTGATACTCTTCGCCCCGGATTTCCTCCGAATCCTTGATCAGTCGCTCGACGTCGGCCGCGAAGCCGGGGGCATTGCGCCGCTCAAGTGCCTCAAGCAAGGCCAGTTGCCATTTTCGCCGGCCCTCCAGCCAGATTTCTGTCTGCCGTCCCCGTTGTTCCGACCATTCGGCGACAATCCTCTTCTGCGTTCCGTTCAGGTCGCCCAGCCACCGTTCCACTCGCTCTTCGGTCCGTTCGGCCCGGGCCGAGGCGGTCTCGTTCATGCTGTCAGAGAGATACTCCTCTTCCCGCTCACGCTGGCTATCTTCCATGTTCTCGGCCAGCTCCCGGACCTGGGCGTCGGTCAGGCTGGCCAGCAAGTCGGTGGCGATGGGCGTGGCTTTGTCCAGGAGTGGCGGGAAAAAGCCGAAGAGCTGTTCCTGATGATAGGCGATGGTGTCCGGGTCGAGGTCTCGCTGCCGAACGTCGGTTTCCAGGGACTCGAGCCAACGTCCGTATCGGGGCAGTTCCCGGGAGCAATGCCACTGCCGTAGCTGATCGATACCGGCGTTGAGTTGAGCTGCCTGGGCATCGGTCAGGGTGACATAATCCTCAACCCACCAGACGATACCCCAATCCGCGTACCGGTAGGCCGTTCGGGTCGAGCTGCAGCCCGACACGATCATCAGGCTGGCGCAGAGGATTGCGATCCAGCGGATGCTGCCAGGTGGACAGGAGTTTGGACTGTTCATAGTATCCCGCCGAGGTGAACAGGGCTCTCGCAAAAAGATCGCAAGCTTACTAATATGCGTATCCCTTTCTGACTCTGACTTAGTGTACGACATTTCCTTCTTTTCGGATGGGATGTCCACAATCCGGGTGATCCCGCTGGAGGTATTATGCGCAGGATAAAGCCTGCACGCGTTCGCCAACTCGTCTTTGGCGTCTATATGTCTGGAATAATGTCTTTTCTGATGTCGGGTGTGATCACGTTTCTCAATACCGGTATTGATGCCGGCTTCCTCGCTCGCTGGGCCACGGCCGGCCTGGTTGCCTGGGCGGTTGCGTTTCCTTTGGTCACTTTCATCGCGCCGCTGGCGGGCCGCCTGACGGAGGGGACGCTCCGCCTGTTTGAGTCCTGATTGCTGGAAAACACCTGTTCGCTCAAATGTAAAATCGTGTTAATCCGATTGTTCGGAGGCCCCGTAGATTGCTGGTAAGCACAGTTCATGGAATGAATGAGTGCAGGTTCGAACCACTTTACCTTGGTAATCAACCTCAGCAATCGAGGAACAGGACAATGAATACAAGACTTGCCTTGCCGTTAGTGGTAGCCGGGAGCGTTCTGCTTTCCGGTTGTTTTGACGATGATGACGATCCTACAAATACCAGCGTCCGGGTGGTACATGCCTCCTCTGATGCGCCGGCCGTTAATGTGCGCCTGAATGACGATACCGTGGTTTCAGGCGCAGATTTCAAGCAGGCCGCAGTTCTGAACCCGAGGTCCGGGAGTGCGACCATCGCTGTTGACGGGATTCTCCCCGGCGGTGAAACCGCTACCGTGATCGAGGCGGATGCATCGCTCCGGTTTGATACCAGTTATGACGTAATTGCGGTGGGCAAGGTCGGTGACCAGACCATCGAACCGCTCATCCTCACGGACGACGGAAGCCGGGATTCGGCGAATTCCGTGCGCCTTCGCGTTGCCCACCTTTCCCCCGACGCCCAGGCTGCCGCGGCTGGACCGGTGGATGTTTATGTGACGGCGGCAGGCGCAGCACTGCCTGACGAAGCCACCTTTACCTTTGCCTTCAAAGAGAGCGTAGGGCCGCTTGAGGTGCCAGCGGGTGACTACCAGATTCGGGTGACCCCTGCGGGGGCGGATACGGTGGTCTATGACAGCGGAACGGTGCCACTGCAGGCGGGAGCTGATTTGCTGATCGGTGCGGTTGATAACACCGTTTCTGGCGAAGCACCCGTGAGCCTCATCGCCATAGACGGCGATGCGGTAACCGAGATTCTGGATACCAATACCGGAGCTGGTATCCGGGCCGTTCATAATTCATCGGATGTCGGCCCGGTGGATATTTACGTTAATGGATCGCCCGGCGTTGATGTCGCGGCGATTGTTGGTCTGGAGTTCCCTGACACTGTTCCCGCTGCGCCGGTGACGGGGGAATATGTCCCGCTTGGCGCGGGTGAGAATCAGATCATTGTCACCGGGACAGGGGGGACCACTGCGGCCATTGATGAAACACTCAGTTTGGCCTTGGGTGATGTGTTCACTGTGATTGCGGCTGGAACAGTAGCCGACAGCAGCATTCAGGCGATCGTTGCTGCCGATGACAACCGGAGTATTGCAACGGCGGCGAAACTGAGGGTGATTCACGGTGCATTTGAGGCGCGAGTGGTTGATGTTTATCTGATTCCCACAGCGGAAGGCGGTGCATCTGCCACGGAGATCAACAACGCTGAGCCGGCGCTGAACGATTTCGAGTTCGGTGATTCATCCGGGTACTTGCAGGTGCCGGAGGATGACTATGTGGTCTTCATCACAACCACCGACGGCAGCCCGCTGCTCAAGACCGGCAGTATTACGTTGGCCGCTGGAAGTGTATACACGGCCATTGCGCGCCTGGCGACCGGCGCCGAGACCGATATTGCCGGCCTTACGCTGTTGGATGATTTCGTGAGCCCATAACTAGGTTGTTGATCGCTTCGCACTGGGTCAGAACTGAAAAGCCCCGGCATCGCCGGGGCTTTTTTCATTGAATGGTCGTTTTCGAGGAACCCGAGTCGGCCCGGGAAATGGCGGTGCCGGTGGGTGGCCGGTAATGCAGGGAGTAGAGAATGCGATCCAGGACAGACTGGCCATTCCAGGCAGGGTCATTGTTCACCATTCCGACAACGGCCCAGGTGGTGTTGTGTTCATCCCGGGTAAAGCCGGCGATGGAGCGGACGTTTTCCAGGTAGCCGGTCTTGATCCGGCCGCTGCCGTCCATACCTGTGTTGCGAAGCCGGCGAGCCATCGTTCCGTCCATGGCGGTGATCGGCATGGAGGCCATGAGGTCAGCAGCAAAGGGGCTGTTCCAGGCGTGTTGCAGCAGTTCAGCGCCCTGCCGCGCGGTAATCCGGCCGTGACGGCTGAGGCCGGCGCCGTTGTCGATAACCATACCGGCGGTATTGATGCCTTTCTTCTCCAGCCAGTCGTAGATCACGCGAATGCCGGCGACGCGATCATCCGCCTCCTCATCCAGCCGGTTCTCGGCACCAATTGTCAGCAACATTTGGCGGGCCATCACGTTGCTGCTCCACTTATTGATGTCGCGCACCATGGTAACCAGATCCGGCGACGTGGTTTTCAGCACCAGACGGGCATCTTCCGGAGTGGTTCCCACGGTGTCGTTGCCGGTTATAGCCACCCCGGTCTCATTGAGCAGGGAACGAATCAGGCCGGCGCTGTATTGCTCATGGGGCAGCAGGGACAGGTAACGGGTGGTGCGACACCCCTGGGGCAGCTCTCCGGTCACCCGAACGGTGACTTTGTTGTCATCGTGGAAAATTGGCTCCCACTCGAAGTTGCGACGGCGGGGGCAGGGGCCCTCGGCCGTGGCGGTTACCCGGTTATCAATCATTACCTGATCCAGTGACGGCGTGCTCCAGGCCTGGGTGCCTCGCTCATCCGCCCGAATCTGGAAGTGCAGCAGGTTGAGATTGGTCAGGTAGGCGGAGGGCTCAACCAGGAACGGCGCATGGGGATTGTCGCCGTTGTCCTCGAATGCAGGGAAGCCGCCGTCTACCTCGAAATAGGTTCCATCCAGCACCAGATTGCCATCGATGCTGGTGATGCCCATGCTGCGGAGTTCGCGCAGCGTACCCCAGAGCCGCTCGATGGTCAGCTTGGGATCCCCGCCGAAGCGGACGTAAAGATTGCCTTTGAGGGTGTCGCCGACCAGTTCACCATCGGTCAGGAAGTCGGTATCCCAATGATGGGTTGGGCCGAGAATTTCCAGTGCCGCATAGGTTGTCACCAGTTTCATGATGGAACCGGGGCTCATCAATTCGTCGGCGTTGATGTACTGGTCGATCCCGGGGCCGTTCAGCGGAATGGCCGCCATGCTCAGGGCGTTTTCGTCGTTGAGCGATTTGACGGCATAATCGCGGACCTGGCTGCTCCAGACTCGAGCCGAGGAAAAGCTGGAGTCGTCTTTGTCCAGAGCCAGCAGGGCGGGGCTCGCAGCCACAGCCAGTGCTGCGCTCGTTGCTACGACCGTTCGTTTGAAAATCGACCCAAGGTTACCTGTCGTGTGAGCGCGTCGCATACCCGAAATCATCCTGCTAACCATCCATGAATTCTTATTCTTCAACAATAGCCCATCTTTGGGGCGCGTACTATGCAGAGAAGTTCTACATGACGTTAAAAAATGGCAGTAGAGTCGTTGTTTGTATTGGTTTTTGTGACTTCCTGTAAGTCGCCCTTTGTGAATCATAGGGTTAGCGTTTGGAAGTTTTGCATTTTCCATGTCAATGACTTTGTAATTCTTTTTATCCGGGCATTTTCCGGCATTTCGGTCATGGAAACTGACGGCAAAAGAGCGTTTGCTATCGGATGTGTCACCACAGGTTTCGAAAACAAGAACAGGAGGCCATCATGATCGGTATACCGTTGGGGCTGATTACCGCTAACGCGGTCGAGTGGGTGTTCCACAAACATGTCCTGCACAATTTGGGGCGCAACCGCGACAGTTTCTGGTCGTTTCACTGGCATGACCACCACCGTCAGGTGCGCAAGAACGGGTTTCTGGATGAGGATTACCGGGAACCGCCCTGGAACTGGAATGCCCAGACCAAGGAAGTGGCGGCCCTGGTCGCGGGTGCGGCCGCCGTTACGCCGCTGATGCCGGTGGCCCCCTTCTATGTGGGAACCTTGTATTACTGCGCCTGGAACTACTACCGCGTCCACCGGAAATCGCATCTTGATCCGGGCTGGGCCCGGGAACACCTGCCCTGGCACTATGATCATCATATGGGGTCGAATCCCGACGCCAACTGGTGTGTGACCAGGCCCTGGTTTGATTACATCATGGGTACCCGCGAGCCAATGGAAAATCGGGCGATTGCGTGATAATGAGGGAAATTCCAATCAAGGGTTCAACTATGTCCAACGGGCTAACACACAACGTCAATTTACTCGGTTCCGTGACAACCTCGTCATTGACAGCCTGGCGGGGCTGTATGGTCGTGAAAAAGAGCGTGCAGCCGGAACAGCCCATCATTCTCTATGACATGGAGGCCTGCCCGTTTTGCCGCCGTGTGCGCGAGGCGCTCACCGCGCTCCATCTGGATGTGGAAATCCGGCCCTGCCCGAAGGGCGGCCAGAATTTCCGGGAGGAGGCTGCCGCCCTCGGCGGCAAGCAGCAGTTCCCGTTGCTGGTGGACAAAAATACCGGCACGGTGATGTACGAATCGAACAATATCGTGGCCTACCTGTTCCGGGAGTACGCTGGCCGGCCGGTCCCGAAGTTCTATCGGGGCAAGGCCTGGCAGCCGGCACTGGGGTCCGTCGCCTCAGCTGCCAGTGCCTTGCGGGGCTTGCGGGCAAAAGCTGGAAAGCGGCCAGAACAGCCTCTGCATCTCTGGAGTTTCGAGGGCAGTCCGTTTTCCCGACTGGTGCGTGAAAAACTGTGTGAACTGGAGATTCCCTACACGCTCCATAACCTCGGGAAGGAGCACTGGTCCGAGGTCGGCCCGGCAAGGCAGCGCCTGAAGCCGGGGCCGTATACGCCCATTCCGGGTGGCAAGCGCGATGCCTTCTTTCAGGTGCACAAGCGGGTTCAGGTACCCTATCTGGAAGATCCGAACACCGGCGAGGGTATGTTCGAGTCCGCCAGGATCCTGAAATACCTGGATACCCATTACGCTGCCTGATCAGAGTCCAGGCAGTGTCGGCATTCGTACCATTCGCACTGACACCGCGACAGTGAGAAAGTGGTCATGGCAAAACATCTTACGCGCAGACAGCTTCTTGTGGGTGCTGGTCTTTCGGGGCTGGCTCTTCATGCGCCCGGCTTGTTCGCGATGCACGGGAATACTCAACTCCCGGCACCGATCAGGCGCGCTGTTCCTTCGACCGGCGAACGCCTCCCCGCCATCGGCATGGGGACCTGGATTACCTTCAATGTCGGCAGCGATCCCTATCTGATTGAGCAACGCACCAAGGTGCTCAAGACGTTCTTTGATCATGGTGGCAGTGTGGTCGACTGTTCGCCGATGTACGGTTCCTCCGCCGACGTTCTGGGGCGGTCCCTTGATGCCCTGGGGGCCCGGGATCAGCTTTTCGCCGCCACCAAGATCTGGACTGGTGATGAATCGGCGACCAGGAAGCAGGCGGAATCGTCCCGTCGAAAGTGGGGTGTGGAACGCTTCGACCTGCTGCAGGTCCACAATCTTCTTGGCTGGCAGGGACACCTGGAGACGCTGAAGGCCATGAAGGCGGCGGGAGAGGTGCGTTACCTTGGTATCACCACATCCCACGGGCGACGTCATGGCGAGTTCGCCCGCATCATGGAAACCCAGCCGCTCGATTTCGTTCAGCTGACCTACAACGTCCTGGACCGTGAGGCCGAGGCCCGTTTGTTACCTCTGGCGCAGGAGCGGGGCATTGCGGTCATCGTAAACCGGCCTTTCCAGGGCGGTTCGCTGTTCCGGCGGTTTCAGTCCGAGCCCCTGCCGGCGTGGGCCGGGGAAGCGGGCGTGAGCACCTGGGCCGAATTTTTCCTGAAGTTTATTGTTGCCCATCCGGCGGTAACCTGCGCCATACCGGCAACCTCGAGTGTTGAGCATATGCAGGAGAATATGGCGGCCATGTATGGCGAGTTGCCGGATGAACAGCAGCGGCAGCGGATGGTGGCCTACGTGAGGTCTCTGTGAGTGATCTAGCCTGGCTGAGCTATTCCCTGCAGGATTTCCTGATGTTCGGGCCAGAGGTGTTTTTGCGACTGTTTGCGCGGATCAATCAGGACCTCTGGCCGTGGCAGCTCCTCGTTGTTCCGTTAAGCCTCATTGTCCCCTGGATGGCAGGCCGGCCCGAGATCGTCTGGCGTCGATTGGCACTGGTGATTGTTGCTGCGGCCTGGATTCTCAGTGGCGGTGGCTTTCTGGTGAACTACTTCGGTGAGATCAACTGGCCGGCGGTCTGGATTGGCTGGGCGTTCACCGTACAGGGCGGGCTGCTTGCGGCACTGGCCGTTACCCGAGGTTGCCCCCGTCTGTCGATCGGCAGAACAGGGTGGTTTGCCGCGTTCTGGCTGGCGGCGGTGGTGCTGTTGCCCTGGCTTACTGTTGTCCAGTCCGGGGAGCCAACGACCCTGGCGCTGTTTGGGCTGTCGCCGGGCGTTACCGTTGCGGCCAGTGTCCTTTTGGTGGGAGGTTTCGGCCGCGCAACGTTCTGGTTGCTGCTGCCGGTGCCGATTACCTGGGTTCTCTTCAGCACGGCCACCTACTGGGCCCTGCAGACCCAGTGGTTGTTACTCCTGCCCTTGGCTACGCTGGCCTCTTTGGTCGCGGGTGTCTGGCTCAGTCCCAGGCCGGTGCAAAGCCCGGGTCCGCAATCCGCTCACCACGGTCCAGTTCGTCGATAAGGCGAATCTCGTCCTCGCTCAGCTCGATGTTCAGGGCATCAAGATTGGCTTTCTGATGCGTCGGTCGTGTCGAGGACGGGATCGGCACAACGCCGCGGGACGCCACCCAGGCAATCGCTATCTGGGCGGGTGATGCGTTGTGGGTCTGGGCAATGCGCTGGAGCGTTTCATCTTCCATAACCTTGCCGACAGCAAGGGGCATGTAGCCGGTTACCGTCATTCCGAGCTTTTGGGCGTGCTCCACGACCTTGCGGTTCGCCAGGAACGGGTGCACTTCCACCTGATTGGTAAAGATGGTGCCATGGCCAAGAATCTCGACCGCCTTGTCCATCTGGGCACAGGTGAAGTTGGAGATGCCGATGTGATCGGTCAGCCCTTCCCGCTGGGCGTCTCGCAGGGCGCCCAGGTATTCCTCCATGGGCACTTCGTCGTCGGGGGAGGGCCAGTGAATCAGCGTAAGGTCGACGTGGTCGGTTTTGAGCCGGGCCAGGCTGTCATGCAGGCTGTTGATCAGATCGCTTGCGTGCAGTTGGTCGTGCCAGATTTTCGTGGTCAGGAAGATTTCGCGGCGCGGAATGCCGCTGGACGTGATGCCATCGCCAACTTCCGCCTCATTGTCGTACATCTGGGCGGTATCAATGTGCCGATAACCCAGAGACAGGGCACTTTTGACCGCTTCCCGTGCATCATTGCCCTTCAGCCGGAAAGTCCCCATGCCGATGTTCGGAAGTGTGCTGAATGCCATACGTTCCTCCTGTTCGAGCTGTGTGTTCCTAAGATGGAGTCGGCGCTCTGGTTCTTCAAGTGGCCGGCGGGTATCATCGGCGCTGAATTGACGCGCCTCGCCAGATTGAGAGAAAAACCTATGTATACCGGCCAGTGCCTGTGCGGCGACATCACCTTTGAATACGACGGTCCTCTCGGTCCGGTTGCCTTGTGCCACTGCAGTCAATGCCGAAGGGCTCACGGCAGTGCGTTCTCGGCCAGTGCGCCTATCCAGAAAATCCGGTTCCGGTTCTTACGCGGCGAAGCCCTGGTCACCGAGTTCGAATCCCGGCCCGGTAAATACCGGGCCTTCTGCAGTCGCTGCGGCAGCCAGCTTTACAGCCGGGTGGATGCGATTCCGGGCATCCTTCGCCTGCGGGTCGGTGTCATCAATGAACCGCTGGGCAAGGGCCCGGCACAACATGTGTATACAGGTTCAAAATCGGACTGGTTCGAGATCACCGACGACATCCCCCAGTTCGAGAAAACCGAGCGAACCAACGACCCTCACTGAGCCGGCAGCAACCGGTACACCTTGCCGTCGGAATCGTCGGTCAGAAGCCACAGGGCTCCATCGGGGCCCATGCGAACATCCCGTATCCGCTCTCCCAGATCCGTCAGCAAATCCTCTTCTTCGCGCACGGATTCGTCCCTGATTTTCAGGCGCACGAGTTTCTGAAGCTTGAGCGCCCCCACGAACAGATCGCCTTGCCATTCCGGAATCCCTGAGCCGGTGTAGAACGCCATACCCGACGGTGCGATGGAGGGATCCCAGTAATGCAGCGGCTGGGCCATGCCTTCCTTTTCGGTGTCCAGGGTGATCGGAATGCCGGAGTAGCCGATGCCGTAGGTGATTTCAGGCCAGCCATAATTGGTGCCGGCGCGAAGGATGTTGATTTCATCCCCACCCCGGGGACCGTGTTCGTGGGTCCAGACATCACCAGTGTCCGGATGTACCGTCATCCCCTGAATGTTCCGGTTGCCCCAGGTATAGAACGTGTCATTGACTTGCGGGTTATCCATCCCCGGGTTCCCGGAGGCGGGCTCGCCGTTCACGGTAATCCGGTGCACGCCGCCGGCGTCGTCGGCAGTGTCCTGAGCGCGGTCCATTTCTCCCCGGTCGCCGACCGCGACGTACAGGTACCCGTTGCTGTCGAAGGCCATGCGCCCGGCGAAATGCCGGGACTTACCGGAGCGGGGCAGCGCTTCAAATATCACCTCGACGTCCTCGAGACGGTCCTGCTCAAACCTGGCCCTCGCCACTCTCGTGGTCATGCCGCGGTCCGCGCGGTGTGCGTAGCTGAGGAACAGGGTGCGATTTTCCGCAAAGTCCGGGTGTAACAGAACGTCGAGCAGCCCCCCCTGGCCGGAAACCACGAGCTCCGGAACACCGGGGATCGCATCGGGGTCGAGAGCGCCATCGCGAAGAATCCGAAGCCGTCCGGCTCTCTCCGTCACCAGCATGGAACCATCCGGCAGGAAGGCAAGACTCCAGGGATGCTCCAGCCCCGTGGCCACGGTTTCGAGCCGGAACTGCCCGGCGTCGGAGGAGAAGGTTTGGCTGTAAGCCATGGGCAGACCCGCCAGGAAGAGGCTGGCTAGCATCGCGAGTTGTCGGAATGAGCGCATTGGAATCTCCCGGTGTGTCGAGTTCAGGGGCATTCGATTGACCTGCCGGCGAAGTTCTCAGAATAGCACCTGCTGCGTCACGCCGCCGGTTCCCGGGTGGCTGGAAGAAAGTCGTTTCAGGTGGTCATTCCAAATTAAACATTTTAAATCGGAATCATTCGCATTAAGATGTGCGTCTGAAGTTTGAGTGACCCCATGAAACGGAGAAGAAGATGTCCCGAAATCCCGAAACAGCCTTCCGCCGCAAGGCCCTGATTTCAGCCATGATGGCCGCCACCTTGCCGGGCCTGACGTGGGCGCAGGAAGACAAGCCCGTCGTCCTGAACGCGTTGGAGGTGTCTGCTGACCGCGGTCCGGTTACCTCGGAAGAGACCCGCAGCTACACCGCGGAATCCACGACCACAACCATGAAAATGGGCCTGACCCACCGCGAAACGCCGCAGTCAGTCACGGTTATCACCCGCGAGCAGATGGATGACTTCGCCCAGAACGATATCAACGACGTGCTTGAAGGCACCACCGGCGTAACCGTGGAGTCGGTGGAATCCGACAGGACCTACTACACCGCGCGTGGTTTCGACATCAACAACTTCCAGTACGATGGTGTTGGCTTGCCGGCGGTTTACGACAATGTGCAGGGTGAGTTGGACACGGCGTTTTTTGATCGTATTGAGGTGGTTCGCGGCGCCAATGGCCTGATGACCGGCTCCGGCAACCCGGCCGCGACGGTGAACTTCATCCGCAAGCGCCCGACGGCCGAATCCAGTGGCTCGGTTTCCGTAACCGGTGGGTCCTGGGACCAGAAGCGCATCGTGGGTGATGTCTCCGGCGCCGTGTCTGAATCCGGTGCTGTGCGTGGCCGGGTTGTGGCGGGATACGAGGACAAGGACTCCTACCTGGATCGGTACAGCAACGAAAAGCAGATGTTTTATGGGGTCATCGAAGCGGATCTGACGGACACCACGCTGCTGACGCTGGGACACTCGTTCCAGACCTCCGACACCGACAGTCCGCTGTGGGGCGCCTTGCCCCTGTTCTATTCCGACGGCACCGCAACGGACTATGCCCGGTCAACCAGCACCGCTTCCGACTGGTCCTACTGGGACAACACCCAGGACAACAGCTTCATTGAGCTTCAACAGGAGCTGGCCGGTGGCTGGCGCGCCCAGGGCACGGTATTCCGGCTCAAGAACGAGAGCGAATCCGAACTCTTCTACCAGTATGGCACCCCGGATCCGCAGACCGGCGAGGGCCTCTTTGCCTACCCCAGCCAGTATGATCTCGACGTTGAACAATGGGTGGTGGACACCTACGCCACTGGCCCGTTCAACCTTGCCAATCGCACCCACGAACTGGTTCTGGGGGCTACCTGGTCCCGCTCAGAGACCGTTGACGAATCCCGTTATGGTCAGGGCATTGGCGATCCACTGCCGCCGTTGAATGAATGGGATGGCAATTACCCCAAGCCCACCTTTGACAATGGCGTGGGTGGCTCGGACTGGACCGACAAGGAAGTGGCCACCTACGCCGCCGCGCGCTGGAGCCTGACCGATCAACTGACCGCTATCACCGGTTTGCGCCTGACCTGGCTGGACAGTGAAGGCGTCAGTTATGGCACCGCCAAAACCACCAGCTATGACGCGGTGGAAACGCCGTACGCAGGTCTGATTTATGACCTCAACGACAACCATTCCCTGTACGCCAGCTACACCGAAATCTTTGCGCCGCAGACGGAATTGGATATTAATCGCGACCGCCTCGACCCGATTGACGGCGTGAACTACGAATTCGGGCTGAAAAGTGAATTCGCCGATGACCGGGTGAACACCACCGTGGCCCTGTTTCAGACCGAACAGAAAAACGTGGCGGAAGCTGCTGGCACCTATCCGAACTCACCCGACGTTTACTACCGGGGCATCGACGGTCTCGAGAGTCAGGGTGTTGAGCTCGAGTTCGTTGGCGATGTGACCGACCGGATCCAGCTGTTCGCCGGCTACACCTTCGTGGACATCGAAGACGCCGATGGTAACGCTGCAAAATCCTTTGTACCGGAACACCTGGCGCAACTGCGGGGTACCTGGAAAGTGCCCGGCATTGATGGCCTGAAGGTCGGCAGCCAGGTCCGCTGGCAGTCCGAGATCAGTCAGGAGCAGGGCGTGGCGACCACTGGCCCGAACGCTGGTGCCACTATTGTTACCGAGCAGGACAGTTACGCGGTCCTGGATCTGATGGCGAGCTACGATTTTGCCCGCCACTGGAACGCTACCCTGAACGTCAACAACGTCACCGACGAGAAATACATTGAGAGCCTGAAGAAATTCGGCGCCTCGGCCCAGGGCTTCTACGGCGAGCCGGCTAACGCCAGCCTGACCGTCTCCTGGGCGTACTGAACCCGGTTCCGGAGCGGGCCTTGTCCGCTCCGGAATTCTCTTCTGGTCGATGGATGCAGGGAGCAAGAGTGATGACACCGGAACAGGAAATGATCGAAGGGCTGAAAATCGCTGCCGGCGCCGGACTGTTTATTGCGCTGGCAGTCGCTGGTCTGGCGCTGGGCTCCGGGATCGGCGGCTAGTCTCAGCCAGACGCGCCTTACGATAAATGCCACAAGTGCCACAGTAACCACCTTCCGGCAGCAGATACTTCAGGCAGCAGCCCTTGCGCTGCGGAATGGCGCATTGCCGGCCACTGAACTCGGCCGGTACCCAATCAACGAACCGGTTCGCACCACATGCAAACTCCTCCAGCCAGGCCTGTGCCAGGTTGCATACGGCCTCTGCATCCGCAAGGTTCCACACGACCGAAAAAGGCGCTCCCAGACCAAGACCGATACTGCTCCAGTAAGCCCCCGGGCTGACCCCGAATCCCTGCCGGAAAACCGGATACCAGGCAGTCACAAGCTCATCCAGTTTCCCGATGAAGTCTGCTAAACCAACCGCTGGCTGTGACGGGGCATGAAACCATCGCGCTGCCGTCGCACCCTCGCGGGCCCGCCCGAGAAAAATCTGCTGGGGGTCGGGTAAAGGTGACTTGCCATCGCGAAACAGTCTCAGCGTCAACGGTGCAATCACCGACAGCGCCAGATCCTGCTGGGTGACGGAGAGATACGCCCGTAGTGCGCGGGCGTTGCTGGCGTCGGGGTAGTCCTTTGTGAGCTGTTGTTGCAGCAGTTCCGGCCGTTCGAGGCACTGGGCGAGCGAGAGCAGTGCAGGACGATCCAGGTCGTGAGGCTGTAAAGCCTGGCCGATGACGGATTCGGCATTCAGGCCTGCGCTGGCCAGCAAGTGCCGATACCGCCCGGGCCAGTCGGCGCCGGAGGGATCAGCTGCGACCATGGCGGCTCAGCCCCCACAGGAAATAAAGACCACCGACCAGTGCCGCCAGCAGCCCGGCGGGTAACTGGCCGGGGTAGACCACAATCCGGGACAGGTAATCGGCGACGGCCAGGAGCAGGCCGCCGGCGAGGGCCGCCACCATCATCTGCCGGCCCACGGTATGCTGCCCGAGTACCCGGGCCAGGTGCGGTGCGATCAGGCCCACGAAACTCAGTGGCCCGATGACCACCGTAGCTGATGCCGTCAGTAGTGCGGCCAGCAAGAGCAGCGCCAGCCGTGCCCGGCCAACAGGCAGCCCCAGGGAGGATGCCGAGGTATCACCCAGCGGCAGGATGGTCAGCGGGCGAATCACGGTGAACAGGCACAGGCTGATCAGCAGAATCAGGCTCAGCAGTGCCAGGGCCTCGGATTCGGAGATCAGCCAGGTGGCCCCGTACATCCAGTTCAGCAATTTGGACGCCACGGTGCCACCGGATGCCATCACCAGTCGCAAACCGGAATCCATGAACACGTACAAGGCGAGCCCGCCCAGCAGTAACTGATTGCCCGCGAACCGGTGCCTTCGGGCCAGCAGGATCAACAGGCCGAGGGCGCCGGCTGCGCCAACGGTGGCGGCGGTCAGCTGGCCCGCACGTCCTACTTCAGCGCCGCTCAGGACAATCAGCACCATTACCAGGGCCGCGCCGCCACTGATGCCGAGCATTTCCGGGCTGGCCATCACGTTGCCGGTCATGCGCTGAATGAGGGTGCCGGCCAGGCCAAGGGATACGCCGGCAAGGATGGCCGCGAGCATGCGCGGACCGCGCCAGACCCAGGCATCGTCCCATTGACTCAGGGGCGTCCAGCTCCATTCCTGAAGGCCAGGCGACCAGCCCATGGATACGATAAACGTAGCGAGCAGAAGCGTCAGCAATACCGAGCCGATCACAACGGCCGGGCGTCTTATGGGTATAAATCCGGTGGGGCTGGCATCCTGGCCCGGCATGTGGTGGGTGTTCCTGAAGCTCTGCAGGGCCAGCAGGATGATGGGGCCTCCGATCAGCGCGGTCGTTGTGCCGGTTGGCACCAGCGAGCCGTCACCCCAGGTGGAGGCCCAGTGCGCCAGGGTATCTGCCAGGAGCAGCAGGCCACCGCCGAAGAGTGTGCTCCATACCAGCCGTTCCACCAGGTTCCGGGCGCCAAGCAGCCGGGCCAGTACCGGCGCCGCCAACCCGACAAACGCCACCACGCCAACCCGGCTAACCACCGTGGCGCTCATCAGCACTACCAAAAACAGCGCCAGCATTCGGATCATGCCGACACGGGCACCAAGCGAGCTGGCGGAGGCCTGACCCAGTTGCAACAGCTGCAACGGTCGCATCAGCAGCACCAGAGCCAGAGCCAGAACCAGAACCCGCGGCCATAGATCCATAAAAGGCGTCCAGTTGTTCTGTACCAGCGAACCGGCGCCCCAGATAAAGAGGTTGCCCAGCCATTCGCCCTTGAGGAGCAGGAACGCCATGTTCAGGGCGCCCATGAAGAAGGTGATGACCAGGCCGGCGAGAATCACCGTGACCGGGGAAAAACCAAGGCGCCAGGTCAGCGCGATGACGAGGAAAATGGCCAGCAAGCCGCCGGCGACGGCGGCCAGATCCGGGCTGAACGCCAACACCGCCGGGGCGAACAGGGTGGCAATGGTCACGCCGAATTGCCCCCCGGCTTCGACACCGAGCGTGGTCGGGGACGCTAGCGGATTACCCAGAACCTGCTGAGTTACTGCCCCGGCCAGCCCCAGTCCGCAGCCAATCAGGATGGCCACGGAGACCCGGGGCGCCCAGCTGAAATGGGCCAGTACCGAGGTGTAGTCGTGGCTGTTGTAGGTCCAGAACGCGGAAATCAATGCCGCCGGATCCAGTTCGGCCAGCCAGGGCGACGCACTGGCGGCCAGTGCTCCAAGCCACAGCAGGGCCGCGGCCAGCGGAAGTCTGGCGGGAAGCCCGGGCGTGTTCGTGGCCAGCCGGGTTTCAGCGTACATTGTCGGTGCCTCCCTGAATCAATGCGTCTGTCAGGTTGCTGGCCAGTCGCATTACCGGGAACACGCCGCCGAATGGCCACACCGCATCGACCTGGTAAATCTCATCGCGCTGAACAGCCGGCAGGTAGGTCCAGAATGGGCTGTCTTCAAGATGTTCGGATAGACCCGGGCGGGTGGGTTCAATGACCACAATCCGGCTGTCCGGGTAGGCGGCGATGGCCTCCAGGCCGACCACCGAAAACCCCCAGTAGTTGCCCGCATGTGGCCAGGCGTTGGTCAATCCCAGCGCGTTCAGGGCGGTTTGATACAGCCCGTTCGGGGCATAGATTCGCACGTGCCGGTCGTCAAGAAAATTCACCAGGGCCACCGGTTGATCATCGGCACCATGCCGCCGGAGGCGCTCGCGCTGGGCGGCGAGGGTGTCATCGATATCGGTCAGAATGGCCTGGGCACGTTCCTCCAGATCCAGGATTTCACCCAGGGTGAGGAGCATTTCCCGGGCTTTTGAAAACGGCCTGGAGTCCTTCTTGTAGATACTGATCACGTAGGTGGGTGCAATGCGCTCCAACAGGTCGGTCGCAGGGGCCATCTCGGAACTGGTGACGATCAGGTCGGGTTCCAGTTCGGCAATCGCTTCGAGGCTGGGGGCGACGCGGGTGCCGATATTGGGGACCGCTTCCGGCAATTCGGGTTCCTTGACCCATACCGAATAACCGGCCTTGTCCGCCACTCCCACCGGAGTCACGCCGAGCAGAAGCAGGGCTTCGGTTGCGGCCCAGTTCAGGGCAACCACGCGTTTGGGAGTTTCGCTCAGGGTCAGGGTTCCTTGCTCATGCTGCCAGGTTGTTGCGGTGGCCACCGTGGCGGAGACACATAGGCACAGAACGGCAGTGATTCGGAGAAGGATACTAATGGACATAGGACACCCACTGGCCGGGCGCCCGTTCCATTACACCCATCGGCACACCGTATATGGTTTCCAGAGTGTCGCTGGTCATAACTTCCTGCGGTGTCCCGTCCGCAATCGACTGGCCCTCACGCAGAGCTACCAAGCGGTCGCAGAACCGGGCGGCCAGATCAACATCGTGCAGAACCACAATCACGGTCAGGTCCCTTTCCTCGGCGAGGCGGTGCACCAGTCGCAGGGTTTCCACCTGGTGCTTCACGTCCAGCGCCGAAATCGGTTCGTCGAGCAACAGGCAGCGGGTTTTCTGGGCCAGCAGCATGGCAATCCAGGCGCGCTGGCGTTCGCCGCCGGACAGGGTGTCCACCGAGCGGTGCCGGAAGCGGCTCAGGCCGGTGTCCTCAATGGCCTGGTCAATCAGTTGGTGGTCCTCATCGGTGTAGCGTCCCAACGGCCCACGCCATGGGTAGCGGCCCAGCGCCACCAGTTCACGGACGGTAAGGCCATCGGTTCCGGGAGGGTGCTGGGGCAGGTAGCCCACGATACGGGCAAACTCCCGGGCCCCGGTGTCGCGGAACGAATGCCCGAGCAGGCTGGCCTCGCCAGTGGACGGTGAGAGCTGCCGGGCCAGGATTTTCAGCAGGGTGGATTTGCCGGAGCCGTTATGGCCGAGGAGGGCGGTAACCTCGCCCTCCCGAAAGCCGATGTTAAGGTTGCTGACGATGGCGGTGTCGCCGATGCGGACACCCAGGTTGGTCACTTCGAAAAAGGCAGACATGCAGGCTCCGGGCTATCTGAAGGTCTGCAGGATAATCTAAATGCGAATTACTATCAATATGATCTGAGGGTGAGGCAGGGTCTCAGGCCTGCCCGGTCTGCACCCGCCACTGGGCGTGGTAGGCACCCTGTTGGTCGAGCAGTTGCTGGTGGGTTCCGGCTTCCACGACCTGGCCGGCGTCCACGACGGCAATGGTGTCGGCGTCGACAATGGTGGACAGGCGGTGGGCGATCATGATCACCGTCCGGTTGTGGCCAATGCGCTTGAGTGAGCGCTGGATCGCAGCTTCCGTTTCATTGTCAACGGCACTGGTGGCTTCGTCCAGCACCAGAATCGGCGGGTCCTTCAGCAACGCCCGGGCCAGGGAGAGGCGCTGGCGCTGGCCCCCGGAGAGACGAATGCCGCGTTCGCCAACCGGCGTTTCCAGTCCCTCGGGCAGGGCCTCAATGAAGGACCAGGCTTCGGCGGTTTTCGCCGCCTCGACGATTTCTTCGTCGGTGGCGTCCGGTTTTCCGTAAGCGAGGTTTTCCCGAATGCTGCCCTCAAAAAGGTAGACATCCTGGCTCACCAGGCCAATGGCCTCACGCAGTGACTTGAGACTGACCGACTGGATGGGCTGGGTGTCGATCAGGATTCGCCCGTGACTGGGGTCGTAAAAGCGCAGCAGAAGCTTGATCAGCGTGGATTTACCGGAGCCGGTGGCACCAACCAGCGCAAGGGTGTGACCGGCAGGTACCTGCAGATCGATATCCCGGATACCGGCGCCGCTGGCGGGGTAGTGAAAGCTTACTTTTTCAAAACGGACTTCGCCCTTGACCGGCCCAGCCAGTGGTTGCCCGGCCTCGTCGTGCACGTAGACAGGCTCTGCAAGCAGATCAAGGATACGCCGGGTGCTGGCCATGGCCCGCTCAAACAGATCGATTACTTCGGCAAGGCCAGTCAGGGGCCAGAGCAGGCGTTGGGTCAGAAACACCAGCACGCCATAGGCGCCGACATTCAGAGTGCCTTCCAGAGCCATCATGCCGCCGACGGTGAAAGTGGCCAGGAAACCGGCCAGTATCGCCATGCGAATTACCGGAATGAAGGCGGAACTGATTCGGATGGCCCGGCGGTTGGCCTCCACGTAGGCCTCGCTGCTTTCCTTCAGGCGTGCCGCTTCCCGCTGTTCTGCGGTAAAGCTCTTGATGGTGGCGATACCGCCCAGGTTGTTGGCCAGCCGGCTGGACAGATCGCCGACTTTCTCCCGCACATCGGCGTACAGGGGACCCGCCTTGCGCTGGAAGTAGAAGGCGCCCCAGATAATCAGGGGAATGGGGGTAAAGGCCAGCAGGGCGATTAACGGCGACAGGACGAAGAACACGGCGCCCACGGCTACCACCGTGACCAGCACCTGAATCATGGCGTTGGCACCGCCGTCCAGGAAACGTTCAAGCTGGTTCACGTCGTCATTCATAGTGGCCACTAACTGACCAGAGCTGCGGGCCTCGAAAAAACTCATGTCCAGACGCTGGGCATGCTCGTAGGCATCCTGGCGTAAATCCGACTGCAGGCGCTGGGCCAGGTTGCGCCAGAGTATCTGGAACATGTATTCAAAGAGCGACTCCCCGGCCCAGATAAAGAACGTCAGTACGGCCAGGATGGTGATCTGCTCCCGCGCCGTTTCAAACCCCAGCCCGGCGACAAAACTCTGTTCCTGGTTGACCACCACGTCGATGGCGACGCCGATCAGGATCTCCGGGGCAATGTCGAACAGCTTGTTGATGATGGAGCAGGTGGCGGCCGCAATAATCTGTCGGCGATAGCCCCGCGCGTAGCGCAAAAGGCGGGCCAGGGCGGCGAAACTGCTGGTGGTTTGGCTGGCATGGCCGGGCATGAAAACACTCCGCGAAGGGCTGGAAAAGCGCAAAGGGTAGCTGGTACGTCTCAAAAATAAAAGAGAATCATTACCAACAACTGCGCAACGAAAGTCCGGATGCCCGGGAAGTCATTGCTTGAGATTGCGTTGCAGCCAGCGGTCCAGTTTGTCGGCGAATTCCTTGCGATCGGTCTGGCTGAACGGTGCGGGGCCTCCGGTCACCTGGCCGGCACTGCGCATTTCTTCCATGAAATTGCGCATGGCCAGGCGCTGGCGGATGTTTTCCCTGGTGAAGGCCTGGCCACGGGGATTGAACACATCCGCACCCTTTTCGATGGCTTCCGCCGCCAGGGGGATGTCCTGGGTAATCACCAGGTCGCCGGGGCTCATCTGGTCCATAATTTCGTTGTCCGCCACATCGAAGCCCTGGGGCACCTGGCGGCGCTGTATGTAGGGGCTCGGCGGGAGGTTGATGCTGTGATTGGCGATGAAAGTGGTCTGGACCTGCCAGCGGGTGGCGGCGCGGCAGAGGATTTCCCGGATGGGGACAGGGCAGGCGTCGGCATCGACCCAGATAGGCATGGCGGATTCCTTCATCGATTGGTTCTGGCGGCAAGTTTACCTTCTGTTGGTGTGAGCCTGGTAGGTTGATGTGGCGTATCACACTCTATGGCAGGAGATTTCAGGCACAGGAGGGACTGACATGATTTCAAAAGGTTTGGCCTTGGGAATATTGGTGTTGGTTTTGTCGTTACCGGCGGCGGCCAGTGACAACAACGGCAGTGCATGGCAGGCACTTCGCGATGGCGAAGCGATACTGATGATGCGCCACGCCCTGGCTCCGGGTACAGGCGACCCGGCGAATTTCCAACTGGATGACTGCAGCACCCAGCGGAACCTGAACGAGACCGGCAGGGAGCAGGGCCGGGCCTGGAAAACGTTTCTGGCGGAGCATGGCATTACCGGGGCGCGAGTGTATTCGAGCCAGTGGTGCCGGTGCATGGATACCGCAACCGAAATGAATGTCGGCGAGGTGACCGGCTGGCCGCCGCTGAACTCGTTCTTCCAGAACCGGAGCAGCGGGCCCCGCAAGACCCGGGAAACCATTGAGGGCGTGAACGCCATGGCAGACGGGGCGCCCATTATCCTGGTATCCCATCAGGTCAACACCACGGCACTGACAGGGATTTATCCGGCCTCCAATGAGGGCGTCATAATCGCACTTCCACTGTCGGACTCGCCGGAAATCCTGGCTCGGGTGGCACCGGGGAAGTAACGGCAGGCGGGCGGCAGAAGGGTGCTTTCTGGTATCATGCGCGCCCTTTACTTTTTCAGGAACCCCTCATGGCCCAGCTTCCTCCCTGCCCCCAATGCAGCTCTGAATACACCTATGAAGACGGCGTTCAGCTCGTCTGTCCCGAGTGCGGTCACGAATGGTCGGAAGCGGAAGCCGCCGCAGCCGAGGCCGGCGCAGTGGTTCGGGATTCCAACGGTAATGAACTGCAGGACGGTGATACGGTCACAGTGATCAAAGATCTGAAGGTCAAAGGATCCAGCTCGGTCGTTAAGGTGGGCACCAAGGTGAAGAACATCCGCCTTGTCGACGGTGATCACGATATTGACTGCAAAATTGAGGGTATCGGTGCCATGAAACTGAAGTCGGAGTTCGTGAAAAAAGCCTGAATTGCCCAATCCCTCCGGATCGTCTAGATATTACTCAGGGCGTCTTCGAATGCTCTGAGTAAATCCCAACAACGTGCGACCCGCGTTACGACAAGACGACTGGCTCCTAAACTGCCGGCCCCTCCGCCACAAGCGGAGAACTCCTGCAGTTGCGCTTTCACCAGGAAGCGGGGGCAAGGAGGGTGGGATGAAACAACGCTTCGAATTTCATGTGGATAGCACCCGCTATCTGGATGACCACGGCAAGCCACTGGATGATTTGCCGGCCCAGGCCGAGGATACCGAGCGTACCCTGGCTGCCTACCGAAATATGGTGCTCACCCGCACTTTCGATGCCAAAGCCATCGCGTTGCAACGCACCGGCAAATGCGGCACCTACCCCTCGGTGCTCGGGCACGAAGTGATTGGCACCGCAATTGGCCAGAGCCTGGCAAAAACCGATGTTTTTGTACCTTACTACCGGGACCAGGCTGCGCACATTCTTCGCGGTGCGTCACTGGTGGAAATGCTGTTGTACTGGGGCGGTGACGAACGGGGCAGTGCGTGGAAAAGCTGCCCGGAAGACCTTCCCATTGCCGTTCCCATTGCCACTCAGTGTTGCCATGCCGTGGGTGTGGGGTCGGCCATTCGCATCCGTGGTGAGGAGCGGGCGGTGGTCTGCTGCGTGGGAGATGGTGGCACGTCCAAAGGCGATTTCCTCGAAAGCATCAACCTCGCCGGCGCCTGGCACCTGCCCGTGGTGTTCATGGTGATCAACAATCAATGGGCGATTTCCACGCCCCGCGGCATCCAGACCGGTGCCGAGACCATTGCTCAGAAAGCCATCAGCGCCGGATTGCCAGGCCACATTGTGGACGGCAACGACTACTTTTCCGTCATCGAGGCCCTGGATGCTGCCCTCGAGCGGGCTCACGCCGGCAAGGGCGGCATGGTGATCGAGGCGGTCACCTATCGATTGGGGGATCACACCACGGCTGACGACGCCACCCGCTACCGCAGTGCCGAGGATCTGAAAAAAGCCTGGGAGAAGGATGGCATCAAACGTTTGCAGAACTACCTGCACGATGCCGGCCTCTGGGATCCGGACAAGGAAAAGGCGCTGCAGGCCGAGTGCAAGCAAACGGTTGAGAAGGCGGTGGAAGAGTACCTCGCCACCGAAGCCGAACCACCCACGGCCATGGTGGATTACCTGTTCGAAAACCTGCCCGTCTCGTTGCGGGCGCAGCGGGAGCGCCTTGCCGCCAAATACCGGGGAGGTGAATAATGAGCTCGGCAGAGGTTCGTGACGTCACCCTGGTGGAGGCCGTCAACATGGCTCTGGCCTGGGAAATGGCTCATGACGAGAATGTGGTGTTGCTGGGCGAGGACATTGCCACCAATGGCGGGGTGTTCCGGGCCACGGTGGGGCTCAAGGAACGTTTCGGCTTCAAGCGGGTGATGGACACGCCCCTGGCGGAAAACCTGATTGCCGGAACGGCCGTGGGCATGGCCACCCAGGGCCTGAAACCCGTGGCGGAATTCCAGTTCATGGGGTTCATCTACGCCGGTATGGAGCAGATCGTCAGTCACGCTGCCCGAATGCGCAACCGTACCCGGGGCCGGTTGCATTGCCCGATCGTCTACAGGGCGCCGTTTGGCGGGGGTATTCACGCACCGGAACACCACTCGGAAAGCACCGAGGCCCTGTTTGCGCACATTCCCGGCCTGCGTGTGGTCATCCCCAGTTCGCCCCAACGGGCGTACGGCCTGTTGCTGGCCGCCATTCGTGACCCCGATCCGGTGGTGTTCCTCGAACCCAAACGCATTTACCGCGCGGTGACCCAGAGCGTGGAAAACAACGGTGAGGCCTTACCGCTCGATACCTGCTTCACGCTCCGGGAAGGGGATGATGTCACCCTGATCACGTGGGGGGCGTGCGTGATGGAAACCCTGCAGGCGGCCGACAAACTGGCCGAGCAGGGGGTGTCCGCGGAGGTAATCGATGTCGCCTCCGTCAGCCCGCTGGACCGGGAAACGCTGCTGTGTTCGGTGGCCAAAACCGGCCGCGCCGTGATCATTCACGAGGCCTGCCGCAATGGCGGCGTGGGCGCTGAAATTGCCGCTTCCATTGCGGAAGGCGCGTTTCTTGATCTCCAGGCACCCGTGGTTCGGGTAACCGGTTACGACACCATCATGCCGTATTACCGGAATGAGATGGCCTACCTGCCCACCGTAGGCGACATTGTCGAGGCTGTGGAACAGGTGATTGCGCTATGAAAAATTTCAAACTCCCCGATCTTGGCGAAGGCCTGCCCGAGGCTGAAATTGTCGAGTGGCACGTCAAAGTGGGCGACGTTGTCGACGTCGATCAGGTGCTGGTTTCCGTGGAGACCGCCAAGGCCATCGTGGAGGTGCCATCTCCCGAGGCGGGTACCATCGCGAAGCTCTACGGCGATCCAGGCGACATCATCCACACCGGTGAGCCTTTGCTGGCGTTTGAAGGTGAGGGGGATGACACCGGCACTGTGGTGGGTGAGCTGAAAACCTCCGACAAGGGCAATGGGGCAGAATCCACCCGGGATCAGTTCATCATCGGCGCAGCGGTGTCCAGCCGACGGGCCCGGGCCAACCGTGCGACGCCGGGAGTCCGTGCGCTGGCGGAGCGCTTGGGTGTCAGCCTCGAATCGATCAAGGGCAGCGGCCCCGGCGGCCTGATTACCAACGACGATGTGCACAAACAGGCCAGCCATCAGAAACAGCTGGGTGAGGCGGAAATGCTGCGGGGCCCGCGCCGGACCATGGCCAAGAACATGGCGTTGTCCCACGCCCAGGTGGTGCCAGTCTCCATTTACGAGGACGCTGACATCGGCGACTGGAACGAAAGCACGGACATCACCATGCGCCTGGTGCAGGCGATCGCCCTTGCCTGTGAGGCGGTTCCGCAGCTGAATGCCTGGTTCGATGGCGATAACCTGAGCCGGCGGCTGCTGGATGAAGTGCATGTGGGCATTGCGGTGGATACATCGGAGGGGCTGTTCGTGCCCGTGCTGCGGGACGTGAATCACCGGTCGCAACAGGATCTGCGCCAGGGGCTGGAAAACCTGCGGGAAGCGGTTGCCACCCGCAAGATTCCACCCCGGGAAATGCAGGGGGCCACGATCACCCTGTCCAACTTCGGCACCATGACCGGTCAGTACGCCAACCCCATTGTGACCCCTCCCCAGGTGGCGATTGTTGGCGCTGGCAGGATCCGCGAGAAAGTCGTTCCTCGCGGTGGAAAACCGACAGTGCGGCGCATTCTGCCATTGTCCCTCACGTTCGATCACCGGGCGGCGACCGGAGGTGAGGCCTCGCGGTTTCTGGGCGCCATGGTCGAGGCGTTGACGGCGAAATAGGTCCGGGCATACGGAGGGCGAGAGTCAGCCTATACTCAATGCATTGGCTGGATGCCCTCGACATCTCGCGGGAATGCCCGGGAGGTACTTTGACCACACTCAAGCGTAACATCTGGACGCTCTTCTGGCTGGTTTATGCCGGCGGCCTCGTGCTGCTCATTGCTCTTGTTTCATCCTCCTGGAATACCACGATTGACCGATACGAACGTCACCACGAATCCCGTGTGGAGTTCTTTGCCCAATCGGTCGCCAACATCCTTGGCACGCAGGAACTGGTACTGGATGTGGTCGGCCGGGAACTGTTGCGTCGGAATAGGTTCCCGGTGGAACCGCAGGCTTTGCCACTGCTGGACAGCGCCATGAAATCCAGTCCTTCGCTGGCCGGCCTGGGCCTGGCCCGACCCAATGGCCAACTGATTGCGCTCAGCTCCAACATCAATATGGACCGGCTACCCAACCTGTTGGAATCGGAACGAACGCGCCCGAGTTTCCAGCAGGCGCTGATGGAAGAGAAGATGATTCTGGGGCGCACCTATTTCTTCGAACCTCTTGGTGAGTGGATCATTCCCGTTCGCAAAGCCTTGCGTAATGACGCCGGTGAAGTGCTGGCGGTAATGACGGCCGGGATACGGATTGAGGGTGAGCATGGTATTTTCAGCAGTGATCGGCCCAACGAAGACGACGAAAGCCTCATGCTGTTTCGTGAACGGGATGGCTACTTACAGTTTCTGTCGCGGGAGGACGTCGGGCCTGAAGTCTACTCCACGGTTCGCCGCCCGGACGATCAGATCCGGGCGGATACCGAGCGCCTTGAGCGGGAGTCCGGCAAGAGTATCGAGGCCATCAAGAGAGACGCGGATATCGTCATCTATTACTCCGAACGGGACAGCGGTACCTATCTGGGAGCGGCGGTCTATGATTCACGATTTGAACTCTGGGTTATCTCGGAATCCGACATGGCCGGCGTTCTCCGGGAGTTCTTCCGGCAGCTGGCGATTTTCGTTGGTTTGTTTGTGGTTATATCGGCCCTTCTCTATTACCTGTTCAGTCTGATTGATCGCGTTGAAAAGAAACGGCGGGACCAGCTCTTTCATCAATCCAGGCATGATGACCTGACCGGACTGATGAACCGGGTAGGGCTCATCGATGAGATCCACGCGCGGATTGATGCCCGGCGTCCCTTTTGCATCGCGCTCGTGGACATTGATAACTTCCGCGGCATCAACGATCGGTTTGGTCAGGATTTTGGTGACCGGGTGCTGGCTGACTGGTCCCGTTGCCTGCGCCAGGCCGCCGGCGAAGATTCCGTGGTGGCCAGTCTTGGTGGTGACGAATTTGCGGTGGTTGCGGGAGTGTCGGACGAACAACAGGTTTACGAGTACTGCCAGAGCCTGTTGACCGAAACCGGCAGCTGCGTACTCAGTGGAGCGCTCAACATGCAGATTGGCGCCAGCATCGGTGCCGCGATTTTTCCAGCCAATGGCGATTCGTTCAGCAGCATTGTGCGCAGCGCTCACCTTGCACTCCACAAGGCCAAGAAGAACCGAAACGACGTGTGCCTGTTCCAGAGTGACATCGAAACCCGGTACCTGCGGCGGGTTCACATTGAACAACGCCTGAGAGGGGCGCTCGAACCCCATCTGATTACCATGGCCTACCAGGCTCAGGTTGATGCCAAGGGCAGGGTGGTCGGCATGGAGGCGCTGGCACGCTGGTATGACGACGAACTGGGGTATGTACCGCCGAACGAATTTGTGTCTGTCGCCGAGGCCTCGGGCCTGATGGTTCAGCTTGGCAACTACGTACTGGATCGTAGCCTTGAGGATTTCAGCACGTTGCCGCGGCAGAAGGCATTTCCACTGGAGCTTTCCGTCAATATTTCAGTGCTGCAGTTCATGCAGCCCGGGTTTGCAGAAACGGTGCTCGAAAAGCTTCGCCAAAATCACATGGCCCCAAACGAGCTGACCCTCGAAATCACCGAAACCATGTTCATGTCCCGCCAGAGCACCATCCTGCCGGTTTTGAATCAGTTGCGGGATTCCGGAATCCGGCTGTCCATGGACGATTTCGGAACGGGATACTCTTCCCTGAGTCTGCTGCGCTCATTGCCCATCGATGAGTTGAAGGTCGACAAGACCTTTGTGGACAGCATCAATGAAGACAAACAGGCCCGCAAAATGGTGGAGAGCATCGTCGCCATTGCCCGCAATCACGAACTGGAGTTGGTCGCCGAGGGCGTTGAAAGCCAGGAGCAGGCCGACACCCTGATTGCCATCGGCTGCCAGCGTTTTCAGGGATTCTTTTTCGGCCGTCCCGTACCGATTGGCGACGTCCGGGAACTGCTCACCGCTTCCGTCGAATGACCTTGTGCGACGATTCGTCGCAGAAAAACCCTTGTTCCGTCATGGCCCTCGGGTAAGCTCAAACACACAATCAATTGCCCGAAGGACCCAAGCACCGTGAAAGTGAAATCCCTTGTTGTTGCCTTGCTGCTTTCCATCATTCCTGCACTGGCCAGTGCCCACGACTACACTCAGGACAACCTGAAAATCGACCACCCCTGGAGTCGCCCAACCCCGCCGGGCACCCCCACCGGCGTTGGCTACCTGACCATCACCAACATTGGCGAGGCGCCGATCACCCTGATCGGAGCGCAAACCCCAAGGGCAGGGCACGTCTCGATTCACGAGTCCAGCATGAGTGACGGTGTAATGAGTATGAAGCCCCTGAAGCAGGGTCTTGTCATCCCCGCGGGTGAAACCGTTGAGCTGAAACCCCACAGTTATCACCTGATGCTGGAGAAACTGCCGGAACCCTTGCACGAAGGCGAACGCATACCTCTCACACTGAAGTTCAGGGGAGCGGAAACCGTGCAGGTCGAGCTCACTGTTGAGCCGTTGGATTACGGCGTAATGAAAAAAGAAATGGACCATTCTGGGCATCAGATGGAATGACGAGACTGCCAGAGCGCGGCAGGTTTGCCCAATGTTATGGAGCACGCCTGTTTGACGACTATAATTCTAGTTTACAGGAGACCCTTCACAGAGCCTTCCGGTCAATCAGGTATGAGAAGTGATAAGTCATCAAAAGAGGGGGGGGCGATCATGAATCTGGCAAACATTGTTCAAGGCGGATGGGATGCGGTTGGCGCCGGAGATTTTGACAGGGTGGTGGCCGATTACTCGGAAGAGATGATATTCGTTATGCCCGGGCAGACGGATGTACTTGAAGGTCGAGGGCCTTTCCGAGAGGCTCTCAATGGTCTTGGGCAAATTCTTCCGCCAGGGTTCGAGATTACCGGACTGCGTAACATAGAGGGTGATGCTGAGGTCGTCTCGATCGTCAATTGGAAATCATCAAAGATTACCGGCTCCCAGCTAGCGGTGCTTTTCCGATTTGAAGGCAACAAAATTTACGAGGAGCGATGGTTTATCGATACTGAACAATGGAACAACGCGTTCTGACTTCAGTGTTTCAGCCGTAGTGGCAGGTTCTCAAGCACTACTCAGTGGGTTCGCTGAACCCACGATTAAACCACGATCGAAAGGGAGTTCAGGTGGTGATCTGTTTTCTGAAATACATCTTGGATCCCTACGAACTCCCGGGTTCGAGCGCTATGCCAACAACATAGCCACCGTATCTACCTTATTGAAATAAACTTCTACCAGGATAAAGATTGGGACGATCGCCGAAGGCTGCTGAATAGTTTCTGAAAAGCGGCTGTGACTGGCGGTTAGTGATTTCAGGAGGAAAACCGTGACTCAGTATCATATTGCGCAACTCAATGTGGCAAAGCTGGAGGCGCCGATAGACTCGCCTCAGCTTGCAGATTTTGTCGCGAATCTGGATAGGATCAATGCCTTGGCGGATGACTCTCCGGGCTTTGTCTGGCGGCTACAAACGGAAGACGGTGATGCCACGGGCATTGATTATTTTGGCTCGGACCAGATTGTGAACCTTTCGGTCTGGGAGTCGGTCGAAGCGTTGCACGATTACGTTTACCGGTCTGTTCACGTCGAGATCATGCGCCGCAAAAAGGAGTGGTTTCACAAATTGGCTGAGTCCCACATGGTGCTTTGGTGGGTGCCAGCCGGACATATCCCCTCCTTGGAAGAGGCATCCGAAAAGTTGCAGAGATTGAGGAAGTCTGGGCCCACAAACGATGCGTTCACCTTCAAGAAAACATTCCCGCCTGCAACTGAAGCCGTCGAGATCTCATCAAACACTTTGGGTGGGGAGTGCCCTGCTACCTAAACGGTCCGGGGCCATTGTTTGTTATCAAGATAAAGTGGGAGTAAAACTGTTTAGGGCATCTGCGCGGATGCAGGCATTCCAATCGTCCCGGTCTTAGAAATGGAGTCTATCCATGCAACCAAAAGACATCGTGGCGCAGTTCATCTCGGACATCCACGCCCAAAGGCTGGATGAGGCAAAGACCTTGCTGGCTGCAGAAGAGTTTGAATACGTCGGGCCAAACATGCGCTTCCTCAGCCGCGATGACATGCTGGCCTACCAATTCGGTATGGTTGCCATTCAGAAAGACCTGGTTCTCCGGCAGCTGAGTGCTGACGGCGAGCATGTTTTCGCGATCCTGGATTACCGGACCCACTTTGAGCCGATTGGGGATGTGCGGCTTGCAGTCTGGTTTCGCGTGCGCAACGAAAAAATCCACACGGTCGAAGCATTCTATAACGCTGCAGTGGTTGAAAACATGCTGGGAGGAAACCTGCCCTCCGCGCGCTGAAAGCGGGGAAAACTCTACGGTAGAGGAGGTTTTGATCCGGTTGCGGGCCGCATGGTTTTTGCGATTGAAAATAAGCAAGGTACAAATCCAGTCTGATCTATACTTTGGGAATTGTTCGAGCATCCCAAGTTCTGTATGCGGCAGGAAGCAGCGCAACACTGAAGCGAACCTCAAAGCTCGATTCCTGGTATCAAGTTCGCCTCAGCCATGGAGGGTAAAAGCATGATCGAACACACTCTGGATACCGCCCATTCCATTCTCTATGTCCGTCCCACGTCGTCTTTGGAAAAAGACGATTTCCGTCAGCTAGCGGAAACGGCGGATCCCTTTATTGAAGAAACCGGAGCACTTGAGGGCCTTATCATCAGTAGTCCTACCTTCCCGGGCTGGAAAAGCATCGGGGCAATGGTCACGCATTTTCGCTTCGTAAGGGATCATCACAAATTCATCAGGAAAGTTGCACTGGTGACGGACTCGGCCTTTGGCGACCTTGGGGAGCATCTCGCATCACATTTTTTGTCTGCGGACATCAAGCACTTTCCTGTGAATGACCTTGAGGCGGCTGAAAAGTGGGTGGCCGGTAAGGATTAATGCAGCGTCTTGCCGGATCCACCAAACTATTATTCGCCGGAAGGCTCTATCGAGGCTACGCTGGAAAAGATTGGTTTTATTGAGATCATAAGATAGATGCGCTTTGTATTTTATATTTAGTCATGATGTATATAGGGAAGCATCTGGTGATGTTTGTTTTCGGGGCTATCCGAAAACAGCGTTGAACTGGAAACTAAAAAGGAGTTTTTAAATGCCTGCATCAGAAATCTATTCAGCAAAAGTTGGGGCGGGTGAGGGATTCTCAGGCCCGGCCCCTCTGGCCGGCCTGCCCAGTTGGACGGTCTCCAAACAGCAGCAGACTGAAATCTATGAAATTACTCATAATCTCAACCTGAACAATCCTGAGCTCGATATGCAGGTTGTTGCTACGTCAATGACGCCGGGGGTCAGCGTAGTTGTCGAGAACGTTGGCGCCAACTCGTTCAGAGTATCGGCCTGGACAAACCAGCTTGCAGCGGCAGAAACTGATTTTATGTTCATTGCGTATTGCTGAGTCAGCCCCATGCCGGGCGCTGGCATAGTGCCCGGTGAATTCCATGTTCTCAGGTTCGGTATACGTAGTTCTGGCAGACTCGCTGCTTGTGTTGCACGTGGTATTCGTAGCATTTGTGGTTCTGGGTCTGCTGGCTATCTACCTCGGTCATTTTCTGAATTGGGAGTGGGTGCGCAACATCTGGTTCAGGGTGTCTCACCTGATTGCGATTGCTGTTGTCGTCTTGCAATCCTGGGTCGGAGTAATCTGTCCGTTAACCACCTGGGAAATGGCGCTCCGGAACAAGGCGGGCGATGCCGTATACGAGGGGTCGTTCATCCAGCACTGGCTGCACGCCATTCTCTATTACAGTGCTCCTGAGTGGGTGTTTATTCTCAGCTATTCCCTGTTTGGAGGCCTGGTCCTGATCAGCTGGTTTTTGATACGGCCTCGTTGATTGCTGGTCCAGATTCAGACAGGTACTGCCCGGGCGGAGGCATCCGAGGCATTGCCAGCACAGACAAGGTTGCGACCTTCGAGCTTGGCCTGGTAGAGCGCCTGGTCAGCCATCACTATGGTCTTATCCAGGCTTACTTCTTCCGAATCGCGATTGGCGACGCCAACGCTGATGGTGCACTGAAGGATGTCCGCGCCTTCGCGGATGGTGAGCGCTTCGACATTCTGGCGCAAGCGCTCGGCAACGTTGCAGGCCTCCGGAAGATCGGTTTCCGGTAACAGCAGAACGAACTCTTCACCGCCCCAGCGGGCCAGGAGATCCCCCTGGCGCCGGGAACTGTCGAGCACCTTGGCGATTTTGCGCAGTATCCGGTCCCCGGTGGCATGGCCGTACTGATCATTAATCATCTTGAAGTGGTCGATATCGATCATGGCCACGCAGATATCGCGATTGTTGCGTTTTACCAGGTTCCAGAGCGATTCCGCGACAGGCAGGAAGCCCCGTCGGTTTTCCAGGCCCGTAAGATGATCCACCTGGGCTTTGCGTTCAGCCGCGATCCGCGCTTGCTGGGTTCTCTTGACCAGATCCGCCAATGCCAGTGCCAGAAGCATGGCATCCAGCACCATGCCTATGTCCACGGCATAAAAACCAATCTGACTGTACGGCAGGATGCCATAGACGGTCAGTGCCGTAATAGACGCGCCAATCGCGGAGGCGAGTGTGCCAAACAGGTAGTAGCGCGCGGATTTCATGCCGCTCATCCAGCTGGATACGCCCAGGTAAAGCATCAAGCCTGTGAAGACCGGTACCAAAGCGAAAGCGAGAGTCAGGGCCCACCCCCGTTCGCCGATGTAATAGCAGGCTGCAAACAGCGCGAAATAAACCGCACAGAGTACCTGGATGGCCCGGAACAGTTTGCGTCGCCGGAGTTTCACCTCCAGGAAGCTGGTGGCAAAGGTAATGCCGGAGAAGGCAAAAACCAACATTAACAGGGGCGGCGCCCACTGCTGCCAGACCACGGCAGACGGCCAGATCAACACCATGCCAATGCCGCTATAGGAGGCAGTCATGAGGATGAAGGAGACCATGTAAATGGTATAGAACAGGTACCGCTTACGCCGGAGCCCGGTGAAGAGCATCAGGTTGTAGGCCGCGAGAGCAAACATGACGCCATAGACGAAGCTGTAGAAAGCAGCGTCGAACTGTTCCTGATCGTGCCCGGCCTTGAGACTGGAAAAATAGAAGGGGATGACGACGGGATCTGCTGTTTCAACGCGCAAAAACAGGCGCGTCATGCCCGAGGGGAATGCGTATTCTGCAGTTGGGACCCGCGTGGCAAATGAGCGATTGTGGACCGGAATGCTATCGCCGCTGATAAAACGCTCGGGTGGCTCGCCCGCCGGCATGAAGTAGAAGTCGACCCGGTCAAGCCAGCCAATCCGTACTGACATGCGTCTGGTAATGGTGTCTCTGGTCGGATTAATCACATCTGCAACCAGCCAGACCGCACCGGAATCAATACCGTTGGCCATAACGCGGTCATCGGTACGCTGCACGCCTTCGGGCGTTTCCCCTATCAGGAACTGGATGTCGCCAACAGAGAGTTCCTCACCCTGTTCTTCGATAAACGCCATCCGGTGCGCGATTGCACCATGGTACCCCATCCGGGCATCCAGCCGGGGCACTGTCTGTTCTTCGTCGGAAGACGCACCGAAAGCGCCAGTCGCGAAGACCTGCAGAGTCAGAAGGGGCAAAAGGAGTAGTAAGGTCCAATACCGAAGCACTTGGTTTTACGTCCGTTTAAAACTGTCTTCATAGACTATATGCAAACCCGGGTTATGTCATGGTTCAGGACAGGTTCAGTTGTATGGGATCCACCCGGTAATAGTCGCAAAGTACCTCATATACAGCCGGTTGTGTATCTTTCAGATGGTGGGGTTGCTGGTAGAAGGCTTCCGTCAGTACCGCAAAAAACTCCGCAGGTTGGGTCGCTCCGTAGGGATCCAGCCAGCCCTGGTGGTGATGCCTGAGTGAGTGCCGGAGGTCCTCGTAAGCCTTGGTCATGGTGTGTTGCCACTCCTCAGCCTGTTTGCCGCTGAGTGGCGGAGCGCCGTCGGCGGTGCCATCAAGGTAGTCGAGCTGATGGGCAAACTCATGAAGGATGACATTGTGCGGACCATTCGGGGTCCTGGCCCCTTCCTCACACTCGGACCATGCCAGCACGACCTGGCCCCGTGAAGACGCTTCACCGGCACGGATCTGTTCGTTTACACTCACCACCATGCCGTCCCGTTCCGGAGCCTGAACCCTGTACACATCCGGATACACCAGTATGCTCCGCACTTCATCGTATTCGCCGAACGGCCGGGCGAGGATCAGCAGGCAGGCGTGCCCGGCAACGGTGATTCGCACCCGATCATCCACCTCGAAGCCATCACAGCCATAGAATGCCTTCTCGGCCAGAAACAGTTGAACGTGCTGTTCCAGGCGTTTTTTGAGACCTGAAGACAACTTACGGTAGAGCGGAACCGAAGTTTCCAGTTCTTGTCGCCATACTTCGGGAAATGGTTGCTTCAGTTGCCGTTTCCGGCGCCAGTCCTGGTAAAAAAACAGATAGAATACGGACAGTGCAATGAAGGTCACTGCAAACAGCGCAAATACAAGCAGGGCTGACATTCTTTAGGGTTCCACTTCGATGGGTATTCCGCCATCTTACCCCAAACGATCTTCAGGAGGCTGCCATGTCCGAGAAACAAACCGTTGTTATCACAGGTGCCAATCGCGGTATCGGCCTTGAGCTTGCACGGCATTATGCCGATGCGGGCTGTCACGTAATCGGTGTCTGTCGGAAGGCTTCCAGCGAACTCTCAGAAATCGCGGCCCGGGTTGTCGAAGGTGTGGACGTGACGACGGATGCTGGCATCCAGACATTGACCCGCGCGCTCGAGGGTCAGCGAATTGATCTGCTCATCAACAACGCCGGCCTGCTGCAGGATGAAAAACTCGGTTCCATTGATTTCGATTCCATCCGCACTCAAATGGAGGTCAACGCCTACGCGCCGCTCCGGGTTTCCGAGGCCCTGGTGTCGCACATTCCGTCCGGCGGCAAGATCGCCAACATTACCAGTCGTATGGGATCCATTGCCGACAATGATTCCGGAGGCCGCTACGGTTACCGGGCCTCGAAAGCGGCGCTCAATGCGTTTGGCAAATCGTTGGCGATGGACCTGAAACAGAAGGGCATTGCCGTGGCCCAGTTGCACCCGGGTTATGTACAGACGCGGATGGTAAATTTCGGAGGATTGATTACACCCGAGGAGTCCGCCAAGGGGCTGGCTGCCCGGATAGAGGGCCTCAACCTCGAAAACACCGGCTCGTTCTGGCATAGCAATGGAGACGAGTTGCCGTGGTAAGGTCGCTCTGAGTTTTGTTAGCCGGTTGTCTTGGGCGCCGGCAAAGGCGGGGTGTCCCTGGGGCAGCCCGGCACACAGGTAGTATCAACAGGAGTTTGCTGATGAGTCTGGCGATTGCCTTGCACGTGTTGTCTGCGGTTGTCTGGGTAGGGGGCATGTTCTTCGCGTATATGGCCATGCGCCCGGCGGTGATTGAGGTGGTTGAAGCAAGCCAGCGCGGCACGCTCTGGTGTCGCACCCTGTCCCGGTTCTTCCGCTGGGTCTGGCTGGCCATCATTTTGTTGCTGGTTACCGGTTATTGGATGGTGTTCAGCGTCTTCGGGGGGATGGCCGGCGCGGGCTGGCATATCCATGCGATGCAGGGGCTGGGGTTGATCATGATGCTGCTGTTCTTTCACGTGTACTTCGCTCCGTTCCGCCGGCTCAAGCAGGCAGTGGCCGAGAAGGATCCTCAGGAAGGTGGTCGACGGGTCGGCCAGATCCGCAGGCTGGTCGGCATCAACCTGATTCTGGGGTTGGTGGTCATTGTGGTCGGCGCGGGTGGCCGGTATCTGTAAAGTGCGTCTGGAGTCGGGCAACCGGGAAGCTGACCATGTCTTACATTCGAAAAAAGACCATAGAGGGGCTAGAGGCGGGTGATTGCTTTACGCTGACTCGCACCTTCACCGAGGCGGACACCGTGACCTTCGGAGAGATCAGCCGCGACTATAACCCAATTCACTACGACGAAGGTTTTGTCAGGGCCAAGAACCTGCAAGGGCGGATCTGTCACGGCCTGCTCGTCGGCGGCATGATCACGGAAGTGGGTGGTCAGATCGGCTGGCTGGCGTCCGGAATGAATTTCCGGTTCCGGCGGCCAGTGTATTTTGGTGACACCGTAACCTGCGTGTTCACAATCACAGAGGTGGATGAGAAGAGCAGGGCTCGAGCGGAAGCGGTGCTCTCAAATCAGCATGGAGATGTAGTGATTGAGGCCTGGCTGACCGGTGTTTTGCCGGGCCCGAGTGAACAGCAAATTCTGGCCGGTCTGCTGGCCGGCGACTGACCCACATTATTCGAGGTTTGTATGGCCCGTTTCGAGCTGCTAGGCACAGCGATCATTCCCGGTAAGGGAACGCAGCTGCGTCTGCTGCAGCGTAATGACGAATTCTCAATCAAGATTGCCGGCAGTACCGGTGAGCTGATGAACAGCCGTCTTCACGGGTCAGAAGATGCACTGGCAACGCTGGCCTGCGAGCGGATTTCGGATCATCCTGCTCCGCGGATCCTGATCGGGGGGCTCGGCATGGGTTATACCCTGGCCGCAGCGCTGGCATCTCTGGGCGAGACCGCGGAGGTGACCGTGGCGGAGTTGGTGCCGGAGGTGAAAGACTGGAACCTCGGGCCCTTGGGTGGGGCCGCCGGTTTTCCGCTGAAAGACCCGAGGGCGCAGGTTCACATCGGGGATGTGGTGCAATTGATCAAGGAGTCTCCCGCCACTTATGACGCCATTCTTCTGGACATCGACAACGGTCCGGAGGGGCTCACGAGGAAGGAAAATGACTGGCTTTACACCAGAGCGGGCATTGCGGCAGCCCAGGCCGCACTGCGGCCGGACGGCATACTGGCCTACTGGTCGGCTGGGCAGGACCCTGCATTTACCGAACGCCTCAAGCGGGCAGGCTTGTCAGTGGAGCCCGTCACCGTGCGCGCCCATCGGCCGGGCAAGGGCGCCCGGCATGTTATCTGGCTGGCCTGGTAACGCGACAGCATCTCAGTCATCGTCTTCCATCTGAACGCGTTCCTGTCGCTCCATTTCCTCCAGTCTGGCTGCATCAATCACCGCCATCAGATCATCCACATCGGCGCTGTGGGTATCGTGCTCGAAGCAGCCGGTCAGCGTGCTGTCCGGATGAAGATCCCCGCTCTCGTAAAGGGCCCAGATCTCCTTGCCATAATCCGTGGCCAGGAGGTCCGGCGCGTACTGCCCAAAGTGCCGACGCATGTTATCAACATCCCGTTCCAGCATGCGCTGGGCACTGTTGTTGCCAGCGGCGTTCACAGCCTGGGGCAGGTCAATGATCACAGGACCATCGGCATCTACCAGTACGTTGAATTCGGACAGATCGCCGTGGATAAGCCCGGCGTCGAGCATGCGAACGATTTCTGCAATGACCCGGCCGTGGTAAAGGCGGGCCACCTCCGGGGTAAGCGTGACATCGTCAAGTCGCGGCGCTGCTTTGCCGTCAGCGTCGGCAATCATTTCCATCAGCAGCACGCCATCGACAAAGCCCAGGGGCTGGGGAACCCGTACCCCGGCTGATTGCAGACGGTACAGGGCGTCCACCTCGGCGTTGAGCCAGGCATCCTCCTGCTCTTTCTGTCCGTAGCGGGTCTTCTTGCTCATGGCCCTGGCCCGACGACTGTTCCGTACTTTTCGGCCTTCCTGGTATTCCACGGCCTGCTTGAAGCTACGCTTCTGGGCTTCCTTGAACACCTTGGCGCATCGCAGCTGGTCGCCACAGCGCACTACATACACCTGTGCTTCCTTGCCGCTCATGAGCTGGTACAGCACTTCGTCCACCATGCCATCGTCGACAAGGGGTTGTAATCGCTTCGGTACTTTCATAAAACCTTTCTGGTTCACCGTATGTTTGCCGACCCGACCGGATTGGTTGATCTGGAGCAAGGCCCGGCGTGGGCTGGGCCTGGAGAATGACGGGTACGGAGCATAGCTTACATGAAAACTCTTCTTGTCATCCTGTTGATTGTAGTTGCTGGCGGGCTGTTGGCCCTCTGGCTCTGGCGTCAGTTGGATCATCGCGCTGATCAGGCCGCCATGGACCGTCTGTCAGCAACACAACCGTTGCATCCGGAGCAATTCGAGCCTGCCATGATAGAAGGGTTGCCGGAACCCGCGCGCCGCTATTTTCTCTTCACCATAGCGCCGGGCACGCCGCTTTACACGGTTGCTCGCATCGGTATCGCGGGCCGGTTTGGCATGGGGAGTAAAGATAAGCCGGATTACCTCGATATGAGTGCCCTGGAGGTTCTGGCGTTGCCGACCGGGTTTGCCTGGAAAATGGCGGCCAGGCGGGGCTTGATGCGCCTATCGGGCTCCGATACAGAGCGCTGGACGAGGTTCTGGTTGATGGGCCTTCTGCCGGTCGCGCGTTCAGGAGGTGACCTCAATCATGCCCGATCTGCATTCGGTCGGTATGTGGCAGAAGCCGTATTCTGGAGCCCGGCGGCATTATTGCCCGGACCAGGAGTCCGTTGGGAGCTGGTGGATGAAAACACGGCGAGGGTGGTTGTCCGCAAGAACGGTTTGGAACAGGCGGTCGAGGTCAGGGTGGCCGAGAGCGGACAGCCATTACAGGTCAGTTTCTTTCGTTGGAGTGATGCCAATCCGGAGAAGGTTTATCGCCTTCAGCCTTTCGGCGGCTTCCTGACGGATTTTCAGGAATTCAGCGGATTCCGATTGGCAACCCGGGTGGAAGCCGGCAACTTTTTTGGTACCGAGTACTATTTCCCGTTCTTTGTTGTTTCCGTAACGGATATAACCTTTCCGGGAAACTGATCAGGCCAGTCTGTGTGGCCAAAGCTCAGAAACCCTGTTTAATGGCTTGGATTGTTATTGCCAGTCAGCCAGTCTTACCGATCGTTTTGCTGCTCTGGTTCGTGCTCTGCAAATGCCAGGATCAGCATCACTGATCCTGGACCTACCCGAAGGCTTGCTTCAGCGCACGACAAATACGGAGATATCGCTTTCCTTGACGATATTGGCCGCATTGGAATGCAGGATATGCAGTTTGTCGCCAATGCCAGGCGTGTGAGATGCCATGACAACCAGATCCGCCCCAGTGTCCCTGATGGCCTCAAGAAGCTTGTCATCCAGCTCTACTGCGGTGTCTGCAGTGGACAGCACTTTGCTTGTGGCCCGGATTCCATGCGCTTTGCCCTGTTCCTCGGCGAAGGCCTCAAGCTTTTCGGCGAGTTCCTCGGGGTTGTGCGCTGCTGCGCCCGGAGCGGTGTTGGTCACGGTGACATAGCAAACCGAGGCATCGTAATGCTTGGCAATATCAATCGCTGTGTTCAATGCCTTGGGCATTTTTTCGGTGTGTGCCAAGTCTACCGGCACGAGCAATTTGTGATACATAGCGCTTCTCCTTATCTCGCTTGGGATGTTGCATCCTGTCCTTGATTTAAGCGTGGCAGTGATCCGGGGATTTTGCCAAAAAGAGAGCGCTATGTTTGATGTCAGGCAATAACCGGATCAGACCAGGTTATACAGAAACACGATGCCGATGCCCGCTGGTGTTACGAATCGAAGCACAAACATGAAGGCCCTGAAGCTACCACCTTTCAGGCCTATGTCGGAAGCCAGGCCCTCCCGTTTCATGGCCCAGCCGGCAAACAGTGCAATGGCCAGACCGCCCAGGGGCATCATCAGGTTCGATACGAGGAAATCGAGCAGATCGAACACCGTCTTGCCTTCGAGGAAGCTGATAAAACCGAGCGGATGCACATCGCTCCAGATGTTGAAAGACAATACCGTGCCAATGCCGATAAACCAGATAGCAAAGCCGCCGCCAATGGCACTCTTCACCCGGCTGATGCCTTTGTGTTCTTCCAGCCATTCCACCACCGGTTCCAGCATGGAGATGGCGGACGTGATGGCCGCTACCAGAAGCAAGGCAAAAAAGACGGTGCCAAAGAGCGCTCCGCCGCTCATTTGGCCGAAGGCCAGGGGCAGGGTAACGAAGATCAGGCCGGGGCCGGCGCCGGGCTCGAGGTTGTTGGCAAACACCAGCGGGAAGATTGCCAGACCGGCCAGAAGGGCGACACCGGTGTCCAGTACGGCGATGGTCATGGCGGTTCTGGCGATATTCACGCTTTTCGGCAGGTAGGAGCCGTAGGCCATCAGAACGCCGATGCCGATACTGAGTGTGAAGGCAGCGTGGCCAAGGGCGGTGAGCACGCCGGCGGTCGTGAGTTTGCTGAAGTCGGGTGAGAACATGAAACTGACGGCTTGGCCGAAGCTGCCGCTTGTCATGGCGTAGAACACCATGGCGATCAGCAACACGAACAGCAGGGGCATCAGCAGGTTGACGGCTTTTTCAAGGCCGGAGCGGATACCGCGGCTGACGATGAACACCACGATAGCCATGAACACGGAGTGCCAGAGCAGCAGTTCCCACGGGTTGGCCAGCAGGTTGCCAAATTGCCCGCCGATGGCCTCTGCATCAGCACCGGTGAACAGGCCGAGTGCGGCCTTGCCGATGTACACCAGGGCCCAGCCACCGATCACTGCGTAAAAGGAGAGCACCAGAAAGGAAGCGATAACCCCGTTCCAGCCGATGGCCTGCCAGCCCCGGGAGGTGCCCTCGGTCCGGGTCAGGGTCCGCATGGTTGCGACAGGGCTTTGCCCGCCCTTGCGGCCGATCATGGTTTCAGCCACGAGAACGGGCACACCAATGAGAAAGATGCACGCCAGGTAAATCAGCACAAAGGCACCACCGCCATTTTCGCCGGTGATGTAGGGGAATTTCCAGATATTGCCGAGCCCTACGGCAGAACCAGCGGCCGCCAGAGTGAAGGCGAGCTTTGAAGACCAGAGGTTGTTGGCCTGCTGGTGGGGTTGAGTATTCTGACTCATTGGCTTCTCCGAATAGTTGTTTTTGTCGGATCGTTTTTCAGGTTTAGTCGGTTGTTCCTGTGCGCCGGACTGTCACAGGATGTTGCGTATGGCTTTGGCGACGCCTGGAAGGACCCGGTCGTTCAGTCCTGCTACGTTGACCCGGCTGCTTTCCAGCAGGTAGATGCCGTTCTCTTCCCGCAACCGGCGAACCTGCTCCGGGGTAATGCCCAGAAACGAGAACATGCCTCTTTGCCGGGCAATAAAGCCGAAGTCACCGGCCGGGGCCAGGGCGTCCGCGAAAGCGTGGCGAAGGTGCAGAATGCGTTTGCACATGCCATCCAGCTCGTCCTGCCACAGCTTGCGTAATCCCTCGTCTCCCAGAATGGTTTCCACAATCGCGGCACCGTGGGCCGGGGGCATGGAATAGTGGGAGCGAATAACGCTCAGTAGCTGGCTGGTCGCCGCCGCGTTGATCGTCGCCGTAGCGGAGATCAGCATCAGGGCGCCGGTGCGCTCCCGGTACAGGCCAAAGTTCTTGGAGCAGGAGGCTGCAACCAGCATTTCCGGTACCTGGCTGGCCAGATGGCGAAGGCCGGCAGCGTCCTGATCAAGCCCGTCACCCAGCCCCTGATACGCCATATCCACAAAGGGCAGGAGGCCCTTGCGCTGGATCAGAGTGGTAACGGCCTGCCACTGGTCCAAGGTCAGGTCTGCCCCGGAGGGGTTATGGCAGCAGCCGTGGAGAAGCACCACGTCGCCTGCACGCGCACCCTCCAGGGCTTCCAGCATGGCGTTGAAGTCTACCTGCAACGTGTTCTGGTTAAGGTAGGGATATTCGCGAATGGTCAGGCCGGCGCCACCGAGCAGCGGAAGGTGGTTGGCCCAGGTTGGGGTGCTGACCCAGACCGTGGTGTCTGGCTGGCATAGCCGCAGGAACTCTGCCGCCATGCGGAGGGCGCCACAGCCGCCCGGGGTCTGGACCACGGAGGTGCGGCCGTCCCGGATCAGTGAGCTTTCGTTACCGAGGATCAGGCGGGCCATCGCGTCATTAAAGCCCTGGGACCCGGCCGGTCCCACGTAACTCTTGGTGGTCTCTCCCTCAAGCAGGCGCCGTTCGGCTTCGTGTACAGCGGCCATGATCGGGGTGGCCCCGGCGTCGTTCTTGTAGACGCCGATGCCCAGGTCCACCTTGTCCGGGCGAGGGTCGTCCCGGAAAGTTTGCATCAGTTGCAGAATCGGATCCTGCGGTAGGGGCTTGAGAGCCTCAAACATGGTCTGCCTCCTTATCACCGGCCTGTTGGGTGCGAATCAGTGTCGGTCGACCCGTATCCAGTGCCTTGATCAGTTGCGACTGTTTCTCCTGAATGGCCTCGGCTGCCTGCTCGCGAACCGGGCCGTAACCACGGACATCTGAGGGCAATTCTGCCAGTTGCAGGAAGGTGTCGTAGTTGCTGGCGTCCAGTTCACGGGTCAGGCGCGTAATAAGTTGCTGGTAGTTGTCCAGCAGGGTTCGGTCCAGCTTCCGGTCGGCGGAGTATCGGAACGGGTCGAGTGCCGTGCC
Organism: Marinobacter albus; assembly: GCF_030238305.1. NCBI lineage: Bacteria > Pseudomonadati > Pseudomonadota > Gammaproteobacteria > Pseudomonadales > Marinobacteraceae > Marinobacter > Marinobacter albus. The sequence continues at coordinate 329,163 of NZ_JASSQD010000003.1, read as the reverse complement.
ACGAAGTCCCCGCAATTTGGCAAGAAGCTTGAAGGCCCGGAACATCCAGGGGCCAAACTGGCGCTTCTTCGGCCGCCCCTGGGCATCGGTTCCCCGGTTCATGACCGGTGGCGCGAGGTGAAAGTGGACCTTGAAGTCCCCTTCAAACGTGTCGTTCACTTCCTTCATAAAGTCGGTTTCCGCGAACAGGCGGGCCACTTCGTATTCGTCCTTGTAGGCCATGAAGCGGTAAAGCTGTTGGGCGATGGTTTGGGTCAGCAGCAGGTTGGTCTGGCCAAGACTTTCCTCCGCCTTACGCACCTGATCCACCAGATCGGAATAGCGGTCCGCCCAGCGTTTGTTTTGATACTTGACCAAGTGCTGGTGACGGGTTTCGATCAGCTGGTCCAGGGTCGGCTCCGGTTGAACGTCGACGACCTGCGTCTTATCGGCGTCCAGTAGATCGGCAATGGCGCCCGGGGTGACCGCAGCAACCCGACCCCAGCCGAAGGCTTCCTTGTTTCGCTCGATGGCCACGCCGTTCAATTCAATCGCCTTCATCAGCGCCGCCTGGGACAGGGGCAGCAAGCCCTTCTGCCATGCGAAGCCCAGCATCATGACGTTGGAGAACACGGTGTCGCCCATCAGTTTCTCGGCAATGCCGTTGGCATCCAGGCGGGAGAAATGATCGTCGCCTACCGCGTCGCGAATCAGGTCCAGGCGTTTGTCGGCCTGCATGTCGGCATCGCGGTAGAGCACATAATCCGCCGTGGGTAGTTCGGCTTCATTGGCCACCACTCGGGTGTGGTTCGGGCGCAGTACACTCAGGGCTTTCTGGGAAGAGGCCACCACCAGATCGCAGGCGATGACAGCGTCAGCCTGGCCATTACTGATACGAACCTGATGAAGCTTGTCCGGGGACGGTGCCATCCGCACATAGCTGAGTACGGTGCCGCCTTTTTGGGCAAAGCCCATAAAGTCCAGCACTGAAGCACCACGGGACTCCAGGTGCGCAGCCATGGTGATGAGCTGGCCCACGGTGACTACGCCGGTGCCGCCAACGCCGCCAACCAGCAGGTCGTAGGAGCCGGTCATTGCGGGCACGTCAGGCTCCGGAATGTCGGCCAGTTTGCGGGTCAGCACTGAACCGGTGTCCATGCCCCGGGATTTGCGAAGCTGGCCGCCCTCAATGGTGACAAAGCTGGGGCAGAAACCGTTAACGCAGGAAAAGTCCTTGTTGCACGAAGACTGGTCGATCTTGCGCTTCCGGCCCAGCTCGGTCTTGCGGGGCACTACTGACAGGCAGTTGGACTGTACAGAGCAGTCGCCACAGCCTTCGCAGACATGGTGGTTAATAAAGGCGCGCTTAGCCGGATCCGGGAATTGCTTGCGTTTGCGACGACGACGCTTCTCAGCCGCGCAGGTCTGATCGTAAATCAGGACGGTGCAGCCGGTAATCTCCCGCAACTCCCTCTGGACGTTATCCAGCTCGGTGCGGTCGTGGAAGGTGACGCCCGTCGGGAATTGGTCCTCATGCCCCTCGTACTTCTCCGGCTCATCGCTCAGCACCACGACCCGGCGGACGCCTTCGGAGGCAACTTGCTGGGCGATCATGGGCACGGTGATCTGGCCGTCCACGGGCTGGCCACCGGTCATGGCGACCGCGTCGTTGAACAGAATCTTGTAGGTGATGTTGATACCGGCTGCCACGGCCTGGCGAATGGCCATGGAGCCCGAGTGGAAATAAGTCCCTTCGCCCAGGTTCTGGAATACGTGAGGGTTGCCGGTGTAGCGACTCTTGCCAATCCAGTTGACCCCTTCACCACCCATCTGGATAAGGGATTCGGTGTTGCGCCCCATCCAGGACGCCATAAAGTGGCAGCCAATGCCGGCCAGTGCCTTGCTGCCTTCTGGCACTTTGGTGGAGGTGTTGTGGGGGCAGCCGGAACAGAAATAGGGCAGGCGTCTGACGCCGCCCGGATCCTGTGCGTTGGTCATGGTATTGATGATTTCCAGCTGCGCACTGAAGTCAGTACCGAAGAACCTGCCCAGACGCGCGGCCAGGAAGCCTGCAACCAGCTTCGGGCTGAGCTCACCCACATACGGAATCAACGGTCGGCCCAATTCGTCCTGTTTCCCGGTAATCAGAACCTCACCGGGCCGGTCCGGTTCAGACATGTATTCCTTGATCTGGCTTTCGATGATGCCGCGTTTCTCTTCGATCACCAGCACTTCTTCCTTGCCGTGAACGAAATTCAGAATGCCGCGCCGCTCCAGTGGCCAGACCATGCCGATCTTGTAGATATCCAGGCCCATTTCCCGGGCACCGTCTTCGCTGATACCGAGAAGGTCCAGGGCTTCCAGCAAATCCAGATGACCCTTGCCCGTGGTGACAATACCGAAACGCGCCTTTGGGTTGTTGTACAGGCAGCGGTCGATGGGGTTGGCTCGGGCAAACGCCTGGACGGCGGCCAGTTTGTGCTCGATCCGCGTTTCCAGCTGGGGGCCGGGCAGGTCCGGCCAGCGGTAATGCAGGCCACCCTCCGGAGCGGTGAAGTCGTCCGGAGTTACAAATTCCGGCAGGGGCGGGAGATCAACCGACGCGGCGCTTTCCACCGTCTCGGATATGGCCTTGAACCCAACCCAACAGCCGCTGTAACGGGACAGGGCATAGCCCCAGAGGCCAAACTCCAGGTACTCCGCGATGTTGGCCGGATTAATCGTGGGCATGAAAAAGCTCATGAACGCCACATCGGACTGGTGGGGCATGGAGGAGGACACGCACCCGTGGTCATCGCCGGCGACTACGAGAACCCCGCCATGAGGGGAACTGCCATAAGTGGTGCCATGCTTTAGGGCATCACCGGCACGGTCTACGCCGGGGCCTTTGCCATACCAGAGGCCGAATACGCCATCCACCTGTTTGTCGTCATCGGTTTCCACTTGCTGGGTGCCCAGCATGATGGTTGCCGCCAGGTCTTCGTTGATCGCCGGTACGAAGTCGATGCTGTTGTCGTCCAGCAGTGTCTTCGCCTGCCACAGTGCCTGGTCATAAGCGCCGAGGGGCGAGCCCCGATAGCCGCTGACCATACCGGCGGTGTTCAGGCCCTGTTTGCGATCCAGAGCGGCCTGCATCAGGGGGATGCGGACCAGTGCCTGTGTTCCGGTCAGAAATACCCGGCCAGATGCCCGCAGGTAGCGGTCTTCAAGTTTGTAATTGTCGAGTTCGGGGGTATCGGCGGACATGGTGCCCTCCTTTTTGTCGATTTTATGAACAAAATTTTAGAGGGAAGTCGACAAAAGGTGCTTGCTTATTGGAGGTTGCATGAGAGGGTTTGCGAAAGAATCTTTGATGAATGACAATAATATCGAAGAATATTTGATAAAAATTGGGTGTTACTGAATGAAACAGGTTGAGCTGGATAAATTGGACCGACGAATCCTCTCGGTTATGCAACACGATGGGCGAATCAGTAACCAGTTGCTGGCAGAGCAGGTCGGCTTATCTCCGGCGGCCTGTTGGCGGCGGGTACGGACCCTTGAAGAATCCGGTGTGATTCAGGGTTACAGTGCGCGGGTGGACCCGGAGCGGATAGGGCAGGGGTTGTGTGTACTGGTCAATCTCTCTCTCCAGAGGCACAACATTGATAGCACGGGGGAGATCGAGCAACAGGTGAGCAGCTATCCCGAGGTGTTGCAGTGTTTCGCGGTGACCGGGAATGCGGATTTCGTGTTGCGTGTCATTGTTCCGGATATGGCCAGCTACGACCGCTTCCTGAACGAAAAGATCTTCACCCTGAAAGGCATTGCCCAGGTTAACTCGAACTTTGCGTTGCGGGAAATAAAGAACACGGAAACGATTCCGGTGGATGTGCAGCCTTAGGCCAGACGGGGGGGGCAGAAACAAAAAAAGGCAGCCGAAGCTGCCTTTTTCGCGGTTATTGCTTAATCCGTTAAGGATTACAGAGCAACAACGTTCTCCGCCTGAGGACCCTTCTGGCCCTGAGTCACGGTGAACTCGACTTCTTGACCTTCGGCCAGAGTCTTGAAACCACCGCCTTGAATGGCGCTGTAGTGAACGAATACGTCCGGACCGCCTTCACGAGTGATAAAACCAAAACCTTTTGCTTCGTTGAAGAACTTAACGTTGCCGGTAACTGTAGACATAATAACTTTCCTGAATTCAATCTTTAATGTGCCGCCAGACTATCATCGTGATATCTGATCGACGTTGTGCGGGAAACAAAAAACTGGCGGGATCAAAAACAGGACGTACAACTTATTACAGCTTAAATGCGTCTTATTGATGAAATGCTTTGCTAAATCTTTCCAACGGCGTCCACTGTACCCCACAACCATGCAGATGCAAAGGGATTTCTTATAAGCACAAACCCGTGGCAACCTCAGATTCAATGTGTTGCCACGTGAATGAGGGAGGAGCCTATGAAGTTTATCTTCGAAGTCAAAGTGAAAGAGGGCCACACCGCAGAGGAGTACGCCGATGCCTGGGTGAGGGCAAGCAGGCTGATACAGCAGGCGCCCGGTGCCCGAGGCACGGAGCTGCATCGCAAGATTGGTGACCCGGATACCCTGATCGCCATTGCCAGTTGGGACAGCAAGGAGGCCCGGGACGCCATGGAATCCAAACACAATCCCAGGGTGGCGGAGATTATCCGAAGTGCCGCTCCGTTTGTGGAGATTACGCCACTTGGGGAATTCGAAGATCCGGAATGGGTGGTGATGCCGCCGGGGAGCACTGACCAATAGTCATTACTCTGATCAGGCGTTTGTTCTGACGACATGTTTGTAGCCGGCGGTGTGTCACGAAAAAGCCGGTTACATCCCGTTACAATGAGCCCTCAAAATGACAAATGGGGACTCTGTTGTGGCTGTAAAGGGAATTTCGATTGGTTTGCTGTTCGCTTTTATTCTGGTCGGTTGTGGTGGTAGTGGTGACGGCGGCGGTAATGCAGAAAATGGAAAGTCCACGGAGGCCCCGGTTCAAACCGATGAAAGCGAGGCAAGCACGGGTTACTTTGTTGATTCCCCCGTAAAAGGCCTGGCCTACCGCACGGAAAGCCAGGAAGGTCTCTCTGGCCCGTTAGGCCAGTTTAGTTACCTTCCCGGCGAAACAATTACCTTCAGCATCGGCGCGACCGAACTTGGATCGAGTGAAGCGGTCGGCTTCATGATGCCCGGAAATCTGGATGAAGACGCAGGATGGGACGGCACCCGTGCCATTAACATTGCGCGTTTGTTGATTACCCTGGATGCCGACCAGAACCCTCGCAACGGTATTGTCATCGACGAGAAGGCACACGAAGCATTCGGGGATCTGGGATTTGACCTGTCCAGGCCTGCCTCAGAATTCGGCGAATCACGTGTCCTGCTTGAAGCATTGGCGAATGTAGGTCGAGTTGGCCTGGTCAGCGAACTGTATGCCCGTAACCACCTCATATCCACCTATTCGCAGCTACCAGAAGAGGTGTCGGAAGCGGATATCGTCGCGCTGATCGATACGGGCCCTAATTACGCTGGGCGGCAATCGCCAATGACGCCAACCCCAGATAACCTTCGCAAAGCGGCAAAAGTTTTCTGGGCTGATCCAGCCACCCCGGCCCCCAATCTTCACTGGATGTTCGAGTGGGTAAATCCCAATCTGCTGCTTGATATTGCCGAGCGACGCCTGCAAGGCCTGGCACAGGCGCCGGGCATTCGGGTTGTCGGAGGCGTCGAAGGCAATGAAGATGTAGTGACCAATGCCAGCCTTATCGTCACCTTTGACGGTTTTGAACTGAATGGTTGGCAATACCATGGTTCGATCGGCGCGGATATTGTCCAAAGCAACTCGGACTCGGGCCAGGCGTCAGCAAGCGCCGGTGTCGTCATAGAGTTGGGGCCTGACGTCGACACCACTGACCTGATTCCTGAAAAACCGGATTTCTATGAATACCGGCTATTTTTCTACGATCTTCGGGTAACTGGCAGCGAAGGGTACTTTGGACTTCATGGCTGGCAAAATGTCGTTCATTCTGGGGTGAATGATTACCTGGTTAAACGATTATGGACGATGGACACGACACTTCGTGAGGTGAACTCGGAGCGGTTTGTTCGAATCGTCGCGGATCTCCCGGTTGAATACACCGAAGTTTCGAGCGACGTAGAGGAAACGGTAAGAGTGGAGTCCTTACTTTCGGGAAGCGTTTACGTAACGGACTGGGAATTGGGTGCTTACCGGATGGCAGGAGTATTCTATTCTAATGGTCCCGAAGGCATTAATGATTTTGCCAGCGTGGAGTTCTATAACGATGATGTAACTTTGGTTGGCCAGCTAAATTCTATCGCCCTGCCGGACTACGCCGATCTGGAGCAGCGAGTAAGAGCTGAGGTCGTGTCTGAGCAGGATGGCAGTGTAACCAATGTCGGAGTTTTTAAGAATGAAACCCCTTTGTTGGGCGAACCTGTCGATGACGCTCTTCCGCTCTGGATAAACGCCCCCCTGGAGTATTTGATCGTCAAGGACGGTCTGGACGGTGCTCAGCCAGTTCGCGTCGATCTCTATTCTCCACCTATGGCCATGGATCCCGATGGCGACCCGGTTATGAACTTGGAATTGGCCTGGATTGTTGGTGGTCAGGAAATGCCGGTAGAAGTGGCCGATGGAGTCGTATCGTTGCCCATCCGTTTAGACTTGCCCCTTGAATATCGATCAGAAAATACAGCGGTTTGTTTCCGAAACCGAACAACATTTTCCGATGTAACTCTGGTGAGAACCTTCGGTATCGACCTGAGCAAAGAAGCAAACTCAATACACTCTGTGCCAGTTGAGGACTCTCCCTGCGAGAGCCTCTAGGGAGTGCCGGAAACTGTCTTCTGTTCCAGATTGCCTGCTATCTTTAGACACAATCACTTAGGGTAGTCGGAGCAGGGCATGTTGGAATCTCTTGAGGCGGGCACGAGTTCTTGGTTGTATCCGGGCCTGACGGCCCTCGTGTCCGTCGCTCTGACTTACGCTGTTTTCCGTCTGGTTCTCGGCATAATCCGGCGGCTCACGCGCCGTAAGGCGGTCCCCCGCCTCTTCCTTGATGCATCAGCCAGGGCTTTGGGCATCTTTATCTGTTTGATGGTGCTCAATGGTGTCCTTGAGGCTGCCCCTTCCAGACTTCCGTTTCTGGCCGAATTGCAGCACACAGCAACGCTGTTGCTGATTATCACCGGTACCTGGACGCTGGTGCGATGTACCTCGGCCCTCGGCGATGTCATCGTCACACTGAACCCGGTTCTCGAGGGTGAATGGAAACGGGCCCGGAAAGTGGAAACCCAAACCCGCTTCCTGGTCCGTGGCCTGAATATTCTCATTGTGATCCTCGGTCTCGGTGCAGCCCTGATGACTTTCGATTCGGTTCGCCATGTCGGTGGCAGCCTGCTGGCGTCGGCAGGTGTTGGTGGCATCATTCTGGGTTTTGCCGCCAGGCCGGTGTTGGGGAACCTGCTGGCTGGAATGCAGATTGCGCTGACCCAGCCGTTCCGAATCGATGATGTGTTGTACGTGCAGGGTGAGTGGTGCTGGGTGGAAGAGGTGACGGCCACCTATGTGGTGTTGCGGGTCTGGGATTTAAGGCGCCTGATCGTGCCCCTGCAGTGGTTCATCGAGAATCCGTTCCAGAACTGGTCCAGGAACAACTCCGATCTGCTCGGCACCGTGTTCATCCGGCTCGATTACGGCATGCCGATTGTTCCGCTACGGGAGGAGTTTGCCCGGCTGTTGCGGGAGGCACCGCAATGGGATGGCAAGGTGGAAACGGTACAGGTGACTGACTCCGACGACCGGACGATCCAGGTACGCTTCCTGATGAGTGCCCCGGATTCCAGTAAGGCCTGGGATCTGAGGTGTGCTATACGCGAGGGCCTGGTTACCTTCCTCCAGGAGAACTACCCGGAGTATCTCCCGCGGATCCGCGCCCGCTTGGTGGACGGCGAAGAGCTTTTGGCGGCCTCACCGTCGCCACGGTGACGGCGGCCCCTGGAGCCGCTCACCCGGCCACTCGGGAATATTGCCAAACCGGAGGCTTTCGGTGTCCCAGTCCTGCTCGGCCTCGACTATTTCCTCTTTGTGATAACCCACGTAGTTCCACCACATGATCACCTCCTTCTCCAGAGGTTCCCCGCCGATGAGGAGCAGGCGGGTTGCCGGATCACAGGTTACGGCCAGCGTTGTCTGGCCCTCTTCCAGGTAGGCAAGTTCGTCCGCCTCGAACCGCTCGCCGTTAATTTCACAGGCTCCGGTCAGTGGCAGGATGCCGTATTCAAATTCGGGATTCAGTTCCAGTGCCAGGGTCTGGCGCAACTCGCAGTCAATATCCAGGCCAACCAGAGGCGAGTAGTGCAGGGTGTCGGCCTGACGTTTCTCGTACTGACCGGTCAGCAGTGTCCAGGTTGCTCCCTGATTCTGCCAGCAGGGCAGAGCGGGATAATGATCAAATCGCGGTGGCGTATTGCGGTCGGCCTCAGGCAGGGCAATCCACAACTGGGCGGCGTGCAGCGTCCGGTCACCGAACAGTGATTCCTCGGTGTGACTGATCCCCTGGCCCGCGGTCATCAGATTGACTTCGCCCCGTCGGACCGGCTGGGCAGTGCCAAGGCTGTCCCGGTGCAGAAGCTCGCCCTGAATCATCCAGGTGAACGTTTGCAGCCCGATATGAGGATGTGGGCCGACACGCAGGCCCGGATCGGCTTCATCGAAGGTTACCGGGCCGATGTGATCAAGAAAGCACCAGGCGCCGATCTGGCGACGGCCCCGAGTCGGAAGATTTCGGGCCACGGGTATGCCGCCCACTTCTCCCGTTCGTGCCTGAAAGCGCTGTGTCATATTTTTTCGCCTCTTACAGTGAATCTTCAGCATGGTATTGCCCGAATCAAACAGCAAGCTGGTTGGCAGAGGCAATCGGGCTGAACGTATCAGAATTTACCTGCCCCGGGTTGTCGGCATATGGTTAGCTGGGTAATGATGTTGTGTTGCTGGCCAGGCTAGTGCTTTCTGGCCCAAAAACAAAACCTATGGAGGAGTCCTGTCTTGTCTGATCTTGCCACTTACGAAAGCTTCAACGTTGAAGTGAAAGATTTCATCGCCCACGTTCAGTTCAGCCGCCCGGACGTGCTGAACACCATGAACAAGGCTTTCTGGCTGGAACTGCCGAAATGCATGCAGGACATTGAGGCCAATACCGATGCCCGGGTGATCGTTATTTCCAGTACCGGCAAGCACTTCTCTGCAGGTATGGATCTGGGGGTTTTCAGCGATCCGAAAGCCGTGCCCATGACTGGTGATCCGGGCCGTATGGCGGAAAACCTCCGCCGCGTTGTCCTGCAGCTCCAGGACACCCTGACCTCCCTTGAAAAGGTTCGTCTGCCGGTACTCGCCGCCATTCACGGTGGCTGCATCGGCGGCGCCCTGGATCTGGTGTGTGCCGCCGACAGCCGTTACTGCACCGAGGACGCCTACTTCACCATCAAGGAGACCGAGCTCGGCATGACGGCAGACGTCGGCACCCTGCAACGGCTGCCAAAGCTAATGCCGGAGGGTGTGGTCCGGGAACTGGCCTACACCGGTCGGAAGTTTTCGGCTCGGGAAGCCCAGAACCTTGGCTTTGTTAACGCTCTTTACCCGGACCAGGATTCGCTGCTGGAAGCCGTTATGGAAATCGCCAGCCAGATCAGTGCCAATTCCCCGTTGGCGGTCACCGGTTGCAAGGAAATGCTCAACTACAGCCGTGATCACTCCGTCGAAGACAGCCTTCGCTACATGGCGACCTGGCAGGCAGGCATGTTCCGGCCGGGTGACATGATGAAAACTTTCCAGGCCAAGGCCCAGAAACAGGTTCCGGAGTACGGTGACCTGCTCCCGGTAAAAGGCCTGTTCGAGTCCTGATGGCTGTCGGGCGCTCCCGTTCCGGAATCTCCGCGCTCAGCGCCCTGCTATTTCAGGGTGGTATAGGTGTGGTGGGGCTGGTTGCCATACTGGTCTTTGGTATCCCGGTTCAGAATAGCGGGCTGTCCTGGCTGCAGAGTGTTACCTGGGGTTGTCTGGGTGCTGTCGGTACCTATGGGGTGCTGATTGCGCTCACCCGCATACCGGGTCTGTTCCCGGACAATCTCGAACGCCAGATGAAAAATCTTCACGATTTTGCCGCCAGTTTTGGTGGGGCGATTCTGGTGGTGTTGTCCGTCATTGCCGGGGTCGGTGAGGAGTTGCTATTCCGGGGAGCGGTGCAGGGCTGGCTCACTGGCAGCCTGGGCGAAACGACCGCGATTGCAGTCGCCTCATTGCTCTTTGGTCTGGTGCACTACATTTCCTTCACCTATTTTCTCGTTGCGACAGGGCTCGGATTGCTGCTGGGCACCGCCTACGCCCTGTCCGACAGCCTTTCCATGGTTATGATCTGGCACGCGGTGTACGACATGGTCGCGCTGTTCTGTCTGCTGCGTTTCCCACACTGGTTTGGCGTTTCGCCGCGACAGCACCCTTAATTGGTATCCTCCTGCGGAGCGCTCTTGCGCGCTTCAAAGCTGGACAGCTCGACGTTGATGGCGTTGGTGGATATCTGTATCTCGTAGAGGGAGTAAAGCAGAGATAGGGACAGCAGAACCAGGCTGATGCCAAAGGCCACAATGCCCGGCATCTCCGCGCCCAGGAACAGCAGGAACATCGACATGGTGCACAGGAAAAAACTCAGGACGCCATAGGCCTGCATGCGCTTGGTCAGCACGATGCGTTTGCGGAGCATGTTGATCTGACGGGCAATCAGCGCGTGATCTTCCTCCGTGTCCATCTGTTTCAGTTGACGAATGAGCTGGGCAAGAACCAGGAAGCGATTGGTGTAGGCCAGCAGTAACAATGAAATCGCCGGGAACAGCAGGGCAGGCGTTGTCAGGTCCAAAATCGGGTCCTTGTCAGTGCGAATGGGCGGGCGCTGGTTACCACACGCCCGAGGTTATGCGCCGGTGGGATGCAACCGGCCTGTTGTAAATATAGACCCACGCAGAGCCATGATGTGTTGCCATGCGCTTGCGCAGGTACAGGCTCTCTTCCGGTGCTGCCGGGAAATAGTCCTCGAGAACGTCCAGATCCGCGAGGATACGGTCGTTAATGGCGTACACCTCAACCACTACGCCGTCCGAGGGCCTGATCACCGCGCCGGGGTAGGGGCCAAGGTCATACAACGTCAACCCGGTCAAAGCATCCTCGCCAAGAAAGGTTGCCTCCCGAAGCAGACCGCTGTTGGAGCAGCCACGCTTCAGGGTCCCGTAAACCGCTACCAGGTGTTTCACCGTGTCCCACCTATTCCTATCAGGTGGGGGATACGCCGATCAGCCACTGGTGGGCCCAGACGACGGTGACCACATAAACCGCAAGCCCGCCGATGACAGCGATCAGGTCATTGGCTTTCCCCGCGGGCAGGGCAGGGATCGCTCGCTGGGTTCTTCGCTTCATGGAGATGCGGTCAACAACGGCCCAGGCCAGGAATGCCCCGAACAGAATCACATCGTGCAGCATTCCATTGGCCAGCAGGTGTGCCAAGGCCCACAGTTTGACTGCAACCAGCATCGGGTGTTTGAGCGTGGCCTTGATGCGGCCAGGAAAATAGGTGGCAAACAGAAGAGGAAACACCGGCACCAGCAACAGCATGGCCAGGTGTCGCAACCAGCCTGGCGGCGTGTACAGAACGGTGGGGTCCAGTCGGGCCGCGCCGTAGCCGATCACAATCAGAACCAGCCCGATCAGGGCGACGATCGAATAGAGTCCCTTGAACGGCCATTCGCCCAGAGAGGCCTGCAAGCGGTTCCGCAGCGGCTCATTGACGATGGAAAGCGAGTGAATACCCAAAAACAGAACCAGGCCGGCAATCAGTGTGGCCATTCTCAGAGCTCCTTTAATACGTAAATGGTTTGGCGGCTGTCAGCGTATCGGTCAGTCGATCCATGATTCCGCCACTGTGACGCCAAAAATGCCAGTATAGTTGTACCTGCAAGGACTTACCGGGCGCAATGCTGACCAGTGTACCTGCGTCCAACTCCCTGCGCGCCTGCATCTCGGGAATCATGCCGTAGCCCATTCCCGCCAATGCCAGCTTCACAAACCCCTCCGACGACGGGCAAAGGTGGTGCGGGACGCTGCCGTGGAAACCGCACTGTGCCAGAAAACGATGCTGGAGCTGGTCATTGGGCCCAAACACGATGGCTGGCGCTGTCTCCAGGCTCTGTTCGTTAAAGCCATCACCGAAATGCCGCCGGACGTAAGCCGGTGTGGCCAGAGGTAGGTAAGCCATACTGCCGAGCGGCACACTGCGCGCGCCGGCGACTGGTTGCGGGCTGCTGCACAGGCAGGCGGCCACATCGCCTTCGCGCATGCGACGCAGTCCAATGTCCTGATCCTCGATCACCAGGTCCAGTAGCAAGGCCTCGTCACTGCAAAACGCTCCTATTGCCCCGGCCCACCAGGTGGCCAGGGTGTCGGCGTTCAGGGCAATTCGCAGCCGGGCAGACGGTTCCGAAATGGCGGGGATGGAGCGGGCGAGGTCGCGCTCCAGTAGCTGAACCTGTTGCACATGGTTCAGCAGCCGCTGGCCCGCCGGCGTCGCCTTCAGGGCGGGACTGCGAACCAGTACGGGTTGGCCGAGACGAATCTCGAGCGTCCGTATTCGCTGGGACACGGCGGATTGAGTGAGGCCGAGCGCGGCGCCGGCGCGTTCGAACCCGCCGCATTCGATAACGGTTGCCAGGGCTTCCAGCAGCTTGTAATCAATCATTAGAAAATCTTATGCAGCATTACGAGTATGAATTTCAAGTATAGCCGGGAACCGTTATTCTTGCGCCATCAACTGAGGAGTTCATGCTGTGCTGGAAAGTTATCTGACAGGATTGGTGGTCTGCGGTGGCATCATCGTGGCAATCGGTGCCCAGAATGCCTACATTCTGAGCCAGGCGATCCGCCGTGAGCACCATTGGTGGTCCGCCGGCATCTGCATGATCGCGGACGTGTCCCTGTTTACCCTGGGGATGTTCGGTGTCAGCGCCGCCCTGATGGCCATGCCACAGGCACTGGAAATTCTGCGCTGGCTGGGAGTCGTTTTTCTCGGCTGGCTGGCGGTCCAGGCTTTCTACCGGGCCGGTCGGGGGCGGTTGGCCCTGGAAGCCGGCGAAATCACCCGGCGCAGCCTCAAAGGTGTGCTCTTCACTACCCTGGCGGTAACGCTGCTGAACCCTCAGGTTTACCTGGATACGCTCCTGCTGATTCCCGCGGTGGGCGCCCAGCAGGAAAGCACCACCACGTTTCTGGCCGGGGCCAGCAGTGCCTCGATTCTGTGGTTCACGCTGGTGGCGTGGGGTGGCTCCGCGCTGGCGCCGGTTCTTTCGCGCCCCATGGCCTGGCGCATTATCGACGGCGTGATCGGTCTGATGATGGCCGCCATCGCCTTGCAGCTTGCCTTCGGCGGACTGTGATCGGACCGGTATCGGATTTCTGGAAAATCAAACGACCGTATGAATTTTGATTGCATCCTTGGGTGCGCTTGTTGAAGATAGGCTGCTATGTAAAGCCGAATTCACTGCAGGGGCGTACTCATGAACAGAAAAATCCGCCAGTGGTTTGCGAGCGCCGGGGCGTTGCGGCGCAGGTTGACCACCTTCGGGCCCTACCTGGGTGCTGGCGTCAAAGTGGCTCATATCGCCGACGATTTCAGTACCGCGACGGTCGAAATGCGCCAGCACTGGTTCAACACCAACTACGTGGGTACCCACTGCGGCGGGTCGCTCTACAGCATGGTGGACCCCCTCTACATGCTTACGTGCGCGAGAAACGCTAGGGCGATTCCCGGTCTAGTCAAATCGCCGTGCCTCGGTATACCGGTCTTTCCAGTAATAACCGTCGAGTTTTGACTGGGTGACACCGACGGACGTGGAAGCGTGGATAAAGCGGTCATCGCCCATGTAAATGCCGGCATGCTGTTCCTTGCCGCGGATTCGGAAAAACACCAGATCGCCCGGTTGGACCGCATCCGGCGCAACGACTTTGCCGTACCGGAGCATCTGTGAGGTCGTACGGGGTAATTGCTGCCCAAGCCCTTCCCGGTATGCGGTGAGGATAAAACCGGAGCAATCGAATCCGTCGGCCGAGGTGCCACCATATTCATAGGGTGCCCCCGCATAGCGTTCGTAGACCTGCCAGAGCCTATGGGCTTTGTCCGATGACGGAACCGGCTCAACTCGCTTAAGCCCCGCGTCGGTTCCGGTTTGCAGGTTCTGGTTGCTGGCACAGCCGCCGAGCGCAAAGGCGAGAATCACCAGCACAAGTGATTGTCTAAGCGTGACTGCCATTCCGTAACTCCGGGAAAAGGTTTACGACAAACCTTATTACCGAACGGTCCGGATGTCAGGTTACGGTTTATTGTCATTGGGTGAACCCACAGCCGCGGCGTCACACTGGGTTGATCAGGTCCGGTTCATTGTGGCGAGGATTGTTGACGTCGCTGGAGACCGGGAACGCCTCCAGCTGTTCCACCGGCAGACGGTGGGTGACAGAGCGAATGTCATCCCGATCGGTCAATGAGGAATCCAGCCAGCCTTTGAAACAGGCTGGGTCAAGCACGACCGGCTGGCGGTCGTGGATGTGCCTGAACACATCGCTGGCCGGTTCGGTGATGATGGCGCAGGCGGTGGTGTCGTCGCCCTCTCTGGGCGTCCAGATGCCCGCAAAGAAGATGGCAGGGGTCTGCCGTGGATTGGCGGGGGTCAGGTAGTGTGGCTCCTTTCCCCGCTCGGTTTGCTTCCATTCGTACCAGCCGTTGGCCGGGATCAGGCAGCGGTGATGGGCGAAGGCTTCCCGGAAATACCGGGACGTAGCCACGGTTTCAGCACGGGCGTTGATCGGTGCTGGCGCCTTGTCACCCGCCCAAACAGGGCGGAAGCCCCAGTGCGAATGCGACAGTATGAGCGTGCCGTTCATGCTGGTGCGAATCATCGGAATGCCCACCCCCGGAGGGATGTTGTAATCGGGGTCGAAGTGCCCGTCGACTTCAAGCCCCTCCGGGAAGAAGTGATTGATCAGGGTTTCCGGTGGTGTATAGAAAGTGAATCTTCCGCACATGTCTCAGGTTACCGGGTTTTCGAGGCCTGGGGCCTCCGGATTTGTTACCCTTACTGAATGCTGAAACTATCCAATGCTGTTGAACTCGCCGACTGGGAGATCGAGCTTACCCAGATCCGGGCTCAGGGAGCCGGCGGCCAGAACGTAAATAAGGTCGCCTCAGCCGTTCACCTGAGATTCGATATCCTGCACTCGAGCCTGCCTCCGTTCTACAAGGAGCGACTGATGGCGCTGAATGATCAGCGGATCAGCAAGGACGGTATCCTTGTTATCAAAGCACAATCCTTCCGGACTTTGGAGCTGAACAAGGAAGACGCCCTGAAGCGGCTGAAGGACCTGATACTGGAAGCGGTCAAACCGCGAAAAGCCCGCCGGCCCACCAAACCCTCCCGATCCGCTCAACGCAAGCGGGTTGACCGTAAAACCAAGAAGGGCAAGACCAAGGCTCTGCGCGGCAAGGTTCAGGTCTGAGTCGTTTGCGGCTGAGCGCTGCCCGATTCGACCCTGTGCAAAAATTCTTTGATATCTTCGAAGGCTTCTTCCGCTTCCGGTAGCAGTGACACGAAAATGTGCCAAACATGGACCATGCCGGCCCAGGTGTGCAGCTCCACGGGCGACCCCTCGGCCTGGGCCTTGGCGGTATACCTGCGGGCGTTATCGAGCAGCATTTCGGTATCGCTGGCGTGAATCAGGGTGGGTGGCAAATTGCGCAGATCACCCCGGACCGGCGACGCCACGGCGCTTGCGGGTGACACCCGGAATGCAGCAAGGGTGGCCCACCAGATCACCGGCAACGGAATTTTTGACAGCCCCCCGAATGCGGGCCCGAGCAGCGGATCTGTGCGGATGTTTTCGCGATTGCTGGGCGCCGTCAGGGTCAGGTCGGTCGACGGCGACAGGGCTACGGCCGCATCGGCCTGACGAAGTCCGTTGTCCCGGATCCACGCCAGCAATCCGAGGGTGTGGCTGCCGCCCGCCGAGTCACCCGCGACCACTACGAAAGAAGCCTCCCCGGGGCCATCCGGCCCGTGCTTCAACAACCAGGCATAGGCCTTACGGCAATCCCGGACTCCGTCCATGTAGCGGTTCTCAGGCATCAACCGGTAGTCCACCGCAAAAACCGCGGCGTTGGCCAGGTGGGAAAATCGGTCCGTAATTCCCCGATGGCTTCTTGGGCTGCCAGCCGCCCATGCGCCACCGTGGATGTAAAAGACCCGTCGACGGGTGTCGACGCCCGGAGCAATCACCCATTCGCCCCGGGGGCTGTCGTTGGCACGAAATTCGGAATCAAGGCTCAGCCCGTCGCTCAGACCATCCATATGTTTCCGCAGGGCAGTCAGGCGCGCCTTGCCCCTGAGCCCGCGGGAGCTTTGTCCGAGTTCCCTAATACGGCCGAGGACTTCCTGGTGAGCATCGCTCGGAGGGCCCTCCCGGACCGGGTGCTCGTGGCTGTCGAGGTGAGACAGGTCCTCAACCCGGAACAGCACCAGGGTGACGACAATAATCAGTGCAACGATAGCCAGAAGAATCCAGAGCATGGGGCGTCCGTATCAAATTGGCCCCGGACATGGGGGCGAACTATGCTTGAAATAATACCCGTTGATCGCGGCGGGTTCTGCCCTCAAAGATCACAGAAGGAGCAGGGCGATGCAAATAGCCTATCGGGCCCGGGACATCACCGAGGCACACATTGTAGCGGGATATCTCAATGCCCACGGTCTTGACGCCCATGTGGGCGGACACTACCTGCAAGGTGCCATGGGCGAAATCGGTGCCGCCGGTTTCAGCAATGTCCACGTGGAGGACGAGGACCTGTACCGGGCCAGAGAACTGGTTCAGGAATACGAGGCCGGTGGTAACACTGCCGTTGCGTCCGATAAGGGTGATGACAAACCCGATTTCTACGCTCGGTGGTTTTTGCTCGCCCTCGCCATCATCGGGGTGTTGCTGATCAATATCGACTGATTGTTGGGGCATCACTTGTCTCGGGGTTAGTGATCCATTGATCGACGGCACCCAAAGCGTCGTAACACACTTCGTAATTTTTCGATTGGAGACCAGACTTATGGCAAATCAGCCGGTAATGCTCATTACAGGCGCCTCCTCGGGCATCGGTGCTGCCACTGCGCGGGCGGCCGCCAAACAAGGTTACCGCCTGGTGCTGGCCGCGCGATCCGAGGAAAAACTGAGCGGACTGGCCCGGGAGCTGGGTGGCGACGAAACCGTACTGACGGTCCGGTGTGATGTACAGGATGGCGACGATCAGAAAGCGATGGTGCAACGGGCGCTGGCGACATTCGGCCGGATTGACGCAGTCTTTGCCAACGCCGGTCGTGGCGGCGAGCCCGGCGGGTTCAGTAAGGCCGATCCGGAAGTCTGGAAGGACATGATCCTGACAAATATTTACGGTGTGGGTCTGACGGTGCAGCATTGCCTGCCGGCACTCCGTGAAAGCAAGGGGCACCTCCTGCTGACCGGATCCGCCGCCGGTCGAGTGACAATTCCCGGCTCTATGTACAGCGCGACAAAATGGGCGGTTTCCGCAATTGGTTATGGCGTACGCGAAGAACTTCGCGGTTCGGGTATTCGGGTCACCCTGATCGAACCAGGTATGGTGGACACACCGTTCTTTGACGAACGTCCGGAACATGCTCTGAAACCGGAGGACATAGCCAGCGCTGTGATGTATGCGGTGTCCCAGCCTGCCCACGTCGACGTAAACGAAATTCTGGTGCGTCCGACACCTGCTGAAAAATAGCCCTTTCGATCCTGTCCCCGCCCAGGTGGGGACTTCTCGATGCTTTTTTGCGATTTCATGAACTGTTTGCTAATTTACCTCGTACACAAGGTAATCGTGTGCGAGGTTAAATTCGTGGAACTCAAAAACGCTGACGGTTGTGAATCACAGGACGGGTTGCTGAAGCTCGACCGTCAAATGTGCTTCGCCCTGTATTCGGCGTCGCTGGCAATGACCAAGTTGTACAAGCCACTGCTGTCCGATCTCGGGCTCACCTACCCGCAATATCTGGTCATGTTGGTGCTGTGGGACAACGACGGCGTGTCGGTATCTGCGCTCAGGGAACGTCTGCACCTTGATTACGGGACGCTGACGCCGCTGATCAAACGCCTGGAAGCGCAGGAACTGCTCACCCGGCGGCGCTCCGCCGAAGACGAACGTCAGGTCATGATTCATCTGACCGGCAAAGGGCACAGTCTCAGGGAACAGGCGCTGGGCGTCCCGCCCCAAGTCGCCTCGGCTTCCGGCTGTTCCCTGGATGAGCTGGAGGAGCTGAAAAATCAGCTGAATGCGTTGAGGCAGCGTCTTCTCAACCATCTGGAATCCGGGAAGTCCTGAGGTTGCCGTGCAGCCTCGGGCGTCCACCATCAAAGTAGAGAAGGAGAGTGTTATGTCGATCGAACAGGTCGTTTACCGTGCATCTGCAGAAGCCACCGGGGGCCGTGATGGCCGTGCCATTTCCTCGGACGGAATTCTGGACGTCGAACTGACCACGCCAAAGGAGCTCGGTGGTGCTGGTGGTAAAGGCACCAACCCGGAGCAGTTGTTCGCCGCGGGATATTCCGCATGCTTCATTGGTGCCATGAAATTTGTCGCCGGACGAGACAAGCTGGATATGCCGGAAGATGCCTCAATTGAAGGTTCGGTCGGCATTGGACAGATTCCAGGCGGATTCGGTATTGAGGTAGAGCTGGGCATCAGCCTGCCGGGCATGGACGACGCCCAGGCGAAGCAGCTGATTGATGAAGCCCACAAGGTCTGCCCCTACTCCAACGCCACCCGTGGCAACATCGACGTCACCCTCAAACGCGTCGACTAAGGTTCGAAAAATCAGAGCAGCTGTCGGGTTTTCCGGCAGCTGCCACCCGCCTTACTGTACTGTTTTGCCCTCTTGCCCTTGCCAGAATCCGGGTTAGCCGCGACGATAGAATGATCATTCCCGTGACCGGAGGTTACCGTGAACCCTTCTGAACGAGTGGCATTGGTGACCGGCGGTGCGAAAGGCATTGGCCGGGGCATTGTCCAGCACCTGAGCAATGAAGGCTGGAAAGTCGTCTTCAGCGACCTCGATGACACAGTGGGCAAAACGCTGGAGTCAGCGGGCAAGGGGTTGCTGAAGTTTGTTGCCGGCGATGTCGCCAGCGAACGCGATGTGAAACGAATGCTCCGCGAGACACTGTCCTGGGGAGGGCGCCTGGATGCCGTCATCAATAACGCCGGCATTGCCAATCCGGAGACCGGTCCCGTCGAGGCGTTAAGTCTCAAGGAGTGGCAGCGCCGGCTGGACGTGAACCTGACCGGTCCGTTTCTGGTCGCCAAACATGCGGTTCCCCACCTGAGGCAAGCCCGGGGCGCGATCGTGAACATTGCCTCCACCCGGGCCCTGCAGTCGGAACCGGATACCGAAGCCTATGCGGCCACCAAAGGCGGTATTGTTGCCTTGACACACGCTCTCGCCATGAGCCTGGGCCCTGAAATCCGGGTGAACTGCATCAGTCCGGGCTGGATTGATACCCGGGCCCATCAGGGGAGTTCCGAAGGCGTTCCGCCGCTGACCAAGGAAGATCATTCTCAACATCCGGTCGGCCGGGTTGGGGTGCCGGAAGATATCGCGTCAATGACGGACTATCTGATCTCGCCAAAAGCGGGCTTCATTACCGGCCAGAACTTCGTGGTGGACGGGGGCATGGTCCGGAAGATGATATACGGGGAATAGGGCAATGGCGCGCCTGTTTTTCGCCCTGGAAATTCCGGCACCCGTGAAAAAAGGATTGCTCAACGTAGCCGCTCCGGTTGCCGGTGCCAAATGGCAGCATGCCAGCCAGTTGCACCTGACCCTCTTGTTCCTCGGTAATGTGGACAGGGAGAGCCTGCCGGAGATCAGCTCGGCGCTGAAGGAGCTGCCACTGGCCGGTTTCGAGCTTGAGGTGCGGGGCGTGGGGTGTTTTGGTCGCCCGGAAACACCCCGCAATGTCTGGGCCGGTGTCTGCCCCGAGCCGCCGGTGGTAGCCCTCCATGGCATCCTGAAAGAACGTCTGGGGCATCTCGGGTTCCATTTCGAGAAGCGACCGTTCCGTCCTCACATTACCCTGGCACGGTTCCGGAAACAGCGGGGTTCAGTGGCCGGAGTGCTGGCGGCGCACCGTGAGGGTTGCTTCGGTGCGTTTCTGGTTGAGGAGTTTGTCCTGCTGGAAAGCACCCAGGGTGGCTCGGGTTCCGTCTACACCGTGGTGGAACGTTTCCCGCTGGCGAATTCCCTTGACGAAACCGCCGACTCTCACCAAAGATGAGGTTAGTCCTGCGCTTGCACTGAGGTGGTTATGAGTCCTCCGTTTTCGGATCCCGATCAGCGTCTGTTCGTGCGCAATGCCTCCCTCTCTGACATTCCCGGAATCATTGAACTGAGCCGCCGTGTGTATGAAGGCACAGGCATGTATGGCTATACCAAGGGCCCTCTGACTGGCCAGATCAACACCTTCCCCGAAGGCCAGTTTGTCGCCATGCTCGGCGAAACCG
This sequence comes from Marinobacter albus, assembly GCF_030238305.1. Taxonomy (NCBI): domain Bacteria; kingdom Pseudomonadati; phylum Pseudomonadota; class Gammaproteobacteria; order Pseudomonadales; family Marinobacteraceae; genus Marinobacter; species Marinobacter albus. The sequence goes on along the minus strand of NZ_JASSQD010000003.1, from coordinate 308,509 downwards.
TGGTTGGCTACTGCGCAACCTTCCGGATTTCCGGGGCCATTGCCCTGGCGCCCCATGACTGGACGTCCATCACCGGAAACGGGTACGCCTCACGCCATGACCCGGAGGGCGACTGGCTCTATGGCATGGAAGTGTGCGTGGACCCTGAATGTCGCGGTTACCGCATTGGCGAGCGTCTCTATAACGAACGTAAGCAGCTGTGTCAGAGCCTCGAGTTGCAGGGTGTTGTGTTCGCCGGGCGTCTGCCGACCCTGCGCAAGCGGCTGAAGAAATACGAGTCCGTCGAGGAGTACGTTGAAGCCATCCGTTCCAAGGAGCAGTCGGATCCGGTGTTGTCGTTCCAGCTCCACAATGGCTTCGAAGTGCACGGCATCATTCCCCATTACCTCGATGCCGACCACGACTCGCTCGGGTACGGCATTCATCTGGTCTGGCGTAACCCGAAAGTCCCCCAGAACGGTTCGGGCGAGCAGAGCAAGCGCTATGGCAGGCGGATGCCGGATACGGTGCGCGTTGGAACCGTCCAGTACCAGCAACGGCCGGTCCGTTCATTCGACGAGTTCAGCGAGATCGTCCGCTATTTCGTGGATGTCGTATCCACCTACAAGGGCGACTTCGTGGTGTTCCCGGAGCTGTTTACGCTCCAGTTGCTGTCCATTGAACGGCGGGATGGAAGCGCGGCCGAGGCGTTCGCTGCGGTTACCCATTATGCCGGACGTTACCGGGACCTGATGCGGGATCTGGCCCTCAGGTACAACATCAATATTATTGCCGGCTCCACGCCTGTCCGAGAGGAGGACGGGTCCGTTCACAACACCGCCTATATCTGTCTGCGCGATGGCCAGGTGTTCACCCAGCCCAAGATTCACCCGACGCCGAATGAGGCCTACTGGTGGAACGTGCGGGGCGGGAACCGGGTCAGTGCCATTGAAACCGATTGCGGACCGATTGGTGTGCTGATCTGTTACGACGCAGAATTTCCAGAGCTGACCCGACACCTCGTGGATCAGGGTGTCCAGATCGTGTTCGTGCCGTTCTGCACCGACGAGCGTCAGAGTTATCTGCGGGTACGTTATTGCTGCCAGGCGAGGGCGGTGGAGAATCAGGTTTACGTGGTCATGTCCGGCAATGTCGGCAACCTGCCCAACGTGCCAAACATGGAAATCCAGTACGGCCAGAGCTGCATTCTGACGCCCTGTGATTTTCCGTTCGCCCGGGATGGTATCGCCGCTGACACAGAGCCCAATGTGGAAACGGTGGCCTTTGCCGACTTGCGTCCGGAAGTACTGATTACTGCGCGCAACAGCGGTACGGTGAAGAATCTTCAGGACCGCCGCCATGACCTTTACAGCGTGAACTGGCGAGGGGAATGATACGGCCGCCGCTAACGCTTGGTGCTGCGCTGGCGCTGTTTCTTTGGCTTCCGGCTTGCTGCCGGTTTGGCACCTGAACGCCCCGGAGGCTTCCCGGCCGGCTTATTGCCAGCGGCGGGTTTGCGGGCTTTGTTGCCGGGACGCTTGCCAGTGGCAGCGCCGCCCGGTTTGGCGGGGCGGGTCTTTTTACGGGTTCCCGCCGGTGCCTCGGATGAGGAATCCCTGATGGCGTCGAACAGCACCGTCAGCTCCTTGCTGGTGAGGTCTCGCCATTGGCCAACCGGGAGGCCGCCCAGGCTGACGTTCATGATGCGGATGCGTTCGAGTTTGGTGACTTCATAGCCGAAGTGCTCGCACATCCGGCGTATCTGGCGATTCAGACCCTGGACCAGGACGATCCGGAAAACGAATCGGGATTCCTGTTGAACCTTACACTTCTTGGTGACGGTGCCCAGGATCGGTACGCCGCCGGCCATGCCTTGAATAAAGTCTTTGGTGATGGGCTTGTCGACGGTGACCAGGTATTCCTTTTCGTGATTGTTGCCGGCCCGGAGAATCTTGTTCACCAGGTCACCGTTGCTGGTCATGAAGATCAGGCCCTGGGAATCCTTGTCGAGCCGGCCAATGGGGAAAATGCGCTCGCTGTGACCGATAAACCGCTGGATATTCTGCTTTTCGGCGGTGTCGGTGGTACTGACGATGCCCACCGGCTTGTTGACGGCAATGAAAACCAGGTCGTCTTCTGATCGCGGCTCAATGACCTGACCGTTGACCTTGACCGTGTCGGTGGGCAATACCTGATCGCCCACCGTGGCGCGTTTACCGTTGATGTAGACGTTGCCCTGTTCGATGTAACGGTCGGCCTCCCGCCGGGAGCAGAGTCCGCTTTCGCTGATGTATTTGTTCAGACGGGTGGAGGAACTGGTGGTCATCTGTGGTCCGGTTGATGGCTGAGTGAGCACATGATAGCAGGGGTGTACCGGGCTTACAGCCTCTGTGCTGGCGCTTTCCCGTAGCCTCTGCCATCATTCGGACATCATCCACGTTAATATGCAGGCACGGCCTTGCTTGCCGGTCTGAGAGTCGGAATCTCGCCCGGTTACTCCTACTCTTCGGGATTTGCCAGCGCCACCAACTTCGAGAAAATCAGGATGCCCGGTATCGACTCCGGACTGCGCATGCTGTTGCCGGGGCGCATCGATGTCACGCTTGCCAACCGGTACGTGGTGTTGAATCAGGCCGATCGTATGGGGGTGACCGACAAGATTGAGCTGTCAGACGTCGCGATCAGTGGCGGGCCGGTATACCTTGCCTTTCGACGGGGGATTCCGGAAGATCTGGTCGAAGCGTTTTCGACAGCGCTTGCGCAATACAAACGGGCCAACCTCATCACGGAGCGGCCCTCAAACGGTCTATAAGGTCTTTATGGAAAAGACACGAATTACGATTGTCGCAGTCACCGGTATTGTCCTGTTTTTCCTTGCGAATTATCTCTGCCGTTTTCTTCTCGGATTCACCGGTGTACTGCCGTCCGTTCTGATTGCAGCACTGATCGCGGCCTACATGGGGTTCTCGGTGGCCCGCGCCCTGAAGCGGGAGCCTTTACCGGAAGAGCGGTCGCGGGCGCTGTGGATTTACGGCGGTTTTCTGGGGGCTTTGTTCCTGGCGTTCGGTGCCTGGGTATTTCTGGACACCGGGTTCGACCTGCTGATCGCCGCGACCCTGCTTTCTCACTATCTGCCGTATCCGGCTTTTGCCCATGTTTTCCTCTCGGATCGCCTGGTCCGGATGTTTCTTAACGGAAACGAGCAGTCCTGACCATTGCGGAGCACGATTTGACGACGCTGACTTTGGACAAGCTCTCCGTTGGAACGCTGCACGCTGTCGATCTCTCGGTCCATGGCGGTGACATTGTTTGTGTGTCCGGGCCTTCAGGCAGTGGCAAAAGCCGCCTGCTCCGAGCTGTAGCGGACCTGGATCCCCATGAGGGCCGGGTGCTGCTGGACGAAACATTCCAGGGAACTGTGCCCGGGCATATCTGGCGCCAGCAGGTCATGATGGTGCCGGCGGACAGCCAGTGGTGGTTTGAGGACGTCGGCTCTCATTTTGGTTCGGATGCCCGCGAGGTACCCGGCGCGCTCGGGTTCCCGCCGGACGTGATGGACTGGGCGGTGAACCGGTTATCCTCGGGGGAGAAGCAACGCCTGGCTGTGCTGCGTGCACTGGTCCGGAATCCCCGGGTCCTGCTGCTTGACGAACCCACCGCGAACCTTGATGACGCCATGATCCGTCAGGTTGAAAGCTGGCTGCTTGAGGAAATCAGGAAGCGGGATCTGCCGGTGATCTGGGTCGCCCACGATGCCGCCCAGATTGAACGCGTGGCTGATCGGCACTACTGCATTCGGGGTCATGCACTGGAGCCCGTCCATGGAAGTCATTGATCTCGCCTGGTGGAAGCTGGCCCTCACCGCGGTGCTGATTCTGGCACTGGCGGGTGTCTGCCTGACCACCCGGCTTGGTGTGGCCCGCAGTCTCCTCATTGCCGCCACCCGCACGGTCATCCAGCTTGCGCTGATCGGGTTGGTGCTGGAAGCACTGTTCGCGTCTTCCGAATTCTACTGGATCGCCCTGTTGGCCACGGTCATGCTGTTAGTGGCTGGCCGGGAAGTCATGGCTCGCCAACAGCGCCGGCTGAGGGGCTTCTGGTCCTTCGGCATTGGCACCGGCGCCATGTTTGTTTCCTCATTCACAGTGACAGTGCTGACGCTCGCGGTCATCATTGGTCCTGAACCCTGGTATGCGCCGCAGTACGCCATTCCGTTGCTCGGGATGATGCTGGGTAACACCATGACCGGCGTGGCCCTGAGCCTGGACCGTCTCAACGAGTCAGTTTGGAGCCAGCGCTCGATCATCGAGAACCGCCTGATGCTCGGTGAGCCCTGGCGGGATGCTCTTGAAGACATCCGCAGACACGCCATGCGCAGCGGTATGATGCCCTCCATCAACGCCATGGCCGCCGCCGGTATCGTCAGCTTGCCGGGCATGATGACTGGCCAGATTCTGGCCGGCAGCCCTCCCGCGGTGGCGGTGAAGTACCAGATTCTGGTGATGCTGACTATCACCGTCGGCACCGGTTTCGGAACCCTGATGGCGGTATCGTGGGGCAGTCGCCGGCTGTTCGACGACCGTGAGCGTCTCCGGCTGGACCGATTGTTAACACAGAAGAACCGATAAGGCGGCAATACCGTTCATGAAAACATCCATTCCTACCAACCTGATCCTCGGTTTTCTGGGTGTCGGCAAAACCACCGCGATTCTGGACTTGTTGAAAGCCAAACCCGACGGCGAGGTCTGGGCGGTGCTGGTCAACGAATTTGGCGAGGTCGGCATAGACGGTGCGATGCTGCAGTCCGAGGGTGCCGTGATCAAGGAAATCCCCGGGGGCTGCATGTGTTGTGTAGCCGGCCTGCCTATGCAGGTTGGTCTGAACCAGCTGATCCGGCAGGCCAGGCCCGATCGTCTGATTATCGAACCCACTGGGCTGGGTCATCCGTCACAGATCCTTGAGACCCTGACCGGTGAGCATTACGCAACTGTGCTTAATCTCGGGCCGGTCATCACACTGGTCGATCCCCGCAAGCTGGAAGACCCTCGCGTGCTCGAGAATGTGCAGTTTCGTGACCAGGTGGCGGCGGCCGACATTCTCGTGGCCAACAAAACCGATCTTGCCTCGCCAGCGCAGGTTGACGCTTTTGAGCGCTGGGCTGCCTCTCTCGCCGGCACAAAGCGGGGGGTATTCCTGACCAGCCTGGGCCGGTTGAGGCCCGAATGGCTGGACGGACAGACCGATCTGCCCGAAGTAACGACCCCTCACGCCCACCATCATCATGATGAAAAGGGCTTTGTGCCGGCGCCCGACATTCAGGAGCAGCCGTGGCAACGGGTCAGAAACGCCGGGCAGGGCTACGTAAGCCTTGGCTGGCGGATTCACCCGGAGATCCGGTTTGACGAAAAGCGGCTTATGGCATTGGCCATGGACAGTCGGTTTGAACGGTTCAAGGCTGTCATTCACTGTCTCGATGGTTGGCGAACGCTCAATATGGTGGATGGTTCGCTGTCCGTTACTGACTGCGAACCCCGCGATCTGTCCCGGATTGAGGTCATCAGCGCCGGGGAGCTACCGGAAACCGATCTGGACCATGGGGTTCAGGCGGCCGCAGGTCTTCAGGAGGCCGACAGCACCGGCGGCGGAATGTCATGACATGCCCGGTGTGCGAGCAGGGACAACTGATGGATTTCCAGACGGTCGGTGCCCGGCATTACCTGCGGTGCCCGGTCTGCGAAGCCACGGTGATGTCGGAATCCTGTCGGCTGTCGGAAGCCGAGGAGAAGGCGGTCTATGATTACCACGAAAACGACACGGGGGATCCCGGCTATCGCCGGTTCCTGTCGAAGCTGGCGGAGCCTCTGCTGGAGCGCCTTGAGCCCGGGCTGTCCGGCCTGGATTTCGGATGCGGGCCAGGCCCTGAACTGGCCGGGATGCTGAAGGAAGCGGGCATGGAGATGTGTGTCTATGACCCGTTTTTCCACCCCTCAACCGACGTGCTCAATCGACGGTATGATTTTCTGACCTGTACCGAGGTAATTGAGCACCTGCATCGGCCTTCAAAGGTGTTCCATCAGTTGGATGAGCTGCTAAAGCCAGGCGGCTGGCTGGGCATCATGACCTGCTTTCAGACGGACGATGCGCGATTTGCCAACTGGCATTACCGACGGGATCCGACTCATGTAGTCTTTTACCGGGAGCAGACATTAGCCGTCATTGCCGGGCAGTTGGGCTGGGAATTGACGGTGCCTCGAAAGGACGTGGCGTTGCTGCGTAAGCCGCCTATTCCTGGGGCGTAGTGAGGGCAGGACAGTCCAGTGTCGGGCAGTCACTCGGACTCTGCACCGCCGTGCCCGGATCGATTTGAGCGCCGAAACGATCGGGTGCCAGCGCTGAGGCGCAGCGCTGGGCCTGTTTTGCCTCTTCGAGGCATCCTGTTTCACCCAGTGTGTGGGCCAGGTTGTTCCAGCCAACGGCTTCCCGGGGGAATCGGGAGACCAGGCGAGCAAAGTGGCTGGTGGCTTCCTGCAGGTTCTGGCGCGTGTAGGCGATGTTACCCTGGCCCAGAATGGCGGCTGGCTGATCCGGCCACTGCCGTTCCGCAGTCTGGTAGGCGGTCATGGCCGCGTTGGTCCGCCCTGTGGTTTCGAGATCGTTGGCCGAGGCCAGGTAGGCCAGAGGTTCGGCGCTCGCGGGAATTCGGTCGGGTGGCAGCATGACGGCGGCCCAGTTGTCGGACCGAGACCAGGTGTTGGAAAAGACCTCCACGCTGGTTTCATGGCGTTCCCTGGTATCCGTGTGCAGGATAATGGTCTGCTTTTGCGCGTCGAAACCGATCACCACGGCAAAATGCCACTGGGGCAACCAGTTGAACAGCAGGTTCTGCATGACCAGAACAGGGTTGCCCGCCGCCACCTCCTTGAGCAGGCTTTCCAGGCTGCCGTCCAGGGTGTAGACCAGCATGTTGTGGGCACGCCCGGCGGCCACCATCTCCACCTGTAATGATCCCTCCCGGCCTGGAATGTAGACCAGATCGCGCAATACTTCCGGGTTGGTCTCCAGACCCTGGCTGTTCAGCATCATCGCCAATGAGGCCGGACCACATTGATAGCGTTCCTGGGGATAGAAAGGAACCTCATCCAGAACCGTGCGTGTCTGCAGCGACGGATTGCCGTCGGTGCCTGAGGGCCATTTGGGGGCTGAAGCGCAGCCGGCCAGCAGCAGAACCAGTAGAAGACTGGTCAGGCTGCCGGCCGGTTTAGGAAGGATGGTGAAGGGCACTTACCGAATGCAGTTGATGAACGGGAAGATGTTCGTTGCACACAGGATGTCGGTAATGATGAAGACCAACAGGAACAGAACAATGATACCGACCACATCCTGGCCAGCCGGTGCTTCAGCGAGCTGCTGCTCGAAATCGGCCAGTTCCTGCGGTGTCAGGTTCTGGATCCGGTCCCTGACCTGATCGTCGCTGACACCCATTTCGGCGAGCTTGTCCTGAACCTCCTGGGTTTCCAGCATATCCATCAGTTGCTGGCGATCCAGCTGGACCTCCTGGCCACTGATCATCTCTCCGGTTCCGACCATGGCCGCGGAGGCGGTGGAGGACCAGACTGACCCGAGGCTGATCATCAGGGCCATGAAAAACGAAACATATCTCAGGTGCTTTCTAATACCGGACATATCGGGCTCCCGCTTTTAGTTATGTGTTATGACCATAGACCAGACATGGAAGGCTGTTCAACATACAATCTTGTCATCTACTGAATTCAGAATGTTGAAAGTCCGGTAAATTCCATAATGCGATAGCGCCAGTAACGGACTCTGGAGTCATCGGCCCACGCCTCGTAGGGCAGGCTCATGACCGGGTCATTACCGGGCCCGAGCCGCCATTGTTCGTTGAAAAAATGAACCGCCTTGGCAGCAGGCGCTGCGCTGGATGCCAGCGACAGCCAGACATTGGTTTCCAGGTTGAGATCGTCCAGGTTGCGGCGGGTAAAGTTGGCGGAGCCCAACAGGATCTCGATGTGGCCCTGTTCCGGTCTGAGCATCAGCAGCTTGCTGTGGCACTGCTCGCCTCTGGTGTTGCACCAGCGCACGGATGCGCCGGCCCGGTGCAGCTCCAGCGCTGCCTGCCGATTGGGAACTCCGCTCTTGGAATGGCCAAAGGCCTCGTTGTTGGCATCCAGTAACACCCGCAATATGGCGCCACGTAGGTGGGCCTCAAGCAGGCTGTCAACGATTCCGCGATGGGAAAGGTAGAAAACCGCCAGGTCCAGGTGGTCACCCGGGCCGGCACGATCAATCATATCCAGTGCCTTGTCGCGGATCGCAGACTCGGTGAGCACCATGACGCGGCCCGTGTCCGGCGCAGCCGTGCGGCTATCGGCTACCGGAGCCTTACGATTTTCGGCGATGGTGATCCACCGGTCGACTGCCGATGTGTCGGCGCCGGACATGGCCAGCACCGCCTGTTCACTTTTCAGGAGATCAGCGACCGCCTTACCGGTGAAGCTGAGGCCAATGTTCCCGTGGCGACTGCTACCGTCGTGAGGATTGGCGGAGGTAACCAGGCCCCGGAGGCGGGAACCTTGATCGACCACCAGCAGTTTGCGGTGATTGGCCTTGAAGTTCAGTAGCGCCAGGTAGCTGCGCACGGTTACCAGGCGATTGCCAAGGGCGTTTGACAGCCAGCCACCGTCAGGATCGTTGCCCAACCACTGACAGCAGGGCCGCCACAGGGACGACCAGGCCGGGTTGCTATCCCGCAGCGGTGGCAAGCGGGTTTCGACGACGGTTATCCCCGCCTCGCGCAAGGCTTCGAACCAGGGCGATCGGGAGCCCCCATACATCGTATTGAGCGGGTCGGAAATGACGATCATGGCAATCTCCGGCCGAGCCTGCTTGCGGGCCAGGAGTGCTTCCGTCAATTGCTTCGCGAGGGGCCGGTGGGCGGCGCCCTCCGGCTGAGTGCTGTTGTACAGAAACATGTCCACCAACACGAATTTTTCGGCGCTGCCGATCAGGCGCAGGACTTCGTCGAAAATTTCATGATCAAGGGTTTCCGTTCCGTCCGTGTGGTGCCGGGTAACATCGGTAAGCAAAACCGGGTTTTCCAGCGGAGAGGGGGTGCCCCGGTAACTGATGCCTGCCGGCAATGGCTTGTTGGTGTGATACAGGCCAATCCCGGCCAGCAGGAGGAAAAACAGGGCAATCAGCAACTTCAATGTCATGTCTGTATGTCCGCCATCCTTTATCGGTGCTGGGGCTACTATACGTGAGCTTCCTCTCAGGTAAACAAACACTTACAAAAAACACTTCTTTACCGGTATCGCCGGGCGTCCACTGTTTCTAAACTAGCCAGATCAAACATTTAGAATAAAGTAGCCTGTGAACTCACTCTTCTTCCTGTTTTCGCACTTGTTCAGCCTGAGGCTGTTGGTGGTTGTTGCGGCGATCCTGTTTGCCCTCGCCGGCGATCAGTTTGCGTTTCTGAGCTGGGCCGATCGAGTCCTGCTCAGTTTGCTGGGGGCGCCGGAATCCGAAAGCCTGTCGCTCCCGATCCCGCCCGATGCACTGCAGTCGACCCTGATGGCGCGGGGCCTGTCCGAGCCGGTCTGGTCCGATCTGGCCATTCGCGTGGGGCTGTTTTTTTCGGCTCTCTATCTGGTGCTTGCTATCCCGAGAATGGGTGCGGCGGTGGCACTTCCGGTCACGCTCCTGCTGGGCGGCTCCCTGATTGTTCTGCAGGCAGCGCTGACGTTCTACCACAGCGAATGGTTACCGCTGGGCGAGGTGATCACCCTGCTGGTTGCCGGGTTTGTGACCATGCTGTTCTGGCTCCAGCCCGATCGTGAGATTCGTGCTTTGAGTGCCAACGTCCGCGAGGCTCGCGTGCGTCTCGCGAGGTTGCTGCTGCAACAGGGGCACACCGACGAGGCCCTGGATGCGGTCGAGGCGTGTCCGGTCTGTGAGGATGCGCTTGAGGTCCGATACGAGATCGCCATCCAGCAGGAGCGGAAGCGTCAGTACGAGAAAGCGATTCAGACCTACCGGGACATCCTCGATAACCGCAAGGGTTTCCGGGATGCCGCGGACCGGCTTTCTGCACTGGAAAAATTGTCCCCGGAAACAGCGTCCCTGCAAACCGGCGGATTCGACAGTACCCGAACGCTGCTTATGCCAGCCCAGTCCCTGAGCCGGCCCACCCTGGGCCGTTATGAGATCGAACGGGAGATAGGTCGCGGTGCCATGGGAGTTGTGTACCTCGGCAAGGACCCCAAAATCGCGCGGACCGTCGCCATCAAGACCCTGAGCTACGAGGCATTCGATGACGGTCATTTGGCGGAGCTGAAAGACCGTTTCTTCCGCGAAGCCGAAGCCGCAGGTCGGCTAAATCACCCGGCCATTGTGACGGTTTATGACGTCGGTGAAGAGGCGGACCTGGCCTACATCGCCATGGATTACGCCAAGGGGCGGCCCCTGAGTGAATTCGGCAAGCCAGGCCGGTTACTGCCATTGCATACCGTGCTGGAAATCATTGCCCAGGTGGCAGATGCGCTGGCCTATGCCCACAGCCAGAAAATCGTGCACCGGGATATTAAACCGGGAAATATCATCTACAACCCGGACGACGGCGGCATCAAGATTACCGATTTTGGCATTGCCAAGATTTCCGATGACTCCCGGACCCGCACCGGCAGCGTGATGGGTAGCCCGCTTTACATGTCGCCGGAGCAGCTCAAGGGGCAGAAGGTAAGTGGTGCCTCCGATATCTACAGTCTCGGTGTCACCCTGTACAAACTGGTGAGCGGAGAAACACCCTACCAGGGGGATACCCTCGCCAACCTGACCTATCAGATTCTTAACAAGCGTCCCCGCAGTGTTCGCGAATTCAATGCCGATCTTCCCAATGGCCTGGTAAGACTGATCAACAAGGCGATTCAGCGAGAGCCGGACAAACGCTTTGCGTCCGCGTCCGCCATGGCCGAAGCAGTCCGCCGGCTGGCTGTCAGGGAAGCGAAGGAGGTCTCCTGATGAGCGTTCACGTTGCAGGCCGGAGCCACACAGGAGTGGTTCGGGAAAGCAATCAGGATGTGGTGGCGTGGCAAGTCCGCGATGATGGCGGTGCGGCGCTGATGCTCGTTGCCGATGGCATGGGCGGGTACCAGGGGGGCGAGATTGCAAGCCGCCTGGCAGCCGATTCGGTGATGGAGGCGCTTACGCCGGGCCTGTTCGCCGGCGAGGAGCCCACCCGGAAAAACCTCGGTGCAGCGCTTGCTCTCGCCAACGAGCGCATTCAGGTGCGGCGGGCTTCCGACAGTCAGTTGGACAAGATGGGCACCACCCTGGTGGTGGCCTGGATCGAAGGGAGCACCGCGCATGTTGCCCACGTCGGGGATTCCCGGTGTTATCTGATCCGGCATGGGCAAGCCGACTGCCTGACCCGCGATGATACCGTCGTCCAGAACATGCTCGAGGATGGCAGCATCAGCGAGACGGATGCCCCCAATGTCCCGTTTCGAAACGTGCTTACCCGGGCGGTCGGAGCCATGGACCCGCTTGAAATCAGCTACTGCAGCCACTCCCTCCAGCCTGGCGATCAGTTGCTGCTTTGCTCGGACGGCCTGACCAACTCCGTTCCGGAGCCGGACTGGGAAGACATACTCAAGAACGCTGGCAGCACGGAATGCGCCGTGGAGACATTGATTGAAACCGCCCTGGACAATCAGGCATCGGACAACGTGTCTGTAGTACTAATGACCCTGAATTAAGCAGAGGAACCTGACATGGCATCGTTTTCACAGCTGGTAGACAACGTGGTCGTCAACACGTTTGAGCTGGACCAACCCCAGACCCGGATTGGCCGGCGCACCGACAACGATATCCAGATCGACGAGATTTCCGTGAGTGGCCACCATGCGGTTATCGAGGCCGTACCCAACGCCTATCTCGAGGGTACGATTGACTATTACATCACGGACAGCGACAGCACCAACGGCACGTTCGTCAACGACATTCGCGTCGAGAGCCGCCAGCGCCTGAACAGCAACGATATGGTGCGGGTTGGCTGGAATCAATTCCGTTTTATTGACGAAGACGAGAACGCCCTCGAGAAAACCGCCTACATTCTCGACTGAACGCCGTATCCGGGTTCAGTCGAGTTTTTCAATCACGAGCTCAGAAAAGCGCTGCAAGAGCCCGGACGCAACCGGTGCCGGCTCGACGGCCGCCAGCAGTGCATCGGGGTTCAGGCACTCGGCGGCCAGTTCCGGTGCCTGCACCGACAGATAGGCTCTCATGATGTCGTCTGTGAATTCCGGATGGAACTGCACGCCCCAGGCACACTCACCCACCCGGAAGGCCTGATGGGGTTCAAACCGGCTGCGACCGAGAAGTACGGCTCCGGGCGGCAGGCCAAGCACTGATTGCTTGTGGGTAAGCTGGGCCTTGAAGGATGCGGGCAGGTCGGCGAACAGGGGGTCGGAGTCGGCGTCCGGCAGCAGTTCAATTGACCAGGTGCCGGTTTCCCGGCCCTCCGGGTGGTACCCGACTTCACCGCCAAGGGCGTGGGCAAGCAACTGATGTCCGTAGCACACACCCAAAACCGGAACCTTTTTGTCGACGGCCCCGGTCAGCCACTGCGCCGTGGTTTCGCTCCATTCCGCCCGATCACTGACCATGGCAGGGGAACCGGTGATCACAATGCCGTCCCAGTCTTCTACATTGCCGGGAGCGTCACCCTGTTCAACGTTGATAACGGTGAGTTCCAGCTCGTCCGAAAGCCCACGAACGAACCAGTCTTCGAAATCACCTGAGGTCTCCCTGATGGCGGGGTAGGTGGTTCCGGTCTTCAGGATGACGACCCTTGCCTGACGATTCACTCGTATTGCTCGGGCACTTCGGCGTTGTGAAACACGTTCTGAACGTCGTCCAGATCATTCAGCATGTCGAGAAACTTCTCGAACAGCGGAATGTCATCGCCTTCCACCTGGGTGGTGGTCTTCGGCAGGAACTGGATTTCGTCCGCTTCAAAATCAATGCCCTCAAAGGCGTCTACCAGGGCCTGGCGGGCCTTGGCGTACTCAGTGTTCGGGGTGAATACGGTGATCAGCCCGTCTTCGTTCTCAATGTCGGTCACGTCGACATCGGCTTCCATGAGTGCTTCCAGCACGGCTTCTTCGTCGTCGTGCTTGAACGCGAAAATGGCGCAGTGGTCGAACATGTGCGCCACGGCGCCCGGCGTGCCGATCTTGCATTTGGTCTTGGTGAAGGCAAGACGGACGTCCCCGAACGTGCGGTTCGGATTGTCGGTGAGGCAGTCGACAATCACCATGCAGTTGCCCGGGCCATAACCTTCATATCGGGCCGGGGAATAATCCTCGCCAGCGCCGCCCTTGGCCTTGTCGATGGCCTTTTCGATAACGTGAGACGGTACCTGGTCTTTCTTGGCGCGATCGATCAGTCCACGCAGGGACAGGTTGCCATCCGGATCCGTGCCGCCGGACTTGGCCGCCATGTAAATCTCACGGCCATATTTGCTGTAGACCTTGGTTTTTGCTGCGGCCGTTTTGGCCATCGACTCTTTGCGGTTCTGGTAGGCTCTGCCCATCTGCGCTGCCTCTCTATTTCTTGGGAAAGGGCCGGATTTTACTCAACTATGCCCTCATGGAACAGGCTTATTTAGCCGGCGATGGGCTTCCCGGCTGGCGGGGGAACAGGCTTCAGTGCGTCTGGGATGTCAGCAACATGTCTGCAGCATGAATTTCCCGTGAAATTCTTGTAACGAATTGCCGAATTTACCCTCTAAGCATTACCCGGAGTGATCCGGGGAGTATCCTGAGTCGGTGGATCGGGTTGATATGGCCGGTCCTTTGATGCTGTTCCTGAGCCCGGGGATATCGGGCTTGAAAAGGAGGGTATCTCAATGAAACAGGTAGTGATTTGTTCGGCAACACTGGCTTTGACGCTGTTTGTTGCGCCGTCTTATGGCGAAAACTGGGAGCGTCAGAGGTTTAACCAGGAGATGATGGAAAATCAGTCCCAGATGTATTCTGACGATGGAATGCCGTACCGCGTAGCCAGCGTGGAGGAAAATCGAAGGATGATGCTGGAGCGGGGTGGTAAGAACAGTGTCGATTATATCGAGACTATGCCAACGACGGCCGGCGTTAGCAGTATCGATGATATCGAGAACCTGCCCGCCACGGCAGCCGGGTATCCTGATGGCCGAAGTATGTACGATCGGGATCGCAAGCATGACTGGCGGACCGGCCATCGGGGGCGTATTCATCACGAATATTAAAATCGCCCCCATTTAGCCGGCAGTCAGGTTCGCTTTGAATCTCCATATGCCGGCATCAAGGAACAGCCGTCCGGGGCCGTTCCTTCCTGATTAAACGTAGTCGATGGGGCGCTGATAATGCTCCTGCGTCATCAGATCGATTCCGCATTCCATCTCGCTGACCCAGTCCAGAAAGCGCTCAACCATGGCTGGCCCTTCGAAGCGCTTGCCGTGCTGAGGCACAATCATATCCACGTCCAGTTCCCTCACCATGTTGGCCCAGAGGCGACAGACCTTTCGCGAGGCGATGTAGCGACGGTGAAAGCCGATCATGCTGGGAATGTGCTTGTCGAAATCGGCGACAGGCAGATGGTCGTCCTCGCCTCCGAGTGATGCGCCCAGGTCTCCAGAAAAGAGTATCTTCGCCACCGGATCGTAGAACTGGAGGTTGCCAACCGAGTGCATGAAGTGGGCCGGCAGGCACTGCAGGTAGGAATCACCGAATTTCACGTTGGCGCCGGCGTCGGGCACGCTCACGATCCGATCGTAGACGCTGCCGCTGAGCTGGCTGGTGACATAGCCGGACACCAGGTGGGGCAGGAACCGTGCCCAGAGCTTGGAGGTGACAATTTTGGCCCGGGTGTGAACGATCCAGCGATCGATGGCACCGATGATGTCCGGGTCCTGATGCGAGGCGAAAACATAATCCATGTCACTGATATTCATGTACCGCGATGCGGCGACGGAAAGGGGAGTGTAGGTGAGGTCTCCGCCCGGATCGATCAGCGCTTCGTGTTTGCCGTCAACGATCAGGAACTGGTTGGACTGAACGCCCTCGCCGGTTACCAGTGAATCGAACATCAGGCACTTGTGGTGTCCGTTATCGAACAGAACAATCGGCTCGGCTGCCATGTGTGGTCTCCCGCTGGAAGTGGAATAGCCGGCCGGGTGGCCGGCTATTGCAAAGTGCGCGGAGATTACAAAATCCCGAATGACAGCCTATTGCCACAGGTCAAATATCTGATATTCATCAAGTAAGGTTTTGTATTTCCGGACAGCTCTCAGGCCAGTTCGGGCACACGTTTGATGCCCCGGCGGATGCCTTGCTCAAGCGCGTTCCTGACCACCTTGCCGGTAAAGGGCACGATATCTTCGAAGGAGATAGTGTAGTGGATACGGGTATGGCCCTCGGGGGTGTCCTCGAAAAGGATTCGGCCGATGTGATTCCTGATCGGGCTCATGCTGGTAATGGTGTATTCGATCAACGTATCCGGCTCGAAATTGAGCACGGTTTCCTTCAGGCCTAAGGGTCCAATGCCGATCTTGCGGACGGAACCAATGCCGTTGGGGTCGGCCTGATCGCTGTCCTTTATTCGCTTGATTGGCGCTCCGAGCAGTTTGCCGAAGCGGTGGTGATCGGCAAACAGGGCAAAAACCCGGTCGCGGGGCACTTCAAATGTTTCCTTGATTTCAATGGTATACATGGCCATGGGCTTACTCTTGTTATGCGTTATGTCGCCCAAGGGTATCCGTTTGATTGTTCAAACAAAAGTCGCAGTAATGGACAGATGCGACTCTGGCCTGAATCGCGCGGTTCAGTGCCGGGCCGTGTGCCGGTAATCCCGCGGCGACTGTCCCATTACCTTCTTGAACAACCGGGAAAAATAATAGGCGTCGTCGTAGCCAAGGCGGCGGCTTATGTCGGCAAAACTGAGCTCGGTGGTGTCCAGCATCTGGCAGGCCCGTTCCACTTTCAGGTGCAGGAAATGCTGGATGGGCGAGGTGCCGGTCTGTTCCCGGTATCGCGTTGCGAAATGGGCCGGAGACAGGCCCGCGAGATCGGCCAGTTGGTCCAGGGAAATGCGTTCGTCCAGATGTTCCCGCATGTAGTTATGGATGGTGTCCAGCTCAGCCTTGTGTTCGTGGCTCGTCTCGTCCGCATTGAGGGGGACGGCCGCCATTAACTGGCGCAGGCGATTTGCGGCATGGATCAGGCCCCGGGCCCGGAAGCCGGTCTGGCGCACCGACAGCAACCCGTTAAAGTCCACCAGCAGCCGGGGCTGGCGCCCCAGGTGGCGGATCCTGGTCGTACCGGAGAAGCCCATGTAATTCCGGAATTCCTCAGCCAGGGGGCCGGTGTAATGTACCCAATGGATTGTCCATGGGTTGGCCGGATCGGCGGTGTAACGGTGGTGGGCGCCGGCCGGTAGCAGCAGCAAGTCGCCGGGCTCTACCGTATAGGGTTCGCCCAGCACATTCAGGAACGCCTTGCCCTCGGTGCAGTAAATCATAAGATTGTCGCTGTGGTGCTCCCGGTGCATGTGATGCCCCACCGCCCGGCGATAGTGCCCGAATGCCAGGGGATACAGGTCACGGGTCAGCGGGTGACTGGAGAGCAGCCGGATAATCGGAGCCGGTACCACATAGCGAACGCTGTCCTCTGGTACCGGCCACTGCGAGGTTTGTGTCATTACGGTGTCGCTGGTTTTGTGGGTAATCGAAAGATAGTCCATCAAGAGCGAAATTTAGTCAATCACCTTCCCGCACACCCCGTGCTAGTCTTTTTGCATTCGTGGTCGGAACCTCACGGTTTTCGGCTTGCTTCCCTCATAACAACAAACAGGGATTTCGCTATGAAAAATGTACCTCTGTACCTTGCCGGTGAATTCATCCAGAGCCAGACCCATGAATGGATCGATGTCACCGACCCCGCCACCAACGAAGTGATCGCCAAGGCTCCGTGCACCACCCATTCGGAAATGGACCAGGCCATCAAGTACGCTGGTGAAGTGTTCAAGACCTGGAAAGAAACACCTGTGTCCGAGCGCGCCCGGGTCATGCTGCGCTACCAGGCGCTGCTGAAAAAGCACCACGACGAAATTGCCGAAATCCTGTCCCAGGAAACCGGCAAGACCTTTGAAGACGCCAAGGGTGACGTCTGGCGCGGTATCGAGGTGGTCGAGCATGCCGCCAACGTGGGCTCGCTGATGATGGGCGAAACCGTTGAGAACGTGGCACGGGAAGTGGACACCCACTCCTGGATCCAGCCGCTGGGCGTGTGCGCCGGTATCACCCCGTTCAACTTCCCGGCCATGATTCCCCTGTGGATGTTCCCGATGGCGATTGCCTGCGGCAACACCTTTATCCTGAAGCCGTCCGAACAGGATCCGCTGACACCAATGCGTCTGGCTGAACTGTTCGAGGAGGCCGGTGCGCCCAAAGGCGTACTGCAGGTTGTTCATGGCGGCAAAGAGCAGGTCGACAAGCTGCTGACCGATCCCGCCATTCGCGCGATTTCCTTCGTTGGCTCCGTGCCGGTCGGCCGTTACATTTACGAGACCGGTACCCGCAACATGAAGCGTGTTCAGAGCTTCGCTGGCGCCAAGAACCACATGGTGATCATGCCGGATGCGGACAAGCAGCAGGTGATCAACGCCCTGGTTGGTGCTTCTGTGGGTGCTGCCGGTCAGCGCTGCATGGCGATTTCCGTTGCAGTCTTCGTGGGCGAGGCCCAGCAGTGGATTCCGGAACTGAAGGAAGCCATGGCCAAGGTCCGTCCGGGCGCCTGGGACGACGCCGGTGCCAGCTATGGGCCGATCATCAGCGCCAAGGCCAAGGACCGCGTTGAGTCCCTGATTGCCACCGGCGAAGCGCAGGGCGCGAAGCTGCTGCTGGATGGCCGCGGTTGCACTGTGGACGGTCTGCCTGACGGCAACTGGGTCGGCCCGACCCTGTTCTCCGGGGTGACCACCGAGATGGACATCTACAACGAGGAAATCTTCGGCCCGGTCCTGTCCTGCATGGAGACTGACAGCCTGGGTGAGGCCATCGAGCTGATCAATAACAGCCCGTACGGCAACGGCACCTCGATCTTTACCTCCTCCGGTGGCTGCGCCCGTCGCTTCCAGCACGAGATCGATGTGGGCCAGGTGGGTGTGAACATTCCCATCCCGGTACCCCTGCCGTTCTTCTCGTTCACCGGCTGGAAGGGCTCCTTCTACGGTGACCAGCACGCCTACGGCAAGCAGGCTGTGCGCTTCTACACCGAAACCAAGACGGTCACGTCGCGCTGGTTCTCAAGCGAAGCCAGCACCGAGGCGAACTTCTCTATCCAGTTGCGTTGAGTGTGTTGTAGGTGGGGTAAGTTGGGCCGGAACCTGTTTCCGGCCCCCTTTTTTCACCTCAGCCCGACCTCTTAGATCTGGAGTGATTCAATGGACTTTAATCTGACCGAAGACCAGCTGGCGTTCCGGGAAGCAGCGCGCGCCTTTGCCGAGAAATCCATGGCGCCCCACGCGGCACAATGGGACGACGAGCATATCTTCCCCATCGACGTCATGAAGGAAGCGGGCGAGATGGGCTTTATGGGCCTGTATACGCCGGAATCCCTGGGCGGCATGGGGCTGTCCCGCCTTGATACCTCGGTGATTGTCGAAGAGTTGGCCGCTGCCTGCCCATCTACGGCAGCCTTTATGACCATCCACAACATGGCGACCTGGATGGTGGCCAGCTTTGCCTCGGATGACCTGAAGCAGGAGATCGTGCCCAAGCTCGCCAGCGGCGAGTGGCTGGCGTCTTACTGCCTGACTGAACCCGGGGCCGGTTCCGATGCGGCAAGCCTTCGAACCAAGGCGGTCCGTGACGGAGACAGTTACGTGATAACCGGCAGCAAGGTGTTTATTTCCGGTGCCGGTAGTACCGATATCCTGGTACTGATGGCCCGTACCGGAGCGCCGGACAGTGGCTCCAAGGGCATCTCCACCTTCGTGATCCCGGCCGATGCCGAGGGCATCACCTACGGCAAGAATGAAGAAAAAATGGGCTGGCGCAGTCAGCCGACCCGCATGATCAGTCTCGATAACGTTCGTATCCCCGTCTCCAATCGCGTAGGTGAGGAAGGCGACGGTTTCGCCATCGCCATGAAAGGGCTGGACGGTGGCCGGCTGAACATCGCCACCTGTTCCCTCGGTGGTGCCCAGGCGGCACTGGTGCGAGCCCGGAATTACATGCACGAGCGCGAACAGTTCGGCAAGCCCCTGGCCGCATTCCAGGCGCTGCAGTTCAAGCTCGCCGACATGGCCACCAACCTGGTGGCGGCCCGCCAGATGGTGCGGCTGGGTGCCTTCAAGCTCGATAGCGCAGATCCGGAAGCAACCCTGCACTGTGCCATGGCCAAACGCTTCGCCACCGACGCCTGCTTTGACGTGGTGAACGACGCGCTGCAGCTGCACGGTGGCTACGGCTACATCCGGGAGTACCCGCTGGAGCGATACCTGCGGGACCTGCGGGTGCACCAGATTCTCGAGGGAACCAACGAAATCATGCGCCTGATTGTGGCTCGTCGCCTGCTGGATGACGGCGTGGCCGAAGCGATCCAGTAACAAATTCAAGAACACCGCAAGGATAACGGGAGAAAAACCATGAGCGATCTGATTCAGCTCGAAAAACGCGGACACATTGCGGTACTGACCATCAATAATCCGCCGGCCAATACCTGGACGGCGGAATCCCTGCCGGCTCTGAGAGAGACCATCCGTGAACTGAACGCGGACCGGAACATCTTCGCGCTGGTAGTGACCGGCCAGGGTGAAAAATTCTTCTCCGCCGGCGCCGACCTGAAAACCTTTGCCGACGGCGACAAGGCCCGGGCCAATGAGATGGCCCAGTTGTTCGGTGAGGCGTTTGCCACCCTCAGCGATTTCCGCGGCGTGTCGATCGCGGCGGTGAACGGCTACGCGATGGGCGGCGGCCTGGAATGTGCCATGGCGTGCGACATTCGCATTGCTGAAGAGCACGCCCAGATGGCCCTGCCTGAAGCCGGTGTTGGCCTGCTGCCGTGCGCGGGTGGCACCCAGAACCTGCCCTGGCTGGTGGGTGAGGGCTGGGCCAAGCGCATGATCCTGTGTGGCGAGCGCGTCAAGGCGGACAAGGCCCTGCAGATTGGCCTGGTGGAAGAGGTTGTGCCTTCCGGCAAGAGCCTTGAGAAAGCGCTGGAGCTGGCGGAAATGGCCTGCAAGCAGAGCCCGTCTTCCACCGCCCGCTGCAAGACCCTGGTGATGAGCGCGCGGGATGGCCGCAGCCACGAAGATGGCTGGCGCATGGAGCGTGAGCTCTTCGTGGAACTGTTCTCCACCGAAGATCAGAAGGAAGGCGTCAACGCGTTCCTCGACAAACGCGCACCGGAATGGAAAAACCGCTGAAACCCGAGGCAGTGCAACGGTTGAAGGAAATGTTATGAGTGACCAACCCATCGTTTTTGAAGAGTGGACAACCGGCGACGATGCGCTGATTGCCGTGGCGCGATTGAATACGCCCAAGGCCCTGAATTCCCTCTCGCTGGAAATGATCCGACTGCTGACGCCGCAGCTCAAACGCTGGGCGGAGGATGACCGTATCCGCGCGGTCTGGCTGGAAGCCGAAGGCGACAAGGCGTTCTGTGCCGGTGGCGACATCGTGGCCCTGTACCGCAGCATGACCGAGCCTCAGGGCGCGAGTGAGGGGGAAGCGTTCTTCACCGAGGAATACGAGCTGGATTACCTCATCCATACCTTTCCAAAGCCTGTTGTGTGCTGGGGACATGGCATCGTGATGGGTGGCGGCATGGGTATTCTCGAGGGCGCGTCCCACCGCGTTGTGACCGAAAGCTCGAAGCTGGCCATGCCTGAGATCACCATTGGTCTGTATCCGGATGTGGCGGCGGGCTGGTTCCTCAACCGGACCCCCGGTCGAACAGGCCTGTTCCTGGGCTTGACTGGCGCCCGGATGAACGGTGCCGATGCGCTGTTCACGGGGCTTGCGGACCGCTTTATCAAGCATGAACTCAAGGCTGGTGTGGTCACCGAACTCCGGCAACGCAAATGGCAGGGCGAGGATGCCCACGCCGTGGTTGGAAGCGTACTGAGACAGTTTGAACAGCAGAGCGCCGAGGCCATGCCGGAATCGCCGGTTCGTACCCATTTTGACGAGATCAACCGGGTAACCGACGCCGATTCGCTGGTGGCCGTGGTCAGCCAGCTGAAGGAACTATCCGGTGGTGACGGTTGGGTGGCCAAGGCGACAAAGTCCCTGGCGTCCGCTTCACCAACCTCTCTGACCCTGGTCTGGCACCATCTGCACAACTGCAAGCACGATGGCCTCAAGGAGGTTCTCGACAAGGAGCTGGTGTTGTCACAGAAGTGCCTGAGTAAGGGCGAGTTCGCCGAGGGTATCCGGGCGCTGCTGATCGATAAGGACCAGCAGCCACGGTGGCGCTACGCCTCCCTGGCGGAAATGGACAGTGCCTGGATCGACGATTTTTTCAAACCATAGCCAAACGGCCACCGGCACCGGTGGCCCACTCAATCGATTAGAACAATAAGGGGAAGAGATATGGCAACGATTACATTTATTGGCCTTGGCAACATGGGCGGTCCCATGGCCAGCAACCTGGTGAAGGCCGGTCACGACGTGACCGTGTTCGACCTGTCTAAAGACGCCGTGCAGGCGCTGGTAGCCGAAGGCGCGAAGACGGCAGAGACCGCCCATGAGGCCGCGAAGGGCGCGGAATGTGTGATCACCATGCTGCCCGCGGGGCAACACGTGGAAGCGGTCTATCTCGGCGAAGACGGCCTGCTGGCCAAGCTGCCCGAGGGCACTCTGGTGATTGATTCCTCCACCATCGCGCCGGAAACGGCCCGCGGTGTCGCTGAGGAAGCCACCGCCCGGAACATTCCATTCCTGGATGCGCCGGTCTCCGGCGGTGTCGGTGGCGCCAAGGCCGGTACCCTGACCTTCATCTGCGGCGGTGCGGAGGAAACCTTCAACAAGGCCAAGCCGATCCTGGATGCTATGGGTAAGAATATCTTCCACGCTGGCCCCCACGGTTCCGGCCAGGTCGCGAAGATCTGCAACAACATGCTGCTGGCGATCCTGATGGCGGGCACGAGTGAAGCCCTGGCCCTCGGCGTGAAGAATGGCCTGGATCCGGCCGTGCTTTCGGAAATCATGAAGCAGAGCTCTGGCGGCAACTGGGCCCTGAACGTCTACAACCCGTGGCCGGGTGTGATGGAAGCGGCGCCTGCATCCCGCAATTATGAGGGCGGCTTCCTGGTGAACCTGATGAACAAGGACCTCGGCCTAGCCTTTGACAACGCGGTGAAAAACCACGCCTCGATTCCTATGGGCTCCCTGGCCCGCAACCTCTTCGAGATTCACGCGGGGCAGGGCAACGGCGGCCTGGATTTCTCAAGCATCCAGCGGCTGTACAAGCCGGAGTAAGACCAAGAGGGCACGGCCCGTTCGTGCCCTCGATTCAGCTCCGAGGGTTGGCAGATAGCGCTGTTACCTCCTACGCTGTGGTGGCAAATCTGAACTCAACGGGAGGTCAGGGATGTCACTTGATCAGGTGCAGACAACCATCAATTCCTGGACCGGACTAAGTATCTGGTTGGGGCTGGTTGTCGCCAGTGGCCATTGTCACTGACGTTTCCGTGGTTTCCCGAACAGCGCCCGCAACTCGTCCTTGGCGGCTTCCAGACGCTCGCGCTGTTCGGGCGCGAGCTGTTTGCCGGCACGGTTGATGTAGAACGTCAGCATCGACATCGCTGAGCGGTAGGGATCAGACTTGCGACGGGTGCTGTTTTCCGCCGACTGTTTCAGCGAACGGGCAATGTCCCGGGGATCCTCCAGGGAAAACACCCCGTGCTCAAGATCCAGCGCGTCGCTGGATTGAGTCACCTTCTGCGACCAGTGTTCCGTGTCCTTCATCGGTTTCGTCATCAGGAATTCGGCAGGCAAACCCGCTTGCTCTGGGCGGTAAGCCGGCTCCATTTCTGCTCGTGGTTGCGGCGCACCTTGTTCAGGTACCCGCCTACATCGTCAAAGTGCTGTCGGGTGGCTCCCAGTTTTCTCGCTTCCTTTCGGTGCCGGTTGGACAACATCATCAGCGCCTGCTGCTGATCGCCGTTGTCGTCAAGTGATTCGCTGATCAACGACAAGTGGGATGCGCAGAAAATATGCATATTGCGCTTGTCATAATCGACCTCCCCGGACCAGCCATTGAGGCTGACGAGGGCGAGACAAGCGGCCAGACCTGCTGCTTTTTTCATGGATAGCTTTCCTGTGCCTATGTGTCTGACCACACAGCATACTCATTCCCATTGGGGTCTGTGAAATGGAAACGGTGTTACTCGAAGCACGACGATAAGTCCGCCGTGCCGGGCGCCAGTCAAATCAGGCGGCCAACCGCCTCTTCGATCAGAGGTCGAAACAGGCGTCGGTACTCGCCCGGCGTCAGGCCCGTCAGGCGCTTGAACAAGCGGCGAAAGAAGGACACATCCTCATAGCCGGACTCCAGGCTCACTTCTTCTACAGACAGCTTTCCCTCCTCCAATAGCCGCTTGGCCGCTTCGATGCGAAGGTTCTGCAGGTACTCGATCATCGAGGAGCCAGTGGCAGCCTTGAAGCGCCGCTTGAGCGTTCGCTCGGGCAGGGGGGAGCTCTCTATCAGCCGGGGAATGGCCGCGGGATCCCGGCAATGCTCCTTCAGCCACTCCTCGCACCTGCGCACCGCCGAGTCGGCATGATGCGTCTGTCGGACCAGGCCCGTGAATGGAAGCTGGCCCTCGTCATGCCATTTGAGCAGGTAGACCTTGGCAATCCGCAGTGCTTCGCCGATGCCCACGTGGCGGGCAATGATATGCAGTGCCAGGTCATGCCACGACGTGGTTCCGCCTGCCGTCACCAGCCGGCCACCGGGATGGGCGTAAACCAGGTTCGTCTCCGGCCTGAAATGCACCTTCGGATAGTGAGTGCGAAACAGCTCTTGATATCCCCAGTGAGAAGTGGCCTCGCAGTTATCCAGTAATCCGCTCTCGGCCAATAACACCGACCCGGAGCAGGCGGAATAGATCGTGGTACCCGAGCGGAACCTGACGTTGACCCACTCCATGAGCGCGTCATAGCGACCACGAATCTCTTCATGGGGACCGAGCCAGATCTCCGGGAGGATCAGGATATCCGCATCGGGCTCGTCAGTGATGGCATAAGCCGGCTGAACCGGTATCCCGTGGCCGCAATAAAATGGCTTGGTCTCGATGGAAACAATCTGAACATCAAAGGGTTGGGATGGACCCGCATCGCCCACCAGCGTTTGCCATATATTGCCTGTCGACATTAGCACATCGACCATTCCATACAGCGCCGACCCCGCCGTTTCTGGCAGCGCCAGAATGAGAACTTTTTTCTGCCGGCATGACATATTTCATTCCCCCTTAAATTGGTGGCACGAATGCCCCCTTTTTGTCAGATATCCATCTGAGAGTGTCCGCCGTCTTGCCTTACTTTATACCCAGACGCCACACAAAGCGTCTCCCGGTTCCCGGGTCCCTGTAGACGATGAAGCAAGGTGAGAATGATGAACGCACAAGTAGATATCCAAAGCCGAAATGGCCTCGACCTGGTTCAGATGGGGCAGACAGTTGAAGCCCTCAAGAACAATCCGAGCCTCGCGCAGTTCGAGTTTCGGGCAAGCAACCAATGGGTGAACGGCGGTGAAAACCGCTCCACGATTCGCGGCTTCTACGGCGCTGGCGCCGAAGACGACTCCCGCGCTGAAGACTTCGTCTTCACAAACGGTGAGCCACCGGTCCTGCTGGGCAACAACGAAGGAGCGAATCCGGTGGAATTCCTGCTGCATGCGCTGGCTGGCTGCGTCACCACCACTACCGTTCTGCATGCAGCCGCGCGGGGTATTACGATCAGGAATTTGTCGACCAGACTGTCAGGCAATATCAACCTGGAAGGATTGCTGGCGCTGAACGACGACGCCACGGTTGGTTACGAGAGCATCCGCATCCTGATGGACATCGAAGCTGACTGCAGTGAGGAAGAGCTGGATGATCTGCTGTCGTTCGCCAAGAACCACTCTCCTGTATGCAACACGGTGTGCCGACCTGTTTCAGTTACGCTTGAGCGGATTTGAGAGAAATCCCGTTCACCAGGACGGCTAAAGATCACGGAGCAATAGAGATCCAACCGCATAGCAAGCACGAACAACAGCGTTTGCTATGCGGTTGATGTTAGGCCCCCAGACACAATGAAAAACCGTCTAGTCCGCTCTGCCGCTAACTACCGCATTGATAAGAAGGCTCAAACCCGGATTGAAGCAGCCATCACCATGCAGGTGGTTTTCGCCAAGGAACTCGTGATCCCCATCGTGGGATTTGATGGGTGCCAGGCCAAAGAGGGCTGGCGAGGCTCGGTTTGCGGTCGTCTCGGATCGTTTATAGACAGAGACGCCCTCCTTGTAGGTTTCCAGCACCAGCAGGTCGTCCAACTGATCTTCAGGAACGTTTTTCGGATCGTCGGAGAGAACCACAAGATCTGCGAGCTTGCCCGCGGTTATGGTTCCCTTGCGGTCCTCCTCAAAGTGCTGCCACGCCGGCCAGATGGTCATTGCCTTGAGGGCAGTCTCTATCGGTACCCGGTGATTCTCTCCAATCACCGCCCCGCTGCGTGAGCGGCGGGTGACGGTCGCCGAGAGAACCCGCATGGAATCGGGTAAGGCCACCGGCGCATCGTGATGGGATCCGAACATCATGTCTTGTTGCATGAGCCAGCCGGTGGGGGAGATGTTCATGGCCCGTTCAGGGCCCAGCACCGAATCGCGGTGGTAGTCCCCCCAGTAGAAGGTATGCATTGGGAAGAGGGACGGAAAGATGCCGAGTTCTTTCAGCGGGCCGACCTGATCTTTGCGCAGGGTCTGACCGTGAATCATTACGGGCCGGTTTTCGACGTCCGGATACTTCTGTTTTGCAGCGGAAACGGCCTTGATCAGCAGGTCAATCGCAGCGTCACCGTTCGTGTGGGTCAGTATCTGCCAGTTATTCGCGTAGGCTTTTTCAACGGCATCCATCGCCTGCTTTTCGGTGATGGCGGGGTAACCTGCATAATCCTCATCCTTGCCTGGGGGAGCCACGTAATAGGGCTCGGTCAGCCACGCGGTCTTGCCCTGGGGCGATCCGTCAATCGTCAGCTTGGCGCCGCCGACCCGAAAGCGGTTGGTGTACTCAGAACTCGGCTCAATCGCATCGACTTCCAGAATATCCGGATACACGACCACGTCGATTTTCAGCGCGCCCGCCTCCGCTACCCGCCGTATTGCGTTCAGACTGGCTCCCGTGGCGCGGCCTTCCTGAGCGGTTGTGTACCCGAACGACGCGAGAAGCTTGCTGCCCTCACGGGCAAAGGTGTCCATGGTCTTCGGATCGAGTGACTTGCCAAAGGCAAAGGCCAGCTGGAAAAAGGCGTACTCTTCCGCGACTCCATTGGGCTGGTTTCCACCCTCCTCGCGCTGGAAGACGCCGCCTTCGGGATCCCGGGTCTCAGCATCGATGCCCGCGATCTCCAGAGCCTTCGAATTGGCAACGCCAAGGTGCCCCGACTGGTGAATGATCAGTACGGGAATATCCTCTGACACCCGATCCAGATCGTGGCGGGTCGGGTGGCGCTGTTCCGCAAGTTGCGAGTTGTCGTACCCAAAGCCAATAATCCAGCCAACATCCTTCACCGCCTGTTCGTTGGATTTCGCCCAGCCTTCAAGTAACGAGATCAACGAATCGATGTCCTTGCCTTCGCCATCGGGGGGCGGCAGGAGGTTGGCGGTGAGAGCCTGGAAGCCAATCATCCAGGCATGGCCGTGGGAATCGACAAAACCTGGGAGCAGTGTTTTTCCTTCCAGGTCGATCTGGTTGGTGTTGTTGCCGACCAAGGCCATGATGTCGCCCCGGGTGCCCACGGAGAGAATTTTTCCGTTCCTAACCGCAACGGCTTCTGCCGTGGGTTGATTGTCATCCAGGGTTAAAATGTTGCCGTTAAGGAAGACCGTGTCGGCGGTTTCGGCTGCCAGCCCGGAGTGAGACGCGACAAGTAAACCCAGGCTTAGTAGTGAAGACAGGAAGTATCTCACGGCGCTGCTCCTTGCAGGGGGGGATTCCATTTGCCAGTTTTTGGACGGGCGGGCCCGATGATTTCAAGGTTCACCAACTTGAATTTATCTTTAGCATTAATACTACCTGTCTGCTAAGCGGAATCCCGATCCCAAACGAGATTATTCCTCGACCTGTCAAAATATGGGGCGAATACCGAAAGCGCGGCAAATCGTTGTCCGGGCTCGAGGACAGGGCCGTGGAGTGTGTTCCGGGGAATGAATACCAGATCGCCCGGGCTTACTCTCTTTGTTTCGTTACCCACTTTGAAGTCGACGTTGCCTTCAATGATTACGAGTATCTCCTCGTGGTCGGGTTGCGTGTGGAGGGCATTTCCACTGTCACGAACAATTCCGACATTCGCAGTCAGATGCTTACCATCGAAAACAAATACGCGTTTGATCGGGTCGTTTTTGGTTGATTCGTCCGTTTCGAGCGATTCAACGATCTGATTCAGGTTCTTAAAATAGACCATTCTCACTCCCTCCCCAGGAAATCTCCGGATCTCGGGCGCAAGCGCCCGATCTCCAGATTTGACCCGCGAACCAGGAGGAAGTTTAAACGTCGGCCTTAATGCCGTCGTCAGGCATTTCCCGATGGTGGCTACAAGCGATTGAGGGCTTCCACCATTGCCGGAACCACATCCGTGTGGTGGTGTGTAATCTTCCACCCACCGGCTTCTCGCTGATAGATGTTGGTCACGCGAATTTCGCCCGACACCTTTTGTCCGCCCAGAGTAAACTCGGCGCTCTCTGTGCCGAGTTCGTAAGCGACGTCTCCAGCGATGCGGATAAGCTGATCCTTCAGTTCAACTTTCCCGTCTGTTGTCGCCTTGGCTACCTGCTCCCATGCTTTCTGAACCTCGCTCCATCCGACTTGCCGACCACCGACCGGATGCATTGTGGTGACATCCGAGCTGTGTGACCAGATTTGAGACAGTGGGGCAGCATCACCATTGAGCATGGTGTTCAGTGCCGCGTAGAACTGCGTTGATGCCTTACGGACTTCCTCTTCAGTGGACATGAGAGGACCTCCTTTATGTGGCGGTATGCGACGGTGTACTGCGCGCGCCTTGCACCGTCAGGGTTGTTTGCTCGCATGAAGGCGCAGCCAGATCATGGGTAGTGCCTACGATTAGATTATAGCGTCGCCATCGAACAAAGTTGGACCCAGATCAATATTGCGACTTGCCGGGCCGTGGCACCGGGCAGTCTGCACAGCCGCCGGAAAGGGCACGGGGTATCGACACGTGACCCGACAGTAACGTCTTGCGGATGCGGTCCGGTGCCTGAACGGGTTAGAGTAGCGCTATTCAGGTGCCGGGGTGCCGATGTCACAGTGTCGGCAGTCCAGTGGATCAGGTTCAGAACAGGGACAGCGCGCGCATCGTGGACGACCAGCAAACGAATAACGAGCCAGCCGAGGGTGGCAAAAGGCCCCTCATCTCCTCCGATCTTTCCACGCCGATCTACGGACTGTTTACCCTTGGCATTCTGTACACGCTGTACGTTGCGCACCAGATTGTCCTGCCCATCATCCTGGCCATTCTGACCAGCCTGCTGCTGTCTCCCATCGTGAAAAAGCTTTACGTGACCCTGCGCATTCCTCGGATGGTCAGTGCCCTGTTCCTGGTGCTGCTGGTGCTGGCGGGGATCGCCGGGGTTACCTACGCGGTCGCAACCCCGGTGCTTAAATGGGCGGAGGAAGCGCCCCAGGGGATTTCCCGGTTGCTGGTGGGCCAGAGTGAGATCAAGCGGCAAATCAGCAAGGTGACGGAGTCGGCCGAGAAGGTCGAAAAATCCATGGAGGAACTGTCCGAGAGCAGCCAGGCCAAGCCTACTTCGGTTGTGCTGCAAACCGAGTCCTGGCGAAGCCAGCTGATGAGCAGGGCCCGCAACGGTATCGCGGGCCTGTTGCTGGCGATGGCGCTGACCTATTTCCTGCTGGTGGGCGGTGATCGGATCGTCAGGAATTTCGTGCGCCAGTTGCCGAAAGAACAGCGAAAGACCGTGCTCCGCATTACCCACGACTCCCAGCACGAGATTGCGCAGTACCTCGGCGTTCTGGCGCTGAGTAACACTGCGGTGGGCCTGGCAACGGGCCTGATGTGCTGGGCGGCAGGGCTGCCGGACCCGGCCGTCTGGGGACTGATTGCCGGTCTGGCCCGGTTCATCCCCTATCTTGGCGTGATACTGACCATTTCCCTGTTGGCGGTGGTGTCGGCCATCAGCCTGGACGTGCTGTGGATGATGGCAATCGCTCCGTTGGGCTTTCTGGCGCTTACTACGCTCCTCGGCTTCTTCATTGAGCCCTGGGTACATGGGTTTCGAATGGCCCTTAACCCGGTCATCATCTTTGTTTCGATCTTTTTCTGGGGCTGGCTATGGGGGCCGGTTGGCGTGTTACTCGCGGTGCCGCTGATGACGGTCATCCAGGCGGTGCTCAAGCAGATTCCAAAGCTCCGGCCGGTGTATCGGGTGATTGCGAGGTAGGTGAGGTGAATAACGGATACCCGCAACACCCACTGACACCTCTGCCGATCTAACCTATCCTGAATCGATACCCACCATTCAGGATACAGGGAGGATCGCTCGCCCATGATACCCACTACCATGAAAGCCATGGTTCTGACCGGACACGGTGGTGTCGACAAACTTGAGTATCAGGATGTGCCGACGCCGACACCCGGGCCCGGGCAGGTGCTGGTGCAGGTGACGGCGACGGCCAAGAACAACACCGATCGCAAGGCGAGGGAAGGGCTGTACCCCACCAAAAAAGGGGAAATGAAATCCTTCCAGATGGGGGGCAAGCCGACGCTGCTGTTTCCCCGCATTCAGGGCGCCGATATTGCCGGCCGGGTTGTCGCCGTCGGCGATGGCGTGGATGAGGGGCGCATTGGCGAGCGCGGCCTGCTGGATTTCAACATTTACGCCAACGATCGTCCTGACATCAACCTGACCCCGGATTACTACGGCCACGGAGCCGATGGCGGTTATGCCGAGTACGTCGCGCTGCCCTCCGATCAGTTTCATCACATCCCGAACCCGGAGCTGTCGGACGCTGAAGTGGCGTCCATGGGCATGTGTTCCTACCAGACCGCTTACCACATGGTGACTTCCGCCAATATCCGGGCCGGCGAGCGCGTGCTGGTAACGGGGGCCAGCGGCGGTGTCGGTACCGCGCTGATCCAGCTGTGCCGTATTATCGGTGCCGTGCCTTATGCCCTGAGCAAGCAGGACAAGGCGGATGGCCTGATCAAGCTCGGCGCCGAGGCGGTGCTGGATCGCTCGGATATGGACAGCTTCGTGGACCGGGTGAAGGCCGAAACCGGAGGCCGGCCCATTGATGCGGTGATGGATCTGGTTGGCGGGGAAATGACCGACATCTTCATCGACACCATGATCTTCGACATGAATGCCCGTGCCACCTACCCGCGCCTGAGCATTGCCGGGGCCAGCGGCGGTAACATCAGCGAGATACTGTGGACCCGGATCTACCTGTACCAGGTGCAGATCTTCGGGGTTTCCCATGGCACTCGCGAGGAAGCCGACCAGCTGATGGCCTGGATCCGGGGAGGCCAGCTCAAGCCGGTTCTGCACGGCGCGTTCCGGCTCTCGGACCTGCACCACGCCGAGGAGTATTTTGTGAACCGGGGTAGCAATTATCTCGGCAAGATCGTGATCGTTCCCGACGCCCAGTGGGATGATCACGGCAAACCCTGGTCACTGGAGAACGTTTGATGAAACCGGAACTGACCATCCAGTTGATGGACACCCACGCCGGCGGTGACGTCAGCCGTATTGTTACTGGCGGGATTGATCCCCTCCCCGGTGACACCGTTCGGGCCCAGATGGAATACCTGCGGGATGATGCCGACGGTCTGCGCAGGCTGTTGCTGGAAGAGCCCTATGGCATACCGGAGATGTCTGTGGACCTGTTGGTGCCGCCGACAGATCCCCGGGCGGCGGCCGGGTACATCATCATGGAGGTGATGGGTTACCCGATCTATTCCGGCTCCAATACCATCTGCACCGCCACCGCTGTGCTTGAGGCAGGGATTGTGCCCAAGCGGGAAGGCCGGCAGCACTTTATGCTGGAGTCCCCGGCCGGGCTGGTCCAGATCGAGGCGCAGGTCCGCGACGGTGTGGTCGAAGCGATCACCTGTGAGGGGCTGCCCAGTTACATTCACACATTCCAGGCCGCCATCGACGTGCCGTCCCTCGGCACGGTGACCTACAGCGTTGCCTACAGTGGTGGTTTCTACGCCCTGGTGGATGCGAAGGAGCTGGGCTTCGACCTTACCCTGGACGAAGAGCGCCGGCTGGCGGAAACCGCCCATGCCATAGTCGAGGCAATCCAGGCCGAGCGAGGGTTTTCCCACTACACCCTGGGAGACGTCGGGCCCTTGCCGTTCCTCCATTTCATGGGGCCGGTGGAGCATGTGGCGGAAGGCTACTATCGCTCCCGGTCAGCCACCTACGTGCATCCCGGCGTGATTTGCCGCAGCACCACCGGAACAGGCACCTCGGCCCGGCTGGCCCTGATGAACTACCAGGGCATCATCAAGCCCGGCGACCGGCTGGAAACCATCTCGCTGCGGGAAACCGGCTTCATCGGACAGTTCAGTGCGGTCGAACAGGAAGGGGAGTACCAGGTGGTGAAAAATCACATCACCGGCAAAGGCTATGTCATTGCCCGCTCGGATATCGTCGTGAACTGTGACGATCCCATGGTGGAATGCGACAGCTTGCACCATATCCTGTCGAGCCGGCACGTCACCTGAAACGAACCGGATTCCTGAGGTCCGTTCTCCTGCTTGCCCTGTGGCACGGCGCCCCGGTCGTGCCGTTTCCCCTCCCTAATAAGAGTGTCCGGCTTTCTGCCTTTTTGGTCTAAAGTTTACCTTTACGTAAGGTGAACCCTGTGATAAACCTTGACGTCGTGGATTCAACGACAACAACAACAGGAGTCGAAAATGAGCCTTCCGGAATATACCGCCGTGTACAACAATTTCGATCCGATCGCACTGGAGGCCGAGGTCCTGGATGGCCGCCTGGACAGCGGTCTGAACGTATGCCACGAGATCTGTGACAAGTGGGCGAGTGACCCGCAGAAAGTCGCTCTCTACTACGAGAAGGACGGTGGAGGTGAGGGCACACTGACCTTTGCCGAACTGAAGGAAGCCTCGGCCCGCTTTGCCAACTACCTGAAATCCCAGGGCATTGGTAAAGGTGACCGGGTGGCGGCCCTGTTGCCGCGTACCCCCGAACTGCTGATTGTGATTGCCGGAACGCTGCGCGCCGGTGCCGTTTACCAGCCACTCTTTACGGCGTTTGGGTCCGGTGCCATTGAGTACCGCTTTGAGCGGGCGAGCACCAAACTGGTCGTCACCAACCCGGAAAACTACCACAAGCTGACTGAGGTCAAAGACTGCCCGCCGGTTATGGGCGTGGACGCCGGTTCGATCGAGGCCGACATCCCCGATTTCGGGGCCACCCTCGCCAGTCAGTCCAGCGAATTCGAACCGGTGATGGTGACCGGAGACGATCCGTTCCTGCAGATGTTCACCTCAGGCACGGTGGGCAAGTCCAAGGGCGTCGCCGTTCCGGCCCGGGCCCTGCTGGCGTTCTATGTGTATATGAAGTACGCCATCGACCTGCGCGAAGACGACAAATTCTGGAACGTGGCCGATCCGGGCTGGGCCTATGGGCTGTACTATGCCGTGGTCGGGCCGCTGCTGATGGGCCACGCCACACATTTCAATCCCGGCGGCTTCACGCCGGAATCCACCTACGACATGATCCGCAAGTACAAGATCACCAACCTGGCGGCGGCGCCGACGGCATACCGTCTGCTCAAGGCCAACGATCATGTGTTGCCCGAAGGCGAGAACCTGGGGCTCCGGGTGGCCAGCAGTGCTGGCGAGCCACTGAACCCGGAAGTGGTGAACTGGATCAGGAATCGGCATTTCTGCCCGGTCAAGGATCACTACGGCCAGACGGAAACCGGCATGACCTGCTGTAACTTCCACGGCCTGGAACACCCGGTGCGTGAAGGCTCCATGGGCTACGCTTCGCCGGGCCACAAGGTGGTCGCCCTGAACGAGAAGAACGAAGAGGTGGGCGCCGGGGAAGTAGGGCAGCTCGCGGTGGACGTCGCGGCATCGCCACTGTTCCATTTCGATGGCTACACCTGGGGTGAGAAGGACCCGTTTGTGAAAGGCTACTACCTTACCGGTGACATGGTGGTCTGCCACGGTGACGGTTGCTTCTCCTTCAGTGGTCGGGATGACGACATCATCACCACCGCAGGCTACCGGGTCGGACCGGCCGACGTGGAGAGCACACTGCTGGAGCATGCTGCCGTGGC
The DNA here is from genome assembly GCF_030238305.1 of Marinobacter albus. NCBI lineage: Bacteria > Pseudomonadati > Pseudomonadota > Gammaproteobacteria > Pseudomonadales > Marinobacteraceae > Marinobacter > Marinobacter albus. The sequence continues at coordinate 274,912 of NZ_JASSQD010000003.1, read as the reverse complement.
CGAATCGGGCGTCGTCGGTAAGCCGGATGAAAAGCGGGGCTCCATCATCAAGGCCTACGTTGTGATCAAGAGTGACCAGGCGCCGGGAGACGACCAGGCCCTGAAGGACGAGCTCCAGGATCTGGTGCGCCGCCGTCTGTCCACCCACGCCTTCCCGCGGGAGATCGAGTTTGTGGACGAGCTGCCGAAGACGCCGAGCGGCAAGATTCAGCGCTTTGTCCTGCGCAACCGGGCTCAGGAAGAAAAGGGCGCATGATCATCACGTTCGAAGAGCTGCAGGCGTTTCTCGACGAACAGTTTCCGCAGGGCGCCGCGTTCGGCACCCTGCAGAAACTCGGTGACGGCTGGGCGGAAATGAAGCTGGAGGTGGACGAAGAGCACCTGCGGCCGGGTGGCACGGTCTCAGGACCGGCGATGATGGGGTTGGCGGACGTCACCCTCTACGCCGCGTTGCTTAGCAAGATCGGCCTGGTCCCGCTGGCGGTGACCACCAACCTCAATATCAACTTTCTGCGCAAGCCCGTGGCCCATCAGCCCATCTGGGCGAGGGCAACGATGCTGAAAGTCGGGCGCACCATGGGAGTCGGCGAGGTATTTGTCTACTCCGAGGGCGCTGAGGACCCGGTTGCCCATTCCACCATGACCTACTCCATTCCTCCTGAGCGTTAGCGCCATGCAGGTCCGGGATATGATGGTGTCGTTGGGGGAGGGGGCTTCCGTGGAAGTTCGCCGAATCCGCCACGAGGGGCAAGGCCAGGAGGGGAGGCCGACACTGGTCTTCCTGCACGAATCCCTGGGCAGTATTGCCCTGTGGCGGCGATTTCCCGAACGCCTGGCAAAGGCCACCGGATACGATGCCCTGATCTACAACCGTCTCGGGTACGGGCATTCCTCTGACGAACCCCTGCCGCGCCCCTACGATTACCAGGAGAAGGAAGGTGAGGTCCTTTTGCCGGCCCTGCTGGACGCGCTCGGCCTCGACGATGTGGTTCTCATCGGTCACAGCGATGGCGGTTCTATAGCCCTTATTGCTGCGGGCGCACTGGGCGCGCGGGTGAGGGCGCTGGTCACCATGGCAGCGCACATCTACGCCGACCACCTGACCATTGCCGGAATCCGGGAAATGGCCTCGCGCTACCGGGAAACCGACATTCGCGACAAGCTGCAGCGCTATCATGGTGATCGCACCGATGATCTGTTCAACGCGTGGCAGACGGTCTGGCTGGATGAAGGCTTCCAGAATCACATGGATTTCGACCGCTGGCTGGCGGCAATCCAATGTCCGTCTATCATCATTCAGGGGCAGGACGACGAATACGGTGTGCCTGAGCAGGTAACCGATATCGTCGCAGGCATTGGGGCGAGCGCCGAAGCCGTGTTTTTACCGGAGGTCGGGCATTCTCCCCATCTCGAGAAGCCGGACAAGGTTCACGACCTGGTCTGCGACTTTTTGCTAAGGACGTTGGCTTGAAAAACCCAAAATACCTGTTGACGTTTACGTATACGTCAATTTAATCTGTAGAGTAGTTCAAATGTACAACAATAACAAAGGTAGACTGGCTCATGAGTGAACAGTACGTTCTGGAGACCCGCAACCTTGTCAAAGAGTTCAAGGGCTTTGTCGCGGTCGACGACGTGAATCTGAAGGTTCAGAAAGGCCACATCCACGCCCTGATCGGTCCCAACGGTGCAGGTAAGACCACTGTTTTTAACCTGCTTACCAAATTCCTGATTCCGACCCGTGGCCAGATCCTGTTCAACGGCCAAGACATCACCGCCATGAAGTCCGCAGCCATCGCCCGCAAAGGGGTGGTGCGTTCCTTCCAGATTTCGGCCGTGTTCCCGCACATGACGGCGTTGGAGAATATCCGCGTAGCGCTGCAATCCTTTGAAGGCTCGTCGTTCAGTTTCTGGAAATCCGGGCTCTCCCTCAACAAGCTGAACGAACGCTGCATGGAGCTGCTGGACTCCGTGGGTCTTGCCGAATACGCCAACACCACCACTGTTGAGCTGGCCTACGGTCGCAAGCGGGCCCTGGAACTCGCCACAACCCTGGCGATGGAGCCGCAACTGTTGCTGCTTGATGAGCCCACCCAGGGCATGGGTGCGGAAGACGTTGACCGGGTGGTGGAGCTGGTGCGCAAAGCTGCCCAGGGCCGCACGGTGCTGATGGTTGAGCACAACCTCAGTGTCGTCAGCAAGCTGTGTGACCGGATTACCGTGCTGGCTCAGGGCGCGGTGCTCACTGAAGGCGACTACGAGACCGTGTCGGCCGATCCGCGTGTTCGGGAGGTCTACATGGGCAGCAGCGAAACCGGTGAACGTGGTTCCCAGAATCCGGAAAACAAGGCGGAGGCGGCCCAATGAGTCAGCGTCTGGACCGGGAATACGAACAGCTGCGCGTTTCGGGGCTGCACGCCTTTTATGGCGAGTCCCACATTCTGCATGGCATTGATCTGGTGGTTAACCGCGGTGAACTGGTGACGTTGCTGGGCCGCAACGGTGCCGGGCGCAGCACCACCCTGAAGGCGATCATGAACATGGTCGGTCGCCGCACGGGCTCGATCATGATCAACGGGGAAGAGACGATGTCCTGCGCCCCGCACCATATTGCCAGGTTGGGTGTCGGGTATTGCCCCGAGCATCGGGGCATTTTTTCGGCACTCAGCGTCCAGGAAAACCTCACCCTGCCACCGGTGGTGCGCAGCGGTGGCATGGGCCTTGAAGAGATTTACACCATGTTCCCCAACCTCTACGAACGTCGCTTCAGCCAGGGCACCAAGCTCTCGGGCGGTGAGCAGCAGATGCTGGCCATGGCCCGCATCCTGCGCACCGGAGCCAACATGCTGTTGCTGGACGAGATTACCGAAGGTCTTGCGCCGGTCATCGTCGAGAAGTTGGGCGAAGTGCTGATCAAGCTCAAGGACAAGGGTCTGACCATTGTATTGGTCGAACAGAATTTCCACTTCGCAGCGCCCCTGGCCGATCGCCATTACGTGGTTGAGCATGGGCAGATTGTGGAAGAAATCGGTGCCGATGAGTTGAGTGCCAAACAGTCGGTGCTGGATCGCTATTTGGGTGTGTGATCCCGGATAGGTAAGAGCGAAAGCAACAAAAGCAAAAATAAACCCGAACCAACGCAACACAGTAGCGGAGATACAACAATGACAATGATGAAAAAGCTTCTGACCACAGCCGTTGCCTCAGCCATGATGGCCAGCGGTGCCCAGGCCGCCATTTCAAACGATACCGTCAAGATCGGCTATCTGGCGGATATGTCTGGTACCTACCGGGATCTGGCAGGTCCAAACGGCCTGAAAGCGATGGAAATGGCGATCGCCGACTTCGGCGGCAAAGTGAATGGCGCCAAGATCGAAGTCGTCAGCGCCGACGACCGCAACAGTGCAGACGTAGCCTCTTCCACCGTGCGTCGCTGGGTCGAGAACGAAGACGTTGATCTGGTAGCCGGGCTTGTGGCCTCGTCGGTTTCGATTGCCGTCAGTGACATTCTCGAAGAGAACGACAAGCTGGGTATCATTTCCGGTTCCGCCGCCTCCAGCATCACCAACGAACACTGCACGCCGAACCATATCCACTACGTGTATGACACCTATCCGCTGGCCAACGGTACGGCGAGCGCCGTGGTAAAAGAGGGTGGCAAGACCTGGTACATCCTGACTGCCGACTACGCCTTCGGCCATGCCCTTGAGGGCGATGTCTCCCGCGTGGTCGAGGAAAACGGTGGGGAAGTGATCGGCACACTGCGTCACCCGTTCCCGACACCTGATTTCTCTTCATTCATCCTGCAGGCCCAGGCGTCTGGTGCTGACGTGGTCGCCCTGGCAAACGCCGGTGCCGACACCACCAACGCGATCAACACCGCCAGTGAGTTTGGTGTGACCCAGTCCGGCCAGACCCTTGCCGCACTGCTGCTGTTCCTGACCGATGTAAATGCACTGGGTGTTGAGGCCGCACAGGGTATCCAGCTCACCACCGGCTGGTACTGGGACATGAACGACGACACCCGTGAATGGTCCGACCGCTTCATGGAAGAGACCGGCGTGCGTCCGACCATGGTTCACGCCGGCGTCTACTCCAGCACCATGCAGTACCTGAAAGCTGTTGAAGCAACCGGTTCTGACGATGCACAGACCGTGCGCAAGCAGATGATGGATACGCCGATCAACGACATGTTCGCGACCAACGGCCAGATCCGCGAAGACGGCCGGATGGTGCATGACATGTACCTGGCCGAGGTGAAAACTCCGGACGAGTCCGAGAACGAGTGGGACCTGTACAAGATTCTGCGCACCATTCCCGCAGATGAAGCCTACCGTCCGCTCTCCGAGAGCAAGTGCCCGCTGGTAACCAGCAAGTAAGAGCGTAACCCCAGGGAGCTACCCGGCCGTTTTGGCCGGGCTAGCCCCAGGAATCTGCAACGACGGTGTCAGGTAAACCGTCCGCGCTGCTTTTGGAGTTAGCAACATGTCCATGATTTTCGATGTCCCCCTTGCGGTGCTGTCTGGTCAGCTTCTGATCGGGGTCATTAACGGCGCTTTCTACGCGCTGTTGAGTCTCGGGTTGGCGGTTATTTTCGGTCTGCTCAAGATTATTAACTTTGCCCACGGGGCGATGTACATGCTCGGTGCAATGGCCACCGTCATCCTGTTCGACGTTCTGGGGGTCAACTACTGGGTCGCGCTGCTCCTGGCGCCACTACTGGTTGGTGTGGTCGGGGTGATCATCGAGTATTTCCTGCTCCGCCGCATAGCGGGCCAGGATCATATCTACAGTCTGTTGCTGACCTTCGGTATTGCCCTGCTGATTCAGGGCGTGCTGACCAACATCTACGGTGTGTCCGGCATGCGCTACTCCATGCCGGACCTGTTCAAGGGCGGGATGAACCTCGGCTTCATGTTCCTGCCGTATTATCGGGCCTGGGTCATCGTGATTGCCCTGCTGGTCTGCTTTGGCACCTGGTTCATGATTGAAAAGACCAAGCTTGGTGCCTACCTGCGTGCGGGCACCGAAGACGCCCAGCTCATGCAGGGCTTCGGGATCAACGTGCCGCTGCTGGTGAGCCTCACATACGGTTTTGGCGTCATGCTGGCTGCGTTCGCCGGGGTTCTGGCGGCACCGATCTACTCGGTCACGCCAGTAATGGGCTCCCACATCCTGATTACCGTGTTTGCGGTTGTCGTCATCGGCGGCATGGGCTCCATCGGGGGCGCGATCATTACCGGTATCCTGATGGGGGTTATCGAAGGGCTCACGAAAACCTTCTATCCGCCTGCCTCGTCCGCGGTGATCTTCCTGGTCATGGTGGTGGTTCTGATGTTCCGGCCTGCAGGCCTGTTTGGTAAGGAGGCGTAACCATGAGCCAGTCATTCAATCCGGCCGACATTCAAAAAGCTATTCTGGAACAGCAGAAGATCGAAGATCGCAAGAAAATGATGCTCAATGGCGTACTGGTCCTGCTTCTGGTGGCGGCGCCGTTTGTCATGTACCCGGTCTTCCTGATGAAGATCCTGTGCTTCGCGCTGTTCGCGGTGGCCTTCAACCTTCTATTCGGCTTCACTGGCCTGCTGTCCTTCGGCCACGCGGCGTTCCTGGCAACCGGGGGGTACACCACCGGGTACCTGCTGAGTAACTTTTCCGGTCTGACCACAGAAATGGGGATTCTCGCGGGTACGGCCCTTGCCACCTTGCTGGGCCTGGCGTTTGCCCTGCTGTCGATCCGTCGTCAGGGCATCTACTTCGCCATGGTCACCCTGGCGCTGGCCCAACTGGTGTTCTTCTTCTTCGTGCAGTCGGAGTTCACCGGCGGCGAGGATGGCATGCACGGCATCCCCCGTGGCCACCTGTTCGGCCTGATCAACCTCGAGAACAACCTGAACATGTACTACTTCGTGCTGGCGGTTTTCCTCGGGTGTTACCTGCTGGTTCAACGCATTGTCAGCAGTCCTTACGGTCAGGTACTCAAGTCGATCAAGCAGAACGAGCCCCGCGCCATATCTCTGGGCTACAACGTGAACCGTTACAAGGTGCTGGCCTTTGTGATCTCTGCCGCCCTGGCGGGCCTGGCCGGGTCAATGAAATCGGTGGTGTTCCAGTTGGCGTCGCTGAACGATGCCCATTGGCACATGTCGGGTGAAGTGATCCTGATGACCCTGGTCGGTGGTATGGGAACATTGCTCGGGCCTGTGGTTGGCGCCACCTTTGTGGTGAACGTCGAGTACCAGCTGTCCCAGGGCGCGTTGAGGGATTGGGTTGATCCGATCCTCGGCGGAATCTTCATTCTTACGGTGCTCGCGTTCCGCAGTGGTATCGTTGGCGAGATCCAGAAGTTTGTGAAGAAGAATCTGGGCTAGGAGCTGGGCTCCGACCACCGGGAAAGCCGCTATTCGTAGCGGCTTTTTTTATGGGAATTCCGGTGCCTGTCAGTCGTCCTGGAGTGTATTCCTCTCGAAATCGGCATCCATGCTCTGCTGCAGATCAATCAGTGGTTGCTGGTTTATGGTGATCAAACCGCCACGGCCGCGGTCTAGATCGAGGAGCAGGGTAATAACGGCGCCCAGCACAACAATCATCACGACAGCGGTGGGTGGGCTGCGGCGACCGGTCAGGCCGGCACTGTAACCGACCATGCTGAGGGTCAGCACCGAACTGATCAGCAGGAGTATAAAGATAGTCGCGGGGAGCCGCCCGTAGATACCGGCTGTCACCCGTGATTCATGTATGTCTATCATCTCGTTCAGCGCATCAATATAGAGTGACAGAACCACGGATTCGGGCATTGAATGGGCAAGTGTCTCGGCAATGGTCCAGAGTTCCTCGTGCAGTTCCAGTGACCGCGCGATCCTTTGCGGAACATCCTGCGGGTGGTCCGCAAGGACCCGGAGTGGGGCGTATTCACGAAGCAGGCTCCGGCTTTTCGCAGCCTCCGCGTCAGGCAGGAAGCCGGCCCGCAGATAGGCGGTTCCGATCATGTTCGCTTCGGTAACAATCATGCCCCGGCGGGTGTCGAAACGATCCGAGGCCATGCCCATGGTGACCGCAAGCAGGAAGGCAAGCAGGCCAAGGAGCGAACCGACGAGCATTTGGGTGGGGCCCTCCTTGTTTCCGGGAGTACGAAACTGCCACCAGCGACCGATCCGGTAGCCGCACTCGGCAATCACGGCGCCACCCAGCACGAAAACGATAAAGATTTCCCCGATTGAAAGTGAGTCCAACCATGCCTGGTAGCTCATTTTTTGTCCGCTCCCTGCCGATTCCAATGAGTATAGTCATCTTTGATCAGCCGGCAGGCCAAGTTTGGGGGCGTTTTCAGGTCGTGGACGCCCGGCAACGGCTGGTCTAATCTTTTCATACCTCTTGTGGGGCCCCAGGGTCGGGGAGGCCGCTCCGTGAAGACGTTATCCGAATCCTTTCGAACGCTGAGCATACTGGTGCTGGCGGCGTCTATTTTCTATTTTGGCTACGCCGTGCTCCGAAGCGCCGACCGGATATCCGAGGGCCTTCAAAAGGCATCCGGGATTGCCGAGTCGCTTAAGCCCGCGGTTGAGCTGGCGCCGGAATTTCTCAACGAGTCGGAACAATTGAGATTCCTGGCCCGGGATGCCCTCAAAGAAACGGAGGCGGTTCGATTGCTGGTGCCCTCCGTGTTGAAGGAATCCGAGGCGATCCGGAACACTCTGCCCCAGGTTATCCAACAGGCAGACCTGTTGAGGCAGGAATCGATAAATATTCGCTCTGAGGTGGCCGCAGTTAGGTCCCTCATGCCCCAAGTCCTCGCGGAACTCGAAGCCTACAGGGCCATCATTCCGTCCGTGCTGGAGGAAAGCCAGAATATCCGCCGGACCATTCCCCCGACCCTCGACCGGGTCGAAAAGATAGTGGCGGATGCGAACGAGATTGCCTCCAGTGCCGGCGAAAAAACGTTTACCAACGTCATTACCGGCATAATCAAGGCACCAATCAACCTGCTCGGAAATGCGGCCCAGATGTTGGTACCTTCGGACGTCAGGCTGTCGGACGAAGATCGCGCCAGGCTTGAGAGTCGGCTGCAGACCTTTCTGAATACGGCAGAGGTTGGCAATTCGGAGGAGTTTGTGACCTCCGATGGTTCGATCACTGGTCGATTTGAATTGGTTTCGGATTCGTTCGAGGGCGGCGAATCCTGCCGGATGGTCGCGCTCAATAGTTTCAGGAAAGGTCAACTGCTAAGGCACCAGGATCTGCAGATTTGCCGGAATGACGAGGGCAGGTGGTACCTGAAAAACATGGATGAAAGCCGGAAGTGAACTGGACGATGTTTCCTCAGGCCAGATAAAACTGGCGTCTTATCCCAACATCCACGCTTTTTCGGGTCTATCGACTAATCTAGGGGTAATTCTGTGAGTTCTCGCGGCATGTGACTGCATCAAAGAGGGAAGGGAATCGATGTCCAGCTCTTTTGCTCGAAAGGAACGCGTTCAGCATCTTCCGGTTTTTGTCCTGGCCTTGAGCCTGATTGTGGGATGCTCTGAGCCCTCCGAGCCACCGCAGGCCGAGCCGCCGTCAGTATCCGTGGTGGTGGTCGAGGATTCGGAAGTGCGGCCTTCCCGTGAATTCGTGGCGAGAACCGCCGCCTCCGCGAAAGCCGACATCACCGCTCGTATTGAAGCCGAAATCCGCGAGATTCTGTTTGAGGAGGGCGCCGGGGCCAGGTGCTGTTCCGTCTCGAGGACACCACGGCCAGCGCCAGTCTCAAACAGGCGGAGGCGGAGTTGGCTGCCGCCAGGGCAGAGGTGGAATCGGCCACCAAGAACCTCCGGCGCGGCGAGGAGGTGGCCGGCAAGGGATTTCTGTCCGATGCGGACCTGGATAAGCTGAAGGATCGGTTCAATGCCGCCCAGAGCCAGCTTCAGTCGGCGGAAGCTGCGGTAGACAAAGCCAGAACCAATCTCGATTACGCAGAAATCCGCGCGCCTTTTGATGGCTGGATCGGCAAGCTCAACTTTGACGTGGGTGCGGTGGTGAATCCCTCGAGCGGGCCGATCACCGAAGTGTTGGTCACCGATCCCATCTACGTTCAGTTCGAGGTTAATGAGGCGGATTATGTCTCGTACCGCCGGGCCAACTCCGGCTCGACGCGGGACATTGCCAGTCAGTTGTCGTTGTCACTCACACTGCCTGATGGTGAAAGCTATGGCCAGAACGGGGTTCTGGATTTTGCCGATGTCCGGACCGACAACAGCACCGGCACGGTAGCCATGCGCGCCGTTTTCCCGAATCCGGGCGCGATCCTGCTCCCCGGTTTGTATGTGACCCTGTTGATTGAAGGCCAGTCTGGTGAAGTTCAGGCTCTCGTCCCCCAGATGGCGATCCAGGAGACCATTGAGGGCAAGTTCGTGCTGTTGGTGAGCGACGAGCAGCAGGTTGCCCAGCGCTTTGTGACAACCGGCCCCCGGCGGGGCGCGATGATGGTGGTGGAAAGTGGCCTGGAGGCCGGAGACCGGGTGATCGTGGAGGGACTGCAGAAGGTCCGGTCGGGAATCACCGTGAATCCGGTCCAGAAATGGATCGATCCGCAAACCGGCGCGCTCAGGGAGACCGAAGAGGCTGAACAATGATCAGCAGCGTCTTCATCCAGCGTCCGAAATTCGCGTTTGTCATCTCGATTCTCATTACCCTGGCAGGCTTGCTGGCGCTGCGGCTACTCCCCGTCAATATGTACCCGGACATGGCGCCGCCGCAGATCCAGGTGACCGCCACGTTGCCGGGCGCCAGTGCCCAAGTGGTGGAAGAGGCCGTGACCCGCCCCATCGAGCAGCAGCTCAACGGCGTGGAGGACATGATCTACATCGAGTCCACGGCCTCGAGCGAAGGCACGGCGACCATCACGCTGACCTTCGAGAGCGGCACCGACACGGATATCGCCCAGGTCAACGTTCAGAACCGGGTTGCGCTGGCGGAACCCTTTCTGCCCGATGAGGTCCGGCGACAGGGCGTGGTAGTCAGCAAGCAGTCCGGCAACATGTTGCTGGGGATCAACCTGACGTCCGAGCGGCCGGACCTGGACGGCATTTTCCTCAGCAACTACGCCTCCAATAACCTGGTGGAAACCCTGGGACGGGTCCCCGGCGTGGCGTCAGCGGAGGTCATGGGCGCCAAGGACTACAGCATGCGGATCTGGCTTGATCCCCGGCGCATGGCCTCACTGGATGTCACGGTGACCGAGGTGGCCGCTGCGATCCAGGAGCAGAACCAGATCGTGGCGGCGGGCAAGCTGGGGCAGGCCCCGGTGCCCGAGGGGCAGCAGTTTGTCTACACCATCCAGAGCAAGGAGCGGCTGTCGGACCCCGAGGAATTCGGCCAGATGATTATCCGGGCGAGGCCGGGTGGCGGTTTCCTGCGGCTGCGGGATGTCGGGCGAATAGAGCTGGGGTCCCGCTCCTACACATCCACTGCGAAACTGAACAATCAGGATACCGCCTTCGTGGTGATCTACCAGCTACCGGACGCTAATGCCCTGGATGTCGCGGAGCAGGTGAAGCAGGTGGTGAATGAGGCGGCCACCACCTTCCCGGACGGTGTCTCCCACGCCATCCTGTACGACACCACGGAATTCATTACCCGGTCCATTGACGAAGTCATCGTCACGCTCTTTCAGGCAGTCGGCCTGGTGATCCTGGTGGTCTTCCTGTTTCTGCAGAACTGGCGGGCCACGCTCATCCCATCCATCGCGATTCCCGTCTCCCTGATTGGTACCTTCGCCGTGATGGCGGTGTTCGGCTACTCCATCAACACCATCACTCTGTTCGGCCTGGTGCTGGCGATCGGGATCGTGGTCGACGACGCCATCGTGGTCATTGAGAATGTCGAGCGCATTCTGCAGGAAGAGCAGTTGCCGATACGGGACGCGGTCACCAAGGCCATGGAGGAAGTAACCGGGCCGGTGATCGCAACCACTCTGGTGCTGCTGGCGGTGTTCGTGCCCGTGGGCTTTATGCCTGGCATTACCGGCAAGCTATATCAGCAGTTCTCGGTGACCATTTCCGTGGCTGTGATCATCTCGTCCGTGAATGCCCTGACGCTGAGCCCCGCGCTCTGTGTCTCGCTGCTGGGCGGGGGCAATCAGTCCATTCGCTGGCTCCGGCCTTTTGAAAAGGCGATTACGCTGGGCACGCGGGGCTATTCGAAGGTGGTCGGCCGCCTGCTGCGCAAGAGTGCCCTGGTGGGTGTCGCGCTGGTTGTGGTTCTTGCGGGCACGGTGGGCCTGTTCAAGTCGGTACCATCGGCGTTCGTGCCGCCGGAGGATCAGGGCTTCCTGTTTGTCGACGTGCAGCTGCCGGATGCATCGTCCCTGGAGCGGACCGATGCGGTGCTGGCCAAGGTAACCGACATGGTGCTGGAGGATCCCGCCGTAACCGATTTCATTTCGGTCTCCGGGTTTTCTCTGCTGGGTGGCAGCGGCTCCAACAACGGTCTCGGCATCGCGATGCTCAAGGACTGGGAAGAACGTGAGGCCCCGGAGCTCGGGCTCCGGGCGATCGTGCCCCGTCTGTATTCGGGGCTCTGGGCGGTCTCCGAGGCCCAGGTCATGGTGTTCAACCCGCCCCCGATCCCAGGTCTGGGAACCTCATCGGGCTTCGATTTCCGGCTGCAGGATAACCTTGGGCGGGATGTGTCTGAACTGGCGCAGGTGATGAACGGCCTCATCTTCGAGGCCAACCAGCGCAATGAGCTTTCGCGGGTTTACAGCACCTATCGCGCGAATATTCCCCAGTACCTGTTGGAAGTGGACCGCAACAAGGCCAAGGCGCTGGGCATCCAGTTGTCGGATATTTTCTCGACCCTGCAGACCCAATTGGGGTCGCTGTATGTGAACGACTTTACCCGCTTCGGCAAGAACTACCGGGTGCTGTTGCAGGCGGAGGGGGAGTTCCGGCAGCGGCCTGAGGACCTGTCCTTCTATTACGTTCGCAACCGTGACGGGGACATGGTGCCCCTGACCACGCTGGCTTCATTGCGGCCGGTACTCGGGCCCTCCAGCATCCAGCATTTCAACCTGAAACGGTCGGTGACGATATCCGGCGAGGCCGCCGCCGGCTTTGCCAGTGGCGATGCCATCGGCACAATGGAGGCGCTCGCGTCGAGCCTGCCACAGGGGTACGAATTCAGCTGGGCGGGGCAGAGTCTGCAGGAAATCCAGGCCGGGAACCTGGCCGTGGTCATCTTCCTGCTGGCCATCGTCTTCGTCTACCTGTTCCTGGTGGCCCAGTATGAAAGCTGGAGTCTTCCGATTGCGGTCATCGGCGCCGTGCCCATGGCCATCTTTGGTGCCCTGGCGGGGCTCTGGCTGGTGGGCCTTGCCAACAACATCTACGCCCAGGTCGGGCTGGTCCTGCTGGTGGGGCTGTCGACCAAGACCGCGATCCTGATCGTGGAATTCGCCATGCAGCTCAGGCAGTCGGGGCTGAGTGCCGAAGAAGCCGCCAACAAGGCCGCCGTCCTGCGTTTCCGGGCGGTGCTGATGACGGCGTTGTCTTTCGTGCTCGGCGTGCTGCCGCTGGTGCTGGCCAGCGGGGCAGGGGCGGCCAGCCGCATCAGCCTCGGTATTACCGTGCTGAGCGGCATGGTGATGGCGACCATCCTCGGTACACTCCTTGTCCCGGTTTTCTACAAATGGATCCAGTCGTTGCGGGACCGGCGGTCACGAGCCTCCTAGCCGACAAACATCCTCTTGGCCAGTGGCAGTCCTTTCAGGCCACTGACGGCAATGGTGGTCAGCAGGCCGCCGATCATGGCGCCTACCACGCCGCAGGTCATCACATCCTGACCAGTCAGGTAGAGGCCGGGAATGCGGGTCTTCGGCTTCAGCCAGTCCTGCTCGAAACGGTCCGGAGTGTGGTTGAGACCATAGATCTCGCCCGCGCTGTAGCGGCAGAAGTAGTCGGTGGACAGGGGCGTCGACAACTCGTAGTAATCCACCTTGCCTTCCAGGTGCGGGAATTTCTCGTACAGTTTCTTCAGCAGACGCTGGGCATAGGCCTCTTTCTCGGCCTCGTAATCCTCACCCCGCTTGCCCCAGGGTTTGTCGGCCCACTGCGCGTACCACTCGTAGGGTCCGGGAGCGACGATTTCGATGGTCGCGCGTCCGGGATAGCGCTCTTCAAAGCTCGGGTCCTTGGCCGAGGGGAAGGAGATGTAGGTCAGCGGAATGTCGGCGGTCTCGGGTGAGGCCATGAAATCGCTGAGGTTTTTCTCGTAGTCCGGGCCGGGGTAAATCCAGTAGTTGGTCCTGGGCAGTTTCAGGTTCTCCGCCGTATCCTTCAGGCCGATGTACAGGCAATTGCTGGCCATGGAGCGCTCGACCGTTTGCAGCTTCTGCTGGTAGTAGTCTTTCTCCGGCGCCGAGTCCGGCAGCAGCTTTCCGAAGGTATTGAACACGCCGGCGTTGCTGATCACCAGTGGCGCCCGCACCTCTTCGCCATCCGCCATGCGAACGCCCACGGCCTTGCCCTTGTCGATCAGGATTTCCGTGACATCCGCGTAGGTGAACACTTCCCCGCCACCGTGCTGGATGACCGGAATGATGGTCTTCGCCATCTCCGACGCCCCACCAATGGGGTAGTAACCGCCATACAGGTAGTGCCGGGCGATCAGGGCGTGGATGATGAAGCTGGATTCAGCCGGTGGCAGGCCGTTGTCGCCCCACTGTCCCGCCAGCACGGCAATCAGCTCCTGGTTGCTGGTCAGGCTTTCCAGCACTTCCCGGGTCGGCTTGTTGAGGAAGTCCGGTGCGGCCTTGCCGACCAGTTTCCGTAAGGGGCCGGCAGCAAGGTCCGGTAACACCTTGCCCACCACCAAGCCGGGCATGGCCTTGGCAACCTGGCGCAGGTAACCCAGGTAGGTGTCGATGGCCTGTTCCTCGCCGGGGAACGCCTGCTTCAGTTCCGCCTTGAAGGCGTCCGGCCCGGCCACCAGATCGACGTGGCGGTCGCCGAGAAAGATCCGGTCGTAATGGTCGTCCATCGGGGCCCACTTCAGCTGGCCATCGGTGATGTGGTCGAACAGCCGCTTGCTCAGGGTGTGGTCCGCGCCCATGTCGCCGATGTAGTGCACGCCCACATCCCATTCGTAGCCATTGCGATCGTAACTGTGGGTGAATCCGCCGGCCGTGTAGTGCTGCTCGAACACCACCACTTTCTTGCCGAGCTTGCTCATGCAGGCTGCGGCGGTGAGGCCGCCAATGCCTGAGCCGATGACAATGGCGTCGTAGGGGCCATCGAGGCGATTGGCGCGATAACGGCGACCGACTCGGATGGTGCTGGGTTTGGGGCTGCTCATAGTGCGGGTCCTTGCGTGTTTATTGTTGGGCGCTGTTTCTGGAACCGTCCAGCAGGAGGGTGAGGACCCCCTCAGCCAATTGCGGTTCCGCCTCGGCCACCGGTAAATGGCCATCGATCGTGAGTTGGGACAGCCCATGCACCAGCGACCAGGCCGCGGCCGTCATCAGTGTCAGCGGCATAGGCTTCAGGTAACCGACGTGCTGAGCCCGGGCGATGGTGTCTTCCAGTACCTGGAAAGCGCCCTTTCCGGCTGCGTCCAGGCGCGGATGAATGCCCCGGGGCAACACCCGCCCGCCAAACATCAGCCGATACAGGTTGGGTTCGTCCTGGGCAAAGGATACGTACACCAGGCCGATATCAATCAATGCCTGCCGCGGGTTGGATGAGTCTATCGCCAGCAGTCGCTCGCGCAGCGCCTCGAAACCGGTGACCGCGAGCTCGGCGAGCAGACTTTCGCGATCAATGAAATGCCGGTAGAGGGCCGGTGCGCTGACCCCCAGCTGCTTGGCGAGGGCGCGGAGACTGATGGCGGTATCGCCATGCTCACGAACGATCTCCAAGGCCTGTTGATGGGCCTCTTGCCGAAGGTCGCCGTGGTGGTAAGGCGCTGGCCGGGTTGTGGTTGTCTGGCTCATAGAGTTAACGCTGATAACAATGTTAACGGCGATAACATCACGAAGGGACGTTGGGTGTCAATACCCATATTTTCTTCGTTCCGTTCGAGGCTGCGAGAAGGATAATCAGCTAAGGTGAAATCACACCCTCCGAAAGTGACAGTGACCGCTATGTTTCTTGACCTTAACGCCCTGAAAAAAGCCGAACTGCATATTCATCTGGAAGGCAGCCTCGAGCCGGAGCTGATGTTCCGTCTTGCTGAACGCAATGGCATCAAGCTTCGCTATGGCAGTGTCGAGGCCCTGCGCAAGGCCTATGATTTTGGCAACCTTCAGGACTTCCTGGACCTGTATTACAGTGGCGCGCAGGTCCTTTTGCAGGAAGAGGACTTCTACGACCTGACCCGTGCCTACCTTGAGAAGTGCCGCGCGCAGAACGTGACCCATGTTGAGCCATTCTTCGATCCCCAGACCCACACGGACAGGGGCGTTGATATGGCGACGGTGGTAAACGGAATCACCCGGGCCCTGAAAGAGGCGAATGCCGAGTGGGGGCTGAGTTATGGACTGATCCTGTGCTTTCTGCGGCACCTCAGCGAGGATGAGGCCGAGCGAACCCTGGATGCGGCGCTGCCATTTAGGGACCACTTTATCGGGGTGGGGCTCGACAGCAGTGAAATGGGCCACCCGCCCTCCAAGTTCAAGCACGTGTTCGCCCGGGCTCGTGAACTGGGCCTGCTTCCCGTGGCCCACGCCGGTGAGGAAGGCCCGCCCGAGTACATCTGGCAGGCGCTGGACGAACTCGGTGTCGTGCGGGTCGATCATGGTGTTCGCGCAACCGAAGACCCGGCCCTGATCGAACGCCTGCGCAAGGACCAGATTCCGCTCACGGTTTGTCCGCTGTCCAACATCCGCCTGAAGGTATACGACAGCCTCAAGCAGCACCCGATCCTGGACCTGCTGGAGGACGGGCTGAAGGTGACCGTCAATTCCGACGACCCTGCCTACTTCGGGGGCTACATGACGGAAAACTTCGAGGCATTGCGGAAGGATTTGGGCATGACGGACAATCAGGCTCAACGGCTTGCTCAAAATGGTTTTGATGCGGCGCTGGTACACACTTCTTGAATTGCACTCACGGTAAGCCTGACCGGCGGCGGGTGATCGATATATGATGGCACCTGAATGAATTCAAGGGTGCTGTTCTTGCTGTCCATGTTTCGAAACCTGCCTCTGGTTCCCATCTCAATCAGTGCCTTGATCGTGCTGGTCTGGCTGTTGCCTGTTGATCAGTGGCTTGAATACCACCGGGCGCTTATCGGGCAGGGGCAGTTGTGGCGGCTACTGACTGCCAACCTGGCTCACATTGACGGCTCCCACCTGCTATTTAATCTGGCCGGGCTGTGGCTGATGGCCTGGTGGTTCGGCAGTGCGCTGTCTCAACTCAAGTGGCTGGTGGTGACGCTGGCTTGTGGCCTGGCCGTGACCGGCGGGCTGTTTCTCTTTTACCCCGATCCCCTCTGGTACAGAGGCTTTTCCGGCGTTTTGTATGGCCTCTTTGCGGCCGGCTCGGTGTTTATGATCAGCACTCACCGTTGGCTCGCTCTCGCTGGGCTGGCGCTCGTGGTGATCAAACTGGTGGGCGATGCGTCGGGGTGGCCCGTTGTGGGCAGCGAGCCGATGCATGACTTCCGGGTGGTCCACCAGGCCCACCATCTTGGCTTCATTATGGGGGCACTGGTGGCTGTTCTCTGGTCCCGGGTCAGCGGGCAATTTGGGTCAGGTTTTCTCCGAACCGAAAGTTGAACGCCATGCTGATGCGGGAGCGTTCGTTGTAGTGGGGCGCGACCATGTGCAGCAGGTAACCCGGAAACACATACATGGTGCCGATCTTCGGGGTATAGCTAACCGTGGGTGCCGGGCGGTAGGGCGCACCCACCGGGATCGGGTCAAAGAACATGATATCGCCCGGGCATATGCCCGCATTTTCTTCGGTCGGGTTCTCATCGACATCAATATACAGGCAGCCGCTCCACTCGCAGGGCAGGTGGGCGTGGGGCGCGTTCCAGGCACCGAAATCGTTGATGTTTGCCCAGAGTGACGACAGGAAAATCTCCGTTTCCGGTGGCTTGCGCTCGGCGTGCAGTGCCAGCCGGCTGCCCACCTGAAAGATTTGCTCCGTCAGCCACTGCATGACCGGCTCTTTCGATTGATGCAGGGAGTCACCGGAATGCCATCCGCGCTGGTTAGAGCGCTGGATACCATCGGTATCTTCGTCCCGCATTTTCTCCAAATACTGTCGAATCTCTTCGGACCGGGCTCGCACTTCTGGAAGCTGGACTTCAAGAATGGGGACACCGAAATGGTGACGGTTCTCAGCTTTCATGACAATTTCACATTGTTTCACAAAATAGGAATAAAAAAGCGGGGTAATATTTGCCCTGCGAATAAAGGATTCTAAGCCTACCTTTCTTACGATTGCCAGTGGAACAGGCGATTTACTGAAGCGGCTGGTCAGGAATCAGGACGATAAACCAATAGCATTAGGGACAAGCAATGACTGACCTCAGCAAGGCCAAGCCGGTACTGAAGCCGCTGGTCGCAATGATTGCATTGGCGAATGCGCAGATGGCGTTTGGGTGTGCGGATGTGGTGGTGAATGCGGTTTCTGATCCCGGAAACTCGCCGGATCTGACCACCTTTGAAGAAGCGCTCGTTGAAACCAATTTGTGTGGTTCTATCACCATTGATGAGTCGCTGGCGAGCGAAACGCTGAGCTGGGACACCACCAATATTGTACTGGCGACCAAGTCTCTGACGATTACTGGCCCCTCCACTGGCTTGGCAACCATCGCTGCTGGGCAGTACCAGTATGCGAATGTTCAGGAAAACGCATCGCTTAGTTTGCGTAACCTCCGTTTCGTTCCCAGCCCAGACCTTACCCGTGAAGTCTCTTTGATTCAGGTGGGTACGGGTAGTGGCTCGCTGAATCTCGAGAATACCGAGTTCGAAGGAATTGATTCCAGTGATTGGCGTGGTGGTGGTGGCGTAATCAAAAACGCCGGCCAGTTAATGATCAGCGATAGTAAGTTCTCTGACAATAGCGTCACCGGAAATGGCGGTGCAATACACAATCGTGGCGTGGCTGAAATTCGCAACAGTCTTTTCTCGGGTAATCGAGCTGGCGCCCGTGGCGGCGCGATCGAATCCTGGGATGCGGACTTAACCATCGAAGACTCTGTTTTCGAAAATAACCAGACCTTAACCGACAGCAATAGTGGCATCGCTGGCGGTGCCATCAGCACAGCCGGTGAGTTCGGTGTGGGCACCACAACCATCCGTCGGTCAGAGTTTCGCGGCAACCAGGCCCGAAACTACGGCGGCGCTATTTATCAAAGCACTGGTGAAACCCTGCTGATAGAAGACACGGTTTTTGAGGACAATCATGTGGTTGCGGCGTCGAACGAGTTTGGCACCGGCTTTAATGCTGAGGCCCATGGTGGTGCCGTCGCCGTGGATCGCTCAACCGGGGTATTGATTCGGCGCTCCAGCTTCGTGAATAACACGGCCAACAATTACGGTGGTGCCCTGTACATTGGTCGCAGTGGTCGTGGTGGTACGGTAACGGTCGAGGATTCCACATTTGATGGAAACCAGGCTGTTATCAGCTCTTCGGAAAGTACTTTGGGGCTGGGGGGCGCGGTGTATGCTGACTCGCCTACTGGCGATCCTGTTAGTGTTTCTCTTGTGCGATCTACTCTGTCGGGTAATACGGCAGCGGGAGCCGGCGCCGGATTTTATGGCGCAGGGACGGACCTGATAGCTGAAGTTGTATCTTCCACCATGGACGGCAATATCTCGGCATACGGTGGCGGTGCCATGCACTTTTTCAACATCAATGGAACTCCGGTTTCCGTGCGCCACAGCACCATTACCAACAATCAGGTGACGGGTGATCAGACCTATAACGCGGCCGCTTTGTATGCTGACAATTCTGCTGGTATTGAAATTTCTCACACGGTGATTGCGGGCAACACTCAGGCTGGAGTTGGTACGGGCAATATCTGTGTTAGCGAAACCTCGGTGTCAGTACAGCCAAACCTTTATTACAGCTTCTGGGACGACACAACGAACAACGATACCAGCTGTAACCCGCCATCAGCAGATGCCTCCAACATCCTGAACGAAGCGGATCCCGGTTTAGGGGAACTGGCGGATAACGGAGGCTATACACTCACTCGTTACCCCGCGACGGATTCGCCGCTTCGAGATGCCGGAGATCCCAATATTGTCGATGGGCCAGTAGCGGACCAGCGAGGCAGTGCCCGTATCATCAATGGGGTGGTAGATATTGGTGCTGTGGAATCGGGTAATCTGTCGCCGGTTGCCTCCGCTATAGACGCTCTTGAAGTAACCGAGGGAGTGCCTTTCTCTGTTGATGCAAGCTCAGCATTCAGCGATCCGGAGGGCTACCAGCTAAGTTACGCGATCGACGGCGAGCCGGAGGGTGTCGTTATTGATGAGACCAGTGGCGTGATTTCCGGTTCGGTAGAGGTTGTGGGTGACTACGCGGTCACCGTCAAAGTGACGGATTTCTATGGCCTTTCGGCAGATACAAGCTTCGTGCTTACAGTGGTGTCCGCTGAAGGGGACAGTTCTTCTGGTGGAGAAAGCAACTCCTCAAACGACGGGAGCGACTCCTCTCCAGCCGGAGATGATACCGTCATTGCGGATAGTACCTCCTCCGGCGGCGGTGGCTCCTTCGGGGTTGTCCTGGGATTGCTGGCCCCGTTGGCCATCTGGCGGCGGTTGCGTCGGAAGGCCTGATTGGCGCCCGACTCATAACGCGAAGCAAAAACCCCGGCCAAGACCGGGGTTTTTGCTTTCGATCGTCGTTAATGCGCTTTGCTTCAATCAAACCTCTGCAAATCCCGGATAGCTGTACTGCTGTGGCTTTTTAACCGGTGACGACATCACCCTGGTTCAGGAAACAAGAATCAGTACGCGGAATCGCCACCGCCCTCTTCGTAGCGAAGTTTGGAAGCGCGCATGAGCTCGGTACCCTCGCGGGTCATCTCGCGTCCTTCCTCGACCATGCGTTCGCCCTCACGAATCCGTTCCTGACCACTCCTGATCCGCTCCTCGCCCTTTTCCACCAACGACTCGCCCTTTGACCACTGAGCTCCGACTTCCCTCAACGCCATGCCTTCGTCCTCAATCTGCTCACCGTAGGTCGGTTCGCGAAACGCCGCGCAGGCTGCCAGCCCATTAACGACGGCAGCCAGAAGCAGTACATTCATTATTCTTTTCATCTTGTAGCCCTCTCTGATCAATCAAGCAAAGTCGGACTACTAACCGACGCCCACGCGCCGTGGGCTTACGATATTCAGACATCTCAAAAGCACGTTAAGTTCCACCCGGTATCGAGGATGTGTCACCGCACGGTGCGCAGAGGCGCGGTACATAACCAACAAACCCCTGCATTAGGCCGGGGTTTGTTGGATTCCACTCGCAAAGTGCCGGGCTTTCTTCTTCAGCCCCATCTCCTCCTTCGTTAAGGCGCTTTGCTTCACTCAAACCTCTGCAAATCCCGGATCGCGATCCGGTACTCGCCTTTGCCGGCGTCGTAACCGATCTGGTAAGTCCCCGGATACCAGCCCGGATAGCTGTATCGCTGTGGCTTTTTAACCGGTGACGACATCTCCGGCAGTGACTGGAGGTAAGCCAGGGACACCATCGGTTCCACAAACATCAACTCACCCTTGTAGTAACCGTAAATGAAGTTGTGGCTGAACGCTTCCCCCTGGAATTCGGCACCGGCCGGATCCAGGCCGTGCATCCCCATTCTCTCGACAGCGGCATCAGGCGGGATCACATAGCCCTCGGGCACGAGTTGAGGATCCGGTGCCGCCATCGCCAGTTCACGGCCCTCGCCGTGGAACGTGATCGCCTCCTGCTCGTCCGTTCCGATCAGGTAGAAATGCACATCAAAATGGGGCAGGTCGTAAACGCCCTCGGGAGGGTGCCCGGCTGGATTCCAGTCAAGAACGACATGGTCGTATCCCGTCATCGGGGCGCCATCCGGCATGGGTAATGAGAACTCCCAAACTTGTTGCTCGGCGCTGGCTTCCGGCAGCCCTTCCAGGGCGTCCCTGGTCATTAGTACCGTTACGGATTCAGGCTCGTTCTCGGCGTTTAGCGCCAAAACCACGCGCGCGGAGCCGTTTCCGACCACTACGGGTTCCCCCGTAAAAACCTGGGGTTCGGCGGCGATCGCAGCGCCCGAAAGAACCAGCAGTGCCGACAAGCCGATGGACCGGGCAGGGCGGAACGGAACAAGAGCAGGTTTCATGGCATCTCTCCTCAATAACGGTCGCCGTTCGCACACATCGACGGCCGGCATGGTTCGGGAACCATCGCCCATCGGGCTAACGCAAAGGAGATCACAAGTGGCAGGCGGGGCTGACAGCAGGAAACACGCATCCTGTCGGCACGCTTGGTCTCACTACCACCAGAATGGGATTTGGCTGGATTTGATTAATATATCACCAGATTCTGAGGCGGGGAGAGCATTTTTATAGCTCTTGACCTGCCAGGCGTTCAGCCACCAGTAAGCCATTACCGCCAGACATCCTGCAGGTACACATAACGCCCGCATAAACGGCGACTTTTACATGTTTATGCGGAGGAAAAGCCCTGGTTATGTGGTGCGCGGTGCAAACATGATGATTGCCATGCCCATCAGGGCGACGGCCGAACCAATCAAGTCCCAGGCGGTTGGACGAATACCGTCGACGGCCCATAGCCAGAGTATTGCCATGAAGATATACACGCCACCATACGCCGCATAGACCCTGCCGGCAGCGGTAGGGTGCAGTGACAGCAACCACGCAAACGCCGCGAGACTCAGCGCACCTGGCACCAGAAGCCAGATCGTTTTGCCCTCGCGAAGCCAAAGGTAAGGTAAATAACAGCCGACAATTTCTGCCAACGCGGTAACGAGGAAAAGGCCAACGGTTTTCAATTCAGGCAAAAGAACTTACTCCTTGGAAGTAACACATAACGCCTGGGCTCAGCCGCCGGTTTGGGACGGCAGCAGAAACTCGGTCGGCTGCACCCCTGGTTATGTTCACTGCGGTTTGCCATATTCTTCGAAGGACTGCTCAGCGCCAAATTCGACCTTGTAGTCCACATACTGAGAAATGTGGAGCTCATCAGTCTCAAATTTTTCTCGCTCTTCCAACGCCTTCACGGATGGCCACCGTTCAACTCCAATGTAGTCCCATTCACTATCACTTATTGTACAGTCGATCATCGAGATCGCCTTCATTCCCAGAGCATCAAGATTAGCCCGATCACGAACCATGAATTGTCTTTGTTCTTCCTCAGAAAGCTGGAAAAACGCAGGCTTCATCTTGGCGAAAAATAGCCTGACAATAGGCGTTTCTTTCTTCATTCGGAAATTTCCATGCAGTGTGAAACAGAAACATAACGCCAGCCGGCATGCGCGGCTGCGGAATGTAGGCAAAGCCGCAATGAAGTAGGCGTCGCCTTGAATGGTCTGGTTAGCTGCACACGGCTTCCTTGATAGATTGAACCCTTGGGTCAATTAAAATGGGCCCTTTAAGGATCAAAATGTGAGCATTCACATGTTTACGGTATGAAGCATACTCTCCCACAACCTCGTGTGGGATCAACAATGCCTCAATGATGTTAAAACGCTCGTCGTAAATCACTGCTGCAAGCACGTCGAAATCTTTCTCGGCGTATTTTCTGATTGCACTAAGCTGGCGTGAATTATTTGTGGGTGTAACACGACGGCCTTTTATCTGAACGCGCAGACCATCTTTACCTACACCGTCATATCCCGCTTTGGAGTTTGCTTGAAGTTCAAGGTTTAAAGCCCTCGCCACTAGCCACTCCGTATAATCGCCAAGTGGGTTGTTCTGAGTTCTGACTACCCCTCTGGCTTTCAGCTCATTGGTCGCAGATACCTGCAACTGCAAAAGCTCTTTGACTGATAGATCAGTGAGCTGCACTCGCACTCCTATTCTTCTAACGCTTCGAATAAACCGCCAATTTGGGAGCGGCAGCGAGTGAATTGGTCGGCTTAATTCGCTGGTTAAGCATTCTCTTGCCCAATGGCCTCTTCATAGCTGATCGGGAGCCGGTCAAGAATTTCGGGGAGTTGATCTACAAAGAAATATCGATTTCGGAAGAACTCAAAGTCGTCTTCTGGATTAGATAGAACTTTTTTGACTTGGGTTCTTGCCCACTTTATCCCATGCCTTGCAACATTGGGGTTTTGAAGAACTCTGCTCGTAAGATATTCGATTCTTTTCCTTTTTCCCTTCCCACGACAATAATCTTGATAATATTTCTTGAAAGCTTCTGAAAAAAATGCCCGAGCACCTAAAAATCTAAACTTCTGATCATCATTGCTTATTTTGCTATTCATAGCATCTATGGCTTTGTCGCCATCTTGGCTAGCAAAAAGTTCCGAGTAAAAATTGCCAAAAGCATCTTTAATAGTTCCTGCATCCAACTCGGTCTCTGATCCGACCACAGCAAAAAACGGAGCGGCATCAACTTGTGTGGCAGTGTCTATCAGATAGGCACCGTTGCATGCACCTACGACCACAAGAAGATTAAGTCGTGTTGCAAGATTGAGCTTGATAAGTTCAGACTTGAGTTCGGCCCAAGAGAGAACAACCCCGTCTGCCATGACCAGACCATCGGTACTCCCGTGACATTCGATGTGGAGTACCGGAATGATTGCGTCCCGAATAACCTCTTCCGTGAGTTTTCTTAAACAGTTCAGAAATTGCTCAGAATTATCTACTTGAACTAGTTCGGCTGAAAGCTGAGGAAACCTTGCATTGATATGCATTAACTGATCATCGAACAAGCTCTTGCCTGTTTTCATCTCTCCTTCAGGAAGAGATTCGATTACAACGATCTTGTTATATTGGGCCTCAGCCTTCATAACTTCACCTATGTTTAACGCCTAAAGCACGCGCAGCTTTGTAGTGGAGGCGATAGCCGCAACGAAAAAGCTGTCGCTGTGACTTTTATTGTTAGAGCTATTTCTCGTGTCGATGCCATTCTCTATACACTTTCCAGATAGCTTCAAAATTAGAAGTGGCTTCAGGGTGCATCAATCGCTCAAAAGAAGTTCTCTTGGGGTCGCAAATATTCTTCACTTCATTAATATAGGCTTTCTTAAACCTTTCTTTATCTGTTTTGTTGTCGAGATACTTTCCGCAAGCATCCTCGTAGCTGTTTAAATAGCTTTCAGTAGATGATCTCCAAGTGCTTTCAAGAAACTCCAAATGAGGAAGCTCCTCCTCACTCAAATCATCTTTCTTTCGCCCCTTAAGAAAATCCTGAATCTTGAATCCACAGTCTTCCATGCGATTTCGAGCGTTCATAATCTGCTCCCGCAAAGATGTTTCAGTTTGACCGATCGCAATATTGTTAGCTTTATTCGCATTGCGCAGAGATTCTTGACTTGCACTAGAAGCTTTTGACGAAAAATAGATCGTGACAGCCATACTAACTAATGCAATGCCAGCACTACCGAGCGCTATGTAGTCACCCGCATCCATTATTTCTTGCCGCCCAAGACATTTTCTATTTCATCGGCAAGGTCAGACAAATCGTCGTTGCTGGCAGACTCGACAATGTTATAGCCTTTCTGGATTTTTCTCGGTAAACCGAGCTCTTCATCGATTTGCTCGATTATCTTCCGCTTATCATCATCGCTCAGCGGATTCTTGCTCTGCGTGTAGATCAAGTCATCAATTTCACGCTTAATACTTTTTGCTTCTTGCAGGGTTCTTGAGTGCCGGAGGTCTTGAGGAGATATTCTCGAACGACTGGTGAAGCCATCAGAAGCAAGAGCTTCCCTAATCCGTTTGGCATAGTCTCTTGCTAGTTCTTGAAATGTTGCCATTTAAAACTCCTTTCTTTGATTATTCTGATGTTGCTCTAACGCTGCCAGCATGCGCGCCTTTGTAGTGGAGGCGAAGCCGCAACGAAAAGGCGTCGCCGTGCCTGGCTTGGTTATATGGGCCACGACTAGGCATAGATGGCGATAGGCAGAACTTGAATTGCCGGGCCTTCGACCTCCATTTTAAGTTCCGGGAGATCGAATCCCTGTGTGCTTCCCAGCGTGGCGAATTGCTGAAATACCTGACCCAAAATATGGCTCGGCATTCGACTCAGCGCTGTTTTTCTAATCAAATTAATAGATTCTGAGTCGTCTTCGATGCTCCTGACAACTTTTCCAACTACTTTAAATTCGCCATCCACAAGGTCAGACATCACGGGATCGTTCAAATAAAGTGATTCAACAGTAATAACTGCCCTGTGACCAGACGGTAAATCGCTCGCCGTTAAATCTACTGTATTCCCTGATTTCAGCGCTTTAGAAAACTCTTCCATTTGCTTCTTAAGTTGCGCATTTTCATTGGCTTTTCCTTTTCCTCCTTTGCTACCGTTTGATTTTTCACCTTCAAAAAGCACCGCCATTGACATCATTTCAGTCATGGTGTCCATGATTTCGATGATCGGGTTTCGTTTGAGCTTTACCGTGAACTCTACAATCTGGCCGGCTTTTACTTGGCCCCCTTCATCGACCTGCTGCAGCAGCTTCTTCTCAACAAGGGTCGTTCTCAACTGATAAAACAGCGACGCCGGTGTATGTACCCGTTCCTCTTGTACAGAGTTATGAGTAGATGCCTTGTCTGATGCTTCCATTTCCGCCTTCAGGCCGATTTTGAATAGCGATGAAAGGGCTTCACTCAATCCCAGGGAAGCCGAGGCACTGCCCCTTGAGCCGGACTCTCCGGCCTCTTGCTTTGATACAGCAGTCACTGTGGATATACCGCCCTGTAACATTGCAAGGAGGTCAAAAACCATTCTTTGATTAAGGTAAACCGGTACTATTAGATCACTCATGCTCAATTTCCATATAACAGCTCATTATGCGAACGCGTTCGTATATCACCCGCTCTTAAAACTCCGCCCAGTTTTCCCAAGTTGGAGCCTGACTCTTCTTTAAAAATAGTACCTTGAGCACCAGATTCCATGGCTACCGCCGGAGTTATACGCCCGCTCCTGAGCCACTCCTGCTCCCAGCCATGGGCGTATAAGTCCAATCCTCGAACTCCAACTTTCCAACCCTATCAGATAGTTACCTTCATTTCTCATGCGTTTTTTGGGAGTTTTGCGAACGCGTTCGTATAACTCCGGGCTTACCAACAGGCTGCGGGGGTGTGGCCCGGCACCGGGCCTTCGAATTTTTCGGTCAGGAGTTGCCCTGTTCCATAAAGGATGTGGGGCCGGAATACCCTGGCCACCTTGAAAACACTGGCTTTGTCCCCACTTAGAGGGTAGTTCGATGCCTCGGCCTGAGGGTCAGGCATCATCCTTTTTCATGCATTCACCACCGGGAAAAGCACTATGGGAATCGTTTATAAACCCTTTCAACAGCGGGCTGTCTGGAAGCTGGCACCGCTGATGGCACTGGTTCTGTTACTGAGTGGCTGTGGGATCAACAACATTCCCACTTACGATGAGAAAGTCACCGCTGCCTGGTCCCAGGTGGAAAACCAGTACCAGCGCCGGGCCGATCTGATTCCCAACCTGGTGGAAACCGTCAAGGGCTTCGCGGCCCAGGAGCAGGAAACCCTGACCGCGGTGATTGAGGCGCGCTCCAAGGCCACCTCCATTCAGGTGGACGAAAGCATTCTCGACAACCCCAAGAAGCTTCAGCAGTTCCAGCAGGCCCAGGGTGAGCTTAGCAGCGCCCTGAGCCGGCTGATGGCGGTGTCGGAACGGTATCCGGACCTGAAGTCGAACCAGAACTTCCTGGCCTTGCAGTCTCAGCTTGAAGGCACGGAGAACCGTATTGCCGTCGCGCGCCGGGATTTCATTCAGGCGGTGGAGCGCTACAACACCGAACTGCGCACCTTCCCGGGCAAGATCTGGCATAGCATCCTGTACAGCGATCTGAAGCCTCGCGCCAACTTTGAAGCCACTACGGAAAATGCGGATGAAGCGCCCGCGGTGGAATTCTGATGGTTGCTCAGTTCCACAAAAGCATGCTGTTGGTGTTACTGGTCTTGCTGCCGGCCACCGTCTGGGCCCAGTCCACGCCGGAATTTCCCGAGCTGACTGGCCGGGTGGTGGACCGCGCGGAGATGCTGTCTCCTGAGGTGGAAACGCGCCTGAGCCAGATGCTCCAGGCCCACGAGCAGGCCAGCACCGAACAGGTTGTGGTGGTTACCTTGCCGGACCTTCAGGGGTTTCCGATTGAGGATTTCGGCTACCAGCTGGGCAGGCACTGGGGTATCGGTCAGGAGGGCGAGGATAACGGCGCCCTGCTGATCGTGGCGAAGGAAGAACGCAAAATCCGCATTGAGGTGGGCTATGGCCTTGAAGGCCGGCTCACGGATGCTGACTCCTCCGTGATCATCAATCGCATTATTACCCCGGCGTTCCGTCAGGGGGATTTTCAGGCCGGTATTGTTAACGGCGCCGCGGCCATGATCCAGGTGCTCGGTGGCGAGCCCATGGCAGTTGCCCAGGGCCAGCAGACCGGTGCCGTCCAGGAAAAGCCCAAAGCCGGCATGGTGGCGCTGGTCTTCTTCATCATGATGGCCGTGGTGTTCTTTATCGGCAGTCGCGGTGGCCGTGGTGGGCGCGGTGGCGCAGCCCTGTTAGGCGCGGCTCTGCTGGGTGGCGCCATGGGTGGCCGGGGCGGCGGCTTCGGCGGTGGTGGCTTTGGCGGCGGTGGAGGCGGCTTCGGCGGTGGCGGTGCCTCCGGTGGCTGGTAGCTCCGCACCGATAGCCGAGCGCGCTGAACCCCTTCACCCGACAATGAGAATGAAAGAATCATGACACTATTAAGCAAAAGCGATCAGGAAGCCGTTACCGCCGCCATCAACGACGTGGAACGGGAAACCGACGCCGAACTGGTCACCGTACTGACGGCCCAGTCCGATAACTACAGCTATATTCCACTGCTCTGGGCCGGCATCCTGGCGTTGCTGGTGCCGGGCATTGCCAATTACTTCGGCAACTGGTTCGGTGCCGACATGCTGATGCTGGTGCAGTGGGGTACGTTCATCCTGCTCAGCCTGCTGTTCCGGGTGCAAGGCATCAACACCCGCCTGATTCCCCAGCAGGTGCGTTACTGGCGGGCCTCCAACCTCGCGCGGCGGCAGTTCCTGGAGCGGAACCTGCACCATACCGAAGGCTCCACCGGCATGCTGATCTTCGTCTCGGAAGCGGAACGCTATGTGGAGATTCTGGTGGATCAGGGCATTGCCGATGTGCTGGACAACTCGGTGTGGGAAGGCATCGTCGCGGACTTCACCGCAAAGGTGCATCAGGGCCAGACCCGGCAGGGGTTTCTTGACTGCATTGCCGCCTGTGGCAAATTGCTGAAAGAGCATGTGCCCGCCACCCACGAGCGCAATGAACTGCCCGATCACCTGGTGATTCTGTCCTGATCTACGGCGTGTACCAGATCGGCGAAGTATAGGCGCGCTCCTGGGACTCGCGCAGAGCCTCGTCGGGCGCATCGCGCTTGCCGAAGACAGCCTCGTCATAGGCGATCCATGTGGGCGTAGGAATTTCCAGCACCCGAACGTAGTAGAAGGCTCGCTCAGCCGGGTCGAAGTCAGGATCCTCCCAGAAGGCGCCGAGTACTGCATCCCCGATCGTGTTGGTATAGCCAGCGCCTTTGACCGTGCTGCCGACCGGCGTCGTCGCCCGGCCTTCCGGGCCGATCTCGCGGCCGTCAGACACTGCTATGTCATAGATGCGTTCCTGCAGCTCGCCGTCGGCATCGAGCCAGCCTTTGACGATCTGAACCCGGTCGAGGTTCGCGCCATCGGGATCCCGCAGCGCACGCACCATGAAGCGTGGGCCGCCGGCGCCATCCGGCACTGTCGCAAGGTCGCCGCCCATCGGCACGCCGCGCTCATAGCCCTGGCGGGCAAAGTCGGGGCGGTGCACCTCATCCGGTTTGAAGTCCCAGCCGGCGAATACGCGAACCAGCATCCGCCCACCTGTTGTTGCGTAGACTTCCTTGCGTGCCATCGCGTCCCAGATCGCCTCGCGCGTATTTTCCCGTGCCCAGACGGCGGCGAGACCGGAGGCGAGCGACTCCCAGTGATAGACGTCGAGGCTGCCGTCTCCGCTCTCGCGCAGGTCCTGGGTGACGAGGTCTGTGTAGCGCGCCTCGGTCGCCGGTTCGGCACCGGAGAACTTGCCAAAGAAATTCTCTTCCCGGGTTGTTGAAAGCGAGGTGTGGCTGTCCGTCGAGCCGATCATGCCGAACTTGAATGGATTGGCTCCGATTGCCTCTTCCTGTTCCAGTCCCAGCTTGAGCGCGCTTCGGGCGTATTCGTGTGGCAGCATCTCGGGCTCCTTCGGATTTAACCCGAAATCCCCCTTGTCCCATTGGTAATAGTCTGCGAACTCGTCGTTGGGCGAGAGCAAGGGATGAGCCTCGCCGTCGCCCTTCATCTGCGTGACCTCGTAGATCGGTTCCCACCGCATCCGGCGCTCAGCGTACTCCGCATCCACAGGTTCACCGTTAATTCGTTCGACGGCAAACATGAGTCCCTGACTCAGGTTGCCGTTATGTGGGATGGCGAGTGCGCTGCCTCCCGTCTCTTGCTCGTACATTGCGAGGTAATTCCAGAGATCCTCGGGGTCCGTTGTGTCGAAGATGCTGAGCGGCACGACCTGACGCGCTGCCTCAGCATCGTCACGGAAAATCACCACCCTGTGGAGGTTTCGAAGGTCGGGCGTGGAAGTCCATTCAAACCCGTGAAACGCCGTGAAGACACCTGGCTGGTTGTGCTGGTCGACCGCGTCGATGATCCGGTTCCACATATTTGCCTGAAGCTTCGGGTTTGGCATCGAGTCCTTCAGGGTTGCCCCGGATTGCTTCCAGATCTGGTATGCCTCCCAGCCCTTTCCGGCCTTCACCAGGTCATGATATTCCCTGCCTTGCGGATCGCGCAGTAGCTCGGGATTCGACTCCTCGATCATCGGCGCGAGGCCGAGGTTTTCGGCGTGGTCGGCGACGACAAGGAAATCGAGTGGCCGGATCAGCCGAGCCGGAAGACCCGTTGACGAGATAACCTGTTCGCCCTTGGCAAAACGAAGGGCCTCGTTGGGCCCGAGCCGGTTGCCAACCATCCCCGCATCGGTCGAATAGCTGGTGTGGAGATGCGTGTCGCCGAAGAACACCCGGTTGGGGTAGCGCTGATAGAGATAGGGCGAGTACTTCTGCCCGCCGATGTCGATGTCTTCTTCATTGACGGCGATATCCTGAGCGAAGGCCGGTATCGAGAGGAGTGTTACGAGGGCAGCGGCGAGCGTGAACAAGCGCATTTCGGATTCCTTTCCGGTAGCAGAGATTGCTTTGAGTCTTGCACTCGGAACCGCTACGGTCAAAGTATTTGTCCAGCCTTCAAGAGTTCTTTGGCAGGTGGAGAGTTGACGCACTTTCCAGAAACGAAAAACCCCGGCAAGTTGCCGGGGTTTGTTGGTTTCCTCGAGGAAAGGGCAGGGCTTATTTCTTCAGCCCCATCTCCTCAATCGAAATCTCCCGCATCTTGAACTTCTGGATCTTCCCGGTGACGGTCATCGGGAATTAAGGCCGGGAAAGTGGCCTCGGTTAATTTCCTGAGCGGGTTGACGTGTCTGGGGGTGCCGCCCAGCTAGTGTGGCCGAGTTCCATGACCCGGGCGACTTCCTCATCCGGTACTTCATTCACGTCACCGAGTTCCAGCGTGTCGTAATGGAACGCGTACAGTCGCGAGGCAAACTCGGCAATGGGTAAGGAGGCTTCCCCCCGGAATTCGCCGTGGTCGCGGGTGGAACAGGTAATGCCCTGCCCCCAGTCCTGGCCACTGTCATTGTTGGGATTAAAAAAGTAGACCCGAGTCTCGTTTTCGGGGCTGAGCCCGACCCTGAGGATGTTGATGGCGTGGCGGCCGACAAAACGGGCGGCGCTGTCGGTGACGGCGATGCCAGCGGGCTGCGCATGTATGACGGGCATCTGGCCATTGTAGAACGGGTGGTAGCTGGCGTAAAAATGGCGAACGAAGCCGTCGTAGTCGTGTACCTCTCCGGTATGAATGTCGGCCACCACCCGAAAGCCGTGGCTGACCCACCACCCGTAAAATTCCGGATTTATCCAGCGGTGGGCGTCATCATCCCGGCCCTGGCAGCGCCGCCACATCTCACCATAGATCCGGTCCAGGTGCGGAATCAGAATCAGTGATACCGGATCCACATCCACCGGTGCCTCCTTGACCAATCCCGGTTCCAGATTCCTGGACGAGACTTCTGCACCCTCGAAGCGCCCCAGAACCTCGTTATCCCGGGCGGCCCAGGCCAGAACCTGAAGCAAGTAGTCGGCCTCGTTCGCAGCCCACATCGACAGACCAATGGCCGACTGACAGCTGGGGTTATTGCCCTGGCCGACACCCAGCGGCTGGCCCAGGAGGTTGAGAACGCCGGCCAGCAGGAACACCTTGGCTGGCTGGGCATTTCCAAACGTGCCTTCGAGCGCCGATGTCGTCTCTTCCGACAGCTCAAGTTTGATATGACGCCACAGTGCCTGTGCAACCGACGGAGTGAACAGCGAACCCCGCTCCAGCATCATGGTAAGCCCGAAAACGGCCTGGCAGCTTTCCGGGTAGATGGCCTCGTCGATCAGGGCGTGGACCAGCTCGGTATAGCAGTAAAGGTCGTCCAATCCCGTCATGGTGAGCCCAAGCGTGGTTGGGATCAGGTCGTCCTTGCCAGTTTTGCGCAGGAACCTCAGCATAACCGCGTGGTAGGGCGAGGCAAGACCGGTGTCATGCATGCTCCGGGCGAAATGAGTCGCCTCGGATTTGAGGCCGGCATCGTCCATCTGAGCCAGCCGTTGGCCATACAGCTCCAAGCCCGGGTCTTCGATGCTGCCTGGGGTGGGCGCGAACAACGAGTGCACAAGGCGGGCGGCGTCGGCGTTGTCTATGGTTACCGTTTCCGGGTCATAGAGGCACTTTGCAATCTGGCCAATCATCTCGCAGATGCTGTCTACCTGGACCGGCCCCTGATCCAGTAATCGCCAGACTTCTGCAACCAGGCTGTCGAGCAGGCTTTCGTAACCCAGATGAGAAATCAGGTACTGGTACAGCTGGTGTACGATGACACCGAGTTGCTTGGGGCGTTCCCGGTCTGCTTCCGTCAGTTGACCGGACAGCAAGTCCAGGTTCAGCGCCATCACCTGGGTCAGGAAGTGCCTGGCCTGTTCCGCGGAAATGCCCGGATGGAAGTAATCCCCGCGAGTGACCGCAAGCATCCGGAGCTCGCTGATGGCTTCAACCACCGTTGTCACGGCGCCGGCTTCGCGCAGCGAGCGCTTCGCCAGTGCCGGCTGCAGAATCGCCGGCTTTGACCAATCACTGGTGCCGAATATACCGGCGGATTCCAGCCCGCGAACTCGTCTGTACAAGGCGTCAAATCCATCCGGCAGTGTCATCAGCATCCGGGCCCGCTCAAGCAGGGCGAGGCTGGATGACTGGGGATCTGAGCGACGGGCGCGGGCGAAATCGGCCAGCGCCGCATCAAACTGCATCACGGCTGGCCCAAGTTCAGGGTCGGCGTATTGGTGCTCCATAGCTTTTACTCCCTGTTTGCCCCGGATGGTCCGGCTACTGATTCGACCTTCGATTTGACTGTAGCCCTCTTGGCCCTGTGTGGCCAGACGTTACCCGCCTTCACGAAAGCGCCGAATAAAGGCTTCGGACTCCGCGATTTACTGCTCCATATTGCGGATCAGCTCATCCATGTCCTGGCGGATACCCACCAGCTCGTTCTCCAGCGAGCCGATCGCCTGGGCGGACAGGGTTGGGCATGAAGTAGACTCCGGTAGCGGTGGGTGCGGTTCCCGAGAGTGAAGCATGGCGACGGGGTGCTGACAGGCTGTCGTTTGATTCCGGGGTATTGTCCTGGGTGATGCCTCGTCTTGTACGATAATGTTTGTCGAGTGCGTCGCGTACACAAAGAACAAACCCCGGCAAGTTGCCGGGGTTTGAGGGTTTCACGAGGAAAGGGCAGGGCTTACTTCTTCAGCCCCATCTCCTCAATCGAGATCTCCCGCATCTTGAACTTCTGGATTTTCCCGGTGACGGTCATCGGGAATTCATCCACGAACTTGTAGTTCTTCGGGATCTTGAAGTGGGCGATCTGGCCTTGGCAGAAGGCGATAAGATCGTCGGCATCGACCGGATCGGCGTCCGGACGCAGTTTCACCCAGGCGATCAGTTCCTCGCCGTACTTCTCATCGGGAATGCCGGTGACCTGGACTTCTTCGATGGAGGGGTGGGTGTACAGGAACTCTTCGATCTCTTTCGGGTAGATGTTCTCACCGCCCCGGATCACCATGTCCTTGATGCGGCCAACGATCTGGATGTAGCCGTCCTCGTCCATGGTGGCCAGGTCGCCGGTGTGCATCCAGCCGGCGTCGTCGATGGCCTCACGGGTTTTCTCTTCGTTGTTCCAGTACTTCAGCATCACGCTGTAGCCCCGGGTGCAGAGTTCGCCGATCTCGCCGCGTGGCACTACATTTCCGGAACCCGGCTCGACGATCTTGGTTTCCAGGTGCGGCTGGGTGCGGCCCACGGTGGTGACCTGTTTCTCGAACGGGTCGAGGGAGCTGGTCTGGGTGGACACCGGGCTGGTCTCGGTCATGCCGTAGGCGATCTGGACCTCTTTCATGTTCATCTTGCCGTTAACCTGCTTCATCACCTCGGCCGGGCAGATGGAGCCGGCCATGATGCCGGTGCGCAGGGTCGAGAGGTCGTAGGTTTCGAATTCCGGGTCCGACAGTTCGGCAATGAACATGGTGGGTACGCCATACAGCGCCGTCGCCTTCTCCTGGTGAACCGCCTTCAGCACAGACTTGGGCTCAAACCCTTCATCCGGATAGATCATGGTGGAGCCGTGGGTGATGCAGCCCAGGTTGCCCATCACCATGCCGAAGCAGTGGTACAGCGGCACCGGAATCACCAGGCGATCTTTCTCGGTGAAAAGCTGGCTCTCGGCCACAAAATACCCGTTGTTCAGGATGTTGTGGTGGGTGAGGGTGGCGCCCTTGGGGTTGCCGGTAGTGCCTGAGGTGAACTGGATGTTGATTGGGTCATCGAACTGCAGTTTGGCCTGAATCTTGTCCAGTTCGTCCTGGCTGACGTCGCTGCCGAATTTGACGAACTCGTTCCAGGTCCACATGCCGTCGTGTTTTTCGGTATCCAGGTTGATCACCGCACGCAGGTCCTGCAGACGCCGGGCCTTGAGCTCGCCGGGCTGGCTGGCTTTCAGTTCCGGCGCCAGGTCGTAGAGGGTCTTGCGGTAATCAGACGCCTTGAAGCTGTCCGCGGTCACCAGCACGCTGATGCCCGCCAGATTCATGGCGTATTCGAGTTCGTGCATGCCGTAGGCCGGGTTGATGTTCACCAGGATGGCGCCGACTTTGGCGGTGGCGAACTGGGTCACCGTCCACTCATAGCGGTTCGGGGACCAGATGCCGACCCGGTCGCCACGCTTCACGCCAATGGCCATGAAGGCACGGGCAGCTTCGTTCACTTTCTCGACGAATTCCTTGTACGTCCAGCGAATGTCCTGGTGCAGACACACCAGGGCTTCGGTGTCCGGGTACTTCTCGGCGGTGCGGTCCAGCATCTCGCCGATGGTCATGCCCAGCAGCGGTGTCTCTGAAGTGCCGCTGGTGTAGCTTGGAAGAGTCATGCTCATTGTCTCTGCCTCCATTGTTTTTGTAGTCGAGGGCAAGCAGGGCTAACCCCGCTAGCGACTCTGGCTGTGATATTCAGGGTTTGGTTGCATATCGCTGGCAATCGCGACGCGATTGGACATGTTGTAGAACCCGACCAGGTTGCTCAGGTCCCAGATCGCGCGGTCACTGAGACCGGCGTCGCGCAGGGCCTGGATGTCCTCTTCCGTGACCGTTGCCGGTGAGCGGGTGAGGTGGGATGCGAAATCCAGCATCGCGCGCTGGCGCTTGTCCAGTTTGGCGCTGCGGTAGTTCATCACCATGTGCTCGCCCAGCGTTGGATCGCCGCTGAGTACCCGCACGGCGGCACCGTGCGCCACCAGGCAGTAGAAGCACTTGTTCTCGGACGAGACCACCACGGCGACCATTTCCCGCTCCAGCTTGCTGAGCTCGCCTTCGCCCAGCATCAGCTCGTTGTACAGGCGGGTGAAGCCTTCGAGTTGTTTCAGGTTCTGGCTGTAAGCCGTGAGCACGTTCGGGATCATGCCCAGCTTTTCCTGACAGATCTGGAAGTACTTCTTGGTATCTTCCGGCATGTCGGAAATCCCGGGGATCGGAAGATCCAGGGCAACGACGTTCTTGTTCTGGTTCATGTCGAATCCTTTTCGTTTCAGCAGTTGCCGCCGAGGGCCTGGCCCACTTTGGAGCCGTTGTGACGTTTGAGCTGGCCGCTGATCCAGTCGCCGGTGGCGACGAGCCGGTTCAGGTCCACGCCGGTGTCGATGCCGAGGCCGTTAAGCAGGTATAGCACGTCTTCCGTGGCAACGTTGCCGGAGGCGCCTTTGGCGTACGGGCAACCCCCGAGGCCGGCGACCGAGGCGTCGATCACCGCGACACCTTCCTCCAGTACCGCGTAGAGGTTGGCCAGGGCCTGGCCGTAGGTGTCGTGGAAGTGGGCGGCCAGGCGTTCAACCGGAACGTGCTTGGCGACCGCCTCCAGCATGCGCTTGGCTTTCAGCGGCGTACCCACGCCGATGGTGTCGCCCAGGGAGATCTCGTAGCAGCCCATGTCGGCCAGGTCTTTGGCGACTTTGGCCACCTGTTCCGGGGCGATGTCGCCCTCGTAGGGGCAGCCCAGAACCGTCGAGACATACCCCCGCACGGGAATGTTGTGCTTGTTCGCCGCTTCCATCACCGGCAGGAAGCGCTCAAGGCTTTCGGCGATGGAGCAGTTGATGTTCTTCTGGCTGAACGACTCGGAGGCGGCGCCGAACACCGCGACTTCGTCCACCCCGGCTTCCAGGGCATTCTCAAAGCCCCGGAGGTTCGGCGTCAGCACCGAATAGCGTACGCCGGCCTTGCGGTTGATGCCGGCCATGACCTTGGCGGCGTCGCCCATCTGGGGCACCCACTTGGGTGACACGAAGCTGGCGGACTCGATGTGGGGCAGGCCGCAGTCGGCCAGCCGGTCGATCAGTCCGGTCTTGATGCGGGTCGCGATGACCGGGCCCGGCTCGTTCTGCAGCCCGTCCCGCGGGCTCATCTCGACCAGGCGAACCTGCTTGGGAAAGGCCATTACTCTGCCTCCTCTTCGCTCACCTCGATGGCGATCAGCTCGGCACCTTCGGAGACCTGGTCACCTTCGCCGAAGAAGATCTCGCTCACCACGCCGTCGGCCGGGGCCTTGATGGCGTGTTCCATCTTCATGGCTTCCATGATCACCAGGGTCTGGCCGGCGATGACCTTGTCACCCACCTTGGCCTGCACCGCGACGATGGCGCCGTTCATTGGCGCTTCCAGGCTGCCTTCGCCGGACATGTCCTCGAAACCGTAGGTCTCGCGGTAGACGCTGCACTGGAAGGTGTCGCCTTCGTAGAACAGCACCAGCTGGTCTTTGTACAGGTTGCCGTGCACGCTGATCCGGTGGCCGTTGATCACGGCCTGGAGGTAATCGTCGTCCAGCCGGGCGGTCAGGTTGTAGACACTGTCGCCGACGAACACCTGATACCGGTCATCCCGCTCGAGAATCTTGAGGTCGTGAATCTCCTCGCCCACCTGCAGTTGCAGCGGCTGGGCGTATTCCGAGTTCATGCGCCAGCTGTTGCGGCGGCCGAACGGGGACCAG
This sequence comes from Marinobacter albus, assembly GCF_030238305.1. Taxonomy (NCBI): domain Bacteria; kingdom Pseudomonadati; phylum Pseudomonadota; class Gammaproteobacteria; order Pseudomonadales; family Marinobacteraceae; genus Marinobacter; species Marinobacter albus. Next base: position 238,030 of record NZ_JASSQD010000003.1, on the reverse strand, counting down.
GGATCGGTGGAGGCCGGCTCGCTGGATTTGCGCTCTTCCAGCACAAAGCCGGCGGCCAGAACCAAGGCCTTGTGGGTATCCAGCTTGGATTTCGGGAACAGCAGGTCCCGATGGGTGTCGATAAAGCCGGTGGTCAGGTCCTCCTCCCGGAACGGCTGGGCATCGGCCAGCGCGTGCAGGAAACGGATGTTGGTCTTCACCCCGGCAATGCGGTAGTTCTCCAGCGCCTGCACCATGCGGTTGATGGCCTGGTCCCGGGTCTCGTCCCACACGATCAGCTTGGCGATCATGGGGTCGTAATGGATGCTGATATCGTCACCCTCGGTCACGCCGGTGTCGACGCGCACATGGGCGCTCTCATCGGGGGTGCTCAGGTAACGCAGGTGGCCGGTGGCCGGCAGAAAATCGTGATCCGGATCTTCCGCATAGATACGGGCTTCCAGGGCGTGGCCCCGGGTTTTTACCTCGGACTGGGCCAGCGGCAGTGGCTCGCCCCAGGCAATTTTCAGCTGCCATTCCACCAGGTCCTGGCCGGTGACCATTTCGGTGACCGGGTGCTCCACCTGCAGGCGGGTGTTCATCTCCATGAAGAAGAACGAGCCGTCCACGTCGTACAGGAACTCGACGGTGCCGGCTCCCACGTAGTCGATGGCCTGGGCAGCCCGCACCGCGGCCTCACCCATGGCCTTTCGGGTATCCTCGCTCAGGCCGGGGGCTGGTGCCTCTTCCAGCACCTTCTGGTGGCGGCGTTGCACGGAACAGTCGCGCTCGGCCAGATACACGCCTTTGCCGTCCTGATCGCAGAAGACCTGGATTTCCACATGGCGTGGCTGGGTCAGGTAGCGCTCGATGAGCATGTCCGGGTTGCCAAAGGCATTCTTGGCTTCGCGCTTGGCCGCGGCCAGGGCGTCGTCAAATTCGCCCATGTTCTCGACTACGCGCATGCCTTTGCCGCCGCCACCGGCCACGGCTTTCAGCAGTAGTGGGAAGCCGCATTTCTCCGCTTCGGCGCGCAGGGTTTCCGGCGACTGGTCGTCGCCGTGATAGCCGGGCACCAGCGGCACGCCGGCCTTCTCCATGATCGCTTTGGCGGCGGACTTGGAACCCATGGCCGCGATGGCGGAGGAGGGCGGTCCGATAAAGACCAGGTCGTTGGCCTCGCAGGCCTCGGCAAATCCGGTGTTCTCGGACAGGAAACCGTAGCCCGGGTGGATGGCCTGGGCGCCGCTCTCCTTGGCGATCTCGATGATTTTCTCGGCCCGCAGGTAGCTCTCGGAGCTGGGGGCGGGGCCAATGTGAAACGCCTCGTCGGCCATGGCGACATGGCGGGCGTTGGCGTCGGCGTCGGAATACACCGCAACGCAACGGATGCCCATGCGGTGGGCGGTCTGTATGATCCGGCAGGCGATTTCGCCCCGGTTGGCGATCAGTATTTTGCTGAACATGTCACTTGTTCTCCGGAATCCAGTTGGCGCGGCGCTTGTTCAGGAAGGCACTCAAACCTTCCTGCCCTTCTTCGCCCACGCGAATGTCGGCGATGCGGTGTGCGGTGTCGTCAATCACGGCGTCTTCAATGGGTTTGTGGCTGACCGCGAACACCAGATCCTTGGCAGCTTTCATGGCTTCCGGACCGTTCAGGGCGAGCTGCTCAAGCATCTCGTTGCAACGGGCCTCCATGGCCTCGACATCGTCGCAAACGATGTGCACCAGGCCGTATTCTTCGGCCTGCCGGGCAGTGAACACCTCGGCGGAGATGAAGTACCGGCGGGCCTGGCGTTCGCCAATGGCGCGCACGACATAGGGGCTGATTACAGCCGGGATCAGCCCGAGCTTCACTTCGCTCAGGCAGAAGCTGGATTTCTCGGTGGCGATAACAATGTCGCAGCAGGCGGCAAGGCCCACCGCACCGCCGAAGGCCGCGCCCTGCACCAGGCCGATGACCGGCTTGGAGAGGTGATTCAGCACGTTCATCAGCCGCGCCAGTTCCCGGGAGTCATCGAGATTTTCCTGGCGGGTGTTGTCCGCCATGCGGCGCATCCAGCCAAGGTCCGCGCCGGCGGAGAAGTGCTTGCCTTCGGAGCGAAGGATCACCACCTTGGTGTTCGCGTCGTCGTTGACTTCGGTCAGCGCGTTGATCAGCTGCTGGATGATCACGTCGTCAAAGGCGTTGCGTTTGTCCGGGCGGTTCAGCACCACTTCGGTTATGCCCTCGGCGCGGCGCTTGAGCAGAACCGCATTTTCTTGTTCTGTCATGGCATAGTCTCCCGATTACATGCGGAACACGCCGAAGCGCGTGGGCTTCGCGGGTCGGTTGAGCGTGGCGGACAGGCTCAGGGCAACCACTTCCCGGGTCTGGGCCGGGTCGATTACGCCGTCGTCCCAGAGCCGGGCGCTGGCGTAGTAGGGGTGGCCCTGTTCCTCGTATTTGTCGATCACCGGTTGCTTGAACTCGGCCTCTTCCTCGGCACTCCACTCCTCGCCTTTGCGCTCCATGCCCTCGCGTTTGACCTGGGCCAGCACGCCGGCGGCCTGTTCACCGCCCATCACCGAGATGCGCGCGTTCGGCCACATCCACAGGAAGTCCGGGCTGTAGGCTCGGCCACACATGCCGTAGTTGCCGGCGCCGAAGCTGCCGCCGATCAGTACGGTAATCTTGGGCACGTTGGCGCAGGCCACGGCCATGACCATCTTGGCGCCGTGTTTGGCGATGCCCTCGGCCTCGTACTTCTGGCCGACCATGAAGCCGGTGATGTTCTGCAGGAACAGCAGCGGGATGTTGCGCTGGCAGCACAGTTCGATGAAGTGCGCGCCTTTCTGGGCGGCTTCACTGAACAGGATGCCGTTGTTGGCGATGATCCCGACCGGGTAGCCGTGGATGTGGGCAAAGCCGGTTACCAGGGTCTGGCCGTAATAGCGTTTGAATTCGTCGAACTCGGAACCGTCGACGATGCGGGCGATCACGTCACGCACATCGAACTGTTTGCGCAGGTCGGTGCCGACGATGCCGTAGATCTCTTCGGCGTCGTACAGCGGTGCCCTGGGCTTGCGGATCTCCACATCGGCCGGTTTGCGGCGGTTAAGGTTGGAGATGCTGCGCCGGGCGATTTCCAGGGCGTGGGCGTCGTTTTCCGCGTAGTGGTCGGCAACACCGGAGATTTTGCAGTGCACGTCGGCACCGCCCAGGTCTTCGGCGCTGACCACTTCACCGGTGGCGGCTTTAACCAGCGGCGGGCCGGCCAGGAAGATGGTGCCCTGGTTTCGGACGATGATGGATTCGTCGGCCATGGCCGGCACGTAGGCGCCACCGGCGGTACACAGGCCCATCACCACCGCAATCTGCGGGATGTCGTCGGCGGACATGCGCGCCTGGTTGTAAAAGATGCGGCCGAAGTGGTCGCGGTCCGGGAAGACTTCGTCCTGGCGGGGCAGGTTCGCGCCGCCGGAGTCCACCAGGTAGATGCACGGGAGACGGTTTTCCAGGGCAATTTCCTGGGCCCGCAGGTGCTTTTTCACGGTCAGCGGGTAGTAACTGCCGCCTTTAACGGTAGCGTCGTTGGCGATGATCATGCACTCGGTGCCGGAGACCCGGCCCACGCCGGCGATCAGGCCCGCGGCCGGGACTTCTTCGCCGTAGACGTTGTAGGCGGCAAACTGGCCGATTTCCAGGAAGGGGGAGCCGTCGTCCAGCAGGCGGTTGATCCGCTCTCTGGGCAGCAGCTTGCCACGGGCGATGTGGCGTTCCTGGTAGGAGGGGCCGCCGCCTTGCTGGATGGTGGAAACTTTGTCCCGCAGGTCCGCGACGGCTTGCGCCATGGATTCCTGGTTGGCCTGGAATTCATCAGACCTTGGATTGATTTTGCTCTGGAGTATGGTCATAGGGCATCTAGTCCGTGTGTCAGGCCTGGCAGGGCAGCACTTCGGGAACCGCTACGAGCACGTCCGTGTGCGCTTGTTTCCGGCCATCCATGGCCTCCAGCATTCCCGAAGTGCCGCCCCGCCAGACCCTCGTCATACTTGGGGGCTGGCTTCCTGGTACTTTGTTCTTACTTGTTCAGGAACAGCTCGCGACCGATCAGCATCCGGCGAATCTCTGACGTACCCGCGCCGATCTCATACAGCTTGGCGTCGCGCAGCAGGCGACCTGTCGGGTATTCGTTGATGTAGCCGTTACCGCCCAGCAGTTGGATGGCATCCAGGGCCAGTTTGGTGGCCATTTCCGCGGAGTAGAGGATGGCGCCGGCGGCGTCTTTACGGGTGGTCTCGCCACGGTCGGCGGACATGGCCACCATGTAGACGTAGGATTTGGCGGAGTTCATCCAGGTGTACATGTCGGCCACTTTGCCCTGGACCAGTTCGAACTCGCCGATGGCCTGGCCGAACTGCTTGCGTTCACGGATGTAGGGCACGGTGACGTCGAGGGCCGCCTGCATGATGCCCAGAGGACCACCGGACAGAACCAGACGCTCGTAGTCCAGGCCGCTCATCAGCACCTTGGCGCCGTTGCCTTCACCGCCCAGGATGTTTTCGCGGGGCACTTTGCAGTCCTCGAACACCAGCTCACAGGTGTTGGAGCCGCGCATGCCGAGTTTGTCGAGCTTCTGGTGACGGCTGAAGCCCGGGTAGTCGCGCTCAACGATGAACGCGGTTACGCCTCTGGAGCCGGCCTGGGTGTCAGTCTTGGCGTAGATCACGTAGGTGTGGGCGTCGGGGCCGTTGGTGATCCACATCTTGCTGCCGTTGAGAACGAAGTGGTCGCCTTCGTCCCGGGCAGAGAGCTTCATGGAGATGACGTCGGAGCCGGCGTTGGGCTCGGACATGGCCAGGGCGCCAACGTGTTCACCGCTTACCAGCTTGGGCAGGTACTTCTGCTTCTGCTCTTCGGTACCGTTGCGGTGGATCTGGTTCACGCACAGGTTGGAGTGGGCCCCGTAGGACAGACCGACGGAGGCCGAGGCGCGGCTGATTTCTTCCATGGCAATCACGTGGGCGAGGTAACCCATATCGGAGCCACCGTATTCCTCGGCAACGGTGATGCCCAGCAGGCCCATGTCGCCCATTTTGCGCCAGAGATCCATGGGGAACTCGTTGTTGCGATCAATCTCTTCGGCGCGCGGAGCGATTTCGGCCGCGGCGAAGCCGTTGATTTGCTCACGCAGCATATCGAGGGTTTCACCAAGGCCGAAGTTGAGCTCTGAGTACTGTGATTTCATGTCGGTTACCTTTTATTTTGCTCTCTGACTTACGAGGATTCATAACCGGACAGCCATGGCGCAGGGCGACGTTGAGTGCCCTTGTGGCTTAGCGCTGTTCGGCGGTTGTCGTTGGTTCTTTGTTCGCCCGCATCTGCTGTTCTCGTTTTTTCTTCTGCAGGTCTGCCAGTGCTTCACGGCACCGCGCTTCGGCGGTGTCCATTTCCATCTCTGCCTGTGCGATGTCGTTCTTCTGCTGTTCCAGCTGGGCCCGTTTCCGGCTCAGGGTTTCCAGCATCAGCAGCAACTGTTTTTCGTTGCCACTGAGGGTTTCGTCCCACAGGTCGAAGAGTTCTTTGGTTTCTGCCAGTGAGAACCCCATGCGTTTGCCCCGAAGGATCAGCTTCAGCCGAACGCGATCCTTGGAACTGAATATGCGTGTTTGCCCACGCCGTGTCGGCTTGAGCAGCTCCTGATCCTCGTAGAATCGGATGCTCCGGGTCGTCACGTCGAACTCCTTGGCGAGTTCGCTGATGCTGTATGTTTCTTTTTTCACCATGGCGATTTCCTTTTTAGACTTAGGTTAGATAAAGTTTACGTAAACGTAAAGTGCTTTTACGGTCAGATTTCGAACAAAAAGTGTCTTTAGAGCAGGAGTAAACGATGGAATTCAAAAATGTGGCGGCCATAGTAACAGGTGGTGCATCGGGGCTGGGCGAAGGTGCGGCCCGTGCACTGGCAGCAGCAGGCTGCAAAGTGGCGATCCTTGACGTACAGAAGGAGCAGGGTGAAAAAGTGGCCGCAGAGATTGGCGGTATCTTCCTGCATTGTGACGTAACCTCCGCAGACAGTGCCGAAGCTGCGGTTAATGCCGCGCGGGAAGCCCATGGCCGCTGCGGTGTGGCGGTAAGTTGCGCCGGCATCGCCCCGGCTTCCAAGATCCTGGGTCGTGAGGGCGTTATGCCGCTGGAGAACTTCAGCAAGGTTATCCAGGTCAATCTGATTGGTACCTTCAACATCCTGAGACTGGTGGCGGCCGATATGGCCCAGCGTGAACCCAACGCCGACGGCGAGCGGGGCGTGATCATCAATACCGCGTCAGTGGCGGCCTACGAAGGCCAGATCGGCCAGGCGGCCTACAGTGCATCCAAGGGCGGGGTGGTTTCGCTGACCCTGCAGTCGGCGCGCGAGCTGGCTCGAGAGGGCATCCGTGTAAATACGATTGCACCGGGCCTGTTCATGACCCCCATGATGGCAGGTATGCCTGAAGAAGTTCAGGAAAGCCTGGCTGCCACCCTGCCGTTTCCGAAACGCCTCGGCAAGCCGGAGGAATTCGGCATGATGGTGGACCAGATGGTGCGTAATCCGATTCTGAATGGCGAAGTGATTCGTCTGGACTGCGCGCTTCGCATGGCGCCCAAGTGAAGCATTCAATTGCAGGAGACATACATGACCGTGTCTGTTGATAAAGAAGAACTGGCGATGTTCCGGGATTCGGTAGTCAAGGTCCTGGAAAAGGAAGTAACGCCGCATTACGAGACCTGGGAAAAGTCCGGGCTGGTGCCCCGAGAGCTGTGGAACACCCTGGGCAACGCCGGAATGCTGTGTGTGGATGTGCCCGAGGAGTGGGGTGGAATCGGTGCGCCTTTCCAGTTCTCTGTGGTGGTTGGGGAAGAACTGGCCCGGATGGGATTCGGCGCGCTGTCCACCAACGTGATGGTGCACTCGGACATTGTTGCACCCTATCTCAGCCACATGGGCAACGAGGAACAGCGGCAACAATGGCTGCCGAAGCTGGTTTCCGGTGAAGCGGTTGGCGCCATCGCCATGACCGAGCCGGGCGCCGGCAGTGACTTGCAGGCGATCCGCACCAGTGCGGTGAAAGATGGCGACGACTACATCCTTAACGGGTCCAAGACCTTCATCACCAACGGCCAGCACGCCGATATGGTGATTGTCGCCGCCAAGACCGACCCGAAAGCTGGTGCCCGCGGCATCAGCCTGTTCCTGGTGGATACGTCACTGCCGGGTTACAGCAAGGGCCGGAACCTGGACAAGATCGGCCAGCATTCCGGTGACACCTCCGAGCTGTTCTTCTCCGACATGCGCGTCCCCGCCTCGGCGCTGCTGGGTGAAGAGGGGCAGGGCTTCATGTACCTGATGCGGGAACTGCCCCGAGAGCGCCTGGTGATCGGAGCGCTCGGTGTGGCGGCGGCCCGGGGTGCCCTGGACCTGACCATTGCCTACGCCCAGGAACGTGAGCTGTTCGGTCAGAAGCTGGCGCAGCTGCAGAATACCCGTTTCGAGATTGCCCGCATGGAAACCGACTACCGGGTCAATCAGGCGTTCGTGAACGAGTGTATTGCCAAGTACGAGCAGGGCGAGCTGGATGCGCCGACGGCGTCCATGGCCAAGTACAGCGCCACGGAGATGCAGTGTCGGGTGGCGGACGGTTGCCTGCAGCTGTTCGGCGGCTACGGTTACACCACCGAATACCCCATTTCCCGGGCCTTCATGGATGCGCGGGTTCAGCGCATTTACGGCGGTACTTCGGAAGTGATGAAAGAGATTATTGCCCGGTCCGTTCTGGGCAAGGGCTGAAGGTTTGAGAGAGGATAGATCATGAGTGACAACAGCGTAGTAATTGCCGGTTCGGCGCGGACTCCCATGGGCGGCATGATGGGCTCGCTGAGCTCCGTTCGCTCCCCCCAGCTTGGCGCGGCATCCATCAAGGCCGCCATTGAGCGGTCAGGCCTGCAGCCGGCCGATATCCAGGAAGTGATCATGGGCTGCGTGCTGCCCGCAGGCCTGGGTCAGGCCCCGGCCCGACAAGCCTCGCGCGCCTCGGGCATTCCGGACAGCTCCGGCTGCACCACCATCAACAAGATGTGTGGCTCCGGCATGCAGTCTGTGATCATGGCCCACGACCAGATCAAGGCCGGGACCAACAACATCATGATCGCCGGCGGTATGGAGAACATGAGCCAGGCGCCGTACCTGCTGCCCAAGGCCCGCGCCGGCATGCGCATGGGTCATGGCCAGGTTCTGGACAGCATGTTCCTGGATGGTCTTGAGGATGCGTACGAAGGCGGCCTGATGGGCGTATTTGCCCAGCGCACGGCGGACAAGTACGACATCAGCCGGCAGGCCATGGACGAGTTCGCCATCGGTTCCCTGCAGAAGTCCCTGGCGGCTATCGAGAATGGCTGGTTCAGGGACGAGATTGTCCCGGTGAGTGTCGCTGGCCGTGGCGGGGACACCCTGGTGGAAATCGATGAACAGCCGGGTAACGCCAAGCCGGAAAAAATTCCTCACCTGAAGCCAGCCTTCGCCAAAGACGGCTCGGTGACGGCGGCCAATTCGAGCTCGATCAGCGACGGCGCTTCGGCCCTGGTGCTGGCCTCGGCTGCCGAGGCCGACAAGCGTGGTCTGGTTCCGCAGGCGCGGATCGTGGCCCACGCCACCCACGCGCGACTGCCCTCGGAGTTCACCCTTGCGCCTATCGGAGCCATCGAGAAGGTCCTGAAAAAGGCCGACTGGTCCGTGAGCGACGTTGATCTGTTCGAGATCAACGAGGCCTTTGCGGTGGTAACCCTGGCGGCGATCAACGAGCTTGGCCTGCCCGCAGAGAAGGTCAATGTGCACGGCGGCGCCTGCGCTCTTGGTCACCCGATCGGCTCTTCCGGTTCACGCATCATCGTTACCTTGATCAACGCACTGAAACAGCGTGGCCTCAAGCGTGGTGTCGCTTCGCTCTGCATCGGTGGGGGCGAGGGTACGGCGGTGGCCATTGAGTTGATCTGATTTTGGTGATCGCTCCGTGATGTAGCCTGCCTATTTTGGGGCGGGCTTGCGGGGTGGCCGGTGGATTTTTCTTGGAAAAAGAACTCGCTTCGCTCAGACACCTTTTTCCGGCGAAAAATCCACCGGCCACCCCGCGCCGATTTAACTTGTCGGGTTTACAGAGTTAATTATTCTTTGACCGGAATCGAAGCGGTTCGATCTTTAGCTTTTTCAGTCTTGAGGCCAGGGTGGTCGGTTTGACGCCCAGCAAGGTCGCCGCGCCGTCATCGCCGAATACCCTGCCATTGCTCATGGTCAGGGCCTGCGTCAGGTTCTTTTTCTCTAGGTCCCTCAAATCCTGCTCGGTCATCAGCTCGCCATTGAAGTGCCTGGGCGGTGGTGTGGATGCCGCTGATGCTCTGGCCGGGGAATCCTGTCCCGGCAGGTCCAGATCAAGGCCGCCGTTTGCGGTGATCACCTGTCGCTCGATCACGTTTTCCAGCTCCCGCACATTGCCCGGCCAGTGGTAGGCCTGTAGGGTTTCCACGTCCCGTTCTCGCAATATAAGGGTGGGGCGGTTGAACTTCTGGCAGGCCCGGTTGAGAAATTCCCGGGCGAGGATGGGGATATCCTCCAGACGCCGGCGTAGAGGCACCGATTCGATGGGGAAGACATTCAGGCGGAAGTATAGGTCCTCCCGAAATGTCTTGGCCTGGATTTCCGATTTCAGCTCCCTGTTCGTGGCGGCAATCACCCGGACGTTGACCGCCCGGGTGCGGTTTTCGCCCACCCGCTCGAACTGTTGATCCTGCAGGACTCTGAGGAGCTTGCCCTGAAGCTCCAGCGGGATTTCGCCCACCTCGTCCAGGAACAGGGTACCGCCATCGGCCAGTTCGAAGCGGCCAATCCGATCGCTCACGGCCCCGGTGAACGCACCCTTGATGTGACCGAAGAACTCGCTCTCGAACAGATCCTTGGGGATGGCCGCGCAGTTGACCCGGATCATGGGCCGGTCCCGTCGGTCGCTGGCCTGGTGGATGGCACGCGCAATCAGTTCCTTGCCGGTACCGGATTCGCCGGTAATCAGCACGTTTGCATCAGTGGGCGCCACCAGCCCAATGCGGCGGGCAATGCCCTTGATGGCCTCACTCTGGCCGACCAGGTCGTGAAAATGGTATTCGCCGCTGAGTTCCTCCTGCAGGTAGGCATTCTCCATCTCGAGCCGCTGTTTCAGGCTTTCAACTTCCTCCAGCGCGTGTTGCAGTTCCTGTTGGGCGTGCTGGCGGGCGGAAATATCCTTGAATACGACGACCGCGCCGATGGGGTGACCGTTGTCCATGATCGGGGTGCTGGTGTATTCCACGGGAAAGCCGGTTCCGTCCTTGCGCCAGAACCAGTCCTCGCCCACCCGCCGGACGCTGGCGTCGCGGAACGCAGCGTAGATGGGGCAGTCCTTGAGCGGGAACAGGGAGCCGTCCTCATGGGAATGGTGGACGACCCGGTGCATCACGCGCCCCATCAGTTCGTCCGTTCGCCAGCCCAGCATCTTTTCGCCGGCCGGGTTAACAAACGTGGTGCGGCCCTCTGCGTCGACGCCGTAGATTCCCTCGCCCACGGCATGGAGGATCAGCTGATTCTCCCGCTCCATATCCTTGAACAGTGCCTCGACTCTTCGCCACTCCAGGAGTCCGCCGCGATGGTAATGATTGACCTCGTGGCGCTCGCGCAGGGAGCGTAGCTGCCTTCGGTCCCGAAGCAGGAACAGGATGTCGCGGGAATCGGCTCCTCCGGCGCGCGCCGAGGAAATCTCCAGCTCGACCGTGTGACCGTCCTGATGCCGGAGCGTGAAATCCCCGCTCCATCCGCGTCCCCGTAACAGGGTTTCCTCCGTGAAGACGATCAGGGTGGGACGTTGGTCCGGAAACAGCGCGGTGCAGCGGCCGCCGATCAGCGACGCCCGCTCGGAACCGGTCATCCGGGCCGCCAGGGTGTTGGCGGCGAGAATCCGGTCCCCGGTGCAATCCACGAGCAGGGCGGCTTCAGGCAGGAGGTCGATCCAGCTGTCCTGGGGTGCCTGGTGCTGGGAAGGCCGGGGGCGTGCAGTTGCCGTTTCGCTGACGGCAGTCGTGGTGTTCATCGCTCTCATCCTGTCGGTGTCTCCGGGAAGATGAGTCAAGTCCCGTGCCAATTACGATAACTCGTAGTCGGGAGCACGAATTTTCGTGGTCTACGAAATATCGTAGTGCGGCCTGATTTCGGCCATTCATTAAATGCCATCAAAAACAAAGTCCTGGAATATTTCTGTTGGTTGGCACGAAGTCTGCGATAGCCCTGACAGGCTCATGCAGCGTCGGGAAGTGAACAATCGTTCGCGCCCGGAAGCTGCACTGGAACAGTGCAAAACCAACTGAAGCAAAGGGTGAGTGCCTTATGATGAACAAAGAACTGATGACCGCGAAGATTCTGGAAGCCAAGGCGACGAAAGGTGTTTCCTGGGAGGCGCTTTCCGAGGCCATTGGCATGTCGCCGGTGTTTACAACGTCGGCTTGCCTGGGCATGAACAGTCTGACTGAGGAAAAGGCGCTTGCTCTCTGCGAGACACTCGGGCTGGACAAGGTCGTCGCGGAAACCCTTCAGGTGTGCCCGAAGAAGGCCTGGGGTGATTCGGTGCCGCAGGATCCGCTGATCTATCGCCTGTACGAGGTGGTGGGTGTTTACGGAGATACCCTGAAGGAGCTGATCCACGAGAAGTTCGGTGACGGTATCATGAGTGCCATCGATTTCTCGATGCATGTGGACAAGGAAGAGAATCCGAAGGGGGATCGGGTGGTGATTACCATGAACGGGAAGTTCCTGCCCTACAAGTCCTGGTAATTGTTGCAACGTGCTGGATTGATGGAGTCTGGGCGCGGTGAGGGATCTCTTTTCTTCTGGGAAAAGAGATCCCTCCCCACGCTCGATCAGACTGCTCAGATAGACTCGCCTTTAAAGACATTAAGCTGTCTTTGTTTGTTTCATTTCATGAACTCCGAGAACCACGTCCCCTACTGTGTGCAGCTTTTCCAGCTGCGATTTGAGCATGTTGATGGGCCTTGTGCCCTCCAGCGTGAGGGCGATGGCAAGCTCGTCGCCTGCTGATTCCACCGCCATCCTGGCTATCCGGAATCCGCGAATCCGTACCACCTGGCACAATCGCTCCAACGCGGCCGCTTCATGACTCATCTGGCAGGTGAGGGTGTAGCTGGGTGTATCCGTTTGGCGCTGGAGGTTCATGCAACGTGCTCCTTGCTGGATTTTGCGGTGCGTTGGGATTCGTCGATCATGTCGCGGTTGCTGGCGCCGGGTTTGACGATGGGCCAGACGTTGTCTTCTCGGGCGATGGCAACGTGCAGCAGCATGGGGCCGTCGTAGGCGAGGATGGTTTCAATACCGCGGCGGATCTGGTCGGTGCGTTCGATGTGCAGGGCCGGGATGTCGAAGGCCCGGGCCATGGCGACGAAGTCGGGGTTGTCGTCCAGGTCGATCTGGCTTTCACGGTTGTTGTAGAACAGTTCCTGCTGCTGGCGGACCATGCCCAGGCACTGGTTGTCGAGGATAATCATCTTCAGGGGCAGTCTGTAGCGCCGTATGGTGGCCAGTTCCTGGGCGTTCATCATAAAGGAGCCGTCGCCCGCAACGTTGATCACGGTGCTGCCGCGGTTGGCGAACTGGGCGCCTATGGCCGCCGGCAGGCCGAAGCCCATGGTGCCCAGTCCGCCACTGGAGAGGTGGTGGCGTGGGTGGTTGAACTGGTAATGCTGGGCGACCCACATCTGGTGCTGGCCAACGTCGCAGGCGATTACGGTATCGTCCGGCGCGATTCGGGAGAGCTGTCGCACGAACGCGGGGCCGGTGATCGGGGCCAGGGGCTCTTCGTTGTCGGCCGCGTTGAAGCCGCCGGTGGTGTTCCAGGTGCGGCACTGTTTTTGCCAGTCGGCAATCGCCAACGGTTCGGTTTCCAGCTCCCGGGTCAGGGCCGCCAGGATGGTATTGAGGTCGCCCCGGATGGCCAGGTCTGCCGGGCGTAATTTGTTGATTTCGGAGGCATCGGCATCGATGTGGATCATCCGGGCGTTGGGGGCGAAGGTGTCCAGTTTGCCGGTGGCCCGGTCATCCAGACGCGCTCCGACAACGAGCAGCAGGTCGCACTCGTCCACGGCACGGTTGGCGACTCTCGAGCCGTGCATGCCCAGCATCCCGAGGTTCTGATCGCTGTGTTTGCCTGCGTTGCCGATACCTTTGAGTGTGACAACGCCCGGCAACGCGGAGGTGTCGGCAAAGGCCCGGAAGCGGGTCTCGGCGTGGGCCAGGCTGACACCGCCGCCGCTGTAGAGCAGGGGCTTGCGGGCGGCCCGCAGCATGGTCAGCGCCTCGGACAGGTTGGGGCAGCCTGTCGGGCCGGATCCTGTGCGGGTTGGTGCCTGCGCGCGGGCTTCTGTGAGCAGGATGTCCTTGGGAATGTCGATCCAGACCGGCCCCGGTCGGCCACTCTGGGCCAGGTGGATGGCTTCTTCCATGATCGCGGGCAGGTCGTCGGCGCTGTCCACCAGGTAACTGTGTTTGACGATGCCCAGGGTCATCCCCAGAACATCGGTTTCCTGGAACGCATCGGTTCCGATCAGGCCGGAGGGAACCTGGCCGGTGATCACCAGCATGGGGATGGAGTCCCGGTGGGCATTGGCAACCCCTGTAATCAGGTTGGTGGCGCCGGGGCCCGACGTGGCAATGCACACGCCGAGCTTGCCGCTGGCCCGGGCGTAGCCATCGGCGGCCAGGGCGCAGCCCTGCTCATGGCGGCACAACACGTGCTCGGTTCCGACATCGTCCACCAGGGCATCGTATAGCGGCATGATGCAGCCGCCGGGGTAGCCGAATACGGTACGGATGTCGTGGCGATGGAACGCGTCGAGAATGTGTTGTGCGCCGTTCATGGTCGTTTTCCCTTTTTATTGCTGCAAAAAAAAGCCCCCGGGACCTTTCGGTGCCGGGGGCTTTTTGGTGTCTTGTCAGGTTGTTGCTATCTCACCCGCTTGTCCACGCAAAAGCCCCCGGACGGTACCACGACCACCAGGACAAGCTTCACAAGGACGATTACTGCGTTGAGATTCATAAAATGAACAATCTGCTCTGAATTCGTGAAAAATTTCTGTGTAGAATCTACCCCACGCGTTTAACCGGTTGCAACCGTTTCTTGCCGGTTTTTTTCTTGGGGCCTGAATTCTCTGGGCCCGATCACGGTTTTCAGGCACGGCGAACGTTTCATGAGCAAAGGAAAGTGGGGTTCCCTGGGGCTGTCGCTCCTGGTCATTATTGCGCTGGCGGTGTGGTTGGCGACCGGCGACATCAAGATGGCGAGCGAAGCTGCACCGGAGAAACAGGAGATTGGCGAGCGGGAATTGACCAGTGTGCAGGTTGAGTCGCTTATTGCTCGTCTTCACGAACCGGGGCTTCTGCTTCAGGGGCAACTGGAACCCTGGCACGCGGTGATGATCAGTGCCCGGGTGGCAGGCACAGTTGAGAAGATTGAGGTCGATCTGGGCCAGCATGTGAAGTCGGGGGATACCCTGGTGACCCTATCCGATGATGGCCGCCGGGCCGTCGTCGACCGTTGGCGGGCCAGGGTGCGCAGCCTGGAGGCAGATCTTGCGGCTGCTCGCAAGCTACGTTCGAATAATCTCGCCTCCCAGTCCGAAATGCTGAAGCTCGAGAGTGAGTTGGCGGCTGCAAACGCTGAGCTGGCCGCCGCCAGACTGGATGTTGCCCACCTGACCCCGAAAGCCCCCTTTGACGGCATCATAAATGCCCGCGATGTGGAGCAGGGCGGGCTGGTTCAGGTCGGTTCTCCCATGTTTGAACTGGTCCGCATTGATCGCCTCAAGGCGACGGGACAAATTCCCCAGCAGTCCGCGGGCAAGGTGTCGCCGGGGCAGCGGGTGCGGGTGGACCTGCTGAATGGCAAAAAGCTGGATGGCATAGTCACTTTCGTGGCGAGCGCGGCCAACCCCGAGACCCGGAGCTTCGCGGTGGAAATTGCCGTCGAGAATCCCGATCTTCGCCGGGTGGCCGGCGGTAGTGCGAGTTTCCGGATTGCTCTGCCTGAGGTGAAAGCCATGTTCATCTCACCGGCCTACCTGTCCCTTGGGGACGACGGGCGCCCCGGCGTGAAGTACGTGAACGAGGACAACCGCGTGGTATTCAGTACCGTTGAACTGCTCAGCGTTGCCACTAATGGCGCGTGGGTAACCGGGTTGCCGGATGAAATCCGCCTGATAACCCGGGGTGGTGGTTTCGTGAGCGTGGGCGAACAGGTCCGACCTGTCGACGCCGCCGAAGACCGGGGCTGAGCCGAATGCGAACGCTGATCTTTGCCGCCATGGACCGCAGCCGCACCACGCTGCTGACGCTGCTGTTTCTGATTCTGGGCGGCATCGCCGCGTTCCAGACGATCCCCAAGGAAGCCAATCCGGACATCACCATCCCCATCATCTATGTGTCCATGACCCTGGACGGCATCAGTCCGGAGGATGCCGAACGCCTGTTGGTGCGTCCCATGGAGCAGGAACTCCGGTCCCTTGAGGGGGTGAAGGAAATGCGTGGCAGGGCCTCGGAGGGTTCCGCGTCGGTGATGCTGGAATTCGATGCCGGCTTCGATTCCGACAAGGCCCTGCAGGATGTCCGTGAGAAAGTGGACACTGCGCGCAGCAAGCTGCCGGAAGAGGCGGATGAACCCCGGGTCAATGAAATCAATGTGTCCCTGTTTCCGGTCCTGTCGGTTGGGCTTTCAGGCCCTTTGTCCGAGCGGGAACTGATTACCGTCGCACGGGCGCTGCAGGATGCGATCGAGGCGATCCCGGAAGTGCTGGAAGTGGAAATCGGCGGCGACCGGGAGGATCTTCTCGAGGTGGTGGTCGATCCCCAGGTGCTGGAAAGCTATGGCATCGACTTTGACCAGTTGGCCGCCCTGGTAACCCGTAATAACCAGCTGGTGGCGGCAGGCTCACTGGATACCGGCAATGGCCGCATGGCATTGAAAGTGCCGGGCGTGATTGAAACCATCGAGGATGTCATGTCCATGCCGGTCAAGGTCGACGGCGACACCGTCGTGACCTTTGGCGATGTGGCCATGTTGCAGCGCACCTTCAAGGATCCCACCGGCTTTGCCCGAATCAACGGCGAGCCCGCGCTGGTTCTGGAAGTCTCAAAGCGGACCGGCGCCAACATCATTGAAACCGTGGCCCAGGTCCGGGAGCTGGTCGAGCAGGCGCGGCCCCAGCTTCCGGACACACTGGAAGTGCGTTACATCATGGATCAGTCGGACGAGGTTCGGGACATCCTCAGCGACCTCCTGAACAACGTCCTGACGGCCATCGTGCTGGTGATCATTGTGGTGATCGCGGCCATGGGTCCCCGCTCTGCGCTGCTCGTCGGGCTGACGATCCCGGGTGCCTTCCTGACCGGCATCCTGGTGATCTGGGGGCTGGGACTGACGCTCAATATTGTGGTCCTGTTCAGTCTGATCCTGGTGGCCGGCATGCTGGTGGATGGCGCGATCGTGGTCTCGGAACTGGCGGACCGTAATCTCTCGGAAGGACAGACCGTGCGCTCCGCCTGGGCCGAGGCGGCCAGCCGGATGGCGTGGCCAATTATCGCATCGACCGCCACCACCCTGGCGGTTTTCGTGCCGTTGCTGTTCTGGCCCGGCGTGGTCGGGGAGTTCATGAAGTTCCTGCCGCTGACGGTGATCATCTGTCTGGCGGCATCCCTGGCCATGGCGCTGGTATTTTTGCCGGTACTGGGTGGAGTCAGCGGCGGTCGCCGCGCCCGTGAGCACCATGGGGCGGGGGCGATGATGAAGCACTATCGGCGCCTGTTGTCCGCGCTACTGAAAAGGCCGGGGACGACGTTGCTGGGTGTGCTCGGCATCATCGTGGTGATCTACGCGGCGTACGCCAGGTTCAATTTCGGGGTGGAGTTCTTCCCGAGCGTGGAGCCCGATTCGGCCCAGGTCCAGGTACGGGCCCGGGGCGACCTGTCCATCCGGGAGCGGGACTCGATCGTCCGTGAGGTGGAGCAGCGGCTTCGGGGGATGCCCGAGGTCAATGCACTCTATGCACGGTCCATGATCAGTGCCGGCAACCGGATGGCGCCTGATGTCATCGGGGTGCTGCAGTTCCAGTTTACCGACTGGTACAGCCGTCGACCGGCAAGCGCCATCCTCGAGGATTTCCGGAAACGGACGGAGGATATCCCGGGGGTGCAGCTGGAATTCCGCGAGCAGGAAGGTGGGCCGGCTGAAGGCAAGCCCATCGAACTTCAGGTCAGCAGCCGCGACAGCAGCGAGTTGAATGCGTACGTGGACCAGATTGAGGACCGCATGGGCGCCATGGGCGGTTTTGTCGATATCGAGGACGACCGGAGCCTGCCCGGCATCGAATGGCGGCTGGAGGTCGATCGCGAGGCGGCGGCCCGGTTCTCGACCGACGTGCTGAGTGTGGGCAGTGCGGTCCGCCTGGTGACCAATGGACTGGTTCTGGCCACTTACCGTCCGGAAGATGTGCGGGATGAAGTGGACATCGCCGTGCGTGTGCCCAATAACTGGCGCGAACTGGATCACCTCCAGCGGCAGACCATTAACACCTCCCGTGGTCAGGTGCCGCTGTCGCAGTTTGTCGATCTGGAACCCGGCGATAAAACCAACAGCATTGTTCGCGTTGATGGCCAGCGCACGGTAACCATCAAGTCCGAGCTGGCCCCGGGCCGTCGGGTGGATGAACTGCTTAATAGCCTGCAGGCCGACATGCCGGAGCCGCCGGAAGGGGTATCGGTAAAATTCGCCGGCGAGAACGAAGACCAGCAGCAGGCCTCGAATTTCCTGGCCAGCGCCTTCCTCGTCGCGCTGGCCATGATGCTGCTGATTCTGGTGACCCAGTTCAATTCCCTGTACCAGACCTTCCTGATTCTGTCCGCGATACTCCTGTCCACCGCCGGCGTACTGCTTGGCCTGCTGCTGAATGGTCAGTCTTTTGGCATCGTCATGGTGGGGATGGGGATCATTGCGCTGGCCGGTATCGTGGTGAACAACAACATCATCCTCATCGACACTTATAACCAGATGCGCAGAGAGGGGCTTGAGGCCTTCGAGGCTGCCCTTGAGACCGGCTGCCTGCGCCTGCGGCCAGTGCTGCTGACCGCCATCACAACCATTCTGGGGCTGATGCCCATGGTGCTCGGTGTCAACGTGGATCTGCTGACGCCGTCACTGGGGCTGGGCGCTCCCTCTACCCAGTGGTGGACTCAGTTGTCCAGTGCCATCGCGGGGGGGCTGGCCTTCGCAACGATTCTGACCCTGTTGCTGACCCCGGCTCTATTGGTGCTTGGTGAGAATGCAGGCGCCCGTGTCAGGAGCGCGAGGGTTTGGATCCGTCAACGGGCGCTTCGGGACGGTTCATGAATCCTCTGGCGTTGCTGTACCGGGACGAGGCGTTGCTTGTGGTGCACAAACCTGCCGGCCTTCTGGTACATCGCAGTCCCATCGACCGGCACGAAACCGAGTTTGCCCTGCAGTATGCCCGGGCACTTAATGACGGCGACCATGTTTACCCGGTGCACAGGCTGGATCGCCCCACCTCTGGGGTGCTGGTGTTCGCCAGAGATCGGGAAGCCGCCCGTAAGCTGGGGCAGGCGATGATGTCGGGGGAGGTGAGCAAAACCTACCGGGCCATGGTCCGTGGGTGGCCCGCCGACAATGGCGTGATTGATCACCCGCTCCGGGAAGAGCCCGAGGACCGGCGCCTGAAAGGGGTGGAACAGCCGGTCAGGGAGGCCCGCACCCGCTTCCGGACGTTGGCGAGGACGGAAATTCCGGTGGCAATCGAGAGGTATGCCACCAGCCGCTATGCCCTTGTCGAGCTATATCCGGAAACCGGCCGAAAGCACCAGCTGCGCCGCCATATGAAACACATCAGTCATCCCATCATCGGTGACGCGAACCACGGTCGTGGCCGGCACAACCGGTATTTTGCAGAGCGATTCGGGGAGGGGCGGTTGATGCTGGCGGCCACGCGAATCGAGTTTGCGCACCCGGACACTGGAGCGGCCATTGCTATTCAGGCCGAACCAGAGTCCAGCTTCCAGCAGGTTTTGTCAGTTTTTCAGTGCCGCAATTGACTCGCGACGAGTCGGTCGGTCCCATAGAAGCGGCGGGTAAGCTCTCCGATGGGAAGTGGCATGCTGTAGCGAAACCCCTGGAGGTAATCGCAATGGTTTTCGAACAGCCAGCGTTCGTGGGCCTGTGTCTCCACCCCCTCGGCAACGATGGAGAGCCCCAGTCCCCGGGCCAGGCCTATCGTCGAGAGGGTGATGGCCCGGTCGTTGTCATCGTCCGGTAAGTGCTTGATAAAAGAACGATCAATTTTAATTCGTGAAAACGGAAGGCTCTTGAGCCGGGCCAGGGAAGAGTAACCGGTACCGAAGTCATCAATCGCCAGCATGGCACCGGAATCAACAAGATCCTCCAGGACCCTGCTCAATACCCGCAGTTCACCCTGAAGGGCGTCCTCGGTCACTTCGAACTGCAGCGCGCTGACGGGCATCGAGTGACTGCCGCATACGTCGCGTATGAGACTCGGTAAGTTGGTCACCATGACCTGTTCCGGAGCAAGGTTGACCGAGATCGTGGCCAGATTGATACCTTTGGCCCGGCATGCGCGCCAGTCGTCACAGACCCTCTCTATGACGCATTCACCGAGGCGAAACATCAGGCCGGCACTTCGGGCCACATCAAGAAACTCGATGGGAGAAAGCCAGCCCCGGTCAGGGTGGTTCCATCGGACCAGCGCTTCTGCGCTCTCGATCCGGGTTCCCGTGCTGTCCATAATCGGTTGATAGAAAACGTCGAGGCCACCATTTTCCATCGCCAGCTTCAATTCACTTTCGACAGCGAACCGGGAACGGGCTGTCATCTGAATTTCCGAATCGTACTGGGTGGACTGGCCCCGGCCCCGGTACTTGGTGTGATACATCGCCGCTTCGGCACTGCGCAGCAGTTCTTCCCCGCCTTCACAGTCGCCGGGGTAGTGACTGATCCCGAGGCTCGCGGTGATGGTCAGGTCCTGCCCATCGACACGAATGGGCGACCGGATTCGTTGCTGGATGAGCTCGGCTGCGCTGTCCAACAGCGCGGGCAGGGTCTTGTTCCGAATAACCACGGCAAACTCATCCCCGCCTATCCGGGCCAGGTAATCCTTGCCCGTGAGCTGCAGGTCGTTGAGCCGGCGACCGATTTCTGCGATCACCTGGTCGCCTGCCTGGGGCCCGAGGCCATCATTGATGATTTTGAGCCGATCGATATCAATCCAGATCAGTGCCAGCGCGCCGCGACCCCGTTTTTTGACCTTCTTGATCAGGTGGTTGATCCGGGCTTTGAGCGAGTCCATGTTGGCGAGCCCTGTCAGGGAGTCAAATCGGGTGACATAGTCCAGTGCCTGCTTGGACCGGATCCAGGCTTCGTGGGTATTCATCAGGCTCAC
Organism: Marinobacter albus; assembly: GCF_030238305.1. Taxonomy (NCBI): domain Bacteria; kingdom Pseudomonadati; phylum Pseudomonadota; class Gammaproteobacteria; order Pseudomonadales; family Marinobacteraceae; genus Marinobacter; species Marinobacter albus. The sequence goes on along the minus strand of NZ_JASSQD010000003.1, from coordinate 217,491 downwards.
TGTGTCCGCCACGGCCACCGCCAATGAGATGTCGGGAGGGCTCCAGAGCCTGTTTTGCCGGGATTCCAGGCAGATCACACCGCTCATCCGTGCGCCGTCGAAAACGGGGGCATCGAGCATGGCGTTGATGTTGTGAATGCTAAGGTAGTTGCGTGCAAATGAACGGGTTCTCGGATCCTCCTGGGCATTTTCCACGGCAACCACCCGCTCGGAACCGATGGTCGTAAAGTAGGCAGGATGTTCGGACTGATACAGGCTGAGAGGCCCGCCGGAATTGCTTCTGTCGCATGGCGCGGCGGAAGCATCATAGAGCCATTCGCAGTTGATGCGATCGCCCTTGGGCGGGAATGACCACACACTCACGCGTTCCACATTGAGGCGCCGGGCGCAGAGCTCGGTCAGGGCTGCCAGTTTTTGATGTCTTGGCTGCTCGATAAAGTCGGCATCGTGGCTGAGTTCCATTAATGCCTTGTGGTGGGTAACCAGTATCTCACTGTCACGCATGGTGGAGTTAAGTTCTTCTGGTGTTGCGCGATTGAATCAACAACCACAGGTAGGCGCCTTGGCGCGTCACGAAGCCCTAATCAGTAACTGAAATATGACAGGCTAGTCAGGGACTGTCTACTTGCGACGGGCGGTGGGTTGAACAAGGTTCGAGCGGGGTTTTGTATCCGTTTTATGTCGATTTGCGTCGATTGGTAGCGAGAAGGGGCTAACTCTGCCCGTTTAGCCCATAATCGCTCGGGCGACAATAACAAAATGTAATCTGTGGTTCATTGAGGCCCATTGTGCAAAGATTCATCGGCTTGCTGTGTTTTTTTCTGCTTGCCTGGCCATCTGTCGGAGTTTCCGCTCAGGATACAGCTACGTGGGAAACGGGCTCCACTCGCGTTGAACTGTCAAGGTTCGTCGATTACTGGCAAGAGCCGGCCACGCCTGTGGGCATTGAGACAGTGACGGCGCTTGACGAGGCAGACTGGACCCGAAATGGCAGTGACAGCATCAGTCTTGGTTACGCGAAGGACATCTACTGGTTCCGGGTGACGCTCAATAACGCGGCGCGCCAGCAGATCCAGACCTTTCTGGAGATCGGATACCCCGTGCTTGACCGGATCGAGATCTACATCGATCCCATGACCTCCGGCGTTGAACCTCTGGTTCTTGGCGACAAACAACCCTTTTCCGATCGGCCAATTGACCACCGCAACTTCGTCGTGCCCCTGGACCTGGCCGCCGGTGAGCAGACCCGGGTATTCCTGAGGGTGAAAACCACCAGCTCCATGCAGGTCCCCCTGATCTGGTGGGATCGGGACAGTTTTTACTCGGCGGAGCAGTCCCGGACCATGTTTGAAGGGATCTACTACGGCATTGTGCTGGTGATGGTCCTGTACAACCTGTTCGTGTTCATGGCGGTTGGCGAACGGAGCTTCCTGCACTACGTGGGCTACATCACTGCGATGCCCCTGTTTCTGGCCAGTCTTCATGGTGTTGCCTTCCAGTACCTGTGGCCCGAATCAACGTGGTGGAATGACCAGTCCATCATTGTGTTTCTGAACCTGGCCGTGCTGTTCGGTGGTACGTTCAGCATTCGTTTTATCAACGTTACCCGCGAAAACCATCCGCGTTTCAACCGATGGACCGTTGCGGTGATTACGGCTGCAGGTGCTCTGGCCGTGTGTGGTTTGCTGCTGCCGTACAGGCTCCTGATTCTTCCCACCATTCTGGTTGCCTTCGTGGGCTGCACGACCATGCTGATACTCAGCATTATCCGATGGTATCGACGAGACCCGGCTGCCCGTTATTACACCCTTGCCTGGGTATCCATGCTCTTTGGCGGCATCGTACTGGCCCTGAGCAAATTCACGGTGTTGCCCCGCAACCTGCTGACTGAGAATGCCACTCAGGTTGGCTCGGCACTGGGCGTGATTCTGTTGTCCATTGCCCTGGCGGACCGCCTGGACAGGGAAAAGAAACGCGCCTTCCAGGCCCAGCAACGGCTGCTCAGGGAGGAGCGCAAGGCGCGGTTGGCGCAGGAGAAGTCGCTCCAGGTGCAGCGCGAAGCCAATACACTCCTGGAGGAGCGGGTGCATGCGCGAACCCGGGATCTTGAGAGCCTCAACGAGCAGTTGCTGGAGCTCAGTGCCACCGACGCATTGACCGGTCTGAAAAATCGTGGCTATTTTGACCGGACCTTTCAGTCCGCCGTCGTGCGGGCTTTTCGTTATCAGGAACAGTTGTCGCTACTGGTTCTGGATATCGATCACTTCAAGAAATTCAACGACACCTACGGCCATCTGGTCGGGGATGATTGCCTGAAGATGGTGGCCCAATGCGTTCGTCAGCATGTGACGCGTCCCCAGGATCTCGCCGCGCGCTATGGTGGCGAGGAATTTGTTGTTCTGCTGCCGGACACCCCCGTCGACGGTGCCATCCGGGTGGCGGAGCGTATCCGTGCCGAAATCGAGGGCTCGGCGTTCCGGGTCTCTGGTGAGGTGTTGCACCTTACGGTCAGTGCCGGAGTCTGCAGCGTCTCGCCCCTGAAAGCCGATGCAACCAAAGATATTTTCAATTGGGCAGACGAAGCTCTCTATGAGGCCAAGGGCCTGGGCCGGAATCGGGTCGTGGCTCGGAAAGCCGACGGTCAGAGGATGGTTTCGGCAGTCACCGGGGCCTGAGTGCCCGCACCCGCCTGATGGAGCGCCGGCCACGGCGCCTCCGCTTCCAGTGTATAGGCGATGTCGAGCAGGGTTCGCTCGCCTCCATGCCGGCCCATGAACTGGACGGAAATGGGCAGATTGCCCCGGCTCATCCCCATGGGCAGGGATATGGCGGGTGCGCCCGTTGCGTTGGCCAGCGGCGTAAAACCGACGTAACGGGTCAGGCGCTCGAACAGGGTGGCAAAGGGCACATTCGGGCTGAGATGCCCAATCGGTGGCGTTGTGTGGCCCAGGACCGGTGTCAGGACTGCATCGAACCTGGTCATTGCCCGGGCGTAGTGTTGGTGGGAGCGATGCAGGCGCCAGAGTGCCGCCGGCAACCGGTAGAACTGCTGCCGGAATTTACTCGCCAGACCGTTGGTCAGCCCATCAACCTGCTGTTTATCAAAGCCGGGATTCATAAGCTTTCGGCCGTTTGCCTTCACGCCAAACGCGAGGAATGCCCAGTAGAGGGCAAAATCCTCCGGAAAAGAGGCCGCAACCGGTACTTCCATCGGCACAATCCGGTGCCCGAGTTTTTCCAGTTTTCGGGCCGTGTTTTCCACGGTGCGGCGGGTGTCATCGTCGGTTGCATGCCCGTTAATGGAATCCAGAACCAGACCGATGGTCAGGGCCTTGCCGGATGGTCCCTCATTGCTGCCGAGGGCCGGGAGGGAGGACCGGTGGAAATACCGCTCGGCCTGTTCCATGAAATGGGCGGTATCCCGGACCGAGCGACTGACAATACCGTCCACGAGGATGTTGACCGGTAGCGTTCGCGCGGCGTCATTGTCGATCAGGCGCCCCCGGCTTGGCTTCAGGCCAACCAGCCCACAGCAGGCCGCTGGAATTCGAATCGATCCTCCGCCATCATTGGCGTGGGCTACGGGCACCACACCGGCCGCCACCAGCGCTGCGGAGCCGCCGGACGATGCGCCAGTGGAGTAATCCAGATTCCAGGGATTCCGTGACGGTGGCTGGTGCGCAGGTTCGGTGGTCGCATTAAATCCGAACTCGGGCAGGGCGCTCTTGCCCAGGCAGACGAAGCCCTGGTCGAGCAGTTGCAGGGCGAATAGGCTGGTCGTTGCTGCGGCTGATTCAGGCACCGCTTTGGAGCCGTGCCGTGTGGCCAGTCCCTCGATATCAGTATTGTCCTTGATCACCGTTGGCACGCCGGAGAAAAAACCGGATTCCGTGCCCGCTTGCCGCCGGTCCAGACGCCGCGCGGTTTCCATCGCCCCCTCAAAGTTGTCCGCGACCAGCCCTCCGATGAGGGGCTCCACACTTCGGGCCCGCGCGATGGCAGCGTCCGCCAGTTCCTCGGCCGACACGTCACCTCGCTTCACCCGCTGGGCCAGTTCCGTCGCGTCGGCCACGCCGAGGGCGTCGTTGGTATAGGCGTGAACGGATCGGGGGCCTGAATTCGATGGCATGGCTGGAAACTTCCTAGTTTTATACGTTTACTGACTGTACTGCATTCAAATACGTGGCGACATGTCATTTGAGGAAAGTGTGAGGACGACGGTTCAGTCGGACAACAGCGCCATGGATTGGGTCCTCCAATCCGCAGGGAAAGAGATCTGGATTGTTCAATTTCCATCGGGAGCGGAAACATGTCGGCGATCCTGGGTTTTGTCGCATTTGTGCTTGTCCAACTGCTGTTTATCGCCCGGGTGCTCCTGAGGCCGCACCGGCAACCGGCTTCCCGGATTGCCTGGATCGTTGTGATTGCGGCCGTACCAATCGCCGGTATGGCGATGTATGTGTTGATCGGTGAAACCAGTATCGGACGGGGTCGCCGTAATCGTGTTCGAAGGGTTACGGAGTATTTGCCTGCGCCGGGCTCGATAGCGTCAACAGGGACCGTGGAAGCGACGCCGGCGATACCGGATCGTTACACGTCGCTATTTCGACTCGGTGAAACCATTAACGGCTTCAAGCCTCTTGCAGGCAACCGTGCCTACCTGCTGCGAAATTCCAACGCCACGATCTCTTCAATCGTCGAGGACATAGATGCTGCCAGGGCTCATGTCCACCTGAGCTTCTATATCTGGCTCTGTGACAATAATGGCCTCAGAGTCGTAGAGGCCCTCAGACGGGCCGCTTCGCGCGGTATCGACTGCAGGGCAATGGTCGATGGGTTGGGTTCCCGCCAACTAATCAACTCGAAACACTGGCGAGCAATGCGGGAAAGCGGCGTTAAGCTGGGCGTCTCTTTTCCGGTCGGCAATCTGTTATTGCAGCCCTTGCGAGGGCGTATTGATCTGCGAAACCACCGGAAAATCGTCGTAATCGATAACTGGATTACCTATTGCGGCAGCCAGAACTGTGCAGATCCTGAGTTCCTCGTAAAGCGCAAGTACGCGCCGTGGGTCGACGCCGTAATACGGTTCGAGGGCCCTGTTGCCCTGCAGAACCAGCATGTTTTTGCCAGTGACTGGATGGCTTGCGTGGATGAAGACATCAGTGATGTGGTGGAGAAGGAAGTGGAGTCGTTCATGCCGGGGTTCTTTGCCCAGGTTATTGCGACAGGGCCCACGGTGCGCCCCTCTGCAGCCCCTGAAATGTTCGAGGCGCTGATGTATTCAGCCCGAGACAGGCTCACCATCACGACGCCGTACTATGTGCCCAATGAATCCCTTCAAGCAGCGCTGTGTGCAGCGGCCAACCGGGGGGTTGATACTACGATTATCTTCCCCGCCCGGAATGATTCATTTGTTGTGGCCGCCGCGAGTCGAAGTTACTACCGGGAATTGCTCAAGGCCGGGGTAAAGATCCATGAGTTTGTCGGCGGACTCTTGCATTCCAAGTCCGTGACCGTGGACGACAACATAACGCTGATCGGCTCCTCCAACATTGACCGCAGGAGTTTCGAGCTTAATTTCGAGAACAATATACTGTGTATTGATCCTGAGCTGACTGCAGACATGTTTGCCCGCCAAATGGAATACGTTGCCAGCTCCAATCCTGTTTCTTTCGACGATGTGAATAATTGGGGGTGGCGTCGACGCCTCTGGAATAACGCCGTTGCAATGGTGGGGCCGCTGTTATGACCGGTTTTCCTGAGAGGAGGTTAGACCCCAGGGGCACTTTTTTGTGTTATTCCATGTGATTGGTCAGTTGGTTATTGCAGCGGCTTCCGATTAACACGCTTTTCACAGACCTTTTCAGGTAATAAGCTTGCGGTGTGAATCTTTACTAAGCGAGCCCGATGGAATTCATTGAACCTCTTGTGCGCCATTTTCTCGGCATCTTTTTCCTGATGATCGGCCTGCAGTTTGCGAGTCGGGCTCTGGGCCTTTATCAGCGCATGCGTTTTTCCCACATTAATTACGGAGAGCGCGGATCCGCTCCCTGGTGGCACCGGCAAATTTTCAACGTGTTCCGTGCGCTGATTCTTTCGGTGTGCGTGGTTCGGGTGTTTGCGGACATCGACGGTTGGCTGGGGGTGTTCGGCGCGTTGTATCAGTGGCCGGTACTGTTGCTGGGAATGCTGCTTCTGCTGGTTTCCTTCACCTCTGTGAACTATCTCCAGGCGTACATGCATGAGGACTGGCGTTCCGGCATTGATCACCGCGAGGATCATCCCAAGCTGCTGACCAGCGGCCCGTTTGCCCGGTCCCGAAACCCGCTGTTCATCAGCGTAATGACCGGCCAGTTCGGATTTTTCCTGGCACTGCCGAGTGTCTTTTCGCTGGTCTGCCTGATTGCCGGCGTGCTGGTGATCACCCGCCAGGCGCGAGAAGAGGAGAAGGCCCTGTCGAGCACATACGGCGCGCCCTACGATGAGTATCGGGCGCGCGTGCCACGATGGTTCTAGCCGGGATTATCCTGCCTTTTTGCGGGCGTCCTTGATCACGTCGTATGCGTGGCTGATTTCCCGCGTCCGCTCCTCTGCCATTTCCCGCATGCTTTCGGGTAAGCCCTTGCCGGCGAGCTTGTCGGGATGGTTCTCGCTCATCAGCTTGCGATAGGTCTTTTTCAGTTCGTCGTCGCTCGCGGAGGGTGAAACCCCAAGAACCTTGTAGGCATCGTCAATCTGTTGGCTGGAAGAACGCTGGCCGGCACCGGCACCAGCCTGTCCGCTGTGAGCCCCGCGCAGCATGGCCTCCAGTTGATCCACCTGACTTTCTGGCAGACCCAGGCCACGGGCTATACGCACGAGCATGGCGTGTTCTGCGGGATGGATGACACCATCTGCTGCTACGGCCGAAACCTGTACCTGCAGGAACATCTGGAGAAACGCGGGCTGGCGTCCGGTCATCTGCAGGAAACGGGCAAGCTCTGCGTCGAGATCAAAGTCCGGTGCCTTGCCACGGTTGAAGGCAGCCTTGGCTTTGGCCTTCTGGGTTTCGTTCAGACGAAAACGCACAAACATGGCTTCTGCGACCTGGATTTCATCCTGAGACACCACGCCATCGGCCTTGCACAGTGCGCCCATAACGGCAAAAACCGACTCAACAAAGCCGGATTGAATGTTGTGGAGCTTGCCAATCAGACGGCTTTTGAGGCGGTTAAAGATAAAGGCACCGATGGCAGCACCCACCAGGAATCCGGGAAACTTGCCAAACGCATAGCCAATCAAACCACCAAAAATCAGAGCCAAGAGCATCAATAGGTCCTTAATCCGAAAGGGAACAGTCCATAGAATATACGGGTTTTTTAATTCGGGTTCATGAACAGGCTTTCATTCGTCGCGCTCATTCGATGTCACTGCACGGGTGATCCTCACCGGTGTAGAGTGGCGTATGCCCGGAGGAAGCCTGCGAATTCCTTGCAACCATGACCGGTACAGCGGCGCTGTTTTCGACTGAATGGAGTAGCCACCGATGACTGCGGACCTTTTTGACGATCTGCCTGGCGAGCCCAGGTCTGAGGCCATTGTTGATGGCGCAGTGGTGCTGCGCCAGTTCGCGAGAGAAAAAGCGGAGGCTTTGCTGGCGGCAATCGATCGGGTCACGGCGTCTGCCCCCCTGAGGCACATGCAGACGCCCGGTGGCCACACCATGTCGGTGGCCATGAGCTGCTGTGGCGACCAGGGCTGGGTGACGGATACCCGGGGGTATCGCTATCAGCCCACCGATCCCCTTACTGGCGCGCCGTGGCCGTCGATGCCCGGGGTCTTTGAACGGCTGGCCCGGGACGCTGCGGAGGCCGCCGGCTACAGGGATTTCTGCCCCGATGCCTGCCTGATCAACCGCTATGAGCCGGGGGCTAAAATGGGGCTGCATCAGGACAAGGACGAGACCGATTTTGAGCAGCCGATCGTGTCAGTGTCCCTGGGGCTGCCCCAGGTATTCCAGTTTGGCGGGCTGAAACGAAACGAGCGCCCGGTCAATATCCCACTGGCCCATGGCGATGTGGTGGTCTGGGGTGGCCCGTCGCGATTGCGCTATCACGGTGTCCTGCGCCTGAAAACCGGCAGCCACCCATTGACCGGTGCCTGCCGTTACAATCTCACCTTCCGTCGCGCCTGCTGACTACTGGAACCAGGCAACGGCAAGCCCCGCGACCAGCGACAGTACCATCGGAACGCCCACCAACATGCCCGCCTGCCGAGTACCAATGGCCAGAGCCATGCCCGCTTTGACCAGGTTGTTGGTGGCTGCGGCGATGACGATGCCGACGACGGCGACGTTCATGTCCAGGTTGGTCGTCGACATCCGCGTAAGGGAAAGCGTGATCGCATCAACGTCAGCAATGCCCGAGCTGGCGGCGAGCATGTAAATACCAGCATTGCCCAGCCAACCGGTCAGAAATTCACCCAGCAGCAGGATGGCCATGAGCAGCAGGCCGAACAGAAGGGCTGAGGTCAGGTCCAGGGGGTTCTGGTTCAGGGGCGGCTGGTTAACTTCCGGTCGATCCGAGTTTCGCCGCCAGATCAGCAACGCCGGGCCATAGAGCAGGGCAGTCATAGTGACGACCGGCCAGATCAGGGTGGGGAGCAATTCCCGGTTGATGACAAAACAGTACACGAGGATTCGCGGAAACATGGTGCCGCAGGCGATGAGAATTCCGGTTGCAAACTGGGCGCTGAGCTGCGGCAATTGCGCGGATTGCCGGGCAAAGTGGAGTGTCAGGGCGGTAGAGGAGCTCAACCCCGCAAACACCCCGGTAAACAGGATGCCTCGTCGGGTGCCCGCCACCCGGATGGCAAAGTAGCCGACAAAGGAGATGGACGCGATCATCACCACCATCCACCAGATTTCCCGCGGATTGAGGACTCCGCCCGGCCCCATTTCCTGATTGGGCAGCAACGGCAGCATCACCACCGAGATCAGCAGGAGCTTGAGAGCCGCGTCAAGTTCGTGGTCCTTGAGCTTGTAGACCCAGCCGTGAATGTCTTCCTTGTTATCCAGGATGATGGCCGTAACAACGGCCGCAGCCGTCGCCATAACCGGATCCACTGCTACGGCCACCGCACCGAAGCAGAAGGTCAGCACCATGCCCACCATCCCGGTGATGCTGAAATTACGGATGTGGGCCAGGCGTTCGCTGTACCCCACCAGACCCATGGCAACCACGCTGATCAGCAGCACCGGGAAGGCCCAGGGCGTAATGGCACCGGCAAGCACGGCTGAAAGCCCGCCCAGAAGCCCCACCAGTGCAAAGGTCCGGATGCCCGCGATGCGCTCGCCGGATTTCTGGTCGCGGGCGTCCCAGCCCCGTTCCAGGCCTATGATGGCCCCGAGTAAAAGCGCAACGGCAAGATGGAGTGTGGTCTGATTGCTCGAGATGAACTGGGCGGCGACATCATCCATGGGTGACGGGGGTTCCCTAAGTCTGTGTAAGTCTCGGTAAATTGTAGCTCGGCAAAGGCGCCGCAGGAAATTCAGCGGGCATCCCTTACCTTACTTGTGGGGGGCGAATCTGGTAAGCTTCGCGGCCCTTGTTTGCAACCCTTTTGATGAAAGCTCGCCGGAACCCTGTGAAGACCAGTCCACCGTAGCGCCAGCCCCCGTTTTTCTCTCTTACAGTCGGGATTTTTCGCGATCACCCCGGGTGACGGTCCAATAGCTTTGTCCCTGTTTTACCAATAACGGAACTGAACATGGTTAATACCCTGAAAAACCAATGGTTATCCAACATCCGCGGGGATCTTCTCGCCGGTATCGTGGTGGCGCTGGCATTGATTCCGGAGGCCATCGCCTTCTCGATCATCGCCGGGGTAGACCCCAAGGTGGGACTGTACGCGTCCTTCTGTATTGCCGTCATCATTGCCTTTGTGGGCGGTCGTCCGGGCATGATCTCGGCGGCGACCGCGGCCATGGCAGTGCTTATGGTGACGCTGGTTAAAGAGCACGGGCTGCAGTACCTGCTGGCGGCAACGCTGCTGACCGGTGTGATTCAGCTCATTGCGGGATACCTGAAACTGGGCAGCCTGATGCGGTTCGTGTCCCGTTCTGTGGTCACCGGTTTCGTGAACGCGCTGGCGATCCTGATTTTCATGGCCCAGTTGCCCGAACTGACCAACGTTACCTGGCACGTCTACGCCATGACCGCCGCGGGCCTTGGCATCATCTACCTGTTCCCGTTGATTCCAGTGGTTGGCAGGATCCTGCCCTCGCCGCTGGTGTGCATTGTCGTACTGACCGCAGTCGCTGTTGCTCTCGGGCTGGATATCCGGACGGTCGGCGATATGGGTGAACTGCCTGATACGCTGCCGATTTTCCTCTGGCCGGATGTGCCGCTCAATCTCGAAACCCTGATGATCATCCTGCCGTACTCGCTGCCGCTGGCCGTGGTTGGCCTGCTGGAATCGATGATGACGGCAACCATCGTCGACGACCTGACCGATACCGAAAGCGATCGTAACCGCGAGTGCAAGGGCCAGGGTATTGCCAACATCGGCTCCGGCCTGATCGGCGGTATGGCCGGTTGCGCCATGATTGGTCAGTCCATCATCAACGTGAAATCCGGTGGTCGGACCCGGCTGTCGACACTGACCGCCGGTGTATTCCTGCTGATCATGGTGCTGGTTCTCGACAGCCTGCTGGTGCAGATTCCCATGGCCGCCCTGGTGGCGGTGATGATCATGGTGTCGATCGGTACCTTCTCCTGGGAGTCGATTCGCAACCTCAAGGATCACCCACTGTCCACCAACATCGTCATGCTGGTGACGGTGATCGTTGTGGTTGCTACCCACAATCTGGCCTTTGGCGTGCTGGCCGGTGTGTTGCTGGCGGCGCTGTTCTTCGCCAACAAGATCGGCCACTACATGATGGTCAGCTCGGATCTGGATGAGCAGACGGACACGCGCACCTACACCGTTGTAGGCCAGGTGTTCTTCAGTTCCTCGGAAAAACTCCTACAGGCCTTTGATTTCAAGGAAGCAGTCGATAATGTAGTGATTGATCTGAGCCGGGCCCATTTCTGGGACATCACTGCGGTTGGCGCACTGGACAAGGCGGTGATCAAGTTCCGCCGTGAAGGTGCGGATGTTGAAGTGATCGGTCTGAACGAGGCCAGCGCCACCATCGTTGACCGGTTCGGTGTTCACGACAAGCCGGAAGCCGTTGACCAGCTGATGGGACACTGACCATGACGCAGACCAAGGAATCCGGTGACGATCGCCGTCAGAATAACAACCACAACGATCAGCAAGGCGAGGTTGAGATGTTACGAGTAGTGGCCTGTATTGATGGTTCCCGCGCCGCACCGGCGGTGTGTGATTATGCCAGCTGGGCGAGCCAGCACATGCAAACCCCGGTGACTCTGCTGCACGTTCTGGACGAAGAACGGTATCCGGCCGAACCCGACCTGGCCGGAAGCATTGGCCTGGGAAGCCGCGAGCAGCTGCTGGACGAGCTGGCCGAGCTGGACCGCAAACGCTCCAAGCTTGCTCTGGAGCATGGCCACCACATGCTGGACGAAGCCGAGCGCAGAGTGAGAGCGTCGGGTGTGGAAGACATCGCCAAACGCCAGCGCCACGGCGATCTGACCGAGTCACTGCTGGCGCTTGAGAACCAGACCCGCCTTCTGGTCATGGGGCTGCACGGAGAAAGCAGCTCTGATCGGGATATACACATCGGCAGTCAGCTTGAGACCGTCATTCGCAGCATGCACCGGCCGATTCTGCTGGTGCCGGACGAATTCAAGGCCCCCCAAAGTGCGATGCTGGCGTTCGACGGCAGCGCCACCGCCTTCAAGGGCGTGGAGCTGCTGGCCGGAAGCCCGGTTCTGAAGGGCATGCCGCTGCACCTGGTGATGATCGGCGCGGACACCAACGACCGCTGGGAGCAGCTGAAAAAGGCGGAGAAGATGCTGGCCGGGCTGGAGTCCGACATCACTCTCGCCATCCGGGCGGGCGATGTGGAACCTGCATTGCACGCCTATCAGGAAGAGCACGACATCGATATTCTGGTCATGGGCGCTTATGGTCATTCCCGAATTCGCCAGTTCCTGGTGGGTAGTACCACCACGACCATGCTGAAGACGGCCGAAAAGCCGCTGGTGATCCTGCGCTAATCAGGATCTGTGACGGAACGGGTTCAGGAGTGCGCGGATTGGCTACCTTGCTCAATGGTCTGAGCCGGCGATGCCCGGCCATTGTCATGCTGATTCTGGTCCTGGCATTGGCCGGCTGCCAATCCATTTCACCACCTCAACCACAGGTCCCTTCGGGCCGGGCGGAGACGGACAAGCAAGCGGTTGATTCGGCCTACTCAAATCATTTGGATCGGATCGATCGGGCGCTGTCTGAACTGAACTCCCAGGCCTTGCCAGCGGACGAAGACGGCTTCGTCCGCTGGTCCGAAAAACTGCGCACCGTTGGTCAGGATTTTCTGACGCTGATCCAGTCAGGCCCGGCCACCGCGCCCGAGTACAGGCTTTGGGGCGACTTTTTCAACCGGCTGTCAGACACCGTGGAAACGGTGGTTGCCGGTGATGCCAACCTGACGGAAGCTGAACAGCTCTACGAGTTGGCCGCCCGGCTGTACCCCCTGTTTCTCGAACGCTCCCACCTGCCAGAACGGCCTTTCACCGCCGTCGATGGCGAGACCAGCGCCTATTACGCGGGCAATTACTTCCTGTGCACCATGCCCGAGATGATCGCCGACAGTTACGGCCGCCGCGGTGCAAAGCGGATGGACCAACATCTGGTGCAGGCGATGGAAAGGTACCTGGAAGGCCCGTGTGAGCCGGACCTCATGTTTTCGGCGGCGGAAATGCTCTACGACTACGCCCTGGTTTCAGGGACAGAGCTTCCCATCTACCGTGAGCGGATCGAACAGGCCGATCCAGCCCAATCGACCCTCTGGCTGATCTTGCTGGATAACCTCTCGCTGGGGGATAACCGGGCACAAGCGCTGGCAAACCTGGATCGGGCTCTGGCAGATGCGCGCACAAATCTGGACGACGGTGACGAGGTCAGCGTGGAGTTCGCGAGCGAGGTGGAGCGCCAGCGAACCCTGCTGATCGACGGGCAGGGGATGCTCAGGGCACTTCGGTATCGGCCGTAGGCTCTCCTTACCCCGAGCAGCCGTTAGGCCAGCGGATCCTTTTCAGACAAGGTGCGGCTTCAAGCCGCACCGTTTCAACATCCGGTGAATTCGGTGCGTGGGGATTTTGGTCAGTGCGTAAATCCCGTTACAGAACCTTTTGCAGTTGACCGTAATCACCCCCGGTACGAAGCACGAGCGTGATGTCGTTGTCATTCCGGTTTCGGAAGAACCAGCCATGCTTTCCGGTGAAAGCCGCTTCCAGCTCACCTTCATCTTGTGGCACGCCTCGCCCCTTCTCGTACGAGATGGACTGGCCACCGCCATTGCCGTGGGTGTCGTAGTTGATGGGGCCGCCCTCGGAAACCCAGGAAAAACGTGCGACAGCACCTTGGTCCATGGTGAGCTTGAATTCGGTGCCTTCACCTGGTGTGAGAACCACGCGTACCTCATCCTGCCATTGTGGTTGGGCGGGTTCTGCGGCAGGTGCTTCCTCAACGGGTGCAGGTTCAGGCTCAGGAGTGCTCGCTGTCTCGGCGACGGGCTCGGTAACTTCGGGTGCCTCCTGGTCGGGCGACGACTTCACGGCAACCATCTGAGCGGTCTCGTCAGCCGCGGCTTCGTCGGCAAGCTGTTCTTTGATTTCACCCATCTCAGTCAGTCCCAGAAGTCGGCCGGCGCCGGTCGGATCCAGGGCGTACTCCGCAGGCATAACCACAGTAACCAGAAGCACCAGCGCCACGATGGCAGCTATGATCGTTGAGCGAATCAGTTTGCCGGTGCTGGGCAATTCTTCACGGCTCGGCATATCGGTGTTGTACATCAGACATCTCCAGAATTAAGCGAAAAAATAGCCGGTGAGCTGGTAGCCAATGAGCAGGAACCCTGCACTCATCATGGCTACGTTGGCGGTGTAGGCGTGGCGGAAAAAACCATCGGTTTTTCGCCAGAAGCTCATCACAATCAGGATCATCGCCAGAGCAATAAGCTGCCCGATCTCAACGCCCACGTTGAAGGCGAGGAGGTTGGGGATGAGTCCATCCGGGGAGATGTCGTACTCGATGATCTTTGTGGACAGTCCAAAGCCGTGGAAGAACCCGAAGACGAGAGTGGCGGCTTTGGTGTTGGGTTGAAAGCCAAACCAGCGCTGATAGGCTCCGAGGTTGTCCAGGGCTTTATAGACCACGGAGAGGCCAATGATGGCGTCAATGATGTAGCTATTGATCCCGACGTTGAAGTACACGCCCAGCAACATCGTGGTGGAATGCCCCAGGGCAAACAGGCTCACATAGATAGCAATGTGCTGCATGCGGTAAAGGAAAAAAATCACACCCAGCAAGAACAGCAGGTGGTCATAGCCGGTAACCATGTGTTTGGCACCGAGGTAGATGAACGCGATGAGGTTCACTCCGGAAATTTCCTGAATGTAGCCCTTGTCGCCCTGGGCAACAGCATGAGCCAGAACATCGGTGCTTAAGCCAAGCAATCCGAGTGTCAGGAATATCCAGAAGAGACGGCTGGCTCGGGGCGCAGCGGGTGCACGCCGGGAACCGTCAAGCAAGCTTGGTAGCATAAAGACTCCAACATTTTTCGTTTCATAAGGCTGCAAGGGCAGCGAGATTCAAGCAGAAGGGAGTGCTTTAGGAGGCCGTTCAAGCCGGTAGCGAAAACTGCGGGGGGAGTCACCGGCAAAAGGAACCGGTTGCCTGAGCGCGGCCATACCCTGGGAGATAAGAGGAATCGTCAGCTGGTCCACGGTGTCGTGGGTATGGTTGCCGGCATCGTGATGCCGCGAGGTATCTGGTTCTTGACCGGCATCGTGGCTGTGACGATCATCACTGTGTGAATGATCGGCCTGGCCCGCTTCCGGACTTCCTGCCATCTGAGCCACACCGTGTGAGAAAGCCTCACCGATTACCGAGAGTGACAAGCCTGCCAGCGCGAACAGCATGACGAGAGTCGGAAGCAGCTTTTTACGGTGGAGGGCCGTAATCATAGGTCTCAGTGTGCAGGTCTGGTTGTTGGAACTCTAAAGGCGCTGAGGATAACATTCCCTCGTGGGCGTTAGGGATTAAAAATCATAGAGGGTCGCACCCACCAAAGGCATCCGAACACCTTCAGGCAACGTTGCCCGCCGCTACACCCGAGGCCCACGCCCACTGGAAGTTATGGCCGCCAAGGTGCCCGGTCACGTCCACCACTTCACCGATAAAATAGAGATTGGGGCGTTCGAGTACGGCCATGGTCTTTGAGGACAGCTGTCGAGTATCCACGCCACCGAGGGTCACCTCCGCCGTTCGGTAGCCCTCAGTTCCGGCGGGCTTGATGTGCCACTGGCCGAGCGCTTCCGCTACCTGTTCCAGGTCGCTGTTCTTATAGCCCTGCAGGGGGCCTGTCCAGCCGTGCATGTCGTTGTAAGCCTGGGCAAACCGTTTGGGCAAATGCTGTCCGAGGTAGTGGCCGACGGTGGACTGAGGCTTGTTTTTCCTCAGGGAAAGGAGGTCTTCGTGAATCCGGTTGGCGGGCAACAGGTCTACCGTCAGTTCGTCACCCGGGTGCCAGTAACTGGAGATCTGCAGCATTGAGGGGCCACTCAGACCGCGGTGGGTGACGAGCATGGGTTCGCGGAAATGCTGGTCACGGCACGAGACGTCGACCGGGCAACTGACGCCGGACAGGGGCGCGAGCTGTTCCTTCAGTTCCGGGTGCAGGGTAAACGGCACCAGGCCGGCCCGTGTGGGCAGGAGGGTGAGCCCGAACTGTCTGGCGATGTCATAGCCGAAGCCGGTGGCGCCCATGGTGGGAATGGATAGCCCGCCACTGGCAATGACCAGGGACTCGCAGGTCAGCGAGCCGGCGCTGGTGGCCAGCTTGTAACCGGTATCGATGCCCTGTACGCCGGATACGGAGGTTTTTAACCGGATTTCAGCGCCGGCCCATTCGCACTCGGTAAGCAGGACGTTCAGGATGTCTTTGGCGCTGTCTTTGCAGAACAGTTGCCCCGCTGCTTTCTCCTCGTGCTCTACGCCGTGGCGCTCCACCAGTTCCAGGAAGTCCTGGGGGGTATAGCGTTTGAGCGCCGAAATGCAGTAATGAGGATTATCGGACAGAAAGTTGGCGGGCGTGCTGTTCAGGTTGGTGAAGTTGCAGCGGCCGCCACCGGACATCAGAATTTTCTTGCCCGGCTTGTTGGCGTGGTCAATCACCAGCACCTTGCGGCCACGGTATCCTGCCGTGGCCGCGCACATCAGACCAGCGGCCCCCGCGCCAATGATGATTACGTCGTAGTCCGAACTCATGAGTACCCGCACAAAGAGAAGTGTGCGGGCATTATACGCGATGCCACTAGCTGTTTTTCAGTGTTGCCATATCAATCACGAACCGGTATTTCACGTCGCCCTTTTTCATCCGTTCGTAGGCGTCGTTGATGTTGTGAATGTCCAGCATCTCGACATCGCAACTGATGTCGTGCTCGGCGCAGAAATCCAGGACTTCCTGGGTCTCCGGCATGCCGCCGATGAGTGAACCGGCCAGAACCCGACGCTTGAACACCAGGGCACCTGCCTCCAGTGCCGGCTCGATGGGTTCCAGCAACCCGACAATGATGTGGGTGCCATCGTAGGTCAGGCAGTTCAGGTAAGGGTTCAGGTCGTGTTGTACCGGGACGGTGTCGAGCATGAAGTCGAAAGTCTCCGCGACTTCCGCCATCTGGTCCTCGTCGGTGGATATCACCACATGGTCGGCACCCTGTTTCTTGGCCTCGGCGACCTTGCTTTCAGAGCGGGTGAAGATGGTGACTTCGGCGCCCAGCGCCTTGGCAA
Organism: Marinobacter albus; assembly: GCF_030238305.1. Taxonomy (NCBI): domain Bacteria; kingdom Pseudomonadati; phylum Pseudomonadota; class Gammaproteobacteria; order Pseudomonadales; family Marinobacteraceae; genus Marinobacter; species Marinobacter albus. The sequence continues at coordinate 200,532 of NZ_JASSQD010000003.1, read as the reverse complement.
ACTTCACGCCCATGTGACCAAGACCGCCCATGCCGATCACGCCGACCTTGTGTCCCGCTTTGACGCCATAGTGGCGCAAGGGCGAGTAGGTGGTGATGCCGGCGCACAACAGCGGCGCTGCCTTCTGGATGTCCAGTTTGTCCGGGACCCGGACCACGAACCGTTCACTGACCACAACCCGTTCGGAGTAACCGCCGAAAGTGATGGAGTGGTCGTAACGGTCCTCGCCGTTATACGTGCCGGTCATGCCTTCGCTGCAGTATTGTTCCAGGCCGGCTTCACAGGCAGAGCAGGTACGGCAGGAATCGACCATGCAGCCTACGCCGACGATGTCACCTTCCCGATAGTTCTTGACGCCGGGGCCGACGGCCGTGACGCGTCCGACGATTTCATGGCCGGGAACAACCGGGTACTGGGTGACGCCCCAGTCGTTCTCGGCGAAATGTATGTCGGTATGGCAGACGCCACAGTAGTCGATCTCAATGGCAACATCGTCCTTGCGCAACGACCGCCTCGTGATGTCGTGCGGGGCCATGCCGGAGGTGGGAGATTGTGCCGCGAATGCTTTGGTCGCTGTCATGGTTCAGGCTCCTTTTACCGGATGTATTGGGCTTTATACTCCGGTTGGCGCCAAATCTCTCACCGTTTGACATTGCCATCGTGTAATTGCCGCACCCGGCTACAGCTGAATGGAACCCTCCATGAAAAAGGCCGCCTGCCCGGCAATGGCTACGCGCTCACCTTTCAACTCGCAGCGCAGGACACCACCTCGTCTCGACACCTGGTGTGCGTTCAACCGGGTCTTGCCCAGAACCTCGGCCCAGTAGGGCACCAGCACGCTGTGGATGGAGCCGGTCACCGGGTCCTCGTCAATGCCGGCGCCCGGGGCAAAGTACCGGCTAACGAAGTCGCACGTGTCGCCCCTGGCCGTCACGATCAGACCCTGGTTACCCAGCGTCTTGAGCTTGCGTAAATCCGGTTGCGCCGCCCGCACCGCAGCTTCGCTGTCGAGGACCACCATGTAGTTAGTGTCGTTGGGTACGAAGAAGGCAGTTTCCGGCGCTTCGGGGAGGGCTTCTCTCACCAGTTGCGGGGTATCCTGCTGCTCAAATGCGAGGTTCGGAAAATCCAGAACCAGCCAGCCCCCATCATCCTGGCGAACACCCAGGATGCCGCTCTTGGACTGAAAGCGAACAGTCTCCCCGGTCCAGCCCAGTTTGTTGAACAGCACCCAGGCACTGGCCAGGGTTGCATGGCCACAGAGCGGTACCTCGACACCCGGGGTAAACCAGCGGATATGAAAATCGGCGTCCTCGTTGTCCGGCAAGGGGACCAGAAAGGCGGTTTCCGACAGATTGTTCTCGTTGGCCAGTGCCAGCAACGTGGCATCCGGGAGCCAATGCTCCAGCGGCATGACTGCTGCTGGGTTTCCGCCGAAAATGCGATCGGTAAAGGCGTCTACCTGATAGATGGAATAGGTCATTTCTCTTCTCCCTGTGGCTGAGAACACGATAACGCCGGAAGGGCGTCAGTTCACGGGGTTATTGTGTGGCACGGTCGGCAGTCGTTACAGATGCAGATGATCTGGTTTTGAACCGGTACAGGAGTATCATGGCTTCAACTGTACCGGGCGAATTCCCCTCGAACTGTACCGATCCGTTTGGTCCTGAATCTGGTGCAATGGGAGTCTGGAGCTTGAAAGGGAGGTGGCTGACATGGGCGTTCTATACAATCAGGTGGCGGACCAGTTACAGGCGCTGATTCAGGATGGCGTCTATCGGGACGGAGATCGATTGCCCGGCGTGCGAGTGCTGAGCCGGCAGTTCGGGGTGAGCATTTCCACGGTCTTGCAGGCCCATCAGACCCTGGAAGGCCGGGGGTACCTCGATGCCCGTGAGCGCAGCGGCTATTTCGTGCGACTGCCGGCGCTGGATGCGCCGGAGCCGGTTATGCAGAAGCATCGTGCCAAACCGGTACCGGTGACCGCCCGCGAGATGACTCTTGACCTGTGCGTGGACGAACAGAAGCGCATGGTGCCATTGGCCACCGCAATTCCGCACCCGGATTTCCTACCCCTGCGTCAGATCCAGCAAAGTACCTTGTGGGCGGCGCGCCGGGGTCTGGAGACCCTGGACTATGCGTTCCCGGGCAAGGAATCCTTCCGGCGCCAGATTGCCCAGCGCATGGCAGCCCTGGGTGTACCCATCACGCCGGACGACGTACTGGCCACCAACGGTGCCCAGGAAGCGATCATCCTGGCGTTGCGGGCTGTGACCCAACCGGGCGACATTGTTGCCGTTGAGACGCCGTCGTTTCCCGGAATCCTGCAGGCCCTGGAAGTGGTGGGACTGCGGGTGATTGAGATCCCGACCCATCCGTCGGACGGGATGAGCCTGGAGGGACTGCAACTGGCGCTTGACCAATGGCCGCTCAAGGCCTGCGTGGTCGTCACCAACCACAGCAACCCGATGGGCGCGAGAATGCCGGACGAGCGCAAGAAACAGCTGGTTTCCATGCTGGCTGCCGCCTCGGTGCCGCTGATCGAGGACGACATCTACGGCGATCTATACCACTCCGGGGAACGGCCCCGGCCCGCCAAGGCCTTTGATCGCACGGACAACGTGATCTACTGCAGTTCCTTCTCAAAAACCATTTCGCCGGGGCTTCGGCTGGGCTGGATGGTACCCGGTCGTTACATGGCCATGGCCCGACAGCACAAGTATTTCGTTAACCTGGCCACGTCCTCCATTCCGCAGTTGGCGGTAGCCCATTTCCTGGAGCAGGGCAGTTACGATCGATACCTGCGTTCAGCCCGGCAGCATTATCGGGAGTCGTCAGAGCGAATGCGGGCGGCGATTACCCGATCGTTCCCGGAAGGCACCGCCGTCAGCCGGCCCCAAGGCGGCTTTGTCCTGTGGGTCCAGCTACCGGACGGCATTTCGGGGACCGAGATCTACCAGAAGGCAAGGGCGGAGAATATCAATGTGTCACCGGGACTGATGTTTTCAACCACGAACAAATACGACAACTGCCTTCGCCTGAACAGCGCCAATCCCTGGACCGAGCGTATTGAACAGGCCGTGGTCCGTTTGGGCGCGTTGGCCCACGCGGAGCGGAAAGTGGCCGGTTAGTCCCCGGCCCGCAAGTCCAGCGGGTCAATCAGGCCGGCGGCGATGGCGATGCCGGTAACATCCGGCAGACGCTCGGCCTCCAGTCGTTTCATCACCCGGGCGCGGTAGAGGTCTATGGTTTTCACGCCCACGTCCAGCTGGTCGGCGATTTCACGACTGGTATAGCCCTGGGCCAGCGGCAGGAATACGTCCCGCTCCCGCCGGGTGAGGGTCGCCAGAAGGCTTTCGGTGGACTCGTCACCCTGCTGCCGGTGACTGGTCTGGCGGTGCTCCTGCAGCGCCTGTTGCACGCTGTCCAGCAATAGCTGTTCGTTGAACGGCTTCTCAATGAAATCGAACGCACCCGACTTGAAGGCCCGGACCACAATGGGCACGTCGGCGTGGCCGGACACGAAAATGATGGGCAGCTCCAACCCTCGTTTCTGCAATTCCTCCTGCACGTTCAGTCCGCCCAGGCCGGGCATGCGGACATCCAGCACCACGCAGCCTGCATCCGAGCCGCTAACCGCATCCAGGAACTTGCGGCCGTCGCTGTAGGCTGCCACGTGAAGGCCGACCGACTCCAGCAGCCACTGGGTGGATTCCAGCATGCCGGCGTCGTCATCAACCACATAAACGGTGGTGGATTCGGTGGCTGAGGTATCAGTCATCGGGTTGAGTCTCCGTGCGGGGTGCAGCGTTGGATTGGGTGCAGGTTGTTGGCGGAAACCGGCAGATCAGCGTCAGACCGCCGGATCTGGCCGGAGTGGCATCCAGAAAGCCGCCAAAACCCTCGATAATGGAGCGGCTCATGGAGAGCCCCAGTCCCAGCCCCTGGGGTTTGCTGGTGTAAAACGGCTGGAACATCTGCCGAATGCCCCGGTCATCCAGGCCCGTGCCCTGATCACTTACCTCAATCAGGGTTTCCCCGGCGGTGTTGACGCAGGTGCTGATCACGACCGAGGAGGGCGTGTCGCCGGCGTGCCGGTCCCGGGCTTCAACGTTCGCCTCGATACCGTTGCGGATCAGGTTGATCAGCACCTGTTCCAGAAGCACCGGATCAGCAGTTATCACCGGGGCACAACGGGCGAGACGCTGGGTAATCCGGACACCGTTCTTGTCCGCTTCCCACTGGCACAGGCGGGCAACATTGGCGACGACGTCGTTCAGGGATACCGGCGCGGTACGTTTGTGACCCTTGCGCAGGAACGCCCGTAATCGTTTGATCACTTCTGACGCCCGGTTGGCGTGATGGACGATCTTCTGCAGGCCATCGTCCACGCGGTTCAGGCATTCCGGATTGGTCCGGGCATTTTTCAGGTAGCGCTGACTGGCGCTGGCAAAATTCACGATGGTGGCCAGAGGCTGGTTCATCTCGTGGGCAATGCCGGAGGCAAGTTCCCCCAGGGTCGCCAGACGCGCGGCATGGGCCAGTTCGTCGGCAAGACGCCGATTGCTCTCCTCCGACTCAACCCGGCCGGTGATGTCCCGGGAGACGCTGACAACCTCGATGACGGCGCCGGTATAGGTTTCCCGGATAGCCCGGCTGGCGATTTCGAACCAGCGCCGGGTGCCGTCACGGTGGATAATGTCCACGGTCATTGTGGCGTAGCCATAGTCACGAAGGCGGTTGCGGGTCTCGGTCAGCTTCCGGGTTACCGAATTTCCCTTGAAGATGCCTGCCAGGGATTTTCCACGGAGTTCCTCGGGCCAGTATCCGAGCAGCCGCCAGGAGGCCGGTGTGGCATCAATGAAGCGTCCGTCCGGTGCATGGCGGGAAATCAGGTCGGTGGTATTTTCGGTAATCAGCCGATACAGCCTGTTGGAGCGGGTGGCCTCTTCACGCATGCGCACGTCTTCCGTCGCATCCCGGCCCCGAACCAGTAGCTGTCCGGTTTGCGGATCAGGGATAAAGGCCCAGAGCAGAATGGTCTCGCCGACCCTCGCTTCCACGCCCTCGATGGCCCGGTTCTGGTTCAGCGCTGACATCACCAGTGCACAGGTATTGACCGGTAACAGGTCCAGTGCGTCGGTGAGGCCGTTGCGCACAATCAATTCCCTGGCTGCACGATTGAGCAGAAGCAACTCGCAATCGGTATTCAGTACCAGTCCGGGTTGCGGGTCTGCGTCCGGCAAACTAAATACGGTTACGGGGGGAGAATTTGTCATCGTGGTTAATATGGTATTTGCACTATAATACGTTAGTGTAATTTCTAGTATTTGTTCTATCAAATACCATTTCGGCCAGCTCGAAGTATAGCGGCTTTAGCGATTCTCCTGAATACACCATAAGAACAACAGTGCTCACAGAGGACCCCACAATGACCTCGATTTTTGATCAGGGCCTTGCGCCCGTCGATGCCAATTACGCCGTTCAATCGCCGGTTGATTTTATTGAACGTACTGCCGGCGTTTACCCGGAATTCCCGTCCGTCATTCACGGTGCCATCCGGTACACCTGGGCCCAGACATACGAGCGCTGCGTGCGACTCGCCTCGGCCCTGAAAGGGCGCGGTATTGGCCGGGGTGATACCGTGGCGGTGATGCTGCCGAACATTCCGGCCATGGTGGAGAGCCATTTCGGTGTCCCCATGGTCGGCGCGGTTTTGAACACCCTGAACGTGCGGCTGGACGCCGAAGCCATTGCCTTCATGCTGGAGCACGGCGAAGCGAAGGTGGTGATCGCCGATCGCGAGTTTGGCGATGTCATCAATGACGCCGTCAGCCGCCTCAAGCACAAGCCACTGGTTATTGATGTGGACGATCCCGAGTACGGCGAGGGGGTTCGGGTCAGCGAACTGGATTATGAGGCCTTTCTGCATGAAGGTGATCCCGCGTTCCAGTGGAGCTTTCCGGCGGATGAGTGGGACGCGATTTCCCTGAATTACACCTCCGGCACGACCGGTAACCCGAAAGGCGTGGTCTACCATCATCGCGGTGCCTACCTCAACGCCCTGGGTAACCAGGCGGTCTGGTCGATGGACATGCACCCGGTCTACCTCTGGACGTTGCCGATGTTCCACTGCAATGGCTGGTGTTTCCCCTGGACCATTACGGCCATGGCCGGAACCCACGTGTGCCTGCGTCGGGTAGATCCGGAGAAAATTCTGCAACTCATTCGTGATCACCAGGTCACCCACATGTGTGGTGCCCCGATCGTGCTGAACGCCCTGCTGAACGTGCCGGAATCGGCCAAGGCCGGTATTGATCACGACGTGAAGTCCATGACGGCCGGTGCGGCGCCACCTGCCCAGGTAATCGGAGCCATTGAGGAGATGGGCATTGAGGTTACCCACGTATACGGCCTCACCGAAGTCTATGGCCCGGTGACCGTCTGTGCGTGGAAAACCGAGTGGGACAAGCTGCCGTTGCATGATCGGGCCAGGAAGAAGGCCCGCCAGGGCGTCCGTTACCACACCCTGGCAGGAACCATGGTGGGCGACCCGAATACCATGGAACCGGTGCCCAAAGACGGCAAGACCATCGGTGAGATCTTCCTGCGCGGTAACACCGTGATGAAGGGTTACCTGAAAAATCCGAAGGCCACCGAGGAGGCCTTCCGGGGCGGATGGTTCCATACCGGTGATCTGGCCGTCTGGCACGAGGACGGCTACATGGAAATCAAGGACCGCCTGAAAGACATTATCATCTCGGGTGGTGAGAACATTTCCACCATCGAAGTGGAAGACACGCTATACCGTCATCCTGCCGTGCTTGAGGCTGCCGTGGTAGCTCGACCGGACGAAAAGTGGGGGGAAACGCCCTGCGCCTTTGTGACCCTCAAGCCCGAAGCGGGTGAAGTCAGTGCGGACGACATCATCAGCTTCTGCCGTGAGCACCTGGCTCGCTTCAAGGTTCCCAAGACTGTCGTGTTCTCGGAACTGCCCAAGACCTCCACGGGCAAGATCCAGAAGTTCGTGCTGAGGGATCAGGCCAAAGAGCTGGACTGATCCCATGGGCCGCAGCCTCCGATTTCGGACCGGAGGCGGGCCACCCCCCCGTGTGTCCTTGGGAGGCGGAATGCCTCCCTTTTTTCTCCACATTCTGAATGATGACAGAATGTCATTTCGTGACAATTTGTCGAAATGTTCGTTCCAAAGCCTTCCTTCGTTCTTGTTTTCAGGTTTAAACTGATTCCACTGGTGAATGTTTAACCGCTGTTTGTAATCGATAACAACACGACAAAACGTGATAACAACAGGAGGCAGCCATGACCATCAGTTCCACTCCCGAAGGGGTGTCGGTTCAGCCCCGGCATATCCGGTTCGATGTCAGTGACGACCTGAAATCCTTCTGGCACGGCAACAATGCCTTCAGGACCGCATTCTTCAACGCCCTGTCCCTTCAGTTTCCGGATGGTGAGCAGCAGTTTATCAACGCCGTTCGGCTATACCGGGATCGCATTGAAGACCCCAAGCTCCAGGCTGAAATACGCGGGTTTATTGGTCAGGAAGCGCTGCACAGCCGTGAACATAAAAGCTACAACGAAGCCTTGAAAGCCCGGGGTTATGACATCGATGCCATTGACGAACGATTCGCCCGGCACATGAAGTGGGTGGCCAATCTGCCGCCCAGTCGGCAACTGGCGGGAACCTGTGGCGCTGAGCATTACACGGCGGTTCTGGCGAACGCCATACTCCGCCATCCGGAATGGATGGAGGGCGCGACCCCGGCCATGGCGTGTCTCTGGCGCTGGCACGCGATCGAGGAGACCGAGCACAAATCAGTGGCCTTTGATGTCTATCGCGAGTGTGTCGGCGATGAGCGTCTGCGGCGCATCGTGTTCCTCTTTGTTACCTGGAATTTCTTCAAGTACACGTTCCTGAACACCTGTAGCCTGCTTAAGACTGACGGCAAGCTCTGGAGTGTGAAAACGTGGCTGGGCGGCCTGAATTTCCTGTGGGGAAAACCCGGAGTTATCCGCAAGTGCCTGCCCGACTTTCTTGCATACTTCCGCAAGGGGTTCCATCCCTGGCAACATGACAACCGGCGACTTCTCGAGAAAAACCTGAAGGAACTGGAGGCAGCACCATCCGCCCATTGACGGTGTGGTGCTGAAATTCTGACCGGGTTGTGTAAAACTGGTCTCCTTTAAAAATAATGACAATAAAGGGCGTTCCCATCGAGGATCAGCCCGGCGCTGGAGGCCCCATCATGCGAGTTGGTTTGATCGTCGATTCCGCGTGCGATTTACCCTACGAATTCAGTCGCAAGCACGACCTGTTTATTCTTCCTGTTACGGCTGTCATAGATGGCCAGACCTACATCGACGAGCATGACCCGGTCAGGACCCAGGAGTTCTACCAGAGCGGGTTGCTGCAGAAAGGGCATCAGGCCGAGACCCAGGCCTTTTCGCCGAAGCAGATCTACGACCTGTTCATGGAGAAGATCATCACCCAATTCGATGTGGCGTTCTGTGAAACCGTCACCCGCAGTCGAAGCCTGATCTTCGAAAATGCCACCGAGGCCATGAACGGTGTGCTCGCCAATTACGACAAGGCCCGCGAGGCAGCAGGGCGTGAGGGCAAGTTCTCGATGCGGGTCATCGACAGCAAGCAGATTTTTGCCGGCCAGGGCCTCCTTGCCGCCCATACCCTGAAACTGATCGAGCAGAAACTCTCCAAGAACGCCCTTCGGCATGAGGTTGAGACCTTCTCGGACAAGATCTACACCTGTGTTATCCCGCGAGACCTTCACTACATCCGGGAACGGGCCCGTAGACGCGGCGACAAGAGCGTCTCGGCGCTGGTGGCCTTCCTGGGCAAGGCCCTCAATATCACGCCGGTGATCTTCGGTAAGGGAGCAGAAGGCCAGCCTGTGGCCAAGACCCGAAGTTTTGATGTGGCCGTGGAAAAAGTGATGAACTACGCTGCCGCCCGGGTGGAGGCGGGCCTGGCCACGCCCTATGTCAGTCTGTCCTGTGGCCTGGCCTGGACCGAAATCGAGGACCTGCCGGGGCTGAACCGTCTTCGGGACGCCTGCGAACGCAATGGCGTCGAGCTGTTGCTGTCCCAGATGGGGATCACCAGCAGCATCTATGTGGGGCCGGGCAGCTTGTGTCTCGCCCTGGCTGCTGATCCGCACACCTTCAACGATTTCGAGTAAGTCGCCGCCGCTACAAACCGACGTGGCGGCCGGCATTTGCCCCGCCGCAGTCGTAACCCGGTAGTTTTGGCAAACTCTTCCCTGGCGCTGCCGTGTTAGCCTCGTCAGCCTTCTTCCAAACCTTTTGCATACAGGACCGTTGAACCCATGAGCAACAGCAATGCGGATCTCGCCAGCAGGCTGCTGGAACAGCACGTAAAGCACGAAATGGCGTCGCTTAAAGGGGCCAGGTTGCGCAAGTTCCTTGAGCGCGAGGTGACGGAACTCCTGGGGCAGGCTGATGTGGTTACCCTTGGTCGACTGAGTTCTGTGGAGCAGGTGATGGGGGTGATCCAGCGGATCGTCGTGAATATGGAGCTGGATGCCGGTATCCCTGAACTGGCGGCGGAAATGGCCACGGAGGTGATGAACGCGCCGGTGCAGGAACAGACCACGCTGGGCGAAATCATCAGCCGGGACCAGGCAACCGGTTTCGTGGAAGAGGCCCTGGAATTGCGCCAGCAGCGGGAGCGGGTCATCAGCGAGATCATGGCACATCCGGTCTATCAGGAGCTGGTGTCCAACGTGGTCTACGCCGGCCTCGTGAATTACCTCTACGAGGACAACCTCATTACCAAGTCGGTGCCGGGGGTGGGTTCCATGATGAAGTTCGGCAAGAAAATGGCGAATCGGGCCGTGCCGGGACTGGATGAAACGTTTGAGCGGCGGATAAAAACCTGGTTATCCGATAGCTTGCCGGGGCTGATTGCCCGCAGCGAGGAGTTCCTCAACAAGGCGCTGTCCGATGACGAACTGCGGGACAGTGTTATGGCCGGCTGGGTGTCGGTAGAGAATCGCACCATTGCCGAACTGCGCGAAGGAATGGGGGATGTCGAACTTCAGGAATTCGTGGTGCTGGGCTACGAGTTCTGGCTTGAGTTCCGAAAAACCGCCTACTTCGAGGGATGTGCCCGCGCGGTGGTGGAACACCTGTTTGCCAAGTATGGCGACCGTCCGATCAGCGACCTGCTTAAAGATGTTGGAGTCACCCGGGAAATGATCATGGCCGAAATCGATGCCTACGCACTTCCGGTTATGGACGTGTTGCGGGAACAGGGCTATGTTGAGGCCCTGGTGCGCCGCAGGTTGAGCAGCTTTTACAGTTCTGCGGCGGCACGCAAGATTCTTGAGCCGGAGGCCTGACCAGCGCAGCCACCGGCCATTCACCGGAGGCCTGCCATGTTTACAGAATTGTTCTGGGCGTACCTGGTAGCTATTACTCTGCTGACCATTACACCGGGTGTCGACACCCTGCTGGTGATGCGTAATACCGGTCGTGGTGGCTTGAGAGATGGCTGTGTGACCAGTGTCGGTATCTGTAGCGGGCTGTTTATCCACGCGACGCTCTCGGCGCTGGGGATTTCCATTTTGCTGGTTGAAACCGCGTGGGCCTTCTCCGCACTGAAATGGGCGGGAGCCTGTTATCTGGTATGGCTGGGCATTGCCTCACTCCGCCAGGCCTGGTCAAGGAACAGCAGGCCCAAGACGGAGCCGCGCGAGGTGGTCAGGCGGCGGGTGGGCACGTCGGTCTCGTTCCGGGAGGGGCTGCTCTCCAATGTCCTCAACCCCAAGACAGCCCTGTTCTATATGGCCCTTTTGCCACAATTCGTGGACCCAGCCGGTAACGCTTTCCAGCAGTCGCTGGTCCTGGCGAGTGTCCATTTCCTGCTCGCCATGGTCTGGCAGTGTGGGCTGGCCTTTGCGGTGGTCCGGTTCAAGGGGCTGGGGGCGAGTGCGCGGGTGAAACGTGCGTTGAATGCTGCCACCGGCGGGTTCTTTGTCGCCATGGGGGCGAAGCTGGCCAGTAGCTGAACCGATCGGATTGGAAGGACGCCTGAACAGGCAAACAAAAAGGGAAGCCCTGGGAGCTTCCCTTTTTGCATTCAGGCGTCGCCTTACTTCTCGAGGTACTGGATCTTGTCCGGTTTGCCGTCCCATTCCTCGGCGTCCGGCAGCGGGTCCTTCTTCTCGGTAATGTTTGGCCACTTGCCCGCGAGATCGGCGTTGATCTCTACAAACTGGACCTGATCGGCGGGCAGCTCATCCTCGGAGAAGATCGCTTCTGCCGGGCACTCGGGCTCACACAGGGCGCAGTCAATGCACTCGTCCGGATCAATTACCAGAAAGTTCGGGCCTTCGTAGAAACAGTCTACCGGGCAGACTTCCACGCAGTCTGTGTATTTGCACTTGATGCAGTTATCAGTAACGATAAACGCCATAGTCAGATCCCTGGTCCAGTGGTCAATCTCATCGGGAGCTTGCAGTCAGGCTCCATGGTTATGTTTTATTGCGCGATATTGTAGGGAGCGCCCCGCAGACCCGCAAGAGTTGACCCGCTATATCGTTATTACCTGGATCAAAAAGCCGGAAAATTCCGGTCATTTCTCCAGCAATTCCTTCAGTTCGTAAAGCCGGTTCAGGGCCTCTCTCGGGGTCAGGTCATCCAACTCAAGCGCCTTGAGTGTTCGTTCGACCACACTGGGCTCCAGACTTGCGAACATATCACCTTGCATGACCGGCTCGCTGACGCGCACTGAAGGCTGCGGGCGGGCCTCCTGAGCGCTTGGCGCCGGGGCCTGGTTCGTAGGGACTGCAGCGGGGGTTGCGCTGCCTTCGAGGTGGGCCAACTGGCCCTTGGCGTTGCGTATCACGTCCTGAGGTACACCAGCGAGCTTGGCCACCTGCAGGCCATAGCTCTGGCTCGCCGGGCCATCGTGGACGTTGTGAAGGAAGACGATGCTGTCGTCGTGCTCGGTGGCAGTCAGGTGCACGTTGACGGCGTGGGCGAGGTCATCGGCGAGCTGGGTCAGTTCAAAGTAGTGCGTGGCGAACAGGGTGTAGCAGCGAATGTTTTTTGCCAGGTGTTCGGCCGTGGCCCAGGCCAGGGAAAGCCCATCGAAGGTGCTGGTGCCGCGGCCCACCTCATCCATCAGCACCAGGCTGAACTCCGTGGCATTGTGGAGGATATTGGCGGTTTCAGTCATTTCCACCATAAACGTGGAGCGACCGCCGGCAATGTCATCGGAGGAGCCCATGCGGGTGAAAATCCGGTCGACGGGCCCCAGAACCGCGCGGTTGGCCGGTACGAAACTGCCGGTGTAGGCCAGCAGGGCAATCAGCGCGGCCTGACGCATGTAGGTGGACTTACCGCCCATGTTCGGGCCGGTGATCACCAGCATACGACGCTGGGTATCCATCAGCAGGTCGTTGGGCACAAAGGGTTCATCCAGCAGCTGCTCCACCACCGGATGGCGGCCCTCTTCGATATCAAAACCCGGTGATTCACTGAATTCCGGTGCCGCAAGGCGCAGGGTGGTGGCCCGTTCGGCAAAGTTGCTCAGGACGTCCAGCTCGGCCAGAGCCTGGGCAGCATCCTGAAGTGGCGCCAGCTGCTCGGCGACCGCTTCCAGGACCTCATCGTAAAGGGCCTTTTCACGGGCCAGCGCGCGGCTCTTGGCGCTCAGGGCCTTGTCCTCGAACTCTTTCAGTTCCGGGGTGATAAACCGTTCCGCGTTTTTCAGGGTCTGGCGCCGAATGTAATCCACCGGAGCCTGGTCGGACTGGGCCCGGCTGATTTCGATGTAGTAGCCGTGCACCCGGTTGTAGCCCACCTTGAGGGTGCTGATACCGGTACGGTCCCGTTCCCGGGTTTCCACGTCCAGCAGGTACTGGCCCGCGTTCTCGCTGATGTTGCGTAGGTCGTCCAGTTCCTCGTCAAAGCCCTCACGGATAACGCCGCCGTCACGGATAACCACGGGCGGATTGTCGATGATGGACCGTTCAAGCAGGTCAGCCAGCTCCGGGTATTCGCCGATGATGGTCGCCAGCTTCACAATGTGATGGGAATTGACCGGTTTCAGGGTTTCCTGAAGGCTGGGCAACGCCTGGAAGGCATCCCGCAACCGGGCCAGGTCCCGGGGGCGGGCCGAGCGCAGGGCGACCCGGGCGAGCACCCGTTCAATGTCTCCGACCGCCTTCAGCAGGTCGTGCACCGGCTCATAATGAAAGCCGTCCAGCAACGCCGATACCGCCTGTTGGCGCTGGGAGACCACAGTCACGTCGCGCAGTGGGCGATTGAGCCAGCGCCGCAGCTCCCGGCCGCCCATGGAGGTGGCAGTGCGATCCATTACCCAGGCCAGCGTATGCAGGTGGCCGCCCATCAGGTTGGTGTCGATCTCGAGGTTGCGGCGGCTGGCGGCATCCAGGATGACCGCTTCATCCCGCCGTTCCCGGGTCAGTTTCCGGATGTGGGGCAGGGCGGTGCGCTGGGTTTCCTTGGCGTACTGCAGCAGGCAGCCTGCAGCGCAGATGGCCAGGGTCAGGTCCTCGCAGCCGAACCCGGTCAGGTCCCGCACCTGCAGCTGGTGTGTGATGACCCGGCGTGCCGTATCGGATTCGAACAGCCAGGGGCCCTGGCGGCGAACGCCGGTGTAACCCTCCAGCACCTCTTCGTAAGGGAAGTCCTCGCTGATCAGGATTTCCGCCGGACGCACACGCTGGAGTTCGCCCTGCAGGGCTTCCAGGTCGTCCAGCTCAGAGACCGCGAAGCGGCCGCTGGAAATATCCAGCGAGGCAAAGCCGAATTGTTCGCGATGGCTGTAAATGGCTACCAGCAGATTGTCGCGACGGTCCTCCAGATAGGCATCGTCACTGAGTGTGCCCGGCGTGACAATTCGAACCACCTGGCGATCGACCGGACCTTTACTGGTGGCCGGATCGCCAATCTGCTCGCAGATGGCGATGGATTGACCCGCCCGCACCAGCCGGGCAATGTATCCCTCAGATGAATGGAACGGGATGCCGGCCATGGGGATCGGGTTGCCGCCGGATTGCCCGCGAGCGGTCAATGTGATGTCCATCAGCTCGGCGGCTTTCTTGGCGTCTTCATAAAACAGCTCGTAGAAGTCCCCCATGCGGTAGAACACCAGCTCGTTGGGATGCTGCCCCTTGATCTTCAGGTACTGCTGCATCATGGGGGTGTGCTTGGAGAGATCGGTCTGGGCTGCTGACATGGACGGTCCGGATTGCCTTGCTTTGGATGAAGGCGTGAATTGTAAGAAAATAACGCCCCGGATGAAACGAAGGAGATCATTATGACCGCCAGTGATCAGGAATTGTCTGAGGCGGGGGCCCGCCTTGGCAAACTGCTGGAGCGGCAGGGACGTATGGTTGTCACGGCCGAGAGCTGCACCGGAGGCTGGGTAGCCAAGGTGTTGACGGACAGGGCGGGTTCCTCCGCGTATGTGTTGGGAGGCCTGGTAACGTACAGCAACAGTGCCAAGGAAGGGTTGCTGGGCGTAAGCGGCCAATCACTGGCTGACCACGGTGCCGTAAGTGAACCGGTGGTTCGGGAAATGGTTGCCGGTGCGCTGGCGGTGACCGGTGCGGATGTGGCTGTGGCCATCAGTGGTGTCGCGGGTCCGGGCGGTGGCAGCGAAGATAAGCCTGTGGGCACGGTGTGGTTTGCCTGGGGCCGAGGCCAGGCATCCACGGAAGCCGTGGTGGCCCATTTTCCAGGTGACCGGGACCAGGTTCGGCGCCAGGCGGTGCTCTTTGCGTTGCAGGGGGTCAGTGATTTCCTGGGCGCATCCTGAATGGCGTCAGATGGGACTGGCGGAAGCCTCGGGTCAGTTTCGTGAAAGAGGGGGTTGGTCTCCTCATCGGGTTATGTTTTAATACTGTTCAAATATACAGGGAATTTGCTGTATCTGCTGTACAAGTTCCCGCTCCAAAATTCTGCGACCGGCGTTAAGTGACGACCGGTGGCTACGGCGACAGAGGGTTTGCACTGATGGAAGACAACCGCAAGAAAGCACTAAGCGCAGCACTGGGTCAGATTGAGCGCCAGTTCGGCAAGGGCGCCGTCATGAAAATGGGCGATCAGCCCCGTGAAGCCATTCCTGCGGTATCCACCGGTTCTCTCGGGCTCGACGTTGCCCTGGGTATTGGCGGCCTTCCCTATGGGCGGATCTGTGAGATCTACGGCCCGGAAAGTTCCGGTAAAACCACGCTGACCCTCCAGGTCATCGCTGAAGCCCAGAAGCAGGGAAAAACCTGTGCCTTTGTCGATGCGGAGCACGCACTTGATCCGATTTACGCTGAAAAGCTGGGCGTGAATGTCGACGACCTGCTGGTGTCCCAGCCGGATACCGGCGAACAGGCACTGGAAATCGCTGATATGCTGGTTCGCTCCAACGCCGTTGACGTGATCATCGTGGACTCCGTCGCAGCTCTGACGCCGAAAGCGGAGATCGAAGGCGAAATGGGCGACAGTCACGTGGGGCTTCAGGCGCGTTTGATGTCTCAGGCCTTGCGCAAACTCACCGGTAACGTCAAGCACGCCAACTGTCTGATGATCTTTATCAATCAGATTCGAATGAAGATTGGTGTTATGTTCGGCAGCCCGGAAACCACGACCGGTGGTAACGCCCTGAAATTCTACTCTTCTGTGCGTCTGGATATCCGTCGCATCGGTTCCGTGAAGGATGGCGACGAAGTGGTGGGTAACGAAACCCGCGTGAAAGTGGTCAAGAACAAGGTGGCGCCGCCGTTCCGCCAGGCCGAATTCCAGATCATGTACGGCAAGGGTATCTACCACATGGCCGAGGTTCTGGACATGGGTGTGAAAGAAGGCTTCGTGGACAAATCCGGTGCCTGGTATGCCTACAACGGCGACAAGATTGGCCAGGGCAAGGCCAACGCCTGCAAGTTCCTGGAAGAGAACCTGGATCTGGCCACGGAAATTGAAGCCAAGGTCCGTGACAAGCTGATGCCAAAGCCGGAGAAAAAGGAGAAGGCCGAGGAAGCCCCGGCTGAAGCAAATGGCGAACTGCTCTAACTAACTGTCCGTCCAAGAATGGGCAGCAGGACGCATTTCCTGCTGCCCATGCTCCCTTCCAGTCCAGTCCATCCCTCCGATTTACGATCCCTTTCGTCTCGACGTACCTGTCTTGCCGGGGATGCCGCCGACTTGAAAAGCAAGGATTGTGTGTTATACACGGATAAGACGATCCGGGTAGTGGCCCCGCTAGAAACGCGGGGCCGTAGTGGTGATTGTTTGGTTAAAAGGATCTTCAACCAAACCAGGGTATCCCCATGAAAACGCCGCATTACGCTCCCCTGAAGCTGTGCCTGCTTGCACTCTTCGCTCTATGCTCCACCCTCACTTATGCCCAGTCGGAAAAGCCGAACATATTGATCATCTGGGGTGATGACATCGGCTGGTCGAACCCCAGTGTCTACCATCGGGGAATGATGGGCTATCAGACGCCCAACATCGACAGCATTGCCAAAGAAGGCGCCTTGTTTACCGACTGGTACGGGCAACAGAGTTGCACCGCCGGACGTGCGGCCTTCATTACCGGACAGAGTCCGTACCGAACCGGGTTGCTGAAAGTCGGGCTTCCGGGCGCAAAGGAAGGTCTGTCGGAAAAAGACCCCACCATCGCAGAATTGCTTAAAAACCATGGTTACATGACCGGGCAATTTGGCAAGAATCATCTGGGGGATCTGGATGAAATGCTGCCAACCAACCATGGTTTTGATGAGTTCCTGGGCAACCTCTACCACCTCAACGCCGAGGAGGAGCCAGAGAACCCGGATTACCCGCAGAACCCGGAGTTCAAGAAGAAGTTCGGGCCGCGGGGCGTCATCAAGAGCTTTGCCGATGGTGACATCGAAGATACCGGTCCGCTGACCAAAAAGCGGATGGAGACCATCGACGACGAAGTCACAGGCGCCGCCCTGAATTTCATAGACCGTGCTCACCGAGCCGATAAGCCCTTTTTTGTCTGGTGGAATTCCACCCGCATGCACGTGAATACCCATCTTAAGCCAGCGTCGGAAGGCGTTACCGGCCTGGGTGTCTATGCCGACGGTATGGTCGAGCATGATGGTCATGTCGGCCAGTTGCTCGCCAAGGTGCGTGAACTGGGGCTCGAAGACAACACCATCATCATGTACTCCACTGACAATGGTGCCGAAATCTTTGCCTGGCCCGATGGCGGCATGACGCCTTTTCGCAACGAGAAAAACTCGAACTGGGACGGCGGTTATCGCGTGCCGACACTGATCAAATGGCCCGGCGTGATCGAACCCGGAAGCGTATACAACGATGTGTTTTCCCACGAAGACATGTTGCCTACCCTCCTGGCGGCGGTTGGTGAGCCCGACATCAAGGAAAAGTTGTTGGAAGGCCACGAAGCCAATGGCAGGGATTTCAAGGTTCATCTGGATGGCTACAACCTGTTGCCGTACTTCAAAGGCGAAGTGGAAGAGGGCCCTCGCAAGGAATTTTTCTACTGGACCGATGATGGCGACCTGGCGTGCCTGCGCTATGACCGCTGGAAGCTGGTCTTCATGGAGCAGCGAGCTCACGGTTTCGAAGTGTGGCAGGAGCCGATGGTTACCCTGCGCGTGCCCAAGCTGTTTGATATGCGCGGCGATCCGTTTGAACGGGCAGACCATGACTCTGAAAAGTATGCGATGTGGCGCTTTGACCGTGCATTCCTGTTGCTGCCCGGCTCAGCTTACGTGAGTCAGCATCTGGAGACCTATAAAGATTTCCCTCCCCGTCAGAAGCCCGGCAGCTTCAATCTGGAACGGGTCCTGGAAATGTTGCAGGAAAATCAGGGCGGGTAATCCCGATCGCGCTTATCGTTGGATAATCGAGGGGCACTATTTCGCCGGTCGACTGGGGGACTGGAATGAAGCACGTTCTAAATAGATGGGCGCGTGTAGTGCTCGGGCCTGCACTTGCCGTCCTGATCGTCGGGCTGACACCCGGCGTATCAGGCGCTGCAGAAGCCGGGGGCGGCCACCCGAAACTGATTCTGCAAATCACCGTGGATGCACTACGGGCCGATCTGCCGGAGCGTTACGCGTCCGTTCTGGGAGAGGATGGCTTCAAGCGCCTGTGGAGCAATGGAATCACCTATTCCAACGCCAATTACCGCCACGCCAACACGGAGACCGTGGTCGGCCACGCCTCGTTGGCCACGGGCACGGTACCGGCGCGCCACGGGATGATCGGGAATGTCTGGTTTGACCGTGAGTTGGGGCGCCTGGTCTACAACATCGAAGACGCCCGCTATCGGTTGCTGACCGCGGGCGCTGACGTGGATGAACAGACTGAAATCGATCCGACCCAGAAGGCCGCCAAGGTGGATGGCCGGTCACCAACCGCCATCCTGACGTCGACCTTCAGCGATGAACTGGCGATTTATTTCAATGGGCGTTCGAAGATATTCGGCGTTTCCGTGAAAGATCGCGGCGCGGTTACGCTGGCGGGGCAGACCGGGAAAGCTTTTTGGTTCTCCAAGGCCACCGGGGAGTTTGTTACCAGCACCTATTACTATGACGAGTACCCGCAGTGGGTGACGGACTGGAATGCGGGCAAGCCCGTTGGCAAGTACGCGGGCAAAGCCTGGGACCTGCTCCTTGAACCGGATGCCTACCAGTTCGCCGGCGCTGATGATCAAGGCTTCGAGACCGATTTCCCGGGTTTCGGGCGTGCGTTTCCCCACGCCTTGGGGGCGGCCGACGATAAGTACATGACCACCCGCCTGACCCTCAGTCCGGCCGGAGATGAACTGACCCTCGATTTTGCAAAAGCGCTGTTGACTGAAGAGCAATTGGGGCAGGACGATGTGCCGGATTTCCTGGCGGTCAGTTTTTCCTCAACCGACTACGTTGGTCACATATTTGGTGCCTCCAGTCTGGAGGCCGAAGACAACATGGCTCGTCTCGACCGCACCCTGGCGGACCTGCTCGGCTTTGTTGACAAGCACGTGGGGCTTGAGAACACATTGATTGTGCTCTCGGCGGATCACGGACAACCGGAGGTCCCCGGCCATCTCAACCAGCTCGGCGTGTCCACCGCCAGCTATTTCGATGTTGAGGCGCTGGACAAAACGCCGGCCATTGAGGCCCTGAAGACGAAATTTGGCATCGGCGAGGAGCTGATCGAGGCGTTCTTCCAGCCTTATCTGTATCTCAATAATGACATCATTGAGAAGGAAGGCCTGGATAAAGTGGCTGTCGAACAGACGCTTGCCGAGACGCTGATGCAGTTTGAGGGTATCTCCGTGGCAATTCCCAGCTCGGCCCTGCGGTCGGGCGCATTCCCGAATGTTCCGGTCATCGATGCCGTCCTGAATAACTTCCACCCGAAACGTTCGGGCGACATCTACGTGGTATTCAACCCCAACGTCTTCATTAACGATTTTGATGGCCTGGAGGTGGCTTCGGTTCACGGGTCACCGTGGCGTTATGACACCCACGTGCCGGTGATTTTTTCCGGATACGGCCTGAAGGCCCGGACCGTCACTCGACCGGTAGCGCCGTATGACATTGCCCCGACACTGTCTGCTGTGATCGGTGCCAAAGCGCCTTCAGGCGCGGTTGGCCAGCCCTTGCAGGAAGTTCTGGAAAATTGACTTTGTTACACTGATCCTGGATTTCCCTGCTGCATATTCGGTAATCGCAGGGGCATCAATGCTGCGAACCGATCCGGGAGAAAGTGTGGAAAACAGCAAAAAATTATTGATCGTGGCTCATGCGCCGTCCCCGAATACCCTCAAACTGCGGGAGGCGGCGGAGAAGGGCGCACGGCATGCGGATATCGAGAATGTAGAGGTGACCGTTCTGGCGCCCCTGGATGCTGGCCCGGAGGACGTACTCGCCTGCGACGCCATTATCCTCGGGACCACTGAAAACCTCGGTTACATGAGCGGGGCGCTGAAGGACTTCTTTGACCGAAGCTATTATCCGTGCCTGGAGCGCACCCAGGGCCTGCCCTTTGCCTATTACATCCGGGCGGGCCATGATGGCACCGGCACCCATCGCGCCATCGAGTCGATCGCAACAGGCCTGCGCTGGAAGCGGATTCAGGAGCCGCTGATCTGTCGCGGCGAATACCGCGAGGAATTTTCCGAGCAGTGCCAGGAGTTGGGCCTGTATGTGGCGGCCAGCCTGGATGCCGGCCTGCTCTAACCCCCGGAGTTGGCCTGGAAGGGGAGTTAGCTGGCTAAACGGTTGTAGAAACCTTCGATCCGTGACAATGCGTTGTCCATGGCGCGTGAATAGCCTTTTTTATCCAGGCAGTAACTGAACTGTACGCTGATCCGAAAGCCGGCCTGGTATGGCTGGCACTCCACAACCCGGGCACCCACACGGGATTCCCGGATGTACTTGCCGGCAAAGTCCAGGAATAAACGAACACCAGGCTCCACCGGTCGCGGGCAGAGAACGGCCATGCCGTAACGGTTCAGGTCCAGGCAGGTGACCGAGGTGGCCTGCTTGCCACGGCCAAGGAACCCGCGTTCCCGTAACCAGACCTGAAGGCAAGAGGCTGGGTAGCGATCCTTGATTCTCCGATCGGTTGAATCACTCGTCATACAGGTGCGTCCGTTGCGTGTCTTGTCTTTGTTGTCCCCCGGCAATCCAGCAGACGGATTGCGACCGGGAGATGAAGTTTAGTTCTGGAACATCTGTCTGAAAAATAACCATTCATGAAAGTGTGAACTGGCTAACACTTCCATAAAGGGCCGCCAGCCCGGCAGAAATCTTGTGCTCGCACGCGACAGGGGCGGCCGCAGAATCTACAATGACCGGCCAATGATTCAACCGTTACAGGACCGTACCTTGAAGTCACTGTCTCTGCACCAGCTCTACAAAGCCTGTGTTCTGAAAGACCTGCCATTCAAAACCACCCGGCAACTGGAGCCATTGGCCGAAATCGTCGGCCAGAATCGGGCCCAGGAGGCCGTTCGCTTCGCACTGGCCATGCCCCATGGCGGCTATAACGTCTATGCGGTAGGACGAAACGGGCTGGGCAAGCGCACCATGATGCTGCGTTACCTCGAGCACCACGTCGATACGGACCAGCAGAGTCATGACTGGTGCTATGTTGCCAATTTTGAGGAACCACGGGTTCCTCGGCTGCTGCAAGTCCCCGCAGGCAAGGGCACCCAGCTCAAGCAGGACATGGAAAAGCTGATGAGCCGGCTGGTCAAGGTCATCCCTCAGACGTTCGACAGCGACAGCTTTCTGGAACGGTCGGAACAGCTCAAGAACGAATACGGCAAGATGCAGGAAGATGAACTGGAGAAGGTGGCGGCCCAGGCCAGGCGCAAGAAGGTCAGCCTGACCGTCACCACGCCCGGAGGTTACCGGCTTGTCGCCATGAACGGCGACGAACCGCACACCGCAGAGTCCTTCCAGGCACTGACCGAAGAGCAGCGGGACAAGTTCGAGGACTCAATCAACAAGCTGGAAAAGAAGCTCCGGCAGGCGCTGCGCAAGCTGGCAGACTGGGAGCAGGAGTATGCCGACAAGCAGCAGGCGCTGAACAAGGAAACCCTCGAAGGCATTTCGGGCCACCAGATTGACGAGCTGGAGGAAAAATACCGGGATCTGCCCGACGTGGTTTCCTATTTTGAGGCGGTGCGGAACGACCTGGCCGAGAACCTGGATATTTTCCTCGACGATGACGACGAACAGGCGGCTATTGCCTACGCCTCGCTCGACAAGAAAATGCCCCGGCGCTATCTGGTCAACCTGTTGGTACATCAGAAAACCAATGAAGTACCGGTGGTGGTTGAGGATAACCCGACCTACCACAACCTGTTCGGTTACGTGGAGAACGTGACCTATAAAGGCACGGTGTTCACCGACTTCTCACTGATCCGGCCGGGCAGCCTGCACCGGGCCAACGGTGGTTACCTGTTGATGGATGCCATCAAGGTACTGGAGCAGCCGTTCGTCTGGGATGGTCTGAAGCGGGCTCTGCGATCCAAGTCCATCCAGATCAATTCCCTGGAGCGCGAACTGACCCTGTCTGGCACCATTTCCATCGAGCCGGAAGCGGTGCCGCTGGATGTGAAGATTGTCCTGTTTGGTGACCGGGAAACCTGGATGCTGCTGCAGGAATACGATTCGGAGTTCGCCGAATTGTTCCGGGTGACGGCGGACTTTGAGAATGAAATGTATCGGTCCGACGACAGCCAGCTGCTGTATGCCAAGTTCATTGCCAGTCTCGTCAGCGAGAAGAAGCTCCTGCACTGCTCGAACAAGGCGGTGGCTCGGGTGATTGAGCACAGTTCGCGAATGGCGGAGCATCAGGACCGCCTTTCTCTGCACGCCGCCGATATTGCCAACCTGCTTCGCGAGTCCGATTTCTGGGCTCGCCAGGCGGGTGCGAAACTGATTCAGGACGCACACGTAGAGCGAGCACTGGAAAGCGCCAAATACCGCAGCAGCCGTATCCGTGACCAGTTCTACGATTCCATTCGTGACGGGTCGACCCTGGTCAGCACCAGCGGCACCTGCGTCGGGCAGGTAAACGCGTTGTCGGTGCTGTCGACCGGTGGGTTCGAATTCGGCCTTTCCAACCGTGTCACTGCAACCTGCTACTATGGAGATGGTGCGGTGATGGATATCGAGCGGGATGTGAAGCTGGGAGGCAATATCCACTCTAAGGGCGTCATGATTCTCAGCTCCTGGCTGGCATCTCACTTTGCAATCACAGACCCGATGCATCTGTCTGCCAGCCTGACCTTCGAACAGAACTATGGAGAAATTGACGGCGACAGCGCCTCCCTGGCGGAACTCTGTGCCCTGATCTCGGCCCTGGCCGAGATCCCGGTCAGGCAGGACCTGGCGATTACCGGCTCAGTCAACCAGTTCGGAGAGGTTCAGCCTATTGGCGGGGTAAACGAGAAAGTCGAAGGCTTCTTTGCAACCTGTCAGTTAAAAGGCGGTCTCACCGGCACCCAGGGCGTAATTGTCCCCAGTACCAACGTCCAGAACCTGATGCTGGACAGTGAATTGGTAAACGCCGCCCGCGAGGGTCGGTTTGCGGTCTATGCCGCCAGCCGATTGGAAGAGGCTGTCACCCTGTTGCTCGGCAAACCTGCCGGCAAGGCGGATGACAAGGGCAGGTACCCGAAGCAGAGCGTTTTTGGCATTATCCAACAACGGCTTGAAAAAATGCGTGAACATGAGCGTCAGGAACATGCCCGGGACGATCATAAGGATCCGTCAATTCACTGACCGGACATCATAAGAAAGTGGACAGGAGAGAACACACACATGACTGATATCCAGCAGACCGTATACGTAGTAGAAGACGATGAAGCGGTTCGTGATTCACTGGAGCTGCTGCTGAAGTCAGACAGCAAGCCGGTGAAGACCTTCGAGAGCGCAACGGCTTTTCTCAAGGACTACTCCGAAAAGATGGCCGGGTGCATTGTGCTGGATATCCGCATGCCGGGTATGGATGGAATGGAGCTTCAGAAAAAGCTGAACGAAAAGCACTCCATCCTGCCCATCATTTTTGTGACTGGACACGGTGATGTCCCCATGGCCGTGGACGCCATGAAGGAAGGGGCTGTGGACTTTATCCAGAAGCCCTATCGGGAAGAAGCCCTGCTGGAAAAAATCGAGGCGGCTCTTGAACAGGATCTCGAGCAGCGCAAGACCCTCGATGAGAAGCAGGAAATCATTCGTCGCGTTAAGAGCCTCACCCCCCGCGAACACGAGATCATGGACCGGATGATTGCGGGACAGGCCAACAAGGTGATTGCGATCGAGCTGGAAATCAGTCAACGGACGGTGGAAATTCACCGTTCCCGGGTTATGCACAAGATGGGGACCCACTCCCTGGCGCACCTGGTTCGTATGGTCCTGTCCGTAAAGGACCTTATCGACGCCCGGTGATCCTGTCGGCATCATACGGAGACCTTTTCAATCGGCCCCGTTTATATGACTGAAGTTGTCAGTGAGAACTCGGAGGTGACGGTTCTGCTCGTGGATGATAATCCACAGAACCTCAAAGTCCTCTATGAGACCCTGAAAGACAAGGGCTATCGCCTGTTGATCGCCAACGAAGGTGAAAAGGCCCTGGACCTTGCCCATCGTCACCAGCCCGAAGTAATCCTGCTGGACATCATGATGCCTGAAATGGATGGCTACGAGGTGTGCGAACGCCTCAAGGCGGATCCGGCGACGGCAGACTGCGCCGTGGTGTTTCTGTCTGCCCTGGACGATCTGCAGGCCAAGGTGAAGGGATTTTCCCTCGGTGGTGCCGATTACATTTCCAAGCCTTTCCAGTCCCTTGAGGTAATTGCGCGGGTGAAGACCCACGCCCGGGTTATTCGTCTTGAGCGGGAGCTTCAGGCACGGAACCGGGAACTCCAGGGCGACCAGACCCGGATTCTCAACTCCATCAGTGAAGGCATTTACGGTCTGGATGAGAACGGGGTTATCGAGTTTGCCAATCCGGCCGCGGCGGAGATCATGCGCTGCCCGGTCGATGAGCTGGTTGGCCGAAACTTTTTTGAAGTGCACTTTGCGACCTGCGGTGATTGTCCGGACGGTTTGCCGGTTCAGACCACCTGCTGCCAGGGCAGGGCCGAGGGCCAGCGCAACATCCGGATGAAGAGGACGGACGGCAGCGGGTTTCCTGCGGAATACCGGTCGACGCCGAAGCTTGATAATGACCAGTTGCATGGCGCCGTGGTGGTATTCCGGGAC
This sequence comes from Marinobacter albus, assembly GCF_030238305.1. Classification (NCBI taxonomy): domain Bacteria; kingdom Pseudomonadati; phylum Pseudomonadota; class Gammaproteobacteria; order Pseudomonadales; family Marinobacteraceae; genus Marinobacter; species Marinobacter albus. The sequence goes on along the minus strand of NZ_JASSQD010000003.1, from coordinate 175,744 downwards.
ATCACAGCAGAACTCGAGAGCGAGGCGGCTCTGGAAGAGGCCAGGGCGTTGGTTCAGGAGCAGCGGGACCAGCTGGCCCACACATCGAGACTGACCACCATGGGCGAGATGGCGGCCGGCTTTGCCCATGAGGTGAACCAGCCGCTCACGGCAATCACCAACTATGCCCGGGTGTCCAAGCGAATGATGCGCAAGGAAAACCCCGACCTCGGTTTGCTGGGTGAGACCCTGGACAAGATCGAGGCCCAATCCCACCGCGCCAGCGAGATCATTCGCCGAATTCGTCGATTCATGAAAAAGCCTGCGACTGGCAAAGAAGTCATATCGGTCCCGGCGCTGCTCGAGGACACCCGCCAGTTCGCAGAAGTCGACATGCGTAACAACGAGGGTGGGATTGAGCTGTCGGTCCCGGATTCGCTGCCAGATGTGGCGGCCGATCCGATCCAGGTCCAGCAGGTTGCCCTGAACCTGATCCGTAATGCGCTGGAGGCGACCCGGAGCGCCGATGCCTCAACGCCGGTTGAGGTAAGTGCCGAATTGCTCGGCTCAAGCTGCGTTCGTGTCCAGGTGCGGGACCATGGCGTTGGCCTGCCGGCAGACGCCGAAGACAAGCTGTTTCTGCCGTTCTACACCACCAAGGATGAGGGCATGGGCATCGGCCTTGCCACCTGCCGGTCCCTGATTCAGGCGCAAGGTGGGGATATCGGCTTTGAGCGCCCCGAGGGCGGGGGCGCCTGCTTCTACTTTACCCTGCCAGTGGCTGGAGCGGACGGAGCGCCCTGTGCCCCTGAAGCCGCCTCGGGTGCCGGGGAAGCCTGAACACCGAGCCTCCGGGCCTTCACAGCCAGTCGATGCGACCGCTGAGATGCGGGGCATCGCCCCTCGAATTCAACAGTTGATAGTCCCAGCCTGACGCACCGGAATGCCAGTTGAGTTGCGCCGTTCCGGGCAGGAACAGCGGCTTCTTGAACTGGCAGGACACCCGGAAGGCGCCGGGCTTCCAGTCCTCCTGTTGTTCCAGTAGTGCCAGTGCGCGGGCCTTGCTCCACATGCCGTGGGCGATTGCCCTCGGGAACCCGAAGGCTTTGGCGCTGAGTGCGTGCATGTGAATCGGGTTGCTGTCGCCCGAGACGCCGGCATACTGTCGGCCGATGGATTCCGGAGCGTCGATGCTCAGCGTATTGGGGTACCGCTCCAGCCCCGGCGGCGCGGACTTCCGGCCAGTCCCGGATTCTGTCGCCGCTCGCCGGTACAGCGTAATGCTGGACTCCTCCCAGATCAGTTTGCCTGCGGCGTGGGCCTCGGTAATCAGATCGAACTCGATACCCCGGCTTGTGCGCTCCTGTTTGCCCAGGCGAACGGTCAGATCGAGGGTTTCACCCACTCCGATTGCACGGTGCTGGGTAATGGTATTGCGCAGGTGAACCAGTCCCAGAAGAGGCAACGGAAAGGATGGGGCAGTCAGCAGCTTGAGGTGGAGCGGAAACGCCATGACGTGCGGCCAGGTCACGGGAATGCTGGTCGTCTGCGTGAAGCCGCAGATTGTTTTATACCGCGCCAGCTTATCACCTGCGGTGCTGGCGCCCAGCAGTCGTGCAGACAATGCCGGTATGGTGACGTCGCGGCCGGCTTTTACCGGTTTCGGCATCAGTGCCCGGGCGTAGAGGGGCAGCAGGCCCGGCGGGGCGTTGCGGTAAATAAAAGTATCTGACATAAGGGTTGTCTCCCGGCGCAGGTATTCGCCATTAACTGTAGTCGTGAATTGGTCACGTAAGTACCGGTTATTTTTACATTCTGGTACAACTGTGCGTCTGTGGCCTGATATGCTCTAATATCAGACCTTAGTCCTAGAAGCTTCATATCAAAGGCCTTCACTCTGGCAAATCCGGCTGGATCAGGCATTGACTTGGCTTGCCCCGGAAATTGTCCGCCGGGTCAAAGTGGTATTAAACGAATAAAAAAAAGCGGGATTTTATGCAGGAACTTCGTGATGCGGGAGTAATGTTGCGCCTGATTTACGAGGCGATGAAGAAAAGAGGCATTGATACCGATGCCATTTTCAGTCGCCTGGGCGTCGACGAGAACTACGTTTATACCGAGCAGTTGCGCACCCCCCACAGCGCCCAGCTTTACTTCTGGCAAGCGGTTGAAGACGTATCGGGAGATCCGGACATCGGTCTTCATCTCGGGCCCTTGTTGCCCGCCTACAAAGGGCAGGTTCTGGAATACCTTTTTCTCAGCAGTCCGACCTTTGGCGAGGGCCTGCGGCGTGCCCAGAATTACCAGCGTCTGTTGAGCGACGCCGCCAACACGGATTTCTTTATTGAGGGCGACGACGCCTGCATGGTTCTGGATGCGGCCTCTGATGAAGTGAGTCGCCTGAAACATTTCAATGAATGTTTTGTGCAGGGTGTGATTACCTTCTTCCGTTCCATCACCGACGATTCTTTCTACCCCTCCCGCATCGAGTTTGAACATCACCGAGACTCCGGCCAGGAGCACGCGGCCGAGGTGCTTGGCTGTGACGTGGTCTTTGGCGCGCCGGAGAACCGGTTGTATTTCCCGGCGACGCTGCTCACCCATGCCTCGCCCCATGCGGAGCCCGAGTTGCTTGACCTGCATGAACGGTTTGCCAGCGAACAGGTGGCTCGTCTTGAGAAGCGGGACATCGTGGGGCAGGTGGAGAGGATTGTGGCGGAGTTGCTGGATAGCGGCGAGGTCACCCTCGATGCGGTTGCCGAGCGCCTCGGAATCAAGCCCAGGACCCTGCGTACCCGGCTGACGGAGGCAGAGACCAGCTTCAACCAGGTGCTGGCGGACTTCCGCTACCGTCTGGCCCGTCAGTTGCTGGCGACCACCGACGAATCGATTGACGAGATCGTTTACCTGACCGGGTTCTCTGAGCCCAGCACTTTCTATCGGGCTTTCAAGCGCTGGTCGAACATGACACCGATCGAGTACCGGAAAACGGCTCAGGGCAAGGACGCCATGGTCGATGCCCTCTAGCGTCAACGCCCCCGGGAATTTTTTTCGGGAAAAGCGTTGACATAACCGGGTGCCTCTTTATAATGCGCCCTCGTTGTCACCGAGCAGTCACACCCCTGATTGCACCGCCCAGTTCGGGCACGACGTGATGACCAACGCGGAGCGGTAGTTCAGCTGGTTAGAATACCGGCCTGTCACGCCGGGGGTCGCGGGTTCGAGTCCCGTCCGCTCCGCCATTTTTCCTTCCCTCGTAGTTCGGTTTTTCTGTTCTCTGTCATTGCACTGTCATGATCTGGCGTCAACCTGCTTCTGAATGAACCCACGCAGGATAGATGCATGTCGGATTATCAAGAAGAGTTGATCGAAAGCCAGTTCGAAGAGTTTGACGACGACGAAGGCTACGACGACGCTACCGAAATCTAGCGTTCTGCCTTCAGCCGGTTCCGGTGTTCACCGGGGCTGATATCAAACCACCGCCGGTAGGCCTTATGAAATGCCGCCGGATTGGCGAAGCCCAGAAGCCAGGCAATCTCCGAAAGAGCCGTCTCGGTTTCGCGAATATAATCCCTTGCCAGTTGTTTCCGCGTCTCGTCCACCAGTTCACGAAATCCTGTTCCCTCCGCAGCTAACTGCCGCTGTAGCGTCCAGGGAGCCACGCCCAGTTTGCTGGCAATGGTTTCAAGGCTCGGGCTTTCACCCTTGAACAGAGGTGTCAGCAAGTGCTTTACCCGGTCGCCGGTGGTCCAGCCTTTCCGAATTTGCTGCAACTCCCGCTCACACAGATCCACCAGTTTTTCATGCATGGCTGCCTGCGCCTGCCGTGTCGGCTGAGTCCAGATCTCGGGTTTGAGGGTAATGCCGTTCTCCTTGGCGCCAAAATGAACCGGGCACCGGAACCAGCTTTCAAACAGATCATCCTGACCAACGGACGGATACTCGATGGTGACCCGCTCCAGCACCTCATACTGGCCTGTAACGTTTCGAACAAACTGGGTCCAGGCGGCGAGCACTGAATCCACGACAAAAAAGTTGAACGCGTTGTAAGGGCGTATGGAATAGAACAGGGCCTGGCGATCTTTTGCGTTGAGGGAGGGGGCGCCGCGACTGTTCTGGCTGGTGAGCAGGGAGTATCGGATGAGCGTGCTGAGGGCTTCGCCAGCGGTCTCCGCTGACTGGCCCGCCAATCCGGCGATGCCCGCATCGACGGGCCGTGTCAGGGCCCCGATGCGCAGACCGAGGGCACGGTTCCCTGTTTGGGCTATGGCGGCGTGGCCCAGTCGCATGAAACGCGGAATGCTGATCCGTGCAGCAGCGGACGCAAGGGTTTCTGCGCTCAGCCGGAAGTTGGAGGTCAGGTGTTCAGTATCTGCGCCTTCCGCCGCGGCCGCCCTCAGCAGAACCGACACGTGCAGCACGCTGATGTTGCCCAGGGCATTGCGCGGGCGCTGGGGGGAGGCTGTTTGTCTGGTCATTATCAGTGCTTGTCCGACATGTTGTCTGAAGATAATAGAATGTTATTAAGGGATATTGTTGATGGCAAGTCAGCCGGGTAATTTAGGGCCATAAAACGAGTCGGGCCTCCAAAGGTCCGCAACCATTGATAATGAGGAGATCAATCATGACCGCACCCGCTACCCCCGGTGTCGCCAAATACCCCAACCTGCTCGAACCCCTCGATCTCGGCTTTACCAAGCTCCGCAACCGGACTCTCATGGGTTCCATGCACACCGGTCTCGAGGAAGCGAAAAACGGTTTTGAGCGTCTGGCGGCCTTTTACGCGGAACGCGCCCGTGGTGGTGCTGGCCTGATTGTTACCGGTGGTATTGCGCCGAACGTGGAGGGCGGTGTGTTCCAGCACGCGGCCAAGATGACCAACGAAGACGAAGTGGAAAATCACAAGGTCATTACCCGGGCCGTTCATGAGGCTGACGGCAAAATCTGTATGCAGATCCTGCACGCAGGTCGTTATGCGTACTCGCCGGAACTGGTGGCGCCCTCTGCCATCCAGGCGCCAATCAACCCGTTCAAGCCCAAAGAGTTGGACGAGGCGGGTATCGAGAAACAGATTCAGGATTACGCCGACTGTGCAGTGCTGGCTCAGAGCGCCGGCTACGACGGTGTCGAGATCATGGGCTCCGAAGGTTACTTCATCAACCAGTTCATTGTGTCCCACACCAACCACCGTACCGATGGTTGGGGCGGAAGTTATGAGAACCGGATTCGCCTGCCGATCGAAATCGTGCGTCGTGTCCGGGAGCGGGTGGGCGAGAACTTCATTCTGATCTACCGCCTGTCGATGCTGGATCTGATTGAGGATGGCAGTACCTGGGAAGAGGTGGTGCACCTGGCCAAGGAAATCGAAAAGGCTGGCGCGACCATCATCAACACCGGCATCGGCTGGCATGAAGCCCGGGTGCCGACCATCGCAACCTCCGTGCCCCGCGGTGCGTTCACCAAAGTGACCGCCCGCCTCAAGGGTGAGGTAAGCATCCCGCTGGTAACCACCAACCGGATCAACATGCCGGACGTTGCCGAGAAAATCCTGGCCGAAGGCGATGCCGACATGGTGTCTATGGCGCGTCCATTCCTGGCGGATTCGGACCTGGTCCTGAAGGCGGCTGAAGATCGTGCCGATGAAATCAACACCTGCATCGGTTGCAATCAGGCCTGCCTGGATCACACCTTCAGCGGCAAGCTGACTTCCTGCCTCGTCAACCCCCGGGCCTGCCATGAAACCGAGCTGACCTGGGTCAAGACGGCTGCGCCCAAATCAATTGCGGTGGTTGGTGCCGGGCCGGCGGGCCTTGCCTTTGCGTCGGTTGCGGCCGAACGTGGTCACAAGGTGACCCTGTTTGATGCCGGTAGCCAAATTGGCGGCCAGTTCAACGTCGCCAAGCGGATTCCCGGGAAAGAGGAGTTCCATGAAACGCTGCGTTATTTCCGGGTCATGCTGGACAAGCATGGCGTGGATGTCCGTCTCAACACCCGGGTGAATGTTGACGACCTCAAGGCTGGCGGTTTCGATGACGTGGTTCTGGCGACCGGCGTCGAGCCGCGCACACCGGACATCCAGGGGATTGATCACCCGAAAGTCATCGGATACCTCGATGCCCTGCTCGAGCGCAAGCCCGTTGGGCAGAAAGTGGCGGTGATCGGGGCCGGAGGAATCGGCTTCGATGTCTCAGAATTCATTGTGCACAAGGGGGCTTCAGCCTCGCTTGATACCGAGCACTTCATGCGCGAGTGGGGCGTTGATCTGAGTGTCGAGCACCGTGGTGGAATTCAAGGCGTCTCGCCCGAGGTGCCGGAACCTGCCCGGGAGGTCTACCTGTTGCAGCGCAAGGCATCCAAGGTGGGTAAGAATCTTGGCAAAACCACTGGCTGGATTCATCGGACGTCCCTGAAGAACCGTCAGGTTCAGATGGTGCCGGGCGTGAGCTACCGCAAGATTGATGATCAGGGGCTGCATATCACGGTCACGCCCAAAGGTGCGGAGCAGGGCGAGGATCGCGTGCTACCGGTTGATACCATTATCATCTGCGCCGGACAGGAGCCGCTGCGTGAGCTTCAGGGGGGGCTTGAGGCAGCCGGTGTGGCCGTGCATTTGATCGGCGGTGCCGATGTCGCGGCGGAGCTTGATGCCAAGCGGGCGATTGATCAGGGAAGCCGGCTCGCTGCGCAACTGTGATCACAAAACGTTGCAGTTTTTCTCTGTGCACCGAAGATTGACTGGCTAGACTAGTAAGCCTGAGTCTGTCAGTTTGCGTATCCGCCCTCTCTCAACCGGTGAGGGCGGTGTTTGCCGACACCGGAACCCGATGGAACATTCTGTGTGACTTCATCGTGTTGGTGTCGAATCTTTAAGAGCTAGGAGAGTCACAAATGGTATCTGCCGACCAGGCGACTGATGGTTATGCGGCGGTGTTTTTCGTGGATGGAAGCCATGTGGCGCGCCAGATGCGTGCCAGTGAATTTGGGGCTTTTCTGGACGGATACGTAGGGTTATCGGACCTCGCCGAGACCGATGTTAAAGCGGTTCTGGTTGAGCTGAGTGGCGATCTCCTCGTGCAATCCCTGGTGTTTTTCCGGATCTGGTTCGATGAGGAGGGTCGGGCGGATAGCAATTGGAACGTGCCCATTGAAGAGCTGGCCAAGCGCGGTGCCAAAGGCCCGGACATGGGGGGAGGCCCCATCCGGCTGGTGTGCCGGAGCCAATGCCCGGAGCCTCGCTATGCCGAGGAGCTTTGGGATCCGGACATGACGCCCGGTAACAATCATTTCCAGGCCATTCGCAAGGCTGTCGATTCCAACTCTCTGAAGTTTCGAAAAATTGAGCCTCAACCGGCGCAGGAAGAAGACATTCCGGTGCTCAATTCGGCTCCGGCAACGTCCGCAGAGTCTCAGGAAGACGCGGACAACGCGGCCGACCGGGCCCGTCTGGCCCAGCTCATTCGGGAGCAGCGTCTCCGCATCAAGACCCTCCAGAGTGTCCATCGGGATTCATTGTCTGAAATCCAGCGGGAGCATCGCCTGGAATTGCAGACGCTGCGCAGTGAATTTTCCGACCTGGAGCAAAAGTACGAACGCCAGCGCCTGAGTAACGAGCAGCTTAAGAAGCGCTTGTCTGAACGGAATGAGCAGTACCTCACCATGCAGGAGCAGATTGCCTCCGGTGGCGAGGAAAAGGAGCGGGACGACGCCAACACCGATGCGGAATTGGTGCTCCTCCGGGAACAGCTTGACCGGAAGCACCGTGAACTGGAACTCCGGGATGAGCGGATAGCGGCACTTGAGCAGGAGAACCATGAGCTCCAGCACCAGGAGCCTGCGGAAAATTCCATCATGGGCCAGCTCAGGAAACAGGCTGTGTTTCTCGTGGCTTACCATCCCGGTGTCGGCCATATCACCTTGCCCTACGACGACATCGAAACCTACTTCACCAATCCGGTGGCATACGCGGCAGAGCGCTGCGGCATGAACGAGCCTGCGTATCGCCAGTGGCTTGAGCATTACGAGAACCCGGTGTGCCAGCACGAGGGTAAGGATGGCAAGACCTGTGGCGAGCCCATCATGCGGATCAGCCAACCAGGCGAGTTTCGGTCCGGCATTGACGACCGCTGCGAGCAGCATCAATCCTGAAGTTTCGATCTTTTTTCAGTATCGGGGTGACTTTCGTTAAACTGTGAGCCAGATTGTCACGGGGCTGGCGGATCTGGCCGGCCCCACCGCATCCCGACACCACAGGAAGCCTCATGGATCAGTTCAGGAATATTGGTGTTATTGGCCGATTGGGCAGCGTGAAGGTGGTTGAATCACTGCGTCAGCTCAAACAATACCTGATTGCCAACAACTACCACGTCATTCTCGAGGAAGACACCGCCGGTATGCTGCCGGGCCATGGTTTGCAGGTTGCCAGCAAAAAGCTGCTGGGTGAGATCTGCGATCTGGTCATTGTTGTGGGTGGTGACGGCAGCTTGCTGGGTGCCGCGCGGGAGTTGGCGAAGTCAAAGATCCCCCTGCTCGGTGTGAATCGAGGCCGTCTGGGCTTTCTTACCGATATTTCTCCATCCGATCTGGAAGAGCGTCTGGGCAAGGTTCTGGAAGGCGAGTACGTGGAAGAAACGCGCTTTCTGCTGGATGGTAACGTAGAGCGTAACGGGCAGCCGCTGGGGTTTGGAACCGCGCTCAACGATGTGGTGCTGCACCCGGGCAAGTCGACCCGGATGATCGGCTTTGATCTGTTTATTGATGGCCACTTTGTCTACAGCCAGCGTTCCGACGGACTTATCGTCGCCACACCGACAGGTTCGACGGCGTATTCGCTCTCGGCGGGTGGCCCGATAATGCATCCGAAGCTTGATGCGGTTGTGCTGGTGCCGATGTTTCCGCATACGCTCAGCAGTCGCCCCATCGTGGTGGATGGCAAAAGCGAGATCAAACTGGTGATCGGGGAAACCAACGAAACCTACCCGCAGATTTCGTTCGACGGTCAGATGAACATCGCCTGTGCGCCGGGCGACATTATCCGTATCACCAAGAAACCCTTCAAGATCCGGTTGATCCACCCCACCGATCACAATTTCTATGCCACCTGCCGTGACAAGCTTGGCTGGGCAAGTGAAATTTCAGCGAGTTGATCATGGCTGTAAACAGACACTCCGCAAGCCGCGGCTTCGACATCATCGGCGACATCCACGGTTGCGCCAACACCCTGATCCGGTTGCTGGAACAGATGGGCTACCGGAAGGTGAACGGTGTGTATCAGCACGACCGGCGCCAGGCGATTTTCATCGGCGATATTATCGACCGCGGACCCCGAATCCGTGAAGCCCTGCACCTGGTGCGCGACATGGTGGAGCATGGCTCGGCCCGGATTGTGATGGGCAATCACGAGTACAATGCGCTGGGCTACTGCACCCGTGCCCGTTCCGGCAGCGGCAAGAAGTGGCTGCGCGAGCACAATGCCCGCCATGATCGGCTGATTCGCGAAACCCTTGAGCAGTTTGACGCCCATCCCCATGAATGGAACGAGTTCCTGGAATGGTTCTACACCATCCCCCTGTTTATCGAGGAAGAGGATTTCCGGGTGGTCCACGCCTGTTGGGACGGAGAACTGATCGACAAGTTCAAACAGCTCCAGGGTGGCGCCTGCATTGACGAGGATTTCCTGCACGCGTCGGCGGCCATCGAGTCGTTTGCCGGCCAGGTCATGGACACCTTGCTTCGGGGAACGGATTTGCGCTTGCCGGAGGGAACGGCAATCACCGGCCGGGACGGTTATGTCCGTGAGTTTTTCCGGACCAAATTCTGGGCCGATGCCCCGCGTACCTATGCCGATGTCGTATTTCAGCCGGATCCTTTGCCGCCGGAAGTGGCGCGCATGGAGTTGACGGAAAACGAGCGCAAGCAACTTATCAGCTACCCGCTGGATGCGCCCCCGGTGTTTGTGGGCCACTACTGGATGGAAGGGGAGCCGGCGCCGCTCAAGGCCAACGTTGCCTGCATTGATTACAGTGCGGTGAAATACGGCAGATTGGTAGCGTACCGTATGGACGGTGAGTCGGTGCTTTCCCCGGACAAGTTTGTCTGGGTGGAGGTCGATCGTCCGGAGCAGCCGGGGTATTCCGGCACGGAAGACAGTATTGCCCGTTGAGTTAACGGAGCTCGATTACCCTATATACCCTGATAGGCGAGGTTTTTTGTGTACCGCGTGAAGCAGATGGATACCACGGTGAATCTCGCCGGTTTCAGTCGATGGCTGTCTGGGCAGGGCGTTGCGCATCGGATCACAGAAGAAAACGATCATCAGGTTCTGTGGTTGGAGAATCCGGAGCATGCCGAACCGGTCCTGATAGCTTTGGAGAGGTTCCTGGCCGAACCGGATCTTCGGGACGCGGTGGAACGCCAGCACCATTCTCCGGTCTTCGTTCGTGGGCGCTGGCAACCCTCGCCCCGGCATGCACCTGTTGTGTTGGGCCTGATCATACTTGCAGTGATCATGATCTGGGTCACGGCGATGGGCCGGAACGAGTTTGCTGCCGCGCTGATGGTCATCGATCCCCGGGACTTTGACTGGAGTACCATGGCTGGCCGCGTTGATGCGCTGGCCAATACCCTGGCCGGCGGGCAGGTCTGGCGACTGTTGACCCCTGACTTCCTGCACTTCAGCTGGACCCATATCATCTTCAATGCGGTCATGTTGTGGTTTCTTGGAAGCCAGATCGAATGGTTTGATGGGCGTGGGCGCTTGATTGTGCTCTTTCTCGGGACCAGTATTTTTTCGAATGGACTTCAATACCTGGTTTCCGGACCCTTGTTTGGCGGTCTGTCCGGTGTGGTATATGGCATTCTGGGCTATTGCTGGCTGAGTCAGCGCAAGGTTCCGAGATTTCACTTTCCGCCGGCACTGGTGACGTTTGCCGTGGTCTGGATGGTGATCGGTTTCACGCCCTTTACGGAATTTCTGGGGTTGGGGCGCATGGCCAATGAAGCCCATTTGGGCGGATTTGTCAGTGGAGTGGCCCTGGCGCTGATTCTGCCCGTAAAGAGACAGTGAGGAGCCAAAAAAAAGCCCCGCCTGAGGGCGGGGCATAAAAAGAGCATTTAGCTCCTGATGAGAGAGACCAAATGATACGACCGTCGTCATTTGGTGAAGAAATGATAATCGTTATCGTTTGCATCTGTCAAACGGTTGAGGCACTTTTTTGGAACACGTTTCGGGAGAACCGAATGACCTACGATGAACTGATTGAGCGACTGGATCCCAATGTCTACCGGAGCCTTCGTCAGTCGATCGAACTCGGAAAATGGCCGGACGGCAGGACGCTCACACCGGAGCAGCGGGAAATCAGTCTGCAGGCTGTCATTTACTACGAGAACCTGCACCAGATACCTGAAGAGGAGCGCACTGGCTACATTGACCGCGGCGCCAAAGCTGGCACCGCCTGCGATCCGTCGGTGCAGCGGGCCAATGCCGGCAAAGGCGACGTGGACCCTGACCAGTTCGTTGAGGTCAAGTCTTGAGCGAGCTGATCGACGTAACCGGCCGGCTGCGCAAAATGCCTGCCGAAGCTCTGGCACCGGTGGCCTACTCCATCTCGGTGGGGGACAGTCGCGTTCCGCTGAACGAATTTCTCGGCAAGCGTGTCCGCCTCGACTTCGATGGCGTCATTCGCTGCATTAACTGTGACCGCGCCACCAAGAAAAGCTTCAACCAGGGCTACTGTTACCCCTGTTTCCGGAAGCTGGCGGCCTGCGACAGCTGCATCATGAGTCCGGAAAAGTGCCATTATCACCTTGGTACCTGTCGCGAGCCGGAGTGGGGCGAAACCCACTGTATGGTTGAGCATGTCGTTTACCTGGCCAATTCGTCCGGTTTGAAGGTGGGAATTACCCGTGGTTCCCAGGTGCCCACCCGCTGGATAGACCAGGGCGCGGTTGATGCGATCCCCATGGTTCGTGTTGCGACCCGATATATTGCCGGGCTGGTGGAAGTTGCCTGCAAGAGCCATGTGGCGGACCGGACCAACTGGCGCGCCATGCTGAAAGGTGATGTGCCTGAGCTGAACCTGGCTGACGAGCGACAGCGGATGCTGGCCCTGATTGCCGATGATCTGTCTGCCTTGCGGGAGACTCACGGCCAGGATGCAATTCGCGAAGTGGATGAAGACGGGCTCGGGTTAAGCTACCCGGTTGATGTCTGGCCCGAAAAAATCAAAACTCACAATCTGGACAAGAATCCGGAAGTGGAAGGTGTGCTGGAGGGCATCAAGGGCCAGTACCTCATTCTGGATACCGGAGTGATCAATATCCGGAAGTTTACCGGGTACGAAGTACGTTTCCGGGTGATGGACGACTGATTGCGCCATCCCCGTCTGACCTGACACTACCTGTTTGCCGGACCGCCGGCAGGCAGCGGCTGAGTAATCTGGAGATAGATCATGCGTACCAACCAGCCCCAGACCATTTACCTGAGCGAGTACCGAGTGCCGGCTTACCTGGTTGATACGGTCGACCTGCGCTTTGAGCTGTTCGAGGACGGCACCCGCGTTCACAGTACCCTGGCCGTCCGTCGCAATCCGGAGTCCGACGCCGGTGCGGCTCCGCTCGAACTTGACGGCGACAGCCTGGTCCTTGAGTCCGTCGCCCTCGATGGCAAAGCGTTGAGTGAGGGCGAGTATGAGGATCGCGGTGACAAGCTGATTGTGGAATCGGTACCCGAGCAGTTCGAGTTGTCGGTGGTGACCTGGATCGAGCCCCAGAACAACACCCGCCTCGAGGGTCTGTACAAATCGTCCGGGATGTTCTGCACCCAGTGCGAGGCGGAGGGATTCCGCTGCATTACCTTCTTCCCTGATCGTCCGGATGTGATGTCCCGGTTTCGGACCCGGGTTGAGGCAGATAAATCGGCTTACCCGGTACTGCTGTCGAACGGAAATGATGTTGAACGGGGCGATCTGGGTGAGGGGCGTCACTTTGTCACCTGGGAAGATCCGTTTCCCAAGCCCTGTTACCTGTTTGCCCTGGTGGCCGGCGACCTGGTGGAAAAGCGGGACACATTCACCACCTGCTCGGGGCGCGACATCGATCTGCGCATGTACGTGGAACCGCGCAACGCTGAAAAATGCGATCACGCGATGGATTCCCTCAAGCGTTCCATGCGTTGGGACGAAGAGACCTACGGGCGCGAATACGACCTCGAGATCTTCATGATCGTGGCCGTCGATGATTTCAACATGGGCGCTATGGAGAACAAGGGCCTGAACATCTTCAACTCGTCGTGCGTACTGGCCAGCCAGGAAACGGCTACGGATGTGGCATTCCAGCGCATTGAGGCGATTGTGGCCCACGAGTATTTCCATAACTGGTCGGGTAACCGTGTCACGTGTCGGGACTGGTTCCAACTGAGCCTCAAGGAAGGCTTCACGGTCTTCCGGGACTCCCAGTTCTCGGCGGACGTGGGTTCGCCCACGGTCAAGCGTATTGAAGACGTCAATGTCCTGCGCACCGCGCAGTTTGCCGAAGACGGTGGCCCCATGGCGCACCCCGTCCGCCCGGCCTCCTACATGGAGATCTCCAACTTCTACACCCTGACCATCTATGAAAAGGGTGCCGAAGTGGTTCGCATGATCCACACCCTGCTTGGCCCTGACATGTTCCGAAAGGGCAGTGACCTGTATTTCCAGCGTCATGATGGCCAGGCCGTTACCACCGACGATTTTGTCAGGGCGATGGAGGACGCCTCCGGTCGTGATCTGTCGCAGTTCCGGCTCTGGTACGAGCAGGCGGGAACCCCGGTGCTCGACGTGTCAGACGAGTTTGATTCGGGGCAGGGCATTTATCGGCTGACGATCCGGCAAAGCATTCCGGACACCCCGGGGCAGACCGGAAAGAAACCGCAGCACATTCCGTTTGCGCTCGGTCTTCTCGGGAGCAGGGGAGAGTCGCTGCCACTGCGTCTCGAATCCGATTCCCAGGACGCTCCGACAGAGCGTGTGCTGGAGCTGACCGGTGAAACCCACGTGTTCGAGTTCCACGGTCTGAACGAGTGCCCTGTGCCGTCACTGCTGCGTCAGTTCTCGGCACCGGTCCGTGTGCGCTATCCGTGGACCCGTGAGCAGATGCTGTTTCTGATGAGTCACGATCCCGATGGATTCAATCGCTGGGATGCCGGTCAGCGTCTGGCGGTGGATGTCATTCAGTCACTGATCGGTGCACCCAAAGATTCGTCGATTGACGCCCGTCTGGTTGCCGCCTATCGCCACCTGATCTCGGATTCGTCGCTCGATCAGGCACTGGTCGCCAACATGCTGCAGCTGCCCTCGGCCGCGTACCTGATTGAGCTGGCGGAAAGTGCCGATGCACCGGCAATTCACGAGGCCCGTGAGCGTGTGCTCAAACATCTGGCCATCGCGCTTCGCGATGATTTGGTCGCCTGTTACCGTCGCAACCTGGAAGAAGGCGACTACGCGGTCACGCCGGAGCAGATTGCGCGCAGGAGTCTGCGTAACACGGCGCTGGCCTGGTTGCTGCAGATCAACGACGAGGAAGGTCGGGAACTGGCTCAGCGTCAATTCCGGAATTCGGACAACATGACCGATCGGCTGGGCGCGCTCCGGGCCCTGGTGAACTCCGATTACGAGGAAGACCGCGAGCGGGTCCTGGAGGAGTTTTACGAGCGTTTCCAGGAAGATCCGCAAGTGGTGGAGCAGTGGTTCTCGGTGCAGGCTGCCAGCGATCGGGCCGGCCAGTTGCCCCAGATCCGGGCGCTGCTGGAGCACAGGGCGTTCGACTGGAAGAATCCGAACAAGATTCGCTCCGTGGTTGGGGCCTTCGCCGGCCAGAACCTCGCAGCCTTCCACCGTCCGGACGGTTCAGGATACAACTTCCTGGCGGATCAGGTCTGTCGCCTGGACGACAGTAATCCCCAGATTGCCGCGCGCCTGGTAACACCTCTGACCCGGTGGAAGAAGTTTGCCCCCGCGCACAGCGAACTGATGAAGTCGGCACTGGAGCGTATCCGTGACAAGTCAGGCTTGTCACGCGACGTCTACGAGGTCGTTCACAAGAGTCTGGCTGGCTGACCAAGCCCGTGATGATCCGGCTGGGATTGTAAGTGGTGGTCACAGCCGGATACAAAATCGCACTTTCGGTCGATAGACAATAATGCTCGATCCGCTAATCTGGTGGAAAGTCTGTACTCCCATCAGACGATAATAAAAAGCCCTCCAGAGGCTTCCAGACGGATTAAGGTTACATAATGAGATACAATAAGAACGCTATTCTCGGCGGCCTTATGGCCCTCTCTGTCGCCGCAGCGCCGGCATACGCCGCGGTTTCCTCAAGTGAGGCTGCGCGCCTCGGCAAAGATCTGACGCCTTTCGGTTCTCCGAAGGCGGGCAACGAGGCTGGAACCATTCCCGCCTGGGATGGTGGCATCACCAAGCCACCGGCAAGCTACGAGGGGAGCGGCCAGCACCATCCCAATCCGTTCCCGGACGACGAGGTATTGTTCACCATCAATGCCAGCAATGCTGACCAGTATTCCGAGCACCTCACGGATGGTCTGAAGGCGATGCTGGAAACCTACCCGACCACGTTCCGGATTCCGGTGTACAAAACCCGCAGGAGCCATTCCCTGCCGGACTGGGTTGAAGCCAATACCCGCGAAAATGCTACCAGTGCCGAAATCGTTGGTGAAAGCGCCGGTATCGATGGTGCGTTCGGCGGCTATCCGTTCCCGATTCTCAGCGGCAATGATGAGCAGAAAGCGTGGCAGGTCATCTGGAACCATCTGACCCGTTGGCGTGGTGTCTCGCTGACCCGACGTGCCAGTGAAGTGGCGGTTCAGCAGAACGGCGATTACACGTTGGTGACATCACAGCAAGAAGCCTTCTTCAACTTCTACAATCCTGAAGGCGGTGAAAAGACCCTCGAAAACGTGATTTTCTACTACCTCTCGTTTACCCAGTCTCCGCCCCGTCTGGCTGGTGGTGCGATTCTCGTGCACGAGACCATGAACCAGATCATCAACCCGCGTAACGGCTGGGGCTACAACGCCGGTCAACGCCGTGTCCGCCGGGCGCCGAACCTCGGTTACGATTCCCCGATCGCGGCAGCCGATAACCTGCGTACCGCCGATGACACCGACATCTTTAACGGTGCCATGGATCGGTATAACTGGACCTATGAGGGTAAGCGCGAAATCTATATCCCGTACAACAACTATGAGATTGCTCAGGAAGGACTGCCTTACACCGAAATCCTCGGAATGGCGCATCTGAATCCTGATCTGATGCGTTGGGAGTTGCACAGGGTCCATGTCGTGACCGCAACCCTGAAGGATGGCGAGCGACACATCTACGCCAAGCGTCGTTTCTATGTTGACGAGGATAGCTGGAATACCGCCCTGCTTGACCAGTATGACGGCCGTGGCGAGTTGTGGCGCGTGAGCATGGGCGTTCTTAAAAACTATTACGAATTGCCGGGCGTATGGACTACGCTTGAAGCGTTTCACGATCTCCAGGCCCGTCGCTATCATGTTCAGGGCCTGGACACCGAAGAACCGAATACCAGGGTCTTCACAGATGACGTTCCGAACAAGCGGTACTTCTCTCCGGCTTCCCTGCGCCGCCGGAGCGTCCGCTAAGGTTCAGATAACCAGGAGTTTCCCGCGCCCAATGGAGTAGGCGCTCGGTATACCGGCATCCGAAAGGTTGCCGGTATCTTTACAGTTAGAGCCGGGATGACCCGGTCAGAGACACACGTAAAAACAACCTATAGGCAATCCGAATGGCTACAAGCTTTATGTGTAAAACCCTGGGTGCAGCGTGCCTTGGGCTTTCCATGGCCTGTGCGTCCCCTGTCGCATTTGCACTGACGGACGTTATTGAAACACCAGCAAGGCCAACTGAGCTGGCTCCCGAAAATCTTCTGAATGATGTGGAACGTGCCGGCGACCGTATCTTGGCGATTGGCGAGCGTGGCCACATCATCTTTTCCGATGATGAGGGTGACACCTGGACCCAGGCAGAGGTTCCGGTCTCTGTCACCCTGACCGGTATTGATTTCGGCAGTGACACCCATGGCTGGGCGGTGGGTCACAGCGGTGTGGTGCTTCATTCGGATGATGCCGGCGAAACCTGGGAGCTTCAGCTTACCGGAACGCGCGCCGCTGAACTGGCGATCGAGAGCCAGGAAGAAGCCATTGCTGCCATGGAAGAGCGCGTAGAGGCAGCGCCAGAGGAGAAGAAATCCGATCTCGAATGGGCGCTGGATGATCTTTACTTTGCACTTGAGAATATGCAGGCGGATCTCGACATCGGTCCGGTCAATCCATTCCTCGACGTCTGGTTTGCAGACGAGAATCAGGGGTTCGTGATTGGTGCCTATGGTATGTTCTTCCACACCAAAGATGGGGGCGAGACCTGGCAGGACTGGTCGCCAAAACTGAGTAATCCCCAGAACTTCCACCTGAACGCCATCTCGAGAGTCGGTGGCGGTGCGATGGTCATCGTCGGCGAAGCCGGCCAGATTCATGTCTCGGTTGATCAGGGACAGAACTGGGAGCGGCGTGAAGGCCCGTATCCGGGCTCGTTGTTTGGCGTGATCGGTACCGGTCGGGTGAATGAAATCCTTGCGTTTGGCCTTCGTGGGACGCTGATGTTGTCAACGGACCTTGGTAAGTCCTGGTCTATGGTCAGTACCGGTTCCACCGCAACGTTGAACGACGGCTTTGCCGAGGATTCCCGAATTGTACTGGTTGGTAATAGCGGCGCCGTCCTCACCAGCGGTAACGGTGGTGATACCTTCCGTGAGTATCTGCGTGACGACCGACAGGGCGTCATGAGTGTAGTGCCGGTTTCGGGTACCAACCTGCTGCTGGTTGGTGAAGGTGGCGTGAAAATGACCGATGCCAAAGGCAAAAACCTTCAATAACGCCCTGATGTGGCAACAACCGAACAGAAAAATAGAGGGGCTTTTGAATGTCCAACCCTAAGCATGACAAGGGCGAACATTACCTGACGACGCCAAAGGCGGAGCCATTTCTGGAACGCGTGATTTTCAACAACCGCGCGGCCATCCTGATTGGCTTTATACTGGTGACCCTGTTCCTGGGGTACAACGCTGCGAAAATCCAGCCCGACGCCAGCTTCGAGCGGATGATCCCGCTGCAACATCCTTACATCATCAATATGCTGGATCACCGGGATGATCTCCAGAACCTCGGCAACTTCGTCCGAATTGCGGTCGAAGTTAAAGAAGGTGACATCTTCAGCGCCGAGTACATGGAGACCCTGAAGCAGATCACCGATGAGGTTTTCTACCTGAACGGCGTTGACCGCTCCGGGCTTAAATCCATGTGGACGTCCAACGTCCGATGGGTTGAAGTTACAGAGCAGGGCTTTCAGGGCGGCACCGTCATTCCCGATAACTACGACGGCTCAGACACCAGCCTCGAGCAGCTGCGCCAGAATGCGCTGCGCTCAAACGAGGTTGGGCGTCTGATTGCGGACAATTTCAAGTCCACGATTGTCTACGCGCCGCTTTACGAGAAGAACCCCGAGACCGGTCAGCCGCTCGATTACGGCGAGTTCTCCCGTCAGCTCGAAGAAAAGATCCGTCAGAAGTACGAAGCCCAGAATCCCAATATTGACATCCACATCGTGGGCTTCGCCAAGAAAGTGGGCGACCTGATCGAGGGGATCGGTTCAATCGCCTGGTTCGCCGGTATCACCATCATTCTGACCACGCTGCTGCTGTTCTGGTATTCCCGGTGCATCGCGGGCACGCTGGTTCCGGTATTCACCTCGATTATCGCGGTGTTCTGGCAACTGGGCGCGTTGCGCCTGCTTGGCTATGGTCTGGATCCGTACTCTGTTCTGGTGCCGTTCCTGGTATTTGCGATCGGGATCAGCCACGGGGTTCAGATAGTCAACGCCATGGCGGTCGAGTCAGCCAAAGGCTTTGACTCCGTCACGGCTGCGCGTCTTGCGTTTCGTGCCCTCTACATCCCCGGCATGCTGGCATTGATTTCCGATGCATTCGGCTTCCTGACACTGTTCTTCATCGAGATCGATGTAATCCGGGATCTGGCTGTGGCTGCCGGTATCGGTGTCGCCTTCGTGATTGTCACCAATCTGGTGCTGCACGTCCTGATCATGTCCTATGTCGGGATTTCCAAGGGCGGTGTTCGCCATGTTCAGAATCATGGCGAGAAACAGGATCGCAAGTGGCGAGTTATGTCGTACTTCTCCCATCCTGGTGTGGCGCCGATTTCACTGCTGATCGCCGTTATTGGCCTGGGACTTGGTCTCTACTACAAGCAGGACCTGAAGGTGGGCGATCTGGATCGCGGTGCGCCGGAGTTACGCGCGGATTCCCGCTACAACAAGGATAACGCCTTCATCATTGATAACTATTCGACCAGTGCCGACGTGCTCGTGGTTATGGTGAAGACGCCGGTCGAGCAGTGCACCCAGTATGACGTGCTGCGTGCCATGGACAGTCTGCAGTGGGAGTTGCAAAACACACCGGGGGTTCAGTCGACCGCATCCCTGGCTGATGTCTCCAAGATTGTGACCAAGGCGCTGAACGAAGGTAACTGGAAGTGGTTCGAGATTTCCCGCAACCAGACCATTATTAACGCGTCTATCCGAAATGCACCTTCCGGGCTGATCAACACTGACTGCAGCCTTACGCCGGTGCTGGTTTTCCTTGAGGATCACAAGGCCGAAACCCTGCAGACCGCGGTGGAGCGGGTTGAGGAATTTGCGGCAAACAACAGCAACGAGAACCATACCTTCCTTCTGGCAGCCGGTAATGCGGGTGTCGAAGCGGCCACCAACGAGGTCATCTCCAATGCCAAGGACCTGATGCTGATGATGGTCTACGGTGTGGTGAGTTTGCTGTGCCTGCTGACATTCCGGTCCATTCGCGCCGTGCTTTGTATCGTTATCCCGCTGGGGCTGACGTCAATCCTGTGCGAGGCGATCATGGCGGTCTCCGGCATCGGTATCAAGGTCGCGACCCTGCCGGTTATTGCCCTGGGTGTCGGTATTGGTGTGGACTACGGTATCTACATCTACAGCAAGCTTGAAAAGTTCCTGCTGGAAGGCAAGACCCTGCAGGATGCCTATTTCGAGACCCTGCGCTCCACCGGTAAAGCGGTCATGTTCACTGGTGTGACCCTGGGCCTCGGCGTAGTGACCTGGATTTTCTCGCCGATCAAGTTCCAGGCCGATATGGGCTTCCTGCTCTTCTTCATGTTCCTGTGGAACATGGTTGGGGCTATCTGGCTGCTGCCGGCCCTGGCGCGCTTCCTGCTGCGCCCGGACCGCATGCTGGCCAAGGCCCGCGCCTCGAAGTAGTCCTTCCGAGGACCCGCAAAAAAGCCCGCTCTGCGGGCTTTTTTGTTGTCTGGTCAAAAGGTTAGCCGGGAAACTCGTACTTTATTTATAGGCCGAACTGGTCTATGTTCTAAGATGAATCTCGAGCCTGTCCCCAAGAAACGACGGGCTTTTTATGACAACTATCAGAAGAAGGAAGAACTCACATGACACTGAAACTTAAGGCATCCGCTCTCGCCGTTGCTGCTGCTGTCAGTCTTGGCGCGGCCTCAACTTCTGTTTCCGCTCAAGAGCAGCGTTTTGTGACGATTGGTACTGGTGGTGTGACTGGCGTTTATTATCCGGCGGGTGGTGCCATCTGTCGTCTGGTGAATATGGACCGTAAAGAACACGGTATCCGCTGTTCAGTTGAGAGCACCGGCGGCTCAGTATACAACCTGAATGCGATCCGTCAGGGCGAGCTGGATCTGGCGGTCGCCCAGTCCGACTGGCAGTACCACGCCTACAATGGCACCAGCCAGTTCAAGGACGATGGCGCAAACAAGGACCTGCGAGCGGTTTTTTCACTGCACCCCGAACCGTTCACCGTGGTTGCCAGCAAGGGGTCAGGGATCACCACTTTCGAGGATCTCGAAGGCAAGCGGGTTTCCGTGGGTAACCCCGGTTCTGGCCAGCGCGCCACTGCCGAGGTGCTGATGGATGAGATGGGCTGGAGCATGGACAAGTTCTCGCTGGCGGCCGAACTCAAGGCGGCGGAGCAGTCGCAGGCGCTTTGCGATGGAAACATCGATGCGTTCTTCTACACCGTTGGCCATCCGTCCGGTTCCATCAAAGAGGCAACGACCTCCTGTGACAGTGTCCTGGTCAACGTCGAAAATGACGCGACCGCCAAGCTCATTTCCGAAAACCCGTATTACCGCGAAGCCACCATTCCGGGCGGCATGTACCGTGGTAGCGACGAGGACGTAACAACCTTTGGTGTGGCTGCAACCTTCGTGTCATCCACTGACGTTCCGGACGAGGTGGTTTATGAGGTCGTCAAGGCAGTGTTCGAGAACTTCGACAGCTTCAAGCGCCTGCACCCGGCCTTTGCCAACCTGAACAAAGAGGAAATGGTATCCGACGCTCTGAGTGCGCCCCTGCACCCAGGTGCGGCGAAGTACTACAAGGAAGCTGGCCTGATCGACTGATCACGCGCCATTTCTAGGTGGCCGCCGGCACTTCCTGCCGGCGGCCATGACTGACCCTCCCGTTTTCCTCTGACAGGATTCAGCTATGAGCAATAGCGACCCGAGAGCCGGGAATGACGCCGACCGACCGAAAGTCGAAGAGGTTCTCCAGACCGAATCCGGTGGGAGAGCCACGACTGGCGCAGCTGCAGTCATCCTTTTTGTCGTCCCTCTGCTCTGGTCCCTTTTTCAGTTATGGATAGCGTCACCGCTACCGTACATTTTCGAGATTGGCGTCTTTAACTCCACAGAGTCGCGATCAATTCATCTGGCCTTTGCCGCCTTTCTGGCCTTTGCCGCGTTCCCGATGATTCGCGGAAAGCACGTCAACCACGTTCCGATCTATGATTGGATTCTTGCACTGGCAGCGGCATTCGCGGCGTCGTATCTCTATGTCTTCTACGATCAGCTTTCGACACGGCCCGGTGCTCCGGAAACCCGGGATCTGGTTGTCGCCCTGTCTGGCCTGGTACTGCTGCTTGAGGCCACGCGGCGCTCGCTGGGTTTGCCCCTCACAATCGTTGCCGGGGTTTTCATTGTTTACTCTCTCGCCGGCCCTTACATGCCGGACGTTATATCCCATAAGGGCGCAAGCCTGAGCAAGCTGGCATCTCACCAGTGGCTTGGTACCGAAGGGGTGTTTGGTGTTGCGCTGGGCGTTTCAACCAGCTTTGTATTCCTGTTTGTTCTCTTCGGTGCGCTGCTTGAGCGTGCCGGTGCCGGGCATTATTTCATCCAGGTGGCCTACGCACTGCTTGGCCACATGCGTGGTGGCCCAGCCAAGGCCGCAGTGGTGTCCAGTGGCCTGAGCGGGGTGATTTCAGGGTCATCCATTGCCAATGTGGTTACCACCGGTACCTTTACCATCCCGCTGATGAAGCGGGTTGGCTTTCCGGCAACGAAGGCCGGAGCGGTCGAGGTTGCCGCCTCGACCAACGGTCAGTTGACTCCCCCCATCATGGGCGCGGCCGCGTTTCTGATGGTGGAGTATGTGGGCATTTCCTATCTCGAAGTCATCAAGCACGCGATTCTGCCTGCGATGATTTCCTATGTGGCGCTCATCTACATCGTCCACCTGGAGGCCTGCAAGCTCAATATGAAGGGCATCGAGCGCGTGGATCGCCCGACACTGGCTCAGCGCATGCTCAACTGGGTGGTGATACTGCTGGGGCTCAGCATCCTGACGCTGGTTGTCTACTACGGCATCGGCTGGATGAAGGACTGGTTGGGGGCAGCGGCCATGTGGGTGCTCACGCCGTTGCTGCTCCTTGTCTACGTGGGGTTGGTTGGTTACGCAACTCGTTTCCCGGTACTGGAGGAGGACGATTCTGATGAGGCCATGGACGAGCTTCCGCCGGTCGGACCCACGGTCAAAACCGGGCTCTATTTCCTGCTGCCGGTGGTGGTCCTGGTCTGGTGCCTGACGGTTGAACGGTTCTCGCCGCAACTGTCAGCCTTCTGGGCAACGGTGTTCATGATTTTCATTGTCGTTACCCAGGGGCCGTTAAAAGCATTTTTTTACAAGCAGGGTCACTATGGCCGCCAACTGAAACAGGGTGGTATCGACCTGGCTCATTCACTGGTCACCGGCGCCCGAAACATGGTGGGTATCGGGGTTGCAACCGCCACCGCTGGCATCGTTGTGGGTACTGTTACCCTGACCGGCATTGGCCTGGTGATGACCCAGTTCGTGGAGTTTATCTCGGGCGGCAACCTGTTGCTGATGCTGATCTTTACCGCCATCATCAGTCTGATCCTCGGGATGGGCTTGCCTACAACGGCCAACTATATCGTTGTGTCCACTCTGATGGCGCCTGTTATTGTCACCCTGGGGGCGGCGAATGGTCTGCTGGTTCCGCTGATTGCCGTTCACCTGTTTGTGTTCTACTTCGGGATCCTCGCGGACGACACGCCGCCCGTGGGGCTGGCGGCCTATGCCGCCGCGGCAATATCCGGAGCCGATCCGATACGAACGGGTGTCCAGGGTTTCACGTACGACATTCGCACCGCCATCCTGCCATTCATGTTCATCTTCAACACGCAGTTGTTGCTGATCGGGCTTACTGGCTGGATAGACCTGCTGGTGACCATCTTCAGCGCAGTGACGGCGATGCTGGTGTTCTCGGCAGCGACCCAGGGCTTCTGGTTTACCAAAACCCGTTGGTGGGAAACCGTATTCCTGCTCCTGATTACTTTCACCCTGTTCCGTCCGGGTTTCTGGTGGGACATGGTCTATCCACCGACCGAGAATCGCCCTGGGGCTGAAGTTCTCGAATACGTGGATGACGTACCTGCCGATGAGGCCATCATCATCCAGGCTTCCGGCATGTCGATTGACGGAGAGGAAGTATCGAAATACCTGAGACTGCCGCTGCCTGAGGCAGAGACGCCGGCCCAGAGACTGGCCGCAGCAGGGCTGGAGGTTTCGCCGCAGGGAGATCAGATGGTTGTCGATTTCGTAAGCTTCGGGAGCATTGCTGAGAAGGCGGGCATCAGTTTCGGCTGGAGCATCGATGCGGTGCAGGTCCAGAACGAACGCCCGCCGAAAGAGCTGATGTTCATTCCGGCTCTGATCCTGCTGGCGTTACTCGCCTTCGGACAGCTTCGAAGGCGGGCCCGTGAGGGTGGAGAACCGCAGGCGGCCTGATTCTGGAGAGGCCAGGCTCGCCCCTGAAAACCCGGCATTAACCTGCCGGGTTTTTTTCTGTTAGACTCCCGGTCGAATCGGCCCGCGGTTTGTATCGTGGAACGCCGTTATCATGTGATCTCTGGTATAGATCACCGCTGAGTAACCAACTGGAGTTTTTTCATGCCCGTCGTAACTTTGCCGGATGGCAGCCATCGCAGTTTTGCAGAACCCGTATCCGTTCATGACGTCGCCGCAGACATTGGCGCTGGTCTGGCGAAGGCCGCACTGGCCGGCCGGGTGAACGGTAAGCTCGTGGATACCAGCTACCGTATTGAAGACGACACCGAACTGGCGATTATCACTGATCGCGATGAGGACGGTGTTGACATTATCCGCCACTCAACGGCCCACCTTCTGGCAATGGCGGTGAAAGAACTGTTTCCCTCAGCTCAGGTAACCATTGGTCCGGTTATCGACAACGGCTTCTATTACGACTTCAAGTTCGACCGCCCGTTTACCAATGAAGATCTGGCGCGGATCGAAAAACGAATGGAAGAACTGTCCAAGCAGGACATCCCCGTGTCGCGTTCCGTGCTGTCCCGTGATGAAGCGGTGAAACTGTTCGACGAAATGGGCGAAGAGTACAAAGTCCGTATCATTGAGGACATCCCGGGTAACGAGGATCTATCTTTTTACCGTCAGGGCGATTTCATTGACCTTTGCCGCGGCCCGCATGTGCCCAGCACCGGCAAGCTCAAGGCCTTCAAGTTGACCAAGGTTGCCGGGGCGTACTGGCGCGGTGATACCAGTAACGAGCAGTTGCAGCGTGTCTATGGCACTGCGTGGGGCAACAAAAAAGATCTCAAGGCTTACCTGCACCGCCTGGAGGAAGCCGAGAAGCGTGACCACCGCAAGATCGGCAAGAAACTGAACCTGTTCCACATGCAGGAAGAGGCGCCGGGCATGGTGTTCTGGCACCCGGACGGTTGGTCGGTGTATCAGGAGATCGAGCAGTACATGCGCGATATGCTGCGCAACCACGGCTACCAGGAGATCAAGACGCCTCAGGTGGTCTCCCGTGCCCTGTGGGAGAAGTCGGGGCACTGGGACAAGTTCCACGACGACATGTTCACCACAGAGTCCGAGAAGCATGACTACGCCATCAAGCCGATGAACTGTCCGTGTCATATCCAGGTGTTTAATCAGGGCCTGAAGAGTTACAAGGATCTGCCTCTGCGACTGGCAGAGTTCGGTTCGTGTCATCGTAATGAGGCATCCGGTGCGTTGCATGGTCTGATGCGGGTGCGTGGTTTCACCCAGGATGATGCCCACATTTTCTGCGAGGAAGACGCGATCCAGGAGGAAGTGTCCCGGTTCATCGATCTCCTGCACGAGGTGTACAAGGATTTCGGCTTCGATGAGATCCTCTATAAGCTTTCCACCCGTCCGGAGAAGCGCGTTGGTTCTGACGAAGTGTGGGACAAGTCCGAGGCCGCACTGGAAGAAGCCCTGAATCGCGAGGGTGTCGACTGGGAGTTGTTGCCGGGGGAGGGCGCGTTCTACGGCCCGAAAATCGAGTTCTCGCTCAAGGACTGCATCGGTCGGGTCTGGCAATGTGGCACCATTCAGGTGGATTTCTCAATGCCGGGCCGCCTCGGTGCCCAGTATGTCGCCGATAATTCAGAGCGCAAAACACCGGTGATGTTGCATCGCGCGGTACTCGGTTCGTTTGAGCGTTTCATCGGTATTCTTATCGAAGAATACGAAGGGGCGTTCCCGACCTGGTTGGCACCGACCCAGGTTGCCATACTCAATATCACCGATAATCAGCGTGAATATTGTCAGAATCTGGCGAAAAAGTTGGATTCTTTGGGCTATAGGGTTAATGCTGACTTGAGAAACGAGAAGATCGGCTTTAAAATCCGCGAGCATACTCTTAACAAGGTTCCCTATCTTGTCGTTGTCGGTGACAAAGAAATCGACAACAACGCTGTTGCGGTGAGAACCCGCAAAGGTGAAGATCTGGGAACACTATCGCTCGAAGCGTTTGAGCAGCTTTTACAGAAAGATGTTGAACGCAAGGGCAAAACAAAGACGGAGATCTAATTATTAAACAGCGAGCGAATCGGGGTGGGCGCACACCAAAAGCGCCGATCAATGAGAATATTGACGCAACCGAAGTCCGACTGATTGACGCAGAAGGCAATCAGGTCGGTGTAGTACCAATTGAGGATGCCTTGAAACAAGCAGAAGAGGCATCGCTTGACCTGGTCCAGGTTACGGATTCCGATCCGATCGTCTGTAAGATAATGGACTACGGCAAGAAAATCTTCGACGAGAAGAAGGCCAAGGCGGCTGCCAAGAAAAAGCAGAAGCAGACGCAGGTCAAAGAGCTTAAGTTCCGACCAGGAACTGAAGAAGGGGATTATCAGGTCAAACTACGCAACCTGGTACGTTTCCTTGAAAACGGGGACCGCGGCAAAATCACTATTCGCTTCCGTGGGCGTGAGATGGCACACCAGGAAATTGGTATGAAGCTCATGGCTCGCATCGAGACGGATATTGAGGAGCTGGCAACTGTGGAAATGCGGCCGAAAATGGAAGGCCGTCAGATGACCATGATAGTGGCGCCCCGAAAAAAGAAGTGAACCTGATCGGGTGATGATCCCCCGCGCATGCGGGGGATTTGTCGTTCAGGGGCACATTTGTTGTTCTTAAAAATAGAATGCGGAGTTTTAAAAAATGCCTAAGATGAAAACCAAAAGCGGAGCCACGAAACGGTTCAAGAAAACCGCCACTGGCTTCAAGCACAAGCAGTCCTTCACCAGTCATATCTTGACCAAGAAGAGCCCCAAGCGTAAGCGTCAGCTCCGTGGTACCAAGCTGATTGCCAAGTCTGATGTGGCTTCCATCAAGCGTATGACCGCGGGCTAAACAGCGCGCGAATCATTCCTGAAAAGGTTTATTAAGGTAGAAGGATTAAGATATGGCTCGTGTAAAACGTGGTGTGGTCGCACGCCGTCGTCACAAAAAGATTCTCAATCAGGCCAAAGGTTACTACGGTGCTCGTAGCCGTGTATTCCGTGTAGCCAAGCAAGCGGTTATCAAGGCCGGTCAGTACGCTTACCGTGACCGTCGTAACCGTAAGCGTGCTTTCCGCGCTCTGTGGATTGCTCGTATTAACGCTGGTGCCCGCGCTAACGGCCTGTCCTACAGCCGTCTGATCGCTGGTCTGAAAAAGGCTAACGTTGAAATCGATCGTAAGGTTCTGGCTGACCTGGCCATGAACGAGCAGCAGGTGTTTGCCGCTGTTGTCGAGAAAGCCAAAGCGTCCCTGTGATCGCTTAAGCTCTTCATCGATTGCTGATCGATACGGGCGTCTCATGTCATCATGAAGGCGCCTTCTGATAGGGGAAGGGCACGCTCTTCCCCTATTTTTATTTTAAGAATTCGTATTAGTACTCCCATTTCTGGTTTGGAGCAGGGTCAATGGAAAACCTGGAGCAACTGGTTCAGGACGGGTTGGCTGCGGTGGAAAAGGCCGACAGTCTGCAGGCGCTTGATCAAATTCGTGTTGAGTACCTGGGCAAAAAGGGTGTGATCACCCAGCAGGCAAAGACACTGGGTAAGCTTTCTGCCGAAGAGCGTCCCGCTGCAGGCCAGAAAATCAACGAAGCCAAGGGGCAGGTTGAACAGGCCATCAACGCCCGGCGCGCTGATCTTGAGCGAGCGGCAATTGAGCAGAAGCTCGCGAGCGAATCCATTGACGTTACCCTGCCAGGCCGTGGCCAGGACCTTGGCGGGCTGCACCCGGTGACCCGCACTCTGGAACGCATCGAGCAGTTCTTTGCCCGTGCCGGCTACACGGTCGAGCAGGGCCCCGAAATCGAAGACGATTACCATAACTTCGAAGCGCTCAACATTCCCGGGCACCACCCGGCGCGTGCCATGCACGACACCTTCTATTTCAATCCGGGCACGCTCCTGCGGACCCATACCTCCCCGGTCCAGATTCGCACGATGGAGGCTGGAAAGCCGCCGTTCCGGATGATTTGTCCAGGTCGGGTGTACCGCTGTGACTCTGATATGACCCATACCCCAATGTTCCACCAGGTTGAGGGTTTGCTGGTCGAAAAAGATGTCAGTTTTGCGGATCTCAAGAGCACCGTGGAAGAGTTCTTGCGGGTGTTCTTCGAGCGCGATCTCAAGGTGCGATTCCGTCCGTCTTATTTCCCGTTCACCGAACCGTCTGCCGAGGTGGATATCGAGTGGGGCCGGGAGGCCGATGGCAGCATCAAGTGGCTGGAAGTGATGGGTTGCGGCATGGTTCATCCCAAAGTATTTGAATATTGCGGTATCGATGCCGAGGAATATCGTGGCTTTGCGTTCGGTCTTGGCGTAGAGCGCCTGGCCATGCTCCGCTACGGCGTCAATGACCTTCGGATGTTCTTCGAAAACGACCTGCGCTTCTTGCGCCAGTTCCGTTAATCCGGCGTTCTACGGCACTCAAATCAACAGGCGAAACCGCATCAGGACAACAAGGCTATAACCATGAAATTCAGTGAACAGTGGCTGCGCGAGTGGGTAAATCCGACCATCGGAACCCAGGAATTGATGGACCAGATCACCATGGCCGGTCTGGAAGTGGATGGTTTTGAGCCGGTCGCAGGTCAGTTCAGCGGCGTCATTGTCGGCGAGGTGCAGTCGGTTGAGCCGCACCCGGATGCCGACAAACTGCGGGTGTGCCAGGTAAGCGATGGCAAGCAGACAGTTCAGGTAGTGTGTGGCGCTCCCAACGTGAGAGACGGCCTCAAGGTCCCGTTTGCCGTGGTCGGTGCGGTGCTGCCGGGCGACTTCAAGATCAAGAAGGCAAAGCTGCGCGGGCAGCCATCTGAGGGCATGCTTTGTTCCGAATCCGAGCTCGGACTTTCGGAAAACCATGCTGGCTTGATGGAGCTGCCGGCAGACGCGCCGGTAGGGCAGGACGTGGCCGACTACCTCAAGCTGAATGACGTAACGATTGATGTGGACCTGACGCCCAATCGCAGCGATTGTCTCTCGATCAAGGGCATTGCCCGTGAGGTGGGCGTACTGAATAGCATGCTGGTTGAGGGACCTGAGATTAAACCCATCGAGGCGGTGCACTCGGAGGTTGCTGATATCCGGGTCGAAGCGGCAGCCGGCTGCCCGCGCTATCTTGGCCGTGTTCTGCGTAATGTGAATCTCAGGGCAGAATCTCCGTTGTGGATGCAGGAGAAGCTGCGCCGGTCAGGAATTCGTTCCATTGACGCGGCGGTGGATGTCACCAACTACGTCATGCTGGAGCTGGGTCAGCCGATGCACGCGTTCGATCGAGAAGAGATCCGGGGCGGCATTGTGGTGCGGATGGCAAAGGCCGGCGAAAAACTGGTCCTGCTCGACGGCCAGGAAGTTGAGCTTACCGAGCAGACCCTGGTGATTGCCGATCATGAGAAACCGGTTGCGATTGCCGGTGTAATGGGAGGTGAGCATTCCGGGGTCAGTGAGAAGACGAATGACTTGATTCTCGAATCCGCCTACTTCGATCCCATTACCCTGGCGGGCAAGGCCCGGTATTACGGCCTGCATACAGATGCCTCCCACCGTTTCGAACGGGGCGTGGACTACAATCTGGCCCGCGAAGCGATGGAGCGGGCGACGCAGTTGCTTATGGATATTGTTGGCGGTGAGCCCGGTGAAATCATTGAAGTGGTCAGTGATCAGCACCTGCCGGAGGACCGAGTGGTGGATTTACGTTCGGATCGTCTTTACGACGTTCTGGGCCTTGAGATTGACCGGACGACCGTTGAAGAAATCCTGAGTCGGCTCGGCCTGCATATCGACAAGCTCCTGAAGGCGGGGTGGCGGATCAGTGTGCCCAGTTTCCGCCCGGACATCTCCATTGAGGAAGACCTGATCGAGGAAGTTGGCCGGATCTTCGGTTACAACAACCTGCCGGTGACCGAGCCCACGGGGGCTCTTGGGCTGCGTCAGCAAGATGAAGCTACCCGTCCGGTATCGGCGATCCGGAAATTCTTCGTGGATAACGGTTATCAGGAAGCTATCACCTACAGCTTCGTGGATCCCAAGGTTCAGAAGCTGATTGATCCGGACCGCGAGGGAATTGCCCTTGCCAATCCCATTTCCTCCGATCTCTCGGTCATGCGCACCAGTCTCTGGAGTGGCCTTCTCAAAACCGTTGCCCACAACCAGAATCGCCAACAGGGGCGGATTCGCCTGTTCGAAACCGGTTTGCGGTTCGAGCAGGAGGGCGAGCGAATTGACCAACAGCAGATGTTGGCCGGCGTTGTGGTAGGTTCCCAGTATCCTGAAAACTGGGTAAACGGTCGCAGAACTGCCGATTTCTTTGATGTAAAAGGGGACCTGGAAAGCCTGTTCCGTCTGCTCGGTATCGAGATCCAGTTCGTTGGCAGCCAGCATCCTGCGCTGCATCCGGGCCAGACCGCAGAATTGCTCCGGGATGGCGAACATGTAGGATGGCTAGGCACGTTGCATCCACAAGTTCAGAAAAATCTTGAACTTAATGGCACGATCCTGATGTTTGAGCTATTCTTGGATTCGATCGTTACTGGTTATGTGCCTAATTTCAAAGAAATTTCAAAATTCCCTGAAGTTCGTCGGGATTTGGCTATCATTATCGGAAGCGATGTGGCGTTTGCCGATGTCGAGCGTGTGGCCAGAAAGCATGCCGGCGAACGACTGACAGCGCTGCGTGCGTTTGATGTATACGAAGGTGAGAGCCTGGGCGAGGGGAACCGGAGCCTGGCGCTTAGTCTCTTCTGGCAGCACCCGGAGCGCACATTGACCGAGGACGAGGTTCATTCGCTCTTCAATGGTGTAATCGACGCATTGAAAGAAGAGCTGGGGGCAACACTGAGGAGTTGAGACATGGCGGCTTTGACGAAAGCGGAAATGGCAGAGCGGTTGTACGAGGAATTGGGCCTGAACAAACGCGAAGCCAAGGAAATGGTGGAAGCTTTTTTCGACGAGATCAGAGGCGCACTCAGCCATAACGAACAGGTGAAGTTATCGGGCTTCGGTAACTTCGACCTGCGTGACAAGAAACAGCGACCGGGACGGAACCCGAAAACTGGTGAGGAAATTCCAATCAGTGCACGGCGTGTTGTTACGTTTCGCCCGGGACAAAAACTAAAGCAAAAAGTAGAAGCGTATGCTGGAACCCAGTCATAATAACGAACTTCCCACCATTCCCGGGAAGCGCTATTTCACCATTGGTGAAGTCGCAGACCTTTGCGCGGTCAAGGCACACGTCCTGCGCTATTGGGAGCAGGAATTCCCGCAGCTATCGCCGGTAAAGCGTCGAGGAAACCGCCGCTATTATCAGCGGGCAGACGTTATAACCATTCGTCAGATCCGCAGCCTGCTTTACGATCAGGGCTATACCATTGGTGGTGCCAAGCAAAAGCTCAGCAGCCACGAGGTGAAGGACGATACTTCCCAGTACAAACAGCTGATCCGACAGATGATAACGGAGTTGGAAGAGGTGCTGGATGTGCTGAACGCGCCGGTGAAATAACCGCAGCGCCGAAAGGAAAGCCGAAGGGGCGAGCCTCTTCGGCTTTTTTCGTGTTCGCGAGGTCGGTAGTGAGCGAAAACGATCCGGGCAAGGGTGCTATCAGTTCCTGTCCGGGCGGTTGCTCTGGTTTCTCCCGGTGTTTGCGAGATGCTCCCAGTAGATTGCGCGATCCTCATCCCGGGTGACGCCCACTCCGGTTCGATAAGCGCGAGCCGTTTCCTCCATTCCTATCCGGTCGCCGGACTCGGCCAGTCGCCTGTACCACCTGAAGGCCTTGGCATCGCTCTGCTCGACACCCATTCCCTCCGAGTACATGTTGGCGACGTTCAGCATCCCCTGCCGGTTACCCCTTTTTGCCAGTGTGAGGTACCGTTCAAAAGCCAGATCGTATTGCCCCATCTTATAGACAGCGTAGGCCTCCAGCACTTTAACGATGTCTCGGGCGGTACGTTTCTGGTCGTCCTCAAAGGCCTGAGTCGGCGTTGGTCCGCTGAGTAGCGTTAACACCGCGGTCAGCCACATTGCCTTGTGTATCGTGGACCTCGGGCCCATGGGTGCTCTCCGTCTGTCTTCGATTGCGGCTCATTGCAAGTGACATACGCTAGCAGCATTGAAGGTTTGAAGACTATGGTACTGGGGTAGCGTTTTGACACGGCTTTAGTGGTAGTGGTGGAGGGTGAAAGTGGTGCGGAAACAAAAAAGGCAGGGGCCCAGGCCCCTGCCCTTTCTTTTGAATCTGGTCGGGACGGTAGGATTTGAACCTACGACCCCCTGCACCCCATGCAGGTGCGCTACCAAGCTGCGCTACGCCCCGATTCGCTGTGGGCCCCGAGAAAACTTAAGAGCTATCTCAGTGGCTTAGCGGGAGCGAAGTCTACACCAGCCCATAAGAAAAATAAACAGGCTTTAGAGATTTTGCGCCCTGATTTTCAGCGGAGCTTGGTCTCTCTTAGCTTGAGAATAGAGTCGGGCGGATCGAAGGTTGCCGGGCTAGCCTGTGGCCAGTACTTGTCGAATACCGTGTGGCCGGTTTCACCTTCGAGCAGGGCACCCGGTTCAAGGTATGGGAACAGATCCATGTAGGAATGAACTTCCGTCTTGGAGACACGGCGCACCACGTGCTCAGGGCCGAGCTCCGACGGGTGGCGCAGGCCGGATGATTCAAGCAGGTTCTGCAAGGCATCAAGGGTGTTTTTATGAAAGTTGTAGACCCGCTGGCTCTTGAGCTCCACATCCAGTTTGTTGCCACGTCGGGGATCCTGGGTTGCGACACCGCTTGGGCAGCGCCCGGTATGGCAATTCAGGGCCTGAATGCAGCCCAGTGAGAACATGTACCCACGGGCTGAATTGCACCAATCAGCGCCAAGGGAGAGGGTACGGGCAATGTTGAATGCCGACGTAATCTTGCCCGCTGCGCCAATCGCGATGTCTTCCCTGAGGTTCGTGCCAACGAGGGTGTTGTGTACGAGCAACAGGGCTTCGGTCATAGGCATGCCGAGCCGGTTAATGAACTCCAGGGGCGCGGCGCCTGTGCCTCCTTCGCCGCCATCAACGACGATAAAGTCGGGTTTTTGACCGGTTTCGAGCATTGCCTTCACGATGGCAAACCATTCCCAGGGGTGGCCTATGGCCAGCTTGAAGCCTACCGGCTTGCCGCCTGACAGTTCCCGGAGCCGGTCGATGAAAGCAAGGAGTTCCAGGGGGGTGGAGAACGCCGAATGGAGGGCAGGCGACACGCAGTCCTCGCCGACCGCCACACCTCGGGCTTCAGCAATCTCCGGTGTCACCTTGGCCCCGGGCAAAATTCCCCCATGTCCCGGTTTGGCCCCCTGAGATAGTTTGATCTCTATCATTTTGACCTGATCGATGGTGGCGTTTTCTTGGAACATTTCCTCGTTAAACGTGCCGTCCTTGTGGCGGCAGCCAAAATAACCCGAGCCAATTTCCCAGACCAGGTCGCCACCGGGTTGGCGGTGATATCGGGAAATTGAGCCCTCGCCGGTGTCGTGGTAGAAGCCGCCAAGCCTCGCTCCGGTATTGAGGCTCAGGATGGCGTTTGCCGAAAGCGAACCAAAGCTCATGGCTGATATGTTAAAAACGCTTGCACTGTAAGGCCTTGCGCAGTGTTTCCCAATCAGGATTCTGAAGTCGCTGTCGCTTATTTTGGTGGGATTAAGAGAATGATTCATCCATTCGAATCCCTCGTCGTACATACCTAGTTGGGACCCAAAGGGCCGCTTGTCGAGCACGTTCTTGGCGCGCTGATAAACAATGGTTCTTTGTTCCCTTGAGAAAGGGCGTTCCTCAGTATCGGACTGAATGAAGTACTGACGTATCTCCGGCCCAACGGATTCAAGCAGGTACCGAAAGTTGGCAAGGATAGGGTAGTTGCGGCTGACTGTGTGTCTTCTCTGAAGCAGGTCGTAAGTGCCGAGAGCAGTCAACGCGCCGAAGGCAACGACGAAAAAGTAGGCGGCATCCGTGAAGAAACTTGCGACCGAAGATGCGAGAAAGCCGGCAATGCTCAGTGCGTAAACGGTGTAGCGGAGCGGAAAGGTTGTGTTTTTCTCCATGGATACCTCAAGTGGGGACGGTTTGCCGGGGTTTGCGGATATCTGCACCAGAGTATATCGATACGCCGCGAAATCTGTAGCCGATTGCCTGATGTTGGGTCACTGTTCCCGAGATCATGGTCTATGCTGAGATTTGGGGCAGTGAATCACTGCATCCAGGTTTTGATGTTTTGAGTTCAAAACATTAGTATGACGCGCTTGTAACGTTTGAATACCGATTCCCAAAAAAAGACTTTCCAATTCAGGAGGCTCCAAACGTGGGCGAGGTAGTTAAAGACGAATATCAGACGGATTACGTCGCAGGCCAGGATAATATCAATCCTTTTGGCCTGGATCTTCACGCGCCGGTATTCCCGATTACGGCAATACTGGTCGTGCTTTTCGTGGTAGGAACCCTCATTTTCCCGGCAGGCTCGAAAGAACTTCTGGACGGTGCAAAGTGGGACATTATTGCGACATTTGACTGGTTCTTTTTGCTCAGTGCCAACATCTTTGTGGTGGTGTGCCTGGCCTTGATCTTCATGCCAGTGGGCAAAATTCGACTGGGCGGGATGGACGCCAAACCTGAGTTTTCAACCATGTCCTGGTTCGCCATGCTGTTCGCGGCGGGCATGGGTATTGGCCTGATGTTCTGGGCGGTTGCGGAGCCCACCGCCTACTACACCGGTTGGTATGAGACGCCGTTCAACGTTGAGGCGAATACGCCCGAAGCGGCTAATCTCGCCATGGGCGCAACAATGTACCACTGGGGTCTGCACCCATGGGCGGTTTACGCCATTGTTGCTTTGTCCCTGGCATTTTTCTCGTTCAACAAGAACATGCCGCTGACCATCCGCTCGGCGTTCTTCCCCCTGCTGCGCGATAAGGTCTGGGGCTGGCCTGGCCACGTCATTGATATTCTGGCCGTCGTTGCAACCATCTTTGGTTTGGCAACCTCCCTCGGGTTTGGCGCCCAGCAGGCGGCCTCCGGGTTGAATTACCTGTTCGACACGGGCGGGGGAATCAACGTGCAGATGGCGATCATTGTGGGTGTTACCGCGCTGGCGTTGATATCCGTCCTTCGTGGCCTCGATGGTGGTGTAAAGGTACTCAGTAATATCAACATGGCTCTGGCCGGAATCCTGCTGTTCTTTATCATTTTCGCCGGACCAACCATGACGGTGCTGGAAACCATCTGGGTGACCTCCTCAAGCTATGTCGGCAACATCGTTCCTCTGAGTAACCCGTTCGGCCGTGAAGACGAAGCGTGGTTCCAGGGTTGGACTGTGTTCTATTGGGCGTGGTGGATTTCCTGGTCACCGTTCGTTGGTATGTTCATCGCGCGCGTATCGCGCGGCCGGACTGTCAGGGAATTCGTGACTGCGGTGCTGATCATTCCTACCGTGATTACCGTGGTTTGGATGAGCGCTTTTGGTGGCTCTGCACTGGAGCAGATTCAGAATGGTATTGGTGCTCTGGCTGAAAATGGCCTGACCGATGTCTCTCTGGCGATGTTCCAGATGTTCACCAACCTGCCGCTGACTGGCATCATTTCCTTCGTGGGTATCATTCTGGTGTTGGTGTTCTTCGTAACCTCCTCGGATTCCGGGTCACTGGTTATCGATAGCATCACCGCCGGAGGCAAGACCGACGCACCGACCGCTCAGCGTGTTTTCTGGGTAGTTATGGAAGGTGCAATCGCAGCTGCGCTGATCTTTGGTGGCGGTGAAGACGCCCTCGGGGCGATCCAGGCGACGGCGATCAGTGCCGGTCTGCCATTTACCGCGATACTGCTGGTAATGACGTGGGGGCTTCTGAAAGGCCTGTCCCACGAGCGCAAGCTTCTGATTGCCAGGGGCGAAATGTAGCAGTGTCAATTCAGGCATAAAAAAACCGGGGCAAAAGCCCCGGTTTTTTTGTGGACGCTTCCCCCGCTAGAGCGAGGCGAATACCTCCATGGCGTAATTGGCCCGCTCCTGCGGCGTGAAATGGGGGCGCTTGAGGCGCTCAATGGTGCGCAAGCGCGGCAGCAGCCCCCGGCCATTGGCCATCTGGATCGCCAGGCCAGGCCGGGCGTTCAGTTCGAGCAGCAATGGCCCTTCGTGGGCATCCACCACCAGATCCACCCCCATGTACCCAAGCCCGGTTGATTCGTAGCAGCGGGCCGCCATCTCCAGCATTTCACCCCAAGCTTCGATCTCGATGTTCTCCAGGGCCAGACCGGTATCTGGATGCAACGTGATTGGCTTGTTGAATTGAACCGCATTCAGGCTCTGTCCAGTGCCGATATCGAGGCCCACACCTACCGCGCCCTGGTGAAGGTTCGCTTTGCCGTCAGAGGCCTTTGTGGCGAGCCTGAGCATTGCCATGACCGGGTAGCCTCTGAACACCACGATACGAATGTCAGGCACGCCCTGAAAGGAATACCGGGCGAGGGTGGGAACGGACTCAACCAGGCTCTCGACAATGGCAACATCCGGAGTGCCTGCCAGCGAGTAAAGACCAGCGAGGATGTTGGTGAGGTGTCGTTCCAGGGAAGATGCCGGAATCCTGGAGCCTGAGGCCTTGACGTATTCGTCGTTATCCCGGCCGGTAATGACGGTGATGCCTTTTCCCCCAGAACCCTTGGCAGGTTTGATGGCAAAGCCTCCCAGGTCCTCTGCCATCTGCCGGAAACCGGAAATTTCGTGTTGCTGGCGAACGACCTGGAGCAGGCGGGGCGTCCTTACCCCGTATTCCGCCACGGCGAGTTTTGTCTTGAGCTTGTTGTCGACCAGCGGATAGGAGGAGCGTTCATTGTACCGGGCAATGTAATCCACATTGCGCCGGTTCATGTTCAGCATACCCAGACGATTGAGTGTTCTCGGTGATATCCAGCCCATATCAGTCGTAGGCCTTCATGGGTGTGAACCGCTTGAGCTCGCTCAGTTTGTAACCGGTGTACTGGCCCATCAGCAGAATCAGGCCGAGAATCACTAAATGCAGCTCGGGAAAGTTGAACGTCAGGTGGCCTGCCAAGGGAGCACTCATCAGCAGATATGCGCAAATGGCGACAAACATGCTGCCGGCACCCTGGATGAGGACTTCATGGGCACCTTCTTCCTCCCAGAGTATCGACATGCGTTCGATGGTCCACGCAATGATTACCATGGGGAAAAAGGTCACCGTCATGCCCGTGTTGAAACCCATCTGGTATCCAATGATGCTGAGACCCGCCGTGATGAAGATGACCAGTATGATCAGGGCGGATATCCTCGAAACCAGCAGGAGGTTCAGGCTGGAGAGATAGCCCCGCATCATCAGGCCAATCGAGACCACCGACAGGAAGGCGATCAGGCCCGGAACCAGGGTTGTCTGGACGAATGCTACGGCAATCAGAACCGGCATGAAGGTTCCGGAGGTGCGTATGCCTATGACAATCCGCATGAAGGCCACCATCAGCGCCCCCAGTGGCAACAGTAGCAACATGCGGAACATGCTTTGTTCTTCTATGGGGAGCTCGTAGAAGCTCAGGAAGCCAAGGCCGTTGGAATCGAACTCCATGGTTGCGAGCTGTAGGGCCGGAACCGTTTGCCGGAGCATCGAGAAGCTGACTTCCGAGTTGTCCCCGCCAACGACATCCAGCAGAGACGCCGAGCCCTGTCGCCATAGCAGCAGACTCTCTGGGACCCCCTGCTCAGCGGTATTCGGGTCAAAAGTCAGCCATTGCTCGCCGTTGAAGATCTGCAGGAAAGGCATCAAGGATTGCCGGCGGCGGGCGTCTTCCAGTTTCAGCCCGTCGGCCGTTCGTGCCGGGATACCTGAGTGATTCAGCATGTCGACCAGCAAATCGAGGTAGTTTTCCTCGGAAACCAGCAGTGTGGTGTTCTGGGTTCGGGTATCCGGCTGCATGAACCGGATCAGTTCCCGGGTCATGCTCTCCGGGGTGCTGGACCGTTCCTCTGCCTGAGCCAGTACTTCGCGCACAGCCGTAGCCTGGGGCTCCTCCCAGAATATTTTGCGGGCTTTAGGTTCTGGGGTGGGCTGCCGGTCAATTGCCGAATCGTCCGGGATAAACTGGGTTTTGAAATACAGGGTCTGGCGCCCGGACACGTTTCGCTTGGTCCATTCAGCCCGACGACTTCCGTTCTTCTCGATGATCGAGAATCCGTAGCCTGGTGAAGCGGCCTGCTCCGAGAGGATCCGGAAACCAGGTGGGTTTTCTGGCACATTCAGGCTCGCAAGCACGGCCCCGCTGTTTGCGTCGAAATCAACTCTGGCCTCAATCATCCAGACGGGGCGCTGTTCGCCGGAAAGCCAGGGAATGCCAAGCTCTATGTGGCGCCAGATGGCCAGGGAAATGCCGGCTGCGATGAGGAGAAAAACGGCGATGTAAAAGGGCAGACGGGAGCGGGGGGTCACGAGTCGTTCCTGCTATGAAGGATTGAGTCGGGAAGCTTGGTGGCGAACTCCCGGCCAACATCAATCAGCATGACGTCTCGCAGGACATTGCGCCCGATCAGAACTTCGTAGGACAGGTCATCCCTGTCCGTTAACGAGAATTCGGCGACCTGCTGGTGATCGCCTATGGCAAACTGAAGTTCCACAACAACCCGTCGTTCAGGGTCTTCGGCACTGGCCTGGATCACTTTGACCCGTCGGGAAACCTCCTTCTCCAGAGTGATTAGCTCATCGCTGCCGGACACCGGGACATCAAAGCGAACCCAATTGCTACCATCCCGCTCGAACCGGGTGATGTTACGGGCATCAATGGACGACGTCTCGGCGCCACTGTCGATTCGGGCGGTGTAGACCTGGCCGGCATCAGCCAGATAGATTCGTTCCACTTCACCGACAATGAGCTTTCCCTTCAGCCGATCAGCAATGCCTCTCGATGGGTCGGCACTGGGGCAGATGGTCTGGGGCTGAACGGGGGGGCAGCTTGGCTTTTCAACTTGGGTCTTGATCGCTTCAAGAATGGACTGGGTGGATTCCCGTTCCACCCCCAGCAACTTTTCGTGTCGGGCGTTGGCGTTGCCCTCGATTGTCACGAGAGTGGCGCGTTGAGTCTGCACCGACTTGTTCAGCTCATTCAGGTTCTCTTTGGGCACCATAAGGTAGCGGTCTGCCGAACATCCGGCGAGCAACAGTACCAAGCCGGAAGCTAGCAGACTCATTGAGCGACAAAAACCAGCTCGCATCTGTTTTGAACCCATTAAGAACCCCTGCGCCAACTGCCGGTCACGTCTTTCATGCTGCTGAAATGACGGACAGTCTGATGTTTCTGAAGATTAGTAGGCGCAGGAGTATACAACAACCAAAGTGTGTAGTTGCTTTACAGTTGGTTAAGAGGGCAGATTTTTCGAGTGAGTCTCACGTTTGAGGCGTAAGTGATTACCGGAATGGAAAGTTAGCGTCTCCAAGAGAGGTTTCGGAGCGCAGAAATTCCTGAATCACCGGAGAGCAGTTCAGGTAGAACAGCAGGAGCTCCCGTTGCACGTCCTGGTCCTGAATTCTGGCCGCGTAACTGATCAGCTCGCGGATGGCCTCATCACTGCCGGATTTGTTGTCCGACGGCTCGAAACTCTTGCTATAGCGGGCTTTCAAGAGGCTGGTCAGGCGTTCGAGGTGGAATTCCCCGGTGTGGGTGATGTGCGGGAGAATGCGAAAGCCCCCTGATCTTGTGCCAGAGCCACAGGATCCGAACAATGCGGAATCCGCATCGCCCGCCGTGCAGTCCGGTTGCATGAAGTCTGTTCCCAGTTTTCGCCAGAGTTCTTTCAACATGATCAGTAGTCCATTTGCGATCCTGTTCGCGCCCGTGAAGCCGTTAAAAAAACGTAATGCCTCAAGGCACAGGAACCTTTTACCCTTTTAGACGATATTACGTGTCGCGTCCACAAACAGATTCAGCCGGTTTGTGGATTTGCTACGCAGTCGATATCACAACGGTGATCCGTAAAGCCTGCCACGGCTTGGTGCGAAAAAGGTTCCATTGATGAGGTAGACTGTAACTTTGGGGCATAATTCCGCTTTCGTTACCAAACACAAGCAGATACAGGAGTGCGCGCAGTGCCAGAGGCTGTCACCGATTTGATGGTATCCCGGCCTGATCTCATGGCCGGCTGGATGGGTGTAATGGTGATCGCAGTGTGTGTGTTGGCCGTGGTGGCGATTCGCGCAAATTTGGAAGGGCGCAAGCTGGCGGTCGACCTGGAAACTCTGGCAACGGCCCGTGATGACGTCGAACGGTTGCTTCGGGAGGCTCAGCACGAGAATGCGATGGATCGACAGCAAACGGAATACCTGGAAAAGGCTCTGGAGGAGCAGGGAGCCCGTCTCGCAAAGCATGAACAGGATCTCGAACACTGGCGGCAGCGCGCCACAGGGCTGGAGAATCGTGTTGCCGGCCTGGAGTCCGATCTGGAGGGGCGCAGAACGCGAATCGGCCAGCTGGAAGGTGAGCGTGAGAGCCAGCAACAGCGGTCAGAAGCGTTGTCCAGAGAACTGCATGCGGCTCAGGTTGCGTTGCGTGAGCAGGAGGTCACCCTGGACAAGGAGCGGCGTGCCACGACAGAGAAGCTTGAACTCCTGGAAAGGAACCGTGATGCGCTGAAGCAGGAGTTCGAAAACCTCGCCAACAAGATCTTCGAGCAGAAGAGCGAACGTTTCAGCCAGCAGACACGTACCAGCCTTGATACTTTGCTGAACCCGTTCCGGGACCAGTTGCAGGACTTCCGCAAGCGGGTGGAAGACGTTTACACCACCGAGACCCGTGATCGTCAGGCATTGAGGAGTGAGATCAAGTCCCTTCAGGACCTGAATCGTCAGATCACGGAAGAAGCTTCGAACCTGACTCGCGCGCTGAAAGGGGACAAAAAAATCCAGGGCAACTGGGGCGAGCTGATTCTTGAGCGGGTTCTGGAAAAGTCCGGCCTTCGCAAGGGGGTGGAATACGACACTCAAGGTAGCTACCGCGACGCTGACAATCAGCTGCTTCGTCCTGACGTGGTTGTTCACCTCCCGGACAGCCGGAATCTGATTATCGACTCCAAGGTGTCCCTGTTGGCGTATCAGCAGTGGGCAACCGAGGAGGATGATGCCGTCCGTGAAAAATCGCTCAAAGAGCATGTAGAGGCGGTCAGGAACCACATTCGCACACTGAGCGAAAAGGACTACAGTCAGTTAAACGGGTTGCATTCGCCGGACTTCGTGTTGCTGTTCATGCCCATTGAGCCTGCGTTCGTGGCAGCATTTCAGCAGGACGAGAACCTCTTCGCGGAAGCGTTTGAGCGAAAGATTATCGTGGTAACACCAACCACACTGCTGGCAACGCTCAGGACCATTGAAAACATCTGGCGTTATGAACGACAAAGCCAGAATGCCCGTCGTATCGCTGACCGGGCCGGCGCAGTCTACGACAAGCTGCGGGTTTTTGTGGAGGCGATGGAGCGTCTCGGGGGCCAATTACATACGGCACAGGGCACGTACGATTCGGCGATGAACACGCTCACTCGTGGGCGGGGGAACCTGATCTCACAGGCCAACCGGTTTGTTGAGCTTGGTGTCAGGGTTAAAAAAGAGCTTCCCAAGGGCATTATGGATCAGGCGGAAGTGGATGCCGGAGACGTTCCGGACATCGACGACGAATTTGACGAGTCAGAGACGGAAGAGTCAGCGATTGGCGCGGATAATCAGCAGGAGTAGATGGCATGGCAGTAACGTATGAAAAAGGTCGTCAACTGGCCCGTGGGCTGGTTCTGGCGTCGACATTGCTGGCGGGGCAAGCAATGGCATTGGCTCCGGAG
This sequence comes from Marinobacter albus, assembly GCF_030238305.1. Classification (NCBI taxonomy): domain Bacteria; kingdom Pseudomonadati; phylum Pseudomonadota; class Gammaproteobacteria; order Pseudomonadales; family Marinobacteraceae; genus Marinobacter; species Marinobacter albus. The sequence continues at coordinate 133,638 of NZ_JASSQD010000003.1, read as the reverse complement.
CATGAGATGCGTCGTCTGATGCTGGCAACAGAGGAAGCTGTGGCTGCGGAGAGTTGGGGAGAAGCCGGCGAATACCTGAATCGACTGCAACAGCTTGAAGGCAGCAAACCGGCGGATTATTTTTACTACCGCGGCCGGGTCATGTATCAGGCCAAACATCTCAATGAGGCTCAATCCGCGCTGGAAGCCTATGTAACGTCCGCGGGCACGGAAGGGAGTCATTACCAGGAAGCACTCAAGCTGATTACCGAAGTGGAGAAGGCTCGGAGTGAAAAGGCGCAGGCGCCACAGTCCTCTAATGGCAACGGCGGTAAAATCGCGGTGATTGAGCCCGCCGGTGATCAGCAGGTCTCGTCATTGAGGAAGCTTTACCTGGTGGATACCGACAGGGAAGCACTCACCTTGCATCTCAACAGTTTGCTGGAAGTGGCGGGATGGCGCGAAGACCAGACGATAGTGCAGGTGGATAAGCCGGCTGACATCGAATATCGGATCAGCGCGGACGAGAGCTCCATCAACGTTCAGGAAATTCGCCGTGATGCCGACGGTCGCGTCGTGAGGAAAAACCAGAACCTGTCGGTCTACGGCATTAATCCCCAGGTGGAGTGGGCCTGCGAGGCGGCCGCCACCACGTGCTGGGTCTATGATCCCAGGGACGGTTCGCGGTTGCTGCAACTGGCCATGAACCGCCAGCGGACTCAGGAAATCGCGCAAACCATGGGGCGTCTTATTCGCAACCTTCAGGACCCGACGGGGTCCTGAAGGACCTCATTCCTGCAGATTTCCCCGTTCGCCCTCCCGGTAAGCCCCCGGAGTAACACCGGTCCACTTCTTAAAGGCCCGGTGGAAGGTTGAGGGCTCGGTGAAGCCGACCTTGCCGGCAATGTCGTTGATTGGCAATTCCTGCCGCCCAAGATAGTAGATGGCCATGTCCCGGCGTAGCAGATCCTTGATCTCCTGAAACGATGTGTTCTCCTGTTTCAGCCGTCGCCGGAGGGTCTGAGGGCTGGTGTGCAATTCTGCGGCGATCCATTCGAAGTCTGGCAGCGGTTTCGAGAAATCTCGCCCGATCAGCGTCCGAATCCGGCCGGTAAACGTGTTGCTTTCATCGGGTCTCGACAGCAGGTCTGCCGGCGAGGTTTTCAGAAATTGCCGCATTTCCGACCGGTCCCGGATCACCGGGGCCGTGAGAAAGCGTTTGTCGAAAGTCAGCGCGGTACGATCGGATTCAAATTCCAGCGGGCAGTGAAAAATATGCCGGTACTCGTCGCCATGTGGCGGCCGGGGATAGTCAAATTCTGCCTTCTCGAGTTCAACCGGCTGGCCAATGAGCCAGCTTCCGAGCCGGTGCCAGATTACCAGCAGGCTTTCCCGCAGAAAGTAGGAGGGATCGTGAATGTCGCCTTCAATCCGGGTTTCCAGTTGGGCAGACGGGCCTTCCGTGACCAGTTCCATGGTTACCATGGGCTCGAACAACCTTGAGAACTGGAAGGCCTGCCGGTAGACCGCCTCGAGATTGGGGCAGTCGATAACCAGGGCGCACATGGTCGCGAAGGTGCCGCTGCGCGCGCGTCGAGGGCCCAGCCCCATGAATTCGTCATCAAGCCGGTGCCACAACACCTGCATCAGCTGGCTGAATTGATCGCTGCTGACCCGGGCCATCTCGATGCGCAGCAGGTCCGGGGAGATGTCGGCTTCCCGCAGCATCTCGTTAGTATCGAAGCCAAGACGCTCGGCCCCAGCCAGTGCGGCCTGAACGAAGTGCTTTGAAACCGTCAGGTTGGACATTTTACTCGCCATTCCATGTAAACGAGACCCATCATAAAACCCCAGTAGAACAATGCAACCAAGGGCATATCAGTAAGCTGGAAGAATTGGCCAATTGGAATGACGGAACCGGCGGTTGGCCCGGTTGGCAAAACCGTGCAGCATGAGAAACTCTGATTACTCTGACAAAAAGAAACCGACCACGTAAGGAGAACAGCATGGCAGGACCCTTGACCTCACTGAAAGTCCTGGACTTCAGCACCCTTTTGCCTGGCCCCTATGCGACCATGATGCTGGCAGACATGGGCGCGGAGGTGCTGCGAATTGAGGCACCGGAAAGGGTGGACCTGACCAAGGTGATGCCGCCGTTTGACGGGAAAATCAGCACCGCGTTTTCCTATCTGACACGGGGTAAGGAAACCCTCCAGCTGAATCTCAAACAGACCGAGGCCGTTGAGAAAGTGAAGGAGTTGGTTCGGGACTACGACATCGTGGTCGAGCAGTTTCGGCCGGGTGTTATGGACCGCCTGGGTATCGGGTATGACACGCTCAAGGCGATCAATCCCCAACTCATCTACTGCGCCATCACCGGATACGGCCAGACGGGCCCCTACCGGAACCGTGCCGGCCACGACATCAACTACCTGTCGCTGGCCGGGGTCAGCAGCCACTGTGGCCGCGCCGATAGCGGCCCCCCTCCCATGGGTATCCAGGTGGCCGATGTGGCCGGTGGCTCGCACCACGCCGTCATGGGCATTCTCGCTGCCGTCATCGAGCGCCAGCAGACCGGGGAAGGGCAGTTTGTCGACATCAGTATGACCGATGCCGCCTTTGCGCTGAATGCCATGTCCGGTGCCGCCTGCCTCGCTGGTGGGCAGGAACAGGCGCCTGAAACCGCCCTTCTTAATGGTGGTTCGTTCTACGATTATTACCGAACCCGGGACAACCGTTGGCTGTCCATCGGCAGCCTCGAACCCCAGTTCTCCGCGCGTCTCTGTGAGACCCTTGGCCTGAGCGAGATGAAGAGCCTTGCCCTGAGCCAGAACCCGGAAGATCAGCAGACGTTAAAAGCGGCGCTAAAGGAAAAGGTTTCGGAAAAGACACTCGCCGAATGGCAGGAAATTTTCGCGGACCAGGATGCGTGTGTGGAACCGGTGCTGACTATTTCGGAGGCGGCTGAGCATCCGCAATTGAAGGCACGGGGTATGGTGATTGAGGTTGACCGGGGGGATGGTGCGCAACAACGGCAACTTGGGTCCCCCATCAAGTTTGAGAAAGCATCCTCCTAAATCTACTTGAATCGGGCGGCGACAAAGGATGAAGGCGCCGCCTCCTTCAAATCATCATGTGAATTCCTGTTCCGTTATTTTCTGGTCGAACTCGTGGGCTCTGCTAGTTTTATTAGTGTCGCCGGAAACGGTGAATCCGTAGTGAACAAGTATAAGGATGACACTATGAAACTCAGGTACAAAGGGCACGGCCAGTTTGGCTTGCGCCGGACCGTTGGTCTCGCTGTTTTGCTCGCAGGAAGCGCGGTGCTGACAGGGTGTTTTCATGATGATGACGATGATTCTTCTTCGGTCGAGGCCAGTCTCGACACCAACCTTTTTCCCGCGGATGGTAAGCTTGAGGCTACTATTCGCCGCACGACAGGTGGGGTGCCTCATGTCACCGCTGACAACCTGAAGTCAGCTGCGTTTGGACATGGCTACGCGCAAACGCAGGACAATATCTGTGTCCTGGCGGAGGCTATCGTTAAGGCTCGTAGTGAGCGGGCCAAGTACTTCGGGCCCGGACCCGATACCCAGATTGGTGTGGGTCTGAACATTATTAATGATTTCAGCTACAAAGCTCAGAAAATATACAGTGGGGCTGAAGCCGAATACGCCGAGCTCAGTGACGAGAGTCGCGCTCTGGTTGACGGCTTCACTGAAGGATATAACCGGTACGTAAATGAAACCGATCCGGCTGACCTGCCAGCGGAATGTGCGGGTCAGGAGTGGGTTAAACCTATTACGCCAGTGGACCTACTTGCCCATTATCGTATCGTTGGTCAGTATGCCAGTGGGGCGTTATTTGCCACCGGTGCTGTTTTCCTGGCGGTTCCCCCTGGAGAAAGTCCCGCGCCAAGCCCTGTAAGTTCGGTTACCGATGCGGAAGAAGTGGAGGCGCTCCTCAAAAATGTCGTTGCAACCGCTCAAACCGGAGCAAAGTCCAATACGAACTTCTCTGACATGGGGCTGGCCAGTAACGCGTGGGGAATCGGGAAAACCATGACCGAGCAAGGGCGTGGTGCTCTTTTAGCGAACCCCCATTTCCCGTACACCGGTCACCGGCGTCTTTATGAGGTCCAGATGACCGTGCCGGGTTATTTGAACGTTCACGGTGCCGGCCTGTTGGGAACCGCAATCCCATTGATCAACTTCAACGAGAATCTGGCCTGGTCCCACACTGTGACCACCAGTCGTCGTTTCACATGGTACGAATTGGTTCTCAAAGAAGGGGATAGCCTGACCTACGTAAAGGATGGAGTTGAGAAGCCGATTACCACCGAGACGTTCCAAATTGAAGTAAGCATGGATGGCATGCCAGAACCTCTGGTTCTGGAAAGGACCTTCTACTTCTCAGAGTATGGGCCAATGATTGCAGCGAATGCTGTTAGCAATCAATTGCCGGGATGGGGCGACAACGGTGCCTTGAATAACTCTTCCTTAGTCGCGCACACCTATCGAGACGCAAATGCGAACACCGGCGGTCTTCTCGATACCTGGCTAAAGATGAGTCGTGCAAGCAATCTTGACGAGTTCCAGAGTGTGTTCCAGAACTGTGGCTCTACTCTTTGGACCAATACAACTTACGCTGATGATCAGGGTAACGCCTTCTATATAGATAGCAGCTCCGTGCCTAACCTCTCAGAAAAGGCAATTGCGCTGGTTAATTTCAGACGGGCGGGTAGTGCAGCTTATGCTGGTCTTTTTGATCAAGGCGTAACACTCCTTGATGGCAGGTTGTCTCAGGAAGACTGGGTTGAAACGGAATGTGGTCCGCTGGTTCCCTATGATCAGAAGCCAATGCTGGTGCGCTCAGATTGGGTCCAAAACTCGAACAGCAGTTATTGGTCTACGAATCCGGATGAGTTCCTGACCGGCTTCTCGCCCCTTTTCGGTGATGAGAAAGCGCCGATCAACCCTCGTACCCGCCTGGGTATCAAAATGCTTCAGAACCCAATAGATGCTGGCTTTCCGAGTGCACCGCTACCAGCGGGTCAGGACGGGAAATTCAGTGCAGAGGAGTTGATCGGGGTGATCTGGAATAACAGGGCCTGGTATGCGGAGCAGTTCCTGCCTGAACTCCAGCAGCGGTGTGATGCAATTGGCAGTAACGCGGTTAACGGAGTCGATCTTTCATCATGGTGTTCCGCACTGAATAGCTGGGACGGGCTCTACAATCGGGATAGCGTTGGTGCGCATATCTTCAGGGTGTTCATGGCGAACTATCGTGACGATCTGAGCACCGATTTAACAACGCCGTTCAGTCCCGCCGATCCGGTGGGCACCCCCGCTGATCCGACCCAAGATAACGCGGGCACTGCCTCCGATACCATGCTGCTGGCCCTCGCCGATGGTGTTAGTGCCCTGCAGGCCGAAGGGATCTTGCCGACAGATGCTCTAGGCGACATTCAGTACTACCGTGCCTCGGGTGGAGTTGTGCCCGGCAGTGGCGGTATACCGTCATTTCAGACGGATCCGATCCCATGGCATGGTGGTGATGGAAACATCGATGGTGCCTTCAATGCCATTGGCGTCGTGACAGATGCCTTCGCGGAAGATACCCGCTTTCCACGTATTGCGCCGACAACCATCCCAAATACTGCGGGACTCTCTGATAGTTCTGCCGTGATTGAAGGCGCTGAAGCTGGCATTGACGGCTGGCTGATGGCTAGAGGGACAAGTTGGCACTTTGGTCTCGAGTTTACCGATACTGGTCCCGAGGCCTATGGCCTGGTGAGTTACTCTCAGTCCACGGATTCGGATTCGCCGTTCTTCAGTGATCAGAGCTTGCGGTATTCCAACAAGGACTACCGGCAGTTGCTATTTACTGAGGAAGAAATTCAGGCGAATCTGTTACCCCAAGGGGAGACCGTTATCTCGTCGGACTAAATGCCCAGTGACGATGAAAGCGCTGCGCTCATAAGAGTGCGGCGCTTTTTTGTTTGTCTTGGCCGAGCTGCCAGATTTGAAGCGGTATATTCTTGTCTGGCTCCGACTTGACTAACTAGTACCGGGCCTGTCACTCAGTCGCCAGTACTGACTTTAGATGTGGAGATTTTGTGCTCAGGGGAGAAGATATTTCACTATGGAAAAGTCTCTGCGGCAACGTTAACGGCGCTGTTTACGGGATGGCGCCTTGAGAAGTGTGATCAATGCTGATGGGCAATCACAAGGTAAATTTCCCTGAAAAGTTAACTGTCTGAAAGGTCAGCAAAAATAAAGATACCAGGGCCAGAGGTGCCGTCCCCAACATCAGCTATAAATTCTGACTCGGCACGTCGAAGGGTTATTGTCCAGGCGTGTCATTATTTATGCTCGCTCAGGAACGACAGCGTCGAAATTACAGCCAGCTGTTAGGAGCTCGATTCAACCTCTATCACTGCGTGTTTACCAGATGCCCAAATGCAATGAACCCCGGAAATCCGGGGTTCATTGGTCTTTGTGCCCCGGATTATTCAGGGGCTTTTTTCTAACACCGTCTCTCTATCTTACTGGGCCTGATCCTGATCCAGTGCGTTTTCGAGCGTCGGACTATCGCCGAGGAACGGTAGGATGGTCGCATCAGCTGGGATTCCGGGCGCGCCGGAAATTGCTGCAGCTGTTTGCGTTACCATGGCGGCAAACGCACCACTTGTGTTGGCAACGCCGCCCGGGCACTGCTCATTGGGTGCAACCGGGGCAACGAAGGTTCCATGATTGGCATCTGAACAAGGATTGGCGCCATTAAAGAAGGAAGCAACCGGGGCGGGCAAGCCGCTTGTTGCACTTGAATCTATAATGCCCAGACCTTCCGAACCATCAGCCAAGCTTGTTCCGCCGAGGCCAATGTCCAAGAGCGCCATCAGAGGCTCTGTACCCGCCAGAGGCGCCGAGAATGCGCTGCCAAGCGGGTTGACGTTTGCTTCATTAGGAACAGTGCTGTCACCCACAACCTCGGTTATGAGCAGGCTGCTGGTTGATGTTGATGCGCCCAGTTCAACGGCAAAGTTGACCGGATCGGTGGCATCCACCGCGGACTGGAAGATATAGAAGAAGTTCTCGAAGGCCGAGCTGCCCTGTGTCACGCCTGCAGCTGCCAGACCATTGAGAATCCGCCCGGAGATGGTGGGCGAGTTCTCTATGAGACGCGTGCCCTGCCCACCGGTATTGTGGAGAACCACTGAATTCAGCTGCGGATAAGTGAAGCCAGCGCCTGCCAACGCCTGGTTAGCCAGAGCGTTACGTGTCAAGTCTGCTGTCGTGCCGGTTGCCGGATCCACTACTACTGTGTAAGTGTCCTCGCCATTCACCAGTGATGAGAACGTTGTGCCAGAGATGCCACCCAGGGAGTGCCCGACAAAGTTCACAGAAAAATCTGCCCCTGCGAGAACGGGAGGCGTGCTGCCCTCTTCCGACAATTGGAACGCGGATGACAAGTTAAAGGTCTGGAGAGAGGCAGCAACATTCAGAAGGTCAACCACGCCTTGGCGCACGTTGTCGCGACTGTTCAACATGTTCAGCGGGTTGATAAACAGGCTGCCCGAGGAGACGTTGGCTAGATCCGCAGCAACGGGTTGCAGCGATTCGTTTGCGGTATAGCCGAAGTGACGTTCACCAATGTAGTCAGCGTTGATCAGAGCTGTCAGTGCGCCGATGGTCTGGGCATCAGCTGTCGGATCCAGAGTATTGATGACTGCCTGTACCGTTGCAGTCAATGCTGCAGGATCAAGTGCCTCAAGACCTGGAACGGTGCCAATTGTTTCACCCGCGAGGCCGTGGAGTGGCTGGTCAATTGCAATTACGGCCTGACAGGTGCTTTGTGCAAGGAGGATGGCCGGAAGCATTGATACGCTTCGATCCACGGTGACGCCATGTTGGAATATAGTCGCGCCTTGCACCGCGCCCGTACTTCCACACGATGTCGGTTCGGCAGCAGTGCCGAGAACAGGGTGGAAAATCACAACCGGTACCGTAGTGGTCGCCTGTTGCTCTGGGAACGGAAAGTAACCATTCACATTGAGTTGGCCATCAATGTCACGTAGGAATTGGAAGATCTCCTCACCCGGCGACAGCGTCTCATTCAGACCTGCCTCAAGACTGGTGCTGCCCGTCCAGCTCCCGTTTACAATGCCCGCACCGGTTTCACCCGGCAGAGACTGGAAGTAGGGCAGAGTGATTGCACCCTGAGAAACCAGAACTTGCTGAGCGGCCAGGGCAATGGTGTTGTCTCCCGGCAGTCCTTGGATGGTGGTCAGTTCGGTCGCGGATTTAGTGTCGTAGAAGAAGGACGGGCGTGGCTGCGGTACATGGATAGTATCGCCAACTTCGGCTTGAATTGCTGCGCCAATTGTTGCAGGCGTTACTTTTTCCTCGACGTTGACAAGCGCAGTAATTGCAGCAAGTTCTTGAGCAGTCAGCGTTGCCGGATCAAGCTCTCCGGCACCGAGCAGTGCTGCTTTTTCTCCAATGTCGGCCAGCTTTTCGGTCAGCTGAGAGAAGTTCAGCGTAGGGAAGTTGTCGCGGACAGCCTTTAGTTGCGCCGTAAAGCCTATTTTCTGACCCAGTGCAGAGCCAAAGGCTGCAGGCGCCATCATGGCTTCGAGTACTTCAGTGTCAGCATTCGTGGTGAACGTGTAGGCCAGTGCTGATTCGGGTGTGTTCGAAGGGATGGCCTGGGCCAGGAATCCATTGGCAAGTGCATCGGAAGCTTGGAGCAGACTCTTGACGTTGCCAAGAGCTGAGTTGCCCAGAACTCCATCAGCCAGTGCGACGTCCTGAACAGATCGCGCGATAGGCTTTCCATTCGCACCAACGATGTCATTGGTAGCAACTACGAGATATTTCTGGCCTGTCTTTAGAGGCTCAAGGGGAACAACACGGATCGCGTTGTTGCTGCTGCCGTCGACACTTACTACATCAGCTCTGAATTTCGGTAATGCACTCAGGTCGAAAGGATTTGTCTGATCAATGCCGCTAGGGTTGGTGTTAGGCAAGGCTTCCGGCGCTGAATCAATTGCCGGAGCAACATTAAGCGGCAACAGGAAAACGGTAGCGCCCGCCTGAACCGATGCAGGGTTAAGTGAACCGTCGAATTTCAGGGTGAAAGCACCGGAAGTGGAGAAACCGGAGAGACGGTTGAGGGCGTCGTCAGCCGGCGAAGTGCCCGTGGATAAGCCGGTAAAATCAAAGTTTGCGCTTTGGGTTGCACCCAGCAACAAAAGCAGGTCCGCGTTGATCGGGAATGCTGGTTCTTCCGCGATTGGGTTCGGATCGTAAATAGGTCGCACGATGGATCTGTCGATCGTTGTGTCATTGATCCTGTAATCCGGATTAGCATTCGCCCCAGAATCGCCGCTATCAAAGCAGCCTGAAAGTCCAAGGGAAGACGCCACGGCAACACTTATTAGAGTTTTCTTGAACATGGGTGGAACCTTTTCCTGTTGTTGTGTCGTTATGTTCGGCAGCTGACGGGGCCGGTCTGATCCGGTAAGCCCGTTGTCAGTGGCCTGTTCTGCTTGAAACTGTTGTCTGAAATTGTAGCCAGCGCTTTGAGCCAATTTCTGTAGCTTTGACTATAGCGACAGTGTGGCAAGTGTTGATCAGCCGAAAGTGTGATTCTGACTCTTTGAAACCTCCCCGCACGGTTGGAGATTGGTCATTGTGCAAAATAGTTGGCACTGAACGGTTTGTCGAGCCGGGGCAGTGTCTGCTTTGTGAGGATTTTTAAGGATTGAGCGCTGTGCCCGCCAGACAGAATTCCGGCGGGCGTGAGGGTCTATTCAAAGGAAGAAAAATCCGGCTGTCGTTTCTCCACAAAGGCCCGGAAGGCCTCGGAGGCTTCGGGTGACTTCAGTCGCTCAGCAAAGAGTTCACCCTCTGCGAGCATGGTTTCCTTCAGCTGGTTCAGGGTGGGGCGATTCAGTAGCTCTTTGGTGGCACGGATGGCTGCTGGCGCCTGGTTTGCCAGCTGTTTGCAGGCGTCGAGGGCCCGTGCCTCGGTTTCAGCGGGCTCGCAGACCCGGTTGATCAGGCCCAGGCGGGCTGCATCGTCTGCGGTAAAGGCGCCGCCCAGCATAAGCAGTTCCGCGGCTCGGGGCCTGCCAATCCAGGAAGGCAGAAGGAGGCTGGAGCCACCTTCCGGGCAAAGTCCGAGGTTCGCGAATGGCATCTGGAACCGGGTGTTGGTGCCGGCAAAAACCAGGTCACAGTGCAGCAGCATGGTTGTGCCGATGCCGACCGCGGGGCCATTGACCGAGGCGACCACGGGTTTTGAGGCTGTTGCCAGCAAGAGCAGAAACCGACCGACCGGCGTTTCCTCGAACGCGCCAGGCAAGCCGGTGGCGAATTCGCCCAGGTCATTGCCGGCCGTAAAGCAATCCTCGCTACCCGTGAACAGGACGCAGCGAATGTCTGCGTCGTTTTCCGCCGCTGCCAGAGCGTCCCCCAGAGCGGTGTACATTGCGTGGGTGAGCGCATTCTTTCGATCGAGGCGGTTGATGCGAACGGTGAGAATGCGGTCGGATTTTTCGATGAGTACGAGGTCTGTCACGGCGCCTCCAGGGATCATTGTTGTGATTTGATTAGCATGATAGCTTTTTTCCGGCCAGCTATTACAGTCTTTCAAACCGGCTAGGCCGTCTGTCGAATCCCTCGCTTACGGGATTTTCTGGTAAACTCTGTTCCCCATTTTTCGATGACACGAAATAACGATATCAAGCTGATGAGGCGCCTATGACCACCGTAATCCGCCAGGACGACCTGATTGAAAGCGTAGCGGACGCGCTGCAGTTCATTTCCTATTACCACCCGAAGGATTTCATTCAGGGTGTGTATGAGGCCTACCAGAAGGAAGAGTCTCAGGCGGCCAAGGACGCCATGGCCCAGATCCTGATCAACTCGCGCATGTGCGCCGAAGGGCACCGGCCCCTGTGTCAGGACACTGGCATCGTGACGGTATTCGTCAACATCGGCATGAACGTCCAGTGGGATTGCCAAATGCCGCTGGATGACGTGATCAACGAGGGCGTGCGCCGCGCCTATACCCATCCGGATAACGTGCTGCGCGCCTCTATCCTGGACGATCCGGACGGCAAGCGTAAGAACACCGGTGACAACACCCCGGCCATTATCCATTACAAAATGGTTCCGGGTGACACGGTTGAAGTACACGTGGCGGCCAAAGGCGGTGGTTCCGAAGCCAAATCCAAATTCGCCATGCTGAACCCGTCCGATTCGGTTGTGGATTGGGTTCTGAAGATGGTTCCGCAGATGGGGGCGGGCTGGTGTCCGCCGGGCATGCTGGGCATCGGCATCGGCGGTACCGCCGAGAAGGCAATGGAAATGGCCAAGGAATCCCTGCTGGATCCGATCGACATCCATGATCTGAAAGAGCGCGGCGCATCGAACCGGGCCGAGGAGCTGCGCCTTGAGCTGTTCGACAAGGTCAACGACCTGGGTATCGGCGCCCAGGGGCTCGGCGGCCTGACCACCGTTCTGGACGTCAAGGTCAAGGATTACCCGACCCACGCGGCCAACAAGCCGGTGGCGATCATCCCGAACTGTGCCGCGACCCGCCATGCGCACTTCACGCTGGATGGCACTGGGCCGGCCTTGCAGACGCCACCGAGCCTCGAAGACTGGCCGGAAATCACCTGGGAAGTGGGTGAAAACGTGCGTCGCGTGAATCTGGATACAGTCACTCCGGAGGATGTGAAGGACTGGCAGCCCGGCGAGACCATCCTGCTCTCCGGCAAGATGCTGACCGGCCGAGATGCGGCCCACAAGAAGATGGTCGACATGATCGAGAAGGGCGAGGAACTGCCGGTCGATCTGAAAGGTCGCTTCATTTATTACGTGGGCCCGGTTGATCCGGTGCGCGAAGAAGTGGTCGGCCCCGCCGGTCCTACCACCGCGACGCGCATGGACAAGTTCACCCACACCATGCTGGAGAAGACCGGCCTGACAGGCATGATCGGCAAGGCCGAGCGTGGCCAGGTGGCTATCGACGCCATTCGCGAGTTTGGTGCGGTTTACCTCATGGCCGTGGGTGGGTCCGCCTACCTGGTGTCCAAGGCCATAAAGAATGCCGAGGTGGTTGCCTTCCCGGAACTTGGGATGGAAGCCATTTACGAGTTCGAAGTTGAGGATATGCCGGTCACCGTTGCGGTGGATTCCCGAGGCTCCTCCGTTCACCAGACCGGCCCCGCTGAATGGCATGAGAAGATCATTGCAGCCAAGGCCGTGTGATCTTCTGGCTTTGAAAGTCAAAAAAGGGTGAAGCTTAGGCTTCGCCCTTTTTTGTGGCTGCGTGGTCAGGAGGAACAGCTGATATTGAGGTGCTTGCCCCAGTCCGGTGGCGGAGCAGCGTATTGCTCGTTTTCGGGCTGTTCGTCGAAGGGACGTTCAAGAACCTTGAGCAATGCCTTCATCGGTTCGTAGTCCGCGTTCTGGGCCTCCTGAATAACCTGCTGTGCCAAGTAGTTGCGCAAAACGTACTTGGGGTTTACCGAACGCATGGCGCTTTCGCGCTCGTCATCGGGGCGGGTCTCATTGTCCAGCCGCTCCTCGTAACGCCTCAGCCACTCATCCGCAACGCTGCGGTCCACGAACAGGTCGCGGATGGGGGCATTGCCGTGGGCGCGAAGATTCGACAGCGCCCGGAAGAACAACGTGTAGTCCACGCGGTGCTCATGGAGCATGCTGAAGGTGTCCATGATCAGGCCCAGATCCGATTCCTGCTCAGCCAGTAGGCCCAGTTTGTTCCGCATGTTTTGCAGGAAACGGGCATTATAGGCGACCTCGTAACAGCGAAGGCCCCGCCGTACATCATCTTCATCCATCACCGGTAACAGCGCGTTAGCCAGGTACTGGCAGTTGGTGAAGCCAACCTGGGGCTGACGGTTATAGGCGTAGCGGCCTCCCTGATCGGTGTGGTTACAGATGTGGCCCGCGTCAAAATCGTCGAGGAAGGCGTAAGGGCCGTAATCAAAGGTGTCGCCGATAATGGACATGTTGTCGCTGTTCATCACCCCGTGGCAGAAGCCCACCGCCTGCCAGTCGGCAATCAGCCGGGCAGTGCGCTCCACCACCTCTTCGAACCAGCGCCGGTGTCTCTCCTCTTCCGGCAGTTCAATCAGTTGGGGGAAATGCAGTGCGATCACATGTTCCATCAGGGTTTTCACAGTCTCCGGGCCCTCATGATGGGCGGCAAACTCAAAGTGTCCGAAGCGGATGTGGCTCTGGGCGACCCTGACCAGGGCGGCCGCAGTTTCGATGGATTCGCGACGCACCGGGTCCTTGGCGCTGATTATAAACAACGCGCGGGTGGTCGGGATCCCGAGGCCTTCCATGGCCTCGCTGCATAAATACTCGCGCACGGTGGAACGAAGCACGGCCCGGCCATCGCCAAAGCGGGAGTAAGGTGTCGTGCCCGCGCCCTTGAGATGCCAGTCCCAACGCCGACCATCCGGCCCCACGGTTTCCCAGAGCAGCAGGCCCCGGCCATCACCCAGCTCCGGGTTGTACATACCGAATTGGTGGCCGGTGTATTTCATGGCAACGGGATCCATGCCCTCGAGGAGTTCTGCGCCGGCACCTACCCGAGTCCATTCCTCCGGGTTGTCGGTGTGGAATCCCATTTGGTCGGCAAGCCCCTCGTTGAAACAGACCATCCGGGGCGCTCGCAGCGGGCTTGGCCGAACCCGAGTGTAGAAACTGTCCGGGAGTTCCAAGTAGCGATGTTCAACACGAAAATCGTTGTTGCTCATAAAATGCCTATACTCCCATTGGTACGAATTCTGCTGATCCCTTTGATTGATACATAAATGTCAGGAACCAAAACGTGTCTGAACGTGAGCTGAAAAAAACCGTTGATGCACTGATTAAGCAGGAAGCGCTTCCGAAGGATTACGCAAGGACTGTCGAACAGACCATCCTCCCGTTGGTCGACCACATTGTCGACCTTCGTCGCCAGGCGGGGGATACAGTTGTCGTGGGTATCCACGGCGCCCAGGGTACCGGCAAGTCCACGTTGACCCTGTTTTTGAAGGAAATACTCAGTACCCATCGCCTCTGCCCTACGGCCAACTTTTCGCTTGATGACATCTACCTTACCAGAGCAGAGCGTCGTGAACTCGCAGACACCGTTCACCCCCTTTTTATCACCCGCGGTGTGCCCGGCACTCATGATGTAGAGCTGGGGCGAGAGGTCATTGAAACGCTCCGGTCTGTCGGCGTAAACGACCGGACTCCGATCCCGGCTTTTGACAAGTCGATCGACGACCGGGTTCCACCCAACGACTGGCCGGTTTTTCAGGGCCCTGCGAGTGTCATTCTGCTGGAGGGGTGGTGCCTTGGAGCCAGCCCCGAGCCGGAGGAGGCCCTTGAGCGGCCCATTAACCGCCTTGAAGCGGATGAGGACGCCCAGGGGGTGTGGCGCACCTATGTAAATGACTGCCTCAAAGGAAGCTATCGCCAGCTGTTTGAGCAGATCGACAGTCTGGTGATGTTGAAAGCGCCATCAATGGAAAGCGTTCAGGAGTGGCGCACCCTTCAGGAACACAAGCTTGCTGCCCGAATTCAGGGGGCACCAAAAAAGAGCGCTGCGATAAGTGTTGCACAAGGCCTGTGCATAATGAGCGACGAAGAGGTTCGTCGCTTCATCATGCACTACGAGCGCGTTACCCGTTCCTGTCTGAAGGAAATGCCGGACCGGGCCGACGTGTTGATTGAGGTGGCTGAGGATCATTCCCTTGGTTTGCCGCGGTTCCGATTAACCTGACGGAGAATTCCCATGACAAAGCCAAGGCTGCTTATTATTTCGGATTTGGATGGCACGTTGCTGAATCACGACAACTATCGCTGGGAGGCGGCGCTTCCCGCGCTCAAAAAGCTCGAAGTGGGTGGCATACCCCTCATTCTCAACTCGAGCAAGACCGCGCCGGAAGTCAGACGCTTGCGGCAGGAGCTGGGGAACAGTGCTCCCTTTATCGTCGAAAACGGTGCAGCGGTGGTGATTCCGGGTCACACATTTGGCAATCCCGGGGAGGAAGTGGTGAATTTTGGGGCATCCCGGTCTGAGGTTCTCGGTGTGCTTGCAACACAAAGGCAGGCGGGCGCCCGGTTTCGGGGCTTCGAGGATATGTCGGCGGAGGAGTTGGCCGAGGTGACCGGCCTGGATGAGGAGTCCGCCGACATGGCCAAGGACCGCCTCGGTACCGAGCCTCTTCTATGGGAGGGCTCAGAGGACGAACTGGCAGAGTTCAAGACGGCGTTAATGGCCGAAAACCTCCGCCTGGTGCAGGGCGGGCGGTTTTATCACGCGATGGGAATCTTTGATAAGGCGGATGGGGCCCGCTTTTTGCTGGATAAATACCGGGAGCAGTATGGCGATGAACCGGTGATTGCCATTGCCCTCGGAGACAGCCCCAATGATCAGCAAATGCTGGAGTCGGCGGATATCCCGGTTGTCATTCGTGGAATTCACAGCGACGAGGTGCAGTTGCCATCGGCCAAACACGCCATGCGCTCCATCAAACCCGGCCCCGAGGGCTGGAATGAGTGCGTACTCAATCTCCTTTTTGAGTACGGATACTAATAAAAAGGAGAGGCGCCATGGGCGACTTTTACCAGAACGGCATTATCACCACCCTGCATAACCTTGTTCGCCGGCCAGTGGAGGACCTTGAAGCGGATTTGATGGAGTTCCGCAAGGCCCGCCCCATGTCCCTGGTCCTGCCGTCGCTCTACTCGGAGCTGGAAGGCCCGGCACTGAAGAATATTGTTCACGAACTCACCAAAGTGCCGTATCTGGAGCAGATCGTCATCGGTCTCGATCGAGCCAACGAAGCGCAGTATCGTCATGCGCTGGATTACTTTTCCGACCTGCCGCAGAACTTCAGGGTTCTCTGGAACGACGGCCCGCGCATGCGCGGTATTGATCTGAAGCTGCGCGAGCAGAATCTGGCGCCAACGGAGATGGGGAAGGGACGTAACGTCTGGTACTGCTTTGGCTACGTACTGGCCTCCGGTGTCGGAAAATCCGTGGCGCTGCACGATTGCGACATCCTGACCTACTCCCGGGACCTGGTGGCCCGCTTGATCTATCCCGTTGCCAATCCAGGTTTCAACTACATGTTTTGTAAGGGCTACTACGCCCGCGTGGCCGACAGCAAGATGAACGGTCGTGTCAGCCGCCTGCTGGTTACTCCACTCATTCGCGCCCTCAAGAAGGTGTGTGGCCCCAGCGATTTCCTGGATTATCTCGACAGTTACCGCTATCCGTTGGCCGGTGAATTTTCGTTCCGGACAGACGTGATCAACGACCTGAGAATACCCAGTGACTGGGGGCTCGAGATTGGGGTGCTGTCTGAAATGAAACGGAACTACGCCACCAACCGTCTTTGCCAGGTCGACATTGCTGACGTCTACGACCACAAGCATCAGGAGCTCTCTCCCGAAGATGCCAGTCGAGGCCTCTCGAAAATGAGCATGGATATTTCCAAGGCGCTGTTCCGTAAGCTGGCGACCAACGGCGAGATCTTCTCAAGCGAAAAGTTCCGGACCATCAAGGCCTCGTATTTCCGGATTGCGCTCGATTTTGTTGAAACCTACCAGAACGACGCCATCATCAATGGTCTGACGTTCGACCGTCACAAGGAAGAGAAGGCGGTTGAGCTCTTCGCCCAGAACGTGATGCGAGCAGGCGCTTACTTTCTGGATAACCCCATGGACACGCCCTTCATTCCCAGCTGGAACCGGGTTACCAGTGCCATCCCGGACATCAAGGAGCAGTTGTTTGAAGCCGTTGAACTGGATAACCAGGAGTTTCGCCCATGAACCAGCCGCTCAAGGCAAAGCTGGTTGCAATGCTGGAAGTGGTTTATCCGGCACTGGATTGTGATTTTCTGGCCGAGCAACTGCTACAGACCATGGGGTTGGCGCCGAATCAGGCACCACCTCCTGCCCATCAGAACAACTGGGATGAATCCGACATACTTCTGATCACCTACGCGGATACCGTGCAGAAGGCGGATCAGAAACCTCTGGTTACGCTGCGTCAGTTCCTGAATGACTGTCTGGCGGATACCGTGTCAGCGGTCCACATCCTGCCGTTTTTTCCGTACAGCTCGGACGATGGCTTTTCGGTGATGGACTATCTCGCGGTGAACGAATCCCACGGAGACTGGGAAGACATCGAGGCGATTTCCGAAGACTACAAGCTGATGGCTGATCTCGTGGTCAATCACATGTCGGCCCGCAGCCGCTGGTTCGAGAATTTCCGGAAACGTGTGGACCCGGGCAAGGACTATTTCTTTGAAGGTAACCCCAGGGACGACCTGAGTGCTGTGGTTCGTCCCCGTACCTCGCCGTTGCTGAATCCGGTGCAGACGGATGACGGCGAGCGCTACGTCTGGTGCACCTTCAGTGAAGACCAGGTGGACCTGAATTTTGCCAATCCGAAGGTTCTGATCGAGTTTGCCGGCATTATTCGTCATTACCTGGAGCGCGGTGTAATCCTGTTCCGGCTCGACGCCGTGGCCTTTCTCTGGAAAGAACCGGGGACGCCTTGTATTCATCTGCAGGAGACCCATGAGCTCATCAAGATCATGCGGTTGCTGATTGAGCACCACAGCCCGGACGCGGTGGTGATCACCGAAACCAATGTCCCCAACCGCGAGAACCTGACCTACTTCGGCAACGCCAACGAGGCCCATGTTATCTATAATTTCTCGTTGCCACCGTTGCTGATCAATACCCTGGTAACCGGGGACTGCAAGCACCTGAAAACCTGGCTGATGAGCATGCCGCCGGCGCAGATGGGAACCACCTACCTGAATTTCATTGCGTCCCACGATGGCATCGGCATGCGCCCCACCGATGGTCTGCTGACCGAGGAAGAGAAGCAGCGGCTGATCAACACCCTGGATTCTTTCGGCGGCAAGGTCTCCTACCGCCGGACCGCGGATGGGCGGGACCAGCCCTACGAAGTCAACATTGCGCTCTACGATGCCCTGAAGGGTACGGCAGAGACCGGCGCGGACCACTGGCAGTTACCAAGGTTCCTTTGCGCGCATACGGTCATGCTGGCGTTGGAGGGGATTCCGGCGTTCTACATCCACAGCCTTCTGGCCACCGAAAACGACCTGGAGCGGGTGGAAAATACCGGCCGGCTGAGATCCATTAACCGCAGCCAGTGGCAGCTGGATGAGCTTGAACAGGAGCTTGAGAATCCGTTGAGCCATCACAGTAAGGCCTACCATGAATTGAAACGACTGATCGCTATTCGTCGAAAACAGCCGGCATTCCATCCCAACGCCACCCAGTTCACCTTGCACCTTGGCTTGCAGGTGTTCGGTTTCTGGCGCCAGAGTATGCGCCGTGACCAGTCGATCTTCTGTATTCATAACATCAGTGACGAGGTCCAGCAGATTGCACTGAGCGACATCAACCTGATTGGCACCGATCACTGGCTGGATCTGATCTCCGGCATGACCATTGATGATCTCTCCGGCAGCATTACCCTTAAACCCTATCAAAGCGTCTGGTTGTCCAATCGGGAGTAGGGCAAAATGCCTCCATGCCCGATACGACCGAAACACGCAAACCGCGGATCCTCCTGCTCTCTGCCTACGACGCCGGCAGTCACCGGCGTTGGCGGGAGCAGCTCGTTGCCAGCCAGAGTGGATTCGAGTGGCAGACCCTGGCTCTGGCGCCGCGGTTCTTCCGCTGGCGGATTCGCGGTAACGCGCTCACCTGGTTAAATGAACCCCTGTTGCAGCAACGCTGGGATCTGTTGTTGGCCACCTCCATGGTGGACCTGGCCTCCATCAAGGGGTTTCACCCACATCTGGCGAATACGCCGGCGTTGCTCTACATGCATGAAAACCAGTTTGCCTACCCGGAATCGGAGGGCCAGCACGCGAGTGTTGATCCGCAGATGGTAAACCTGTTCAGTGCGACAGCGGCGACGGCTGTGCTGTTCAACAGTGCGTGGAACCGTCGGAGTTTTCTGGATGGGGTGGATCGTCTGTATCAGAGGCTGCCGGATGGTGTTCCCGAGGGCTCACTGGAAAAGCTGGCGGATAAATCCCGGGTGTTGCCGGTACCGATCGAGGACCGGCTGTTTGTTCACCGCGCCAAGCCATTGGACCGGCTCTGCCCGCACCTGTTGTGGAATCACCGCTGGGAGTATGACAAAGGGCCGGAACGACTTCTCTTGCTGCTTGATGCGTTGGTGGAGCGCGGCCAGGAGTTCCGGTTAAGCGTGGTGGGGGAGCAGTTCCGGCAACAGCCTGCGGTGTTCGACGACATCCTTGAGCGCCATGGTGAGCGAATCGTCTATTGGGGCTTCCTGGCCGACCGGGATGAGTATGACCGGCTCCTGACAACGGCTGATGTTGTCGTCTCTACGGCACTACACGACTTCCAGGGACTCTCGATGTTGGAGGCGATGGCGTCGGGGTGCGTTGCCCTGGCTCCAGACCGCCTCGCATACCCCGAATACGTACCTCAGATTCAGCTTTACCCGAGTGTAATCGACAACGCCTCCGAGGAGGCGAACGGTGCAGCAGATTGTTTGCTGGCGTTACTGAATCAGGGCACCGAGCCATACTCTCCAATACGCTGGAGTCTCGGCAGCCTGGCGGGCGCCTATGAAAATATGCTCATTACAACCGTGGAAAGACATCGGTTATCCTGACCTTATCGTTTAATGCCGAGATAGCAGACATGATGAAAGCAATCAACGTAACCGGTGGCGCCCTTGTATGGGAAGAGTGCGAGAAAAACAGTGAGCTGCCGGCTGACCATGTTGAAATCGACGTTGTCTGGACTGCCATCAACCGTGCCGATCTGATGCAGCGCGCTGGCGTTTATCCACCACCACCAGGCGCTTCCGACATCCTGGGCCTGGAAGTCAGCGGCCGGATTGCAGCCCTGGGTAAGTCGGTAACGGGCTTCGAAATCGGGCAGGAAGTGTGTGCGCTGCTCACCGGCGGAGGTTACGCCACCTCGGTTGCTGTGCCCGCGGTGCAAGTGTTGCCGGTTCCGAAGGGATATTCGCTTCGAAAAGCCGCAGCGATTCCGGAAGTGTTCGCTACCGCCTGGCTGAACCTTTACGAGGAAGCTGACCTGAAGCCGGGGGAAAGGGTTTTATTGCACGCTGCGGCCAGCGGTTTGGGAACCGCGGTCATTCAGTTGGCGACAGCCTTTGGCAACCCGGTATTTGCAACTGCCGGAGACGCCCACAAACTGGAGATCTGTCAGCAACTGGGTGCTAGCGGGGTTTGGAATCGCAAGGACGGTTCATTCGTCGATGCGGTGAAGACGTGGGGCGGCGTCGATATGGTGCTCGATCCCGTCGGAGGCAGCTACATTGCTGAAGACCAGAAAGTCCTGAACGTTGATGGACGCATCGTACTCATTGGCCTCCTTGGCGGGCGGTCAGCCGAGGTAGATCTTGGTGTCATGCTGGTGAAGCGTCATCGCCTGATCGGCTCCACGCTTCGTTCACGGACGGTAGAAGACAAGGGCCGGGTGATGCAGGCGCTGCATCGTCACGTCTGGCCGTTGCTTGGCGCCGGCCAGATTGAGCCCCTGATTGATAGCGATTGGCCGATCACCAGGGTCGATGAAGCCATGGCACACGTCGCAGAAAACAGGAATACCGGGAAGGTTTTGCTTCAAGTCGCGGAGTAACCATCCCGGTTCCTTGTGCTGAGGGTTTGGTCAGTCGGCGATATGGACCAATTGCTTGCCGAAATTCCTGCCCTTGAGCATGCCCTTGAACGCATCAACGGCGTTTTCCAGTCCTTCTGCTACGGTCTCCCGGTACTTGAGTTCACCGGCTGCAATCCGGGAAGTCAGGATATCGGTGATTTCCTGGTGTTTGTCCTGCCATTCCGTCACGAGGAAAAAGCGGTGTTCCGGAACCGGATCCAACGCTTTGAGCACGTCAAAGGGGGTTTCAACGCTGGCCATGTCGGTCGCGTTGTAGGCTGAGACATAACCGCAGATGGGGACCCTGGCGCCATCGTTCAACAACGGCGCGACCGCGCGCGTTACGGCGCCTCCCACGTTTTCGAAGTAGATATCGATGCCATTCGGGCAGGCGGCCTTGAGGTCTTCTTCAAGATTGCCGGCCTTGTAATCCACACAGGCATCAAATCCAAGCTCGTTGATCACAAAGTTGCACTTTTCCGGTCCACCGGCCACGCCGACGACCCGGCAGCCCTCGGTCTTGGCAGTTTGCCCGGCGACGGTACCCACCGGGCCCGACGCCGCAGAGACAACCACGGTTTCACCCTTTTGTGGCTTGCCCACATACGTCAGGCCGCAGTATCCAGTGCGTCCGGGCATGCCCGCGACACCGAGGTAGGTCTGCAGAGGCACGTTCTCTTTCTGATGGATTTTGTAGACCATGGGCGCGTCGGCAGGGAAAGTGACGTATTCCTGCCAGCCCGAATAACAGGTCACCAGGTCACCTTCTTTCAGCTTGTCCGAGCGTGACTCGACGATACGGGCCACGCTCTCACCGACGATGGGCTCATCAATTCCAATGGGATCCATGTAGCCCTTGGCATCGTTCATGCGCGGGCGCATGTATGGATCCAGTGAAAGCCAGAGAATTTGCGCGACGACTTCACCATTGTTGGGGGCTCGCACAGGGCGTTGTTCCAGCACCAGGTCGCCGTCCTGGATTTCGCCCTGGGGGCGCTGCTTGAGCACGACGGCTCGGTTTTTGTATTCGCTCACAGTCATCTCCGGTTGCGTAATGAAACCAGATTAGGGTGCAGTACAAACTACCCGTGGTCAACCTCTCATCCCGAAGTATCTATAAAGTCCGTGGGGTTACATTCATTTTAACGGCGGCTATACTCGCCCTCATGCTCAGGGCGCGGTCAGCGTCGGCCGCAGAATCTAGCTTGGCCAGGAGGGCGGGACCACGAACACCCTCCGGCATTCAATCCAGGTCTTGGTGCTGCGATCATACCCGAGCTCCGAAAAAAGGCGTGGAATTCTGTCCTCGTTGATCATCGCTAACGTTTGCGCGGTCTCTTCCGTCGCCGGGCGTTGAGCCTGGCACCAGGGGCCGACCCAGTGGGGTTTGCGCAGCTGCACCCAGGAGGAGGTGTCGGCTTGCTCCAGCTCATCGGTGTAGGCCCACCAACCGCGAAGGTGATTTGCAGGCGCCATGTCTGGTGCGGCCAGGGGGCGGTTCAGGGGATAAAACAGGTACCCGGGCATGAATATTCTCGCGGTGAGCGGCCCGGAGATGCCATGGCTCGACAGCAATTCGAGTGTCTCGGGTTGATGCGTACGTTGGCTTTGATGGTTGATCAGTCTGTCGCTCTTGATATCCAGACGATCCCGGGCGTTAGGTCCGTACCACAGCGCGTCGCCGCCAGGGCTGGGAACGCCAAGGTAATACTTGATGGCAACTTCGTGGTGTTCGATCCGGTCATCCGTCGTGTTGTGAACAATAAAATCGAGCTCCCCGAGGGTGTGCCCGTTGGATTGGATCTGGGCATTTTTTAGAAGGATCTTCCAGCCCAGAAGGTCTGAGAGCAGTACTTCGTAGAGCCGTTCGAAATAGAACCCAAGGCGCCGCTGGGGTGGTTGCCCCAACAGGGCTGGTGCCGTATCGGGTAACCGATCCCATTCCCTGAGCCTTTCAAAATAGTTGGAAGCAAGGTAGCGGTTGGGCTCGAATACAGACGGCGCATTGATTAGCTGGGGCGCTGAGCACAACCACGCAAGGTGCCGTATGGCAGCGTGCCGGAATTCAAGCAGGGTATTGTTGGGGTTACATACATCCATAGATCCAGAATACCGTAAACTACCCGCAAGGTAAGGGTGATTCATCACCCGTCACCAATCGCCTTCAATGAGGATTTTTTATGCAATACCTGCATACGATGATTCGAGTGAGCAACCTTGACGAGACCCTGCATTTTTTCTGCGACCTTCTGGGCATGAAAGAAATCAGCAGAAAGAGCAGCGAGAAGGGCCGGTTCACGCTGGTCTTTCTGGCCACTCCAGAGGACGAGCATCGTGCCCGTGAAGACAAAACACCCATGATAGAGCTTACCTACAACTGGGACCCGGAAGAGTACGATGGTGGGCGTAATTTTGGGCACCTGGCCTATCGCGTGGACGATATCTACGCTCTGTGTGAGCGCCTGCAGGCCAACGGAGTCACCATTAATCGGCCGCCCAGGGACGGACACATGGCCTTTATCCGAACGCCGGATAATATTTCTATCGAACTTCTGCAAAAAGGTGAGTCGCTTCCTCCCAGGGAACCCTGGGCGAGTATGGAAAACACTGGCACCTGGTAACCCTGTGAGGCGTTAGCGAGTGCTCACAAGGGGCCAGATGATTGTAGTGAAGGTCCCAGCATCAGGACGATGCGCTTACAGACATGGAGAATGTTATGGACGATTGGCAAGGATGCCTGGCGCCTGAGTGCCAAGCTGCGTTGGTGCAGGCGAAAGACAGTGTCAGTGATCGCGGGGGTACCGTGATCACGGTTGAGGACTTCCTGCTTGCCCTTCTGGACGCCTGTCCGGATATCCCACAGTTTCTTCGCAGCTGTGGGGTGGATATCGATGAGCTTGTGCGCACGATCCAGTGCGAGCAACCCATTGTTACGGAGGTCGGCGGCGAAGATTTGCTGTCGTCTCAGTTGATTGAGTGGTTTGCGCGTTCCAGAGAGATTAGTGAGGCGCCCTGGCTGAGCTGGAGCGTGCTGTTGAAGGTACTCTCAACGGGTGTGGAACGGTTGGGCAACAAAGCCTACGTTGCGGTACTGGAGCTGGTCCCCCATTGGCCCGGTGTCGCCACAGACGGCTTACCGAGTGGCATAGAGAACCACACCAGTTCCCCGCTTGTGGTAACAGACCCGGACTGGATGACGTTGGCCGAGGACGTCGCCATCTCGGTTGCCGCTTCCCAAAACGCTCTCCTCTGGGTACGGGGAAAACGGGGGGCGGGAAAATCCTGCTGGCTTCAGGTGATGTTGTCGGCCCTTGAAAGGGACTATCTGGAACTCGATTTACGCCGCGAGGCGGAGGTTCTGGCAAGTGACCTGTGGGTGCTGCCGGGTGTCGAGCCTGGAGAGCGCCATGCCTGGCCTGTATTGGTGCTGGATAATATGCCGCCGTCGGACCTCGAACTCCTCATGGGCCAACCCAAGAGTCTTGCTGCTGAAATGGTCACTGCCTGGAATGGCCCAATCGTGTTGCTCGGGCCCGAGACCACAACCCACGGGAACCAGCGCCTCGACCAGCGGCTCGGCCGTGTTCTGGAAGTATGTGATATGCCGGGTTCCAGTGAGGGGCAGCGCGAAGCAATTCTCACGGCCCACCAGGCGGCCATCGAGAAACGGTGGAACATCGAGCTTCCGTTATCGGTCATTCACTTCGCCGCAACGCGCCGGAGCGAATGCGTCAGCACTCCCGGTGAAATGCTCCAATGGGTTGAGCGTGCAGCGGCCCGGCTGGATCTGTTTGCCCGGCGCGGTCCGTTGGCGGCAGTGTCGATTTCCGGCCGGACCGAAACATTGCACCGTCAAAAACTCGTGGCACTGGCACGTTCAGAGCCCCAGGATGGCATGGCCGATGCCCTGGCTGAACTGAAGCTGCAGAAGGCGGCGGTTGAAGTCTCGTGGCACGAACGCCGGGCCGCAGGCACGTTAAGGCGGCTTTCGGTTGCGGATCTGCGATGCGAACTCGAACGTTGGGTTGCAGCTAGCAGCGGGCCGGTCCAATATGTGCTGCATTGTGATCATCAGGATGGAGATTCAGCGGGTGCAGGATCTGGAAATTTACATTCGTGACCTCGCCGAGGGCGCGGTTTCAGGATGGCTGGAAAGTCATCTGGATAATTTGAGGCTTGACGACAGCCAGGTCTCATCGGTGTTGAAGGGTGATGCCACGTTTGAGGGCCAGAGACTGAAAATATCGCTCTACCCGGGAGCGTTCGGAAAGCGCTTTACCTGTCTGGTGATCGAAGGCGAAAACCTGCCCTGGAATACCGATCTCGAGTGTGCCCGAAGCGCCTGGCGGGCCATGGATACCGAGATTCGGTGCAGTCCCGGTGACTGGAAAGAAGGCGAGCCGGTCGAGGATGAGAAGTGGTGGCGACTGGATCACCGGGGCGAGCAGCAGGTCGTCTGGAACTAAAAAAGGCAGCCTGAGGGCTGCCTTCTTCATGGGGTCTGGTCAGGATCAGTCGCTCAGGATAGACACGTTGTCTGCCTGCAGTCCCTTGTCGGCTTCCACCACATTGAAACGTACCAGTTGGCCCTGTCGGAGAACCCGACGACCACGGCCGCGAATGGCGCGGAAATGCACGAATACTTCGTCGCCGCTGTCGCGGACGATGAAGCCAAAGCCTTTCTTGACGTTAAACCACTTTACGGTGCCTTCCTCGTCGCCTTCCGGGCTGCTCTCGTCGTAGTTGTCATCGTCATCATTTTGATAGCCCTGGCTTTGCTGAGCGCGGTTACCGCGAGACGCACTGCGATTGGTGGCCTGCTGTTTGCCAGCGATGGCGATGGTCAGGAAGCCCGCAAAACCGAAAATAACGAAGGCAATGATGTACGCTGCAATGCCCCGATTGCTTCCGAGTGCTTCGACTAGCTCACCTGCGGCGATCAGACGAAGTGGTTCCGGGGTAAAAGAGAGCAGAAGGGCCAGTACCAGTGGTGCGGGAATGGCGATCAGGATAGCAACAAGGATCGCTTTGGCTGGATTACGCATTGACTAAGGTTTCTCCATTCTTGTAACGCTAACGATAAAAAACCGGATATCGGGTAAAATCGCACACCCGGTCGATGAAAACCGCCAAACTTCCTGATTTTAGGAGTGTCGGCGGGCAAAAGCGGCATGATATCAGATTATCCCAATCGCTGACCAAGGGAAGGGACTAGCGAGTTGCCGACAGTCACAATCTCAAGGGATCCATGCATGGGAGTTTCAGTAGCGACATGAGCCAGAAAGATCTGGAAGCACGACTCGATGAACTGGAAACGCGGCTGGCGTTTCAGGATGACATCATTAACACCCTGAGTGAGCAGGTGGCGAAACAGGAGTTGGAGCTTCGGGAACTTTGGGAGGCCAAACAGCTGCTGCACAAACAGCTGAAAGAAGTGTCTCCCTCCAACATCAAAAGTGAGGAAGACGAAACACCGCCTCCGCACTATTGACGTTGATCGGGCTTGGTCGGGCTAGGCCAACAGCTCAATGAGGATCTGCTCGTAGATCTCCGAGAGCGTATCCAGATCCTCGGCCTTAACACACTCGTCCACTTTGTGGATGGTGGCATTGGTAGGGCCAAGCTCCAAGACCTGAGCACCGGTCGGTGCGATGAACCGCCCGTCCGAGGTGCCACCGGATGTCGAGAGTTCTGTCTCGCGACCCGTAACGGTCCGGATGGCGTCCTGGCTGGCGGAAACCAGCGCGCCCCGGTCGGTCAGGAAGGGACGACCACTAAGGTGCCATTGCAGGTCATATTTCAGACCGTGCCGGTCCAGGATGGCGACGACCCTTTCCTCGAGACTTTCTGCAGTGTTTTCGGTGCAGTACCGGAAGTTGAAGTGCACCAGGCACTCCCCGGGAATGATGTTGCTGCCGGTGCCGGCCTCCACCTTAGTGATCTGGAACGTGGTGGGCGGGAAAAAGTCATTGCCGCTATCCCAGAACTCCCTGGCCAGATCATCCAGTGCCGGCGCTGCGGCATGAACCGGGTTCTCCGCCAGGTGCGGATAGGCCACATGCCCCTGGATGCCGTGGACCGTCAGGTAACCGTGCAGGGAACCCCGCCGACCATTCTTGATGACATCGCCGACCTCATGAGTACTGGACGGTTCGCCGATCAGGCACCAGTCGATTTTCTCGTTTCGGGCTTCCAGGGTTTCGACGACCTTAACGGTGCCGTCCTGCGCCGGGCCTTCCTCGTCGCTGGTGATCAACAGGGCGATCGAACCCCGATGGTTCGGGTAAGCCTGGACGAATCGTTCGCACGCGGTGACGAAGGCAGCGAGGCTGCCTTTCATGTCCGCCGCGCCGCGACCGTAGAGATAGCCGTCCTTGATGACCGGATTGAACGGGGGGTGGGCCCAGTTCTTTTCGGGCCCGGTCGGTACCACGTCGGTGTGGCCCGCAAAGGCCAGTACCGGCCCCTCCGATCCCTTGCGGGCCCAGAGGTTGTCGGTATCACCGAAGCGCAGGTTTTCGCCGTTAAACCCCAGGGGGGCCAGCCGGGACATCATCAGTTCCTGGCAGCCGGCATCCTCTGGCGTTACGGATTGCCGGCGAATCAGGTCGACGGCCAGTTCAAGGGTTTTTGACTCAGTTGTTTGCATGCAGCTCTTCGTTCAGCTCGATGGCAGACTTGTTGGTTTTGCACTCCACCGCACCGGTCTGGCTGTTGCGACGGAACAGCAGGTCCGGCTTATTGGCGAGATCACGGGCCTTGATGACTTCCACCAGCTCGTTGTTGTCATCGAGCAGGGCGACCTTGGTTCCGGCGGTGATGTACAGGCCCGCCTCAACCTTGCAGCGGTCTCCCAGCGGAATGCCGATGCCGGCGTTGGCGCCGATCAGGCAGTTCTCGCCCACAGCGATAATGATGTTGCCGCCACCGGACAGGGTACCCATGGTGGAGCAGCCGCCGCCCAGGTCAGAGCCTTTGCCTACCATTACTCCGGCGGAAATACGGCCTTCAATCATGCTGGTGCCTTCGGTGCCGGCATTGAAGTTGATAAAGCCTTCGTGCATCACGGTGGTACCTTCGCCGACATAGGCGCCCAGACGAACCCGGGCGGTATCGGCAATTCGAACACCATTGGGAACCACGTAGTCAGTCATTTGCGGGAACTTGTCCACTGACTTCACTTCCAGGGTACGACCCTCGATTCGCGCCTGCAGCTGACGGTCCGGGAGTTCGCCCAGATCGATCGCGCCTTCACTGGTCCAGGCAAGGTTCGGCAGCAGGCCGAAGATACCGTCCAGTTTCAGGCCATGGGGCTTGGCCATGCGATGGGAGATCAGGTGCAGTTTGAGGTAGACCTCGGGCGTGCTGGAGGCGGTGTCGTCTGTCTCCAGAATGGTTACCACGACCGGACGGGTGCTGGTGGATGCTTTTTCCGCCAGTACTGCCTGTTCAGTCTGACCTGCCTGACGCAGTGCCTTGGAGAGCTGGCTCAGTTGCTCCGCCGTTGCACCGATGGCCTGGTTGCCACCTTTGTAGTCGAGCGCGTTCTGGACAACTTCCATCAGGGTGTTATCGGGTGTCATCACCGGCTGCTGGTAAAACACTTCCAGCCATTGGCCCTGTTTGTTCTGGGTGCCGATACCGATACCGAATGCGAAACTCATCAGGTGGTTGCTCCTTTATATTCGTCAGACTTAAGCGTTTGAAAACTGTTTGGCCCAGTCGTCGGCTTTGAAGCCAACGGAAACGGTGCCGTCATGCTCTACCACCGGTCGTTTTATGATCGACGGATTTTCCAACATGATGTCACGGGCGGATTGGGCGCTAATGGTATCACGAACCTCATCGGGAAGTTGGCGCCAGGTGGTGCCACGGCGGTTCAGCAGGGTTTCCCAGCCGACCGCCTGTTCCCATCGGCTTAAACGGTCCTCATCCAGACCGTCTTTCTTGAAGTCGTGAAATTCGTAGGCAATGCCCTGTTCGTCAAGCCACTTGCGGGCCTTTTTGACGGTGTCGCAGTTCCTGATGCCGTAAATCTTCATGCCTTGTTAGCCCTGACAAATTCAACGATACGCTCTGCCGCCTCCACACATTCCTCCAGAGGGGCAACGAGGGCCATGCGAACCCGATTCTCCCCGGGGTTGTGTCCGTCAACGGTGCGGGACAGATACCGGCCTGGCAGAACGTGTACATTTTGCTGCGCTGACAGTTCGCGGGCGAAGGTTTCGTCGTCCATTGGCGTGACTGGCCAGAGATAGAAGCCGGCGTCCGGGTAATCGACGTCCATGACTTCCCTGAGTATGGGTACAACGGTCTCGAATTTGGCGCGATAGGCCGCCCGGTTTTCCTTCACGTGATCTTCGTCCTGCCAGGCCGCAATGCTGGCCAGCTGGTTGTGAATCGGCATGGCACATCCGTGATAGGTCCGGTATTTCAGATAACCTCGGAGAACGCTCGCATCCCCGGCGACGAAGCCGGAACGCAGTCCGGGCAGATTGCTGCGCTTGGACAGGCTATGGAAGACGATGCAGCGCGCAAAATCGTCGCGCCCGATAGCGGCACAGGTCTGAAGCAAACCTTCCGGCGGATTGGCCTCATCCGGATAGAGCTCCGAGTAACATTCGTCGGATGCGACGATGAAGTCATGCCGGTCGGCCAGCTCGATGATCTTGACCAGCGTTTCCCGTGGAATGACCGCGCCACTTGGATTGCCCGGGGAGCACAGGAACAGGATCTGGCAATCCTGCCAGACCGAGTCAGGGACGGCGTCAAAATCAGGAATAAATCCGTTGGCCCCGTCGCAGGGCAGGTAGACCGGTGTCGCTCCGGCAAGAAAGGCCGCGCCCTCGTAAACCTGATAGAACGGATTCGGGCTCACCACGGTTGCCGAATCGCTGCCGGCTACGACCGCCTGGACCAGTGAGAATATGGCCTCCCGGGTCCCGTTTACCGGAACGACACTGTCAGCGGCGCTGAGCGATCCCGGTGCAAGTCCGAATCGACGGGTGGCCCAGTCGCTGATGGCCTCGCGCAGCTCATCCGTGCCCCTGGTGGTCGGGTAGTTGGCGAGTCTGTCCAGGTTGTCCGCGATGACCCGCTTCACGAATTCCGGGGAGGGGTGTTTGGGCTCCCCGATACCCAGTGAAATAGGCCTCAGATGGTCCGGCGTCTTGATGTCGGCTTTCAGCTTGGCCAGTTTTTCAAAGGGGTAGGGGTGGAGCCTGTCCAGGTTTGGATTCATTGAATGTCGTCCAGCATTTTACAGAGATCTTGCTGCAGTTCCTGGCACACGGCCGGATCACGCAGGGGTTCGCCGTGTTCGTCGGTCACGAAGAAAACGTCCTCAACCCGTTCGCCGAGGGTGGCGATCTTGGCGGTGGTCAGGCGTACCCGATGGTCAAGCAGGACCTGCCCGATTCTCGCGAGCAGACCGGGACGGTCAGGTGTGATGACCTCCATGACCGTGCGTTGGTTTACGGTGTCGTTGGAGAAGGTGACTTCCGTCGGGAAGGCAAAGTGCTTTAACTGCCTTGGGGTGCGGCGGTGGATGATGTCCGGGTAATCGTCCGGGTCATCCAGTTCCTCGATCAGGCGCTTGCGCACGCGTTCCTTCCGGGCCGGATCAATGCCGAGCGGTTGTCCCTTTTCATCAAGAACAACGTAGGAGCTGACGGAATAGGGGCCTTCGCTGGAACTGATCCGGGCATCCACGATGTTGAGATTCAGTTGTTCCAGCACCGCTGTTGTGGCAGCGAACAGCGCTACCCGGTCTCTCATGTAGATGATGATCTGGGAGTAGCCGTCCGTCGGACCGCCACGGGTATCACGAATCAGCACCAGGGGGTCAGGGTTGTCCCCGTGCCGGATAATGGCAGCGGTTTGCCAGGCAATATCGACCGTGGAATCCTGCAGGAAGTAATCCTCGTCCACCGTATCCCAGACGCGATCGATCTGTTCATCGGTCATGTTCTGGGCGTGCAGGATTTCCCGGGCTTCCGATTGGGTGGCGCTTACCCACTCACTGCGGTTGACCGGTGTTTCTGTGCCGCGCCGGAGGGCACGTTTCGCCTCAATGTAGAGCTGGCGCAGCAAAGACGCGCGCCAGGTGTTCCAGAGCCTGGGGTTGGTGGCACTGATGTCGCAGACCGTCAGCACATACAGATAATCGAGGTGTGCCTGGCTGGGTATGGCCTGGGCGAAATTGTGGATGATGTCGGGGTCTGAAATATCCTTTCGCTGTGCCGTCATGGACATCAGCAGGTGATTTTCCACCAGCCAGGACACCAGTTTGGTGTCCCGTTCGCTCAAATGGTGCCGTTGGCAGAAGGCTTCGGCATCAATCGCGCCCAGCTCGGAATGGTCGCCGCCGCGGCCCTTGGCCACGTCGTGATACAGGCCGGCGATGAACAGGGTTTCCAGCTTGGGCAGCCGATGGATCAGTCGCGATGCCAGCGGGTATTCGGTGCGGGCCTCGGTGCTGTTGAGCCTGACCATGTTGCGGATCACCCGCATGGTGTGGGCGTCCACGGTATAAATGTGGAACAGATCGTGCTGCATCTGGCCGATGATCTGCCCGAATTCCGGCAGGTAGCGACCCAGCACGTTGTACTTCTTCATCGACGACAGGGTCTGGTCGAGGGCGTGGGGGGTTCGAAGCAGTTCCATGAACAGGGTGGTGACTGCCAGGTCAGACCGAAACGCATCGTCAACCAGGTGCCGGTGGGCCCGCAGGGATCGGATCGTCGTCGCGCGGATGCCTTTGATGTCCGGGTGCTGCGCCATCAGGACAAAGATTTCCATAATGGCGTAGGGGGCGTAGGCAAACACCTGATTGTTCACCGCCTCAATATAGCGGTTGCGAATCTGGAACCGTTTGTTCAGTGGCTGAATGTCATCTTCGGTGCCGGAGCCCAGAATGGCCTCATCGTAGTACTGCAGAATCACGTCCGTGAGCTCGGCCAGGGCCAGTACAGTTCGGTAGTAGGACTGCATCATCAGTTCCACGCCGAGGCGTTTGCCTTCATCCTTGTAGCCCAGCATCTGGGCGAGGGCGCGTTGATGGTCAAACAGCAGGCGGTTCTCGTTGCGATCGGCAAGCAGTTGCAGTCCGTAACGGAGTTGCCAGAGAAATGTCTCTCCCTGGAACAGAATCTGATGCTCTTCTTCGGTCAGAATACTGAACCGCGTCAGGTCGGCGATGTTCTGCAGGCCGAAATGCCGCTTGGTGATCCAGCCAATGGTCTGGATGTCCCTGAGGGCACCGGGTGAACCTTTGACGTTCGGTTCTAGGTTGTACTCGGTATCGCCATACTTGTGATGGCGGTCCTTTTGCTCTTCCCGCTTGGCGATGAAGTAGTCCCGGTCGCTGCTGACGTTGTCGGAATAAACCTGTTCGCTGAGCACTTCCCGGAGTTCGTCGGGACCGGCAATGGTGCGGGTCTCCAGGAGGTTGGTGAGAATGGTGATGTCGTCCCGGGCCGCTGCCAGGCTTTCATCAATGCTGCGAACGCTGTGACCTATGTCCAGCTTCAGATCCCAGAGGAGGGTGACGAAGGCGCCCAGGTCCTCATGCCAACTGTCGTCAATACCCGATCGGGTCAGGATCAGCAGATCAATGTCTGAGTGGGGGTGCAGCTCCCCCCGTCCATAGCCCCCGACGGCAATCAGGGCAATATCGGGCGAACTGGCGAAGGGGTACCGATTCCAGATGAGCCTGAGAACCGTGTCCACGGTGTTGGCTCGGGAATGCACCAGGGCGCGGACATCGGCGCCCTGGCGAAAAGCCTCTGCGTCGGCATTGTACCGCTCCCGCAAAAGCTCTCTTGCCGCCCGAACCGGTGAGGTATCGTTGCTGATGCGGGATTCCAGTTCGCTCAGGTCCACTTAGAAGGACTCTTCCGTTCGTTTGGTCAGAACCTCGTGCCCGTCTGCCGTGACGAGAATGGTGTGCTCCCACTGGGCGGACAACTTGTGGTCCTTGGTGACAACGGTCCAGCCGTCCGGTAACAGTTTGGTCTGGTACTTGCCCTGGTTGATCATGGGCTCGATGGTGAAGGTCATGCCTTCCTGCAATTCCAAACCGGTTCCGGGTTTTCCGTAGTGCATCACCTGAGGCTCTTCGTGGAATACCTTGCCGATACCATGGCCGCAGTAGTCTCGGACCACCGAATAGCGATGCTTTTCGGCGTGTTGCTGGATAACGTGGCCAATGTCGCCGAGGCGGGTGCCCGGCTTGACCAGCTCAATACCTTTATATAGACACTGCTGAGTGATGTCGATCAGCCGCTCTGTACCTGGCTTCGGTTTGCCCACGATCCACATCTTGCTGGTGTCGCCGTGGTATTCATCCTTGATGACAGTGACATCAATGTTGAGGATGTCTCCGTCCTTCAGGATTTTCTTCTCCGACGGGATGCCATGGCAGATAACATGGTTGACCGAGGTGCAGACCGACTTCGGGAAACCCTTGTAATTCAGGGGAGCAGGAATGGCTTTCTGCTCGTTCACGATGTAATCGTGGCAGATGCGGTCGATCTCCTCGGTGCTGATACCGGGCTTGATATGTTCGCCAATCATCTCGAGCACTTCGGCAGCCAGGCGGCCGGCGACGCGCATTTTTTCGATTTCTTCCGGGGTCTTGATCGATACTTGCATCGGGCTTCCCATTGATTTGTATCAAACCGGCATTTTAAGGGGCTGAGTGGCTGGGTACAAGGAAGGGTGGGCGTAAAAATAATGGCGTTTTCGGAGCGATTTATGGTATAAACGCGCCCGCCGGAAACGAATCCGGCAAATTCGCACACGTGTCGGCACGTTGTCCCAGGGTGCCTCCCTTCAGCTTAGATGAAGGCGGGTTGGGTCAATCGGACGCGTGGAGGACTAACCCGAAGCTAAAAGGTAAATATCATGGCTCAGGTAAATATGCGTGACCTGCTGAAGGCAGGTGCTCACTTCGGTCACCAGACCCGCTACTGGAACCCGAAAATGTCGAAGTTCATCTTCGGCGCCCGTAACAAGATTCATATCATCAACCTTGAGCAGACTGTTCCTGCCATGAACGACGCGCTGAACTTCATTCAGCAGTTGGCAGAGAACAAGAACAAGATCCTGTTCGTTGGCACCAAGCGTGCAGCGGCCAAGATCGTCAAGGAAGAAGCAGAGCGCGCTGGCCAGCCGTTCGTTAACCACCGCTGGCTCGGTGGCATGCTGACCAACTACAAGACCATCCGTCAGTCCATCCGTCGTTACCGCGATCTGGAAGCCCAGAGCAAAGACGGCACCTTTGACAAGCTGACCAAGAAAGAAGCCCTTGAGCGTACCCGTGAGATGGATAAGCTCGAGCGTTCTATCGGCGGCATCAAGGACATGGGCGGTCTGCCGGACGCGCTGTTCGTGATCGACGTTGATCACGAGCGTATCGCCATCAAGGAAGCCAACAAGCTGGGCATTCCTGTCATTGGCGTTGTTGATACCAACAGCGATCCGGACGGCGTTGATTACGTGATTCCGGGCAACGATGATGCCATCCGTGCGATCCAGATCTACGTGAAGGCCGTTGCTGATACCTGTGTCGAAGCGGCTCAGTCTGCCGGCGCGGGCGCTGACGAGTTTGTTGAAGTCAGCGAAGACGCGGAAGGCGCTGCTCCGGCCGCCGAGTAACGCGTCAGCTTCACGTTTGAGATGTAATGTGTGCCCGAACGTGCTTCGGGCACACGTCCTACCGAATTCGGAACAGTTGAGAGGATTGAACATGGCTGCAATTACCGCTGCAATGGTCAAAGAGCTGCGTGAGCGTACCGGCCTTGGCATGATGGAGTGCAAGAAAGCTCTGGTTGAGGCTGAGGGCAGTGTAGACGCCGCGATTGAAGAGCTGCGCAAGTCTTCCGGCCTGAAAGCCGCCAAGAAGGCTGGCCGTACCGCCGCTGAAGGTGTGTCTCTGATTAAGATCTCCGACGACAACACCGTTGCCTACATTCTGGAAGTGAACTCAGAAACCGACTTCGTCGCGCGTGACGATAACTTCCTGAACTTTGCTAACGACGTTCTGAACGTTGCGTTCGAGAAAGGCGAAACCGACGTTGCCAAGCTGATGGACGGTGATCTGGAAGCCAAGCGCGAGGCGCTGGTTCAGAAGATCGGCGAGAACATCACAGTTCGTCGCATCGTGAAGGTTGAAGGTCCGGTTGTTGGTGGATACGTCCACAGCACCAACAAGATCGCTTCTGTTGTTGCCCTGACTGCCGGTGATTCAGAAGTGGCCCGCGACATCGCCATGCACGTGGCCGCTGTTAACCCGCGCGTTGGCAAGCCGGAAGATATGCCTGCTGAAGAGCTGGAGAAAGAGGAAGCCGTCATCAAGGCCCAGCCGGATATGGAAGGCAAGCCTGCCGAAATCGTCGAGAAGATGATGGGCGGCCGCATCAAGAAGTTCCTCAAGGAAAACAGCCTTGTTGAACAGCCTTTCGTCAAGAACCCGGACCAGACCGTGGGCGAACTGATCAAGTCTGCCGGTGGCGAGCTGGTCGGTTTTGTTCGCCTGGAAGTGGGTGAAGGCATCGAGAAAGAAGAAGTGGACTTTGCCGCCGAAGTTGCTGCTGCAGCTGGCACAGGCAAGGCCTGATCTTTCTTTCGGCACTGTGGCGTCGGCCCCAGTGTCATCTGAGTCTGCCACGTTAGTCAGGAATGCCTGGCTTTCGTGGCGGGCTTGTATCTGAGATACCCCTTTTTTTGAGGAGTATGTCAGATACAAGCCTGCGACGCGTTTTACGCCGGACAGCAGCCAACAGACGAAAAGGGGATCACCATGCCGACATCATCGAAAACCCAGCCCAGATACAAGCGTGTTCTGCTCAAGCTCAGTGGCGAGGCCCTGATGGGGGAGCACGATTTCGGCATTGATCCCAAAGTTCTTGATCGTATGGCCCTTGAGATTGGCGCCCTGATCGGCATCGGCGTTCAGGTTGGCCTCGTTATCGGTGGCGGTAACCTGTTTCGCGGCGCCGCCCTGAATGCGGCCGGCATGGACCGCGTGACCGGTGATCACATGGGAATGCTTGCGACCGTGATGAACGGTCTGGCCATGCGCGATGCCCTGGAGCGCTCGAACATCCGTACCCGGGTCATGTCGGCCATTCCCATGAGCGGCATCGTCGAGCATTATGACCGGCGCCGTGCGGTTCGAGACCTGAAAGACGGCGACGTGGTGATCTTCTGTGCCGGCACCGGCAACCCGTTTTTCACAACTGATTCCGCAGCCTGCCTCCGTGGCATTGAAATCGAAGCGGATGCCGTGCTCAAGGCGACCAAAGTCGATGGCGTCTACTCCGCTGATCCGCATCTGGACAGCTCCGCGGAAAAATACGACTACCTGACCTATGACGAAGTCCTGGACAAGAAGCTGGGTGTCATGGATCTGACCGCCATCTGTCTGGCGCGCGATCACGGCATGCCGCTGCGAGTGTTCGATATGAACCGCGCCGGCGCCCTGACCCGCATCGTGACTGGCGAAAAAGAAGGTACACTGATCGAATAAGCAGGCGTTTCGGGGCTGAAGCAGCGCTGAGACCATATGGCACGAATTGATTTGACGAACGAATTGAGGATGCTGAAGTGATTAATGACATCAAAGCAGAAGCCGAGAAGAAAATGACAAAGAGCCTGGACGCTCTCCACGCGGCGTTCAACAAGATCCGCACGGGCCGGGCTCACCCTTCCATTCTGGACGGCGTAATGGTCAATTACTACGGCCAGGAAACGCCGCTGAAGCAGGTCGCAAGCATTAACGTTGAGGATAATCGGACGCTGGCGGTGTCCCCCTGGGAGAAGAACCTGGTTCCGACCATCGAGAAAGCGATCATGAGTTCTGACCTGGGGCTGAATCCCGCCACCAGCGGTGACCTGATTCGTATACCGATGCCGATGCT
Source organism: Marinobacter albus (assembly GCF_030238305.1). NCBI lineage: Bacteria > Pseudomonadati > Pseudomonadota > Gammaproteobacteria > Pseudomonadales > Marinobacteraceae > Marinobacter > Marinobacter albus. The sequence continues at coordinate 96,980 of NZ_JASSQD010000003.1, read as the reverse complement.
GACGGAAGAAACCCGGAAAGATATGGTCAAGCAGGCGAAAGCCGACGCCGAGCATGGCCGGGTTTCCATCCGCAATGCTCGCCGGGATGCCAACAGCATGATCAAGGAACTGCTAAAGGAAAAGGAAATCACCGAAGACGATGAGCGCAAGGGTGAGGACGAGATCCAGAAGCTGACTGACCGATATATCGCGGAAGTCGAGAAAGCCCTGAAGACAAAAGAAGAGGACCTGATGGCGGTTTGACCGCCTGGGTTGATCTGTAAGCGAACGATGGCCGGGGCAATGCCTCCCGGCCAAGCAGAGGATTTCATGACGGGAACGGTATCCGCAGAGATTCCGGTGTCGGCGGACAGTAGCCCCCGGCACGTGGCGATTATCATGGACGGTAACAATCGGTGGGCGAAACAGCACCGCCTGACCGGGGTGGCCGGACATAAGGCGGGCGTCGATGCGGTCAAGGCTGTGGTGGAAACCTGCGGTCGTGAAGGGGTTGAGGTGCTTACCCTGTTCGCGTTCTCCAGTGAAAACTGGCGTCGACCGCAGGACGAAGTGTCAGCGTTGATGAAGCTGTTCCTCTTTGCGCTTGAGCGGGAAGTCCGCAAGCTGCACCGCAACAATATCCGCCTCCGGATCATCGGGGATCGCACGGCGTTCAGTTCCCTGTTGCAGCAGCACATGAAAGAGGCGGAAGAGCTTACCCAGCACAATACCCGCATGACGCTGGTGATCGCGGCAAATTACGGTGGGCACTGGGATATCGCTCAGGCAACCCGGCAGGTTGCCACCAAGGTGCGGGCAGGGCAGATCGAGCCTTCGGACATCACCGATGACCTCATACAACAGCATCTGAGCATTGGCGACCTGCCCATGCCGGACTTGATGATCCGGACGGCCGGTGAGCAGCGAATCAGTAATTTCATGCTCTGGCATCTTGCCTACACCGAACTGTATTTCTCGCCGGTTTACTGGCCGGACTTCAAAGCTGATGAGATGCGTAAGGCACTTGAGGCATACGCTGGACGTCAACGCCGTTTCGGCCAGACCGACGACCAGATCGCTGCCAAGGCATCACAACAATAATGAACCCATAGCGACCATCACTGTGTTAAAAACCCGAATTATTACAGCGCTGATACTGGCTCCGATTGCCATCGGCGGCATCTTTTTTCTGCCACCGCTGGGTTTTGCCCTTTTTACCGGTGCAATCATCACGCTGGGAGCCTGGGAGTGGGCCAATATGTCCGGCATTGAAGGGCAGGTCGGCCGGGTGGTTTATGCCGCCGTGACGGCGGTGGTTCTGTTTGGCCTGCTTAATGTGCCGGCGGTGGCTGTTCTGTGGCTGGCGGTGCTGTGGTGGGCTGCCTGCTTCCTGATGGTCCGCAGTTATCCTGCCGGGTCCTCTCGATGGGGTAGTGTGCCGGTGCGGGCGGTCATGGGGCTGTTGGTGCTTGTCCCGGCCTGGGTGGGACTCAATCACCTCCGAACCGGAGGACTCGACTTTGGCGCCGTCACCAACAGCTTGTGGGCCATCCTCTACGTCTTCTGTGTCGTCTGGGTCGCCGATATCGGCGCCTATTTCGCCGGGCGAGCCTTCGGAAAGGCCAAACTGGCGCCCCGGGTCAGCCCCGGTAAATCCTGGGCTGGGGTCTGGGGTGGTCTGGTCGCGGTTGGCGTCTTCGCCATCCTTGTCAGTCTGTTGGCCTCTGCTGGCGGATCTGAGACCGTGTTTCTGGTTCTTGCCAGTCTGGCGACAGGCCTTGTTTCCGTCCTGGGAGACTTGCTGGAAAGCATGCTGAAGCGTTTTCGGGGAATCAAGGACAGCAGCCAGCTGCTGCCGGGTCACGGGGGGATCATGGATCGAATCGACAGCCTGACGGTTGCCATACCGGTGTTTGCCCTGATCATCACCCAACTTGGCTGGCTCACCGCCGGGCAATGGTAACCATGGTCACGCGCCGCCTGACAATTCTGGGAGCCACGGGCTCCATTGGTCTGAGTACGCTGGATGTTATCCGGCGTCATCCCGACCGTTTCTCGGTCTACGCACTGACTGCCGGCACCCGCGCTCGCGAGTTGGCTACCCTGTGTCGTGAATTCCGCCCCGAAGTGGCGGTGATGGCCGATCCCAAGGCGGCGGACGAGCTTGCCGAGCTGCTGTCCGACCTTCCTGCAATTCGGGTGCTCTCCGGTTCCGAGGGGCTGTGCGAGGTGGCCTCCTCGGCTCAGGTTGACACCGTAATGGCAGCCATTGTGGGGGCGGCTGGCCTGCCTCCGACGCTGTCCGCCGCGCGCGCTGGCAAGCGGGTGTTGCTGGCGAACAAGGAAGCGCTGGTGATGTCGGGTAAGCTGTTCATGGATGCCGTGGCTGAATCCGGTGCGGAGTTGCTGCCAATTGATTCGGAGCACAACGCGATTTTCCAGTGTATGCCCTCCGATCGGATTCGGGATCCCGAGGGTGCCGGTATTTCGCGAATCCTGTTGACGGCATCGGGCGGTCCCTTTCGGGAGCACAGTGCCGAGGCATTGCGGGCGGTTTCTCCCGAGCAGGCCTGCGCCCATCCCAACTGGTCAATGGGGCAGAAAATCTCCGTGGATTCCGCCACCCTGATGAACAAGGGGTTGGAGCTGATTGAGGCCTGCTGGCTGTTCAATACCACGCCGGAACGAATCGAAGTGCACGTCCATCCCGAGAGTATTATCCATTCTATGGTGGAGTATGTGGACGGCTCCGTTCTTGCCCAGTTGGGCAGTCCGGATATGAGAACGCCGATTGCCAACGGTCTGGCCTGGCCCGAGCGCATTGACGCCGGTGTAGCGCCGCTGGATCTGTTTTCCATTGGCCGTTTTCATTTTGAGCGTCCGGACCTGGTTCGCTTTCCGTGCCTGAGGCTCGCGGCCGAGGCGTTTGACGCCGGCGGTACTGCGCCCGCTGTCCTGAATGCCGCGAACGAGGAGGCGGTGTCAGCCTTTCTGGCAGGTAACCTGTGTTTTGCCGATATCCCCGTTATTATAGAGCGGACGCTGGCCGCCACCGCGGTGGCTCCCGCGGACAGTTTTGAAACCATTTTCGCCAAGGACACCGAGGCCAGGCAGCGGGCGCGGGAACAGATCGGTTTGTTAACTGTCTGAAATTCATCGCAGTTTCTGTCTCGCTCTAGCCATCAACCGGGAATGCTATGCAGATAATCGAAACCATTCTGGCACTTGCGCTGACGCTCGGGATCCTCGTCACGCTTCATGAGTATGGCCATTTCTGGGTCGCCCGTCGCTGTGGCGTGAAGGTGCTCCGATTCTCAGTGGGTTTCGGCAAGCCGCTGTTCTCCTGGTACGACCGCCATGGGACGGAATTTGCCGTCGCTGCGATACCGCTGGGTGGCTATGTCAAAATGCTGGATGCCCGGGAAGGGCCGGTTCCAGAGGAACTGGAGGACCAGGCGTTCACGTCCAAACCGCCGTCCAAGCGCATTGCCATTGCGGCGGCAGGGCCTGTGGCCAATTTCATGTTCGCACTCTTCGCCTATTGGCTGCTGGGCATTGTCGGCGTAACGGCGGTCGCGCCGATTGTTGGTGATGTCGCCCCGGATACCGTGGCGGAGCGCATGGGGCTTCGGGAAGGCATGGAACTGCATGCGGTCGACGGGCACCGGGTCACGTCCTGGCGGGACGTTAACATGCGCTTGTTGGAGCGCGCGGGTGAGCGCGGTGAAATCGCTATCGAGGTGTCCGATAGCGGAGCCCGTGGAACCATTTCCGGTGAGCTCGGGGGCTGGCGTCTGAGCAATGAATCGCCAAACCCGCTGGGGCAGTTTGGTATTACGCCCTGGCGCCCGGACGTTCCTCCGGTTCTCGGGCAGATTTCCGATGGCGGTCGGGCCGAGCAGGCAGGTCTGCGTCCGGGTGATCAGGTGTTGGCGGTTGATGGTGAACCGATCGGTAACTGGTTCGAACTGGTGGACCTTATCCGGAGTTCCCCGCAGCAGACGCTGGCATTGACGATTGAGCGGGAGGGTGCTGAGCGCACGATCGAGGTAACGCCCGAAGCGAAAGTCGCGGAAGAAGGCGAAACCATTGGTTTCCTGGGCGCTGGCGTGCAACCGGTTACCTGGCCCGACGAGGTGTTGCGGGATGTGAGCTACGGGCCGCTGGCCGCCATTCCCAACGCGGTCAGCGAAACCTGGGCGGATACCCGCCTGACGCTCGTTGCGATCAAGAAGATGGTTACGGGACTGCTGTCACCGACGAACCTCAGCGGGCCCATTACCATTGCCAGGGTTGCCGAGGCCAGCGTCAGTTCCGGATTCGAGGATTTTGTCCGGTTCCTGGCCTATCTCAGTATCAGTCTGGGTGTCCTTAACCTGTTGCCAATTCCGGTTCTCGATGGTGGCCATATTGTCTACTACACCATTGAAGCCATTCGCGGGAAGCCTCTTTCCGAGGAGGCCCAGGCGCTCGGGTTACGAATTGGTATGACACTGATTCTCACATTAATGGTGTTTGCTCTTTACAACGACCTGATGCGGTTGTGAGAATTGCGAGCTCCTTACGCGCATTAACCAGGCGAAATATTTGAATGAGACGTTCTCTTCTAGGTGTAGCCATTGGCCTCGCTTTAGCCACGACCGGCATGAAGCCAGCTCTTGCAGATGAATTCACGGTTGCGGACATTGAGGTTGAAGGCCTGCAACGGGTATCTGCAGGTACCGTTTTTTCTGCCTTTCCCGTCAACATCGGCGAGCAGGTTGATCCTGCCGAACTCGCCGATGCAATCAAATCCCTGTTTGGAACCGGTCTCTTTACCGATATTGAAGCCAGCCGAGATGCCGGCGTTCTGATTCTGACGGTCCGTGAGCGGCCTTCCATCAGCGACATCGAGATCGAGGGTAACAAGAACATCGAGACCGAAATGCTCATGGACGCATTGTCCGGAGCCGGTCTTCAGGAAGGGCAGGTGTTCCGGCGCGCCACACTTGAGCGGCTGGAGCTGGAAATTCTTCGCTCCTACATTGCTCAGGGTCGTTACAACGCGCGGGTCAAGGCAACAGCTGAAGAATTGCCAAGGAATCGGGTCTCGATTCGTCTGGAAATCAACGAAGGTACCGTTGCGGCCATTCATCACATCAACATAGTAGGCAATGAGGATTTTGAGGACGAACAACTGCTTGACCTGTTCGAACTCCAGACCAGCAGCTGGTGGAATTCCATCACCAACGCGGACAAGTATGCCCGTGAACGGCTGAGCGGTGACCTTGAATCCCTGCGATCCTTCTACCTTGACCGCGGCTATCTGGATTTCAACGTGGAGTCCAGCCAGGTATCGATCTCTCCGGACAAACAGCAGGTCTTTATTGCCATTGCCCTGAATGAGGGGCCGCAGTACACCATCTCTGAAATCAATCTGCGCGGCGACCTGATTGTCGGTGAGGAGGAGCTGCGAAAACTGATTCCGGTGGAAGAGGGGGATGTGTTCTCCCGGGCGCGCATGACCGCGATTTCCGAGGCGCTGGCATTCCGGTTGGGGCGTGAGGGTTACGCGTTTGCCAATGTGAATGCGGTCCCCGAGCCCGGAGAAGACAACACGGCTGAGGTCACCTTCTTTGTTGAGCCTGGTAAGCGCGCCTATGTGCGCCGGGTGAATTTCGACGGCAACGTATCCACCCGTGATGATGTCCTGCGTCAGGAAATGACCCAGATGGAAGGCGGCATTGCATCGTCTGACCGCATTGAATTCTCCAAGACCCGACTTGAGCGCCTCGGCTTCTTCAAGACGGTGAACGTAGAGACGGTTCCGGTGCCGGGTACCGATGATCTGGTGGACGTGAACTACAGCGTTGAAGAGCAGCCCACCGGCAGCCTGTCTGCCTCTGTCGGCTTCTCCCAGGACTCCGGGGTGATCCTCGGCGCGAACGTGTCGGAGAACAACTTCTTCGGAACCGGCAAGCGCGTGTCGTTTGGGGTCAACGTCAGTGATTCCGTCAAGAGCGCCAACGTTTCCTACCTGGACCCTTACTACACGGTGGACGGTGTGAGTCGCGGTTTCAGCCTGTTTGCGCGCGAGACCGATTACGAGGAAGAAGACATTTCGTCATACCTGTTGGACGAGTATGGCGGCCGGGTGACCTTCGGCTATCCAACGGATAACATCACGCGTCTGAATTTTGGTCTTGGTTATACTCGGTCCAACATCAAGGAAGGGGCGTTTACCTCCCAGGAAGTTCTGGAATTTATTGATGAAGAGGGCGATTCCTTCGACAACTACTTCCTGTTCGGAAGCTGGCGGCGCAGCACCCTGAACCGGGGTGTGTTGCCGAGCGACGGTTACAGTCATTCCGTGTCGCTGGATGTCGCGGTGCCCGGCAGTGATCTGACCTTCTATAAATTGAGCCACAAGACCGATTTCTATCAGCCGCTGACCGATTCGGGCCGCTGGATAGTGCGCGCCCGAACCGATATCGGCTATGGTGATGGCTACAAGGATCGCACTCAGATGCCGTTCTACGAGCATTTCTATGCCGGTGGGTATGGTTCCGTTCGTGGTTATGAGGCGAACTCACTGGGTCTGAGGGCAACCAACAGCCCGAATGATCTGTCTGAGCCGGATCCCTTCGGTGGTAACCTGCTCACAGAGGGCAGTCTGGAGCTGATTTTCCCGACGCCGTTTGCCGGCGACAGCCGCTCCATGCGCACAGCGTTCTTCGTTGATGCCGGCCAGGTCTTCGACACCGACCGTGGCTTTGATCCGACCCTGGATGAGGTGAGATTGTCCGCCGGTGTCGGCTTCCAGTGGATTACTGCAGTTGGTCCGCTGGCCTTCAGTCTTGCGCAACCTCTGAACGACAAGACTGGTGATGATACCCAGGTGTTCCAGTTCTCCCTGGGCCAGACGTTCTGACGAATGACGAAAAAAATAATGGATGAAACAAGGAGAATACCGATGTCTCGAATTCTAATAATGGTTGCGGCTGCCTTGATGGCACTCTCGTTCCCGGCAATGGCCGAAACCCGTATCGGTGTCGTTGATCTGCGCCAGGCGCTGTTCTCATCAAACGATGCCAAGAGTTTCAGCGAGACCCTTCAGAAGGATTTCGCCGGTGACGAAGCCAAAGTGCGGGAAGTGCAGGAGGAAGCTCGTCAGTTGAAGGAGCGTCTGGAAAAAGACGGCGCGATGATGAACGAGAGCGAGCGCAACAAGCTGGCCGGCGAGTTCCAGGAAAAGGTCAAGGAGTTCAATTTCCTGAAACAGCGTCTGGACAGCACCGTGGCGCAGCGAAAGCAGGCGTTCCTGGAGCAGGCCCGTCCCGAGGTTGACGCCGCCGTCGAAGAATTGCTCGAAGAACACGACCTTGATCTGATTCTACCCAGCGAAGCCGTGGTCTACGTGAAGCCGGAAATGAACCTCACCCCGCAGCTGCTCGAAAAGCTGAACCGTTAACCCTGGTGGGGTAGTCCCCGGAACGTAATGGAGCAAGTAATGACAGAGAGGTCCTTTCGGCTCGAAGAAATTGCTGCAGCGCTGGGAGCCGAACTCCGGGGAGACCCCGATGTTCATGTGACTGGGCTCGCAACCCTGCAGGCCGCGAAGCCGGGCGAGATCAGCTTTCTGGCTAACCCTTCCTATGCCAAATATCTGGCAGACACCCAGGCTTCCGCAGTCATCATGTCGCCGGCTTCCGCCGGAAACGCCACGACCAATGTCCTGTTATTGGACAATCCTTACCTGGGCTACGCTCGCCTGAGCCACTGGTTCGACCCTGAACCCGTATCGGAAGCTGGCATTCATCCGTCAGCCGTCGTGGACGCCAGTGCCCGAGTGGCGGGCAGCGCATCAATCGGTCCCAATGCCGTTATTGAAGCCGACGTGGAAATCGGCGAAAAGGTGGTGGTTGGCGCCGGTTCCGTGATCGGCGCCCGCACCCGTGTGGGTGCAGGGACAGTTATTCGTCCCCGGGTAACGCTTGCCCACGATGTGGTCGTGGGGCAGCGCTGCCATATCCTGAGTGGCGCCGTGGTCGGTTCTGATGGTTTTGGTTTTGCCAACGAGAAAGGTGTTTGGCAGAGAATTGCCCAACTGGGCCGAGTGGTGCTGGGTGATGACGTCGAAGTCGGCGCCAATACGACCATAGATCGGGGCGCACTCGATGACACGATTATCGGCGACGGGGTGAAGCTCGACAATCTGATACAGATCGCTCACAACGTGCAGATTGGTGACCACAGTGCCATGGCGGCCATGGTAGGTATCGCCGGTAGCACCCGCATAGGGCGACATTGTGTCTTCGGGGGAGCGTCCGGGGTAGCGGGGCATCTCGAAATTGCAGACCAGGTGCATCTGACCGGTATGACCCTGGTAACCGGCGATATCCGGGAACCGGGAGTCTATTCCTCCGGCACCAGTGCGGATACCAACCGCAAATGGCGAAAGAATGCGGTGCGCTTCAGGCAGCTGGATGACCTGGCACGACGGATCAAAGAACTGGAAAAGAAATTAGAGGGCTGAGGCCGATCAAGATGATGCGAATTGACGAAATCATGGAATACCTGCCGCATCGTTATCCGTTCCTGCTGGTGGACCGGGTAACGGAGGTTGAAAAGGGAAAATTGATCAAGGGGTACAAGAATATCTCGTTCAACGAGTCATTCTTCCAGGGCCATTTCCCGAATAATCCGATCATGCCGGGTGTGCTGATCATCGAGGCCATGGCGCAGCTTTCTGGCATTCTCGGTTTTGTGACCGTAGAACGGAAACCGGCAGACGGCGTGGTACAATACCTCGCTGGTTCCAGTAAGGCCCGCTTCAAGCGTCCTGTGCTGCCGGGAGATCAGCTCTGTATGGAGTCGGAACTGATTTCAGGCAAGCGTGGCATCTGGAAATTCGATTGTCGGGCACTGGTCGACGGTGAAGTCGTGTGCGTGGCAGAGATACTGACCGCTGAGAGAGAAGTTTGATGGCGACAAGTGACTGGTCGGGTATTCATCCTCAAGCGATTGTAGACCCATCAGCCAAACTCGGTGACAACGTGACCGTTGGTCCCTGGAGTTACATTGGCCCTGGCGTTGAAATAGGGGATGGCACCGAGATCCTGTCCCACGTGGTTGTGAAAGGGCCGACCGTAATCGGTCGGAACAACCGGATTTTCCAGTTCTCCAGTATTGGAGAGGAATGTCAGGACAAGAAATACGCTGGTGAGCCGACGACTCTGACGATCGGCGACAACAACGTTATCCGCGAGAACTGCACTATCCACCGGGGCACTATCCAGGACCGTGGAGAAACCCGTATCGGCAGTGGTAATCTCCTGATGGCATACGTGCATGTGGCCCACGACTGCGTCGTTGGCGACAACACCATTCTTGCCAACTGTGCGACCCTGGCCGGCCACGTCAACGTGGGTGATTTTGCCATTCTGGGTGGCGGCACCATGGTGCACCAGTTCTGTAACATCGGTCCCCACAGCATGGCGGCCGGTGGCAGCATTGTACTCAAGGATATTCCCGCCTATGTCATGGCGAGCGGCCAGTCAGCTCAGCCTCACGGCATGAACGTCGAGGGTCTGAAGCGCCGAGGTTTCAGCAAGGAAGTCCTGCTCAGCTTACGCAGAGCGTACAAAGTGATCTATCGCCAGGGCCTGACGACTGAACAGGCGGTGGAAGAACTGACCAGTGCTTATCGGGATGTCCCCGAAATTAACCCTCTCATCGACTCCCTGCGTGGAGCCCACCGCGGCATCATCCGCTAATCTGGCGGGAGCCTGAAGGTGACGGACCATCCTTTGAACCGTGCGGTTGTCAGCAACCGCCGAATTACCTTCGGAATCATTGCCGGTGAGGCATCGGGAGACATTCTCGGTGCCGGCCTTATCCGGTCTCTTCGTAGCCGGTATCCCAATGCCAGATTTGTGGGTATTGGCGGTGACGACATGATCGCCGAAGGGTTTCACTCTCTGGTCCCCATGGAACGGCTTTCCGTGATGGGGCTGATAGAAGTTCTGGGCCGGATCCGAGAGTTGTTCCAGATTCGAGCCCGCCTTCTTGAGTATTTTTTTACGACCCCGCCGGATGTCGTCATCGGCATTGATTCCCCCGATTTCACCCTGACCATTGAACGGCGTTGCCGCGAGGCCGGGATTCCGACGGTTCACTACGTCAGCCCGTCGGTCTGGGCCTGGCGACAGAAACGGATTTTCAAGATTGCCAAGTCCGTGAACCTGATGCTCACGCTGTTCCCCTTCGAGGCCCGTTTTTACGAGGATCATCAGGTTCCGGTGGCCTTTGTGGGGCACCCGCTGGCTGATCGTATTCCCATGGTCCCTGAAACAGGCAAGGCGCGTCAGGAGCTGGGGCTTGCCGATCAGGCTCCGTTGCTGGCGGTACTGCCGGGAAGCCGGGCTGGTGAGGTAGAGCGCCTGGGAACCCTGTTTCTGGAAGCCGCTCGCTGGATTCAGGAGAAACGCCCGGATTTGCAGTTGGTGATTCCCTGTGTCAATCGGGAGCGGGAAAAACAGGTACGGGACCTGGTTGATGCCCTGGAAGTGAAGTTGCCAGTTACCATCGTTCGTGGGAGGTCCCGGGAGGTCATGGCCGCCTCGGATGTCGTGCTTCTCGCCTCCGGCACAGCGACGCTGGAAGCCATGTTACTGAAAAAGCCCATGGTGGTGGGGTACCGGTTGAGTGATTTCAGCTACGCGCTGTTGTCGCGTCTGGTCAAGGTGCCCCATGTGGCACTGCCCAATTTACTGGCCCGGGAGGCTCTGGTTCCTGAACTGTTGCAGGACGAGGCAACTGCCGAGGCGCTGGGGTCTGCGGTACTGGAGCGGTTGGAGAATCAGCAGGAGCGCCAACGGCTGGTAGATGCTTTTACCGAGTTGCATCAGACGCTGAAGCAGGACGCCGATGAAAAAGCCGCGCAGTCCATTTCCGACCTTTTAGAAGGGAGGCGAGCCTGATGGCACGCGTTGAGTTGCCGCCATTCGAATGTTCCTACCAGGGCCCATTGCTGGCCGGTGTGGATGAGGTGGGGCGAGGGCCACTCATTGGCGCGGTTGTGACCGCCGCGGTGATCCTCAATCCGGAGAGGCCGATTGCGGGACTGGCCGATTCCAAGAAGTTGACGGAAAAAAAGCGTAACGCACTGTATGACGAGATTGTCGAAAAGGCCACCGCCTGGTGCATTGGACGTTGTGAGGCCCATGAAATTGATCAACTGAACATCTACCAGGCCACGATGGTCGCGATGGAACGGGCAATCGCCGGGCTCTGCATTGAGCCTGAGTACGTGCTGGTCGACGGCAATCGGTGCCCGAAGTGGCGCTGGGCATCCGAACCGGTGGTAAAGGGCGACAGCCGGGTTGAGGCGATCAGTGCTGCCTCCATCCTCGCAAAGGTTACCCGTGATCGGGAGATGGAGGTGCTGGAACAGACCTATCCAGGCTATGGACTGGCGAAGCACAAGGGATACCCGACACCGGTTCACCTCGAAGCCCTGTTTCGCCTGGGCGTCACGCCCGAGCATCGTCGATCCTTCCGTCCGGTTCAGGAGGCGATCGAGGAGGCTGGTTTCTGGAAGCAGTCGGAGGTGCGAGAAACCGCTGATGCAGGGGACCTTCATTTCCCCGTCGATTTGTTTGAAAATAGCAATTGACAGGGTGGTTTTCAGTCCTTAAGATACGCGCACGTTGATCGGGGGTCACCCCGGTAAACAACCAGTTTTGATGCGGGGTGGAGCAGTCTGGTAGCTCGTCGGGCTCATAACCCGAAGGTCGTTGGTTCGAATCCAGCCCCCGCTACCATATAAGAGAAAGGCAGATCAGTGATTCACTGACCTGCCTTTTTTCGTTTGGGGAAGAGGCAGTCCTTCCAGAACCGGTACGAATGTCGTTACCTCTCTCTTGGGGTCGCGTTACATAGATATGGCGAAATGCTGGCAGTCTGCCGGTTTGTGCATTCTGGTCCCTCTCGCCGGCGGACGCACGGCCCTTCATCCTGCGACCTAGAGTAAATAGGCTATCAATCTATCAGGCTCGTTGAGCCTATTGATGATGCTCATAGCTTGGTCATCGGTTACCACTGCAGGTCCTTTCCGAGGGTTTTTCGAGCGAGTAACTTCGTCAATATCTTCGAACTGCTTGTCCAAATTATCTCCCCACCCCCTTTTGCCCCCGGATCATGAGAGTGCTTTATTTGCTGAAAGCGAATGAAAGGTCGCCGGATCCAATACCAATAGGTTTTCTCAGTGCGGTTGCTGTAACGGTTCGGCCGAACTACTGAGTGAACCTGATAGCTCAGGTGAAAAAGCTGTCCCTGCATTTTTGCGGCTCCTTGCCAGATACTTTACTTGCATACAGCGTTATTGTTGGCGCCGATCACAGACGTCAAATGATTCCGTGGCAAGGGGATTAACAGTGAGCTAAGCTTTTGTTTTCTGTATTTATGGGCAGCGCAAATAGGGATTCAAAGGCCGTAATAATGAAGCGGTCAAGTTTTTGCAATCGCGAAGCGCGCTGCCTAATTGCTGTTAATCCTGTGGGGGTCTCTCGCATGAGATTGTGGGTTCTTCTGGCAGCTCTGGTTCTCACGGGGTGTGACAACACTACGTTTTCAGCCTCTCCCAACTTTTCGCTCTTTGAAACCTCGGCAGGTGTTGTCTATTTACTCAACCAGAGTACTGGGGAACTGAAAGTAATTTCTCCGAAGCAGGCTGTCATCAATGCCGGAGAAGTCTTTAGGGATGGTGAAGGTCGGTTCTTCAAATACCTGGGTAACGGGAAAGTCGAAAAAGTCGACGAAATTGAGTCGCTTGTCCAAAAGTACAGTGATTAACAAGCGGCAGAACAGCGACTGCGTTTCCGCCGCTTTAAGGCTCCAAACCGGCGCATGTGCCGGGCGCTAAAGGTAAACGATGAAACCTACCCACTACTTCGCCATTTTGATTCGGCTATTTGCGATAGCTCTGGTTATCTATACCGTCAGGCAGTCCTCAGTTCTTGTCGAGGTACTGACTAGCGGCGGTATTCAAGACTATGGAGTGCCAGCAGGCTTTGCGTGGGTGTCGGTTCTGTGCCCTTTGGTTGTGGCCCTATTGCTGTGGTTTTTTCCCATGACGGTTTCTGCCTCGATCATTCGACCTGAGCTGGATCAACCTATTGAACCGATGAGCGCACCAAGCATTCTCACAGTTTTAGTGCTGGCAATCGGCTTGTACGTTCTCTACTTCGCTATTTCTGACACTGTGTACTGGCTGACTCTCTGGCAAATGAGTGGTGACAAATACTCCGAATCCACTCTTTATTTAGGGGGAGAAAGCAAGGCCGCCATGGTTACCACTGTAGTAGAGCTATTATTGGCTGTGTTGCTTGTGGCACGAGCCAGAACCGTATCGGGCTTGATGCTCAATCTAACCCGATAACTCCCTCACGAGGGCGTCATTCAGAGAGTCAGGAAATGGCCTCGCCTTGAGTGCGAACTATAAATATGATCGGTGTTTTTGCTCAGTCTGCGGATCAGAACTAGCAGAGGTATTGTCGAAAGGCGATTCGGCTAGGCAATTTGAAGGGCACCCTGTCCAGCCTTAGCTGAAATGCATGCCAATGCGAGACCGTTTGTTCCGGCCTCGCGAGGCTACGCCGGACAGTTTTCCCGGAAACATCAGGCAATCATCAATTTTTGGGCCAAGCCAGCCGCCAACCTGAGTGCGTGAACGCTTTCTTTAGCCCGGAGTAGGTTTCCAGCTATGATGAAATTGAATGACTAATCGCCTCAGTCGATTCACTGCGGAGGCGCATCTGAGAGAACTCTTGCCACTTGCCGCCTGTGGGAGTCATAAACCACAGGTATCAATGGGGAATGTGAGCATGGACATTGAACGCTTTATTGCTGACTGCATCGCTGCTAACGAAGAGACCGATGCTCAAGCCGCCGTCAATGAAGTACTTGCCCGAGCGGTTTCAACACCCGGTGCCGTGTTGGCGGCTCTAGGCGAGCCTGACAAGGCAGGATTGAACGTTCTTCTGAGTTCTCCCACGCTGACGATATTTTCAGCCACGTGGACGCCCCAGATGAACCTCATGCCTCACAATCACCGGATGTGGGCCAATATCGGAATTTACACAGGTCGCGAGGACAACATATTCTGGAAAAGGACGTCTCAGGGAATCAAGGCGTCCGGCGCAAATGCGCTGTTCGTAAAGGACACGGTAATGCTGCCTGAAGACGCAGTGCATTCGGTTACCAATCCATTGCAGCGTTTCACGGGGGGAATCCACATCTATGGTGGTGATTTCTTCGATACCCGGCGGAGCCAATGGAACCCGGAGACACTTGAGGAAGAGCCTTCTGATGGCGCCAAGATCCGTGAAGTTTTCCAACGTGAAAACGAAAGGTTGGGTCTTCACAAAAAGGCATGAGGGGCGTCGCTTAATGCTTTCGAAACCGTCTCAAAGCGCGGCGTCAGGCGCCCCGAATCTGGTTATTCAAACCGATCCCAATAGGGCGGTTCCCCGAAATACCCGTCCATGAAGTCCACGAAGCTGCGAACCTTGCTTGCCAGCAACTGCCGGTGGGCGTACACGGCGTAGAGTGCCATGGGTTCTGGCTCGCACTCTGGCAGGATTACCTGAAGTTTCCCCTCCCGGATTGCCGAACCTGCAATGAAAGTGGGCTGTAGGGCAATCCCGGCCCCAGCAACAGCGGCCTCCACCAGCACATCGCCGTTATTGCTGACCATGCCGCTTCCCGCACTCCGCAACTCGCGGTGCACCGCCTCGTTGGCATCCACATCCATGTAGCTGTAGCGCAGGTAACGATGGTCCCGGAGTTCCTCCGGTCGTTCGGGTGTGCCCCGTTGTTCCAGGTAGTCCGGGGAGGCGCACATGACCAGGCGCACCGGCGCTATGCGCTTGGCGATCAGGGAGGAGCTTTTCAGGTGGCCGATACGCAGCGCGATATCGAAGCCTTCCTCGACAATATCGACCTTGCGGTCGTTCAGCTGCAGGTCGATGTCGACGGCGGGGTGGGCTTTCTGGAAGGCCGTCAACATTGGCGCCATATGGCGGATGGCAAAGGAGACCGGGGCACTGATGCGCAGCAGGCCGCGCGCCTGGGTCTGCAGGTCGCCCAGCTGGTTTTCCATGTCGTCGATGTCGTTGAGAACCTGCTGCGCGCGCTGGTGGTAGCTTGCGCCCGCCTCCGTCAGGTGGATCTTGCGGGTAGTGCGGTTCAGCAGGCGTACACCAAGGTGTTGCTCCAGCTGGGAAACGTATTTGCTGACCAGCTGCGGGGACATCTCCATCCGGTCAGCAGCGCGTGTGAAGGTGCCTTCGTTCACTACCGTGACAAAGGCCCGCATGGCATCGATACGGTCCATAAACTCATCCCCTCGCTGGTGCTCCCACAATTATCAATGTTTGGTTGATAATAAAGCAACATTGGTCATCTTAGTCTTTTGGTTTGGCGATAGTAGAGTGGGTTCATCACCTGAAGCGGGGGCTTCGGGACAAATCAATGAAAGCAAGATTCGAGGTGACCATCATGAACAATCAATTCGCACAGACACTGCTCCAATCCAGCGCTGGTTTCGCTGCCCTGGTACTTCGGGTTCCGGTTGGGCTGGTTCTCGCCGCCCACGGCGCCCAGAAACTCTTCGGGTGGTTTGGTGGTTACGGTCTTGAGGGGACAGGCCAGTGGATGGCGAGCATTGGGCTGGAGCCAGGCTACCTGATGGCGCTACTCGCCGGCAGTGCCGAATTCTTTGGCGGCCTGGCGCTGGCCCTTGGCCTGCTGACCCGACCGGCGGCACTGGTCAACGCCGTTGCCATGCTGGTGGCGATCTTCGCGGTTCACATCGGCAATGGCCTGTTCATGTCCAACAATGGTTACGAATACGCCCTGACTCTGTTCGTTGTGAGCGTGGCCCTGGCCATCCAGGGTGGCGGACGCCTTGCTCTGGACAACGTGCTGCTTGAGCGCGGCCATGGCCAGCGGGCTGCCATTTGATGGGCTGGGTTTTTGTCACAGTACGAATTCAAGACTGAAATGGGCACTCCTCCGACGCGGGGAGTGCCTTGCTGACCGGAGGACTGAATCATGCTGGTGAATGGTGTCTGGCAAGAGAATTGGCAACCCGTGCAGGCAAAGGACGAGCAGGGGCGTTTTATCCGCCAGGTTTCCCCGTTCCGAAACTGGATTACGCCCGATGGCTCGGCCGGTCCCACCGGGGCTGGCGGATTCAGGGCGGAAAAGGGACGTTATCACCTCTACGTAGCGTACATCTGTCCCTGGGCGTCGAGAGCGTTGATGGTTCGGGAACTGAAAGGGCTGAAGGATCTGATCGGGGTTACGGTGGTCAATCCCCGGTTGACCGATCAGGGCTGGCAGTTTGGTGGTTATCCCGGAGCGGACGAGGACACGATCAACGGTGCGCGCTACATGCACGAGCTGTACACCCGTTCGGATCCGGAGATCTCTGGTCGGGCTACCGTGCCGGTGTTATGGGACAAACAGACCGGGACAATCGTGAACAATGAGTCTGCGGATGTGGTTCGAATGCTGAACAGCGCCTTTGCAGGCATTGTGGACCAGGGCCCGGATCTGTACCCGGAAGATCTCGCGGCCGAGATCGACAGCCTCAATGCTTATCTTTATACGGATCTGAATAACGGTGTCTATCAGGCCGGCTTTGCCTCTAGTCAGGAAGCCTATGATGAAGCCTATGCCAAGGTCTTTTCGGCCCTGGATGAGCTTGAGGCGCGTCTGGCGGACGGGCGCACCTATCTGTTTGGTGATCGCCTGACGGAAACCGATGTCCGTCTGTTCGTCACCCTGGTGCGCTTCGATGCGGCCTACCATGGGTTGTTCAAGTGCAACCGTAATACCCTGCGAGCCATGCCACGCCTGCATGCCTACATGCATCGGATTCTGAAGCTGGACGGGGTGGCAAGCACGGTAAACCTTGATCACATCAAGGCCGGGTATTACTCCATCAGGGCGCTGAACCCGACCGGTATTGTACCGGCAGGGCCGGGCGAACTCTGAACGGTATTGCCGGTAACCCGCATGCGACCGTTTGCTGGAGGGGGCGACCATGACCACAGATAATGATGTACTGTTCATCTCACATGGCGGCGGGCCAATGCCGTTGCTGGGCGATCCCGGGCATCGGGAGCTGGTGGAACGGCTCTCCGAAATGGGCGGTGCGCTGAAAAAGCCCTCGGCGATACTGGTTATCAGCGCCCATTGGGAGGAGGCGGTACCGACAATCACCGCCGGTGCCAACCCGCCGTTGATCTACGACTATTATGGCTTTCCTCCAGAGGCCTACGACATTCAGTATCCCTGCCCGGGTGAGCCCGTGCTTGCCCGCCAGGTTTACCAGGCGTTGGATAAGGCGGGAATTCCGGCAAGGCTTGATGATAAGCGCGGCTTCGATCATGGCCTGTTCGTGCCGCTGAAGCTGATGTACCCAGAGGCCGATATTCCCTGCGTTCAGCTGTCGCTGGTAGGCAGTCTGGATGCCGGCGTGCATCTGGCGATCGGCAAGGCGTTGCAGGCGCTGGACTACGACAACCTGCTGGTGATCGGGTCCGGCTTCTCGTTTCACAACATGCGAGCGTTCTTCACCCCCAATACGCCGGAGATTCAGGCCCGCAACCAGGCTTTCGAAGACTGGCTGGACGAGACTTGCTCCGACTCCACCATGCCGGAATCACGGCGCGCCGAGCGCCTGATCCACTGGGATCAGGCTCCCCACGCCCGATTCTGCCATCCCCGGGAAGAGCATCTCTTGCCCTTGCACGTGTGTTACGGGTTGGCGGGCAGGGCCAGCGACGCCCATATCCCGGCAACCATCCTCGGCAAGAAATCAGGGATGTTTCACTGGTCCAGCGAATCGCCCCTCTACTCCCTCCAGGACGCCCTCTCATAGCCATCTGAACTGCTTCTGTTCGTGCTGTTGGTATACATCTGCCAGCGTCAACACTAAATTGACGAATTCTCGGCCCATCCAAGTTCAAAAAATGTCATATCCACGGCGCTGATCGGCGTGCTCTCCATGAACTCCTGTTTAAGGGGACACTTTTTCCTGCCTGTTTTATGACTTTCCTCTAGGTACAAACCCTTACCTCAATCCCATTCCAGGTTAAAAATTACCCAAAAAACAGCGCAATGGAATATTTTATTACCGATATCTGACGGAAAATTGACCAATTTGTAATTAGTAAATTGACGTTTGCCTCATTCATAATTGCCCACGAATTGAACAACTCCTCTGTAACGACGATTAAATGGTGAATATAGATATGAAACGCGTCAACAAAATGTCAATGGCAGGGATGGCCGCGTTTGTAATCGGGACTCTTCTCACAGGCTGTGGCGGAGGCGGGTCAGGTTCCGGCACTGGATCTACTGCAGGCACTGGCGGGTACGTCGATGAGCGCACTGCGGTACTGAGCTGGAGCGCACCCATGACTCGGGAAAATGGCGACAGCATCCAGATGGGCGAGCTCGAGAAGTACGTGATTCGGTATGGAAAGGATGCGGAAGACCTGGGCGAGGAAGTGGTTATCAGCAACGCTCAGTCCGAAGCTGAAATGTCCTACGCGATCAACGGGCTGGAAAATGGTACCTGGTACTTTACAATTCAGGTGCAGGACACCAGTGGTGTGATGAGTGCACCGTCAGATGTAGTTAGCAAGTCTATTCAGTCTTGATCCGTGATGCCCCTTGTATGCCTGAAGTAACGAAGTCTCAGGCAAGGGGGTCGGCAATCGGGAGCTTCAGGGTAAAGGTAGAGCCTTCACCAGGCGTCGAAGCCACCGAAATTTCCCCTCGGTGTTTCTCCACCACAATCTTTACAAACGACAAGCCCAGACCTGTGCCATGCACACCGGCCAGCTCGCTTCTCTTCTGGCGACGGTAACGATCAAACAGGTGGGGTAGCTCGTCCGCATCAATACCGCTGCCCTCGTCGCCGACGGTGAGGCAGGCCTGATGGCCAGCCCGGTATACCTGGATGTCGATGGCCGAATCCGCCGGACTGTACTGGACGGCATTGGTCAGCAGATTGATGACCGCTCGCTCGAGCAATTCCGCATTGCCTTTCAGCCAGAGATCCTCGGTGCCCTGCAGTTGCAGCTGGATATTCTTTTCCGCCGCCTGCTCACTGACACTGTCACGGGCGTTTTCGACGATGGCCAGGAACTCGCACTCATAGAAACGGGTTTCCGTCAGCTGTTCGGCGCGTGCCAGCTGAACAAACTCTTCCGCAAGGTGATAGCTCCGCCTGGCAAGTCGGCCAAGCTGGTCAAGCTGTGCCTTCTCAATGTGGCTCGGATCCCGTTTGAGCTGCTCGATCAATGCCAACTGTGACACCAGGGGCGACCGGACATCGTGGGAGATGAAGTCGATGGCTTCTCGGTGCTGGCGCTGTTGTTCCCGAAGTTCGGAAATGTCGGAGATGTTAGCGATGATGCCGTGCTGATCGCTGTCCGGCAGGGCGAATGGCGCAAAGTGAATCAGGAAGTCTTTGTTGCGAATGCGCAGGTCGACTGTGCGGCTTTGCCTTAGCGTCAGGGTTTCCGAAACGGTTTCGTGCCAGGGGGGCGTCTCCCGGGGGTCATGCCCCTCCAGAAGCCGGGCCAGGGGGAGGCCGGCAAGGCTTGGCATCGGTTCCTGGAACCACTCCTCGATGTGACCATTGGCAAAACGGATCACGGCCAGTTCGTCCGTCACGATGATGCCGTCGGGCATGCGTTCGAAGCTGCGCCGGATAAACTGCTGCATGTGATTGAGCCGTTCGGTGGCGAGGCGCACCCGCTCGATTCTCGCGGAGATGTTCTCCCGCGGCTTTTCCTTTTTGGGGTGTCCCTCGCTGGCTTTCAGGTGGAGGCGGCGAAGGTAGCGCTGGATGGCCTCGCGGCTCAGGTCATTCGGCAGGATCAGGCCTAGGGTGTAGGTGGTGTTTCCGCGCAGCAGTTCTATCCAGCTTCGGTTGCTGTCATGGACCCAGTGGCCGGCTTCGAGGTTTCCGGGGATGTCGGCGGTGGTCAGGCCGCGACGTGATAGGGTGTTCGGCCCTTCACAGAGCAGCCATCCCTCAGGTTGAAGCAGTGCCTGGAAATGTTCGAGGAGCTGGGCAGGGTGCCGTCGCGAGGGTTCCGGAACCGAGATGTGTGGGCTGCGGGCGAGGTCGTCCAGTTGCCGGTTCAGGAAGCGATTGGTCATGGCGAGGCGAAAGCCGCTGGATATCGGCAGTGCCAGCAATGGGACCAGCAGTGCATTCGCGACGGGAATCCACAGGTTCGCGACAAACAGCCCAGAGAAATGGGCGACAAGCAGCACTGCCACGGTCATCAGGCAGGCGGCAATGGTGCGAGTCGGCCGCATTCTCGGCAGTAGGAGAGAGAGCGCGAGCACAATTGCCAGGGTAAGTGTCGGTGAAACCCAGACCGGAGCCCGACGAATCAGAAGGTCCTGGTTGAGGGCCGAAAAGGTGTTGGCATGGAACTCCACGCCCGACATTGGCCGGCTCAGCCCTGAAAAGGGTGTGGGCAGTATGTCGCCGAAACCCACTGCCGTTGCACCGACAAATACGGTTTTGCCCTCGAAAACTTCCGGTGCCGGAGGTTGATTAAGTACCTCGATATACGAGTACGTGGGCAGGGTGCCGGCTCCGCCTACAAGCGGCACCGCCCGATATTCATCCCGGACATTCATGAATGGCGGAGCCGGATGAGTGTCGGATCCATTCCCGGGGAAGCTCGAGGCGGCCAGGGAGAGGCTGGGCCAGAGTTGGTTGCCCAGGCCATTGAAAAGATAGAGCCCCCGGGCGACCCCGTCCTCATCAAGTTCAACATGGGCGTGGCCGAGACTGGAGGCCGCAGCTGTGAGTTCAGGTGCGGGAAGTTCTTCGCTCAGCAGTTGATGGGCTGTCGGTGGAGAAAGATGAATGGGCAGTACGACATTGCCATGCCTGCGCATTGCACCGGCAAGAACGGTGTCCTCTGCAGACGGTTCGGGAAACAGCACGTCGAAGACAATGGTCTTCGCACCGGCGGACGTCAGTTTCTCGATGAGTTCGGCGTGGATCGTGCGTTGCCAGGGCCATCGCCCAAGCCGGTCGAGGCTGAACTCGTCAATAGCCACAATGGCAACCTGGCTCGAAAGTGGGGCTGGTGCGGCGGTAGTGGCTTTATCGAACAGCCAGTAATCCAGCCGTTGGGGAAGTTCGGATGACTGGATCAGGATAAGCAGTGCCAGCAGTATCAGGCCCATTGTCCAGGGAGTCGTTTTTATTGGCAGCCATTCCCGGTTCATGAGCCCTGCTGTGTCGTTCGGTTGTTCAATGGATTATTCCAGGTACAGTTCCCTCCCGGGTCCCCAGCGACTGGTCAAGGGGCCGTCAGAAAGAGCTTTAAGCCGCACAAAATACCGTCTTCCGGGAATCAGGCGCAAGGCTGCCGTGGTATCGGCAAGCTTAGCCTCCTTTATAATGTTCTGGAACTCGGGCTCCTCGGAAAGCTGGAGGCGATATTCCCTCGCGGTCCTGACCTTCTCCCAGAACACCCGAACCTGGCTATCCACGTAATTGACGCTGATGATGCGCACCGGCGGAAGACTTCCGTTTACCACCAGTGTTCTGGTTTCGCTGATCGCCACCGAGTTGCCACCGGCTTCGGTAACTACCCGCCAGTAGTATTGGCCGGGCCCGAGGGGACGCAACGGCAGCGCCGATGTTTCAGGGGCCCATTCGCTCGTGGTAACCAATTCCCGGAAGCTGTCGTCTTCGGCGATTTCCACCCGCGCGACTTCGTTCTGGCCGTTCAGGCTCCAGCGGAATTCCGGCATATCATCGTTGGCTACGCCACCGGCAGCAGGGGCAACCAGGCTTGCGGATTGCGCCTGCAAGTCAATCTCGAAGGGGATTACCGCTGGCATGCCCGCTGTTCCGCGACTGTCCAACGCCGCCAGGTGAATTTCGTAATCGCCATTGTCGAGCATGCTTAGTTTGAACTCGCTGCCGTCGAGCTTTCGGCTTTCCACCCAGCGCCCGCTGTCAGACTCGAAAATATCGAGGCGGTGTCGTGGCGCCTGGCTTGGCGCCCAGCTTACCGGTGCCGGAAGCTTGGTCAGAGTGGCCGGGATTGGATTGACCTCCGGTGCCGGCGGCAGGCGGCGGATGCTGAGGCCGGTATTGGACGTGGTCGAAACCGAGGCACTGTATCCCGCCGGGATTCGGCGAGTCTTGCCGGGCGAGCCGAAATCAACCACGCCCTCGGTGACCTGGAGGCTGGTGCCGTTGACGGAGGTCTGCAGGGCAAATACGGTTCCGCGAACCGCAGCAACGGCCGATGGGGTTTCGATTTCGAACCGTGCACCACCCTCTATCACCGGTTTCACCCGGGTATGGACCTCACCTTTGTGCAGGCGCAGGCGTGTATCCACCATCCCGGATTTTCCGTACTGGGTCAGGCGGTTAAAAATCAGTCGGGAGTCCGGCGAAATTCGCACCTCCGATCCGTCCGCCAGTGCGATGGTTGCAGAGCCGGAACCGGAGAGGATTTCGTCGCCCACGCGAATCAGGGTGTAGGACGTCAGGGGTAGCTTTCGACCGTCTGCGCTGGAGATCAGCTGAACCGATCCGGAAACGGTCGTAACACGGGCCGGGTCGGGTTGGCGCTTCAGCCAGGACAGGGGAATGCGGATGCTGTCGCCTTCGGCTATTGCCGAACTTTTTTCAATGTTGTTGTACTGAAGCAGGCGCGCTGCCGAATAGCCTGGCGCCAGTAGTTCGCCTGCCACCTGGCCGTAACTCTCACCGGGCCGCAACGTGTATATCCACTCGGGCGTCGTCGCTTTTTGAGAATCAGCGACCGAGGAGGCAGAACCCTGGGTGATGGACAGTTCGGCCTGAGTGGTGAATGCGGTCAACAGGATGGCCGGCGCCCACAGCAGCCGGAAAAGTCGTTGCACTCCCGTTTTACTCATTCGCGGCCCGATCAGTCTCGACGATGTCAGTGGTCTCTGCTTCCGGCGTCTGCATCGACTCGAGCCGGTAGCCGCGCTGGTAGATGGTCTTGATCCGGAAACCGTTCTCGGGGTTCAGGCCGAGTCGGCGCCGCAGGCGGCTCATGTGGGTGTCTACGGTACGGGTGTTGATGTCACGTGCCAGGCCCCATACCCGCTCCAGGAGCATTTCTCTTGTTAGCAGCCGGCCCTGGTTCTGGAACAGGAACAGGGTCAGGTCAAAATCTTTATCGGTCAGGGTCAGCTCTTCCCCGTGCAGAGTGATGATGCGGCGCTTGGTGTTGACCTCAAACGGACCGTATCTCAGCAATTCCTTCTCGCTGTCCGGGTTGATTCGGCGGGCGAGGGCGTTAATCCGCGCTACCAGCTCAGCTTCCCGGGCCGGCTTGGCCAGGTAGTCGTCGGCACCGGCATCCAGGGCCCTGACGATATCCGCTTCGCTGTCTCGCTGGGTGAGGAAGACGACTGGAATGGACCAGTCGAGCTGGGCCCGGACATTTTCCAGCACTTCAATGCCGGTCATGTCTGGTATCTGCCAGTCCAGGATAAGGAGATCGTAACTGCGATGCAGGACAGCACTGAGGAACGACTGGCCAGCGGGGAAGCTGTCACAGTGGTGCCCGTGCTCGGACAACATCGACTGTACGTGCTGTGCCTGTTCGTATTCGTCTTCAAGCAGAGCGATTCGCATGAAGCCTCTCCCGGGGTTGCTCGCTGTTTTCATCTTGCCGATAGGCTAATGATCAGACGGACTGATCAGCCATATCGCCGGATTATCACAAAATGTGACAATGTATTCAGTATCGTTATGTAGACTTGCGTAAACGGATGGCGGGTTTTCCATCCTCGTCATCAAGCGTTTGTCGGCAGGCAGGGAAATTACTGCAGCCCCAGAACCAGCCTTTTTTTCCTTTTCTTCGGACCAGCGGTGAAAAACAGTGGGGGCAGGGGATCGGTTTCTGGCCGGTGCCATCCGCCGGAGCCGTATCCTCGATGGGTCTCGTGCCTGTGCAATCCGGGTACCGGGTGCAGGCGTGGAAGCGTCCGAACTTGCCGTCCCTTTCGGTCATGGGCGCCCGGCATTTCGGGCAATGCACCTGCCCCGGCTGAGCGTCTCCCGGTTCATCGGCGACACGGTCGCCCTGAGGGCGATTAATGAAATCCCGGACTTCCTGTTTCAGCGTGTCCAGGAAGGCGCGGGGGTCGCCCTCGCCGCGCCGGATGCTTTCCAGTGTTGCCTCCCAGACCGCGGTACGGTCCGGTTTGCTGACGGATTCGGGCAGGGCGCTGATCAGCGCCTTTCCCTTGTCAGTGGCCCGGATGTGCCGGCTGTCCCGGTACAGGTATTCCCTTTTGAACAGCGTGTCGATAATCGCGGCGCGGGTGGCTTCGGTGCCGAGCCCGTCGGTCTCCCGAAGCGTCTTGCGCAACTCGGGATCGCTGACGAAGCGGGCAATGTTGGTCATCGCCGAGAGCAGGGTGGCGTCGGTGAAGTGCTGCGGCGGCTGGGTTTTCCGTTCAGCAATAGAGCAGTCGTCGCACAGCACCGGTTCGCCCCGTTCCAGTCTTGGGAGCGGCGCTTTCTGGGGATCGCTTCTGCCTTCCCGCAGCTTCAGTTCCAGGGCCTTCCAGCCAGGCGTCAGGATGGCGGTCTCGGTGGCCCGGAACTTGTGTTCCGCCACTCGCACCGTAAGGCGGCCTTCCCGGTGCACGGCATCGGCCGCGAACTGCATCAGGTAGTGACGGCTGATCAGGTCG
The DNA here is from genome assembly GCF_030238305.1 of Marinobacter albus. Taxonomy (NCBI): domain Bacteria; kingdom Pseudomonadati; phylum Pseudomonadota; class Gammaproteobacteria; order Pseudomonadales; family Marinobacteraceae; genus Marinobacter; species Marinobacter albus. The sequence continues at coordinate 72,211 of NZ_JASSQD010000003.1, read as the reverse complement.
TAGATTTTCTCTTCGGCCGGTGTCAGCTTGCCATTCGGAGCCGGCCGGCTGGTTGGAATGATGGCGTGGTGGGCGTCTACCCGTTTGTCGTTCCAGGCGGCGGTTCGACGCTCAAGATCTGCCGCGCTGCAGGCGTCAGCGAGGTTTGGCGCAACCCGGGCAATCGCCCGTACCACCTGTTCCCGCTGACCGTAGTGGCCTTCCGGAAGGTACCGGCAGTCTGAACGTGGGTAGGTGATCAGTTGGTGCCGTTCGTACAGATTCTGCGCCGTATCCAGAACCTCTTTGGCGCCCATGCGAAATAGCCGCCCGGCCTCAATCTGAAGCACCGAGAGTGACAAAGGTAAAGGCGGTGGTTCCGGGCGGTCGCGAAACCGGGACTCGACGATCGTTCCGGGGCGTCCGTTGGTGTCGGCGGCGATCTGCTCTGCCGTTGCCCTGTCGAGCAAGCGGTTTTCCTCATCAAGGTGATCGCGGAACTGTTCGTCTGGCAGCCAGCGCGCGGTGAACGGGGTTTGGTCCGCTTCCTCTTCCTGTGCTGTGAAGCGCGCCTCAATGCGAAAAAAGGGCCTGGGGTCAAAGTTCGCGATGGTGTTGTCACGCTCCACCACGAGACCCAGAACCGGCGTCTGCACCCGGCCGACGGAATAGACGCCCTGTTCGCCCTGCTGCTGGTAGGTCAGGGTATAGAAGCGTGTCAGGTTAATGCCGTACAGCCAGTCGGCGCGTTGGCGAGCGAGAGCCGAGTGGGACAGCCGGCGGAATTCACGGTTGTCCTTCGGGGTCTGAACGGCCTTCGCCACTGCGGCAGGTGTCAGATCGTTGATCAGTATTCGCTGAACCGGCGCTTTTGCGCCGAAGTACCTGAGTACCTCGTCCACCAGCAGTTGCCCCTCCCGGTCGGGATCCCCTGCGTGGACAATGGTTTCGGCCTGACGTATCAGGGACTCAAGCACCTTCAGTTGCTGGCGCACGCTGTCCTTGGGCATTACCTGCCATTGCTCCGGGAACATGGGTAAATGTTCCTGGCGCCATTTCTTCCAGGCGGGGTTGTAGCGAGCCGGTTCGGCGGGCTCCAGCAAGTGGCCAATACACCAACTGACGGTGGCAGCGTCGTCGCCTTTGCCGCAACGGATCCAGCCCTGGCCTTTCTGATAGGGGCCGGGCAGGGCGGCGGCAATGGCGCGGCCGAGGCTTGGTTTTTCGGCAATATAGAGGTGCATGGTTCTGGGCGCGATTGGGTCGGGATGGGAATGTGGCTGTTTGGTTCTTTGCTGTCAAGGTTCGGGCGGCTGGCGGTTTGTGTAGTAGACTGCAGGAAAGAAAGCATTCGCAGAAGGATTGAGTAATGAAGGTCCAGAACACCATCGAGACGAAGCTCAACGGGGCTTTTGACGTCCGTTTTTTGCAGGTCGAGAACGAGAGCCACAAACACAGCGTGCCGCCGAATTCGGAGACGCACTTCAAGGTCACCCTGGTGTCCCCGGATTTTGAGGGCCAGATGAAAGTCAGGCGGCATCAGGCCATTTACAGTGTCCTGGCCGATGAGCTCGCGGGCGAGGTCCATGCTCTGGCCCTGCACCTGTACTCGCCGAAGGAATGGGAGGCAACGGGTCAGGCCGCCCCCGAGTCACCGAACTGCATGGGTGGCTCGAAGAACGACCCGGCCATGGCTGGGTCTGTGAGTCGGGGAGAGGGCTCATGAGCCAGTTTTTTCAGATTCACCCGGAAACGCCGCAGAAGAGACTGATCAACCAGGCGGTGGATATTCTCCGGCGCGGCGGCGTGATTGTGTATCCCACGGATTCGGCGTATGCCATTGGCTGCCATCTGGGGGACAAGCAGGCGGCGGATCGCATCAAGCGAATACGGCGCCTGGACGACAAACACAACTTTACCCTCGTATGCCGGGACCTTTCCGATATCGGCGTATACGCCAAGGTGGATAACACCCAGTACCGGTTGCTGAAGAACTTCACCCCCGGGCCTTACACGTTCATTCTGGACGCCACCAGCGAAGTGCCACGCCGGCTGCTGCACCCCAAGCGGCGCTCGGTGGGCGTCCGTGTTCCGGACAACGCCATCGTTCAGGAGCTGCTGGGTGAGCTGGGGGAGCCGATCATGAGCAGTACGCTGATCCTGCCCGGTGAAACCGAACCGATGACCGATCCCTACGAAATCCGGGAAACCCTGGAACACGAACTGGATCTGATCATCGATGGTGGCTTCTGTGGAATGGAGGCGACGACGGTTGTGGATTTCACCGGCGAGGCCCCGGTGGTGACACGGGTCGGCAAGGGCGATCCCGCACCCTTCAATGTGTGATGGGAAAGGCGGGTAAGGTTCAGGCCCTGGCGTTCAGGTTGAACGCATAGCCCCGGCTATTACCTGCCGCTTCCATTTTCTCGGCACTGGCGGAGCGGCGCAGGGTGTCGTATCGATGAACCAGGTCCTGAAGGCCGTTGAACTGCTGGTTCTCGCTTATGAGTGTGTCCAGTAGCGGATTGTTTACCCCGTAGGCCTGATTAAGCTTCAAGGCGTTGTCCATGAAATGCAGCGTCGGCTCATTGACGCTCAGTCGGCTGAAGGCGTCCTTGAAGTTCCTGTTAATGTTCAGGTCATTCTCGATGAGCGTCTTCGACTCCTCGGTGATCTGGCCGCTTACCTGGATTTTTCCACTTTCACCCCGGTTCACGTTGAGTGCGGTGTTAGGCGCGAGGCTGTACTCGGCAAGCTTGTGCCGCAGTGTTTCCCGCACAAAGGCAAGATCCTGCCCCACTGACTGCTTGTAGTCCGCCATCGCAAGTTTGCGGGACTTCAGGTTGGCCAGGTCTTTCCCGTCGTCGCCGGAGGGTGTGAAACGGTCATCACCCGGCCCGCCGACAGGTTGCGGGGCCGGGCTGTCAGCCTTGGCGGGCCCGCCCTGCGCAGCACTGTCGGATGTCGGGCGTTTTTCCATCGCCTGTTGAAACTGGCTGCTTGCCCGAATCAGGGATGTCAGTAGTGACATGGCTCTGTGTCCTCTCTTGGCAACGGGTGCGTTTGCCGGAAAATCATCGTCTGCCTTGTGCTATGCACGTTTCGGGCCATTCCCATAGGGGCAGCAGGCCGGGCGGTATGTGCCGGGAGTTACCTCAGATCTGATCTGCGTCAGTAAAAAAATGGCGCGTTTCTATAGAGTCCGGTGTCGATTCGCTGTCGTCGACCGACGTCAAACGCGACAGTTAACTCGATCTTTGTGTGCCTTTCTGCCGGACTGCCATGACAAAACAACACTCCATCCGTTTTCTGTTACTCGCCGCGTTGGCGGCGGCCTTCTCCCTGGTTCTGGTGCTGACGGTTCTCTACAACGCTCAGGCCCAACGCGAGCATATGGAGGAATTCAGCCACCAGTACGTGGATGGCCTCGCCAAATCCTATTTCGATGGTCTCAATACCATGATGGTAACGGGCACTATCGCCAACCGGGATTTGTTGCGCGAGAAGGTGATGGCGCCCGACGAAGTCCTGGATATCCGGGTTGTTCGCAGTGACCATTTAAACCGGATGTTCGGCAAAGGAACCGCCGCCGAGCAGAAGCGCGATGCGCTGGACCGGCAGGCGCTGGCTGGTGAGCGGGTGGAATCCTATTCCAGCAACGCAGATGGCCGTGTCTACACGCTGGTTGAGCCGGTGGTTGCCAGTGAGAATTACCAGGGCGTGAATTGCCTCGGATGCCATCAGGCTGAGGAAGGGCAGGTGCTTGGGGCCATCCGGGTGGATTATTCACTGGCGGCAACCGATGCCCGTCTGCACCAGCAGCTGTTGGCCAGCGGTGGTATCCAGGCCGTGATTTTTGCAGCGGTGTTTTTCCTGACCGCGTTCGTCCTCGGCCGATTGGTGTTTTCACGTTTGCGACGGCTTCATGACCGGATGGACGAGATATCCCGCAATTCTGACCTGACCGTCGAACTTGAGGTCGGCCGAAACGATGAGATCGGGTCGGTGTCCCGCGCCTTTAACCGGATGATGGCGAAAATCCGCGAGAGTATGAACACGGTAATGGACAATGCCGAGCAGGTGGAGCGGGCGGCTCGCGGCATAGCGGAAAAATCCGGAACCACAGAACGGGAAGTGCTCGCACAGCGGGATAACACCGACCAGGTTGCCAGTGCCACCACCGAAATGGCTGCATCCGCGGTTCAGGTCCGTGAAAATGCCATTCACACTACCCGGAAATCGGCCGACACCGCTGCTTCCGCCAGTGCCGGCGAACAACTGGCGCGCAATGCGGTTGAGGGCATTGAGGTACTGAACAACGAGGTTCAGGCAGGGGCCAGGCGAATCGAGCAACTGGACCAACGCACCAGTCAGATGTCGGACATGCTGGAGGTGATTTCCAATATTGCCGACCAGACCAATCTGCTCGCTCTGAACGCTGCCATTGAGGCAGCACGTGCAGGTGAACAGGGGCGCGGATTCTCGGTAGTTGCCGATGAGGTTCGGGCACTGGCATCCCGCACCCAGGATTCCACCGAGGAAATCCGCAACACCATCACCGGCCTGAAAAGTGAGGTGGTGGACTGTGTGGCCACCATGAGCCACGCCTCGGAGATGGCGGAGCATCAGGTGCAGGCCATTCTCAGGGTGGAGTCCGAGCTGCAGACCATCGCCCTGGCGGTGCGCCAGATAACCGATCTGAACCAGGAAATGGAGAGCGCAGCCGACGAGCAGAGCGACGTTTCCGAGTCGATCAATCACAACGTGATTGAGATAAGCCGCTCTGCCGAGCAAACCTCCCGGGATGCCCAGGAAACCTCTCGCATCGCCGGGGATCTGCTAGGTATGGCGGAGACCCTCCGTGCGACCATCGCGCAGTTCCGGTTAGCGCAGGGTTAGCCTCGGTGGTCCGAGACAAACGGGTTGGTGGCCCGCTCCTTTCCAAACGTGGACATGGGGCCGTGCCCGGGGATAAAGGCGACATCGTCGCCCAAAGGGAACAGCTTTTCCCGAATCGACCGTATCAGAGTGGCGTGGTCGCCCTTCGGGAAATCGGTCCGGCCAATGGAGCCATGGAAAAGGACATCGCCAACCAGGGCCAACCTCGACGACTGGTGGAAAAACACCACATGCCCCGGGGTGTGTCCGGGGCAATGCAGTACTTGCAGGGTTTGTTCTCCGACGGTTACCTCCTCACCATCGTTCAGCCAGCGATCAGGGGTGAAGGTCTCCGGGGTCGGGAAACCGAACATCTGAGCCTGCTGGGGTAGACCTGCAATCCAGAACTGGTCCTCCCGCTGAGGACCCTCGATCGGAACAGCCAGCTCCCGCGCCAGTTCCGCAGTGCCCCCGGCGTGGTCAATGTGGGCATGGGTGAGCAGGATCTTTTCGACGGTAACGGCTTCCTCGCTCACGGCAGCGCGAATCCGGTCCAGATCCCCGCCGGGATCGACCACCGCGGCTTTCCGGGTTGTTTCGCACCAGATCAGCGAGCAGTTCTGCTGAAACGGAGTAACCGGGATGATGCGGTATTTCATGGCAGGCGTTACCTCTGTCAGATCAATTTGGCGCAGTAGTCTACGATAATTCGTCATAGCTGAAACCCGGATGACGGCTATCCGAGGCATAGACAGGATGTGACACAGCCCTCAATTTTAACGCCATCACGGGTAGATAGTGAGGTCCTGGACTGGCAATTGTTCGATTAGACGGTAGCTTATAGGTACATAAATCATTCGCCCCGGGAATATTTTCCGGGGCGGTAATGCCGGGTGGTCGCATGGTCCGGATGCGATCAAGGTGTATCCCGAAAAGGAGCAGTAAAAAATGGACATGGCAGGCGTGAAGTACTTCTCAATGGCAGTGGCAACGGTTCTTATCACGGGCTGTGGCGGAGGAGGTGGTGGTGGATCGGCGAGTTCGCCAACCCAACTGTCCCTCGACACTCAGGGTTACGGCGATAAAAAGGCTTCGTTGCGGGTTCAGGGTGATTTCCAGGACGCAACGGCGGCCTACTCGGACATCAATGGCGTGGTTTCGCTTGTCGAGGATGTTGAGGTTTCCCTCCAGGCACCTTCCGGTGGCACGGCGGTCGCTACGGCGGCTGCTGAGCCGGAGTACAGCTGCGCAAACGCGGATGGCGTGGTGAATGTTCAGCAGACAGTGGGTTCGACCAGTGAAAGCTATGTGTTTACGTTCAGTAACTGCCAGGTGCAGACGTTCAGCCATGGCTTGCTTCTGCTGAATGGCGAATACCGTACCGATGTGACGGCTTCCAGCAGCGGTTCCTCAGCTACCGTTGTGGAGCGGATCGACATTTCCGGGCAGAAGCTGGATTCCGGTGAGGCGCTTGCGATCCTCGGCAGCCAGACGTCGACAATTAGCGTTACCAATGAGTCCGATTACACCGTAACCACGGTATCGCCATCGATGGAGTACCGGCTGGGCAGCGAATACGTCGCAACGCGGGATTCCGAATTCAAGGTAGTCCAGTCCGGTGACGTCATCACACTTTCCATGACAGCCGATCTGGTGAGCTCTGCCCTTGCGGGCTATGTCTCGTACTCCACACCGATCCCCTTAGAGGTGGTGTTGACGGAAGATTGCCCTACCCGGGGACACATTCTTCTGGAAGGGGATGGCACCGTTGAAGCGCGCTACGGGCAGAGCACCGCCCGGGGCTTCGGGCTGGAAGTGCTGGTCAATGGCAGTGAAGTTTCCTACCAGGACACTTGCGGCACGGCGCTGCCGCTCTGAACCGGAAGCGCTCACAGTAGGGAAGGTTAACGGGCAGGGGCATCATGGTGCACAAGGTGACGAATCCTCAGAACCCGTCGTTCGGTGTGTATCCTGAAGTTGCGAAACCTGCGCAGTTCGCTCGGGTGCGAAACGAGGTAGCGTCTACTTACTCCGTGAGCGGCTGCGAGAGAATCCACAGGCTCAGTACGGTCAGGCCGACCATGGCAATTGTCATTGGGATCTGCGAGAGGGCCGCGCGCCGCTTGTCTTTGAACAGCAGGATTGCCCGCCGGTGGGCGACCAGGACCGAAAGCGCGTGCCCCGCGATCAGTGCCGTGAAGGCTATCCACCAGACCTGCTTGGCCCCGATGATGCTGATGTCGATGGACCAGTTCCGCGTGCCGAATACGTCCCATCCCAGGCCGAACGGGTCGGACGCGGCGGGAAAGATCAGCTGTCCCGCGATCAGGAGGTACGAGATGTAGTGCGACAGGTGGTAGGCGACCGCGATAGGAAGGAGGGTTCCGACGAACTCGCGCGCGAGTTGACTGATCGTGAGCCCGCCACCGGCCAACGCCTGCATCAGCACAATCAAAAGCCAGTAGGCTCCGTAGAAACCGGCTATGGTGGTGAAGAGGCCGATGGTGCGTATCACCTGGATCAAATCGGCGCCCTGGGCACGCAGCCAGAGTAGCTGCGGGCGCAGCGATTGCGAGCCGCTCACGAAATCCAGCACTGCGGCCCAGACGGGCGTCTCGGACAAGCCGTCAAAGAGTACAATCCCGATGAGCGCGGTGATCAGCGCCACCTCGCCACGTACAGGCTCGGTCCTCTGCAGGAGGCCCTCGCCCGGCGGACGCAAGCGCAAGGCTGTGCGGCTGGCCACACAGATAGGTGCAAGTCGGGCGAGCACCGCGAAAATGCGGCTCAGTGGGTCGACCACACAGAACCACTCTTTTCCGTAGGCGAGTCCGCCGAGGAGCGCGACCAAGATATAGGCAATCACCAGCAGGCCCACCGCATACGGCTCTTCTGACCAGTCTGATACCAGCTCAATCCAGGCAAGTGCCAGCAGTCCTGTCGGTGCAAGCAAGCCGGCAGCCGACGGCGGTTTGGCCGAACTGCTTCCCCATGGCCGTCCGGCCACCCTCGCCAGGAGCGCCGCCAGCCTGCGGAATGGGTCGACCTGCGGCCAGAGGCAGACCACCAAGGCCGAAAAAAGCACAAATCCTACCCACCAGATCACCCACACCCCGACGGTAGCGAGGTTGCGGACGGCCTCCTGTGGGCCGGAGAAGGCTGCACCTAGGAGGATGGCAAGCCCAAGCACGCCGAAAATGCCGAGAACCGTCGAAAGCACATGGCCAACTCTGGCGGGTATCGGGATGTCCAGATGTACAGGACGTGCCCGCCCGGCGCGCAGGAAGAACAGTGCGCCGAGAAACGAAGCTGCCACCGCCATCCCCGCAGCGGCAAGATACAGGCCGAGCGGCAGCGGCAGGTCGTAGCGCGCGCCAAATGCATGGGCCAGGGTCCGCGACGCAGCAAGAAACGTCACCGCCGCTACCGCAGGCCGCCATCGCGTCATTCAGGCCGAACTTCAATGTAGGCGAGTGCCCTGTCGTTGGTCATTCCGGACAGATCGTATCCGTGCAAATGCAGTTTGGCGCTTGTTATCGTCACCTGGAGTTTCTTCGAACGCATCGCCACCTCCGGGAGGTTTGGCGCAGCGCCGTCGGTCCGGCGCCGCGCCAACCGCCTAGTGTCCGGCTAGGTGGTTCCACTCAGGCAGGAGCGTGAGTGAGTTCGGGTTGAACCCGGCATTCTTGAGGGTGTCCATTGAAGCGACCACCTTGCCGCTCTCCAGATCCACCACCGAGACCGAGCCGTCGCTCATGTCCGGCAGATTGATGAACGAGTTCTGGACGAACCCGTACCTGAAGTCAGACGTGAATCCGACGTGGTGCGCGCCGTCGGCTGTGACGATCTGCTGCAGGAGCTTAGGCTTCGTCGGGCCTTCCGAAATGTCGAAGATATGCAGGTGACCGGGCTTCATCGCCGTCGTAACGTACATGCGATCCGGATCGCTGCCATCGTTGAAGTAGATTTCGAGCGGCACACTGGCGCCATGCTCCGCGAAGTTGAAGATCGTCTCGCGATCAAAGTTCTGTGCGTCCGCATTCCAGACCAGCGCTTCCAGCGTATGCCCGAACATATTGGTCACAATCGCAGTCGCCGGCTCGGCACCGGGCACGAAGAACACCTCGACAGGCGCGACCTTGGAGGGCGATTCGGCGTTCGACATCTTGATCTTGCCGAGCGGTACCAGGTCGGAGGCACGCACCACTGAGATGAACTCGTCCGGGGCGGTCAGGTCCGGCGTGATGGTCGAGGTTACCAGGATGCGGTCAATTGCGCTGTTGACGGCGAGGCCGTGCGGGTAGGTGTCCGTCAACTCGATCTCGCCCACTACTTCGTCGCTTGCGACCTCACCGACAATTACCTTGCCGGAGCCCATGCAGGTCAGATACCAGCGCTCATTCGCTTCGTCCAGGATGACGTCCTCCGCAACGTTGCAGGGTGGCGTTTCGATCGTGGAGAGGCGGTAGGGGTTCTTCGTGAGATCGAGAACCTGAAGCGCCGGCTGTTGCAGGCCGGTGATGTAGGCTTTGGTCATGGTGCGGTCGTAGAAAATGTGGTGCGCTACCGTCGCCGGGTCGATCGGGATGTCGGACAGGATGTTACCGAAATTTGGGCTTTCCGGATCAACATCGATGATCGCCAGGCCTTCGCGCCTAGGAATGTCACCCGATAACTTGAGATTCTTGAGTTGGTCGGCCGGCTTGCTCTCGTAATTCATTATGGCCAGGATTTCAGCGGTGGCCGGGCCGATGGAAAGGAATGCTGCCACGGCAGCGAACGTCCAGGGAATTGCATTTTTCATGGGATGCCCTCCTCAGTGGGGCGCGACGAGCCTTGGCATAACCTTAGGCAGTCTTAGATAAAGGTATAGCACCCGTTGGCCGAGAACGCACAGCTTTCAAGCGCTCTTTGATCACGGAAAAACAGAGCCGGCCCGGTCTTTTGTCATTTACGGAGATACTGGAAAACTGAGGGGTTTGACGGCGATGTCAATTCAAACGCAGGCTCTTCTACCGGCTAACCAAAGGTAGTCATCTCAGCTCTTCACCAAGGTAATCAAGCAACATGCGCACCTTGGGAGACAGGTGTCTGTTATGCGGATATAGGGCCCAGATGCCGTCATCCGGTTCGCGGAGGTGGTCCAACAGCGAGACCAGTTGACCGGTTTCGATATAGCGCAAAACATAGTAATCCGGCAGTTGGACGATCCCGATGCCTTTCAGTGCAGCATCGACAAGCGCGCGCCCACTGTTACAACCGAGGTTGCCCTTAACCTTGATGTTGCGCTCTTTACCCTGTTCCTGAAAACGCCAATAGCCCAGAGTTCCTTGCAGGCAGTTATGCTGCGTCAGCTCTGACAGCGAATGGGGCACTCCGTGGGCCGAGAGGTAGTCGGGTGATGCGCAGACATACTGGGTGCGTAAAGCGAGTCGCCTCGCCATCATCGTCGAGTCATTCAGCTTGCCCAGGCGGATGGCCAGATCATAGCCCTCGTCGACGAGATCCAGTGTCTGGTTGGTGAGGTGCAACCTGACATCCAGTTCCGGGTATTTCGCCGCGAAGTTGTTTATCAAAGGGGAGATTGTGCTCTCACCGTAAGTGACCGGCGCAGTAATTTTCAGTTTTCCGGTCGGCGTGCTCTGCAGATTGGTGATGGCGCGCTCGGCCTCCTCCAACCCGTCCAATACCTGCCGGCAGTGTTGGTAGTAGATATTGCCCACCTCCGTCACCGACACCCTGCGTGTGGTGCGATAGAACAACTTGGCCGAAAGCCGGTTCTCCAGTGCGCTGACCTGTCTACTAACCTGGGCAGTTGATATGCCCAGCCGTTTGCCTGCTGCAGTAAAGCTTTCCGCCTCTGCGACCGCAACAAATTCACTGACGCCTTCCCAATTGAACATTTCTACCACCACACACCGGAGCTAGAGATAGGCACGGCATATCTTCCGATAAAATAGGCAACGCCCGCCGTGCGCCAGGCGACTGTGCCGGGGCTGCATTATTACCACATGGCAAAAGTCATTTTATATTCTAACGGATTATCATTTCTGTGGGCATGGATACTATGGTTTCCGACCAAATGGCGGCACGAGCGCTGCACGAACTCACTGACAAAGGTAGGAAAAATCTTCATGACCGAGATGATCAAATCCAGAGCCGCCGTAGCCTGGGGCCCCGGCCAGCCCCTGTCCATCGAAGAAGTGGACGTGATGCCGCCGAAGGCCGGTGAAGTGCTGGTCCGCATCGTGGCTACCGGTGTCTGTCACACTGACGCCTTCACTCTTTCCGGTGATGATCCCGAAGGCATCTTTCCTGCCATTCTGGGCCATGAAGGCGGTGGCATCGTCGAGCAGGTGGGTGAAGGTGTCACCAGCGTGCAGGTGGGTGATCATGTGATTCCTCTGTACACCGCCGAGTGCGGCGAGTGTAAGTTCTGTACCTCCGGTAAGACCAACCTGTGTCAGGCGGTACGTGAAACTCAGGGTAAGGGACTGATGCCGGACGGCACCACCCGCTTTTACAAAGACGGTAAGCCCATCCATCACTACATGGGATGCTCAACCTTCTCCGAATACACCGTGCTGCCTGAGATTTCCCTCGCCAAGGTCAATAAGGAAGCACCGCTGGAAGAAGTCTGCCTGCTGGGCTGTGGTGTCACCACTGGCATGGGTGCTGTGATGAACACCGCCAAGGTCGAGAAGGGCGCCACCGTGGCCATCTTTGGCCTGGGCGGTATCGGCCTGTCTGCCATCATTGGTGCGACCATGGCCAAGGCCAGCCGCATCATCGGCATCGACATCAACGAGAGCAAGTTCGAGCTCGCCCGCCAGTTGGGAGCAACCGATTGCATCAATCCGAAAGACTACGACAAACCGATTCAGGAAGTGATTGTCGAGCTGACCGACGGTGGTGTGGACTATTCCTTCGAGTGCATCGGCAACGTGGATGTCATGCGTTCCGCCCTCGAGTGCTGCCATAAGGGCTGGGGTGAGTCCGTCATCATCGGTGTTGCCGGCGCCGGTCAGGAAATCTCTACACGCCCGTTCCAGCTTGTGACCGGTCGGGTCTGGAAAGGCTCCGCCTTTGGCGGTGTCAAGGGTCGTTCCGAGCTTCCAGGTATTGTCGAACGTTATCTGCAGGGTGAGTTCAAGCTCAACGACTTCATCACCCATACCATGGGCCTGGACGATATCAATGAGGCGTTCGAACTGATGCACGAAGGCAAGAGCATCCGCAGCGTCATCCACTTCGATAAATAATCACCATCACAGCCCTACGTGCTTGCTGGCAGCATTTGGGGCTGTGAGAAATGGCTTTCAGAGCTGACCTGTACCGATGAAAACTTCATGCAGAAAGCTGGTGCGCTGCGGGTCGCCTTGCGTAACCCGGAGCAGTATCGTTCAGTTAGATGATAAAGATTACGGGCGATTCAGCAGCTGGTGGCAATGAGCTGAGGTTTTGCGCCAACCGGATCCTCATTGAGGCAAACCGTTCTCGGGGGCTGTCTCGATCCTATTGAATTCTTGCCTGATTCTCCGCGCTAAACGGAAAACAGGTGAAAGCGGGTATGGTAATGAGGTTGAATCAGGATACCCCACAGTATGTTGAGCTAATGCACGACCGGGGTGCAACTGTCAGAGTTGGAGGTCAGAAACAAATGGGCAGCATAAAACCGTCTGAAGCCTCAAAAATGGTTCGCGGAGAGGACAGGGGGGTGATCGGACTGGCCAGGAAGATTGACCTTTTAACGGCCGACAGTAACCGACTCGATACGGAAGTGCAGGGGCTGAGCCTCCATCGTTGGGAACACCCCACCGAGCCTACCAGTTACATGCTTGCGCCAAGCATTTGTCTGATCGGGCAGGGTCGGAAGCAAGTGGTTGTGGGCGAAGATGCGTTCGTCTATGACGCCAGCCATTGCCTGATCACTTCAATTGACCTTCCGGTCGTATCGCGAATTCTGGAAGCAAGCCCCGAGAGTCCATACCTGGGGCTGACAATGGAGATCGACCTGCGAACACTCTCCCAGCTTGTGTTGGAACACCCCGCACCCGTGGGGCGCTCCAGCGCAAATTCTCTCGGTATTGCCGTCAGTGGCGTCACCGGGCACCTGTTTGACGCCTTTAATCGATTGCTCGATCTGCTCAGTCATCCCGAAGATATTGGTGCTTTGGCGCCATTGATCCAGCGTGAAATTTTCTACCGTTTACTGATGGGTGAACAGGGCCCCAGGCTTCGCCAGATAGCAGCTTCCGGTCAACACGGCTATCGGGTTGTTCGCACCATAGAGTGGTTGAAACAACACTACAGTAAAGCTATGAAAATCGAGGACATGGCAAGCAGGGCGGGGTTGAGTGTCTCCGCCTTTCATCACCACTTCCGGGCGATGACTTCCATGACGCCCCTGCAGTTTCAGAAGCGGATGCGCCTGAGTGAGGCTCGGCGACTGATGCTGACAGAACACCTGGACGCTTCAAGAGCGGCATTCGAGGTCGGTTACGAGAGTCCGTCACAGTTCAGCCGCGAATACAGTCGAATGTTTGGTGCCCCACCGATGCAAGACATCCGGAGACTGGTGCAGCAATCTGCCTAGTCGAATTCACGTAAAAGGTTAGTAGGAATAGCGCGCTGATGGGTTTGCAAATTGCGTGCATGGGTCGGCAACCCGCAAAAAATCATTAAGGAGAGAACAATGGCTAGTCTGACGATCAATGGACGCCAGCATGAGCTGGACGTTCCTGACAACATGCCCCTGCTTTGGGTCATTCGCGATGTTGTCGGGATGAAGGGTACCAAGTTCGGTTGTGGTATGGCTCAGTGCGGGGCCTGCACAGTCCACATCGACGGCGTCGCAACACGTTCATGCGTGACCCCCGTGTCCGCCGTGACGGGGGAAGTCAAAACCATTGAGGCCATGGCCGACGATCCGGTCGGTAAAAAAGTACAGCAAGCCTGGTTGGACCTCGGCGTGGCCCAATGTGGCTATTGTCAGGGTGGTCAGATCATGAATGCGACCGGGCTGCTAAAAAACAATCCGGAGCCGAATACTCAGGAAATTATAGACGCCATGGCCGGTAACCTGTGTCGCTGTGGGACCTACAACCGCATTCTTGCCGCCATTGAGCGCGCTGCTGGTACGGAGGTGAACTCATGAGCCGCTCAGATAGATTGATGCTTGCCAATGTCAGCCGTCGGGGGCTTTTGAGGGGTATGGCCGGAGCCTCCGCACTTCTGCTCGCGGCTCGATGGGATACCGGCTTTGCCAATGAACAGGCTCAGTTCGGCGCGGGCGCTATGCCCGGTGGGTGGATCGACAATCCCAATGTGTTTATCCAAATCGACGCCGACGGCATCGTCACCTTCATCAACAACCGCGCTGAAATGGGTCAGGGCATTCGCACTAGTCTGGCCATGGTAGCTGCCGACGAACTGGGTGCGGATTGGGGCCATGTTCGCGTTGAGCAGGCGCCTGCAGATCAAGACAAGTATGGCAACCAGAACACAGATGGTTCCCGCAGTATGCGCCACTGGTATGAACCCATTCGACGTTCTGGCGCTGCCGCCAGGCTCATGCTGGAGCGAGCGGCGGCCGATCAGTGGGGCGTGCCGGTGTTGGAAGTCCGCACCGATGTTCACAAGGTGGTTCATTCGGCCACGGGCCGGGAACTGGGTTTTGGAGAACTTGCAGAAGCCGCGCGAGAGCTGGACGTTCCAAGCAGGAATGGACTGATTCTGAAGTCAGAAAATGAGCTGCGTTTCGTCGGCAAGGAGTCAGGCCTGGTCAATGGCAAGCTGATGTCCGCACACCCCAAAGCCCTCGATGGTGAGGACATTGTTTCGGGCAAAGCGGTGTTTGGTGCTGATGTAGATCTTGAGGGCGTTCTCTATGCTGTGATCGCGCGGCCACCGGTCTATGGTGCGGAGATAACGAGCGTTGAAGACAGCGATGCGCTCAAGGTTCCCGGTGTTCAGAAGGTTATCCGGATTGAAACGGCGAACCAGCCTGCAGCCTTCAATCCCCTGGGCGGTGTTGCGGTGGTGGCGTCGAACACCTGGGCGGCGATGGAAGGTCGCAGGGCGCTGAAGATTGAATGGGACCTGGCGGCGGCGGGAGATAATGCCAAATACACTTCAGCGGACTACAAGGCGTCGCTGGAAGAAGCTGCGCAATCCCCCGGTAAGGTCATCCGGCAAACCGGGGATGTCGACTCAGCCCTGAACGATGCCGCAAAAACGGTCTCAGCTACCTATTACATGCCGCACATGGCACAAGCCCCGATGGAGCCGCCAGTGGCGGTCGTTCGGGTCAAGGATGGCGCGGTGGAAGCGTGGGCGCCGGTGCAGAATCCCAAGGCAACTCGCGACGGGATTGCCGGGATACTTGAGATGGACGCGGAGAATGTGACGGTCCATCAAACCCTGCTCGGTGGCGGTTTTGGGCGTAAGTCCAAACCTGATTTTGTCAGCGAAGCCGCCCGGATTGCGAAAGAGTTCGAAGGAACTCCCATCAAACTGCAATGGACCCGGGAAGATGATGTCCAGCATGCCTATTTCCACGCCGTGTCGGTCGATCACCTGAAAGCAGGCCTGGATAGCGAGGGCAATGCAACTGGCTGGCTTCATCGAACACTCTCCCCCAGTATCGCATCGCTGTTTGCACCGGACCCGAAACATAAGGGCGAGTTCGAGTTGGGCATGGGCTTCAACACCATGCCGTTCAGTATCCCGTCGATTCGTCTGGAAAACCCGCCGGCACCGGCCCATGTCCGGATCGGTTGGTTCCGTTCGGTCTACAACCTGCCTCATGCCTGGGCCATTCAGAGCTTTGCCCATGAAATGGCGGAAGCAGCAGGTAAGGATCACCGGGATTATGCGCTGGATCTGCTTGGGCCGGATCGGGAAGTGCACAACCTGACCGTCGGGGATGGCTGGAATTACGGGGAGGATCCGGATCTGTACCCGATCGACACGGCTCGCATGCGGCGCGTCATTGAACGCGCTACCGAGGAAGCGGGCTGGGGCCGCGACACTCCAAAGGGACGGGGCCTGGGCCTGGCCTTTCATCACAGCTTTGTGTCCTACACCGCCATCGTTTTTGACGTGGAGGTGGACGACGCCGGCGAACTCACCATTCATCGGGCGGACATTGCCTTCGATTGTGGGCCCCAGGCCAACCCGGAGCGCATCCGCGCGCAGATGGAGGGCGCATGCGTTATGGGTATCGGTGTTGCTCTGAAGAGCGAGGTGACGTTCCAGGATGGCGTGGCCCAGCAGGGCAACTTTGACAAGTACCTGATCCCGCGTATGCCGGACGTCCCGAAAGTGGTTCGGGTTCACCTGATCGACAACCCGGACGATGCCATGGGCGGTGTTGGCGAACCCGGACTGCCGCCGGTGGCGCCGGCCCTTTGCAACGCAATCTATGCCGCCACTGGAAAACGTATCCGCCGCCTTCCGGTCGGCGACCAGCTGAGCGGATGACCATGCAAAGCCTGGATTATCGGGTCGTAAAGCAGGCCCTGGAATGGCTGGAGGATGGCAGGACGGTGTGGTTGTGTACCGTCCTGTCGACCTTTGGCTCCTCGCCCCGCGAACCGGGGTCGCTCATGGTCGCCACTGCTGAGGGGGAGCATGTCGGATCCTTGTCCGGTGGGTGTGTTGAGGAGGATTTTCTTGCCCGCCTGGCCGCCGGTGACTATGAGTTGCCGGCAGTTATGGTGCGCTATGGCGATCCCGAAGATGCACCTGCAAACCCCCGGATTCGGCTGCCATGCGGTGGCATTCTCCACGTGCTGGTTGAGCGGATGGTCGCCAATGACGGGAACAGAGACCACTGCGGGCAGATTCTTGAAGCGATGAGGTCCGGTGAAAAGGCGCTTGTCCGTCAGGTGAGGCTCACGGATGGCGTGAGGTCGCTTGAAAATGCTCGGCCCACAGGCCCACGGGTGGTCGTTGATGAGCGTGAAGAAACGGTGTGCATTCGTGTAGGCGCGATTTCCAGACTCATCCTGGCCGGCTATTCAACCGTCGCAGAGGCGTGCGCCAGTCTCGCAATGAGTCTCGGCTATCAGGTGGTTCTTTGCGATCCGCGGGAGGAGGTGACTGCCAACGCTCAACTACCCGAAGGGATTGCCTTCGAGCCAGTTTTACCCTCCATGTATATCAGTGCCGAGGGCGCCTGTACGTCCTCCACAGCCGTGGTTGCGACAACCCATGATCCGAAAATTGATGATCTTGCGATGATGGCGGCGGTGAAAACCCCCGCGACCTACATTGGTGTCATGGGCTCGATGAAAACCTCCCGGGCTCGGGCCGAGCGCCTGAGTCGCACTGGAGGGCTCAGCCAGGACGAGATCAACCGAATCCGTATGCCAATCGGCCTTCGACTGGGCAGCAAGACCCCTGCGGAAATTGCACTGGCAATCATGGCCGACATTGTCCGCGTAAGACGCGGCCGTGATCTGGATGAGCTGTGACTTGACAGCGTGGCCCCCGGAGGAACGACCAATGAGATTTTCATCGAAGGCTTCGAAAATCCAGCGGGGCTTCCTCCTGCTTGTCGGCATCTTTTACTCAGGGATGGTTTCCGCCGGCGACAGTGAGCGCACTGATCGCTGAGCGACGCGATTGGTCCGCCCGGCAGGACGCAGTGGCTGAAGCAAGGGAAAAGGCCCAGTAGGTTAAGGAAGAGGGCGTTGACCCGGCTGCGCTGGATGCGGCTGCAGCGAAGGGATTCGGCAATGCGCTATTCGAATATGATGATGACGAAAAATCCCAACTTGATGGTTGAGAATTTCAAAGCAGAAGTTGTAATCGTCTCGACCGTCGTTCATCTTCTGAAATTTTCCGATTGCCATACCCTATGCTGTCGAAGGCAATGAAGCATTCTTTGGGTGCGTTTCGCTTTCGGTCTCTCTGTGATTCAGGAAATAATGATACAGCGCCGCCTTGATCAGGGTTTTTCTAGAATTAACAGCCTTAAAAGAGAAAAAACCAACAATTAGCGCGGTTACCAAGATTCCTCTCCCTGATAGCGCACAGTGTACCTTCGAGATGCTCTGTACTGATCTGGTATCAGGGGCCAAGCAAGTCCTGGGTGTAACTGGTGACTTCTGACCCCCTGAATCCGCCTCGGCTTAGCGAAAACCGAAGAAGGAGAGAATTGCTAGAACGATTACGACTGCACCAACCATATAAACGATATTGTTCATAAGTGATGACCTTTCCTAGAAACTGTAAATTTGGTTGCGCCGCGTTCCCTGCGACGGATGATGCAACTCCTTGTATAGGCAGATCCATCGCCACATCGGGGTTTAGATTGAGGTATCAGCGTTGCCGGGTCTGTACGCTGGCCCACATAGCGCAGGAAAAAATGCTGGTGGGTTTGGTCTGGTAGTTGAAATGCCGCCTGCAAAACAAGCCTGCAGGCAGCCAAATCAGAGTTAGGTGGGGGGTATATCAATGCTTGCGGATTTGTTCGAAGTCCTTGATTTGCTTGTCCGCTTCGTCTCTGGTGACGCCATAAGCCTGCTGAATCTCGCCCGCCAGCTGTTCACGCCGGCCAGCAATCTCATCGAGGCGCTCATCCGTTAGCTTACCCCATTGCTCTTTCACCTTGCCCTTCAGTTCTTTCCAGTTGCCTTCGATGGTGTCCTTGTTCATTTCAGCTCCTTTGGCCCTCTGGCCAGATAATAGGTTCATCGAACGGCGGCCCATTTCCAGACAGAACCATGTGCCACCGTCGTTTCATCGTGCGTTGAAACCGGGTCACGGTCTGTGCGTTCGCAAACACAGACGTGTTCAAGTGGGATAGCGTACAGAGGCCGATCTGCTTTTCAGGCAAATTAGTTCCCAGGAACAAGCTTTTGGAACCTGTCTGAGCCCGAGGTAGTCATTTTGAGTAACGCTGTCTGGTTTGTCGCGATCGGAGCCCTGCTGATTCTTATGGGGACGCGCCCGCCGGTGCTTCAGCGTCTGAATCTGACACCGTCCATGGTCTATTTGAGTGTGGGCGTGCTTCTGGGCCCGTTGATTTTTGGTGTCTTTCATTTTAACCCGCTGAAACAGGCACATCTGCTGGAACTGTTTGCCGAGCTCGCGGTGTTGTTATCGTTGTTTATTGCTGGCACCAAGATGCCGGTGCCCTTCATATGGAACGCATGGCGCGTACCTTTGCGCCTGGCATTCATCTCCATGACCCTCAGTGTCGCGTTGACGGCAGCCTTTGGTTACTACGTGCTAGGACTTCCCGCGGGGGCGGCGATTGCGCTGGGCGGCATACTGGCACCCACCGATCCGGTACTGGCAACGGAAGTTCAGGTCCGGCACATGGGCGATACCGACCCCCTTCGGTTTACTCTGACGAGTGAAGCTGGCATGAACGATGGCAGCGCGTTTCCGTTCGTCATATTAGGGCTTTTGTTGCTCGGTGCGCCGGTCAGCAACGAATTGCTTATAACGTGGGGGCTTAATGAGGTTTTGTGGTCAACGGCCTCGGCGATTGTGGTTGGGCTTTTGGCGGGAAGGCTGCTGGCTCAGTGTGTGCGGGGGCAGCGATGTCTCGAGAAACAGGCCCCGTTGTTGGATGACTTCCTTGGCCTTGGATTGATTGGCCTGACCTACGGGGTCTGCCTGCTGATCGATGCCTGGGGGTTTTTGGGCGTGTTTGTCGCTGCCATTTCGCTGCGGCAATCCGAAATGACGCTGGCCCAGTCCGAAAAGCCTGGCCAAGACACGGAGACAGCGGCGGACTCTTTCGATCAGCCGCATGAAACCATCCGACATCTTCCTACCGGGGTATCGAAAGGCTCGTTGATGTTCAAGGAATCTCTTGAACGCTTGTCCGAACTGGTATTGGTGGTGTTGCTGGGTGGCACGTTGTTCTACGACTCCTGGAGTTTCCGGGCCGTTGGTCTCGGGTTATTCCTGTTTGTGATTGTTCGGCCGGTCAGTGTATTTCTTGGTTTAATCGGCTCCGGGGCACCTTGGCGGCTGCAGATGCTGGTGGGCTGGTTCGGGGTTCGGGGAATCGGTTCTGTCTACTACCTGATGTTCGCCGTTGTCTTCGGCCTGCCGGAAGAATTGGCCCTGGAGCTGATCCATCTCACGCTGGTGGTCGTGGTGCTTTCGATCATCATTCACGGGCTGACCGTCAAACCGATGATGACGCGGTGGTGGGGCCCCTGAAACTCTTTCGTCTCCCTGTGTGTGCTTACGAACAGACGGCACAGTGGTCTAAGCCTGATTCTGGAGAAGTGGGCTTGCACCGAATCGACGCTACACCATTCGCTGCGCCCCGACCCGCGTCCGATCTTCATTGGCGCATTATGGAAATGCAATCTGAGTAATGTAAGCAAGGAGCTTCTCATGATCAGAATCAAGACTGCTGTGATCACTTTATGTCTTCTAGGTGCCTTGCCTCTCGCTGTGTCCGCACAATCCGCAGAGTTTGGCCCGCGAGAGGGCGACCGTGAATTCTCCCTCTCCGGAACCGGCAGTAACGACCGGGATTTCAATAGCGGCAGCTTCGGCGTGACCGGTGATCTGGGTTGGTATTTGCGGGACAACGTAGTAGCCGGTATTCGCCAGAGTCTTAATTATGCCGATATCGAAGGCGAGGCCCTCACCGATGATTTCTGGAACGGCTCAACCCGGGGGTACCTCGACTATCAATTCCTTGACGATCGTGCGCGACCCTTTGTTGGTGCGAGTCTGGGCGGCCTTTATGGGGATGGTGTCAAGGACAGTGCCTTTGCCGGCCTGGAGGGAGGATTAAAGTATTACGTGCAGACCAAGACCTATTTCCTGGCCCGCGCCGAGTACCAGTTTCTGTTCAGCGACTCCAGTGATGCCAGTGATGCTTTTCAGGATGACGGCATCTGGGCCTATACCGTGGGTCTGGGTTATAACTTCTGAACACGGTTACAGTGCTGATTCGGTAAGACCCGGGTCGGTGCCGGTGACCAGTTGACGGTCGCTGGCCCGATGTCCGTACAGGCGCTGTACACCGCGCAGATCACCTGGCTGCAGCTCGGGGAAATTCTCGGTGTAGCGAAAACCCATCACCTGCCCGGATGGGCCGGGGTGGTCCAGCCCGATGGCGTGGCCGATTTCATGAATCAGCGTATAGCGAATATCGTAGGTCTCCGTGTCGCCATCAAAGCCGACTTTCCATTTCTGTTCTGGGTTCAGGCAGACCAACGACTGGTTAATGGCGCGCACACCGTCTTTCTCCCTGGGTGCGAAGGTGACGTTGGCGAATGCTCGCCGACGCGGCTGGCCCTGGGTGCCAAGGATTATGTCTGCCTCTCGGACATTGGCAATCCGGTAGAACGAAAGGTCAGCTGCACGCTCCCAGACCCGGAACGCGGCGGCGGTTTCCTTTACTAGCATCTCAAAGCTCAGATCCCGGCTGGACAGTGCTCTCATCGGCGCCAGAACGCCACAATTGCGGGCGTTTTCAAAGTCCAGCGTTTCATCCGCGAAGGCGTAGCTGATCTTTGCACCCGTGCCCAATTGCTGCTCGCCCCATTTCACCAGATAGCCTTCAAGCTTAAGCAGCCGGTAGCCATCCTGTTGTTCTGAGGCAAACAAGGGCAATGACAGGAGCACACAGGCGGAAACTGTCAGGATATGACTGAGCCGTAAGAAGCGGTCGCTCGGTATCGAAGGACGGTTCATGGGAAAAGATTAAGGGTAACGGCGGAAGATGTCGATGGTAATTTGGTAGGCGGATGTTGATGAGGGCTGATTGTTCAGCGTGAGAATTCCTGCATCGGAAGGTTGGAATGATTCAATTGCTATGTGCGTTGACGTACCGAAGACCTGGCTCTTGTTTAATAAGCTCGATCAGACAAAGCGTTTGCGAACATTCCGGTTTGTAAAGGAAAGCGCCTATATGGGCGGCTCCAGAGAAATGAAAGCTATGACAGCAACAGTATTGGTCTACTATGACATGCGGATGCTCGGTCACAATCCACATGGTTGGGACCCCAGCCATCCCGCCTGGACAGAGGCGGTCAAGGCAATGATTAACCTGCAATATCCCGGCAGCAACCTGGAAACCTACACTCACCCGGAGCGCGCGGAACGACTGACAGCGATCGTTGACCGGCTGATGCTGGAACCAATTGAAGGGGTGCGCTGGATGCTGCCGACGGCGGCGACCATGGCTCAACTGGAGCGCGTTCATGACAAGACCTATGTCGCTCATATTGAGTCATTGAAAGGGGACTCCTGCTGGCTGTCCAAAGACACCACGGCAGTGTCGCCAGGAAGCGTGGAGGCGGCTTGTCTCGCCGCTGGTGCGGGAATCAGCGCAGTCGAGGCCATCTCGACGGGTGAGGCCCGCCGGGCGTTTTGTGTGCTGCGGCCGCCAGGCCATCATGCCCATTCCGACCATGCCTCGGGCTTTTGTCTATATAACAACCTCGCCGTTACCGCTGCCCATGCGCGTGAAAGCCTTGGCTATCAGCGAGTGATGATCTGGGACTGGGATATGCACCACGGTAACGGTACACAGGAAATCTTCTATTCCGATCCTTCCGTGCTGGTGATTGATAGCCACTGTGCGGCGCCCTTCTATCCGGGCAGCGGTTTGCAGAGTGAGAAAGGGGCCGGGGCCGGCATCGGCTATCAACTCAACGTTCCGCTGCCGCTGGGTATCGGCAATGCGGCACTGCTAAAAGTGTTCGATGAGGTGGTAGAGCCTGCGGCGAGGGAATTTCAGCCTGATCTTCTGCTGGTGTCTTCAGGCTTTGATTGCCATTACCTCGACATGACCTGCACCATGGATGAAACGGGCTTTGCGATGCTTACCCAGCGCATGAGCGACCTGGCAGATGAGCTATGCGACGGCCGTCTGGTGCTTTTGCTTGAGGGTGGCTACAACGCCCAGGCCCTGGCTGATAGTGCTCATGCGGTGGTTGAGGTGCTGGCGGGTAGTCGGGTGAATGCCTGCAAAGTCATCCCGGAGGATCCAAGCTGTAGCGGATGCGGCTAACCGTTATCAAAAAAAGAATCGGCTTGTTGACTTGTAGGGCACCCATAAAAAAGGGCAAGGCCTATTCAGCCTTGCCAAAGTACGCTCTCAGATTGTGAGCATTAATCAGATTGCATTAATGTCGACCTGGTCGGGTTTACTTTTGAGTTTCAAATTCCGGAGCCGACATCAGGGTTTCACGGGACTGGTCAATCTTCAGCTCCAGCTCCGTGGCCTTGCCGACTTTCTGCACTTCGTCCCATCCGATCGCAACATCCTTGTCACCCATTCCAAGGAACCCGCCAACGCCGATGACGACGCCGACAACCTGTCCATCCTTGTTAATGATGAGGTCTTTCACTTCGCCGACTTCTTCGTCGCCGGAGGTAATCACTGTGACACCCATCAGATTACTCGCCTGTAGGCCGTTGGCAGGGGCGTTAGCCATGTAGCCACGGCTCTTTGTGTAGGACGGATCTGTTTGAGGTGCCTTGGATGCGGATTTCATATCACCCTGGCTTTTTTGCACATCAGGCTGTGACTGCTCAACCTGCTGGCTGGTGGACTCCTGTGCGAGAACTGCGCTGGATCCCAAGGCGATGGCTGGCGTGACCAGTGCATAAAACGCGTATGAACGCATATTTTTCATTGATTTCTCCGTATTCCTCATCTGGGCATAGTCCGCGTCAGCGCCATTGCCGAGCGCGGTCTGAATTACTGCCTTACATCGAATTCAGGATGAGGTTCCAATCTACATCGGGCAGGGCGCCCGGTCTGTTCGCTAGACCACCAAAGGGGGCTTTGGGAAGGTGAGCCTATGTCTGCGGTAGCGAAGAGGCTTTTCGCAAGCTTGATTCCAGTGCCTTGGTGTCCGTGATATCGACCATGGTCATAACCACGCCGTCGATCACATTGTCCAAACGACGGTAGGGCATGATGCGGATAGAAAACCAGCGGCCCTCATTGGTTTCGATTTGCTTTTCACTGACAACGAGCGTGTCGAGCGTGTTCCGGGCATCGTCTTCCAGTTCCGGGTAATGCAATATGGTGGTCAACTCGCTGATCGGCCGCCCCACATCGCTCTCCCGCAGGCTGATGATGTTGGCTGCGCGGGCCGTATACCGGCGAACGTTAAGATTCTGGTCCATAAACAGGATGGCAATTTCGATACTGTTAAGCACGTTCTGCATGTCGCTTTGTGCCAGCGCCAGGTCGTCCAGTTTGGTTTGCAATTCCGTGTTGATGGTTTGCAGCTCTTCGTTCATTGACTGCATTTCTTCCTTGGACGATGTAAGTTCCTCGTTTGCAGACTGAAGTTCTTCGTTGGTGGATTGCAGCTCTTCATTCGAGGCCTGGAGTTCTTCGCTGGAAAGCCGGGCCTCTTCGCTTAACTGTTCAATGGACTGCTGGTAACGCAAGATTTCATCGGACTGATCGGTGGTCGTCGCGCCAGCGCGCTTCGAGCGTTTGCGCCGGGTAGATACAGGGTGGTCCCGGAACACCACCATGGTCATACCCTTTAGAGCCAGTGGTTCATTGAGTGACTGCACGGTTACGTCCACATGCTGTACACCGGCGCCAGTTTCCACGGCCAGGTTGTTTAACTCAACCGGGTCTCGCTGAGTGGCGGCCTGTTTCAATGCCGTGTACAGCGGCGTGCGCAAACCTTCCCTGGCCATGGCATGGATATTCCAATTGGTTTTGCCAGCGGCCGGTTCCAGGTATTTTCCCGTGCGCCCGCTTATGTAGACGATATCCGCATTCTGGTTAAGCACTACGGCCGCCGGTGAATATCGCTGCAAAAGAAGGTGATCTGCGGCATTCTGAAGATTGTCGCTGTCCCCGATGGGATAGATAGGCGCGGACACGGGTTGCTCCTTGGACAGATTGGAAAGGGGGGGGAAGGATTTCAGCAGAAAACTGGAGCCGTTGATGGAGTCGTGGGGCAGTCTTTCATAGAGCCTTAGCCGTTGTTCAAGTGGCTTGAACAGATGGTTCAGTCTGCCCACGGTTTCTGAACTGCCTAACATCAATAGGCCATGGTTACGCAGGCTGTAATGGAATAAAGGCAGCAAACGACGCTGCAGCATAGGGTCAAAATAGATCAGCAGATTGCGGCAGGCCAGCAGGTCGAGCTTCGTGAACGGTGGGTCCAGAATGACATCGTGTTGGGCGAACAAGATCTTGTCGCGAATGGTCTGGTTTATCTGGTAATGATGGTTGTCTTTTGTGAAGAATCGGGCCAGACGCTGCTCGGATACCTGGCCGTCAATCATCGAGGGATACCGACCCGCCCGGGCCACGGTGATGGCTTCCAGGCTCAGGTCCGAGGCAAAAATCTGAAAGTTGACCGGTTTTTCAGGGTGGAGTCGTTCCAGAGTCTCGGTGAAGGTCATGGCCAGGGAATAGGCCTCCTCACCGGTTGAACAGCCCACCACCCACGCCCTCAGGTTCTCGCCGGGTTCAAGTTGCCCGATCAGTGGTTCAAGTGCGTAATCGCACAGGTAATCCCAGGCATCGGCATCACGGAAAAAAGAGGTCACACCAATCAGCATTTCCCTGAAAAGCAACTGCACTTCCTGATCGTTGTTCTCCAGGTATCGTGCATAGTCTGGCAAATTGGCAACGCCATGAATCGCCATACGACGCTCTATTCTGCGCAGGACAGTGCTGGGTTTGTACAGGGAAAAGTCGTGCCTGGTGTGTTGCTGCAATATGGCGATGATGGCTTTGATCGGCTCCACCAATTTTGCCGGTGGCCCAGCCTGGTCAGGCTCGGTGACACGTGTGTTGTAGGCCAGTATGCGGCTGGGCAACTCGCTGGCCGGGGCAATAATATCCGCACAACCGGTGGCAATGGCGTTTCGAGGCATGGCATCGAATTCGGCCGAGCTGGGCTCTTGCACAACCGTCAGGCCGCCCACGGCGCGAATGGCTTGCAGGCCCAGCGTGCCATCCGAGCCCATGCCGGAAAGCACCACGGCAATTGCCCGTTCATTGCGAGCGCTGGCCAGAGATGAAAACAACACGTTGATAGGCAGGCGCATGCCCCGGGGTTCCCGGGGCTGATCAAGCTTCAGCCGATCATTCTCAACGGTCAGTTCCGCGTTGGAGGGGATGACATAGACACAATTGGGTAGAATTTCTCTGCCTTGCAGGGCTTCTTGCACGGGCATGGCAGTCACCCGCTGCAACAACTCCGGCAGCAGGGCCTTCTGGGTCGGGTCCAGATGCTGGACCACGATAAAGGCCAGGCCGGTATCGGTTGGCGTATGGCGCAGAAATTCTTCGAGTGCCGCCAGACCACCAGCAGAGGCTCCGATTCCGACAATGCGCATCAGGAACGGGCGGGAGGAGTGTGAGGAGCCGGGTAGTGGGACATCACTATCATAATCAGGTCTCCGCTCGAAATGAGGCTCGCGTTGATCGACAGCTCAAAGCTATCGTTGCCGGCAAGCCAGGCCTTGCAAGTTGCCACGGCCCCGGGCGTCTTAAGCCTCTCTAACAGATCGGCCACATCGCCGCGGCCCGGCGGTGCCAGGTATTGGGTCAGCGTCTGTTCCTCCGAATGCTCTGGCGTGCACCCCAGCAGAGCGACCGCGGCAGCGTTGCTTTCAATCACGCGCCCGTCGCGGGATACCACCAGGCACGCCGCTGGCGCGAATCTATACAGCGCCTGATAATGGGCCAGCTCCTCAGCAAGCTCGATTTCACTGGTCTGAAGTTGTTCAAGCAGCAGATCAAGTTCCACCTGGTGGGTTTGCAGCTCATGCAGCAGCTTTAGTGCATCGGCAGCAAAGTCGGGGTCACTGGCCCGGCGGTATAAAAGCGCCAGTGCTTCAACCCCCAGGGCGCCACCCCCGATTTTAGTCACCTTGTCGGTGCCGCCACGAATCAGATCTTCAGCGTGTAGGCGGAGTTGGGCTCGGTTTTCCGCCCATGAACGTCCTTCATTGTTTGTCATTATCGCTTCCTTCTGTCGCAGATATCTGCTGTTGCCACTCCCATACTACTCCGGGGAGCCCGCCTTCAACAGCCGCCATATCACGTGTGTTCAATATGTTGACCTGTGTGTGTTAGCGAACCGACCCCCCGGACCGGCAATTGTTAAATTGGATCAAATAAGGAGAGTCCGCGAACCGGTTTGGTTTGTGAGTGCCTGAATCTTGATGGGTTCTGGCAGCTCCGGATTAGAAGGGAGTCAGGTTATGAAGTTTTTTATCGCGGGCGTTGTAAACCACCGAATTCCTCTGTTTTTCACTCTTGCTCTGACGGCATTACTGACTGCGTGCGCTTCGGCACCCATACCCCCGACTGAGTCGATGAACGTGGCCAGGGATACCATTGCCAAAGCGGAACAGACCGACGCCCGGCAATACGCTGGTGCCGAGCTGGAAGAAGCCCGTGCACAGTTGGTTATGGCAGAGAAGGCCGTGACTGAGGAGTCCATGACTGAGGCGGACCAGTTGGCCAAACAGGCCAGTGTGGCTGCCAGGCTGGCGATGGCAAGAACAGAGGCCGCCAAAGCGGCGGAAATCAATCGTGAAATGGGGCGCGGCGCCGATGCTCTGGATGTGGAAATGGGTCGTCAGGGAGAGCAAAAATGAAGACTGTATCGCTGTTGAAAAAACCGTTTGTCGGCAAAACCGGTGCCATTGTTGTGCTTTCCTCGCTGTTGCTGAACGCCTGCGCCATGGCGCCTGAAACCGCCCCTGCGGCGCTGGATGTGCGACAGAAGCTGACAGAGCTGCAGCGCAACCCGGCGATGGCCAGTAACGCCCGCATTGAATTGCGTGATGCGGAAGCTGCCGTCGAGCTTGCCGAACAGCCTCTCGACAGCGATGAAGCCACGTTGGTCGACCACCGGGTCTATATGGCCGACCGTATGGTGGAAATCGCCAGAGCCACGGGTACTGCCCGCCAAATGGAAGCCGATCGGAAACGCATGGGTGAAGAACGTGCTGCCGCCAGGCTGGCAGCCCGCACCCTCGAGGCAGATACAGCGCGTGCTGACGCAGATACTGCCCGCAGCTCTGAGATGGCAGCTGCAGCCGTGTCCGCAAAAGCCGCCGAAGAGATGCAAAGGCAGATCGACGAGCTTGAGGCAGAAGCAACAGAACGTGGCCTGGTGCTGACGCTGGGCGACGTATTGTTTGCCACCGGCAGCGCAGACCTGCAGGGCGGGTCTAATCGCAACCTGGAAAAGCTGGTGGACTTTCTCAACACCTATCCGGACCGGGACGTTTTGATTGAAGGCCACACCGACAACGTCGGCAGCGCACAATTCAACCAGACCCTGTCGCTGAAGAGAGCTGATTCGGTCCGCCGTTACTTGACGGATCATGGCGTACAGAGCCGTAGGCTTTCGGTGTCCGGTCTGGGTCTTGAACGGCCTGTGGCTGGCAACGAATCCGCCATGGGTCGCCAGCAGAACCGGCGCGTTGAGGTGATTATTGAAAACTAGGAAACCGGATTTGGTTGAATTCTTTAAAAGCTGTTTTGTTGGCTTCGGCAATCCACGGGAAGGATTTTTTATGAACACACTGAGCCGAATCGTAATCATCGCGGCGGCAGTTGGTGCCTCTGGCCTTGCCCACGCGACCTTTATCGACATTGTAGCCAACCCGGGTGGAGCGTTAGTGCCCGTTTCTGGCGACAATAGGTACGCTGTTCGCGACAGAGGCGCGTTTTCATCAAACCATTCAGAGGCATACAACACCGCCTCTTCCGCACCTGGTGAGGCGTTTAGAGCTTTTTATTCGGCGGGCCTTGGCAAACTCGACTTTGGCTTTTCGTCTGTGAAACCCGTTGGAGCCCCTGCCGGTTCGGTGTCGAACCTTAGCGAAGCCAACCAGGCTCCGTTTTATAACTACACCATTTTCCAAGGCCGACTCGACCATATGATTCTGGGCCTGGACGACAATAATCGAGTCGATGATGACCATGACGACATGCTCGTTATGATGAGAGCCTTCAGTATCCCGGTTCCTGAACCAGGCACACTGGCGCTCTTTGGGCTTGGATTGTCAGGTCTGATCTGCTCTCGCAAGCATCCATTGAAGCGAAAAGTTACTTTTGAAAACTAGGGGGTCTTGATTATGTTGAACTCCTTCAGACCTGTTCATCTCTCACCCAAGCCGACGAGGAATGGCCAACGGAAGCGCTTGAAGCCTAAATCCACAAGGAATAAGACGGATGTCAGGGATGAGACTGCGCTGGCTTACGCCATGCTGGACTTTGTTGGCGATGGGGTGATGGCAACGGATACCTGCGCGAATATTACCTACATGAACACGGCGGCGGAGACTCTGACTGGCTTCAGCCGACAGGAAGCGCTGGGCCGACCACTGGAAGAGGTCTTCCGGGTGATTGACGTAACCACTCGCGTGACGAGGGCCAACCTGGCGCAACATGTCCTGGAAATCGGCACACCCGTTGAGCTACATAACAGTGCCCTTTTGAAAGCGAGGGACGGTCGTGAGCTGGCCATTGAAGATGCCGCATCACCATTGCGCAATGCAAAAGGTGAAATCACCGGCGCTCTGGTCAAATTCCACGATGCCCGCTTTTCGGCGGAAACAACCGCCAGAATGGCTTATTTGGCGCAGCACGATTCACTGACGGGCCTGCTCAACCGTTATGCGTTTGAAGAGCGTTTCAAGCAGGCCGCTGCATTGGCCCAACGACATGAAAAGAAAATGGTGATGTTGTTCATTGATCTCAATAACTTCAAGGAAGTGAACGATACACTGGGCCATGCCGTTGGCGACGAAATTTTACAGGCGCTGGGCCCGAGGCTGTTGGGCTGTGTGCGCGCGACGGATCACGTATGCCGTCACGGCGGTGACGAATTTGTGGTACTACTAAGCGACCTTGCAGAACATGAACAGGCGTTTGCGGTGGTCGATAAAGTACGGGAAACCGCCGCTGAACTACTGCGACAGCAAGGTCACTGGGCGACGCTTACGGTTAGCGTGGGTATCAGCCTGTTTCCAAACGACGGCGAAACTCTGGAGGCTTTATTGCCCCACGCGGATGCGGCCATGTATCGGGTCAAGACGGAAGCAAAGCGAGGGTTGCGGGATCTTAAGCCTTAAATCCCTAAACCTCTGGATTCAAGGCGTTCATTCTCCCGTCTGACAACGGCGTAGCATTCGCAACTGAGGGATTCCAGTTTCGGGCGGTCGATCACGGTGATCCGGCCGCGCTTATATTCAATCACCCCCAGTTTCTGCAGCTTGCCTGCCGCTTCGGTGACGCCCTCACGGCGTACACCCAGCATATTGGCAATCAGCTCCTGGGTCATATTGAGTTGATTGTTGCCGAGCCGGTCCAGTGACAACAACAACCAGCGACACAACTGCTGGTCGATGGAGTGATGGCGGTTGCAGACTGCAGTCTGCGACATCTGGGTGATCAAGGCCTGTGTAAAGCGCAGGGTGATAATGCGGATCTCGGAGTGGTTGTTGAACTCTTTTTTCAGGTCAGCGGCGGGCAACCGGTAGGCGTGGCCGTGGCTCTGCACAATAAACCGGTTGGGCGTGCTTTCCCCCCCCATGATAACGGCGACACCGGCCATGCCTTCGTTGCCGACCACCGAGATTTCGGCGGAAGAACCGTTCACCATCACGTAGAGCAGTGAAATAATGCAGTCTACGGGGAAATAGACGTATTCAATGGATTGGCCGGATTCGTAAATCACGTCCCCGAGGGACAGTTCGGCCAGGTTCAGTTTCGGGAAAATACGCTTGCGGGCATCATCAGACAGCGCGGCAAGAAGCTTGTTTTGCAGTTGGTCGGGTGGGTAAGTCATTTGAATCCTTTCCAGAGCACGATGGTTAGCGAGAACCCTAGCTGTCTGGCGACTGCATTAAATACCGGACGCTATAACTTGTGACCATCCAGGAAATCAGACGTCATGATTTTCTTGTTGATATTATCGGTCAGTTTTAAAGCAATATTCCTGACTTTACAATACGCTAAGCGTGAACGAAAAACATGAACTTTAATATGTTATTCACAGGAGAAACTTCCAAAGGAAGTAGGCCCAAGCGCGGATCGAAGATTGTTTATGTCACAGCTAGTTTTAGGCTGCCGCTGGAAGGCCAGCCACAAACGGCAAAGTATCTTGAACAAGAATTTGCCGTCAATTTCGCCGCGCTTGGGTTATGTCCTCCTGGCACTGATGACCGCCAAAGAAGAAGATGAAGTGGTAATGGAAGCCCTTCTTGGGTTGCCATTCCAGTTTCCAGGCGTCGCCCAACAGATGATTGAACATGGAGTCGGTGTTAGAGGCGAGGCAAAGTTGTTCCCTGTGGTAACGGGCCGTCTCATAGTTAACGTAGGGGCTGTCAAACTCGCCATAACCCAGGTCTACCCGAACGACCATCAGTCGGCTGTGGCATCTAAAGAGGGCCTCCATAAGCTAGCAGAGACGCTTGTAATTGTTGAGGCTGTTACGCCGGTTTCCGGTAAAAGGTTTTAAAATCAATCGGGTAATGGTGGTTGGGGATCGATGCGGAAGGGTAGTTGGTACCCCCGGCAGGACTCGAACCTGCTACCTTCCCCTTAGGAGGGGGACGCTCTATCCAGATGAGCTACGGGGGCAATTTCTCAGGAAGGGCGGTATGATAGCGATCTGGAGCTGATGGCTCAAGGTGTTGTCCCGTTTCCACGGTTTTTCCGGAGTGAGCTTTGCCCGACCCCTTTTCCCTGAGTGTGATCGTGCCGGTGTGGAGAGAAGCCCCCGGCATTGAGAGTTCTCTGAAAGCCCTGGCCTCCATTCGCGAGGCCGGTCACCAAGTCATTGTTGTGGACGCGGGTAGCGACGACGGTACGGCGGTGCTGGCTGGACCCCTGTGTGATCGGGTCCTGGTCTCCGAGAGAGGGCGGGGCGCGCAGATGAACGCGGGCGCAGCGGCTGCCGGGGGCAATCTCTTGCTGTTCCTGCACGCCGACACCCGCCTGCCTGCCGATGCCGTCACGCAATTGGAAACCTTCATGACGAGCCGTTCTGCCTGGGGACGTTTTGATGTGCGGCTGAGCGGGCGGCGAGCGCTGTTCCGGGTGATTGCCTGGTTCATGAACCAACGGTCGCGCCTTACCGGCGTTTGTACCGGGGATCAGGCCATGTTTGTGCGGAGGGACGCGTTTGAGGCGCTTGGAGGGTTTCGGGCGCAGCCGCTGATGGAAGATGTCGAATTCTCGAGGCGTCTGTGTCTTGTTTCCCGCCCTTACTGCATTCACTCACCGGTGATTACCGACAGCCGACGCTGGGAAAAGCTTGGCCCCTGGCGTACGATTTTCCTCATGTGGCGGTTGCGCTGGCGCTATTGGCGCGGTGAATCGCCGGAATCCCTGGCCCAGGCCTACCGCTCGGATGTTCGCAATGCCTGACAGTACCCCGGCAAGCGCCGTACTGATGCAATTTGCCAAATGGCCTGAGCAAGGTCGGGTCAAGACCCGACTGATGCCGGCCCTTGGGGCGGCCGGAGCACTCCGGGCCCACGTCACTCTCACGTTGGCAGTTCTCGATAACCTCTGTGCCACCGGGTACCCGGTGCAGTTCTGGTGGGATCGAGAGCTGGAGCGGGCGCCTGACGAAGCGGACATCATTGTGCGGAATCTTGAATGCGCCGGCCTGGAGCAGAAGGTTCAGCAGGGAGAAACCCTTGGCGACAGGATGCAGGCGGCCTTGCGCGAGTCGCTGCAGCACTATTCGCGTGCCGTGGTGATCGGCAGTGACTGCCCCTCGGTGGATCCCCAGTACGTTCGCCATGCCATTGATCGGCTTGCCGAGTTTGACGTGGTTCTCGGGCCCTCTGACGACGGGGGCTATGTCCTGATCGGGGCGAGCCGGGTGGTGCCCGGCATGCTGGATGACATTGAGTGGGGGACCGAAAACGTCCTGATTCAGACCCTGGCCCGTATGGAGAAATCGGGGCTCCGCGTCAGTCTGCTGGAACCCCGGTGGGACGTGGACGAGCCGGAAGACTGGGCGCGTTTTCAGCGCCTGCCTGAGGCCTAGGTCAGGTCGCCGGGACTGGCGGCCTCGCCATTAAATGGGTCAGCGCGCTATCGGCGTTCAAGCCATCCTCGCCAGTCACCACGCGAAGTGCCTGTTCACGGTCCAGGACCGCCTTTCTGAACGTTTCCAGCAGTGCCTGTCGGCTCACGCCCTTGACCGCATTGGCCAGTTGTTCCCGGGAATCGAAGTCGGTCGCGTTGCGATCAATCTCCCGCCAGTATCGACTCGAAATATCGCCGAGCTGCCGGTCCCGCTCAAGTAGTTTGCTGATTACCGCCTGCTTTTCACGATTCAGGCCGGCCTCATCGAGGCTGGCCAGTTGCGCCTCAAAATCCGCTGAGAACTGACGAACGGCCTGGTCAATCTGCTCCGGGCTGGCGCCCGGGGATTGAATCACGAAACCGAGAGCCGGGGTTTCCAGTATCTCAAACGGCGTCGCGTAGACGATGTAACCCAGCTGCCGGGTTGTGCGGATGTTTTCGTAGAAGGGGCTGCTGATGATTTGCGCCAGTAGCCGGAAGCGGGCCCGCTCGTCAAAGCCAGTATTGTCGCCCTGCATGTACAGGGTGTAGCCGGTATCCGGATGATTGACGTCCAGGGACACCTGGGTTTCGTCCGGCGGCAACTGGCGTACCCGGCTGCGGTCGACGTCGGCAAAGCTGCTGTCATCAAGCACAATGGCCCGGATCTGCTGGGCCAGGTTGAGGGCGTAGGCGCGGCTGAGATTGCCGTGGGCCAGCATGACCGGATCCACTTCTGAAAGCAGCGCCTTGGAGAACGATTTCAGTTCATCCAGGGTGACCTGTTGCGACGCCGAAAGCTTGTCGTCCGTACTCCAGGCGCCCTCGATCAGGGCGGTCTGGATGAACTCGGACGTCTGTTCCACCGGCGGGTTCTTGGCCTTGTTCTTGAGGCTGTCGACCAGGTTCTGGCGGGCGATGTCGAACCGCTGTTGCGTCAGGTCCGGTTCCGCGACCTGCATCAGGATTCGGTTAATCAAGGTGTGCAGCTTGTCGCTGTAACCGCCCACCCGAACGGTTATGCCCCGGAGGTGTGGATAAATGCTGTAATCCAGACCGGCAAGGCGTGCCGAGTAGGCCCAGGCATTCAGATTGGTATTTACCGCATCCACCAGCAACTGGGTCAGGACGCTGCTGCGGGCAGAGACCCGTGCGGCGGGTGTGCGAAGGCTGATGAACACGTTCGCTTTGGGAGTGTCGAACCGGGTATCCCGGGCAAACCAGATTTCCAGGCCGTCCTGGCTACCCAGCAGGGTGGGCTGCTCCATGGTTGAACCCGCGACCATCGCAAGTTCTTCCGGAACAAAGGGGTTGGGTTGGGGCAGCTTGAGCTGCGCCGCCAGTTCCGGCAACGAGCTGCGCGTCAGGTTTTCCGGATCAAGTGCTTCCCATTGCCATTCCGCTCCGTACCACCGGGTTTGTTCCGGATTCTTGAGCGCCGGCTCCGGCGCCAGAACGAATGCCATCAGGTTGTCCGGGGTGAGGTGGTCCAGGATGGTCTGGTATTGCTCCGGCGCGTAGCGCTCCAGCAGCCAGGGCGCACTGAGAATGTCCTCGGCCGGGTAGTGTTGGAGCTGACTGGCAAGAGCCATGGCTTCATGCACCGGTTCGCCCTGCTCACGGAAACGAAAATCAATGCGGGCCAATTGCTGCATTTCCCTGAAGCGCTGTTCCGTGATGCCATTGCTCCGGATTTTGTCGATGTAGGCGAACACCAGCGGCAGGATGTCATCCTGGCGGCGCAGACCCTCCGGCGTCAGGGACATGCTGATGTCCAGCATGGCGCCTTCACCCGTGTCCATGCCCACGCCGGCTGAGAGGCTCTCCACAAGGCCAGCCCGTTTGAGGACGTCAAACAAACTGCCGGGGCCCTCGTGGCCCAGCAGATTGGCAATGTAACTCGCCGGCTTGGTGTGGTAGTTGTCCTCCTGGGAGGGAATCGGGAAGGAGAGGGTCAGTCTGCGCACGTCCTTGATGGCATCCGCGGTGACCTTTCCCGGCAGTTTGTCGTCCTGGTAAAAAGCAGCCGGATGCGTTTTGGCTTCCAGCTGGCGGTTCTCAATGGCGCCAAAGCGGCTTTGAACCATCTGCTCGAGGGCGTCCAGGGGCTGGGGGCCGTAAACCGCGAGCGTCATCAGGTTGGCCGAATAACGATCTTTCCAGAACTGGATGAGATCGGGCCGGAGCGGGTTTTCGTCAGTGTTCTCTAGGGTGCTGAGATTGCCCACCGCAAACTGGTTGAACGCATGCTCCGGATTGCTGGCCGCTTTCTTCACCGAATAGAAGCGACGGCCGTCTTCCTTCTGCTTGGAGCTGAACTCCGAGTGCACCGCGTTACGTTCCCGGTCGACCAGCTCGGCGGTAAACAGCGGGGCGGCAAACTGTTCGGCGAACCGGTCCAGCGCCGGCTCAAGGTAGGGCGCTTCGACATCGAAGAAATAGTTGGTGTCCTGAAACGCCGTGTAGGCGTTGTGGCTGCCGCCGTGGCTCTTGATGAATTGCTGGTACTCGCCGGGCTCAGGGTATTTTTCGGTTCCCAGGAACAACATGTGCTCGAGGAAATGCGCGAGGCCCTCCCGGCCGGCAGGATCATCGCCGCTACCCACTGCAACGTTCATCGAGGCCGCTGCCTTGTCGGCGTCGCTGTCGGATACCAGGATTGCCCGGAGCCCGTTGTCCAGCTCGATGAAGCGGTAGTCATTG
The DNA here is from genome assembly GCF_030238305.1 of Marinobacter albus. Taxonomy (NCBI): domain Bacteria; kingdom Pseudomonadati; phylum Pseudomonadota; class Gammaproteobacteria; order Pseudomonadales; family Marinobacteraceae; genus Marinobacter; species Marinobacter albus. The sequence continues at coordinate 36,621 of NZ_JASSQD010000003.1, read as the reverse complement.
TCATCAGCGGGGCTCTTGACCGGCGGCTGTGCTGCAAGGGCCAGAGTGCTGCTCAACAGCAGCACGAGCATTGCCAATGTGCTGGCGATAGTCAGGCGTACAGGGGCGTTCCGGGGGGTACCAGTGCTCATAGGGCCTCGTTCATCCATTGACAGTTTGGGGGTTATCAGTGCATCAGCGAGTTGCGGGTACTTTCAGGTTGCTGCTCCAGCGTCTTGCGGGCCAGGTCCACCGCTTTATCGGCCTCCATCTGCCCGGAGGCAATGCGCTCCAATACCGTTGCCATGATGGCGACCGATTGCCGGTAATCGGCAAATTCTGCCTGGAACGCCGAATCGATTGCCTCGTAGACGGCCTGGATTTTTTCCTCACGGCTGCCGGATGCTTCGGCAGTGTCGTTGATGGCCTTGAGGCAGGCGCGGGCAATGGTGATATAGCGTTCGGTGTTCGGGTTGTCTTTCGGCATGGTGTGGCTTCCGCAAATCCAGAATTTCTGTGAACAATGATGACGCCGGAAGGCGCAATAAGTTCCTGATTATGTCATTGCTTGCGTGGCGTTTCATTGCTTTCCAGTAATCGAATGAGAGGGCAGGCACAGGCCAATTCCTGTGCTAGTCTCAAAATCATTGTGTCGACATACGGGACAGGCGTCCGGGTGCGGGTTGCGCCCCGAGTTAGAGTATTAGCTCTATTAAAAACAAGAGGTTACAGAGTAAAAGCTCTAAAAAAGTTCGATACATGAGGGTTGCAATTAAGTACAATGCCGTCGTTTCCGGAAGACTCTACGACTTTAGTCTAAATGGGTGCCGGCATGGACAGACAACAAATGAGCAACAAGCAGGGTGGATAATTGATGAACTATTTCCTGACGGGTGGCACCGGATTTATTGGCCGTTTTCTCGTGGAAAAACTGCTGGCGCGTGGCGGCACGGTATACGTGCTGGTGCGTGAGCAGTCCCAGGGTAAACTGGAATTGCTGAGGGAGCGCTGGGGTGCAGACGAGTCCCAGGTCAAGGCAGTGATTGGCGACCTGACCAGTAAGAATCTTGGTATCGACGCCAAGACCATGAAGGCCCTTGAGGGCAATATTGATCATTTCTTCCACCTGGCGGCCGTCTACGACATGGGCGCCGACGAGGAAGCCCAGCAGGCAACCAACATCGAAGGCACGCGCGCCGCCGTGAATGCGGCGGAAGCCATGGGTGCCAAGCATTTCCATCACGTGTCCTCCATTGCTGCGGCGGGCCTGTTCAAAGGCACGTTCCGCGAGGACATGTTCGAGGAAGCGGAAAAGCTGGATCACCCGTACCTGCTGACCAAGCACGAGTCTGAAAAGGTTGTACGCGAGGAGTGCAAGGTACCGTTCCGCATCTACCGTCCGGGCATGGTCATTGGCCACTCCAAGACCGGCGAAATGGACAAGGTCGACGGACCCTATTACTTCTTCAAGATGATCCAGAAGATCCGCCGCGCTCTGCCCCAGTGGGTGCCGACCATCGGCATCGAGGGTGGTCGCCTGAACATCGTGCCGGTGGATTTCGTCGTGAACGCAATGGATCACATTGCCCATCTCGATGGCGAGGACGGCAACTGCTTCCATCTCGTGGATTCCGATCCGTACAAGGTCGGTGAAATCCTCAACATCTTCTCCGAGGCCGGTCATGCGCCCAAGATGGGCATGCGTATTGACTCCCGCATGTTCGGTTTCATCCCGCCGTTCATTCGCCAGAGCCTGAAGAACCTGCCTCCGGTGAAACGATTGACCAGCGCTGTGCTTGACGACATGGGCATTCCGCCGTCGGTTATGTCGTTCGTGAATTACCCGACCCGGTTTGACGCCCGTGAAACCGAGCGCGTTCTCAAGGACACCGGCATCGAAGTGCCACGGCTCACCGATTATTCCGCGGTAATCTGGGACTACTGGGAGCGCAACCTGGACCCGGACCTGTTCAAGGACCGAACCCTGCGCGGAACTGTCGAAGGCCGCGTGTGCGTCGTGACCGGCGCAACCTCGGGCATCGGTCTGGCGACTGCGCAGAAGCTGGCGGATGCCGGAGCCATTCTGGTCATTGGTGCCCGTAAGCCGGAGCGCCTGAAGGAAGTGGCAGCGGAGCTGGAATCCCGGGGGGCCAGCGTGCATGCCTACCAGTGCGATTTCTCCGACATGGAAGACGCTGACCGCTTCGTGGAGACGGTTCTGGACAACCACGGTCAGGTGGATGTGCTGGTGAACAATGCCGGTCGCTCAATCCGACGTTCCCTGGATCTGTCGTTTGACCGTTTCCACGATTTTGAACGCACCATGCAGCTGAACTACTTCGGCTCAGTGCGCCTGATCATGGGTTTTGCACCGAAAATGCTGGAGAACCGTCGTGGCCACGTGATCAACATTTCCTCCATCGGTGTGCTGACCAACGCGCCGCGATTCTCTGCCTACGTGGCATCCAAGTCGGCACTGGACGCGTTCAGTCGCTGTGCGGCGGCCGAGTGGTCGGATCGCAATGTGACCTTCACCACCATCAACATGCCGCTGGTGAAGACGCCCATGATTGCGCCGACCAAAATCTACGATTCGGTGCCAACGCTGACGCCGGAGGAAGCCGCCGACATGGTTGCCGAAGCCATCGTCTATCGTCCGAAGCGCATCGCGACCCGACTGGGCATCTTTGCGCAGGTGTTGCATGCCCTGGCACCGAAGATGGGCGAGATCGTGATGAACACCGGCTACCGCATGTTCCCGGATTCGCCGGCAGCAGCGGGCAGCCGGTCCGGCCAGAGGCCCAAGGTGTCCAGCGAGCAGGTGGCGTTCGCGGCCATCATGCGGGGCATCTACTGGTAAGTGGTCGCTCCGTGAGATCAAAAAACCCCGCCTCGGCGGGGTTTTTTGTGTCGGTCATTCGGCCTCTTCAATCAACGGCGGGGGGAAACCGCCCAGATCCTTCCAGCGATTTACTATCCCGCAGAACAGGTCCGCCGTTTTCTCCGCATCATAGGCGGCAGAGTGCGCTTCCTTGTTGTTGAACGGAATACCGGCCAGTTTGCAGGCCTGGGCCAGAACCGTGTGGCCGTAGGCGAGTCCCGCCAGTGTGGCGGTGTCAAACGTGGAAAACGGGTGGAACGGATTGCGCTTGATGTCGGCTCTCATCGCAGCGGCAAACACGAAGTTGTGATCGAACGTGGCGTTGTGGCCAACCAGCACCGCGCGCTTGCAGTCGAAGGCTTTCACCGCTTTACGAATCGGGGTAAAGATTTCGCTCAGGCCTTCCCGTTCGGGGACCGCTTCCCGCTCCGGATTCCAGGGGTCAATGCCGGTGAAGTCCAGCGCCGATTGTTCGAGGTTTGCGCCCTCGAACGGATCAATCTGTTGCACGTGGGTCTCCCCGCGCAGAAGGTAGCCGTTCTCGTCCATGGTCAGCAGCACCGCGGCCACTTCCAGCAAGGCGTCCCGCTCCGGATTGAAACCGGCGGTTTCCACGTCAACGACGACGGGCAGAAAACCGCGAAAGCGGCGGGACATGGGATGCGGTTCTTTGTTTTCGTCAGTCACTCAAACTCCGGTCATGGCCGTGTGATGAAAAGTCAGGATGTTTACGCCAGGCGCCAGTTCACGGTTTCACCCGCTTTCAGTGGCACGATGTTGCCGTCTGCCAGAGGCAGTTGCTCCGGCATGGTCCAGGGGTCCCGCACCAGGGTAATGGTGTCCGTGTTTCTCGGCAGACCGTAGAAGTCCGCGCCGTTAACGCTGGCGAACGCCTCCAGTTTGTCCAGAATGCCCAGTTCCTCGAAGATCTCTGCATACAGGCCGATGGCGCCATAAGCAGAGTAGCAGCCAGCGCAGCCGCACGCGGCTTCCTTGCGGTCCTTGGCGTGGGGCGCAGAATCGGTGCCCAGGAAGAAACGTGGATTACCACTTGCAACGGCATCGCGCAGGGCCTGCTGGTGACGGTTGCGCTTAAGTATAGGCAGGCAGTAGAGATGCGGGCGAATGCCGCCAACCAGCATGTGATTGCGGTTATACATCAGGTGCTGTGGCGTCAGTGTGGCGGCCAGATTGTTGCCGGCGTACTGCTGAACAAATTTCGCCGAATCCGCCGTGGTGATATGTTCCAGAACCACCTTGAGGTTCGGAAAGTCGTCCATGGTCGGAGCGAGTACCCGTTCGAGGAACACTTTCTCGCGATCGAAAATATCAATGTCAGCATCGGTCACCTCACCGTGAACCAGCAGCAGCATGCCGCATTCGGCCATGGCTTCCAGCACCGGGTAGATATTGCGAATGTCTTTTACACCCGATGCGGAGTTGGTGGTGGCGCCGGCCGGGTAGAGTTTGGCGGCAACCACTCCGGCTGCCTTCGCGTCGCGAACGGTCTCTGCGGTGGTGCTCTCGGTGAGGTAAAGCGTCATCAGGGGCTGGAATTCCGTGCCCTTGGCGGCATCCAGAATGCGGTCCCGGTAGGCCAGGGCGTCTGCGGTAGTGGTTACCGGCGGAACCAGGTTGGGCATGATGATCGCGCGCCCGAAACACGCGGCGGTGGCCGGAACGACATCCTTTAGGACATCGCCGTCACGCACGTGCAGGTGCCAGTCGTCCGGACGGGTGAGAGTGATCTGATCGGTCATGGGAGGTTTCCGCAGTTCCATAGGTGGGCCATGGCCCTGAAAAATTTTGCGAATTATACCAGAAGGGGAGAGTGTTTGTTTTTGTATCCGACCCTAAAGAAGATGGGGGCCGGGCCGTTAACCGGGGAAACCACTGAATCAGTTGAGCACGTTGGTAATCCGCTATGGCATCCAGCTTACGAACATTCTCTCTTGGCCTGATGGGCGCCCTCGCGCTGGGTCTGGCCGGACCGTCAGGTGCTTCCAGCTACGGTGCGGGCATCGAGAACAGCCAGTGGTATCTGGCAGAATCGGTGTTCGAATGTTCGCTGGTGCATGAAGTTCCGGGGTACGGCAAAGCCGTGTTCCGGCACCGGGCCGGTGAAAGGCTCACATTCTTTCTTGAGTCGGAATCGCCGCTGATGCGGCCGGGCCGTGGTGATCTGGTGGTTGAGGCCCCGGCGTGGCGCCCGGGTGTGGCCCCCAGACCCCTGGGCAAGGTCACGGTCTCGGACGGAAACCGGCCGGTGCTGCTGGAAACCCGCCAGGCCATGGTGCTGGTTCAGGGTCTGCTTGAGGGCCTGCGCCCGACGGTCACCCGGGAATCATGGTTTGATAGTCGGCCGGTGCGGGTTCAGGTGTCGAACGTGAATTTCGCCGGACAGTTCCAGAGCTACCGGGCCTGCACGGCCAACCTGTTGCCGGTCAACTACGACCAGGTTCGACGCTCCCGCATTCCCTTTGCCAGTGGCAGTACCAGCCTGTCTGAGGCCGATCGCCAACTGCTCAATAACCTGGTGACCTACGTGCTGGCCGATTCAACCGTTGAGCGGATTTTCGTGGACGGACACAGCGATCGTCTGGGCAGTCGCATCGACAACCGGGCGCTGTCCGAGGAACGGGCAAACGTGGTGGCTGACTATCTCAAGGCGCAAGGAGTTTCCGAGGATATGATTACCGTGCGGGCTCATGGCGACCAATACCCGGTTTCACGCCGGCCCTCCGATAACCGTCGCACCAACATACGGTTGCAGCGTGAGGGTGAGCGCCCGGAATTCCAGCAGGCCAATGGCTACGGTGGCGACTCCGCCGGATGAGTCCGGTTCAGTAGACGGAGTTCAGTACTTCAAGATGAGCCGTCACACTCTCGCCCAGGGCCTTCAGGCTGTAGCCCCCCTCCAGCGTTGAAATGATCCGGTCATTGGCGTGGTCACTGGCTACGCTGACAATCATTTCCGTTAACCAGCGATAGTCATCCACTTCGAGATTCAGTTCGGCCATCGGGTCCAGCCGGTGGCCATCGAACCCGGCCGAGATCAGGATAACCTGAGGTTTGAAGTCCTGCAGTTTCTTGACCCAGGCCGACTCGACAGCCTTGCGGTATTCAATCGCGGCGCAGCCCGCTTCAATCGGTGCGTTGATAATGTTTGGCGCTTGCCGGTGCACGTGCGAGTGTGGATAGAACGGGTGCTGAAAGCTGGAGCACATGAGAATGCGCTCATCCCCTCCGACGATATCCACCGTGCCATTGCCCTGGTGCACGTCAAAATCAATGATGGCCACCCGATCCAGCTGATGGAAGGTAAGGGCGCGCATCGCGGCCAGGGCCACGTTGTTGTAGAAGCAGAAACCCATGGATTTGCTGCGTTCGGCGTGATGACCCGGGGGACGAGCGCAGACAAAGGCGTTGGTAACCTGGCTGCTCATGACCATGTCCACGGCCTGGATGTTCGCGCCGGCGGCGAGGCGGGCGGCCCGCAGGGTGTCCGGCATCATGGCGGTATCGGGATCGGTGAATACCCGGCCCCGGGTCGGTTGCATCAAGTCGAGCTGGTGCAGGTACTTTTCGGGATGAACGGTCAGCAGCTGGTCACGGGTGATTTCTTCGGGGCGGACCCAGTCGAGGTCCTGCTCAAGATTGGTTTCTGCGATGTGACTGAGGATGGCTGTGATGCGCTCAGGGCATTCCGGGTGTTCCGGGCCCATGTTGTGTTTCATAAAGTCATCATGAGAAAAAAATGCCGTGGTCATACGCCTCTGAACGCCCTGAATCTGCTTTTGTTTTCATCAATGTTATCAGGGAACAATCCCGGCTGCCGTGTTTCTTTGGTCGTAATGGCAGCGATAGTCGTTTTACATCAATTAATCTCCACCTAAGATAAGATGTACACTCATAAGTGACCTGATTTAGTTACATTATCACCTGCGCGGCCTCGGGGGCGGCGTCCAAGGAGAGCCAGCTTGAGCACCCGATATCTGGAAAGTCTGTTTAATCCCGACTCCATTGTGGTTGTCGGTGCGTCTGAGCGGGCGGACAGTCTCGGCGGTATGGTGTTGCGGAATCTGATGGGCGGTGGCTACCCGGGTAAGCTGTTGGTGGTAAACCAGAACGATTATGACAATGTGCACGGGGTCCCCTGCGTCAGAAAAGTCTCCAAGATGGATTTCTCGCCGGATCTCGCCATTGTCTGTACGCCCCCGGACACCGTTGCCAAGACCATCAAGCGGCTGGGAGAGGCGGGTGTCCGTACCGCAATCGTGATGACCGGCGGTATGTCCCGGACCCACAGTAAAACCGGGCAACCGCTCATGTACTCGGTACGTGAAGCGGCCCGGGAGACCGGCATTCGGGTACTGGGCCCGAACACGATCGGGCTTATGGTGCCCGCCCGGAGCCTGAATGCCACCTACGCCCACATGGGGGCGATCCCGGGCCGGGTTGCGTTCGTTGGCCAATCCGGCACCATTGCCAGCTCCGTTATTGACTGGGCCTTTGCCCGGGGCGTGGGGTTCTCCTATTTCCTGACCCTCGGTGACGGCATGGACATCGATCACGACGACCTGATCGATTATCTGGCCCAGGACACCCAGACCCGGGCCATCCTGCTGCACATCGAAAACATCCCCAACCCGCGTCGCTTCATGTCTGCGGTGAGGGTGGCCTCCCGGACCAAGCCGGTGATCGCAGTGAAATCCGGTCGGGTACCGGAATCCGAATGGTTTCCCCATGAACTTCCGGACGGTCTGACCCGCAGCGATCCGATCTACGACGCCATGCTTCAGCGCGCCGGTGTGTTGAGGGTGGATGGTCTGGGCCAGATGTTCGATGCCCTTGAAACCCTCACGCGGATGCGGCCTTTGCGCCGGGAGACGCTGGCGATCATGGCCAATGGGGTAGGGCCGGGCGTGCTTGCGGTTGACCGCCTGGCGGACCTGGGCGGGGAGCTGGCGGAGTTGTCGGAGCAAAGCATCGACGCACTGGCGGAGTTGTTGCCGCCCTACTGGACCCGGCGCAACCCCATCGATCTCAACTATGACGCCTCACCGGAACTCTACGGTAAGGCGATCAGGATTCTTGCCAAGGATCCGGAAGTGGCCAACGTTCTGGTGATGTACGCGCCCAGTCTGACGGAAGACAGCCTGCAGATTGCCGATGCCGTGGTGCAGGCCTCCAAGGGCACGCGACTGAATGTGTTTACCTGTTGGCTTGGCCAAAGCACGGTCATGGACTCCCGGGAAGAGTTTTACCGGGCCGGGTTACCGTCCTTCTTCAATCCGGAGAAGGCGGTCATGGCGTTCATGCAGCACGTGAAGCATCAACGAGTCCAGCGCCTGCTGACGGAGACTCCCGAGTCCTTCACCGATCATTTCGCCGATCGCAGCCACACCCGCCGCGTGGTGATGAAGGCCTTGCGCAACGGTCGCAAGCATCTGTCCAATCGGGAGGCCCGGGACCTGATCGAGGATTACGGCATCAGCACCATCGAAACCATGTACTGCGACGACATGGAAGAGGTACTGGAGGTCTTTGCGGTGGAACGGCGACCGGTTGATATCACCATCATCCACGAGCAGGGTTGTCACCCCTTCCTTGACCTCAGTCCGACCCAGCGCCGATACAAGGGCACAATCCAAAAACTGAACAGCGAGGCCGCCATCATGGATGGCTGTCGCTATCTGATGGAAGAGTACCAGTCGCATTTCCCGGAAAGCGGATTTCTGGGCTTCGCTGTGCAGCGTTCCTACCAGCACGTCGGCGGCATTGAGTTCAGCGTCGGCATCACCCGGGATCCGGTGTTTGGCCCGCTGGTGGTGTGCGGTGCGGCCGGCGCGCAGATCAATGTGATGACGGACCGCCAGATTGCGTTACCGCCCCTGAACATGGTGCTGGCGAGGGAACTGCTGCGCCGGACCTACATGTACAAGCTGCTGAAAGAGCACAGCCTGAAGCCGGAAGAGGATATTCGTGCGGTGTCCGAAACCCTGGTGACCCTGTCCCAGATTGTGATCGATATTCCCGAGATTCAGGGGCTGGAAATCTCGCCTCTGTTGTTCAACGAGCAGGGGGCTGTGGCCGTCAATATCGCCATCAACCTGGCCGAAAAACCGGGTAAACCGATCATTCAGCCATACCCGAGGGAACTGGAGGAGTGGATCGTACTGCCGAAGTCGGGGCGCCGGGTCATCATTCGCCCTGTGCTGGCCGAAGACGAACCTGCCCACCGGGCGTTCCACGAACTTCAGTCCCCGGAGTCCATTCGCTACCGTTTCTTCCAGTATCGCAAGCATTTTTCCCGCGAAGACGTCGCCCAGATGGTGCAAATCGATTACGACCGGGAGATGGTATTCATTGCGAATGCGCCGAGAGAAGACGGCGAAGGGGAAGAAACCCTGGGCACGGTGCGGACCTGGACCGACGCCGACAATCTGCAATGCGAGTTTGCAGTGATGGTGCATGACCGGATGAAAGGCGAGGGCCTGGGAGTGGCACTGATGCAGAAGATGATCGACTACTGCCGCAGCCGCGGAACTGTCGAGATGGTTGGTGATGTGCTGCCTGACAATCGGCCCATGCTGCAGTTGGCCGAGCATCTCGGATTCGAGATCAAGTACAACCCGGAAGAAGAGGTGATGGACCTGCGCCTGGTGCTCAACGAGCCGGAGAAAGACTGGCAGCGGGAACGACTGGGCAAGAGCGTCCACTAGGGACGCTCCCGATCCCGAAGGTTATTCCTCGACGATGGCTGAGCGGTCCTCGCCGCCCATGGCCTCCAACAGGCCCGGAATCAGCCGCGAAAGCTCAAGGGTCATCAGGGTGAATGCGGCGTCGAACTTGGCCACGGCGTCGTCCACGTCCACGTCATCCAACTGGTCCTGCAGGGTTTCCCCGAATTTCAGGCGGCGAATCCCCAGTTCCTCGTCGAGCACGAAGGACACGTTATCGTCCCAGGTCAGGGACAGTTTGGTGACCTGCATGCCGGCGTCCAGATGGTTCCGGATCTCGCCCGCCTTCAGGTCCAATCCCTTGCAGCGCACCACACCGCCGTCCTCGGACGGATCCTTCAGTTCGCACTCGTTGCCAAGAACCACCTGGCTGGGCAGGTCAATGGTCTCGTTCAACCAGCCGGTGAAGGTAAAAGCCGGAGCCTGCTCTACAGCCGGTGGGCGTACGGGCAGAGACCCCAGGCTTTTGCGCAGGGTGGAGGCAAGATCCTCAGCCTGCTTGGCGGAGCCTGCGTCCACCACGATAACGCCATCCTTCGGGGCAAGGTAAGCAAAACCGCGCCGATTTTTGGAAAAGGCCTGGGGCAGCATTTCCAGCATGACCTGTTCCTTGATCTCGTCTTTTTCCTTGCGGCGGACCTTGCGACCCTGATCAATTTCGATGGCCTCCGCCTTTTCTTCCACTGCCTCCTTCACCACGGCGCCGGGCAGAATCTTTTCTTCCTTGCGCAGGGCAATCAGGTGGTAGCCGCCGGCGCTGTGAACCAGTTGCTCTCCGTGCTTGCCCAGTGGCGGGACCCAGCCCTGGCGACTGGTTTCCTGGGGGCCGCAGGGCTTGAAGGCGTCGGCCTGCAGTTTTTCTTCGAGCTCTTCGGCTGAGATATCAAACGGTTTGGTGAAACGGAAGACACGGGCATTACGAAACCACATCAGGTTTGATCCTTGCTGTTATAGACGGTTCAGGAAACGTAGAGAGGCGGGGATGATACGGCCACCGGTTGGTGGCCGTAAAGTGGCTACACAGGCGTCAGAGGTTCATGATTTCTACCATGACCGTCTTGACGATAAAGCCCACCACGCCGGCACCGAGCACGATAAACAGGGCGAGGGTGCCAAACTTGCCCGCCCTGGATTTCTTGGCAAGATCCCACACGATGATGCCCATCCAGACAATAAGTCCGGTCAGAAGCACCAGCATGGCGATCTGGGAAAAGACTGCTTCGTTCATTTTAAACAGGATCCTGGTTTTTAAGGGGATTTACGGTTGTTCGTCCCGCAGGAAAACCCAGTTGTTCTTGTCGGATTGGTCTTCGCTGAAGTAGTAGCCCTCAAGGTTAAAGCCCTTGAGGTCATCGGCCTGGGTGATCCGGTTCTGGATTGCAAAACGGCACATCAGGCCACGGGCTTTCTTGGCGTAGAAACTGATCATCTTGTACTGGCCGTTTTTCCAATCCTTGAACTGGGGCGTGACCAGTCTCGCGTCCAGGTCCTTCTTCCGGACGCTCCTGAAGTACTCATTCGATGCCAGGTTGACCAGTACGCCGTCGTCTGCGGCCAGCAGGCGGTTGATCTCATCGGTAATCCGGTTGCCCCAGAACGCATAGAGATCCTTGCCCCGGCGATTCTCAAACTTGGTACCCATTTCCAGCCGGTAGGGTTGCATCAGATCCAGCGGTTTCAGGATGCCATACAGCCCCGACAGCATCCGCAGATGCTTATGGGCGAACGCGAACTCGTCCTCACTGAAACTCTCGGCATCGAGGCCTGTGTAGACTTCTCCCTTGAAAGCCAGGATAGCCTGGCGGGCGTTGTCTGGCGTGAACGGTGTGTGCCAGGTCCGGAACCGCTCGGCGTTGAGTTGGCCGAGCTTGTCGCTGATGCCCATCAGGTTGCTGACCTGATGGGGTTCCAGCTCTTTGAGCTGATCGATCAGCTCGCAGGCGTCATCGAGAAAATCCGGTTGGGTGAAGGTTTCCGTGGCCAGGGGACTCTCATAGTCGAGGGTCTTGGCGGGGGAAATGACCATTAGCATGTCAGGCAATCCTCATTGAAGAAACGTGAGTAACTGATCCCTGGTAAATGGCCAGTCCAGCTCCGCACCGGTGTCGTTGCGGCGCAGCACCGGGATGCGTGTGCCGTAACGCTCGACCAGCTCTTCGGACTGGGCAATATCCACCACGTCGACTGGTATTGGCGCCGGCATGGGCGTGTTCACCAGCAGGGCTTCGGCCAACTCGCACAGGTGGCATTGGGTCGTTGTATAAAACAGCAGTTCCATTACTTGGGCTGCGCGTCCAGTTGCTGGCCAGTCACACCGTGACTGTCCTTGCCCATGAGATACAGGTAGATCGGCATCAGGTCTTCCGGCGCGGGATTCTGCTGCGGGTTCTCGGCCGGATACGCCCGGGCTCTCATGTTGGTACGGGTCGCACCCGGATTCAGACTGTTCACACGCACATTATGGCGTTCGTCATCCAGCTCGTCGGCCATCAGCTGGCTCAGACCCTCAACCGCAAACTTGGACACCGCGTAGGCGCCCCAATAGGCTTTGGCCTTGCGGCCCACGCCCGAGGACGTGAAGATCACCGAGGCGTCGGTGGATTTGCGCAGCAACGGGATCATGGCCCGGCTGAGAAGGAAGGGCGCCGTCGCGTTGACGTGCAACACCTTGTTCCAGACCTCGGGATCGTACAGCTCAATGGGACTGCGGTCACCGAGAATGGCGGCATTGTGTAGGATGCCGTCCAGGCGCTCGAAGTTTTCCTCGAGTGTCATGGCCAGCTCCTCATACTCCTTGACCGCTGCGCCTTCAAAGTTCATCGGCACGATGGCGGGCTTGGGGTGTCCGGCGGCTTCGATTTCGTCGTACACCGATTCCAGTTTGGAAACGGTGCGGCCCACCAGGATCACGGTTGCGCCATGGGCAGCGTAGGCAATAGCTGCGGCCCGGCCAATTCCACTGCCGGCACCGGTCACCATAATAATGCGGTCTCGCAGCAAATCGGCGGGGGCTTGGTAATCTTGCATAACCTGTTCTCCGTGTCAGGCGGTTACCGGGTAGGGATTCAAATCTGGTTTTATTGTAACAGCTTTGCCAGGTCGGCGACGGTGTCGGCTACGAGGTCTGCTTGCCACAGGTCAACCGATCCCGGCTCCTCGATATAGCCGTAGCGAACGGCGATGGTCCGCATGCCGGCATTACGTCCGGCTTCGATATCGCGCTCGTGATCGCCCACGTAGACAGCGCTGGCAGGATCGGCTCCGATCTCCTGGCAGGCCAGGAACAGGGCTTCGGGGTGAGGTTTGCGCTGGGCGACGTGGTCCGGGCAGATAACGGCCGCACAGCGCGGTGCCAGGCCGAGCGCTTCCACCAGTGGGGCGGCAAAACGCACCGGTTTGTTGGTGACGATGCCCCAGGGAATGCTCCGTGCTTCCAGCGCCCTGAGAATCGGATCCATACCTTCAAACAGGGCGGTCTCAATGGCGACACCGGCCTCGTAGAGATCGAGAAACTCGGTGTGCTTGGATAGGTAGTCCGGATGGTCCGGCTCCAGTCCGAACCCGACCCGAATCATGGCACGTGCGCCATTGGAGACCGAGCGCCGGATGTGTTCGGCCGGCAGTGGCGCGAGGCCATGCTGCTGGCGAAGCTGGTTCAGGCAGCGGATAAAATCCGGTGCCGTGTCGATCAGCGTGCCGTCAAGATCGAACAGGACGGCCGAGGGTACGGTCTCAGGCATCGCGGGTATCTCGCGCATGCATCAGGTAGTTCACATCGACATCGCGACCGAGCTTGTAGATCTTGGTGATGGGGTTGTAGGTCATTCCCGTCAACTCCAGCACCTCGAGCCCGGCGTGGCGCAGGTGGTCGGACATTTCCGAGGGACGGATGAACTTTTTCCACTCGTGCGTGCCTTTGGGCAACATGTTCAGGACATACTCGGCGCCCACGATGGCGAACAGGAACGACTTCGGATTCCGGTTGATGGTGGAGACGAAGAGGTGACCACCGGGTTTGAGTATGGTGGAGCAGGCTCGGATCACCGACGCCGGATCGGGCACGTGTTCCAGCATCTCCAGGCAGGTGACAACGTCGTACTGGCCGGCGTGGTCAGCATCCTGGGCGAGATCCTCAACGGTGGTTTGGCGATAGTCCACTTTGATACCGCTTTCCAGACCATGCAGTTTCGCGACGGACAGGGGCGCTTCGCCCATATCAATGCCGGTCACATGGGCGCCGCGCTGGGCCATGCCCTCCGACAGCAGGCCGCCGCCACAGCCCACGTCCAGGACCCGTTTGCCTGCGAGAGGGACCCGCTCGTCAATGTAGTTCAACCGAAGCGGGTTGATGTCATGAAGGGGGCGGAATTCACTGGTGGGGTCCCACCAGCGACTGGCCAGTGCCTCAAACTTTGCAATTTCATTCCGGTCTACGTTCTGGTTTGTCATGGTCTGTGCTACCTGATCAATCTGTCGGAATTCGGTTATTGGGCCTGCTGGTTGCGAATACGTTCCTTCCAGCCATCGACGCGCAACATCAGGTCCGCGACATCGATGCGGGTGAGTCGGCCGTCCTGTAACTGGGGTACGCCGTTAATCCAGCTATGGCTTACTGCCCGGCCATGGTTGCTGTACACCAAGTGCGAGATCGGGTCGTAGACCGGTTGCAGGAAAGGATCGCTCAGGTCCACGGCGATGATGTCGGCCAGTTTGCCTGCCACCAGTGAACCGAGTTCGTGGTCGCGGCCCAACGCCCTGGCGCCACTCAGGGTTGCCATGGTCAGTGCCGCATGTGCCGAGAGGGCGGCGGCATCGCCCGATACCACCTTGGCGATCATGGCGGCCGTGCGTAGCTCCCCGAAGAGGTCCAGATCGTTGTTGCTGGCGGCCCCATCGGTGCCGATGGCGACGTTCACGCCGGCATCCATCAGTTCCTGCACCGGGCAAAGGCCGCTCGCCAGTTTGAGGTTGGATTCCGGGCAGTGAATGACGTGGGCGCCCGACGTGGTGACGGTCTCCAGATCGGCGTCGTTTACCTGGGTCATGTGGACACACTGGGTGTTCGGGCCCAAAAGCCCCAGTTCAGCCATGCGTGCGACCGGGCGTTGACCGAGCTTTTCGGTGGCTTCGTTAACTTCGAATTCGGTTTCGTGCAGGTGGATCTGGATCGGGGCGCCAGTGTCGGCGGACAGCTGGATCGCACGCTTCAGAGGTGCATCCGACACCGTGTAGGGGGCATGCGGGCCTATGGCGGGGGTAATGTACGGGTCGTCCTGCCAGTCTCGGATGAATGCCTCACCCTTTCCGAGGTAGTCTTCTGGCCCTGTTCCCCAAGGCGTCGGGAAATCCAGTAGCGGAAAAGCAATCTGGGCACGCATGCCGGCGTCGTGGGCGCACTGGGCCGCAATCTCGGGGAAGAAATACATGTCCGAGAAGGTAGTGGTGCCAGTGCGCAGCATTTCGGCCATGGCGAGCTGGGTGCCGTCGGCGATGAAGGCTTCGCTGATAAAGGCGCCTTCGGCAGGCCAGATATGGTCATTCAGCCAGGACATCAACGGCAGGTCATCGGCCATGCCACGAAACAGCGACATGGCGGCGTGGCCATGAAGATTGATCAGGCCGGGCATCAACGCGTGACTGGGCAGATCCACGGTTTCCCGGGTACGGAAACGCCGGTCGGCTTCCTGCTGCGAGACCACCGCGGCTATGCGGTTCCCCTGGATAATGACCGCCTGGTTGTCCAGGACGACTGCTTCCGGTTCGATGGGAATGAGCCAACGGGCGTTGATGCGGATATCGGCTGCGGTGATGGTGTCTGCCGTCATGTACCTGCCTTCAGGGCCGGGCGCGTAAAACTCGCGCATTGAAAATGTAGGGCGGAAGTATAAACGTTATACTGGGCGTTTTCAGCGTTTCAGAGGCGGAGCTGATCTATGGCGACATCCCCCACAAATCCATCTTCCCGGGCAGTTGGCACGGTAGCTATTCGTTGGCATGGCCATGCCCTGGAATTGCTGGACCAGCGTCTGCTGCCGGTGGACGAGCACTGGATAACCCTGGAGGGCGCTTCGAGTGTGGCCCAGTGCATCCGTGACATGGTGGTTCGCGGCGCACCGGCCATTGGTATCAGTGCCGCTTATGGCGTTGCCCTGGCCGCCCGCCATGCCGGAGGGGGAGACTGGAAAGCCGAGATCAAACAGGCGATTCGAGAACTGGCGGCATCGCGGCCCACCGCCGTCAACCTGTTCTGGGCACTGCAGCGTATGGAACAGGTCTTTCACGAGTGTCACTCGCTGGACGAGGCGGTGGGGCGACTGGCCTCAGAAGCCGTTCGCATTCACGAAGAGGATCTGGCGGCGAACCTCGCCATGGCGGACCACGCCCTGGGGGTCATACGGCCCGACAAACCCATATCGGTTCTCACCCACTGCAATACCGGCGCTCTGGCAACCGGAGGGTATGGCACCGCCTTGGGCGTTATCCGCCGTCTTCACGAAGAAAATATGCTGCAAACCGTCTATGCCGACGAAACTCGTCCCTGGCTTCAGGGCAGTCGCCTGACCGCCTGGGAGCTGGCGCAGGAGGGCATCCCGGTAACGCTCAACGCCGATGGTGCCGCTGCAGCCATTCTGGCGGATGGCCACGTACGCTGGGTGGTAGTGGGTGCTGACCGAATCACTGCCAATGGCGATGTCGCCAACAAGATCGGCACCTACAGTCTTGCCGTTCTGGCTCGCCACCACAAGGTTGGTTTCATGGTGGTGGCACCTTCCAGCACTGTTGATATGTCACTGGCATCCGGCCAGGACATCCCGATCGAAGAACGTGAAGGTACAGAAATTCGCGAAATTCGCGGTGTACCGCTGGCGCCAGCAGGGGTCAAGGTCTTCAATCCGGTTTTCGACGTCACTCCGGCAAGCCTGATCGACGCCATCGTGACTGAAAAGGGCGTGGTCCATAACCCGAACATTACCGGGATGCGCGAGTTATTTGGTTGAGGGTTTCCGACTGCCGGTTGCGGGCTTATCGTCCGCGCCGGCCGTGTCTTCGTAGCGGGCCTTCATGTCCGCGACCTGCTTTTCCTGTTCTTCCACAAAGTGCAGCGACATCTCGAAACTCTGGCGGGTAAAATCCAGCACCTGCCGGAAGCCTTCATCCGAGAGGTGCCGGGCATCGTCGTGCCGGCGGAAGATGTTGATGAATTCCCGTTCCCGTTCAAACTGCAGTGGCAGACGCCCGACGCCCCAGTCGTTCAGGAGTTGCCAGACTTCGGGGTTGTAGTTGCGCGTGGTGCGCATGATGAAAGGGATCGGATCGTTGCGGGCTATAAGGGCCGCAAGGCGCAGAATGAGTTCGAAGGAGAGGGTGGCGGTGCCGTTTTCAATGGCCTCGAGGACCGACTTGTCTCGGAGATTCAGAGCCTCGCTCATTTCCGACAGAGTGAGGCCGGCCACCTCACGGATGTCCTGGAGGGATTGACCAGCCGTCAGCATGGCGCGGAGCTGGTCCTGGGAATTGATCAGGGCGCGCCCGACCCGCATGGAGGTGTCTGTGGCCTTTGCCCCGAACCGGAGGGCGGAGCCGGTCAGATTGGCCAGCCGGTCGAACAGGCTATCCGGATTCCGGGGTGCCGTGTTGTCGGCTCTCCCCAGTTCTTCAACCTCTTCCATAGACCGCATGGCATGCAGGGCATCCAGAAGCATGTCCTGCAGCATGCGCGCTTTCTGTCGGGGGTCCGGGTCCTTGGTACGCTCCGTCATGCTCGGGTTCGGTTCCCTTACTGGGTGGGCGCCTGAGCAGCGAACTGCCGGGGCGACACGATGGACACCATTTGCCGATCCAGTTCCAGCATATCTGCCATGATGTGGCCGCCCTCGCGGATGACAAAATCGAGCTCGTCATCGGTGGTGTCCAGATCGGCGGCCTGCTGATCCTGCCAGTCCTCGAGGTCTTCCAGGGATGCAAACGGCTCTTCGCCGCGCAGCTCACGGCGCGCATTGGCGATAGTCAGCCGGGTCCGCTCGATCTGCTCGTGCTGGGTCTTGCGGTTGTCGAAGTTCAGACTGACGGAATCCATTTCCCGCTGCTCGTTCAGGAAGTCAATTTCCTGCTGCAGCAAACTGAACTCCGGGCTGGCCGAGAACCGTTCTTCGTGGCGCTTTCTCAATTCATCGATGATGCCGCTGAAGTCAAAATAGCGCTCGTGGGGGACGGCTTCGATCTGATCCCAGGGCAGGGCGTGGTCGAGGGCATCCTCACCGATACGGCTCTTGTCGATGCGGGACGGAATCTCGATGTCCGGAATCACCCCTTTATGCTGGGTGGAACCACCGGAAACCCGGTAGAACTTGGACTGGGTAATTTTCAGCTGGCCATGATTGAGCGGGCGAACCGCCTGGACCGTGCCCTTGCCAAAGGTTTGGGAACCCACCACGAGACCGCGGCCGTAATCCTGGATAGCGCCGGCAAAAATCTCCGAGGCCGAGGCGCTCATGCGGTTGGTCAGGACAACGAGGGGGCCATCATAGGCGACGGAAGGATCCTCGTCGTTGAGGACCTGAACGTCGTTATTGGCGTTGCGGATCTGGACGGTTGGGCCTTTGTCGATAAACAGGCCGACCAGGTCGTTGGCCTCATGCAGGGCGCCGCCGCCGTTGTTGCGAAGATCAATCACCAGGCCGTCGACACCGTCTTCCTCGAGCTCGGTAATCAGATTCCGGACATCCCGGGTTGTGCTCTTGTAGTTGGGATCACCCGCCTGCATGGCCTGGAAATCGGCGTAGAAGGTGGGGATGGTGATCACACCGACGGTGTAGTCAGTGCCGCTGCGCTCCAGCTCAATGACGTCCTTGCTGGCGCTCTGTTCTTCAAGCTTCACCTCGTCACGCTTGATGGCGATAGCCTTGGTGATGGTTTCGTCACTGGCGTTGGCCGGGATAACCTCGAGGGTGACGACCGAATTGCGCGGGCCCCGAATGAGGTCGACCACCTCGTCCAGACGCCAGCCAATGACATTGACCGGCTTCTCGTCACCCTGGGCAACCGAGACAATCCGGTCCGCTGGCTGGAGCTGGCCCTGCTTGGACGCCGGTCCACCAGGTACCAGGCGAACCACCTTGGTGAACTCATTATCGGATTGAAGAACGGCACCGATACCTTCCAGCGAAAGGCTCATGTTGATATTGAAATTTTCCGACGTCCGCGGGGAAAAATAGGAGGTATGCGGATCCCACATGCCGGTGAATGCATTCATATACGCCTGGAATGCGTCCTCGCTACGAGCTTGATAAGCCCGCTTTAACTGGCCCTCATACCGACGGAGAAGGTTGTCTTCGATGGTTTCGTCGTCAGTGCCGTTGAGGCGCTGCGCCAGCACCGCATTCTTGATTCGCTTCACCCAGAGGGCATCAAGTGCCTCTCTATTGGTCTCCCAGGAGGCTTCTGACCGATCCAGGAGAATGGTTTCATCCGTCCCGAAGTCGAGTTTGTCGATGCCGCCATTAATCAGGTTGAGGGCAAACTGGAGCCGTTCAATGATGCGTTGCTGAACCAGATTGTAGATATCGAAACCGGGCTGGAGCTGGCCGGTCTTCAGCGCCGCCCCCAGTTGTGTTCGTACCCGGTTGAATTTGTTGAGGTCTTCCTGGGTCAGGTAGATGCGTTGCCCGTCCAGGTATTCCAGATACGCATCGAATACATCCCCTGACAGCTCGTCACTGATGCCGAGATCGCGGAAGTGAGTGAACTGGAGCTGGCGGGCAATCAGGATATTGGCCCTGGCCTGATCAATGGTAGGCGCAACCGGTTCGTACACCAGAGAATCGTCCACCTTCGCGTTCAGTGCCAGGGGCGTCGAGACCAGCAGGGCAATGGTTAAAGCCTTGCAGAATCCTGTCCGGGCATATTTTGAGGGTGCGCAAGGGGCGACAATTCTTTCCGCGATGGTCATAAATGCATACCTGACGGTGCTGGGTGCAGGTTCGGTGGAGTTGAACCATGCTTTCCCGTTGGCGAATAAATTTATTGTAGGCAAGCGCTACCACCGTTGCCATAGGCAGCGCGTATCGGTTCGTGACAATCTGTCCATGAAATCGTCATGTGACGGTGGAATTATGACGGGGAAGGGCGGCATTGTGAGGGCCGGAGAGGCGTAGCCTCTCCGGCAAGTCGGGTCAGCAAAAGAGGGTGTTGGTTTCGGCTTTTTCCAGCAACAGCCTGGGCGGCGCGAAGCGGTCACCATGCTGTTCGGCCAGTTCTTTGGCGCGTTCGGTAAATGCCCGCACACCGTATTGGTTGATGAATTGGATGGCCCCGCCGGTCCAGGGAGCGAAACCGATACCGAAGATGCTGCCAATGTTGGCGTCTTCCACGGTGCGCAGCACGCCCTCCTCCAGGCAGCGAACGGTTTCAATGGCCTGGATAAAGAGGATCCGGTCTTTCAGGTCATGCAGTGCCACCGAAGACGCCTTGCTCGCATCCACGTACAGACGCTCCAGTTCAGGCCAGAGGTGTTTCTTGCCTTGCTCCGGGTAATCGTAGAAGCCTGCGCCGGCAGCCTTGCCCTTGCGGCCCTGCTCATTGACCATCTGGTCGATCACGGCCTCGGCAGGGTGCGGAATCCAGGTGCCGCCGGCAGCTTCGGTATCTTTTCTGCTCTGGTCGCGGATGTGTTGCATCAGGGTCATGCTGACTTCGTCGGAAATGGCCAGCGGACCGACAGGCATGCCCGAAAGCAGGCCGGCATTTTCAATGCTGGCCGGGTGAATGCCCTCGCCCAGCATGCAGATGCCCTCGTTCACAAACGTGCCGAATACCCGGGAGGTGAAGAAACCCCGGCTGTCGTTGACCACGATGGGAATCTTGCCAATCTGCTGCACATAGTCGAACGCGCGAGCAAGAGTGTCATCGGAGGTCTTTTCACCCACGATAATTTCCACCAGTTGCATCTTGTCCACGGGGGAGAAGAAATGCAGGCCGATGAAGTGATCGGGCCGGGCGGATGCTTCGGACAGCTGAGTGATGGGAATCGTCGAGGTGTTGGACGCGAAAATGCCATTTGACGCAAGTTTCGCTTCTGCTTCCTGGGTCACTTTCGCCTTCAGGCTGCTGTCCTCGAAGACCGCTTCGATGACCAGGTCGCAACCGTCGAGATCCTCGGCACTGTCGGTCGCCTTGATGCGGCTGAGAATTTCGGCTTTTTTCTCCTCGGTCATTCGGCCACGGCTGACTTTCTTTGCCAACAGTTTTTCCGAGTAACTTTTGCCTTTCTCGGCGTTCTCGACGGAAACGTCTTTCAGCACGACCTCAATCCCACGGGTGGCGGTGGAGTAGGCGATACCAGCGCCCATCATTCCCGCGCCCAGCACGCCAACCTTCCGGAACGTTTCTTTGTCTACGCCGTCAGGGCGGCTGCCGCCGGCCTTGATGGCATTTAACTGGAACCAGAAGGTGCCGGTCATGTTCTTCGCCACCTGACCAATCACCAGCTCCGCGAAATATCGGGTCTCGACCAGGCTGCCGTTGTCGAAGTCCACCTGCGCACCTTCAACTGCAGCCGAAAGAATGCGCTCAGGCGCTGGATAGCAACCCCGGGTTTTCTGCTTGAGCATGGCCGGGGCAATAGCCAGTTTCTGGGCCATGGCCGGATGGTGCGGCGCTCCCCCCGGAAATTTGAAGCCTTTCTGGTCCCAGGGTTGCTGGCACTTGGGGTTGGCATCGATAAAGGCCCGGGCCTTGGCCATCATTTCGTCCGGCGACTCGGCCAGCTCATCAACGATGCCTGCCTTGAGGGCGGCTTTCGGATTCACTTTCTTGCCTTCCATCAAATAGGGGAAGGCCGCCTCAAGGCCAATCATGCGCGGCAGGCGCTGGGTTCCGCCACCGCCGGGCAGCAATCCCAGGGTGACCTCGGGCAGGCCCAACTGAATGCTTTCTTCATTCAGCACAACGCGGTGATGGCAGGCCAGGGCGATCTCCAGCCCGCCGCCGAGCGCACTGCCGTTGATGGCAGCGACCACAGGCTTGCCGCTGGTCTCGAGGAAGCGCATGTCGCCTTTCAGGCCATTCACCATGTCTTCGAAGGTTTGGGCATCCTCGCGAGTGACCCTGTGCAGTTCGGTCAGGTCACCACCGGCAAAGAAGGTTTTCTTGGCGGAGGTAATGACGACACCACGAATGTTGGCCAGATCGGCTTTTACCCTGGTCACTGTATCAGTCAGCGCTTCGCGGAAGGCCGCGTTCATGGTGTTGGCGGATTGCCCGGGCATGTCGATGGTCAGGGTCAGAATCTGGTCTGAACCCAGGTCGTAACGGATAGCACTCATAATCGGTTCTCCTGTCAGAAAAAGGGTCGGGTTCAGACGCGTTCAATGATGGTGGCAATCCCCATGCCGCCGCCGACACAAAGGGTGGCGAGGCCATAACGCAGTTCCCGGCGTTCCAGCTCGTCCATCAGCGTGCCCAGAATCATGGCGCCCGTTGCGCCCAGCGGATGGCCCATGGCGATTGCACCGCCATTAACATTCACTTTCTCATCAGGAACCGACAACTCGCGCTGGAAGCGCATCACTACGGAAGCGAAGGCCTCGTTAACTTCGAACAGGTCAATCTGGTCGACGGTCATTCCGGCCTTTTCCAGGGCCTTGCGGGCCGCCGGAGCCGGACCGGTCAGCATGATGGTCGGGTCGGTGCTGGTGACGGCGGTGGCGACGATCCGGGCTCTCGGCTTGAGGCCCATGGCCTTGCCCTTCGCTTCACTGCCAATCAGCAGGGCGGTAGCGCCGTCTACAATTCCTGAGGAGTTGCCGGCGTGGTGAACGTGGTTGATCTTCTCCACGTAGTGGTATTTCTCCCGGGCCACTCCGTCAAAGCCCATTTCTCCCATCATCTGGAACGATGGTTTGAGGCCGGCCAGGGAGTCGATGGAGGCATTGCCCCGAACGTGCTCGTCCCGATCCAGGATGACCACGCCATTCTGATCGGTGACCGGAACGATGGATTTGGCAAAATGGCCGTTCTGCCAGGCGTTCGCGGCTTTTTGCTGGGACTTGACCGCGAATCCGTCGACGTCTTCCCGGCTGAAGCCTTCGATGGTGGCAATCAGGTCGGCGCCAATGCCCTGGGGCATGAACCCGGTGTGCAGATTGGTTTCCGGGTCCGTGGCCCAGGCGCCGCCGTCAGAGCCCATGGGGACGCGGGACATGGCCTCCACGCCGCCGGCAACCACCAGGTCCTCCCACCCGGATCGGACTTTCATGGCAGCCAGGTTGACGGCTTCCAGTCCGGAGGCACAGAAACGGTTGAGGGTGACGCCCGCCACCTTTTCATCCCAATCGGCGGCCAGCGCTGCGGTCTTGGCAATATCAGCGCCCTGGTCGCCAACAGCGGTTACACAGCCCATGACGATGTCATCAACCTGCGCCGTATCCAGGCTATTCCTCTCCTGCAGCGCTTTGAGTACGGTTGTCATCAGCGTGATGGGCTTGACGCTGTGAAGGGAACCGTCTTTTTTGCCGCGACCTCTCGGGGTGCGGACTGCATCGAAGATATACGCCTCGGTGGTCATTGTTTGTCCTCTGATGATGGTTGAGTCAGAAAATACTTCCGATGGCGTAACCATACCCGGTAGAAGGGACCCGGTGTAATGACGACGGCTGCCATTTGCATTGGCGAAACTGCTCAGTTGCCATGACAAGAAGCGGCGTGACTTCTATGGTTAAAGTAAGGCGCGCAAGTGTGGGAGGCAGAGTGATATGTCCCTCAGAGATGCCATCGACAATTTTTATGAGCGGCTGGTTCTGGATGCCATCGACGCCACCCGGGAGGATGCGGACAACGCGGATTACCTGACTGACGTGATGTGTGTCGCGCTGAACCACCTTCCGGCCCGGTACTACCGGCACGCGATCGATATGGTGTTCTTTTTGACCGATGAGGAATTAAAGGGCATGAAAGAAAAATCCCTGGCCGAGGTGCAGGCGGCCAGGGATTTTGTGAGGGAGCATCAAAGGAACTGAGATCCCGTGCCAGTCAGCCCGGAACCACGGCTGCCAGTGCATTGCTGAGGCGTTTGGCCAGGGCTTCGTCCGGTGATGCGTCTGCGGGCTGGAGGCACCAGCGTGCAACCAGTTTCTCCAGTTCCCGGAACTCGTTGCTGGCCGGCTCGGTCGAACCCATTCCCTCCGCCAGTCGCTGGACCTGAATCTCCATCCGGCGTTGTTGATCGAAATCCGGTGACGTAATCCCTCCAAGAATTTCGGCGCGAATGACCAGTTCACCGTGGTCGAGACTGTCTTGTCCGGCGGCCAGTTCCGGCCAGTGGCCGGGAACCTGCGCCGCGTCGGCTGGCCCCTCCAGGCGTGCCATCACCAGTGATTGCCAGTAACTGACATCCGCTCGCAATTGCTGTTCCGTCAGGGCCTGCTTTAGTCTTTGCTTCTCGCCTTGAACCTTGTCTTTCAAGGTGGCGGAAAGTGCCGAAACCTGAAGCTCATGCAGTTTGCTGAGGGCATCCGACAGGGTAGAACCGTCGTCCTCGCTGGACAGTTTCCGGCTTTCCTCGATCACCGGGGCTGCCGCTTCGTCGGCTGCCCGTGTCGCCTGCTGCTGTTCGTTTCGATGGGCATCGCGGCGAGCGAAGATCTGGTCACAGGCTTTGCGGAACGCCTGCCAGAGCTTGCGGTCTTCCCGGTGACGGGTGATGCCTATGGCCTGCCAGTCAGCCTGCAGGTTTTTCGCCTGATTCATCGCGTCTTGCAGCGGCTCATGATCGATCAACGCGTTTGCCTTGTCGACGATCTCCTGCTTCAGGGCCTCGTTCTTCTGCCGTTCCTGATCCAGGGGCGCCTCGAGCTTTTTCAGCAGGTCGTCAAAATGTTTCTGGACCTGCCGGTTCTCCCGAAACTCGACCGGCCAGGCTGCCTTCCATTCCTGGCGAGCGGTCAGGTGGATCTTTTCGGCGGCTTTCCAGTCAATGGTGGACCAGTCGGCGTGATTCAGGAACGTTTCCAGCTCCTCGCAAATGGCCTTGCGTTTTTCCAGGTTCGCGCGTTTGAGCCCTGATTTTGCCGAAAAATAGTCTTTGCAGGGCTCGTATGCCTTATCAGACGCCGCCTTGAAGCGGGTCCAGAGTGCGCGGTCCGAGGAGCCCCCCAGATTGCGCCATTCATTCTGGAGCTCCTTGATCCGTTCGGCCTTGGCTTCCGGTTCCATGGGTTGTTCCGCGAGGTACTCCATCTGTTCGCAAAGCTCAATCTGCTTGGGCTCGGTCGCAAATCCCAACCAGTCACTGAGTTCCCTGAGCTGGCCGTTCAGCAGCTGCATACGGGCCTGGAACGGTTTGCCATGGCGGCGATCAAGGGATTTGAACTGTTGTTGGACTGTCTTCAGAAGCTGCCTGGATTCCCTCAGCTGCTTTGCTTCAAGTGCCGCCTCCAGACTGGTCATAGATGCTTCCAGTTCGGCGGCAATGGCCTTCTGTTTTTCAAGGTCTTCCGTACTGGCCGGTTTTGACTGCTTGGGCTTTCCGGCCAGTTGTCGGACCGACTCGAGCAACGCCGGCATGGGAAAGTTCTCGGGCCAGTTGATCTCCCGGATCAGTTGCCTGGCCTGTTCGCGACGCTCATCGGCGCCGTCATCACCGGAGGCGTTAGCCGCTGTCAGCTCTGCAAGGGTGTCTTTTTCCTGGGTGGTACGGCGGACGGCGCTGATGTAATTGCGCAGGGACAACATGCTGGTCTCGTAGGCCTTTTGCTGTTGCCTGTCCACGGAGGTATCCCGTGTGGCTTCCAGCCAGCGGTTCTCCTGGGTTTTCTGGAGAGCATCCAGAGAGGCCAGCGAGGGCAGAGTCTCTGGCGACTGGGTCTTCAGGTCGTCCAGGGTGTTTGCAAGAAGGGCCAGGGTTTCCTCTCGCTGGAGTCGTTGCTCTTCTTGACGTTCCTCATCCGCCTGCGCTGACTGGACCGCCGCCAGACGTTCCTTGCAGCGGTGAACTGCCTCGAGAAAGCTTTGCGCCTGCTCCGCGTTGGCGTGGGCTTCTACCTCGGCCCACTGGCGGGTGAGGGCACCCAGTCGCGCTTCATAAAGCTTGGTGTCATCGCTTCGGGCCTGATCTTTGGCATGGTTGATCAGTGTGGTGATGGTTTGCGAAAGGCTCTCCAGCCGCGCCTGCTCTTCGCGGAGTTTCTGGAGTGCCTGTCGGACCGACTGGTAGACGCTTTTGTCCCGACCCTTGGCTTTTTTCTGGACCTGTTGGAGGCTCTCGGCATCTGTCAGTCGGCCCGCGGCTTCAAGACGAATATCGGCGGTAACACCCTCGACGGCCAATTCGGCGAGCCGGGCCTGCTCGGGCGAGCCTTTGAGCGTTTCCAGTTGAGCCTCCCTCAGGCTGGCACGCGTATCTTCCTGCGGGGCATCCGGTGCGGGCACTTCCTTGCGGACCTTTCCGGTCGCTTCTGGAGACTTGCGGGACTTGAAGAGTTTCTGGATGAATGCGGCCATAAAGGTATCCTTCGGGATTGAAACCAGTCCTCGGTGTCGGGCAAAGTTATCCGCCACCGGCCATCGGCTGCTCGTGTCGGCAAGCCGGGTACCGTTGCCGGGCATGCCGGCAAGAATGAATTCGGGGGCTAGTCTAGCGTTTTGTACGCGCACGCGGGAAGGGGCTGTATGACAAAACCGGAAAATCAGGACGATCAGGAATACAAGGCTCGTGCCGCCGCTCTCAGGCTTTTGGCCAGAAGGGAGCACAGTCGTCTGGAGCTGTCGTTGAAACTGCGCCAGCGAAAGATTGAAGCCGCCATTATCGAAGCGGTGCTGGACGACTATGAAGGCGAGGGCTGGTTGGACGACAACCGGTTCGCCGATGTCTATGCTCGCCAAAGAATGGATCTGGGCTATGGCCCATTACGCATACTGGGTGAGCTCCAGCAGCGCGGTGTGCACCATGCCCCCGAGTGCCTCACAGAGATGACTGAGGAAGACTGGTGTCGTCGCGCCGTGGCGCTCAGGGCGAAGCGCTTCGGGTTGTCAGACCTCGACGAGGATTGGGATGAAAAAGTGCGGCAGGCCCGGTTTCTGAATCGGAGAGGATTTTCGGCGGGTCAGGTGGAGCGGGCCCTGGAAACCCGCTCGCAAGACAGCTGAGTCTGCCGCGGCACAGTGCTAGAGGGTCGGGGGAATCATGCCCAGCTCGCGTGGCAGGCCGGCTCGCAGTTCCGGGTGGGCCTCTGCTTTTGGTGCGGAACCCGAACCCCGGGGCATGGAATCGAGGTTGACCAGCTCGCCCGGTTTTATCGCATCCGTCTGGTTACGCTCGGTTATCCGAGCGAGGACGTCGTAATAGCGGCGAATATTCTGCACGTACAACACCGGCTCATGACCACGAGCATATCCGAAGCGGGTTTTGGTGTACCACTCCTTCTGAGCCAGTAGCGGCAGGAATTCTTTTACATCCATCCAGCGATCCGGGCTCTTGCCGGCGCTCTCCGCGAGTCGTCGCGCGTCTTCCAGGTGGCCGAAACCAACGTTGTAGGAAGCGAGCGCAAACCAGGTCCGGTCCGGTTCCGGAATCCGGTCCGGGATTTTCTTGTGCACCATGCGAAAGTATTTGGCGCCGCCCTGGATGCTTTCCTCAGGGTCCAGCCTATTGTTGATGCCAATGTAGCTCGCGGTGTTCCGTGTCAGCATCATCAGGCCTCGAACGCCCGTTGGAGAAACAGCATTCGGGCGCCAATGCGACTCCTGGTAACCGATGGCCGCAAGCAGGCGCCAGTCTATCCCGAACTCGGCAGCATAATCCTGGAACAGTGATTCGTACTTTGGCAGGCGGTTTTCGACGTGGTGCATGAATGTCCGGGCACCGACGTAGTTCAGTTGGTCAAGGTGCCCATAAAAGCGTTCCGCAAGCTGTGCGAGTGTGCCGTCACTTTGCAGTTTTGTCAGGAACTGGTTGGCGGCATTGACCAGGGTGTCATCCTGGTCTGCTGGGAACAGCCATGCCAGTTCCTCTGGCTCTCCCACGTAGAAAGCATCTTTTACCTGGGGAAAGAATACGTGGTTGAGTTCCAGCTCGTTGGAGGAAACCGCCGCATAGGAGAATTCACCGCTTTCCACGCGCGCCAGAATGCCTGCCGGATCCAGACCGGGGTGCACCTGCCAGTCGAATCCGGATTCTTCACCCTCGAGCAAGTGTTCGTGATTGCTTTCTGCGACCAGATGAAGAGTCTGGCCCTCAAGGTCACTGAGGGAATCGGGGCGCGGTACATCCCGGTTGTACACCACCACAGACTGGGCGGCGATGCCGGTAGGCAGGACCTTGTACTGATCCGCCATACCCGGTTGGCCAGACAATCCGGCCAGCCCAATGTGGGCGTAGTTCCTGGAGAGTACGGAAAGGACTTCAGTGTTGTCTTCTGCCACGCGCACCCGAAGCTCAACTCCGAGCTCATCGGCAAACAGCTTTGCCAGCTCGTAGTCATAGCCAGTCGGCCCGTCCCGTCCCTCATAGTAAATGGAGGGCGCTTCGCGGGTGATCACATGCAGCACGTCCTCTGCGAGAACCTCCTGCAGTGTGCTTGGGCGCGAGCAGCCGGCAACTGCAACGACAGCACTGATCATGAGTGCCGCCTGAGTTGGCGCAGCCGCAAAAGCAGTCAGAATTCTGAACAAGTCCCTAGGCTCCGTTACCGCTGGATCGTCGGGATACGTCAGTAAGTGGGGAATGGACGCATCCGGTGTGTCACGAGCTGTGGCTTCCGCTTCCACATATATATGATCGTTGCTGCTGCTACGTTGGTCAATAAAGCTGGTTAATTAATATGCAAAACAATGTCAATTGTACAGGACGGAATTAAGGCGAGTGGCGCTGTATCCCGACCTCGCTTTCGAGTATCATGGCGGCCTTTCAAATTGCACCCAGACTTCCCCGTTTCGCGCGATACAGGTTGATATCATGCTTGAACTTCGCGGCGCTCCCGCGCTTTCGCCCTTCCGCTCCCGCAAACTGCATACCCGAATTCAGGACGTTGTACCTGAAGTCGAGCATGTGTATGCCGAGTTCATGCACTTTGTGGATCTGGAGGGCAGCCTTTCCGAATCCGATCAGGCGATTCTCGACCGGCTTCTGACCTACGGTCCGAGCGTCCAGGTGGAAGATCCCGATGGCGTCCTGTTCCTGGTCGTACCCCGACCGGGCACTTTGTCCCCGTGGTCGAGCAAGGCCACCGATATCGCACGGAACTGTGGTCTGCGCCAGATTCACCGCATTGAGCGCGGTACCGCCTTCTACGTCCGTGCCAATCGTAAACTGGGGCTGGCGCAGCGTGAAAAAATTGCCGCGTTGCTGCATGACCGCATGACCCAGAAAGTGTTCCATGAAATGGGTGGTGCTGAGTTGTTGTTCAGCCATGAGGAGCCCCGCCCACTTGGCCGCGTGCCGGTGCTGGCCGGCGGTCGCTCAGCGTTGGTGGAAGCTAACGCCCGGTTGGGCCTGGCCCTGGCGGACGATGAAATCGACTACCTGGTGAAATCGTTTACCGATCTTCAGCGTGACCCGACTGACGTTGAACTGATGATGTTTGCGCAGGCCAATTCGGAGCACTGCCGGCACAAGATCTTCAATGCGTCCTGGGATATCGACGGCGAAGGCCAGGAAAAATCGCTGTTTGCCATGATCCGCAACACCTTCGAAATGAACAGTGAAGGTGTGCTTTCGGCATACAAGGACAATGCTTCAGTCATTCGTGGCAGCCGTGGTGGTCGCTTCTACCCGGATCCGGATTCCGGTGTCTACGGGTACAACGAAGAAGACATCCACATCCTGATGAAGGTGGAAACCCACAATCACCCGACGGCCATTGCGCCGGCTTCGGGCTCGGCCACCGGTTCCGGTGGTGAGATCCGGGATGAGGGCGCCACCGGTCGCGGCTCCAAGCCCAAGGCGGGCCTGACCGGCTTCACTGTGTCGAACCTGAATCTGCCAGGCGATCCCCAGCCCTGGGAAATTGGATATGGCAAGCCTGAGCGGATAGCGTCCGCACTGGATATCATGATCGAGGGTCCCATTGGGGGGGCTTCTTTCAACAACGAATTCGGGCGACCCAATCTGGCCGGCTACTTCCGGACCTTCGAAGAGAAGGTGCCAGGACCGGCGGGAGAAGAAGTGCGCGGGTACCACAAGCCGATCATGATCGCGGGTGGCTTGGGGAACATCCGTGAGGAGCACGTCGAAAAAGGTAACATCCCGGTTGGTGCCAAATTGATCGTTCTGGGTGGCCCCTCCATGCTTATCGGATTGGGTGGCGGTGCCGCTTCCTCCATGGACTCGGGTTCAAGCAATGAGAACCTCGATTTTGCCTCGGTCCAGCGCGATAACCCGGAAATGGAGCGCCGTTGTCAGGAGGTGATCGACCGTTGCTGGCAGATGGGCGACCGTAACCCGATCTGTTTCATACACGACGTCGGTGCCGGCGGCTTGTCCAATGCCATGCCGGAACTGGTTAAAGACGGCGGGCGCGGGGGCAAGTTCGAGCTTCGGGACATCCCGAGCGACGAACCTGGCATGTCGCCTCTGGAGATCTGGTGCAACGAGTCCCAGGAGCGTTATGTCATGGCCGTTGCTCCGGAGAATCTGGAGCAATTCGACGCCCTGTGCCGTCGCGAGCGTTGCCCGTATGCCGTTATTGGCGAAGCGACCGAATCCCATCATCTCGAATTGGGCGATTCCTATTTCGACGACAAGCCGGTAGACCTGCCGATGGAAGTGCTGTTCGGTAAGCCACCGCGCATGCACCGCAGTGTGAGCCGCGCTTCCTTCACCAAGCCAATCTTCGATTCCACCAAGATTGATCTACACGATGCCATTCGCCGGGTCCTGCGTTTGCCGTCCGTAGGTTCCAAGAGCTTCCTTATTACAATCGGGGATCGCACCATCACTGGCCTGGTTGCCCGGGATCAGATGGTTGGCCCGTGGCAGGTGCCGGTCAGCGACGTTGCCGTCACCGCCAGTTCCTTTGATGTCCGTGCGGGTGAAGCCATGGCGATGGGTGAGCGCACGCCGGTTGCGGTGATTGATGCGCCGGCCTCGGGGCGTATGGCCGTGGGTGAAGTGGTGACCAACCTTGCAGCCGCAGCCATCGGCCAGCTTTCGGACATTCGTCTGTCGGCCAACTGGATGGCTGCGGCAGGGCACCCGGGCGAAGACGAGAACCTTTACGAGACCGTGCGTGCCGTGGGCATGGAACTCTGCCCGGCATTGGGTATTACGATCCCCGTGGGCAAGGACTCCATGTCCATGAAAACCATGTGGGAAGAGGACAGCGGCGAGCAGAAGAGTGTCACCGCGCCGTTGTCCCTGGTAATCAGCGGCTTTGCCCCTGTCATTGACGTGGCCCGGACGCTGACGCCGCAACTGGTAACCGACGCCGGTGAAACCGATCTGATCATGATTGACCTGGCGGCGGGCCAGAACCGACTCGGCGGCTCCGCGCTGGCTCAGGTATATCGGCAGGTGGGCGCCGTTGCACCGGATCTGGACGATCCCGAGGACATCAAGGCCTTCTTTGCGGTCATCCAGGGCCTGAACGCAGACTCCAAGCTGCTGGCTTACCATGACCGCTCAGACGGTGGCCTGTTCGTGACCCTGGCGGAAATGTGTTTTGCCGGCCATACCGGGGTTGATATCAAGCTGGACGGGCTGGCCGAGGATGGGTCCCAGTTCGCTCGGGAGTTGTTCAACGAGGAGCTGGGTGCCGTCATCCAGGTCCGTCGTGACGACACCAGGTTTGTTCTGCAGCAGTTTTCCGCCGCTGGCCTGGGCGATCACACCAGCGTAATCGGCACCCTGAACGACGACGATCAGTTGCGTCTGAGTTTCGAAGGGGAAACGGTGGTTGATGAATCACGGGTTTCCCTCCAGCGCCTGTGGGCCGAGACCAGTTACCGGGTCCAGTCGCTGCGGGACAACGCGCATTGCGCCCAGGAGGAATTCGACAATCTGCTGGATGCCTCCGATCCCGGGCTCAGTGCAGATCTGACCTACGACATCAATGACGACGTTGCCGCGCCCTACATCAGCAAGGGAGCCCGCCCGAAGGTAGCGGTTCTGCGTGAACAGGGCGTGAACGGTCAGGTCGAAATGGCTGCGGCGTTTGATCGTGCCGGCTTCGAATCCGTGGATGTTCACATGAGCGACCTGTTGTCCGGTCGCGTGACGCTGGAACGCTTCAACAGTCTCGTCGCCTGCGGCGGCTTCTCCTACGGTGATGTACTGGGAGCCGGCGAAGGCTGGGCCAAGTCAATCCTGTTCAGCGACCGGGTTCGCGACCAGTTTGCTGCCTTTTTCAACCGTCAGGACACCCTGACGCTTGGGGTGTGCAATGGCTGCCAGATGCTTTCCAACCTGCACGAACTGATTCCGGGCAGTGAAGGCTGGCCACGGTTTGTCCGCAACCAGTCCGAGCAGTTCGAGGCGCGCCTGGTGATGACCGAAGTGATGTCTTCACCATCGGCATTCCTTGATGGTATGGCGGGATCGCGCATGCCGATCGCGGTCGCCCATGGGGAGGGCCGGGTAGAGTTTGCGGGCGGAAGTTCGGCCGCAGGTCTGACCGAGAGCGAGTTGGTTGCCATTCGCTACGTGGACAACAAAGGCCAGGCCACGTCGCGCTATCCCTTCAACCCGAACGGGTCGGAGGGCGGCATTACCGGTGTTACCACTCGCGATGGCCGGGTCACGATCATGATGCCTCATCCCGAGCGGGTTTTCCGGGCGGTTCAGTACTCCTGGCATCCAGAAGGCTGGCAGGAAGATGGTCCCTGGATTCGTATGTTCAGGAATGCGAGGCGCTGGTTCGGTTAAGCCCCCTGGCTAAAAAGCCGGTCCTGGAAGGTGTCTGTTGAAGGCATTTTTCACGGCCGGCTTTTTTGTCTTTGGGCCCCCGGCTCTGGAGCGATTTTCAAGGGATAAAATTCGTAAAATAGGCAAAAATGAACTTGACTCAGTATTTTTATGCACATTCCTGGTGCTTCCCTGAGTGTTCTGTGTACAAAGAATGAGAAATTGGTTCAATTTTTGTTCTTTGCATATAAGCTATTGAAAAATATATACAAAAGTAATTGGGCGATTTTGTCGCCAATTTAACGGAAGTGCAGTGATTACGGGGGTGAGAGGCGTATTCCCCAAAACTTTCCCCAGAGTTATCCACAGATTCTGTGGGTAAGTTGCTAAGCCATTAATCTGTACAAAAAATATCCGCATTTGTGGAGGTTGGTTATGTACAAACTGTGCTATTTCGTACCCGAAACTCACCTTGAAAAGACCAAGCGCGCATTGTTTCAGGCTGGCGCCGGAAAAATCGGCGATTACGATTGTTGTGCCTGGCAGTGCGTCGGGCAGGGGCAATTTCGACCGCTGGAAGGCAGTGATCCGTTTCTGGGTAAAAAAGGCGCCCTGGAAGTTGTGGATGAGTACAAGGTCGAGCTGGTTTGCGACGACAGTGTGGTGGGGGAGGCCCTCAAAGCCCTCAAGCAGGCCCACCCCTATGAGGAGCCTGCCTACGAGGTCTACCGGATGGAGGCGATGTGATCACCGTCTGGCAGTGGAACCTGACATTGGATGGCGTATGTCCTGAACGTGTACTCCGA
Organism: Marinobacter albus; assembly: GCF_030238305.1. Taxonomy (NCBI): domain Bacteria; kingdom Pseudomonadati; phylum Pseudomonadota; class Gammaproteobacteria; order Pseudomonadales; family Marinobacteraceae; genus Marinobacter; species Marinobacter albus. The sequence continues at coordinate 3,378 of NZ_JASSQD010000003.1, read as the reverse complement.
AGGACTCCTTGCGGAAGTCCTCGATAAACAGCTCGAGGGTTTTCCGGACCGTCGGGAACGACAGTTCATCCCAGGGAATGTCTTCGAGTTCAAATAATTGGGTTTCGAGCGATTCTTCGCCGGCACCGAATTGGCCATTCTTGAGGGTTGCCCGGTAAAACATGTGGACCTGGTTGATGTGTGGCACATCAATGATCGAATACAAGCCCTCTATATGCACTTCAGCGAGGGCTTCCTCCAGAGTTTCCCGGGCGGCCGCTTCGATGGTGGTCTCGGCGTTCTCCATAAACCCGGCAGGCAGAGTCCAGTATCCGTAACGTGGTTCGATGGCCCTGCGGCACAACAGGATTTTCCCGTTCCATACTGGAACCGTCCCGGCGACAATACGCGGGTTCTGGTAATGTATGGTTTCACAGCTGATGCATACATAGCGGTGGCGGTTGTCCCCCTCGGGGATGCGTTGTTCAACCGGATGGCCGCATGTGCTGCAGTACTTCATGTGATTCCCCGTATACTGGAAATTGGTTTGGTAGTCAGTTTAACCATCGTGGCTGCCTGTGTCTCATCCAACATTCTGAAGTTCCACGGAGCTACAATTTGCGTGATTTACTCGCCGAGCGTTTGGCTGGCTACGCACCCCGACAACTGGCGTTGGATTATCCCGAAGCCGGCATCCTTGTTCCGGTGACGGACGATCATCGTAACCCGGAAATGGTGTTTACGTTGAGATCCTCGAATCTGAGCACTCACCGGGGGCAGGTTGCCTATCCCGGGGGGAAGCGAGACCCCGGGGATCCATCTCTGGCGGCCACCGCTCTGAGGGAGACCCATGAAGAGATCGGTTTGCCACCAGAGCACGTCGAGGTAATTGCGCCTCTCAGTCAGGTGATGTCCCGCTACGGCATTTTGGTCACTCCTTATGTCGGAGTGATTCCGGTGGATCACCCTCTGGAGCCCAATCCGGATGAAATTGAGAGCGTATTTCGTGTACCCCTGTCGTTCTTTCACGAAGACCGTCGGGAGCGTACGGATGCGCTGAACTTCCTGAACCACACGTTCTATGTCCCCTGTTATCGTTGGGAGCGTTATCAGATATGGGGGTTATCGGCGGTGGTTCTGGTCGATTTTATGAACGCTGTGTACGATGCCGGTATCGATTTATTGGAACCGCCCCGAGGAGGCTGACATGTTTTACGAGCTGGACAACCGAACGCCTGTGCTGGAGGGAGAGGGTCAGTTTGTTGCCGAAAACGCGACAGTGATTGGCAGTGTGCGCCTGATGGAGAAGGCCAGTGTATGGTTCAACGTGGTCATTCGAGGTGACAATGAGCTGATCACCATCGGCCCGGAAAGCAATGTCCAGGATGGATCCGTTCTTCATACCGATCCCGGCATCCCGCTGACCCTTGGTCGAGGTGTGACCGTCGGTCACAAGGTGATGCTTCATGGTTGCGAGATTGGGGATTACAGCCTGATCGGAATCAACGCGGTTGTCCTTAATGGCGCGAAGATTGGAAAGCATTGCCTGATCGGCGCCAATACACTGATTCCGGAGGGGATGGAGATTCCGGACGGGTCGATGGTTGTGGGCTCCCCCGGCAAGATCAAGCGCGAACTGAACGACAGCCAGAAGAAGATGTTGGAAATGAGCGCGCAGCATTACGTGCAGAACGGTGCTCGGTACCAGGACAAGCTGAAAGTGTGTGAGCCCGAGCGATGAGCGTTGCAGATAAAGTTCGCTCGCCTTGCGTTCAGGTTTGCGCTCTTGATGAAAACGATATGTGCATCGGTTGTCAGCGCACTGGCGATGAGATTCTTCGCTGGACCCAGATGACCAATGAGGAGCGTAGGGAGGTTCTGCGCAAGGTTGCCATTCGCGAAGAAAAGGTAGCGCTATAGCGGCAGAAATGAGTAAACACGCCCAACCATAGACATTCAGGCAGACATCGACATGACAGAAGGCACCAGCACGGTTCGAATCGGCACCCCCCTCAAGCAGGGCGCATTCAAGGTATTGTTTTGTGGCTCCGGCGAGCTTGGCAAGGAAGTGGTTATCGAGTTGCAGCGCTACGGCGTGGAAGTGATTGCAGTCGATCGCTATGCCAATGCTCCAGCCATGCAGGTGGCCCATCGAAGCCATGTGATCGACATGCTGGATGCGGGTAACCTGCGCAGCATTATTGAGCAGGAGAGGCCGGATCTTATCGTTCCCGAGATCGAGGCGATTGCCACTCCCGAGCTGGTGAAGCTGGAGAACGAAGGCTATCGGGTCATACCGACCGCCCGAGCCGTGAACCTGACCATGAATCGTGAGGGCATACGCCGGCTTGCGGCTGAAGAGCTCGGATTGCCCGCCTCGCCGTACCGGTTTGCCGGGACGCGGGAGGAGTATCTGGCCGCCGTCGACGAAGTCGGGTTGCCCCTTGTCGTCAAGCCAGTGATGAGTTCCTCCGGTAAAGGGCAGAGCACTGTCACGTCCGGCTCGGATGTCGAGGCTGCCTGGGAGTATGCCCAGTCCGGTGGCCGGGCAGGCAAAGGCCGGGTCATCGTCGAAGGGTTTGTGGATTTCGACTATGAAATCACCTTGCTGACTGTTAAGCACCGTGATGGTGTTTCTTTTTGCGATCCTATTGGCCACCGGCAAGAGGATGGGGACTATCGGGAATCCTGGCAGCCGCAGCCGATGTCGGCCGCCGCCCTCGATCGGTCCATGGAGATTGCGAGGGCGGTAGTTGAGAATCTTGGCGGCTTTGGTCTTTATGGGGTGGAGCTGTTTGTTAAGGGAGATGACGTCTGGTTCTCTGAGGTGTCTCCGCGCCCACACGATACGGGGCTCGTTACCCTTATCTCCCAGGACCTGTCCGAATTCGCATTGCACGCCCGTGCGATCCTGGGTTTGCCGATTCCAATGATTCGGCAGAACGGCGCCTCGGCGTCGGCAGTCATTCTGCCGGAGGGAGAGTCGTCGGACGTCGCCTTCAGTGGCATCGAAAGCGCCCTGTCTGAACCGGATACCCAGTTGCGACTGTTTGGGAAGCCGGAACTGAAGGGCCGTCGCCGTATGGGTGTGGCGCTGGCACGCGGGGAGAGTATCGAGGAGGCCCGGGAAAAAGCTCGGCGTGCAGCGGCTGCGGTTAATGTAGAACTGTAGATCTTCTGCTCGTTTCAGGGCGTGCCTGATGGGGTCTTTTGATCGGGAAAATGACGGCTTTTGAAAAAACTTAAAACGAACCGTTGACACCTCTGAGCAGGTCTGTAGAATGCGCATCTCTTTCGAGGGGAACGCCACTGAGGCGGGCCAGAAATCGAAAGATAACCGTTTGAAAGTACTGAAGAAATCGAGTTTGAAAATTCTTCAGAAAGCGGTTGACAGAGAGG
>NZ_JASSQD010000002.1:0-745786 GCF_030238305.1 Marinobacter albus | reverse complement strand
CCCGGCTTACTGCTTGTTTCGAGAGGGCGCATTCTACACCGAACCACCTCTCTGTCAACCGCTTTCTGAAGAATTTTCAAACTCGATTTCTTCAGTACTTTCAAACGGTTATCTTTCGATTTCCGGCCCGCCTCAGTGGCGTTCCCCTCGAAAGAGATGCGCATTCTACAGACCTGCTCAGAGGTGTCAACGGCGATTCTGAAAAAAACTCAAAACCGCCGAAAATCGGTCACGCAGTAATCACCACCCGGGCGATTTTCTTCTTCCCCGCCTGGACGACGCAATCATCTCCCTCAACAAACATACGATTACCGTCGAACTGCTCACCATCTACAAAGACTGCACCGCGCTTCAGGACATCTCTGGCAGCAGCTCCGTTCTTCACCAGGTCTGCAAGACGCAAAACCGCAGCCATCGGCATTTCTGCCTGCCCTTCCAGGGAAACCTCAACCGTTGGCACATTGTCCGGGATCTCGCCAAGCGCCACGCGGTTGCCCGCGGACTTGTGCGCCGTCTTGGCCGCTTCTTCATCATGGAAGCGGGTGATGATCTCCTCGGCCAGCAGCTTTTTATAGTCCTGCGGGTTGGCACCAGCCTCGACAGCCTTGCGGAATTCCTCCACCTCAGCCAACGGGCGGAAACTCAGCAGTTCGAAATACCGCCACAGCAAGGCATCCGGCATAGAGAGAAGCTTGGTGTACATCTCGCCCGGCGAATCGTTTACCCCGACATAATTCCCCAATGACTTCGACATCTTCTGGACGCCATCCAGGCCTTCCAGAATCGGCATGGTCAGGATGGCCTGGGGCGACTGGCCGTAAGCCTTCTGCAGGATACGGCCCATCAGCAGGTTGAACTTCTGGTCGGTACCGCCCAGCTCGACGTCAGCTTCCATGGCAACCGAGTCGTAACCCTGCACCAGGGGATAGAGGAATTCGTGAATGGCAATGGGCTGCTCGGCGCGATAGCGCTTGGTGAAATCGTCCCGTTCCAACATCCGGGCAACCGTGTACTGGCCCGCCAGTTTGATCATGTCGGCCGCGCTCATCTTGCTCATCCACTCGGAGTTGAACATGACGCGCGTCTTTTCCGGATCGAGGATCTTGAACACCTGCTCTTTATAACTGACGGCATTGTCTGCAACCTGCTCCTCGGTTAATGGAGGGCGCGTCGCACTTTTTCCTGTGGGATCGCCGATCATGCCGGTGAAATCACCAATCAGGAACATGACCTCGTGGCCGAGATCCTGGAACTGCCTCAGCTTGTTGATAAGAACCGTGTGCCCAAGATGGAGGTCCGGCGCCGTGGGATCAAAGCCCGCCTTGATACGCAGGGGGCGACCTTCCTTTAGTTTTTCAACCAGCCCCTCTTCCGGAATCAGTTCGTCAACGCCGCGCTTGATTACGGCCAACGCCTCATCAATAGATGCCATGAACAACACGTCCCCAGTTTTGATCTCGATAGATTCTGACAGTTACAGACCTCTACAAAAGAAATCTGTGAGTTACCTGCACTCCTGCTAAAGTATAATCGTACAGTTTTTAAGCAATGCTGGATGAACAGGGCGGCGCATTATAGCAGTGCCGTGTGCAAAAATCCGGGGGTCATGGATCAGCAATCGTAATGTTCCATACTGTCCCACATACCGTTTATACGGTAACCTGTTTATCTATACTTAAATAACAGCTTTAATTAGGTAGCTCAACCTACCGTAATACCGATTAAAACGGATGCGATACGTGCTTAAAATGCTCCCAAAGACACACATTACCATTGCCGCCACTGCAACGGTCGTAGTGACCGCCGCCATTCTCATGAGCCCGAGTGCCGACGTGGAAGCCAAGCGCATGTCATATGCGTTGGACCTGGAACAGGGCACTGTCTCGGACAGTGGCACGGCGGAAAAGGCCCAACCCGATATCACGGACCGCAAAGCGATAGATGAAAAGGCGCCGGTGGTGTCCGCGAACCAGAAGGCCAAGGCAGTAGAACCCGCTGAACCAACGCTTGACTGGGATACGTTCGAGATCAAGTCCGGCGACACACTATCGTCTCTGTTCAAAAAAGCCGGCTTCAATGATGGCATCATGCTCTCGGTCATTCACGGAGAAGGTGACGCCGAACAACTTCAACGTCTCTACGCGGGTGAAACCATCCGGTTTGCCAAAGGCGAGGAAGGAGATCTGGCGGCGATTGAGCTTCAGCGCAGTCTGCTCGAGTCTCTCAAAATTGAGAAAACCGAAAACGGTTTCACCGGGCAGAAGGTTATTCGCGAACCAGAGGCTCGCCCGGCGTTTGCCTCTGGCACTATTGACGGCTCCCTTTATCTGGCCGCCCGCGAGGCGGGCCTGAATGATCGCCTGACCATGGAGCTTGCGGGCATCTTCGGCTGGGAAATCGACTTTGTCTACGACGTTCGCAAAGGTGACCACTTCGAGGTCGTATACGAAGAGCTGTACCTCGACGGCGAAAAGTTCGATACCGGACGAATTCTCTCCGCCCGGTTCATCAATCGTGGCGAGGACAACACAGCCCTGCTCTACACCGACAGCAACGGCGAGAGCGATTATTACTCCCCCAACGGCAAAAGCATGCGCAAGGCGTTTCTGCGCACCCCCATCAATGCCCGGGTCTCATCGCCTTTCAATCTCCAGCGCCGTCACCCGGTGCTGGACGTCGTGCGCCCCCATGAAGGCACCGACTATGGCGCGCCGACGGGCACTCCCATCAAGGCAGCCGGATCCGGCAGGGTACATTTTGCTGGCTGGAAAGGGGGCTACGGTCGTACTGTCATCCTTCAGCACGGTGACAACATCTCGACCCTTTACGCTCACATGAGCCGTCTTGGCCGGGGCATTAAGAAAGGCACCCGGGTAAAGCAGGGTGAGACCATTGGATATGTCGGTTCATCCGGCATGGTGACCGGTCCGCACCTGCATTATGAGTTCCGCCTCAACGGTTCACCCCGCAACTCCCGGACCGTAAAGCTGCCGGATGCCAAGCCGGTGCCGTCCTCTGAGATTGCGCGCTTCAAGCGTTATACCGAGCAGCGTCTGGCCCAGTTCGACGTCTTCCGCGAGAACTACCAGCAACTCGCTCTCGCCTCAGAAGAGTAGACGCCATGGAAGCCTGGATAGGGCTCATGTCAGGCACCAGCATGGACGGCATCGACGCCGTGCTGGTGTCCTTTGATGACCAGTCGGTCAACGTGCACGCCTCGGAAACCCTGAACTACCCGGACGATCTTCGACACCGGCTTCTGGCGGTCAGCCAGAACCAGGGCACACCCGACGAGGTCGGAGAACTGGACACACTGGCCGGAGCGCTTTTCGCCGATGCCGCCAGCAGGGTCATCAAACGCTCCGGCATCTCACCCTCGGCCATCCGCGCCATCGGTTCACATGGCCAGACGATTCGTCATCAGCCTTCCGGATTCGCTCCGTTTTCCATCCAGATTGGTAATCCTGCAGTTATTGCTGAAAGAACCGGCATAACGACCATCGCCGACTTCCGGCGCCGGGATATGGCGGCGGGAGGCCAGGGTGCGCCGTTGGTCCCGGCTTTTCACAAAGCTTTCTTCAGCTCCGACTGCGAGGACCGCTGCATCCTAAACCTCGGCGGTATCGCGAACATAACCTGGATTCCCGCGGATTCGACGGAACCGGTCACCGGCTTTGATACCGGCCCGGCCAACGCGCTGATGGATGCCTGGTGCCTGAACCAGACCGGACTTCCCTACGATACCGACGGTCACTGGGCTGACGAGGGTAGCGTGAACCAGGAGCTGCTTAAGGACATGCTGTCCGACGCCTATTTTGCGAGGTCAGCCCCCAAGAGCACCGGTAAAGAAAGGTTCAATCTGGACTGGGTGAAGACCCAGGTGCAGCGGCACCCGGATATTCCGGCTGAAGACGTTCAACGTACCCTGCTGCAACTGACCGTCACGAGCATTATCCACCAGTTGCCGGCCGTACCGGCCATGAAAATCTATGCCTGCGGCGGTGGAACACGGAACCCTTTACTGATGAGGGAACTGGAGCAGGCGGTGAGCCCCGCCTCCCTGGCCGTCACTGCCGAACTCGGACTGGATCCCCAATGGGTCGAACCGGTTGCGTTCGCATGGCTCGCACAGCAAACCCTCGCCGGCAATCCCGGCAACCTGCCGGATGTGACCGGGGCACGAGGGCCTCGGATTCTCGGTGCAATCCACCACGCCTGACGGCCCAGGCCGCAATGCCAATACAAAAAAAGGAGAGCACAATGCTCTCCTTTTTTGTTCCGTCCCTGGTCAGTCTGAACAAGTCAGATTGAAAACGAACTACCGCAGCCGCAAGTGGAACTGGCATTCGGATTCTGAACTACAAACTGAGACCCCTGAAGCCCCTCCTGATAATCGATGGTTGCGCCCACCAGGTACTGATAACTCATCGGATCCACCAGCAAGCTGACGCCATCCCGCTCGATCACGGTGTCCTCTTCATCCTGACTGTCATCGAACGAAAAACCATACTGGAAACCGGAGCAGCCACCACCCGTTACAAAGACACGGAGCTTGAGATCAGGATTTTCCTCCTCCTCAATCAACTCTCGTACTTTGGCAACGGCACTGTCACTGAAGAACAGCGGCGCGGCCATTTGTTGCTGAACTACACTCAAGTTCGCCTCCGGATCAGTTATGAACAACTCGGACGATTATGGTATTCCTGACTAAAACAATCAACTATTCGGACTTTCCACCACTCTCGACTTCAGCCTCAGCCTCTGCAGCCACAGATCTGTCGTCGGACGAAAAGCTCTCGGATTTCACTCGCGGCTTATCCTGAGTCAGCAGCCCTGCCGGTTCCCGCTGGTGGACCAGGTTACCGTTGACCGACGCACCCATCGCCATCTCAATCAGGTTGTAGTACACATTGCCGTTAATAGAGGCCTTTTCGGCCAGTTCAAGGTGAGCCGAGGCATAAACGTCGCCATGCACCGTGCCGTTGATAATGACATGGGGCGCGACAATGTCTCCGGCGATCTCACCGATCTCCGAGATCCTCAGTACGGCATCGCTGCCCTCTTCAGCTACGACTTTGCCATGGACCTTGCCATCCACGTGCAGACCGCCGGAAAACTGAACGTCGCCCTCGACCGTGGTGCGGGACGAAATCAGCGTATCAAAGTGGCCCGTTGGCCGACGCGGTTTCTGCTTTTTCTTTCCAAGCATGTCAATTCTCCGTTAAGTCATCCCAGTCAAATGTTCGTTCTGCCTGCGAGGATTTGCGGCCTTCGGCCTGGGCCACCACCTGGATCTCCAGCGGTTCGAAATCGTCCGGGAGCACCAGTAGACCTTCCACGTCCTGGAAGTAGCGGAAGCGGAATTTCACGCCGAGGTCTTCGATATCCTGAGACAGGTCGCGCAAGGCAATGACTTCTTTTTCTTCGTCGCGCAAGCCGATGACGTTCACCGCCACCACACCTGCTATGTAGCTTTTATTATTTCCCACCTGGGTCAGTACCAATTTGAAATCAAAGGCACCGGGCTGGCGATCGGGAGCCAGTGAGAAGCTGTCTACCTGAAGCCCCTTACTGGTTTCCGAGGGAGCCATGATATTTTTATAGAATGTCAGATCGGATTTCAGTGAAGCAATCCGGGTTTCAAGTTCAACGATGGTCTTTCGGGCCTGATTCAACGCCTGCTCATCGATGGCCCGGCCACGGTCCAGGTTGATCACCTGTTGTCGAGCCTCGGTGTAACTGTCCCGGAGCTTATCCAGCTCCTCTTCCAGAACGTCATTGGAGGCTTCGACGCTGGAAAATCGAAACCCGCCCTGGGCCAATCCGGCGGCATAGCCGGCAATGGCGGCAACAATGGAGAATACCAGCAGAATGGCTGTCCGCCGAAACCGGTAGCCCGGCCGGTGGCGGATCACGACATACTCTTGTGCCGGCTTGCGGTCCTGACTCACAGCAACGCCCTACGGAAGCAGCGCCGGGGCCTCGAGCCCGAGCGTTTCATTCAGATCGAACATAATGTTCATGTTCTGGATGGCCTGCCCGGCGGCGCCTTTCACCAGGTTATCGATGACTGACGAGACAATCACGATATTGCTCTGTTCCTGGCGATGGAGGGCCATCCGACACTGGTTAGCTCCGCGAACGCTGCGCGTCTCGGGATGACAGCCAAATGGCATGACATCAACAAAGGGCTCGTCCCGGAAACGGTCCTCAAAAAGCGACTGAAGCCGGTCAAACTGGCCCGGATCCTTGAGTTCCGCGTAAAGCGTCGCCTCGATGCCGCGAATCATGGGGATCAGGTGAGGCACAAACGTGATCCCGACCCCGGAGCCGGCCGCCCCGCTCAGCCCCTGACGGATTTCCGGAAGGTGACGATGACCCGAGGCACCGTAGGCCTTGAAACTCTCCCCGACCTCGCCGTGCAGCATGGCGATCTTACCCTGTCGGCCGGCACCGCTGGCGCCGGACTTGGCATCGGCAATCAATCTCGCCGGATCGACCAGGGCGTTTTCCAGTAACGGCAGGAAGCCGAGTTGAACGGCGGTCGGATAGCACCCGGGATTCGCCACCAGCTGAGCCTTTCGAATCTCTGCACGCGCCACTTCCGGCAGGCCATAAACCGCCTGCTCGGCCCACTCGGCGCTTTCGTGGGCCATACCGTACCAGTTCGCCCAAACATCCAGATCCTTCAGCCGAAAATCCGCCGACAGGTCAACAACCCGAACACCAGCGGCCATCAACTCAGGCACCATGCGCATGGCGACGCCGTGCGGCGTGGCAAAAAACACCAGGTCACAGGCTTTCAGTACGGTCGCATCTGGCTCTGAAAATGCCAGATCGTAATGCCCGCGCAAATTCGGGTACATGTCGGCCACAGGCATGCCTGCTTCCGACCGGGAGGTAATGCAACGCACTTCAACTTCCGGATGAACTGCCAGAATTCTCAGCAATTCCACACCGGTATAGCCGGTGCCACCAACGATGCCTACTTTAATCACCACTTTCTCCAGCGACGTCGTATCAGAGTTTGGACGAATAACGCCGTAGTCTACCATGATAAACCAAGGACTTATTGCAGCCCTCAGGGCGGTCGCTACAATGATGGCAGAATCGCTCCTTCACTTCATCGCACCCAACCGGAAATCCGGCGTTCATGCAAAGACTCTGGCACCAGATTACCGAGCATCTTATCCCTGTTTTCCGGCGCAGGTTATCGGGTGTCGATGCACTGCCTCAACTGGCGGTGCTCGGACTGTTATCCGGCCTGATCACCGGCGGCGTTATCCTGGTGTTCCGGCTTGCCATCGAGTGGCCCCTGGAACACTTTCTCCCCGGCGAAGGCTCTGAGTCCTTCGAAGAGCTGGACCTGCTTACCCGCGGCCTGCTGCCTCTGACCGGGGCGCTGCTGCTGGGGTTCATGCTGCATCGCCTTGCGATTCATGACCGCAAGGTGGGGATTGTGCACGTCATGGAGCGCCTGAATTACCACCAGGGGTACATTTCGCTCCGCAGCGCCATCGTGCAGTTCGTGTCCGGGGTCGCGACCGTAGTGACCGGCCAGTCTGCCGGTCGTGAAGGTCCGGCGGTCCACCTGGGCGCGGCTTTTTCAAGCCTGATGGGGCAATGGATGCGGCTGCCCAACAACAGCATCCGCACGCTGGTGGCCTGCGGTTGTGCCGCGGCGATTTCGGCCTCGTTCAACACCCCCATTTCCGGCGTTATCTTTGCCATGGAAGTGGTAATGATGGAGTACACCATTGCCGGGTTTACTCCGATCATCCTGGCGGCGGTCAGTGCGGCCATCGTGACCCAGGCCGTCTACGGCTCGGAACCCGCCTTCAGTGTGCCGGCCCTGACCATGAATTCCCTGCTGGAAATCCCTTGGGTCCTCGCCATTGCGGTCATCATTGGCATCGCCGCGGCACTTTTCATTCAACTGGTGGACACCATGGGCCGTCACCACCAGCGCCCGGTGATGCTTCGGATCGCGTTGGCAGGCCTGTTGATGGTTCCCTTTGCCATCCTGATGCCGGAAACAATGGGGATTGGCTACGACACGGTCGATGACACCATCAATGGTCAGTTGGGTTTCTGGCTGTTGCTGGGAGTCGGCGTTTCCAAGCTGTTGGTGACGTCACTCACCCTCGGACTGGGCATGCCGAGCGGCGTCATCGGCCCGACCCTGTTCATGGGAGCCACCCTTGGCGGTGCGATGGGGCTGGTGGGGGCGCAGATCTTACCCGAGCATGCCTCGTCCGTCGGGTTCTACGCCATGCTCGGCATGGGCGCGATGATGGGGGCCGTGCTGCAGGCGCCATTGGCCGCACTGATGGCCCTGATGGAATTGACCCGCAATCCGAACATCATTCTCCCGGGCATGCTGATTATCACCACCTCTACCCTGGTCACGAGTGAGGCTTTCGGCAAGAAATCGCTGTTCCTTACCATTTTGAAAAGCCAGGGGCTGAGCTACCAGAATTCGCCGGTTATCCAGGCGTTGCGACGGGTGTCCGTGGGCGCCATCATGGATCGGAGCCTTCTGCGTACGGAACGCCATCTGACCGTCGACGAAGCCAGGAAGGCGCTGAAGTCAGAGCCAAAGTGGCTGTTGGTCGAGGGCAGCAGTGGGCCCACCGCCCTGTTGCCCGCCGTCGACCTGGCGCGGTACCTGGAGGACACGGACAAGCTGGTCGCCGAGGACGAGGCTGAAGCCCCGGAATCCGTAGACCTGATGGACATTCCGGCCAATCGCCGGGATGTCGCGCCGGTCCAGTACCAGGCCACCCTCGAAGAAGCCCTTAATGTCTTCGATTCAAGCAATTCCGAGGCCCTCTACGTACAACGGCACGTAGCCCCGATGATTCAGCGGGTGTACGGGGTGATCCTGAAATCTGACATCGAAAGCTACTACCAATACCGACGGAGCTGATGAATGCTTTGGGTTAAAGCCTTCCACATTATCGCCATGGTGTGCTGGTTCGCCGGCATTTTTTACCTGCCACGATTGTTTGTATACCACGCCGCCTGCGAGGACGAGGCTGGCCGCGAACGATTCAAGGTAATGGAACGCAAGCTGTACCGGGGAATCACCACTCCCTCCATGATTGCCACGCTGATCTTCGGACTCTGGCTCATCGGTTACAATGTCTCAGGCTATTTCAGCCAGGGCTGGCTGCCCGCCAAACTGCTACTGGTGGGTGCGCTGATCGTTTACCATTTCTACTGCGGGCACCTGGTCAAGGTTTTCCGTGACGATCGAAACACCAGAAGCCACGTGTTCTACCGCTGGTTCAACGAACTGCCGGTGTTTATCCTGCTGGCGGTCGTGATCCTTGCCGTTGTCAAACCCTTCTAAGGAGTCGAGCCATCAAACGCTATACCCGACCTCAGGTTCTGATATTGTCCGGCCTTGATCCCTCCGGCGGCGCGGGCATTCAGGCTGACATTCAGGCGATTACGTCGCTGGGCTGCCATCCTCTGCCCGTCCTCACCTGCCTGACCGTGCAGGATACGACCAATGTTTATGGCGCCGAAGCGGTCGATGCCGAACTGATTCGCAAGCAATTGAAGTGTGTTGCCGACGATGCCCCGATTCACGCGATCAAAACCGGAGCCCTCGGCAACGCCGCCATTGTCGATGTGCTGGTGGAGTTTATCCACCAGCACCCGGGCATCCCGGTGATTACCGATCCGGTGATAAAGGCCGCCGGCGGTGGCGATCTTGCTGATGACGAACTGATCAACGCCATGAAACAGCGCCTGTTCCCACTGGCCGAAATGATTACCCCAAACGGGGTCGAATTAAGCATGCTGGGCGACAGCGCAAACCCGGAACAGGCCGCCCGGAACCTGCTGGAGAGTGGCTGCTCATCAGTCCTCGCGACCGGCGGGCACGGAACGGGACTGCATATCACCAATACACTCTTCAATCATGCCCCGGAGCCCATGACCTGGGAACTCGAACGTATCGGCGGCGAATATCATGGCACCGGATGCACGCTCGCTGCGGCTATTGCCGCTGGACGTGCAGCAGGCCTGTCCCAGCGTGCCGCTATCTCGCAGGCACAGAATTACGTGAACCGGGCGATCCTGCACGCGTTGGACGTGGGCAAAGGTCAGCCGGTTCCAGACCGGGGCATTCCGTGGGAACGGTGACCCAAGCCCTGCGGCCCGGACTGTATGCCATTACCGACAGCCGCCTGACGCCGCCGGAAACACTGATCGCCTCGGTTGAAGCTGCCCTGCGGGGCGGTGCCGTTCTGGTACAATACCGGAACAAGAGTGCCTCCATGGCCGAACGGCTCCGGCAGGCTCTTGACCTGCAGGCGGCCTGCTCCAACGCCGGTGTCCCGTTGCTGATAAACGACGATGTGGACCTTGCCCGGCGCTCGGGCGCGGCCGGCGTGCATCTGGGCCAGACCGACGACTCGCTGGCAAGCGCACGCCAACTATTGGGAGAAGACGCAATCATCGGCATCACCTGCCATGCGGACCTCGAACTGGCACAAACGGCCTATGCCGCAGGTGCAGATTACCTGGCCTTTGGCCGCTTCTACACCTCCGGCACCAAGCCCGATGCACCGGCGGCCGACCCGGCCGTGCTGACCGCAGCCCGGCAGTTTGACCGGCCGCTCACGGCCATTGGTGGGATTACCACCGAGAACGGTGCGCCCCTGATCCGAGCCGGTGCAGACATGCTGGCCGTCGTGGGCGGTTTGTTCGGCGGCACTCCGGACGACGTTGAGAATCGTGCCAGAGCCTTTGCCCGATTGTTCCAGCAACATCATCCACTTTTTTCAATTTCCAGATAACAGGACTACAGACCCATGACTCACTCCGAAACCCTGTTCGAAGAAGCCCAGAAATACATCCCCGGCGGCGTCAATTCCCCGGTCCGGGCTTTTCGTGGCGTGGGCGGCACCCCGGTGTTCTTCAAACACGCCGAGGGCGCTTATCTGTACGATGAGGACGACCGCCGATACATTGATTACATCGGCTCCTGGGGCCCGATGATTCTTGGCCACTCTGACCCGCGCATCAAACATGCCCTGCATGCTCAGGTGGACCTCGGTATCGGGTACGGTGCGCCCACCTCTCTCGAAACCGAAATGGCCAAAAAGGTCTGCGAGCTGGTCCCGTCGATTGACCTGGTCCGCATGGTGAACTCCGGCACCGAAGCCACCATGAGCGCCGTGCGTCTGGCCCGCGGCTACACGGGCCGGGACAAAATCGTCAAGTTCGAAGGCTGTTACCACGGCCACGTGGACTCCCTGCTGGTGAAAGCCGGTTCCGGCGCCCTGACCCTGGGCCAGCCCAACTCCCCCGGCATCCCCGCCAGCCTGGCCGAACTCACACTGACTCTCAATTTCAACGACATCGACAGCGTGCGGGAAACCTTTGCGAAGATGGGCGACGAGATCGCCGCAATTATTGTCGAGCCGGTGGCCGGTAACATGAACTGCATACCGCCCGTGCCAGGATTCCTCGAGGGACTGCGGGAGGTGTGCGACGAGCATGGGACGGTACTGATTTTTGACGAGGTCATGACCGGTTTCCGGGTATCCCTGGGTGGGGCCCAAGGCCTCTATGGGGTCACCCCAGACCTGACCGCTTTGGGCAAGGTTATCGGTGGCGGCCTGCCGGTTGGAGCCTTTGGTGGCAAGCGGGAAATCATGGAGCATATTTCGCCCCTTGGACCGGTCTACCAGGCGGGCACCCTGAGTGGCAACCCGCTGGCCATGTGTGCCGGCCTGACCACACTGAACGCCATCTCCGAACCGGGTTTTCACGACCGGCTGACGGAAAAAACCGTTGCCGTACGCGATGGCATCAAAGCTGCCGCCGACGCCGCTGGCATCCCTCTGGCCGTCCAGAGTGCCGGCGCCATGTTCGGTTTCTTTTTTACCACCGAGGAATCTGTCACCCGGTTCGATCAGGTGATGGCCTGCGATGTCGAGCGCTTCAAGAAGTTCTTCCAGGGCATGCTCAAAGAGGGCGTTTACCTGGCACCTTCAGCCTTCGAAGCCGGCTTTACCACGGCCGCGCTGTCCGACGCCGACATCGAGCACACCATCAATGCCGCGCATAAGGTCATGGCGACGCTCTGACCGCCGATCGATTGGAAACCCCACCCCCGGTCCCGCTGGCACATTCCATTGACGTGTCATGCGGGGCCAACCGGGTGACCCCTGTCACAACCTGAACACCTGCCCGGCCAAAGCGCCTCTCCGGACATTGACTTGATCCCCGGACCGCCAAACTATAGTCAGATCTCATTAGAGATAGTCTGACGGCAACAATCTAACAATCACAACACCGAAGTCAGCGCACGGAAGCCCTTATTCTGCCCTAGTAGGCAGATGCAGTAAGAGAAGCAGTCTCTGGAGCAGCCCGTTAGGTTGAGCCGCAGTTTGAATAACAAACACAACATCAAACTGTAGGAACGACAATGAAACTCTGGATCAAAGCAATGGCTCTGACCCTCGCGGTTGCGTGGTCAGCCCCCTCCGCCGCCTGGTGGTGGGACTCTACTCCCTCGAATTACACCGATACCCGTTATCCGATCGTGCTGGTACACGGCATGTTCGGGTTCGATTCCCTTGCCGGCGTGGATTACTGGTATGGCGTGGCGGAGGACCTTCGCAAGTACGGCGCGGATGTCTATACGACCCAGGTGCCGGCACTGGACAGCACCATCGCACGGGGCGAGGCCCTGTTGCCGCAAGTGCAGGCCATTGCCGCTGTGTACGGCAAGGTTAACCTGATCGGCCACAGTCACGGTGGTCCGACCGCCCGATACATTGCCCGGGTCAGACCGGATCTGGTGGCGTCGGTTACGTCCGTGGGCTCCCCCCACAAAGGCTCACCGGTGGCCGACCTGATCTACGGCTCCCCGGCCGAGAGCCTGGCGGCCTCTCTGGGCAATGCCCTGGGCGGACTCATTGATCTGCTTTCCGGTGGCGGCTACAACCAGGATCTGCGCTCGAGCCTTCGATCCCTGACCACCCAGGGCAGTGCCGAATTCAATCGCTTTGCGCCCGCGGGCATGCCCACCACATCCTGTGGCGAAGGTGCGCATTCTGCCAATGGTGTCCGGTTCTATTCCTGGGGAGGGACCGGCGTGCTTACCAACGTTCTTGATCCTTCGGATGCACTGCTGGGGACCACCAGTCTCGCCTTCGGTTTCAGTCAGAACGATGGCCTGGTGGGACGCTGCAGCAATCACTTTGGCAAAGTCATCCGGGATAACTACTTCATGAACCACCTGGATGAAGTGAATCAGGCATTGGGGCTGCACAGCCTGTTTGAAACCGATCCCAAGTCGGTATTCAAACAGCACGCCAATCGGCTGAGAAACGTCGGGCTCTGAATCTGCACCTGACTGGCCCCGGCCTCTGGCCGGGGCTAGAAACTCCCTTCCAGTGAGGCTATCAGGGTGTGGCGACGATAGTCGTAGCGGTCAATCCGGCTGTCATTGTCCTGTACCTGCCATTCTGCGCGAACCAGCCAGTTGCCAGTGAGCCGACGCTCGGCAAACACTCCTGCCTCGATCCGGCTATCAACTCGAATTTCGCTCACCAGGGCATTACCCTCGAGCAAGACGTGGGCATCCTGGTAGCGACTGTAACGGTATGCGCCGATCCACCCCAGAGTCAGATCCGGACGGAGACGGTAACGCCCCGTCAATTCCAGGGTGTGGTGCTGGGGCGACACGCTGATAAACTGGTCTCCGGCCCGAAAGTCCTTCCTGTCATTGACTTCCCATCGGTAGTCGCCGTCCAGCAACCAGCCCCTGAACCGGCGCATTGCGGACAAACGAAGCCGGTACCATTCGCCGTCGTAACCCTCGAAACCGTCGCCACCATCAACATGTGCCGCTGCCAGTGCGACCGAGCAGCGTTCCAGCACCATGAATCCACCACAGGCTGACCAACGCTGAAAACCTTCCACTCCGTAACGGCGCTCAAGCGCATCGGCATCGTACCAAGACTGACTCATGGTGAGGCTGGCCCCCTGGACCGACGACGCCAGGGTTCGTGACCAGATCAGTTCCCCCTGCAGAAGGGAGGTGTCGTATTCATCGTTGGCGGGGTAGTGACGGCCATAGGCGACGCCGCCAAGCCTTAGCCGGCCTTCGCCAAGCTCTCCAACCGTCGTTGAGGCGGCAGCCAGGACCTCACCAAAGATGCCCCCCTCACTGGTGGCAGAGGTGTCGGGCAAGCCGGCAATGTTGCTGTCGTAGCCGACGGAGGCCGCCAGGTAGCCCATACGTGAACCCCGGGAATAGTCCTCGGTGGCGTGGGGGGCCAGCTTTTCAAGCTGGACCTCGGCCAGCGCCCGAAGCTTTTCCGGCGTGCTCGGTGTCGCTACCCGCGCGAACCAGTGCCGCGCGGCGGGTTCTTTGCCCTGGGCCAGCGCGACAAGCCCGAGATTGTAACTGGCAAGGGCCTGGTGCTCCGTATTCAGAAGCTCATGAAAGGTCCGCTCGGCAGACTCATAGTCACCCAGACGGTAGTAAACCACACCCAGGTTGTAGACCAGCGAAACCGAGCTGAGACCACCGGCCCTGGCCGTCTCGAACGATTCGCGGGCCCCTTCCAGATCGCCCGACTGGAACTGCTCGACGCCAAACCTGAAGGTCTGAGCGGAAGAATCGTGTTCGGATGCAGCGACCCAGGAGGACGCCAGAGGAAGCAGCCAGCACAGAAGAGTTAGCCGAAATGCCAGCAAGGGTACTCTCCGGATCAACGAATGAGTCAGCAGGCTGGCGGAAGGACATACCAGCGCTACCGGGCGATAACGCTGGAGAGTATAGCAAGGAGGGCACTAAAAAAAGGGGAAGATCGCCTGACGATGCACAGACTCAGCCGATCGGATTACCGGTCCAGGCCTGGCGGGGTTTTACCCCGGATATCCTGTGCACGATCTTTTGCATCAGACGAGACCTCAGGGCGCTCAGGTTTCTGGGGAGCGTTAATTTTCTCCGGAAGCTCCGGCTTTTCCCGCACCGCGTCGACACTCCCTCTGGCGCCACGGGCGTCATCGGCAACAGACTGGCCGACTTCCCGACTGCTGTTCAGGCCATCTTGCGATGAATCCGGGTTCGACACCGATTTTCCCCTCTGCAATTCGGACGGGGTAGCCATGGGCAACTCAATCTCCCGGACGACGGATTCCGTTAATTCGGCATCGTCCAGAACCATGCGCATGGTGACATCAAGATCCTCTGCGGCCGCAGCGCCCAGGGACACAGACAATCCAGCGGCCATTACACAGGCACGAAGGAATACAGCAGTTCCCAAAGTACGATACATCACGACGATGGCCCCTCTTTCATTGGCATAGCGTTCTCACTCTCCGGAATCACTGCCCTGAATGTTTTCTGGCGATCACCGGTATCAAGCTTGGCAACCAGCTCTCCGGAACCGGGGAACAGAACCTTGAGAGGCAAGGACAAAACGTTCTCGCCGGCATCCAGGCTGACCTTCCAGCTCAACTCATGCTGGCCAGGCCAGGAGGCAAGCTCCACGTGGGGCGGCAGCTCAAGGGTCAGAGTGACATCTTCAAGCGCTTCACCCGAGCGGAAGGCCAGGCGGACGGTGCGCTCGGTCGGCTGACCAACCTCCGCCAGACTACTTTCGGGCTGACTCTCGCCCGCAGATTCAGCGCTCGCGACCGGCGTGTCCGGAGACGGTGACCGCTCGTCCAGCATCACACCCAGACCGATACCGAGTGCCAACGCAGCGGCTATCGCGCCACCCAGGACAGAGTGACTCCAGCCCTTGCCAGTCTCGGGCGCGCTACCGGTTGCCGCATCAAGCACCCGCGTCTCAAACCCACTCGACGGCGCGGGAATGGCAGCCTGGCGCCGTAGCGCACCGGTCAGAACCCGCTCGGATTCGAGCCAGTCACGACACAGCGAACAGGTGTGCAGATGCCGCGCAATCTCTTCAGTGCGTGCTTCTGAGAGCTCATTGTTGCTGTAAGCAGGTAGGCTTACACGAATTTCCCGACACAACATAGTCATTACCTCACTCTCCTACACGCCCGGACCCGGAGATTGGTTCCAGCTCCCGCTGCAATTTTTTTCGCAGCATTGCGCGGCATCGGTGCAGTCGGGATTTCACCGTACCGAGGGGTATTTCGAGTACCTCTGCAATGTCCTCCTGTCGCCAGCCATCGACGTCGTGCAGCAACACCAACGTGCGCTGGTCCGGAGAGAGTGTTTCCAGAACCCGGTCCAGTACCGGCCCCAGGCGTTCCTGCTCAAGCAGGGCCTCGGGACCTTCCTCCTCCGATTCGAGGCTGTCCAGCCAGTCCGCGTGGCTATCGCCATCAATCAACTCACTCAGTGGGCGATCGCCCTGACGGCCCTTGCGTCTGACCTGATCAATGAATTGTCGGTACAACACGCGGTTCAGCCACGGGCGGAGTTGTTCAACGGACTCGAGCTCTTCAAGCCTGGGGTAGAGTTTGACTACCACATCCTGAACGAGATCCTCGGCGTCGTGCTGCTGCCCCGCCAATCGATAGGCAAAACGGTACATCACCTCCAGATGTGGCTGCACAAGCGCTTCGAAACGCCGGGTCTTGGAAAGCCTGAACGGAACTAGGGACAAAACCGGTACTACCTGCGTGGTTTTTATTCGGCCCCGCAGTTTATAACAGTTACCTCCCCACTGCATTCACCGGCTGCTCCGGAAGCGGGTTCATGACTGAACCATGAGGAAACGTTAACAAAAATTGCGGAACTCTAAGGATTTCGCGAACGTGATAGTGACGTCACATAGCGATTTTTTTCGGCTATACACCAAGAAATAAACCAAGGGGGTTTATATGAAGCGTTCCATCCGTTTTTTCACCGTCTCAGCCCTGGCTGCAGGTATTGCCGCCTGCGGCGGTGGTAGCGATGGCTCAGGCTCAACCGGAACAGTTTCCTTTGACGTGACCGACGCGCCGGCCATGGAATTTTCCAATGTAACCGTGGCGTTCACCGGGATTTCCCTGAAACCCGAGAACGGCGAATGGGTCGAGTTCACTTTCGATGAGCCGAAAACCTGGGACCTCCTGGACCTGCAGGGTGGCATGAGCGAGCCGCTCATCACCGATGAAGAAGTGCCGGCCGGCCCCTACAGCGAGCTTCGCCTGCTTGTGGACACCGAAAGCTCTTTCCTCGTGCTGAAAGATCAACCCGACATCCAAAAAACCCTGGCAGTACCCTCTGGCGAGCAGAGCGGCCTGAAGCTCAAGGGTGACTTCCTGGTGGCAGCAGACACCACCACAGACTTCACCATCGACTTTGATGTCAGGAAGTCCATTGTGAACCCGCAAGGTGAATCGCTGGCAGACTACCTGGTTAAGCCGTCCCTGCGTCTGGTCAACAACCTGGAAGTGGGCTCGATCAGTGGTGAAGTGGATTATGTAACCATCAACTCCACCCGGTTGAACAGCGCCGAACTGGCCAACTGCTCAGATGGTTATGAAGGCTCCGCCTACGTCTATGAAGGCGCCGACGTAACGCCGACCGACATCAACGTGAACAGGGAAGAAGACATCGGTCCGTTGATGGCCATCCCGGTCACGGACGCCGATAACGACGGCATTCACTCCTACACTGCCGCGTTCCTGACTGCGGGCGAGTACACCGTCAGCTACAGCTGCCAGCTGGATGACAACGAGTCGGATGATTCTATCCAGTTCGAAGGTACGCAGAACGTGACGGTTGTTGTGAATACCGAAGCAAAAGCAGAGCCGATTCCGCTGGTGCAGTAACCAGAAGAATCCTCTGAACTGAAAAAGCCCCTGCCTTGGCAGGGGCTTTTTTTGTTAGAGCGCCGCAGCCCTCTCTTCGGCCTGATCTGCCCCCGCAACGTTACCACGGGCTCTTCGTATGTCCGCCAGCAATAACCAGCCCGCCCGTTGCATCTGGGCATCATTGCCAGCCAGCGAGAGACCTTTCAGGGTGAACTGCTCCGCCGCTCCCAACTGATTACTCGCCACATAAGCCTCTGAGAGCTTGAAGTAGACCTCGGCAGAACGGGGCGCAATTCGCTGGGCCCTCTCGAGCCGGGCGATGGCCGCAGGCGCGTCACCCCGGGCAAGCAGGCCGTCCGCCTCCCGAATCAGGCTGAGCGCGGCCGGAGACAGGCTCTCCCCGGAATCCCGGTAGCTTGGAGACGTACTGCGCGGGCTCGACTCCACCGGCTCGGACGTCTCCGGCTGCTCACTTTTTCGCCAAACCCTTGGCTCTTCGGGCTCACTCGTTGTTCGGGGCGGCTCCGGCGCCCTCGGTGCATCGCCACCAATGGGCACATAAATCGACTCTCCCGGCGACGAAGCACAGCCCGCAAGGGCAAGGAACGCCGTCATCGAACCGGCGCAAATCAGAAAACGCGTATTCATTGGAAAAATCCTTCAAACCAGCCTTGGATTCGACGCTGCAGGGTACCAGAACACGACACCGTTTGATCGGGTTCACTGCCGGCGATCAGTGGCACCAGCCGGGCATTGTCACAGTACTCGTCGGTCAACGCCTGCCTTTCGCTATTGACCCAGTGATAATTGACACCATCGGGAACGACCGGTGACAGGCCATGCTGGGGAACCCGGGCCATAAACCGCGACCAGACCGGCAGTGCGCCGCTGGCACCGGTCAACGACGTCGGGCCATTATCATCCCGGCCAACCCAGGCGACGGCGAGCAGATCGCCACTGAAGCCGGCAAACCAAGAATCGCGACCGTCGTCGGTGGTACCAGTCTTGCCTGCCAGGGCAAGCTCCTTCGGCAGCGTATAATAGGCTGACCGGCCGGTTCCTTCCTGCATGGTCTCCTGCATGGCGTACTGCACCAGATGCACCGCCGCCGGGTCAGCCACCTGATCAACTTCCAGGCTGTAACGGGAAAGCGCCTCACCACCGGAATCGGTTACTTCGCGAATGGTACGCAAGGGTGTATTGAAGCCGGATGTCGCCAGACCCTGGTACATCTGGGCCACGGTCACCGGATTCATGGACACCGATCCCAGCAGCATCGACGGATACTCGGAGATGCTGGAGGTGACCCCGAACTCCTGGAGGGTTTCCTTGACCACGTCCACCCCGATGTCCAGCCCTACGCGCACTGCAGGCAGGTTGTAGGAGTGCGACAGAGCCTCGTGCAGGGGTACCTCACCACGCTCCTTGGTATCGTAGTTCTTCGGTTCCCAACGCCGGCCATCATCAAACTCAAGGACAAAGGATTTATCGAGCACCGGCGTGATGAGTGTGTAGCGCTCGGGTTGCTCCAGGGCAGACAGGTAGATGAACGGTTTGATCAGCGAGCCGATAGGCCGATTGGCGTCGAGGGCCCGATTAAACCCGGCAAACTGGGGATCACGCCCACCCACCAGTGCCAATACCTCGCCGCTGTCCTTGGCCGTAACCACCAGCGCAGCCTCCAGCGCTTTCCGGGTTTCACCACTGGCCAGCCTGGGCAAGGTATCCGTCACCGCGTACTCTGCCGCGTACTGAATGGACGGATTGAGGGTCGTGAAGATGCGCAGCCCTTCGCTGCGAAGATCTTCCTCACGGTAATCCCGCGCCAGGTGTCGGCGAACCAGGTCGATATAGGCCGGATAACGGTTTTCGGAATAGGAGGGTTTTCCGCTGACCCCGAGTGGCAGCCCACGTGCGCGCGCCGCGCGCACGGAATCAATCAGGCCGGCTTCCTCCATTTCCGAGATCACGAGGTTCCGGCGCTCCGTGGCCCGGTCGGGATGGCGTCGCGGATTGTAGTAGCTAGGCCCCTTGACCATACCCACCAGGAGGGCAACCTGATGCACGTCCAGATCCTTCAGGGACTCCCCGAAATAGAACTGACTGGCCAGCCCGAAGCCGTTGATGCTGCGAGTGCCCGCCTGCCCCAGATACACCTCGTTCAGGTAGGTCTCAAGGATGTCCCCCTTCTCGTAATGCAATTCCAGAAGAATCGACATGAGGGCCTCATTGCCCTTGCGCAGCAGGGTCTGATCCCGGGTCAGGAAGAAGTTCTTGACCAGCTGCTGGGTCAGGGTGCTACCGCCCTGGACAATCTGCCCGGCGCGAATGTTGGCGAGCATGGCACGGGCTATGGAAAGCGGTGCGATTCCGAAATGGTCATAGAAGTTCCGGTCTTCTACCGCCATCAGTGTGGCCGGAAGCAGTGCCGGAACCTCCTCCAACTGCACCAGGATCCGGTCCTCCTTGTGGGACGGGTAGATTCCGCCGATCTGCGCCGGTTCCAGGCGCACAATGGGCGATGCTTCGCCGTTCAGCACCGAGAAATCCTGAACCCGGTCACCATAGATATTGAGCGCCAGCCGGCGCTTCGACTCGCTGCCATCCGGGAACCGGAATCCCCGGGTGCTGATGACAAAATGCCCGCCGCTGCGGCGATAGGTGCCGGCACGGTTACCATCCCCCTTGCGAAAGCCCGAGAGCTGGAGTTCCCGTTCCAGGGCGCCAGAACTGATACCGGCACCATCGTACAACTCCAGAGGGCGAGCGTAGACCCGGGAGGGCACTTCAAAC
Source organism: Marinobacter albus (assembly GCF_030238305.1). NCBI lineage: Bacteria > Pseudomonadati > Pseudomonadota > Gammaproteobacteria > Pseudomonadales > Marinobacteraceae > Marinobacter > Marinobacter albus. The sequence continues at coordinate 725,239 of NZ_JASSQD010000002.1, read as the reverse complement.
CTTCGACCCTCAAAGCGCGAGGTAATAACCGCGTCAAGGTATACCGTCCAGCCAACCAGCAGAACGAATCCGATGGCGGCAAAACGGCCAAAGAACCGCCAGAACCATGGTCGGCGACCGTTCCTCGGTGACTTTCGGGGTGATTTCCTGCGTGATCTGGACGATGAGCTAGATTTTTTCATGACCGGATTATAACGAAGGCCATCGCAGTAAAGGCAGGCCAACTGTGTGTTATTTCTGTAATCTGGCGGCTATGATGGGCCGGTTAAAATTCAATGAGTTCAGGGAAAGTTAGGAGAACACCGTGAGCGAGACATCCTCAGAAATGCTGGTTCGGGCACTGCAGAATCCTGAGCTTTACGATCACCCAGTCAACGGATTTCAGGTCATTGAGACTCACATTTCGCAGGTTATCCTCACGGGTGACTACGCCTACAAAATCAAGAAACCGATGAATTTCGGGTTCCTGGATTTCTCGACCCTGGCCCGGCGCAAGCATTTCTGCGAGGAGGAGCTCAGGCTGAATCGCCGACTCGCCGAGCCACTGTACCTTGAGGTCCTGCCCATTACCGGCACACCAGACCAGCCAGTGCTTGGCGGGACCGGCGAGGCCTTCGAGTATGCCATCAAGATGCGCCAGTTCGGACAGGACCAGTTGTTCGATCGGTTGCAGGAGCAGGGCAACCTCGATCCCTCACTGCTGACGGACCTCGCCCGACAGGTGGCCGATTTCCACGACCGGCTGCCCACGGTCCCCGACGACAAGCCCCTGGGCACCCCGGAGGCGGTGTACGCCGCCATGCAGGAGAATTTTGACCAGATTCGTCCGATGATCGACGACAAGGACCTTCTGTTGCAGCTGGATAACCTCGAAGCCTGGACCGAGACCACCTTTGAACGGCACCGCGACCTGATTGCCCAGCGCCGGGCCAATGGCCTGGTTCGCGAATGCCACGGTGACCTGCACCTGGCGAATATCACGCGTTTTGAGGACAAGGTTACGGTATTCGACTGCATCGAATTCAATGAACCGTTCCGCTGGATTGATGTGATCAACGATCTGGCGTTTCTGCTGATGGACCTTGAGTCCCGACGGGAGCAGGCCCTCAGTAACTTGGTACTCAACACCTACCTGGAATACCGGGACGATTTCGACGCACTCCCGCTGCTGCCACTCTACAAGGCTTATCGTGCCATGGTGCGGGCCAAGATCGCCCTGTTCACCATGGGCAACCCGTCTTTGAGCGATGCGGAGAAAGCCGGGCTGATGCAGCGTTACCGTGATTACGCTCAGCTGGCCGAGGATTACAGCGCCATCCCCAACCCTTACCTGCTCGCCACCACGGGCCTGTCTGCCAGCGGAAAGTCCTGCGTGTGTTCGGCCATGGCCGGCGAACTGGGCCTGATACGACTGCGGTCAGATGTGGAGCGCAAACGAATCCACGGACTGGCTCCCCTTGCAAACAGCAAATCCCCCACCCGCGGCAACCTCTACACCCCGGAAGCCACGGAGAAAACCTACCGGCGCCTCGCGGATGTTGCCGGCAACCTGCTCGCGGCCGGGCTTCCAGTGGTAATAGACGCAGCCTGCCTGAAAGAACAGGAGCGTTCCCTCTTTGCCAAGGTCGCCGAAGAGCAGGCCGTGCCTTTCGCCCTGCTGCACTGTGAGGCACCGGAGGAATTGCGCCGGGAATGGATTCGCAAGCGTACGAACGACGCGTCCGAGGCGACCGAGGAGCTCCTGGACGAACAGCAGAGCTGGTTTGAGCCACTGACGACCGAGGAACGCAGTCACACCATCCACCTGCATACGGATCAGGAGCATGTGGCCGAGGCCGTCGCTGACCGGATTCGTCAACACTTCGGTTTTGGCCCGCGCTGACCGGGGAAGGATGCGTTCATGACCTCGACGCCAGCCAGCCCGTGGCAGCCAGTCTGCCGTCGGGACGAAATTACCGCGGAGCGAATCGTGGAGTTCCGCATTCAGCGCCCGAATGCGGAACCCGGCTCAATGCCACTGTCCGGGTTCCTGTTCCTGGACGGCGACGAGCTCCGGGCCTATGTCAATCAGTGTCCCCACCTGGGCATTGAACTGAACTGGATGCCCGGTCGGTTCATGGATTCCGACAACCTGTTCATTCAATGCTCGACCCACGGGGCGCTGTTCAAGCCCGGCACCGGCGAGTGCATCGCCGGCCCCTGCCAGGGCGACGCGCTGACCGCCCTCGATACAAGAATTGAAAACGGGGAGGTTCAGATCAGATTTCAAGAATGACCGGCACCGAATCGGTCAGGCTCATCACTCCCGTCGGGTTACCGCTCTCGCCCATTAGATCGGCCCGATAGGCAATCACCTCGACACCGGCGTCGCAGGCTTCCCTCAATAACTGTCCGTAGGTCGGATCAATATGGTCCGCCGGTCGAACGGTCTCGATGCCCGTGTGATTCACCACAAAAAACAGCACGGCCCGGTCGCCCGCGGTTACCTGAGCCATCAGTTCCCTCAGGTGTTTCTGCCCCCGGGTCGTCACCGCGTCGGGGAAAAAACCTTGACCGTTCTCCGCCAGGGTGACGTTTTTCACTTCCACCCAGGCATCCGGCTCGCTGCCATGCCCGGATAACAGAAGGTCGATACGGCTTTTCTCGGAGCCGTATTTCACTTCTGTCCGGCAAGATTCGTAGCCGGTGAGTTCGGCCACCCGGCCACTTTCCACCGCCGAGCGAGCCTGGGCGTTCGGCCGGACAGTATTGATGCACGCGAGCGCACCCGGCGCAGTTTCGACCAGTTCCCAGGTGAATTGCAGTTTGCGCTTCGGGTTATCACTCCGACTCAACCAGACCCTGGCATCGTCGGGCTGGCACCCGAGCATCGAGCCGGTGTTCGGGCAATGTGCCGTCACCTCGCTTCCGTCTGCAAGACGCACGTCTGCGAGGAAGCGCTTATATCGGCGAATCAGACGCCCTTCAACCAAAGGTTCTGGAAACTTCATGTGATCTCCGTACAAAAGTAGTTGTCACAAGGCTGGCACCCCCGTGACTAATCTGCTATTTTCCGCAAATTCCCGTTTTCAGGACGTCTGCTTCATCCAGGGTTCAACCGCTCAGCCACGGGGGCTCAGGCGGTGGGAAGCAAAGCGTTCTTGTGAAGTACAAACAAGAGGCCGGGTTCAATGGCAAACACTGCAGAACAACCACGCGAACGTTTTACTAACTTCACCCCTTACGAAATGAAGAAGGGTGAAGAGTACATGAGTGCAGACATGCTGGAGCACTTCAAGAATCTGCTGCGGCAATGGAAGCAGGAGCTGATGGAAGAAGTGGACCGCACCATGCACCACATGCAGGAAGATGCAGCAAATTACGCGGATCCCAGCGACCGCGCAACCCAGGAAGAAGAATTCAGCCTGGAACTGCGGACCCGCGATCGCGAGCGCAAACTGATCAAGAAAATCGATCAGACCATCGACCGTATCGACAAGGACGACTATGGCTTCTGCGACCAGTGCGGTGTCGAAATAGGCATCCGTCGTCTGGAAGCGCGCCCGACTGCAACCCTGTGCATCGACTGCAAAACACTCGCCGAAATTCGCGAGCGCCAGACCGGCATCTAAGCCAGGCCAACCCCCAGCAGCCGGCACCGCATTTATTGAGCGGCCGGCTGACTGACTGCCCATGACACCATCACGTTACCGGGGCCGTTTCGCGCCCTCCCCAACCGGCCCGCTGCACTTCGGCTCTCTGGTCGCGGCGTTAGCAAGCTATCTTGAAGCCCGCCAGCATCAGGGCATGTGGTTCATCCGCATTGAAGATCTGGACCCTCTGCGAGAGCCTCCCGAGGCTACCGGCCAAATTTTGCAAAGCCTTGAGGCCCACGGCCTGATGCCCGATGAGGCGGTACGCTTCCAGTCGAGACGGCACGACGCCTATCAGGCTGCCATCGAACGCCTGCTCGCCAGTGGCAATGCGTACCGCTGCGCCTGCTCGCGCAAAGAACTGAAACTTCATGGCGGCCGTCACCCCAATCACTGCCGGGAGGGCAACATCACGCCCGGTGATCGGCCGTACGCCATTCGCTTCGCGCTGAACGACGAGACCAGCCATTGGCAGGACCAGCTTCTCGGCCCCCAGGTCCAGCACGTTACGGCGGAACTGGATGATCCGGTGATTCTCCGCAAGGAGGGGTTCTACGCCTATCAACTGGCGGTGGTGGTGGACGACATCGGCCAGGGCATCACCGACGTGGTCCGCGGCTCCGACCTGCTGGACATGACCGCCCAGCAACAGCAGATCTACCGGGCGCTGGGCGCCGAGCCTCCCAACTGGCTGCACATTCCCGTAATTCTCAACGAACAGGGGCAGAAGCTGAGCAAGCAAACTCATGCACCGCCCCTTGATGACGACCACCCGGCGGAGAACCTGGTTCAGGCGCTGGACGCCCTGGGGCAGCAACCACCAGGGACGCTCGGCAAGGAGACTGTCGACACGATTCTTGACTGGGGCGTCAGGCACTGGCGGCGGGGAGCCATCCACCTGACATCAAGGTAAGCGACATGGTATAAAGCCTTTCACAAACCTCAGCGCGGATGGCATACCTGATGTATATCTACCGTCTGGTCTTCCTGTTGGTCCTGGCCATCTACATTTTTTCGCCGAACATCCTCGATTGGTGGACGTCACCGGGAAACGCTTGGTACAGCCCTTATGCGATCTGGGCCGGACTCATTGCCGTAGGCTTCTGGCTGGAATGGCGACGGGACCCCAATGAGTTTTAGCGCCGCCGGGCTGCTATTCGCCAGCCTGTTCTACCTGGTTATCCTGTTCGGCATCGCCTGGATCACCGAACGCGGCGTGCTGCCCCGACACTGGGTCAGGCACCCCCTGGTGTATACCCTCAGCCTCGGCGTCTATGCCGGCATCTGGGCCGTTTACGCGGCCGTCGGCGTGGCCGCCGAAACCGGCTACGGCTTCCTCGCCTATTACCTTGGTATCAGCGGCGCCTTCCTGCTGGCTCCGGTCCTGTTGAACCCGGTGCTGCGTATCGGCCGCGCTTACCAACTGACCTCCCTGGCCGATCTGTTTGCTTATCGCTATCGCAGCCAATGGGCCGGCACCCTGGTCACCCTGTGTTCCGGCGTCGCGATTCTGGCGCTGCTCAGTATGCAGATCCAGGCGGTCACCACGTCGGCCAGCATTCTGGCGCCGGACACCTCGCCCAACGTCATCAGCGTGATGTTCAGCCTCACCGTCGTGCTTTTTGCCATGCTGTTTGGCGCCCGCCGGGATCAGACCTCCGAAAACCATCAAGGGCTGGTCCTGGCTATTGCCTTCGACTCCCTGGTCAAACTGGTGGCCCTCCTGGTCCTCGGTGGTGTCATCCTGTTCAGCGTGTTTGGCGGCATGGACGGCCTCGATGCCTGGCTGCTCAGCAACAGTTCGTCGGCGACCACCATGACCCTCAACGTCGACGATGGCAGCTGGCGAGCCCTTATGCTGATGTCGTTCGCCGCCGCCCTGGTGCTGCCTCATATGTACCACATGACATTCAGCGAAAACCCCTCGCCGAAGGCACTTGCCAAAGCCAGCTGGGGGCTGCCCCTGTACCTGTTGCTGCTCGGCCTGCCGGTCCCGCTGATACTCTGGGGCGGCCAGGAATTGGCCGTCACCACCGGCTCAAGCTTTTACACCATTGGCACAGCCCAGGCGCTGGGCAGTCGCGGTCTGACCCTGTTCATGTTCATTGCCGGCCTGTCCGCCGCCAGCGGCCTGATGATTGTCAGCACCCTCGCCCTTGCGGGCATGGTCCTTAACCATGTGGTGCTTCCCCTGAAGACACCGCGTGAACAGGGTGACATCTACAGCTGGCTGCAGTGGATCAAGCGCCTGCTGATCGCCGTCATCATCTTTCTTGCGTTGCTGTTCCACGAAACCCTGGGCAAGAACCTCGACCTCTCAATCCTGGGTATCATTTCGCTCTCGGGGATGCTGCAACTCCTGCCCGGCGCACTCGGCGTCATTTACTGGCCGGAGGGCAACCGGCGCGGACTCATCGCCGGCCTTTTGGTGGGCCTGACGATCTGGACCGCCACCCTGGTTCTGCCGTTCTCCCACACGGCGAATCTGCTGGCCGTTCTGGGCGCTCCGATCATCCCGGATTACAGCAACTGGCACATCTTCGTCTTTGTCAGCCTGACAGCCAATGTCACGGTGTTTGCGCTGATCTCCATGCTGAGCACCAGCACCGGAGAAGAAGCCAGTGCCGCCCAGGCCTGCTCAATGGGGGCGCTCTCCCGCCCGCAGCGGCGGGAACTGCTGGCAACATCATCAATGGAATTCGCCAAGCAGCTGGCGGAACCGCTTGGCTTTGGTGTGGCCAAGCGCGAAGTGGAACGGGCGCTGGCGCAACTCAAACTGCCCAATGTCGAGTATCGCCCCTACCAGTTGCGCCGGCTGCGGGATCAGGTGGAAATCAACCTGTCCGGCCTGCTCGGGCCTTCCGTCGCACGGGATATGGTGAAGCGTTACCTGGGTTTCAAACCCATGACCAGAGGCGGCACCGCGCAGGACATCCGCTACGTGGAACGGGCACTGGGCGAGTACCAGAACCGGTTGACCGGCCTGGCCGGGGAACTGGACAACCTGCGACGTCATTACCGGCAAACCCTTCAGAACCTCCCCATTCCCGCGTGTTCTGTCGGTGAGGATGGCGAAATCCTGATGTGGAACAACGCCATGGAGAGCCTCACCGGCATCACCGCAGACGACGTGGTCGGTGCCCGACTGCTGGCACTGCCCGAACACTGGCACCTGCTGCTGGATGACTTCAACAGCGGCGAGGAGTTGCACCGGTACAAACACCGGCTCGACCTGCGGGGCAAGCCCCACTGGCTGAACCTGCACAAGGCAGCGCTCAGCGGCCCGGACCACCCGGAAGGCGGCAGTATCATCCTGGTGGAGGACCAAACGGAGACCAGGCTTCTGGAAGACGAACTGATGCACAGCGAGCGTTTGGCGTCTGTTGGTCGACTCGCCGCGGGGGTGGCCCATGAAATCGGCAATCCGGTAACCGGCATTTCCTCCCTGGCCCAGAACCTGAAACTGGAAACCGATAATCCGGACATACTCGACACCGCGGAACAGATTCAACAACAAACCCGCCGGATTTCCACCATTCTGCAATCGCTGATGAATTTCGCCCGTACCGGCAACCATGCGCAGGCCAACCACTACGAGCCAGTCACAATCCGACGCTGCGTGGACGAATCCATCAACCTGCTGTCGCTAAGCGACAAAGGCCTGCGCATCCACTTCATTAATGACTGCCCGGCGAACCTGCAAGTGCTGGGGGATGAACAGCGCCTCGTCCAGGTTTTCGTCAACCTGTTGGCAAATGCCCGGGACGCGTCCCCCGATGGCGGCACCATCCGGGTCAGTGGAAACGGTGACGGCTACTCCGCTATTATCGAGGTCATTGATGAAGGCTCAGGCATTCCCCAGGATCAGCTCGACCACATCTTCGAGCCGTTTTACACCACCAAGGCACCCAATAAAGGTACAGGGCTTGGCCTGTCGCTGGTGTACAGTATTGTGGAAGAACATTACGGTAACGTTCAGGTGGAAAGCCCGGCCGCTTCCGGCAAGGGAACCTGTGTACGCCTGAGACTGCCCGCCTTCGAACCGGAAACCGGCATTACGCCCATCAGCCAGAACGAAAGGTCATAACACTTATATGCCTCGCATTCTGATCGTAGAAGATGAAGACATCATTCGCTCGGCGGTACGAAAGCTGCTGCAGCACGCCGGTTACGAAGTGTCCGACGCCGGCTCGGTAGAAGAGGCTGAGCAAAACTTTGAACCGGAACATTTTGACCTGATCATCTCCGACCTTCGGTTACCGGGCGCCGCTGGCACCGAACTGATTAACCGCGCGCCAAATACCCCGGTGCTGATCATGACCAGTTACGCCAGCCTCCGTTCGGCGGTGGATTCGATGAAGATGGGGGCGGTGGAATATATCGCCAAGCCCTTTGATCACGACGAAATGCTGGCCGCAGTCGAGAACATTCTGGCCCGTCAACCCCCCACTCCGGGCAAGTCCGACAATCAGGGCAGCTCCTCCTCCGCACCGGAGGACGGTGATCCGGCCAACGTCATGTTCGGCCAGTGCGACGCCATGGAGCGGGTGTTCACCCTGATTCGCAAGGTGGCGCCAACCGAGACTACGGTACTGATTCGGGGGGAATCCGGCACCGGTAAGGAACTGGCTGCCCGGGCACTCCACCTTCTCAGCCCCCGGGCCTCCAAGCCCCTGATCTCGGTCAACTGCGCAGCCATTCCCGAGAGCCTGATTGAATCCGAACTATTCGGCCACGAAAAAGGCGCTTTCACCGGTGCCGTATCGGCCCGGACCGGGCTGATCGAGGCTGCCGATGGGGGCAGCCTGTTCCTGGACGAGATCGGTGAACTGCCAGCCGAGGCACAGGCCCGGCTGCTCCGAGTCCTGCAGGAGAGTGAGATCCGCAAGGTGGGCTCGACCCAGAGCCGAAAGGTGAACGTCCGGATGATTGCCGCAACACACCGGAACCTGAAAGCGATGACCCGGACCGGAGAGTTCCGCGAGGACCTGTATTACCGTCTGAACGTCATGCAGATTCGCATACCACCATTGCGCGAGCGCCAGGGAGACACCCTCGGGCTGGCCCGGCGTTTCCTGACGCGCCAGGGCGAGAAGATGGGCAAACCCAACCTCAACTTCAGCCCGGAAGCCATGCGCGTCCTGGAACGCCACCGCTGGCCCGGCAATGTTCGTGAGCTTGAGAACGCTATTGAGCGCGCCACCATTCTTTGCGACGGCGATGTCATCACGCCGGCGCTGCTGGACCTGGACAGCGAAGTCGGCGACGAACACATTCCGGAAACCCTGGTGGAAGGCAACAACGAACAGAGCCGAGCCAGCGATGTCGATTCCTCCAACGATCTGTCGCTGGAGGATTACTTTCAGCACTTTGTGCTGGAAAACCAGGATCGGATGAGTGAAACCGAACTGGCCCAGAAGCTCGGAATCAGCCGGAAATCCCTGTGGGAACGCCGTCAGCGCCTCGGTATTCCCCGGAAAAAATCCTCAGGCAACTGAATTGGCGAAGACCGGGCCGCGCCCGACTTTGGCCTGGCCCGGCAAAAAGTGTGAACCTCTGCTCATTTGTTACCTGCCTGTTCCTGTCGGTAACACTCCATCCAGAATTAACGTGACCTGAGTAACACTTTGGTTGGGTACGGGGTAACACTTACGACCTAAAAATTCGTAACGTGCTGTTAATAAAGCAAATCCAAAAACTGGCACACCGACTGCACTCTATTAAGCGCACAACAACAAAAACAACAATGACAACGCAGCGCTAAAACAAAAACAAAAAGCTGCAGAGAAACGTTCAGCAACAAAAACAAATACAGAACGTGAGCGAACTGAGTGTTTTGGGTACTTTGCTTTTTAGTGGTCCCACGGCACGTGTGAGTTGTAGATGTAGAGAAGAATCGTCGACAGGCGACGCTGCAGCTACCCCTGACTCGCCCGATGTCCCTAGCCGCTCTATGTATTCAAAGCTTTCCGTTTGCGCTGCTGAGATGCCCCGTTGTTCGGGGATATGCAGTGGGGTACAAAAATCAAGAAAAATCCCGGTAACAACAACAACAATGCAGATCGTCAACGCTTTCAGGGCGGATTCGTGAAAACGGATCCGCCTTTTGATTTTCTGGCCTTCCTGTATTTAAACGCCACTTTCCCGGCCAGACGTGGGCAAATCCTGCGCAAACCGTTAAACTCTCGGTTTTTGCTCATCGCAACCACGGATTTCAATGCCTAAACGACTCGTCGACAAACTCCGTTCTTTCATTCCCGGCAGCGGAAACAAGAAGCCTCGCCCCTATCAACGAAGGGAAATTCCGCGCGACCAGCACAATGTCTCCCGCTCGGTAATCAGCGACCCCGCGAAAAAGGTGCTCAACCGGCTGAACAAGTCCGGGTACGAGGCGTACCTCGTTGGCGGTGGTGTGCGCGACATTCTCCTGGGCGGAACACCGAAAGACTTCGATATCGCCACCAATGCCACTCCCGAAGAAGTCCACGATCTGTTCCGCAATTCGCGGCTGATCGGCCGCCGTTTTCGCATAGTGCACGTGGTATTTGGCCGGGAGGTCATTGAGGTGACCACCTTCCGCGGGAACGCCGCCCAGGCTGATGACGACACACCGGATGATGACCGCAGAACCAGTGAACACGGACTGCTGTTGCGGGACAATGTCTATGGCAGCCAGGAAGAAGATGCTCTGCGGCGGGATTTCACAGTCAACGCCCTTTACTATTGCATTCGCGACTTTACCGTCATTGATTTTGCCGACGGCATTGAGGACCTGCGCAATCGCCAACTCCGGCTGATCGGTGACCCCGAAACCCGTTATCGGGAAGACCCGGTCCGCATGCTCCGGGCCATCCGGTTCGCCGCCAAGCTGGACTTCGACATCGAACCGGAAACCGAGGCACCGATCCGGGAGTTGGCCCCCCTGCTGACCCATATTCCTCCGGCGCGGCTGTTTGATGAAGTCCTGAAGCTGTTTTCCGCCGGCCAGGGCGAAGCTACCTACGATCTCCTGATCCGTTACAACCTGCTGGCCCCCCTGTTCCCCGAAACCGTCCGGGCCATCGACAATGGTGAACCGGACGAGCTGATTCGCCAGGCGCTGCAAAACACCGACGCCCGCATTGCCCAGGGCAAGTCCGTCACCCCCTATTTCCTGTTTGCGGCCATGCTCTGGCCAGCCCTGCAGGCTGAATGGACCCGCCGCCAGGATCATGGCGATCCGGTGCAGCCTGCACTGCATGGGGCCATCGGCAAAGTCATTGGGCGCCAGGTTCAGGCCACATCCATACCCAAGCGCTTCTCCGGCCCCATGAAGGAAATCTGGGAGCTGCAGATGCGTCTGCCCCGCCGCCAGGGCAAGCGCGCGTTTGTCACCATGAGCCACCCTCGCTTCCGGGCTGCCTATGACTTCCTGCTGGTGCGGGAAGCGGCCGGTGAAATCGAGCCCGGTCTCGGTCAGTGGTGGACCGATTTCCAGCAAACGGACGAGCGCGGGCAGGAGCGCATGCTTTCCGAACTGGGCAGTGACGCGCCGAAGAAGCGCCGGCGTCGCGGCAAACCACCGGTGAAACGGCCCGCCCAGCAATGATGACTGACGCCTTCATCGGCCTCGGCAGCAACCTCGAAGATCCGGCGGCCCAGTTGGCGCGGGCGGTGACGGCACTGGCGACATTGCCGGAGTCCGTGCTCGTCGCCCAGTCACCCTTCTACGCCAGCCGCCCGGTTGGCCCCCAGGATCAACCGGATTTCGTCAATGGCGTTGTCTGGCTGCGCACCTCACTTACGCCACATGCACTCCTCGATCACCTGCAATCGATTGAACAGCAGCATGGGCGGGAGCGACTTCGCCACTGGGGCCCCAGGACCCTGGACCTCGATCTGCTGATCTTTGGCGACCAGACCCTTGAGGACGAACGGCTAACCGTCCCCCACAAAGAACTGCCGAACCGCGATTTTGTGCTTCAGCCCCTACTGGACCTGAATCCGGACCTGACACTTCCTGACGGCCGGAGCATCAGCGCACTTCGCCAACACTGTACCGACAACCGGCTGCGCAAGCTTCCCCCGATCAACAGGGATCCCCTCGCCCCATCTTGAGAAAGGCCTGGGCGCCAGGACAGACGGGCCTATCCGCGCCAGGGTTCGTGCTACTATTGCCTCAGACATACCCCCGGATTACCCTTAGCACTGAATGCCGGCAGACCCCGGCCCGGTCTTGGCCCATCCACCCACAAGGCAAGGATTTTATGGCTGTTACCATCAATACCCTTCGGGAATACAAGCAGAAAGGCGAAGCCTTTTCTGTCCTCACCTCCTACGATGCCACCTTTGCCCAGCTGGTCAGTGAAGCGGGCGTTGATGTCATTCTGATTGGAGACTCCCTTGGCATGGTTCTGCAGGGGCACGACAGCACCCTGCCCGTCACCATGGACCAGATGGTTTATCACACCAGCTGCGTTGCCAAGGGCAACCGTGGCGCACTGATCATGGCCGACATGCCGTTCATGACCTACGGCACCGTGGACGCCGCACTGGAAAACGCCGCCGAACTGATGCGGGCCGGCGCCCATCTGGTCAAGCTCGAGGGTACCGACTGGATGAAAGACACCATCAGCGCGTTGAGCGAGCGAGGTGTCCCGGTCTGTGCTCATCTGGGCCTGACTCCGCAATTCGTCAACAAGTTCGGTGGCTACAAGGTACAGGGGCGTGATGAGAAGGCGGCGGAAATGATGATTGAGCACGCCTGTGAACTCGAAGCGGCCGGGGCCGATGTCATCCTGCTTGAGTGCGTCCCGGCACCCCTGGCGGCTCGTATCACCCAGGCGGTCAAAGCCCCGGTTATTGGCATTGGCGCCGGTGCCGACACCGACGGACAGGTCCTGGTGCTGCACGACATGCTGGGCGTAACCACCGGACGCAAACCCCGTTTCGTGAAAAACTTTCTGGCCGAGACCAACTCGGTTCAGGAAGCCCTTGCCGCCTACGTTTCCGCAGTACGCGAGCGCACTTTCCCCGCCGAGGAGCACACGTTCAAGGCATGAGAACCGTACATTCCCTAAAAGAACTGCGCACCATTCTCCGCGGCTACCGGCAACAGGGTAAAACCATCGGTCTGGTTCCGACCATGGGCAACCTGCACGAGGGTCACATTTCACTCGTTCGCAAAGCTGCCGAGGCCGCCGACGTGGTCGTCACCAGCATCTTTGTCAATCCGATGCAATTCGGTGCCGGCGAGGATCTGGACAAGTACCCACGCACCCTGGCCGAAGATCAGGAACAGCTCGAAGCGGCTGGCAACACCCTCGTGTTCGCTCCCGGCGTCGATGAAGTCTACCCAGAAGGCCTGGCCCAACAGACCCAGGTCGTCGTGCCCGAGGTCAGCGATGGCCATTGCGGCGCCAGCCGACCGGGGCATTTTGAAGGCGTGGCGACTGTAGTGACAATGCTGTTCAATATGGTCCAGCCAGACCTTGCCGTGTTTGGCGAGAAGGACTTCCAGCAGCTCGCGGTAATCCGAAAAATGGTCAGGGATCTGATGATGCCCGTGGAAGTTGTCGGCGCCCCCACCGTCCGGGAAGACGACGGTCTGGCGAAAAGCTCCCGCAACGGTTACCTCTCGGCGGACGAACGCAAAATAGCTCCGGCAGTTCACCAAACCCTGCAGGACACTGCTCGGGCGCTGTCCGAGGGGCGTTCCGATTTCCAGACTCTTGAGGACGAAGCCCGGGACAAGCTCAGCAAAGCCGGGATGCGCCCCGATTACTTCAATATCGTGAACAGCCGGACCCTCAAACCCGCAACCGCAGAAGACACCGAAATCACTCTTTTGGCAGCGGTATTTCTGGGCACGACTCGCCTGATAGACAATCTTTCCATCACACGGTAATCAAGCAAACCCGACAGAGAAAGGATGTTCTGATGCCCGACACCGCGAGCAAGCTGACCTCCAAACCGGAATGGAAGGCATTGGAGCGTTTACAACAGCAGCTTCTGGCCACGCCCATGACCCGACTGTTTGCGGATGACCCGGGCCGGGCAGAGCGGTACTTCATTGAGGGCGCCGGCCTGTCTCTGGATTTCTCCAAGAACCGGATCACCGACGACGCCTTCAACGGCCTGCTGGCACTGGCGCGGAGCTGCCAGCTGGAAGATCGTCGGGACGCCCTGCTCCGGGGTGACAAGGTCAACACGACGGAAGACCGACCAGCCCTGCACACCGCCCTCCGGAACCCGGGCAACGCGGCCATAATGGTGGATGGCGTCGATGTGGTCGAGGAAGTCCGGAACACTCTGGATCGCATGGAGACCTTTGTGACCAGCGTTCTCGAGCAATCCCGAACCGGATACAGCGGCAACCCCCTGACCGACGTGGTCAGCATTGGAATCGGCGGCTCTTACCTGGGCCCGAAGCTGGTGGGCGAGGCTCTGCAACCTTATTGGCAAGGCAGTATGCGCTGCCATTTCGTGGCCAATATTGACGGCACGGACATCTGCGAAACGCTCAAGCTGGTCAATCCCGAGACCACCCTCTTCCTCATTCAGTCGAAATCCTTCCGCACTCAGGAAACCCTGGAAAACAGCGCCGTGGCACGACAGTGGTTTCTCGATCACTGCGGTGACGAAGCCGCCATTGCCACCCACTTTCTGGCCGTAACGGCCAACGTGGCAGATGCGGAAGCCTTTGGCATCGATGCCGACAACGTATTTCCGATGTGGGACTGGGTGGGCGGAAGGTACTCGTTGTGGTCCGCTATCGGCCTTCCCGTGGCGTTGGTTGTAGGCATGGACAACTTCCGGAAGCTGCTGGCCGGCGCTCACGCCATGGACAGCCATTTCCGGGACGCGCCACTGGCGCAGAACCTCCCGGTAGTAATGGGGCTGCTGAGCGTCTGGTACAACAACTTCTGGGGCGCCGACACCCACGCCATCCTGCCGTATGACCACTACCTGCGCAGCCTGCCGGACCATTTGCAACAGCTGGACATGGAAAGCAACGGCAAAAGCGTGAACGAAGCCGGCGATCCGCTGGGTTATGAAACCGGGCCAGTCATCTGGGGCGGCACCGGTTCAAATGGCCAACATGCCTATCACCAGCTGATTCATCAGGGCACCCGGCTGATACCGGCAGATTTCATTATTCCCCTGAAGACCCACAATCCGGTCGCCACCCACCATGCCGATCTCTTTGCCAACTGCCTCAGTCAGGCCCGTGCCATGATGGCCGGCAAGTCCCTGGAGGTGGCCCGATCTGAATTGAAGGCGGAAGGACTGGCGGACACCGAGATCGAACGGCTGGCCCCCCATAAGGTGATTCCCGGCAACAAGCCCAGCAACATGCTGATCATGGACAAGGTAACGCCGGAAACGGTCGGCGCGCTGATAGCCCTCTACGAGCATCGGACCTTTGTGCAGGGTGTGATCTGGGGCGTGGATTCCTTCGATCAGTGGGGGGTGGAGCTGGGCAAGCAGCTGGGCAAGGGCATTCTCCCGCGCCTGCTGGGTGAGGGCGAACAGACGTCAGACAGTGACAGTTCGACCGACCACCTGATCGACCTGTTTCGGTCAGCGGGCGGCCAGTGAGATCCGGCGGCCCTTCCAGGTGAAATCCACGGGCCAGAGTTTCTGGCCCGTATTGTAGTCGTTCCACAGCTCCCGGTACTTCCGGCCGCAAACCGGATGCTCAACCTCCGGCGCAATATCGGCCAGAGGTCTCAGGACAAAGGCGTTCTTGAGAATCTCCCCGCGAGGAAGCTCCACACCATCGATCTGACCTACCTGATCACCGTAGGTCAGGATGTCCAGATCCAGGGTTCGGGCACTGAACTTGGGCACATCGCGACGGCGCCCATTGTCCGCCTCGAGCTGCTTGAAGCGACGGGACAACTCGCCGACCGACAGGGTTGTGGTTACTCCAACCACCAGATTCAGAAACGGAGACCCGTCAAAGCCTACAGCTTCACTTTCATAGACCGGTGATATATCCAGTTCGCCAAACCAGGCCCCAAGCGCATCCAGCGCCGCGGACACATAGCGTTCCCGGTCGATGTTGCTGCCAATGCTGATGTACACCCGGACCTGACCGGCCATTAACGTGCTCCCCTTTCGATTCGGACACCCACCGCCTGCGCCGCCGGCACGGCCCCGGGCTTTCTGAGTGTCAGTCTGAGCCAGGCGATCCCGAATACCTCCTGCAATTCCGCCGCAAGCCGTTCGGCACCGTGTTCCAGTAACTGGGGCCTGAGCGCCTGCAGGCACGACACCACCCGTTCAGTGACGGCGGAATAATCGAGAGCATCATTTACGTCGTCGGATGCCCCCGGAATCCGGTTGTCCCAGGCCATCTCCAGGTCCACCAGCAATTGCTGGTCAACCTTTCGCTCCCAGTCGTAAACGCCGACGACGGTTTCCACCACCAGACCTTCAATGAGCACACTGTCTGCCAAAGGAACTCCCGGAGTATTCCACTCTTTGCTGATTGAATAACACACAACCAGCGGATACTGTGTTAACGCCGGCCTGCGATTTCAGGGCCGGCATTTTCGCACACAACACCCTGAGACGTCTCCGCCTTAGAGCCGATACCATGAATCTGCCCAGTGACCCGGTTGTAACCGTCCTGCTTTGCGCAGCCGCCTATCTTGCCGGTTCCGTGCTATTTGCCCTGCCGGTATGCCGGCTGTGGAAATTGCCAGACCCCCGGGCTCAGGGCTCCGGCAATCCCGGAGCGACCAACGTCTACCGCACCGGAGGCTGGCCGCCGGCCATAGCGACACTGATCCTGGACGCCGCCAAGGGCTGGTTGCCGGTTTGGCTGGCGCACGCTAGCGGGCTCTCGGTGATGGTACAGGCCATGGTAGCCCTGTTCGCGGTAACCGGGCACATGATCCCCGTGTTCTACCATTTCAAGGGCGGCAAGGGCGTGGCGACAGCACTTGGTGCCGGCCTGGCCCTGGCTCCTGTGACCACCCTGGTGATGGCGGCAATCTGGCTGCTTGTCATGTGGCGCTGGCGCATCTCTGCCCTTGCCTCCCTGATCGCCATCATCAGTGGCCCCATCATCAGCGCCTTTCTCGAACCCAAAACCTTGCCGCTGTTCGGTCTGCTGGCGATCCTGATTGTCGTTCGCCACCGGAACAACCTGATTCGACTGGCCCAGGGCCGGGAGACAGGGCTTTAAGGGCCAACCTCAGTCCACCAACCCTTCAGAGCGGGGCTCGGTGATCGGCGGCAGCGTGTTCATCGGCCAACGGGGCACGGCAACGATTCGTTCGCCATCCCGCTGGCCTGCTTTCAGGCGCTGGGCGCCGGCGTAGGCAATCATGGCACCGTTATCGGTGCAGAACTCCGGCCGGGCATAAAAGACACCTGCCTTCAATTTGGTCGCCATTTTCTCCAGCCCGGCTCGTAACCGCTTGTTGGCACTGACACCACCGGCGATCACCAGGCGCTTGCAGCCGGTCTGTTCCAGTGCACGTCGACATTTTATGGTCAGTGTATCGACGACCGCCGCTTCAAATGCCAGGGCAATATCCGCACGAGTCTGATCGTTAAGATCGCCGGCTTCGCGGGCGGCGTTGACCGTGTTCAGGGTGAAGGTTTTCAGTCCGCTAAAACTGAAATCCAGTCCCGGGCGGTCGGTCATCGGCCGCGGGAACCGGTAGCGGCCGGGTGTACCCTGCTCCGCCAGGGCCGCAACCCGGGGTCCGCCGGGATAATCCAGACCCAGCATTTTAGCGGTCTTGTCGAATGCCTCACCGGCCGCGTCGTCCACCGATTCGCCCAGCATTTGATAGGCACCGATGCCGTCGACGCGCACCAGCTGGGTGTGCCCTCCGGAGACCAGCAAGGCGACAAATGGAAAGGCAGGTGGATTGTCTTCGAGCATTGGTGCCAGCAGATGGCCTTCCATGTGATGAACGCCCAGAACCGGAAGCCCGAGGGCAAACCCCAGGGAGTGGGCGACCGAGCCACCAACCATCAGTGCCCCGATCAGCCCGGGACCGGCGGTGTAGGCTATGCCGTCCATGTCGGCCCTGGTCTTGCCGGCCTCGGACAGCACCTGGTCGCACAGGGGTAGAAGCTTGCGCACGTGATCCCGGGAAGCGAGTTCAGGTACCACGCCACCATAATCCGCGTGCATGTCGATCTGACTGAACAGCGCATGCGCCAACAGTCCCTGCTCGCTGTCATACAGCGCCACACCGGTTTCATCGCAGGAGGTTTCAATACCAAGAATCAGCATAATGTCCAGGCCACGTTGGTTGGCTATAATAAAGAGAGCGGCATTTTAGCAGAAACCCGAAACGCGCTGTCAGTTTGGTCGAACAAACATTGACCTCGCCATAAGGCAAGCGCTATCATTGCCGCCCTAAAATATGCACTGGTCGAGTTTTAGCCAATCTGACCAGGGATCGAACCAGTCTGGCCCGGCCAGATGGACAAAATTGAAACCGAATCTATCAGGTAGGTGATTTCCGAATGCCAGCTGTTAAAGTGAAAGAGAATGAACCGTTTGACGTAGCACTGCGTCGCTTCAAGCGTTCCTGCGAAAAAGCGGGTGTACTTTCCGAAGTACGTCGTCGCGAGCACTATGAGAAGCCGACCGCTGTTCGTAAGCGCAAAGCAGCCGCTGCCGTTAAGCGTCATCTCAAGAAGCTTCAGCGGGAACAGCGCAAGTTTGAGCGTCTGTACTAAGTTTTAACCGACGCCGCTTGACTGCAAAGCACTGATTGCCTGTCCAGCCGCAGGCTGCACAGAGCGACTCACAAAATGCCGCCGAGGCCTGGCTTCGGCGGCATTTTTGGCTATGGCCGAACCCGACAAGTCCTGGTTGATCTGGAGTCTCCATGAGTGGACTGATCCCTCAACGTTTCGTTGAAGACCTGCTTGATCGTCTTGATCTGGCGGAGCTGATCGGTTCACGCATCACTCTCAAGAAAGCCGGCGCCAACTACAAGGCCTGCTGCCCGTTCCATGATGAGAAGACCCCGTCTTTCAATGTAAGACCAGACAAAGGCTTCTATCACTGCTTCGGATGTGGCGCCCATGGCGATGCCATCAGCTTTGTCCGGGAGTTCGAGGGCCTCGGCTTTACCGAGGCGGTCGAGGAACTGGCCAAGCGGGCCGGCCTGGAGGTGCCCTACGACAAGGCGGCCAAACAGGAAATCCAGCAGGCGCGGACACTGACCGATGCCCTGGATTTTGCCAACCGCTTCTATCAGTCGGCACTGGGCGGCCAGCAAGGGGCCTACGCGCGGGATTACCTGAAACAACGGGGCCTTGACGACGCCATCGTGCAGCAGTACCAGATTGGTTATGCCCCGGCGGCTGGCACGGCGCTGTTCGATGCCGCCAGCAAGGACCTGAAGGGCCCGCTGGTTGAGACCGGCACGGTTTCCGACAAGTACGGCCGGCCACGCGACCTGTTCCGCAATCGGGTCATGTTCCCGATCCGGAACAGCCGGGGCAAAACCATCGCGTTTGGCGGACGCACCCTTGGCGACGACAAGGCGAAGTACATCAACTCCCCGGAGTCCGATGTCTTCCACAAGAGCCGGGAGATCTACGGACTCTTTGAAGCCAAGCAGGCACTGAGACAACTGGACAAGCTGCTCGTTGTCGAAGGCTACATGGACGTGATTGCACTCGCCCAGCACGGCATTCATTACGCCGTCGCGACACTGGGCACCGCAACGAACCAGGACAGCCTGACCGCCCTGCTCCGGCAAGTGCGACACATAGTGTTCTGCTTCGACGGTGACGAGGCCGGGTTCAGGGCAGCCGATCGCGCCATGGACAATGCGCTCGAATTGATCGCCGACGGCATGCACCTCCAGTTCCTGATGCTGCCACAGGGCGAAGACCCGGACACACTGGTTCGCAAGGAAGGCCCGGAAGCCTTCCAGAAGCGGATCGACGCGGCAACGCCGCTGTCCCGATACCTGTTTGACCGGCAGAGTGAGGGTCTGGACCTTCAGTTGCCGGAACACCGGGGTGAATTGCGGGCGCGGGTAGAACCGCTGCTGAACAAAATGCCCAAGAGCACCCTGCGGGATGCCATGTGGCATGAAATGCTGCGCCTGTGTGGGGGCCGTAACCAGTGGCAGAACCGGCAGAAAAACCAGGGCGGCCAATGGAAAGGTGAGCGCCGGAACCGCATCGCAGAAGAACGGATCGACGTAAAGCTCAGCAAAGACAGCATCCTGTGTCTGGCATTGCTGGAGGCACCGGATATGGCGACTGAGGTCATCGAACTGTCGAGAAGCTCACGCCAGTTCGATCAGGCCCGCAACTTTGCGGGCTGGATTCTGGAGCAGGACATCGGGGACCGTAAAACCCTGGTGCGCTGCCTGGCCCTGAACAATCAGGCCCGGGATCGCTTCTTTCACCTGTTCGACGGGATTGAGCACATTCCCGCGCGGGAGAGCACATTGGCGGCGGCACGGGAATTACTGAGTCCCAATGAGGAAACATCGCGCCAGCAGCGCCTCGCGGCACTGTTGCGCAATTTTTCGAACCTTACGACCGAGGAACGGAAAGAATTGAGGGCCCTGAGTAGTGGCACTCAGGACTAACAGCACTTGAAACTAGACGCATTGATCACCATCTAACCATTCGGTGGCAGTGCAACTGAGCGACAGCTATAATGGCTGTTTAACTTTTTTTCCTTCTAAAAAGCGAGTTCACAGGGTGTCTATGTCAGGCAATTCGCAGAAATCACGTTTAAAAGACCTCATCGCACGAGGCAAGGAACAAGGTTACCTGACTTACGCCGAGGTAAACGATCACCTCCCGGAAGACATCGCCGACCCGGATCAGGTCGAAGACATCATTCGCATGATCAACGATATGGGTATTCAGGTCACGGAAGAAACGCCGGACGCCGATACCCTGCTGATGACCGAAGGCGATTCCACCGCTGACGAGGCGGCCGCCGCCGAAGCCGCCGCCGCACTCGCCGCCGTAGAAACCGACGCCGGTCGCACCACCGATCCGGTCCGCATGTACATGCGGGAAATGGGCACCGTGGAACTGCTGACCCGTGAAGGCGAGATTGTCATTGCCAAGCGCATCGAGGAAGGCATTCGCGATGTCATGGCTGCGGTTGCACACTTCCCCGGTACCGCCGGCACCGTCATCCAGGCCTACGAGCGCATCATCGAGAACGAAGGCCGAATCAATGACATCGTGACCGGCTTTCTCGACCCGGACGACGCCGAGCCGTTCATGGGCGAAGAAACCCAGACCGAAAGCTCCGACGATGCCGACTCCTCGTCCGACGACGATGATGATTCCAACGACGAAGAAACCGAAAACGGTCCGGATCCGGAAGAGACCCGGCTGCGCTTCGAGCTTCTGAAAGAGAAACTGGATGCCGCCGACAAGGCGCTCGCCAAGCATGGCCGCTCCGACAAGAAAACCCAGGAAGCCCTGAATGAGCTGGGCCAGGTGTTTGCACCGTTCAAGCTCGCCAACAAAGCGTTCGATGAACTGGTTAACGTGGTCCGCTCCACCAACGATCTGGTGCGCGAGAACGAGCGCGCGATCATGCAGATCTGTGTTCGCGACTGCAAAATGCCGCGCAAGGATTTCATCAAGTCGTTTCCGGGCAACGAAGTGAACCTGGACTGGGCCGAGAAGATCGCAAAAAGCAAGAAGCCCTACGCCGCACCGATGGCCGAGCGCATTGACGAAATTGTTCGCCTGCAGAAACGCATCCAGAACGTTCAGACCGAAGTGGATCTGGATGTGGCGGACGTCAAAGAGATCAACCGTCGCGTGTCCATCGGTGAAGCCAAGGCCCGCCGCGCCAAGAAAGAGATGGTCGAGGCGAACCTGCGTCTGGTTATCTCGATCGCCAAGAAGTACACCAACCGTGGCCTGCAGTTCCTCGACCTGATCCAGGAAGGCAACATCGGCCTGATGAAGGCTGTCGACAAGTTCGAATACCGCCGCGGCTACAAGTTCTCGACCTATGCCACCTGGTGGATCCGTCAGGCCATCACCCGCTCCATCGCGGATCAGGCCCGTACCATCCGTATTCCGGTACACATGATTGAGACCATCAACAAGCTCAACCGTATCTCCCGCCAGATGCTGCAGGAGATGGGCCGCGAGCCGACCCCGGAAGAGCTGGGCGAGCGCATGGAAATGCCGGAAGACAAGATTCGCAAGGTCCTGAAGATCGCCAAGGAGCCGATCTCCATGGAAACACCGATCGGCGATGACGAAGACAGCCATCTCGGTGATTTCATCGAAGACATCCAGGCGCTCTCGCCGGTGGATTCCGCCACTGCCGAAGGCCTGCGCGAGTCCACCCGCCTGGTACTGGCCGGCCTGACCGCCCGCGAGTCCAAGGTACTGCGCATGCGCTTCGGCATCGAGATGAACACCGACCATACCCTGGAAGAAGTCGGCAAGCAGTTCGACGTAACCCGGGAGCGGATCCGCCAGATCGAAGCCAAGGCCCTGCGAAAACTGCGCCACCCTTCCCGCTCCGATCACCTGCGCGGGTTCATTGACGATCAGGGCAACCAAGGTTAATTGCCCGAACAGTAGCGGGCGCCACACCTCACCGGTATAATGGCGCCCGCTTTGTTTTCCCTACCAGGAAACATCCTTCAAAACAGCATTTTGCTGCTTGGGCCTATAGCTCAGTTGGTTAGAGCAGGGGACTCATAATCCCTTGGTCGCTGGTTCGAGTCCAGCTGGGCCCACCATTTTTCAGGCGTTACCCAAACCTTCCCTTCTCCGCCAGGACCGCTCCAGGCGAGCTGGTTTCGAGCGGGCATAAAAAAGCCCCGGGAGTACCGGGGCTTTTTTTCTTTTTTGTCTGTCAGTCTCAGGATTTCATGAATCGACGTCTGCATCCAAGAGCAAAGAGACCTACCCCCAACAGGGCAAGAGTGCCTGGCTCCGGCACATCGACGGTTCCACCGATCGGTGCAATATGACTGATCGTGAATCCGTCGCTGGGCAGATTGAACCCGGCGGCGAGCAGTGAGGTGTCAATCACAGCCCAGTCCAGTTCAGGGGTGTTCTCGAAAAGCCCGTACCACCCCGCATTCTTGATGAAGAAATACTCTGTCGGACTCGACAACGCGAACGCAATGACGGTGGAGCTGCCATCAACCGTTGAGTACGGCTGCGTTTCGACCTTGTCGCCCTCTTCATAAGTCGTTGTACCTCCGCCCAGACTCGACAGAAGGTTGTTGATCCAGCAAAGCTCGGTGGTCGGGCTGTTACCGGAACCACAGGTGCCAGTGGGATTGGCATTCAGATCGTCGGTTTGTCCCAACAATGTGTCTGCTCCACCGACATCCTCGGTTCCGATCATGTAGGCCGAGGCCGGAACGACCCAGGCGAGGCTTGCAGCCAGAACCACAGATTTAGTTAATGCCTTCATATCCTTATCTCCCCCAGTAGGGACTATCAAATCCAACCGCTTGATCCTGTTAAAGTTACAGGCCCTCCAAGCGAGTTACCACTGATGCCACCCAGAACTCCAGGCGAGTGATTACACGCGTTCGTCCTATTCATGCACAGTCCGCGCCAAGAATTGATTACCGGATTAAATACAGGACAATGCTGAAGCTTCGGAAAAACGTCACTCGGGGCAGTGTAAAATTCCTCGACAGACGATTCCCTCTGCATTACAGCGCTGCCCGTCTTGCGCAATCTCACATTTCGGCCAAAGAACCACACGACTTCCATACAGAACGAAACGTGAATTCTGCGATTAAGACCTTGTTTTCCCGTTACTTTTAAATGCCACTTGTGCCTACGTGGTTTTGCAGACACCCACCTGTGTCAAACAAGCCAAAGTCCTGATAAGACAAGCCTCATACACTAAACCTGAACAAACGTACCAGTCGTGATCCCGCTCCGGCCAACGACATGCGTATAAAAACAATGAAATGATGGAGTGTATCGATGATTTCCAACTCCCGGTTTTCAGTACGGGCGATGTCCCTCGCCGTTGCAACACTATCTGCCGGCCTCTCGATGCCAACTAACGCCAGTATGGGCAACCTCGGTACTACCTATGGGGTCATGCCGGTGGACGTTGCTACTGCGCAATCGCTTTCCATGTTCAACGACCAGGTATCAGCGACCTACTACAACCCGGCCTACCTCACCCAGGACACACGGGGTGAGCTGACCACAGGCATCCTTCATGCCGATCAGGAACTGCGATCAGCCAATCCGAACGCCGACGGCGATGTGCTCTCCAATTCCCCGAGCCAGCACGTACTGATCGGCATGAAGACCAACCTCGGCTCGTTGACCCGTTTCGACCATCCGATCTACCTGGGCTTCATTGCGGGCGTCGAGAAATATGGCAAAGAAATGCTGGCTTTCAGCTCGCAAACCACGGAAAGCGGACAGTTTCTCCAGTACGGCAAGGAACCCCTGTTCCTTAATATCGGCGGTGCCACGCCCATTTGGCGCGGAATTTCAGCCGGTGCCTCAGTGAGAATCACCCTTGAGGCGGCGGCCAAACTTGATGCAGTCTCGACGCTCGGCGGTGAAACCAGTCGCGAGAGGCTGTCGGTTAACGCCGAGCCCTCGCTCAAGAGCATCCTGGGCACCAACATCGATCTTGGCCGCACTTTCTGTCCCAATTCCGATTGTTTCCTTGATGGCTGGGAAACCGCACTGACCTACCGAACCAAGTCCGCCGCCTCCACCGCCATCGATTCCAACATCATCGTTACCCAGACCATCCCGGACCCTGGCCTGAGCCTCGCGGTGTCGACCATCGATTCGTTCCAGCCCGAGACCCTGGCAATCGGCACTCAATACCGGGGCAAAAACTGGCGCGTGGGTGGTTCGATTGAACAGCAGAACTGGTCGGAACTGGAGGATGAATTCGCCGCCGACACCATCAAGGACCAGCAGTCCGCAGCCCCCGGGGATCGCATCAAAATTGATGACATTGTCATCCCCAGGATCGGCGCGGAGTACGAACTCAACAAGAACTTTGCCGTTCGTGCCGGGGTAGCCTTTGAGGAATCCCCGCTGAAGTCCACCCGCAACCCCGAGATCAACTATCTGGATACCGACAAGATCGTATTGGGTCTTGGCTTGAGTGTCACCTACGACCGTACCCGCCTGCTTGCCTACCCGGTGCGCCTGGACATTGGTTATCAGTACCAGCAACTCCAGGAGCGGGATTTCACACTGGTGGATTACGACGGTAACGAAACCGACGTAACCGCCGAAGGCGATGTTCATGTAATCAGCGGCTCCATCACCCTGAAGTTCTGAGGAGAGGTTCTGCCATGAAATACAACAAGACTCTGGCATTGATTCCAGCCATGCTGCTCGCAGCCTGTGGCGGCGAAGAACAAACCGTGAACAAGCCGGCGATTCCGGGTTCGGTGGTCTATTCCTACCCGGCGGATGGCCAGTCCGGCATCAGCCCCACAGCCAGCATCGTTGTCCGTTTTTCTCATGCCATTTCGGACAAGGAAGCAGACCTGCAACAAAAGATTCTGGTGACGGATGGCAGCACCCCCGTTGCCTTTACTGTCACCAAGGTGGATGGCGGCCGGAGCCTGAAACTGACGCCGACCAGCGAACTGACGACAGGCACCGACTACTCGGTAACCTTCACTGACCCACTGCTCGCCGAAGGCGCCCGGGAAGTCAGTACCCCGAACGCCCAGGGCCCCGACGGCATACAGTTCTCCACCCGGGGCGGTTTCACCGGCATCGCGGACCTGGACAGCCTGAGTGGTGAGTTTGGCGTTGCTGAACTGATTCCCTCCCCCAACGATCAGTTCAAGCCCATGAACTTCTCGACATTCCGGCTCACGCTGACCCAACCGGTGCATCCGGAATGGCGAGCAATGGGCGGCCAGATCACATTGGAGAATGGCGAGGGCGAGACCGTACCGACCACAGTCCTGGTTGATGGCCGCCGCATCACGGTCGATCCATGCACGGTTGGGGCAAAGGAACTTTGCGGCACCAAAGACGATGCGCTGACCGCCGGTGAAACCTATACCCTCCGGATTCAGGGGCTGCCAAGCCAGACCGGGGCCGGCACACTGGACTTCACCCAGGTGTTTGTCCCCCGTGAAACCGGGCCGACCGTCGTCCTGTTCCAGGAAGTGATCGATTCCGGATTACTGGCAGGGGCCGACGAATCCGGGGCCCAGAAGTCCGTACTAAACGGCCAGATCATCAACGGGGTCACCCTGAACTCTGTTTTGCAGGGCGTGGCGGGCCCGTCACAGCAAACCGGCGGTCTGTTCGCGGAACTTGCCTACGCCCCCTCATTCTCGGCGGATGAACCCTTGCCGCTTCGGGTCCCCAAGGGCAGCGTCCTGACCAGCAGCAGCCTGGACGTGAGAATCAATGGCAGCGTGCCCGTTCTGGACGCCGGCACCGGACAGCTACAAACCACTGGCGACATCAACGTCACCATGCTTTCCGATGCGACTGGCTATCTGTCCCCCAACCCCTATACCGATGACCTGAGTGCGCCACGCCATGTGAAGCTGTTTATGGATGTGGCCATGAACACGGAAGAGGCGCAACCGAATGCCTCCCTCTCCCAGGATCTGCTCGGTGTCGAACTCAGCGGTATTGCCCTGGTCAAGGACGGCGTACTGACCATTGACGCTATTGGCGTCGTTGAGCCGGAGCTGTTGGGCCAGGAGTACACCGATTCCACCATCGCCTTTCAGATCGAAGCGGCGACGGACGCCAATTCGGTTCTGGATGCGGAGCAGCTCTGGACCCCGGACACCACCAGCCCGCAACTGGTCAGCTGGATGCCCGGCCCCACCGATGCCATTCCGGCCACGCGCCAGTCCATGCAGCGGCCCGGCGACCCGGTGATTCTGAACTTTGACGAGCCGCTGGATGGCGAAACGTCAAGCGCAGCGTTTACGCTCTTCGAAGAAAACTCGACGGTGCCTTTTAAGACACGTGTGGACGGTACGACGGTCACGATAAACCCAGAGGGAGGACTGAAGCATGGGGTTGATTACAGTCTTCTAATCAGCCCCGAGCTGACCGATCTTGCTGGAAACGGTGCAACCGAACAGACTCTGAGGTTCTCACTACCCGCTATCCGTGACGGCCAGGAAGCCTCGTTCCCCTCACCGATTGCGCTGACGACCTATCCCGGTTTTCCGTGCGTCACCGAAAATCTGGACATCGCAAACGGCGAACATGGAACCTGCATCGATGACGCACCAGGCGACACTGTTCGAGACCAGATCCCTGTTATGACGATGCCCCGGGATCGCCCAATTGTAGTGAAATTCTCGCAATCCATGGATCTGGCCTCGATCAACCCCCAATCCTTTGTGGTCGAAAAAATTGCTGACCCTTCGGCTCCCGGGCCAGTCGGGTCCGAAACAATTCTTTCCGGACGCCTAGAGAAGAACAACCAGCACGTACGCTTTTACCCGGATCAGCCTTGGGAAATTGGCGAAACCTATCGCTATACAATGCGCTCAGAAGTCGACGGCGACTGTTCATCAGGTTCATTTATTTGCTCCGAAGAAAACCGCCCGCTTCAAACTGACTTACTAGTCGCACCAAGTGATTTTGGCGGCCCTGACCTGTCAATCTATTTTACTGGGTCAACGGCATTGGATAGCGTATTTACCCCTTTGCGGAACCTACCAATTCGGGACACCAACTCGAACTACATGGTTGATTGCGATTCACCGCAAAATGAAGGTTGCCTCGAGCCGTTTGACCATGAAACGGACGGTAACGGCGGTTTTTTACCTTCGGCCAATTCCAGCAAGTTGACCATCGTGAATGGGGAAAGCTCTCAAGGTCCAGCCAGGGTTGGTTGCTCACCCGACGGGGCGGACTGCCCAACCGAGAAGTTCATCTACCAAACCTATGGACTGGATACAGAGGTTATCGGCCCTGCTCTTGACGATTCTGGGAACACAATTGGAGTCAGGGTATTGTTATATCCGACTTTGCTCGCTACCTCTTCAGCCAGAGTGATTGTAAGTGCCAACCTTCTGCTGGGAAGCGACATCACTTCTGATACCGGCACACAAATCCTGCGTATGACCTATGGCGAACCAACGGATGATAATCCACTCGGATTGGTCGAGGGGGTCATCGTGGAGGGTGCAAATGGCGGCCCCGTTTTTAAAACCGAGGCAAACCTGACCTTGGACGCGCCAGAACTGAGTGGCGTCGACAGCCACGACGTATACAGCAAGCCCCTCACCCTAAAGCTCGAAGGGCCTATTACCTTCTTCGACGATGGACGCATGCAAATCGAGCAGCGCAACGTAGTGCAGGAAGATATCATCGTCAATGCAACGTCATTCGGCTTCGTTGACGTAAAAATTCCACTGAGAATCCCTGCTTTAGGGACTTATCTCAATTTCATCTCCAACCCTATAAAGGAAATTCCGGCACAGCAATAACCTCAGGCCCGTGCCTTTCAGGCCAGCCTACACAGCTGGCCTTTTTTGTGCCCGAAGTGGCCTGGGGACCTTTTCCCATCCCTGTGCTTTCCTGCTAATCTGGTTGCACAATGAAACTGCCTCGTTCACAACAATAACCTGCCAGGAGAGAGCATCCATGGAAAACGGCACTCACTACCGCACCTGCCATCTTTGCGAAGCCATGTGTGGCGTTGCGATAGAAATGAAGGATGGACACATCGCGTCTATCAAGGGTGACGAAGAAGACCCGTTGAGCCAGGGACACATCTGCCCGAAAGCCGTGGCCCTAAAGGATCTCCATGAGGACGCTGACCGGCTGCGAAAGCCCGTTCGGCGCACCGACAATGGCTGGCAGGAGATGGAGTGGGACGAGGCATTCGACCTGGTGGCGGACAAGCTGCATCAGACCCGAAAGGAACACGGTCGGAACAGTGTGGGTGTCTACCTGGGTAACCCGAATGTCCACAATCACGGCTCTCTCGTGGCGACCATGCCATTTTTGCGAGCCATCGGCACCCAGAACCGGTTCTCGGCCACATCCAACGATCAGCTTCCTCACATGCTGGCAAGCCTGGAGATGTTCGGCCATCAGGTACTCTTCCCGATTCCGGATATCGACAATACCGATCTGTTCATCTGCATTGGCGCCAACCCCATGGCCTCCAACGGCAGCCTGATGACGGTTCCCGACTTCCGCGGCCGGATAAAGCGAATGAAGGGCCGGGGCGGAAAACTGGTGGTGGTCGACCCCCGGCGAACCGAAACCGCCAAGCTCGCAGACCAGTTCCATTTCATCCGGCCCGGCAGCGATGCCCTGCTGCTGATGGCCATGGTGCACACGCTGTTTGCCGAGGATCTGGTCAACCTGGGGCCCGCCGAACACCTGGTCAAAGACGCCGACCTCCTGCGACTGGCGTCCCTGGCATTCACCCCGGAAGCCGTGAGCCAACACACGGGCATCGCCGCCGACGAGATCCGTAACCTTGCCCGACAGCTGGCCTCCACGCCCAAGGCCGCCTTATACACCCGTATGGGCACCAGCACTCAGGCCTTTGGCGGCGTGGCCACGTGGCTCGCTTACTGCCTGAACATTCTGACGGGCAAACTGGATACCCCGGGTGCCATGCTGTTCACCCAGCCCGCCATCGACCTGGTTACACTGGGTGCCATGGCGGGACAACACGGCCATTTCGGCAAGCGCCACAGCCGGGTCAAAGGGCTGCCGGAGTTTGCCGGGGAATACCCGGCGAGCACCATGGCGGACGAAATCCTCACCCCGGGCGAAGGTCAGGTCCGTGCCTTTGTGACCGTGGCCGGCAACCCGGTGCTGTCCAGCCCCAATGGCAAGCGCCTGGAACAGGCCTTCAGCGGGCTCGAGTTCATGGTCTCCGTGGACTACTACCTGAATGAGACGACGCGCCACGCGGACGTCATTCTGCCTCCGACGGCGGCGCTGGAGCGCAGTCATTACGACCTGATCTTCAGCATGTTCGCGGTGCGAAATTTCGCCAAATACAGTGAGCCCCTGTTCGACGCCGGTCCCGACAGCCGCCATGACTGGCAGATCCTGCTGGAGCTGGCGCATCGGCTGGAAAAACGGCGCAAGGGCGGGCGTCTCCCACTGCGCTCGGAACTCGGATGGCGGGCTTTCAAACAGGTCGGACCGGACCCGATCCTGGACCTGTTATTGCGAACCGGGCCCTATGGCTCGGATGCAGGTCGTGTTCGCGGGTTGGTTCAACCGGCCATTGATCTGGTGATGGACGTTCTGCCCACGCGGCACCCACTCCGGGGCCTGGCAAATCTCAGTCCGCTCAACCGGCGCTGGAAGGCACTGCCGAAGGGCCTCTCCCTGCCGGCGCTGAAAGACAACCCCAACGGTGTGGATCTCGGCCCCCTGCAGCCGTCATTGCCCGACCGCCTGTTCACCCGGGATGGCCGGATCAACCTCGCCCCGAGACTCTACCTTCAGGACCTGGACCGTTTGCACGAACACCTCGCCCAACCGGCAACCGACACGCTGGTACTGATTGGTCGGCGCCATGTCCGCAGCAACAATTCGTGGATGCACAACAGCCAGCGCCTGGTCAAAGGCAAGGACCGCTGCACGCTGATGATCCACCCCAAGGATGCCAGCCGGCTGGGCCTTCAGGCCGGGGACTCCGCCGAAATTTCCGCCGAGACCCGAAAGATTGTGCTGCCGGTGGAGATCACGGAGGACCTGATGCCCGGAGTCGTATCCATTCCCCACGGCTGGGGTCACAACCGCCAGGGTACAGGGCAATCGGTTGCGGCCGCTCATGCCGGCGCGAGCATCAATGATGTCCTCAGTGACGAGCAGATTGATCCGCTGGTCGGTACGTCCGTATTGAATGGGCAGTCGGTAACTGTCAAAGTCTGGCGTCCAGAACGACAACGCAAACGCGCCTGAATCGAAACGAGGAGACCAGAATGCCATCGTGGCTGCAGTGGACCCTGATTATCGCAGGACTGATTGCCATCACTCTGCTGCTGGCCTTTATCCGGCGCCAGGTTGGCACCCTTTCCGAGGGCCGCCGGCGCCGGCTGAAAGCCGAGGCGTTCCAGCAGAAGCGCCGTGAAGACATGATCGACAGCATTCGTGTGATCGCGATGGCGGTCGAAACGGAGCAGGTCGAGTATTCCGAGGCCTGCCTCCGTATAAAAGGCCTGCTGGATCATGTTGCGCCCGAGCTGCTCGAACAGACACCTTTCAGGGTTTTCCAGGAAGTGCACGAAAAGCTGGAACACATGCCCACCCATCGGGCCCGCCAGGCGACCGACACTCGCTTCGTCGAAAAGATGGACAAGGAGCGGTTTGAAGTGGAAAAGGTCCACGCAGACGAGATCCGGCGGGCGGCTACCGCCATTCGCCATCATCAGTTTGATGCCAGGTAGGCAAAGTTATCTCGTTACCTGGTCAGACCGCCTTTTTGTAACTTTTTGTAACCGAAAAACCAGTCAACAGTGCAGGTTAGTCCTGAAAATCAAAAGCTTCCAGAGGACAGAAAAGTTGACAGCAAACTCATTCCTTGACACCTGCAACTATTGACTTTTCTTTTCCCTTCCTTCGGCTAAATTGAAGTCAGGGCGTTGCCTAAATCTGCGACGGCAACAGTCCTTCGTTGTTTTCTCCTGAAAAGTTTGGACGACTCTGCAACAAGCGGGTGAGCTTGCCGGCCTTAGGGCCGGCTTTTTTTGGGGAACTGTTTCAGGCGGTCGTTTGGTGGCCCATCATTCCGGCCATGGTCATGATGCTGCTTTTGCTCTTCACCAGCTCATCGAACTGTGCCTCCACCTGCTCACGATCAAGCCCGAGTTCATCGTACACTGCCTGGCTGACTGATTCCCCCGCACCAAGGGCAACGCCTCTGGCGGTCAGCAGCTGGCGGCCCAGCCAGAGCAGCTTGGCGTAGACGCTGTAAGGGCCATTGTAGGCCCGGTTTTTCTGGTAGCGAATTGCCATGATTACCTCATCCGGCATGCCCCAGTTTTCCATCAGCTGGGCCGCAATCTGCTCCCGCGTGATGCCCAGCAAATAGTGTTCAGTAACCGATGAGTCGATCTCTGGATTAACCTCGAGAGACCGGCAGACCAGCTTGAAATGGGGCGGAAAAACCTGCGCCAATACCAGATGACCAAAGTTGTGCAGCAGGCCACCGAGGTAGGCAAGCCCTAATAATGGTCGTTCACCGCGGGGCATCATGCTGGCAAGGATACCTGCGGACTGGGCCTGCCAGATCGCCTGCTGCCAGTAATCAACGTAACCCTCCGGGTGATCCTGAGGTTTTTTCAGGGCGCGGCCAAGAGACAGGCCCATCGCCAGGTTCATCACCAGATCAAAGCCCAGCACCCGGGAAACCGCGTCATGAACGGATCGCACCTGCCCTGCCGCCGCATAAAACGACGACGAAGCCCAGCTGACAACCTGGGCCGCCAGACTCGGATCACTCTCGACAATATCGACGAGGTCTCCCATTACGGCATTGGGGTTCACCCGCAGGTGGATGATGCGCTGGGCGGTTTCCGGAAGCGGTGGCAGTTCCAGCGTGTCTTCAAGACGCTGTTGAATGCGCAGGCCGGTGAACTTCTTGATAGCACATTGCAACTGATCCCGATCCCGGCCGTGATCGTCCAGGTTGACTGCGATCGACTCCGGATCCACCGCAAAATCCAACCGATCGGCACCGCTCGTCAGCGCCTGAAATTCGTTTGCGGGGACCACCATGGCCAGGTTCTGTTCTTCCAACTCCAGTGCCACAGCGGGCAATGCATCAACACGGCTGTCAACGACGGTCGGCCAGCCCGTCAGGGAGGGCAAGGCCGGCAGGGTCGTTAATCCTGCCCGCTCGTGGACACGGACCTGCTCACGGCGTTTCATGACCCGGAAGTCCCGCCCGAGCCGCTTGTTCAGTTCTTCAAGATCAATCAGATCGTCTTTGCGACAGATCACCTGGAGGTTGCCGCTCCCGTCACTCAGCAACGCCATCCGCAGTAGTTGATCCTTGTCTGCCTGGCACGCACTGCGCAGCGACACGCCTGAGACCGAATCACCAAGGGCTTGCTGGACTGCGACAGGTAGTTCCATAGTCTGCTCCATTTCTTGCTGCAGGCTGGCTTCCAGCCTTTCCTTGAAGGGTCAGGGTCAGTATAGGCAAACCCGACAGCTCAACGGGCATTCTCACACATCACCGTAGCGAATTCTTTCACCCAACCAACGGCGTATAAGGGCTTGAACCACGTCCCGGTCCGGCATCAGCCGGGGGGCCATTTCTCGGACCGGCTCAATCCAGCCCTTATCGCGCTCAAAATCGGCGAGTCGAAACTGCATCATGCCAGTCTGGCGAGTACCTAGCACTTCACCCGGCCCGCGAATCTCCAGGTCTTTCTCGGCAATAAAGAAACCATCCTGGCTATCCCTGAGCGCCTGCAACCGGGCCTTGCCATTGCTGGACAGGGGCGGGTGGTACATCAGAACACAGAAGCTGGCCATTTCGCCTCGTCCCACCCTGCCCCGCAACTGATGCAACTGGGCCAGGCCCAGGCGTTCCGGATTTTCAATGATGATCAGCGACGCGTTGGGAACATCTACCCCAACCTCAATAACCGTGGTGGCCACCAAAAGGTCCAGCTCGCCGTTCTTGAACTGTTCCATAACCCCGGCCTTTTCTGCCGCCTTCAGACGACCATGGACCAGGCCAACTTTGAGGTCTGGCAAACGCTCCGACAATTCCAGCGCCGTGACCTCTGCGGCCTGGCACTGCAATGCTTCCGACTCCTCGATCAGAGTGCAAACCCAATAGGCCTGCCGCCCCTCACGGCAAGCATTGCGCACCCGCTCGATCACATCTTCCCGACGGCTGTCCGGGATGACAATGGTTTCAATCGGCTTCCGCCCGGGCGGCAGCTCATCTATTACCGAGGTGTCCAGGTCGGCATAGGCGCTCATGGCCAGGGTTCTCGGAATCGGGGTCGCCGTCATGATCAGTTGGTGAGGCGCAAGCCTGGCGCCAACACCTTTTTCACGAAGCGCCAGGCGCTGGTGAACGCCAAACCGGTGCTGCTCGTCGACAATCACCAATGCCAGGCGGTCAAACACCACATCGTCCTGAAACAGGGCGTGAGTACCGATCACCACGCTAACCGAGCCCGCCTGCACGGACTCCAGGGCCTGCTGGCGCGCCTTACCCTTCACCTTGCCAGAGAGCCAGGCCAGATTGATACCCAGGGGCGCCAGCCAGCTGTGAAAGTTCTGGAAATGCTGCTCGGCCAGTATCTCGGTCGGAGCCATCAGCGCGACCTGCGCACCGGCGCCAATCGCTTGCAAGGCTGCCAGTGCCGCAACCACGGTTTTGCCAGACCCAACATCGCCCTGAACCAGCCTCAGCATCGGCAGCGGTTGGCTCAGATCCTGGCGGATATCCGTCATTACATGACGCTGGGCACCGGTGAGCTGAAACGGCAACAAGTCCAGGAACCGGTCGGAGAGATCACCCGTTGGCAACAGGGGCAGAGCCTCCCGCGCCTGGATCTGTTCCCGAACCTGCAACAGACTGAGCTGATGGGCCAGCAATTCCTCCATGACCAGTCGTTGCTGGGCCGGATGGCGACCTTCCATCAGCAGGTGGACCGGCGCGTCTGCCGGGGGCGAGTGCACCAGTTGGACGGCCTCAGTGATTCCGGGCAACTGGTAGTCTGCCAGTAAAGATGGAGGCAGCCAGTCCCGGATCGGAAAACGCTGGAGGTAAGCCAGCGCCTGCCGGCAGAGTCCACGCACCCGGGGTTGCTGAATGCCCTCGGTGAGGGGATACACCGGTGTCAGGGTGGCTTGCCCCTCAGCGGGCATAGGTGGGGGATTGACCTGATATTCGGGGTGATAGAATTCGTAGCCGGCACGACCGGGCCGCACTTCACCAAAGCAGCGCACCCGGGCTCCTTCCGTGAGCTGGTTTTTCTGGGCGGCGTTGAAATGAAAGAACCGCATGACCAGAAAGCCGCTGCTGTCCTTGAGGGTAACCTGCAGGCTGCGACGCCGGCCCATCACCAGGTCCGCCTTCATCACCTCTCCTTCCGCAACCGCCACATCGCCGATCCGGAGACTGCCCATCGGGACGATCCGGGTACGGTCTTCATACCGGTGAGGGAGGTGAAACAGCAGATCCTGCAGCGAGGCGATGCCCAGTTTGGCGAGCTTTTCCGCCAGGGCGTTGCCGACTCCCTTGAGCTGGGTGACCGGAATGTCATCCAGTGACGTCATGCGGAGACTCAGGCGCTCTCGGCCACGGCCGGCGTGTCTGTTTTCGCCTTCTCAATGACCCGGCACTGGCTCGCCGCTAGAGACAGGACGTCGATCGCTTTTGGCCTTGGGAAGGTCACTCGCCAGGCGAGCGCAACGGTCCGGAACGGCACGGGAGGCGCGAACCGGCGTACCGCCAGAATGTCCTCTTGATACTGCATGGCGGTCGCCGCCGAAAGCGGCAGAACCGTGATCCCGAGGCCGGAGGCGACCATGTGCCGAATGGTTTCCAGGGAACTGCCCTCGGTCACCAGCGACGGTGACGCCGTGTCCACACGCCGGGTGACGGCTTCAACCAGCGGCGGGCAGGATTCCAGAACCTGATCCCGGAAGCAGTGTCCCGGCCCGAGCAACAGCAACTGTTCCTGCGCCAGCTCCTCGGCCGTCAGCTGGTCCTTCTTGGCCAGCGGGTGCCCCGCCGGCAACAACACCACAAACGGCTCATCGTAGAGTGGCAGGGTAAGAACCTCTGGTTCCTCGAAGGGCAACGCAATGATGATGGCGTCGAGTTCGGACTGGCGCAGCTTCTGGCGCAGGGTTGCCGTGTAGTTCTCTTCGATGTACAACGGCATATCAGGCGCCGCGCGGCGCAGTTCCGGCAAAAAATGAGGAAACAGGTAAGGGCCGATGGTGTAGATGGCCCCGACTTTCAGCGGGGAATTCAGCTGATTTTTGCCGTCCTGGGCCATGTCCTTGATCACACCGACCTGGTCCAGTACCCGCTGGGCCTGTTCAATGATACGCTGCCCGGTCTCGGTCACCCGAATGCTGCTTTTGCTGCGCTCAAACAGGGGAATGCCGAGTTCGTCTTCAAGCTTTTTGACGGCGACACTGAGCGTTGGCTGACTGACATGACAGCGCTCGGCAGCGCGGCCAAAATGCCTTTCTCGGGCAAGCGTAACGACGTATCGTAACTCGGTGAGAGTCATGTTGAGCTCCGGTCAAATGGGTCCAGGTCGAAGTTTCGCTTATTTATGGGTTCAAGCATAAGGATTGAAATTGTCTATGGCAATGACTGAAACCACGAACACTCCCAGGGTTCTTGTAGCCGGCTGCGGCAACCTCGGAGGCGCCATTGCCAGCCTGCTGACCGACTCCGCCACCGTCTATGGGCTGCGGCGAAATCCTGACCGCATTCCCGTCGGCATTCACCGCCTAAAAGCCGACCTCATGCACCGGCATTCCCTGGAAGCGACGGTGCCCGAGAACCTCGACGTTGTCATCTATTGCCTGACCCCGGCCAGTTATGACGAGCAGGGCTATCAGGACGCGTACGTGAATGGCCTTAGCAATCTCCTGGCGACGATCGCAGGGCAGCCGATAAAACGGGTCATCTTTGTCAGCAGCACCAGCGTCTACGCCCAGGACGACGACAGCTGGGTCGATGAGACCAGCCTGACTCAACCACGGCGCTTCAGCGGTGAGAAAATCCTGGCCGGCGAACAAACCGCTCTGGAATCCGGGCATCCTGCCACCGTGGTGCGCTTCAGCGGCATCTACGGTCCGTCCCGACGACGGTTCCTCGAGGAAGTTATTGAAGGCCGAATGGATCCACAAAAACCGGCTCCCTACAGCAACCGCATCCACGAAGAGGATGCCGCCCGGGTCGTCCAGCATCTGGTGGAACGGGTACTGTCTGGCCAATCCTTGCAGGAACTCTACGTGGCCAGTGATTGCGAGCCGGTTCGGCTCGACGAGGTGGTTGACTGGGTGCGCCAACAAACTCCCTGCGCAGAGCCGGCCGAGGGCGCCAGAAAGGGCGGACGTGCAGGAAGCAAACGCTGCAGCAACCAGCGTTTACTGGAAACCGGCTTCCGGTTCCGATTCCCGAGTTTCCGGGACGGCTACCGGGGCATGATTGCAGACCGGTAGTTTGGCAGACACAAACAAAAAGGCGGCCGTAGCCGCCTTTCCTACCCTAATGGTTTCGGGTGCCAGCTCACTCAGCTGAGCACCATCACCGCTTCCATCTCAATGGGCACACCTTTGGGTAGCGCCGCAACGCCCACGGCGGCCCGGGCCGGGTAAGGCTCCTCGAAATACGTCGCCATGATTTCGTTTACGGTGGCAAAGTTGGCGAGGTCCGTCATGTAGATGTTGAGCTTCACGATATCTTTGAGCTCGCCACCAGCCGCTTCACACACCGCCTTGAGATTTTCGAATACCTGCCGTGTCTTGGCGGCAAAATCTCCGGCAACCACTTCCATGGTTTCCGGTACCAGCGGAATCTGGCCAGACAGGTACACCGTGTCACCGGCTTTCACAGCCTGCGAGTAAGTGCCAATCGCCTGCGGGGCGCTTTCAGTCTGGATAACGGATTTGTTGGTCATGACTTTGGAATTCCTCTCTTTCAAAACGCCAATCGTCACCTCTCGGCGCTGCGACTGTCAACCAGCCATTGGTCCGTATCAGTGGCGGACACGGCCGATGTGGGTGACCGCCCGGATGTTACGGACGCGCCGCATGACACGGGCCAGGTGCCGGCGCCCGTTGACGTGGAGCACCAGGCTGACGATGCTGAACTTGGCGTTCTGGTCTTCTACGTTGATCCGTTCGATGTTGCCGTCGGCCATCGCCACGGCATTGGCCACTTCCGCGATCACGCCCCGCTGCCGCTCAAGCTCGACCCGCAATTCCACAGAGAACTCGTCGGTGATGTCCTTGGCCCATTTGAGGTGGGTCAGCCGCGCACGTCCCTCATCGTCATCGGGTAGACGGGCGCAGGTATCAGAATGAATCACCATGCCCTTCCCGGAGTCCATCATACCGACCACCGGGTCGCCCGGAATCGGTTTGCAGCAACTGGCGAACCGAACCAGAAGCCCCTCGGTACCCCGGATGGTGACCGGGCTGTGATCACCATTGCGATGAACATCCCTGGCAACGTCGACACTGGGTTCCGATTCCGCGCCGGTCAACAGCTGCCGCGCGACCAGATAGGCCATGCGATTCCCGAGGCCGATGTCGCTGATCAGATCGTCAAGGCTGTTGACCTGATTGTGATTGACCACCGCCTGCACCTGGGCATCGCTGATGTCGGCCAGACGGGCACCAAAGCCCTTAAGGGATTTCTTCAGCAGGGTTTTACCCAGATCCAGGGATTCGGCCCGTTTCTGACTCTTGAGCACATGCCGGATACTGCTGCGGGCTTTGCCCGTGACGACAAAGCTGAGCCATGCCGGGTTCGGGCGAGCGCCTGGAGCGGTAATAATCTCAACGGTCTGACCGCTCTGCAGCGGCTGGCTCAGTGAGCTGAGGTTGCGGTTGATGCGGCAGGCGACGGTGGCGTTGCCGATATCGGTATGGATGGCGTAGGCGAAGTCCACCGGGGTAGCCCCGCTGGGCAACTCCATGATCTTGCCCTTCGGCGTGAACACGTATATTTCGTCCGGGAACAGGTCGACCTTCACGTGCTCGATGAACTCCAGTGAGTCATCGGCCCGTTCACGCATTTCCATCAACCCCTT
This sequence comes from Marinobacter albus, assembly GCF_030238305.1. Taxonomy (NCBI): domain Bacteria; kingdom Pseudomonadati; phylum Pseudomonadota; class Gammaproteobacteria; order Pseudomonadales; family Marinobacteraceae; genus Marinobacter; species Marinobacter albus. The sequence continues at coordinate 686,886 of NZ_JASSQD010000002.1, read as the reverse complement.
GACCCAGCGGTCGACACGGGCCTGATTGGCATTGGTTACACTGCTCGGCTCATTCTTGTACATCCAGTGGGCCGCGATACCGTTATTGGCGATATGCTCCATTTCCTCGGTGCGGATCTGGATCTCGATGTTGACGTGCATACCGAACAGCGTCGTGTGCAGGGATTGATAGCCGTTGGCCTTGGGCATCGCAATGTAGTCCTTGAAACGACCAGGCAGGGGCTTGTACAGGCTGTGGACGGCGCCCAGGATACGGTAGCAGTCGTCCTCGGTATCGGTAATGATCCGGAACGCATACACGTCCATGATTTCGTGAAAGGATTTCTGTTTGAACTTCATCTTGTTGTAGATGCTGTTCAGATGTTTCTCGCGCCCCAGGATACGGCCCGGCAACCCCCGCTCCTCCAGCTTTTCCTGCAACTTGCCACGAATTTCTTCGATGATTTCCCGATGACTTCCCCTCAGCTTGTCGACAGCCTTCGAAATGTATTTTGACCGCATCGGGTACAGGGAGGAAAAACCGAGGTCTTCGAGCTCGGTACAGATCGAATGCATGCCGAGACGATTGGCAATGGGCGCGTAGATGTCGAGGGTTTCGGTGGCGATACGCTGGCGTTTCTCATAGGGCATGGGACCCAGGGTGCGCATATTGTGCAGGCGGTCCGCGAGCTTCACCAGGATGACGCGAATGTCCCGAGCCATCGCCAGTGTCATCTTCTGGAAGTTCTCGGCCTGTGCTTCGGCCCGCGAACGGAATTCGATCTGGGTCAGTTTGCTGACGCCATCCACCAGCTCTGCCACATCCTCGCCAAACTGCTCAGAGAGGGCATCCTTGGGAATACCGGTGTCTTCAATCACATCGTGGAGCATGGCCGCCATCAGACTCTGATGGTCCAGTCGCAAATCGGCAAGGATGTGAGCGACTGCAAGGGGGTGGGTAATGTAGCGATCGCCGCTTTTGCGCATCTGCCCTTCGTGGGCCTGCTCGGCATAATAGTAGGCCCGACGCACCTGATTGATGCGGCTTTTATCCAGATAGGTACTCAGCTCTTTCGCGAGCCCTTCAACTGTAGCCTCTGCCGACACCGCGCCTCCGTATACTCCAGAATTTCAGGGACAAAAAAACCCGAATGCACGCATCCGGGTCCTTCCTGATCCTGCCAACGACGTTCTATAGCTACACTATAAAAGCGCGGGGCCAGATTTCAATGCTTCCAAGGTACGGATACGTACTTGTACCCGCGACGGCGTTACTCGTCGTCTTCTTCCTTCAGCAATTCACGACCGACCTTGCCCTCGGCGATCTCGCGCAGTGCGATAACCGTCGGCTTGTCGTTTTCTTCCGCCACCATTGGTTCCGCACCTTTGGTCGCCAACTGACGGGCACGCTTGGTGGCCAGCATCACCAGCTGGAAGCGGTTATCAACGTTTTCCAGACAATCTTCAACGGTAACTCGTGCCATAACTTCCCCGAAAATAAAATGACTGATTCAGCAGACCGCGTAGTTTACTGCGGCCGGCTCATTTTGTATACAGCTACAATCGCTCCCGGCACTATTGCGAAAGTCCCGCCAGAAGCTCGCCGTGACGCTCCTGCTGTACCGACATCCGCAGGCGTTGACTGCGGACAACCGCCAGCAGATCCGCCAACGCCACCGCGAACTGATCGTTCACCACCAGGTAGTCAAACTCAAGGGCGTGCCGACACTCCTCAGCCGCCTCGGCGAGCCGGCGCTCCACCACCTCCGGCGCGTCCGTTCCGCGTCCGGTCAGGCGCTCCCGAAGGACGTCCGACGAGGGGGGCACGATAAATATGCTAACGCATTCCGGCATCAAACGGCGCACCTGTTCGGCGCCCTGCCAGTCGATCTCCAGGATTACGTCCCGGCCTTGCGCAAGGGTGTCGCGAACCCATATGTGGGAGGTGCCGTAGTAGTTCCCGAAAACATCGGCGTGTTCCAGAAAATCGCCCCGCCCGATCATTGCCTCAAAGGCTTCGCGACTCACGAAGTGATAATTCACACCGTCCTGTTCACCCTCGCGCATGGGGCGGGTGGTGTGGGAGACCGAGACGCAGAGCTTCTCGTCATTGCGCAGCATTGCCGCCACAAGGCTGGTCTTCCCGGCACCCGAGGGGGCAGAAACGACATACAACGTACCTTGCTCACCTGCTTGACTCATGAACAAACAACTCCAACCCGCGTGTATTCAGACGGCCGCCCGAAACCGCATCAGCGCCGCGAAAGCGCAGGATTATACGATTTTCGGTCCGCGCCCGCACCTCATTCGAGGTTCTGCACCTGCTCGCGCATCTGCTCGATCAGCACTTTCAGGTCCACCGCAGCGCGGGTTACCCGGGCATCGATGCTTTTGCTGCTCAGCGTGTTGGCCTCCCGGTTCAGCTCCTGCATCAGGAAATCCAGCCGTCGCCCGATGGCGTCATCGCTCTTCAGGGTGTCGCCAACTTCACTGATGTGGGCATCCAGCCGCTCCAGTTCTTCGGCGACGTCACTCTTCTGGGCCAGCATCACCATTTCCTGGGCGACGCGCTCAGGATCCAACTCCACCTTGGCCTTCTCGAAACGGTCGCGCAGACTCTGCTCCTGGGCCACAAGGAGTTCCGGCATCAACTCCCGCACCTCGGATACCAGACGACTCATGGCATCCAGTCGGTCCTCGAAAAGCGGCCTGAGGCGCTCTCCTTCCCGTTCGCGGACACTCACCAGCTCACCGACCGTCTCCTCGAAGAGTTCGGCGGCTGCAGCCCGGGCCGGACCATAATCCTGCTCAGGCACCGACATCACCCCGGGCCAACGGAGGATATCCAGGGCGCTGATGTGCGCGGGATTGTCGAGAATGCGGTTGACGTGATTGGCGGCTTCATTGAGCGCCTTCGCCAGATCATCGCTGACCTCGAAGCTCTGGGAGGACGTATCGGCTGACTGCAGGCGCATGGATACATCGACCTTACCCCGTTTCAACTGCCTTCGAAGTTCTTCGCGGAACTGATTTTCAAGTTCACGAAAGGCCTCCGGCAAGCGAAACGACGGCTCCAGGTACCGATGATTGACCGTGCGAATCTCGCAGGTCAGCGTGCCCCAGTCTCCTTGGGCGTCCCTTCGCGAAAATGCGGTCATACTTCGGATCATGGCAGCTCCGGTCATGGTTGTTGGCATGGAAATCGAGTTTAGCAGGCTCCCAGCGCTGCCGGCGAGTGCAACCCGAGCCAAAGCCATCCGGGCCTTGATCGACGTGTTATACTCCCACTCCTTTCAATACACGCTCAACCGGGACACGTGCCCGGACACCAACTTCAGACTTCAGGAAATACTATGCGACCAAGCGGCAGAACGCCCGAGCAACCCAGAGACGTTCGAATCACCCGTAATTACACCCGTCATGCCGAAGGCTCGGTACTGGTGGAATTCGGGGACACCAAAGTGATCTGCACTGCCTCCGTCGAAAACAAGGTTCCCCCATTCCTGCGCGGTGAAGGCAAAGGCTGGATCACTGCCGAATATGGCATGCTCCCACGCTCCACCGGCAGCCGCATGGGTCGGGAAGCAGCACGCGGCAAACAGGGTGGGCGCACCGTGGAAATCCAACGGCTCATCGGCCGCTCACTCCGGGCCGCCGTCGACCTGAGCGCACTGGGTGAGCACAGCATCACAATCGACTGCGACGTCATCCAGGCAGATGGTGGTACCCGAACCGCCGCCATCACCGGCGGCTGCGTGGCATTGGTGGATGCGCTGAATTTTCTGGTCGCCGAAAAGCGCCTGAAGAAATCACCACTGAAACAGATGGTTGCCGCGTTTTCGGTAGGCGTCTACAAGGGCACTCCGGTGGTCGATCTGGACTACCCGGAAGACTCTGAGGCTGAAACCGACATGAACGTGATCATGACCGATCAGGGAGGGTTCATTGAAATTCAGGGCACCGCCGAAGGCGCGCCTTTCGTTCAGGAAGAACTGGACAGCATGCTAGGCTTGGCCAAGCAGGGAATCGAGAAGCTGTTTGAGATTCAGAAGGCAGCGCTGGAAGGCTGACCCGTCAGTCCGGGGCGCCGTAACGGCACTCCGGACCTAAAACCCGATTTCGATGTCGTAATCCATGATCACGGGTGCGTGATCCGAGAACCGGGTGCTGTCGTCAATCCAACCATCCTGGATGGTATTCCGGATGCCCGGCGTCAACAGTTGGTAATCCACCCGTATACCCGCATTCTTACGTGCACCCTCGGCCTGTTCCGGCCACCAGGTAAACTGATTACTCTGTTTGTTGATTTCCCGGAACGCGTCAATAGAGCCCATCTCATCAAAAAGACGGTCCAACCACGCCCTTTCATGGGGCAGGAAGCCAGAGAAATCATGCTTGTGGTAGAGCGGGCTCGCATCGGTTACGTGGTGAGCAGTCTGCAGGTTGGCGCAGAAGATAAACTGGCGGCGCTTGCGCAAGGTCTTCTGCATATGCAAGCCGAAGGCGTCCATGAATTCGTCCTTGTGATCCAGCACCGTGAGGTCATCCTCACCGAGAAGCTCTTCCTCACGCCCCAGCGCACAAGGAGCCAGCACACAGGCAACCGAAACCTTGTCAAAGTCCGCCTGAATAAAGCGGCCTTCACGGTCCGCCTGCTCGTTGGCGAAACCGTACATGATGGCCTTGGGAAAATGCCGGGTGTAGATACCGACGCCGCCATCTGCGTTGTTTTCGCCGTCAATGAAGTAGGCCTCGTAACCTTCCGGGATGAGATTGTAATCCTCAATCTCGTAGGCCCGCATGCGGTGATCCTGAACGCAAACGACGTCAGCGTCCTGATCGGCCAGCCAGTCGAAGAAACCTTTATCAACGGCCTGCGCAAGACCATTGACGCTGATTGATACTACCCGCATACGTGTTCCCTGATTCGGTTTGTGTGTATGATACCGGTTTTACGCGCTAATTAAAGATCCACACCCGCCAGAAGCCTTGCCATGCACGACTATCAGCAAAATTTCATCGAATTTGCCATTCGCCGGAACGTACTTCGCTTTGGTGAATTCACGCTCAAATCCGGCCGTACCAGTCCGTACTTTTTCAACGCGGGGCTGTTCAACACGGGCGACGACCTCCTTCAGTTAAGCAAAGCTTATGCCGCCGCGATAGAACGCAGTGGGCTGGATTATGACATTATTTTCGGGCCTGCCTATAAGGGCATTCCGTTGGCCACCGTGACGGCCATGGCGCTCGCTACAGACGGTAACAGCAAACCCTTTGCCTTTAACCGCAAGGAAAAGAAAGATCACGGTGAGGGCGGCAATGTGGTCGGCGCGCCATTGCAGGGCAAAGTCCTGATTGTCGACGACGTCATTACCGCAGGCACTGCCATCCGGGAATCCATTGACCTGATCCGCAGCGCCGGCGCCGAGCCGGCAGGTGTGCTGATCGCTCTGGACCGCCAGGAAAAAGGCAACGGGGAGCTGTCCGCCATCCAGGAAGTCGAGCAAGAATTCGGCATCCCGGTTGTCAGCATCATCCGCCTCGAACAGGTTCTGGACTACCTGAAGGCCAATCCGGAATTTTCCGACCACGCCGCGAAGGTGGCCAGTTATCGGGATCGCTACGGAGTCTGATTCATGACCAACCGTTTAACTCCATTCAAAATCGCAGCTGCGATGACGTTGGCACTGGGAATTGTTGCCACCGCTCACGCTGGCATGTACCGGTACACGGATGAAAACGGTCAGGTCGTCATCAGCAACACCATCCCCCAGGAAGCCACCCAGCGGGGTTACGACATTCTCGGCAATAACGGCCGGGTCATCGAAACTGTCGATCCGGCGCCGACCGAAGAAGAAATCGCCGCCCGGGAAGCCGAAAAACAGCGACAGAAAGAGCGGGAAATCCAGCGTGAAAAGGACCGCCTGCTGCTGAAGCGCTACAGTCATCCAGACCAGGCCGTTCGTGCCATGCACCGCAAGGTTCGCGAACTGGAAGGCCTGATCCAGCTGAAGCGGGGCAACATCGCTGTCATCTCGAGCCAGCTGGACAATGAGCAAAGCCGCGCAGCTGACATGGAGCGCGCCGGTCGCGACATTCCGGAGGCCTCGCTGGAAAAGATCCGGCGACTGGAATCCCAGATTCGCGACCTTGAACGGGAAATCGATGTCCAGAACCGGGAAATTGACGCCCTCAAAGCCGATTTCAAAGCCGATATCGAGCGTCTGGAAGAAGTGACCGGGGAGCCGCGCACGCTGTCACTGAATGGGACGGACAAGGACTAGCAGTCGACCGTCCGAAACAAAATGTCCGGACACAAAAAAGGGCGGAGGTTATCAACCTCCGCCCTTTTTACTGAAGACCACCGACACGCGGCGTTCCATCAGGCGTCTTAGGCAGACGCAGTCGTCTTCTTCTCAGAAGAAGTGGTCTTGCGCGTAGTGGTCTTGCGCGCAGCCGGCTTCTTGGTTGTTACTGAAGCCTTGGCACTTTGCGCAGCACTGGTCACTTCGTCAGCGGTTTCGGAGACGGTATCCGCCGCTTCCTTCTCCAGCTTGGCAACCAGATCGGCGGCAAAGTTGCCGAAGCGGCTGTTCAGGCTGCGCAGCTGGTCGAACAGGTTTTCGCTGTACCCGTAGTAACGCTTGCGCAGAGTCTTGACGCTGTATTCGCGAGCTTCGGACTCCAGCTTCTCAGCATAATCAAACGGCTTCGAAGCCAGTTTTTTCTGCTGCTCTTCGGCAGTGTTGATGCCTTTCTCAACGATTTCCTGAATCTGTTCCTGATACGATTTTAGTTTACCCATAACATTTCTCCTTAGGTTTTCTGAAAGCACTTTCGGTCCAGCGGCCTAGCGTCGACTTCCGGCCTTTTCTGAATTTCGACTTCCAAGGTACGGAGAAAAATTAGAATGTTCATACTAAAAGCTGACAGGTGACCCAAGCTCACCGAATTTCCCGATTCCAGACCGGGCACCAGCCACACCTACCAGCGAAACAGCACCCAGCTCGGCACCAGCATGTCGGACTCGGTTTCCCGGATCCAGCCGCCCCCGTCCGAAGGGACGAGGTAGTATTCCGGGCCGACCTCCGGTACCACCTTGATCTCCATGAGCTGGCCGTTCACCCGGTACTCGTAGAAGACCTCATTCTCTCCGGGTCGAATGACAATCTGCGGGCCGTCGCTGCTGGGCTGGTAATCCGAGATCACCACGGGCTCGTCCGGAGTTTCCACGAGCGTCTCATCCAGGGCACCGTCATTCTGGGCAATAACCACTCCGGAAAAACACGCAAGCAGTAACGCTCCGGGAAAGGCGAATCGTTTCATTTTCGTGATACCCTTTTGCCAATTGAATTAAGTACAGATTTGCACAAGCCAACCAACGCTTCAATCAGAATCCGGACCCGTTTTGACATGACTGAGCAAAAGACTCCGCCTGTGGTTCTTGTGGACGGTTCGTCCTACCTTTTCCGCGCCTATCATGCACTTCCCCCGCTCACCACGAGCAAAAACCAGCCGACTGGAGCCATCAAGGGCGTAATCAGCATGCTGCGGCGACTGGAACAGGATTTCCCGGGCTCGAAGATGGTGGTGGTGTTTGACGCCAAGGGCAAAACCTTCCGCCATGACATGTACGAAGAGTACAAAGCCAACCGCCCGCCGATGCCGGACGACCTTGCCTGCCAGATAGAACCCATCCACGAGATCGTGAAGGCCATGGGCCTGCCGCTGCTGATTGTCACCGGCGTGGAAGCGGACGATGTGATCGGCACTCTCGCCCACGAAGCCACCAGCAAGGGCATAGATGTGGTGGTATCCACCGGTGACAAGGACATGGCCCAACTGGTCAGTGATCACGTCACCCTCATCAACACCATGACGGAAACCCGCATGGATCGGGACGGTGTGCGGGAGAAATTCGGGGTAACGCCCGAACAGATCATCGACTATCTGGCGCTGGTCGGCGACAAGGTCGACAACATTCCGGGCGTCAACAAGTGCGGCCCGAAGACGGCGGTAAAGTGGCTTGAGAGCTACCAGGACCTCGACAACCTGATTGAGCACTCGGATGAGATCAAGGGCAAGATCGGCGAGTATCTTCGCGAAGCCACGGAGACCCTGCCCCTGAGTCGGGAGCTGGCCACGATCAAGACCGACGTGGATCTGGACTTCGGGCTCGAAGACCTGAAACTCAGGCAACAGGACGATGACCTGCTCCGGGACCTGTTCAAGGAATACGAGTTCCGGAGCTGGGTCGCGGAGCTGGAGCAAGACCATGGCAACGACGAATCCGCAGATCCGCCTGATGCCCCGAGCAGCCCGCCCGGGGAAAAGAACTATGCCATCATCACCGACCAGGCTGAACTGGACAGCTGGCTGAAACGGTTAAAGGACTCGGATCTGTTCGCCTTCGACACCGAAACCACCAGCCTTCGGTACAGTGACGCCGAGGTGGTCGGGGTATCCTTTGCCGTTGTGCCCGGCGAAGCCGCCTACGTACCCCTGGCGCACGATTACATGGGCGCGCCCGAGCAACTGGACCGTGACGCGGTACTGGACCAACTCAAACCACTGCTGGAAAACCCGAAACAGGCCAAGGTCGGCCAGAACCTCAAGTACGACAAGAACGTACTGGCGAACCACGGCATCAATCTGGAAGGCATCGCCGAGGACACCATGCTGGAGTCCTATGTGCTCAACTCCGTCCTCACGCGCCACGACATGGACAGCCTGGCGCGGCAGTACCTGGATGAGAGCACCATTACCTTCGAGTCCATTGCCGGCAAGGGCGCCAAGCAGCTGACGTTTAACCAGATTGAACTCGAAAAGGCCGGCCCCTACGCGGCTGAAGACGCCGACATCACCCTGCGCCTGCACCAGACGCTGAAACCTCTGCTGAAAAAAACCGGCAGGCTGGAATCGGTATACCGTGAGATCGATCTGCCTCTGGTACCGGTTCTGTCCCGGATGGAACAGCGGGGCACCCTGATCAATGCCGGCACGCTTCGCAGGCACAGCCAGGAGCTGGCCGAACGCATGGCCGAACTTGAGCAGGAAGCCCACGAGGTCGCCGGAGAAACGTTCAATCTCGGCTCCCCGAAGCAACTGCAAGCCATCTTCTACGACAAAATGGGCCTGCCGGTCGTCAAGAAGACCCCCAAGGGCGCCCCCTCAACGGCCGAGCCAGTGCTCCAGGAACTCGCCCACGAACACGAACTGCCACGACTCATTCTTGAGCATCGCAGTCTGAGCAAACTGAAATCCACCTATACGGACACGCTGCCAGAGCTGATCAGTCACCGCACCGGCCGGGTTCATACGTCTTACCACCAGGCAGTTACGGCCACCGGTCGCCTGTCCTCATCCGAGCCCAACCTGCAGAACATCCCGATTCGCAGCGAACAGGGCCGCCGGATTCGTCAGGCCTTCATCGCTCCGGAAGGCTACAAGCTGGTAGCGGCTGACTACTCCCAGATTGAATTGCGCATCATGGCACACCTGTCCGGGGACAAGGGCCTGCTGAGTGCGTTCGAACAGGGCGAGGACATCCACAAAGCGACCGCGGCCGAAGTGTTTGGCGTCGCCGTGGACGAGGTTTCAGGGGACCAACGCCGCAGCGCCAAGGCCATCAACTTTGGCCTGATCTACGGCATGTCCGCGTTCGGCCTGTCCCGCCAGCTGGATGTCGAGCGCAAAGTCGCGCAGGCGTACATTGACCGTTATTTCGAACGCTACCCGGGCGTACTCAGATACATGGACAATATCCGCAAACAGGCCCATGAGGATGGTTTTGTGGAAACCCTGTTCGGCCGGCGCCTCTACCTGCCGGAGATCAATGCCCGTAACAAACAAATGCAGCAGGCTGCCGAACGAACGGCGATCAACGCCCCGATGCAGGGTACGGCGGCCGACATCATTAAACGGGCCATGATTGAGGTTGAGGACTGGCTACTCCGGGAGCATGCCGACGAGGCCAGGATGACTATGCAGGTCCACGACGAACTGATCCTCGAGGTCCGGGAAGCGGCGCTGGACAAAGTCCGGGATGGACTGGTGAAACGGATGTCAGCGGCGGCCAGGCTCGATGTTCCGCTCGTCGTGGAGGCGGGCGTCGGAGACAACTGGGACGAAGCCCATTAACTAACCGGGCTGTCCCGCTCTGTCAGACAACACCGGGCCAAAGCCCGGTGCTTTTCCATTAACGCCCCCAAAACAGGGCAACAGCTCACAAAATGCACCTTAAAAAAGCGTAACCTTCCGACCAAGACGCTGAATTTTCTCCGCTCTCCCCTCCTCCCGACCTTTGATAACAGCACTCCACGGCTTTCTTTCAGAAGCGGCACGAAATTCGCTTTATTTTTCAGTGTCGGCGTTCGCCCGTCCCACTGAAACCAGGCAGCGCCATTCGTGACACATCCAGTCCGAGGTCGTAACCATGACATCTATGGCATCTGAACGAAGCTGGCTGCTGGATCCGGGCCTGCTCAAGCTGGTTCACCAGTGCCGCCGCCTGATTCGCTCCGAATTCGGCGTCAAATTGCACCTCACAGAAGAACATCTGGAACAACAGCTGGCGGAATACGCGAGCAAAACGCGCTCCAGTCACCTGACCCGTACCTGGGAGGCATTGCAGGAAAAGGTGCCGCAACTGTGTGTGGCAATTGACGATGCAGAAGCGCCGAAACGGATGTATCGGGGCCAGGAAATCGCTGAGGACAACAGGCCTGCAGTAGAGGCAAGCGAAGCGGATACAGAAGCGGACCAGGCACGGAAGAAGAAGGTCATCTACCGCGGCCAGGTCATCGGCTGATCAGCAGACGCTGATCAGCCCTGCATCATGATTAGAAGGCCTTGCTGACCTGCACTGACGCACTCCAGGCACTCAACTCGTAAGCGCCCTGATAATTGGCGACCGAGCTCGGCCGGGTCGGGTTCTGGTGCGTGTAGTACCGGTCATCGACTTCCGCGTCATCGGCAAAAATCAGTGTACCAATCGCCGCATCGACCGCCCAACCACTTTGGACATCCTTCCACTGGGCACCCAGGGTCAGCCAGTGCCGGTCTTCCGAGGGAATGCGGGCGGTAACGAACTGGTCAACGGGTGACTCGTCCCAGGCGTAGCCTGCCTTGAACGCCCATGCCGGGGTCGCCTGCCAGATTCCGCCAAGGTTGAACTGCCAGGTGTTCTTCCACTTCTCGGTAATGTGGGTGATGTAGGCTCCCGGGACGCCAGCAATCTCTCCGTTCGGATCCCGGCTGATGATATCCAGCTCCTCGAAACGCCCCCACCTGGCGTAGGTCGCCCCTGCCAGAACCGTGACCTCGTCGGTCAGCTGGTGCCGGGCGCCAAAGGTCACGCTCTCGGGAATCGCCAACGGCACGGTCACCTTTTCATTCAGGGTTGTAGTGTCAGTGAAGGTCGGCGGTACCGGCACATTACTGATTTCCGCATCCCCCTTGAGTTCCAGCTCGGTTCCGGTCTGGGCTGTCAGGCCGAACTGAGTCCGATTCGAGAGCTCATAGAGGAAACCCACCCGGAAGGTAACAGCCACATCATCGCCTTCGATGTCGGCGTAGGGCTCGGGCAGGGCAAGCGCAGCCGGTCCGGCTGTCGAGCTCAGATCCTGATAACGGGTAAGACGGCCCTCGGCGTAGATCAGGTTGAGGCCCGCGCCCATAGACAGTCCCTGGCCGTTGCTGACTGAGACGGAAGGTGTAAAGGCAATGGCCGTCAGCTCGGTCTTGTCGGCAAAGAAGCGACCGGCGAAATCGTCGTCGTAATCGGCGGCCAATCCGTAGGGCGCGTGAATACCGAAGCCGACGTCGATCTCGTCACTGACTTCGTGGCTCAGGTAAAAGTTGGGCAGGACCGCAGGGTCGGAAATATCGCCACCGTTGGTGGCAGGCCGCACCGGAACTGCAGGGTTTTCACGGGTTGCGGAAATGCTGTCCTGCTTCGCTTCGGCATCAATATCCAGTACTGCGGCACCAAACGAGACATTGGTCCCGGACAGCTGGCTCATGCCAGCCGGATTGAACAGCACCGTGGTGGCATTTTCCGGGTTGGCCGCCGCACCGGCGTTCGCCGTGCCCATAGCACTGGCACTTTGCTCATTCAGGGAAAAACCGCCAGCCAGCGCCGTGGCCGGCCCGGTGATGGCGGCCAGAGTGGTCAGGCGAACGGCTCGCGCAAGCAGTGTGGATCTCATGTGCAGGTATCTCCTTTTTAATTCGGCGCGGAGTATACGCAGCACGGGCTAATGGCCTCAAATGCCAATCCTACTGGTTCGCGAGACTAACAATTTACGACTTTTGTCTAATCACCCTGGATCGACAGCTTGTCGACTGTCGAGGACAACTGATCCGCTCCCTGGGCATCGGCACCCAACTTGATCATCAGACGCAGATCGTTGGCGGAATCGGCGTGGGCGAGTGCATCTTCATAGGTAATCGAACCTTCCGCGTAAAGCCGGTAGAGTGCCTGATCAAAGGTCTGCATGCCCGATTCGGTGGATTTGGACATCAGTTCCTTGAGCTTGTGCACCTCGGCCTTGCGGATCATGTCGGCCACCAGAGGCGTATTGATCAGGACCTCGATTACCGCCTTCCGGCCCTTGCCATCCGGTGTCGGGACCAGTTGCTGGGCCACGATCGCCTTGAGGTTGAGGGACAGGTCCATCCAGATCTGGTTGTGCTGTTCGGGCGGGAAGAACTGGATAATCCGGTCCAGCGCCTGGTTGGCGTTGTTGGCGTGCAGGGTCGCCAGGCACAGGTGGCCGGTTTCGGCAAACTGAACGGAATACTCCATGGTCTGGCGGGTCCGGACCTCGCCGATCAGGATTACGTCGGGCGCCTGACGCAGGGTGTTCTTCAGGGCCACCTCAAAGCTTTCGGTATCGATCCCCACCTCACGCTGGGTAACGATGCAGCCCTGGTGCTGGTGGACGAATTCGATCGGGTCTTCGATGGAGATGATATGCCCCCGGCTGTTCCGGTTCCGATGCCCCAGCATCGCCGCGAGCGACGTTGACTTGCCGGTACCGGTGGCGCCCACGAACATGATCAGGCCCCGTTTGGTCATCGCCAGGTCCTTGACCACCTCCGGCAACGACAGGTCATCGATCTGGGGAATCTTCACCTCGATCCGACGCAGCACCATGCCGCACAGGTTCCGCTGGAAGAAGGCGCTCACCCGGAAACGGCCGATGCCCCTGGCACTGATCGCGAAGTTGCATTCGTGGCTTTCCTCAAACTCGGCCCGCTGCTTGTCGTTCATGGCACCGTAGACGAATTCCCGGGTCTGTTCCGGAGTCAGCGCATTCTTGGTGACCGGTAGCACCTTGCCGTTCACCTTCATGCTGGGCGGAACTCCTGCCGTGATGAACAGGTCCGAGCCCCCTTTTTCAACCATCAGACGAAGCAGCTTTTCAAATTCCATGAGAATACCTGTGGCGGTTCTTGTTTCTTGTCAGTCGCGGATCAGAAGTTGTCCGGCATCTTGGCTTTGGCTCGTGCCGCATCCCTGGAGATCAGCCCCTTCTGCAGCAGGCGCTCCAGGCACTGGTCCAGGGTCTGCATGCCCAGGGAGCCACCGGTCTGGATGGACGAATACATCTGGGCGATCTTGTCTTCTCGGATCAGGTTTCGAATGGCCGCAGTACCGATCATGATCTCGTGGGCCGCGATCCGGCCACCGCCCATTTTCTTCATCAGCGTCTGGGAAATAACCGCCTGCAGCGACTCGGACAGCATGGACCGGACCATGGACTTTTCTTCCGCCGGAAACACGTCGACGACCCGGTCAATGGTCTTGGCGGCCGAGGTGGTGTGCAGGGTGCCGAACACCAGGTGGCCGGTTTCGGCCGCAGTCAGCGCCAGCCGGATGGTCTCCAGGTCCCGCAGCTCGCCCACCAGGATGATGTCGGGGTCTTCCCGCAGGGCGGAACGAAGCGCTTCGTTAAAGCCCAAGGTATCCCGGTGCACTTCCCGCTGGTTCAACAAACACTTCTTGGATTCGTGCACGAATTCGATCGGATCCTCGATCGTGAGGATATGCTCGTAACGGGTGTCGTTGATGTAGTCAATCATCGCCGCCAGCGTGGTGGACTTACCGGAACCGGTCGGTCCGGTCACCAACACGAGGCCACGGGGTACCGAGGCAATATCCTTGAAGGTCTGGCCCATGCCCAGATCTTCCATGGTCAGGACTTTGGAGGGGATGGTCCGGAAGACCGCACCGGCGCCACGGTTCTGGTTGAAGGCGTTGACACGGAAGCGGGCGACCCCCGGCACTTCGAACGAGAAGTCGGTTTCCAGGAATTCCTCGTAGTCCTTACGCTGCTTGTCGTTCATGATGTCGTAGATCAGCCCGTGAACCTCTTTGTGCTCCATGGGCGGCAGGTTGATCCGACGGACATCGCCGTCAACACGAATCATCGGCGGCAGGCCAGCAGACAGGTGCAAGTCAGACGCACCCTGTTTGGCCGAAAAGGCAAGCAGTTCAGTAATATCCATAGGAATCCTCGGAAGGCTTTTTCTTTTATTCCGGCAGCGCCGGCCCGGCGGATTCCCCGATGCAGTTCACTTGGCATTTCAGTGACCTGTGGGTAACGTGTCACCGTACAGGTGGCGGACCGGACGTGGCGATTTCACAGTATGAGCAGCATAGCAGACAACATCGGGAGCGTAACCCGACGCATACAAAAAGCAACATTGCAGGCGGGCCGGGAGCCCGGCTCTGTGCACCTGTTGGCAGTCAGCAAGACCCGTCCGGCCGAAGATCTCCGGGAAGCGATCGCCGCCGGCCAGACCGCGTTCGGGGAAAACTACCTTCAGGAAGCCCTCGACAAGATAGACGCGCTTGCCGACCTGCCGGATATCCACTGGCACTTCATCGGCCCGATCCAGTCAAACAAGACCCGCCAGATTGCCGCCGCATTCTCCTGGGTACACAGCGTGGACCGTCTGAAAGTAGCCCGCCGGCTCAGCGAACAGAGAGCCGCGACCATGGGGCCATTGAATATCTGCCTTCAGGTCAACATAAACGAAGAAGACAGCAAGGCGGGATGTGGGCTAGAGGAATTGCCCGACCTGGTCTCCGAGATCGGCGAGCTGCCAAATTTGTCTCTGCGTGGCCTGATGGCAATCCCTGATCCCGACCAACCCGAAGCCGATCTGCGCCTCAGCTTCCGCAAACTCGCTGGGGCGCTGAAGGATCTGAAAGCGAGACACCCGGGCGCAGGCCCCCTCGACACCCTCTCCATGGGCATGTCTGGTGATCTGGAGCTGGCCATTGCCGAAGGTGCTACCTGGGTGCGGGTTGGCACGGACGTTTTCGGGGCCCGCCCGGCGAAGAGCTGAAACCGCCCGTTCCTGCTATGATCAGGTCCGGACGTTTAACCGATCAACCGTTGGAGTGAACCTTGAGCACATCACCAACCATCTCATTCATTGGTGCCGGCAACATGGCCAGCGCCATCATTGGCGGTATGCTGGACAGCGGCTATAAGGCCGCTGATATCTGGGTCAGTGCCCCGGACGATGGCCACCTGCAGTCCATCCGCAAGAAATTCGGCGTAAGCGTCACAACCGACAACCGATACTGCGCCCAGCAGGCAGACATGGTGGTCCTTGCGGTCAAACCGCAAGTCATGGCGGACGTTTGCCGCGATATCGCTCCCGTGGTGCAGAACACCCGGCCATTGATGGTCTCCATCGCGGCCGGACTGACAGCAGATACCCTCGATGGTTGGCTGGCCGGCGGCCTCCCCCTGGTTCGGGTCATGCCCAACACCCCGTCACTGGTTGGCAAGGGCGCGGCGGGCCTGTTCGCCAACGACCAGGTTGAGGAAGAGCAGAAGAAGATGGTCCAGTCGGTGTTCGAGAGCATCGGTTCCGCGCTGTGGGTCGACGACGAAAACCTGCTGCACGGTGTCACAGCCCTCTCCGGCAGTGGCCCGGCCTATTTCTTCCTGATGCTTGAAGCCTTGGAAGAGGCGGCCACCGAAGCGGGCATCGCCCCGGACACGGCCCGCGAACTGGCTATTCAGACCATGGCCGGGGCCGCGGAAATGGCCGCACGCAGCGAAGACGACCCCGGTCAGCTCAAACGCAACGTCATGTCTCCTGGCGGCACCACCGAACAGGCCATCAACACCTTTGAAGAAGGCGGCATGCGCGATCTGGTCCGCAAAGCGTATAAGGCGGCCTTCAGGCGCTCGGAAGAAATGGCCAGTGAACTGGCAGGCAAACAGTAACCGATAACGGAGACACGGCTTCATGCTGGCAGAAATCCTGATTACGATCCTGCTCATCGCGTCCACCTTTTACATGACCATTGTCCTGCTGCGGTTCCTGCTGCAGCTGGCCCGTGCCGATTTCTACAATCCTATTTCCCAGTTCGTGGTCAAGGCCACCAATCCGCTGCTGCGCCCCCTGCGCCGTTTCATTCCGGGCTGGGGCGGCATTGATGGTGCCTCGCTCGTCCTGGCCATCATTATCCAGGCCATCACCTTTTTCCTGATCCTGATTGCCCTGAACGGCGGCATTCCCGCCATCAACCCCGTCACCTTGCTGGTTTGGGCGGTGCTCAGCGTCCTGGACCTGATCGTGAAGATCTACTTCTGGTCGGTGATTGCCGTCGTGGTGGTGAGCTGGATTGCTCCGGGCAGCGGCCATCCCGCGATTCAGCTGGTGGCCCAGATCACCGAGCCGGTCATGCGCCCGGTGCGCAATATCATGCCGTCCATGGGTGGCCTGGACCTTTCACCCATCATCGTATTCCTGATTCTGAACGTGATTTCGGTCGTCATTGAGCACATGAAAATGGCCGCCGGGCTCGGCTCAATCGGCCTCGGAATGTAAACCGCGTCTCACTGATACACTTCGTAACAGTTCGCGACGAAATCCAAAATACCGAAGCTGCAAAGTCATCCCTCTGATTTTGCAGCTTTTTTATTGTAATTCCTGCCGATTTCAACGACAGTCTGCAAAGCACCCGCCCACAAAGATCCGGTTAACAGGATAGTATTACCGGTAATTAATCCGTTACCCGAAAGCATTGTGCCCCAAGCACCCGGTAGTCGCGCAGAAGGAAGATCCAATGAAACAACAGGGAACTCTGTCGCAGCAGGTAGAGGCATACCACAACTGGAAAAAAGAGCTGATTCGCCAGATCGGCCGATACCGGTTATGGCTGCAGGACAACAACCTGTTTTCCGACGATGTCAGCACCCGAATCCGCCACGGCCTTGAGCTGCTGATTGAAGACGAACTGACCATCGCTTTCGTGGGTGAATACTCACGGGGCAAAACGGAGCTGATCAACGCCCTGTTCTTCTCGGAATATGGCCAGCGCATGCTGCCGTCCCAGGCGGGGCGGACTACCATGTGCCCTACAGAACTATTTTTTGACCGGAACGCCAATCAGAACTACCTGCTGCTACTGCCCATTGAGACCCGAACCGGGGAGCTGTCCCTGCAGCAGTTGCGCAAGCAACCGGAACGCTGGGTCAAGCACGAACTGGACGAGCGTGACCCGGAGATCATGCGTGAGGTTCTGGCCGAGGTGGCCCGGGTCAAGAGCGTCCCCCCCGACGAGGCCCGAAACCTCGGCTTCGACGAGGACATGCTGGAGCACGACCGTAACAACCCCGGCAACGTTCTGGTACCGGCGTGGCGCAATGCCCAGATCAGTATTCGCCACCCACTCTTTGAGCGGGGCCTGCGGATTCTGGACACACCCGGCTTGAACGCACTGGGTTCGGAACCGGAGCTGACCATCAGCATGCTGCCCCGGGCACACGCCGTCATCTTTGTGCTGAGTGCCGATACCGGCGTAACCGCCAGCGACATGACCATCTGGAAAGAGCACATCGATACCGAGCACGCCGATCACCGTGCCGGGCGCTTTGCGGTGCTGAACAAGATCGACGTGCTCTGGGACGACCTGCAGGGCGAAAAGCACACTCAGGATGCCATTGATCGGGTCCGCACCTACACCGCCGATCATCTCGGCATCCGCCAGCACGACGTCATCCCACTGTCGGCCAAACAGGGCTTGGTGGCCCGTGTCCGGCAGGACGAAGACCTGTTTGATCGCTCCAACATCGGGCGGCTGGAACAGCTCATTATCCAGCGCATCCTGATGCACAAAGAACAGCTGATCACCCAGAGCCTGATCAATGACCTCCTGGGCATGCTTCAGAACAGCCAGGCCGCCATGCAAACCCGGCTCGATTCCCTGGAGGAAGAGCTTGAGGCCTGTTCCGGCGTCACCATGGACAAACAAGCCCTGAGCCGACTGGCCGACCGAGCCCAGAAGGATTACGACTTCTACTACAAGAAGCTGATCACCCTGCGTTCCAGCCGCCGCCTGATGAATTCACAGGGTGAGCTGCTGAAAAACCTGGTCAGCGAGGAGCGTTTCGAGGGCCATGCCGACCGGATTCGCCACTCCATGTCGAAAAGCTGGACCACCGCCGGAATGAATCGTGCCATGGACCAGTTTTTTGAATTGCTGGAAAGCGACCTGACCAACCTGCTGAGCGAAGGGCATCTGGCGGAGAAAATGGTAGGCGCCATCTACCGTCGCTATAACGAAGACACCCGGGCCCGTCATCTCGAGCCGATTCCGCTGCGGTCGGGCCGGCACGTAATCGCCATTCGCGAACTTCGCAAGAAAGCCCGGCGTTTCCGCATCAGCCCCAAGAACCTGCTGACCGAGCAATCCCTGCTGGTGCGCCGTTTCTTCAACGTCATGGTCGGCGAAGCCAGGACGCTGCATGGCCGGGTCCGGGCCGATGTCGAGCGCTGGCCCCAGGAGGCGCTGCTGCCCATCATGCAGTACTCCATGGAACAGAAGCAGCTCCTGGAGCACCAGATCCGGCGCTTGCGGGACATGGTTCGCAGTGACCGCGATGGTCGGGCCGAGCGGGAACGACTGAACCACACCATTTCAGACCTGCGGCGCCAACTGGAACTGGCCGACGCCATGCAGCGTCAGATCCGGAAACCGGCTCCGACCTTGATCCAGCAGAAGGTCGTCAATATCTCCGGGGCAGTCTAAGCTCCGGCGCCCACAGCGCCTCCGGTTGCAGCCATGACGGCCCGGCTTTAAACTGCTGGGCTGGCAATGACTTTGTCATTGCTGTTCCAGACACTTACGGATCGAACCAGGAACCTGTCGCGCCAATGCCCGATTCCCTCCCTGCGGATTCTGTCGGGATTGTTTCCCCGCAGATTTATCATTTTGATACGCCCATAGATCTGGCCTGCGGTCAGGCGCTGGACAGCTACGACCTGGTTGTTGAGACCTACGGCGAACTGAACGCGGACGCCACCAACGCCGTCCTGATCTGCCATGCTCTGAGCGGGCATCACCACGCCGCCGGTTACCATGCCATGGACGAGCGCAAGCCCGGCTGGTGGGACAGTTGCATTGGCCCCGGCAAGCCCATCGACACCAATCGATTCTTTGTGGTGAGCCTGAACAACCTGGGCGGCTGTCACGGCAGTACCGGGCCCAGCAGCAACAATCCGGCCACGGGCAAGCCCTATGGCCCGGATTTTCCGGTCATTACCGTCGGCGATTGGGTAAAGAGCCAGGCCCTGCTCGCCGACCGGCTGGGCATCCAGTGCTGGGCCGCCGTTGTCGGCGGGTCGCTGGGCGGCATGCAGGCGCTGCAGTGGAGCCTGGATTATCCCGACCGACTCAAACACTCGGTGGTGATTGCGTCCACACCCAGACTGACGGCCCAGAACATCGCGTTCAACGAGGTCGCCCGACAGGCGATCACCTCGGACCGGGAATTTCACGGCGGGCGCTACTACGATTTCGACGTCGTGCCCCGGCGCGGCCTGATGCTGGCCAGGATGGTGGGGCACATCACCTACCTGTCCGACGCCTCCATGGGCGAAAAATTCGGTCGCGAACTGCGGGACCAGGCCTACAAGTTTGGCTACGACGCCGAGTTCCAGGTGGAAAGCTACCTTCGATACCAGGGCGAGCGCTTTTCCGAAACCTTCGACGCCAATACCTATCTGCTGATGACCCGGGCGCTGGATTACTTTGACCCGGCCTACGACTACGGCGGCGATCTCTCCCGGGCCCTGGCCGGCACCAAATGCGAGTTTCTAGTGCTGTCCTTCAGCACCGACTGGCGTTTCAACCCGGGTCGGTCCGAGGAAATGGTCAATGCCATGATCGCCGCCCGCCGGAAAGTCAGTTATTCCGAGATTGACGCGCCCTGGGGCCATGATGCCTTCCTGATTCCAACCCCGAGGTATACCGATGTCTTCACCGCCTATATGGATCGCGTTGCACGGGAGGTAGGCGCATGAGACCGGACCTCGAAATTATCCAGCAGTGGATCAAGCCCGGGCATCATGTGCTCGATCTTGGCTGCGGCGACGGCACCCTGCTCGACTACCTGCAACGGGAACGCGGCGCCAGTGGTTTTGGCCTGGAGATCAACCCGGAACACATAACCACGTGCATGGGCCGGGGCGTGGCGGTGATCGAGCAGAACATCGACACCCAGGGACTCGGCAATTTTGATGATGCCAGCTTTGACACCGTCCTGATGACCCAGGCCCTCCAGGCCGTGCGCCGGCCGGACAAGGTGCTGGATGAAATGTTGCGGGTAGGCCGCGAAGGCATCGTCACCTTCCCCAACTTTGCCCACTGGCGACTGCGCTGGGGACTGGCACTCAGCGGTCGCATGCCCGAATCCGAAGCACTACCGTATAAATGGTATAACACCCCCAACATCCGGTTGTGCACCTTCAAGGATTTTGAAGCCCTGTGCCGCCAGAAAGGCATTCGCATCAAGAGCCGACGGGTGGTTGATGGCCAGCACCAGAACAGCTGGCTGGCCCGACTGTGGCCCAACCTGTTGGGGGAAATTGCCATTTACCGCATCACACGGGAGAACGAGCAATGATCACCGCAAGGCGTCGAACCCTCATCCAGTTTGCCCTGTTCGCACTGCTCTGGCCTGGATTCTCAATCCACGCCCAGGCGGCCGGAAACACCGATTTCGGGGACTACCAGGTGCACTGGAGCGTACTGCCCAGCACGTTCATAGCGCCGGAAGTTGCCCGGGCCAATGACCTGCAGCGAAGCAAAGGCATTGGCATCGTGAACATTTCCATCATGAAAGAGAATGACGATGGAACTCTATCCCCAGTCAGTGGTCAGGTTGAAGGCAAGGTCACCAATGACGTCCAGCAGGTGCGGTTCCTGGCGTTCCGGCGGATCCAGGAAGGTGATGCGGTCTACTTTATCGCGGAATATCAGTACAGCTCCGGCGAACTTATGACCTTCAACATCACCGCGCGCCCGACCGGGGCCACCCGGGACCTGCCGGTACGGTTTGCCCACACACTGTTTAGTGACTGAATTACCGATGCCAGAGCCAACCGCAGACAAGCTGGTGATCGCCAGCAACAACAAAGGCAAGATCGCAGAACTGGCGGACCTGCTGGCGCCGCTGGGCCTGACGCCCATCGCCCAGGGGGAACTCGGGGTCGGCGAGGCGGAAGAGCCGGCGGTGACGTTCGTGGAGAACGCCATTCTCAAGGCCCGTCACGCCGCCCGTGAAACCGGCTTGCCGGCACTGGCAGACGACAGTGGCCTGTCCGTCGACTGCCTGGGCGGGGAGCCTGGCGTGCGCTCAGCCCGATACGCCGGCGCCAATGCCAGCGACGAGGAGAACGTAAAGGCGCTGCTGGCAACTATGGCTGATGCCCCGGAACCGCGCCGAACGGCGCAATTCCATTGCGTGCTCGTGTTCCTGCGCCACGCCGATGATCCGACGCCAATCGTTTGTCATGGCCGATGGCCAGGGGCGATCCTGAATGAGGCGAGGGGCGACGGCGGTTTTGGATACGATCCGGTGTTCTGGGTGCCCGAGCACCAATGCAGCGCCGCCGAACTGACCCGTGCGGAAAAGAGCCGGATCAGTCACCGCGGGCGGGCCCTCTCGCTATTGGCCCAGCAGCTAAGAGCAGGAGCCTAGTCCGGTGACCGCCCCAGCCACGATGGCGGTCCGACCGCCACTCAGCCTGTACCTGCACGTACCCTGGTGCGTTCGCAAGTGTCCCTATTGCGACTTCAACTCCCACGCCGTCAAGGGCGAGATCCCGGAAGATCGTTACCTCAAGGCGATGCTGGAGGATCTGGACCAGGATCTGGCCGCTGCAGGCGCCCGGGAAATCCAGACCGTGTTCATCGGTGGCGGCACGCCGTCGCTGATGAGCGGCGAATTCTATCGGCGTCTGTTCCGGGAACTTCGCAGCCGACTGAACTTCGCCACCGATGCCGAAATCACCCTGGAGGCCAATCCGGGCACCCTGGAACAGGGGCGATTCGAGGCGTTCCGGGCGGCAGGGATCAACCGACTCTCCATCGGCGTCCAGAGCTTTAACCCGGCGCACCTGACCACCCTCGGTCGCATCCACGACAACAACGCCGCCCACCGGGCAATTGAGGCGGCCCTTCAGGCCGGCTTTACCAACTTCAACGTTGATCTGATGCATGGTTTGCCCAATCAAACACCGGAGGATGCCATTGCGGACCTGGAAGCCGCACTCAGTCATAACCCTCCGCATCTGTCCTGGTATCAGTTGACGCTGGAACCGAACACCGAGTTCTACAGCCGCCCTCCCGACCTGCCCGATGACGACAGGCTCTGGGAGATCTACCGTCGCGGAGCGGACTACCTCAGACAGCGGGGATTACGTGATTACGAAGTGTCGGCCTGGAGCCAGCCGGGCATGGCCTCGCGCCACAACCTCAACTATTGGACTTTCGGGGATTACCTGGCCCTTGGAGCCGGCGCCCACGGCAAAATCAGCCTGACCGACGGCAGCATTCGCCGCTACTGGAAGACCCGGCAGCCCGACGCCTACCTAAACCGGATCGGCAGCCGAACGGCAGGGGCGGAGAGCATTGCGCCCGAAGACCTGCCACTGGAGTTCCTGATGAATGCCCTGCGCCTGACCGACGGCGTCGATGAAGGACTGTTTACCGAGCATACCGGTTTACCGCTGGCCTCAGTTGCGGTAAAACTTAAACAGCTGCGTGGTGAGAAGCTGCTGGAAGGGCATCGCATCCAGGCCACCGATCTGGGCCAGCGATACCTGAACACCCTGTTGGAGCGTTTTCTGTAATGGACTGGGCAAAAGAACTTGCAGCACTGCCGAGAGGACTGAAGGCATCCCTGATTGCGGTGCTGGTGTTGCTTGGCACCCTGTTG
Source organism: Marinobacter albus (assembly GCF_030238305.1). Lineage (NCBI taxonomy): Bacteria > Pseudomonadati > Pseudomonadota > Gammaproteobacteria > Pseudomonadales > Marinobacteraceae > Marinobacter > Marinobacter albus. The sequence continues at coordinate 663,649 of NZ_JASSQD010000002.1, read as the reverse complement.
TTGGTCAATCAACCCCTGCAGACCGGTTCCGCTCCCCAGGGCATTGTCAGCTTCCAGATGGCCGGCACGGCTGAGCAGGCCCATGCGATTGTTCGCAGCTGGCGGCCGGAAGGTGTGGTCTGGGCACAGATGTCACTGTGGCTGGATTTTCTGTTTATCCCCGCCTACGTCCTTGCGCTCGTTCAGCTCACCCGGCACTTGATGCGAGACCGCCCCGGCGTCCGCGAACGCATGGTCGCTCGTTGGATCCGCGCCCTGTTTCTGGCTGCCGGACTGAGCGATGCCACCGAAAACATTCTCCTGCTGAACAATTTCAACCCGCCCACCGACGTGATCAGCCTGTCCGCTACGATCTGTGCGCTGGTCAAGTTCACCGGCCTTACCCTCGGGATCGCCGGCCTGGTGATTATCCGGGCCGCCCGCCGCCATCCGCTGGCCCACGGATGACGGAGTAACCCCTCACCGGTCAGTTGGTGCGATAGAACAGCAGGTCCCATACCCCGTGTCCGAGTCCTTCCCCGCGTTTCTCGAACTTGGTGATCGGGCGATCGTCTGGCCGCGGTGAAAACTCACCCACGGCCTGGGTATTGGCAAAGCCTTCCGACTCGCTCATCACCTCCATCATGTGCTCGGAGTAGTTCTCCCAGTCCGTCGCCAGGTGCAGAATGCCACCCACCCGCAACTTGTGACGAAGCCGCTGAACAAACTCCGGCTGGATCAGCCGGCGCTTGTGGTGCTTTTTCTTGTGCCAAGGGTCCGGGAAAAACACCATGACCCGATCAAGACAGGCATCCGGCAAATACAGATCGATGACGTCATTGGCGTCAATGTTGTAAATCCGGACATTCTCCAGACCTCGATCTTCCAGTTCCTTCAGCAGCGCACCTACCCCGGGTAGGTGAACCTCGACGCCGATGAAATCCTGCTCAGGCGCAGCCTCGGCCATATCGGCCAGCGACTTGCCCATGCCAAACCCGATCTCCAGATTGAGCATGGCATCACGCCCGAACACCTGACGCGGATCGATCATGCCATCCTCTCGGGTCAGGCCGTATTTAGGCCAGCTGCGCTCATACGCTTTCTTCTGGCCCTCGGTCATCCGGCCCTGGCGCAGGACAAAGCTGCGCACCCCTCGACGCATTGTGATCGGCGAATCGGCGACCGCGTCTTTCGGCTCTTGTGGGTCATTCTGGTCGGTCATCTGAAATCCTCAACCGCGAATTGCGGGTCTGATTAAACGGATTGTTGGCGACAGTTTACCAGAGACAACGGACTCAAGAGGACACCAGCGAGTTCTGCCCCTGCCGGCGGTCAAGCTGGCGATACCCCAGCGCTTCGACGAGATGCGCCTGGGCCAGCGCGTCACAACCTTCAAGGTCCGCGAGGGTCCGGGCCACCCTGAGAATGCGGTGCAGCGCTCGCGCCGAAAGCCCCAGCTTCTCCATCGCGCCAGACAACAGGCGCTCACCCGGCCCATCCAGCCGACAGGCCTCGTGCAGAACCCGGCCTGACAAAGCCGAATTCAGATGCCCGCGGGCAGCCTGACGCGATCGAGCCTCAGCAACCCGGGCGGCAATCACCGCACTGGATTCCCCCTCCCCGCCCGGTCGCATCAGGAGATCGCCGCTCTGAACCGGCACCTCGACGTGTAAATCGAACCGGTCCAGAAGCGGTCCGGAAATTTTCGATCGGTAGCGCAGAACCTGCTGAGGTGTGCACTGGCACTCAACAGTGGGGTGCCCGCTGAATCCGCACGGGCAAGGGTTCATCGCTCCCAACACCTGGAAAGAGGCGGGGAAACGAACCTGCCGTGCCGCCCGGCTGATGGCAATTTCCCCGGTTTCCATGGGTTCTCGCAGCACCTCAAGCACCCGGCGTTCGAACTCCGGTAACTCGTCGAGGAAAAGTACGCCGCGATGGGCGAGGGAGATCTCCCCTGGCCGGGGACTGCTGCCACCACCAACCATCGCCACGGCGGACGCGGTATGGTGGGGCGCGCGAAACGGAGGCCTGCGCCATCCTTCGGTCCCTGACACCAGGCCCGCAACCGAATGCACACTGGCGACCTCCATGGCGGCTTCATCGCTCAAGGCCGGCAGAATCCCCGGCAGGCGACTGGCCAGCATGCTCTTGCCGGTGCCGGGCGGCCCGAAGAACAGCAGATTGTGGTTTCCGGCCGCGGCCACTTCCAGGGCTCGCCGGGGAACGGCCTGGCCGCGAACATCGGACAGGTCCGGCACGTCCCCGGCCCCCGCCGAATTGAGCAGCGCTGATGCCCTCCCAATCGGGATCAGTCTTGCGCGGGCTGAGAGATGCTCACACACGGTCAGTAGGTGCCCCGCCGCCAGAACATCCTCCTGGCTGGCCAGTGCGGCTTCCTCGGCGTTGGCCTGGGGCACCAGCAGAACACGACCATCGCCGCGGGCTGCGAGCACTGCGGGAAGAATGCCCTTCAGAGGACGGAGTGCACCATCAAGGGACAATTCTCCGACAAATTCCAGCGTACTGAGGCTGTCGGGAGGAAGCTGGCCAGAGGCGGTCAGAATGCCAAGCGCAATGGGCAAATCGAATCGACCACCCTCTTTAGGCAGGTCGGCGGGCGCCAGATTGATGGTGATCCGGCGGGCAGGAAACTCAAAACCGGCATTGAGCAGGGCACTGCGAACCCGGTCCTTGCTTTCCCTGACACCGGTTTCCGGCAGACCGACGATGGAGAGTGCGGGCAGGCCACCCGAGAGATGGACTTCGACGGTCACCGCGGGAGCGGATACGCCAATACTGGCGCGGGAATGAACAATAGCAAGCATGACAACCTTCCATGGTCTGTTGGCAGCAGGTGAGATAGTCGGGCGCGGCATCCTGCCGGCCCACTACAGGTTATTGGTCCTGCAGTTTCTGCTCGAGATCAGTAACCCGGCGTTCAAGGGCCTCGACCTTCTCACGGGTCTTCATCAACACGGCCTGTTGGGCATCAAACTCTTCCCGGGTAACCAGTTCCAGGCGAGACAGCACGGCCATCACGGTGGCCCGCGCCTGAGCCTCAAAGTCTTCCCGGGCAGCACGGGCCATATCGGGAACGAACTGGCCAAACTGGCCCTGCAACTGGGAGAAAAAATCCTGCGGACCTTTCACGCATCACCTCGCTGGTTCAAATAATGGACGATCCAGACCAAAGGACAGGGCCTGTAACCGCTTCGCGGGAGTGTATCACACCGCAGCCCCTGCCATACTGTATCCGGTCGACGGTATAATGCCCGACGACGCTCCGACAGAGCCCGCTCTAATTTGGCTCATTCCGGGGTACAGCGCCCATTTTTGGTGCACGCTTTTGCTCCAAACTGGGACAGACATTAGGTAACGCACTGTTATTTAATGTTTTTTTTGCGTTGGCACATACGATGCTACAGGTCTCGCACGCAATCCGCACAATTGGTGTGCGAGGTGGCAGCATCCCGAACTCAGCAAATGGCCGACGGGCCCTCTCTGCTGAGACGGCTATATCAAGGAGAAAGCAATGAAACTTGTGACAGCGATCATCAAGCCTTTCAAATTGGATGATGTCCGTGAGGCACTATCCGAGATTGGAGTGCAAGGCGTAACCGTCACTGAAGTCAAAGGCTTCGGTCGGCAGAAAGGCCACACAGAGCTTTACCGTGGCGCGGAATACGTAGTGGATTTCCTGCCCAAGGTTAAGGTGGAAGTTGCCATCGGCGACAACCTGCTTGACCAGGTCATCGAATCCATCACCAAGGCGGCCAACACCGGCAAGATCGGTGACGGCAAGATCTTCGTGACTGAACTGGAGCAAGCCATCCGGATCCGGACTGGCGAAACCGGCGAAGAAGCGGTCTGATCCAGCTCGAATAAACGAACAGCCAACGCAAAAAAATTTATAACCTGAAAAGCCTCGTGCGGAGGGCTTCACATGGAAAGCAATCTTAATCATATCTTTGAACTGCAGTACGCAATGGACACCTTCTACTTCCTGGTGTGCGGTGCCCTGGTCATGTGGATGGCCGCGGGTTTCGCAATGCTGGAAGCGGGTCTGGTGCGTGCGAAAAACACCACTGAAATCCTGACCAAAAACATTGCCCTGTTCGCCGTTGCCTGCACTATGTACCTGATCTGCGGCTACGACATCATGTACGGCGGCGGTATCTTCCTGAGCGGCATCACCACCGTTGCTGAAATGGACGACGCGGCAGTAGCCGGCGTTCTGGCTGCTTCGACCGAAGCGGGCTTTGGCGACATGGGTGAGTACAGCGGTGCTTCCGACTTCTTCTTCCAGGTGGTCTTCGTTGCCACTGCCATGTCCATCGTTTCCGGTGCGGTCGCCGAGCGCATGAAGCTGTGGGCCTTCCTGGCCTTCGCCGTTGTCATGTGTGGCGTGATCTACCCGATGCAGGGTTCCTGGACCTGGAACGGTGATTCCGTATTCGGTATCTACGAGCTGAGCTACAGCGACTATGCCGGTTCCGGTATCGTTCACATGGCTGGTGCAGCTGCCGCTCTGGCTGGCGTCCTGCTGCTGGGCGCTCGTAAGGGCAAGTACGGCGCGAACGGCCAGATCAAGGCCTTCCCGGGCGCCAACCTGCCACTGGCAACGCTTGGTACCTTCATCCTGTGGATGGGCTGGTTCGGCTTTAACGGTGGCTCTACCCTGAAACTGGGTGGTATCGGCGTCGCCAACGAAGTTGCGAACGTGTTCCTGAACACCAACGCTGCCGCAGCGGGCGGTCTGATCGGCGCGCTGATCGTGGCACGCATCATGTTCGGCAAGGCTGACCTGACCATGGCCCTGAACGGCGCCCTGGCTGGTCTCGTAGCGATCACCGCTGAGCCGGCTGATCCGTCTCCGCTGCTGGCCACCATCATCGGTGCCGTTGGTGGTGTGATAGTGGTCTTCTCCATCGTCACCCTCGACAAGCTGCGTATCGACGATCCGGTCGGTGCCATCTCCGTCCACGGTGTGGTCGGTATCTGGGGCATCTTCGCAGTTCTGCTGTCCGACGCAGACGCGACCTTCATGGGTCAGCTCGTGGGCATGCTCACCATCTTCGTCTGGGTCTTCGGTACCAGCCTCATCGTCTGGGGCATCCTGAAAGCCATCATGGGCATCAGGGTCTCCGAAGAAGACGAGTACGAAGGTGTGGATCTGTCCGAGTGTGGTATGGAAGCCTACCCGGAGTTTGTCAGCACCAAGCCGTAATCCCAGCTGACAGGATCAAAAAGGGCGCCCCTCGGGGCGCCTTTTTTGTTTCTTGGTTGCGCGTTTTCAGCCTGTACCGCTGTATAGCACATCGTCGGAGTGGCGCAGATACAGCAGCAATTCCATCTGTGCCTCCCTGATATTGTCGAATGGACCTTCGAGCGATCCCTCTCGGGTCTGAAAATACCATTGTCCATTCACCAACTCGAACCGATCACTGCGAAACCAGTGACGTTCTGCCTCACCCTTGCGTACATCCATTTTCCACATCTCCTGCACAGCGAACCACGGCACCACTCACTTTCTGAGCACACCCCTGAGTGTAGCCAAATTGGTCAGGCTGTCGAGTCGACGAGCGCTTCAGGCTTCACCGGGTAGAACGGGATCCTCCAGGGCATCCAGCATGAACTGGGGCATGGCCAGGGCTCCGTTATGAACGCCGGCGTTGTAATAACGCGTCACGAACGGACGGTTGTCGGCGTCCTCCTCTCGGAAGTAGCGGACCGGTTTGTCTTTTCCGGCCATGGTACAACTCCACCAGCCGGTCGGGTACACCGGTTGCGGGAACGGCAGGGTCTGGACATGGTCAAAGCCGGCCTTGCGCATATCCTCGTGGATCGACTTGATGATGGTGTTGGTGTGCAGCAGGGGCGATTCGCTCTGCTGCACGATCAGGCCGCCGTCACGCAGGGCCAGCATCGCGTCGCGATAGAAGTCGAGCGCAAACAGGCCTTCAGCCGGGCCCACCGGATCGGTGCTGTCGATGATAATGAGATCCAGGCTGTTCGGCTCGATATCGCGGACCCACTGGATTCCGTCGCCGAAAAAGAAGTTGGCTCGAGGATCTCCGTTGGATTCGCACAGCTCCGGAAAGTACTTCTCGGACATGCGGGTCACCCGCTCGTCGATCTCCACCTGCCAGGCTTCTTCCACCCCGGGGTGTTTGAGCACTTCCCTCAGGGTGCCGCAGTCACCACCACCGACAATCACCACTTTTTTCGGGTCTTTATGCGTGAACAGGGCCGGATGGGTCATCATCTCGTGATACAGGAAGTTGTCCCGGCTGGTGAGCATCACACAGCCATCCAGTACCATAAGATTGCCGAAGGTCTCGGTTTCATAGATTTCCAGTTTCTGGAACGGGGTCTGCTCTTCATGCAGTTTCTTCTTCACCTGCAGGGAAAAGGCGGTTCCCTGATCCTGAAACACCTCGGTAAACCAGCCTTCGTTCAATGCCGTCATCATGTTTCTCCTGCTGTGGTCCGTAAGCGGGGTCAAAAGGCGTATTGTAGGGATGCCACCCGGGCAGCTAAAGCTTTAATCAACGGGATACGCCACGTATTTTCCACACCCGGTTCTTTTAGCCTGCGTGCGGAATCCATACAATGCGACCTAACAACGGCCTCGGTTACCTGTACCCGGACGGCCCCGGTTTTCTGACAGGATAGCAAGCATGAGCGAATCCAGCGGCACCGCTGCTCACAAGGTCTACAATATCGCCCATTGGAGCGATGGTTACATCGGCGTGAACGAGGAAGGCGAAGTCCTGATTCGCCCGGACCGCGGTCGCAGCCCGGCGCGTATCAACCTGCCGGAACTGACACGCTCGCTGTCGGATTCCGGCGTTCAGCTGCCTGTGCTCATACGTTTTACCGACATCCTCCATGATCGGGTCAACAAGCTGTGTGACGCTTTCAATCGGGTTGCCGCAGACCAGGACTTCCAGGGCCGGTACACAGCGGTCTACCCGATCAAGGTGAACCAGCAGCACCGGGTGGTCGAGGAACTGGTGTCCGCCGAGCCGGCCGCCAGCAAGGGCCAGATCGGACTGGAGGCGGGCAGCAAGCCCGAGCTCATGGCAGTGCTGGCCATGTCCCGCCAGCCAGGCTCGGTGATCGTCTGCAATGGCTACAAGGACCGGGAATACATCCGCCTGGCGCTGATCGGCCAGAAACTGGGCCACCGGGTGTTCATCGTGGTGGAAAAGCAGTCAGAGCTGCCACTGATTCTCAAGGAAGCCAGGGACTTGGACGTTTCCCCCCTGATCGGGGTCCGCGCCCGGCTTGCCACCATCGGCAAAGGCAACTGGCAGAACACCGGTGGCGAAAAATCCAAGTTCGGCCTGTCGGCAAGCCAGGTTCTGGATGTGGTCAACACACTGCGTGACGCCGACGCGCTGGACACCCTGCAGCTGTTGCACTTCCACCTTGGCTCCCAGATCGCGAACATCCGGGACATCCAGACCGGCTTGCGGGAATGTGCCCGCTTCTACAGTGAATTGCGGCAAATGGGGGCGCCCATCGGCACCGTCGACATCGGAGGTGGCCTGGGCGTGGATTACGAAGGCACCCGCTCCCGCAGCAGTTGCTCGATGAATTACAGCGTGCACGAATACGCCTACAACGTCATTCATGTGCTGCAGGCGGAGTGCGACCGGCACGGCCTGCCGCATCCGGACCTGATCAGCGAGTCCGGCCGCGCCCTGACCGCGCACCACTCGGTGCTGGTGACCAACGTGATAGACCGGGAAGTACCGGACAATCGCGACCCGAAGCCTCCCGCTGCCGAAGCCTCAGGCCCGCTGCATGACCTGTGGCGGGACCTGCAAAGCCTTGAGGATGCCGACACGCCCCGGTCGCTGGCGGAGATCTATCACGACGTAATGCACGCCATGGCCGACGTTCACGCCCAGTTCGCCCACGGCCTGCTGTCCCTGCGAGAGCGAGCCGACGCTGAAACCCTCTACACCCGTTGCTGCCGCATGCTCCGCAGCCAACTGGATACCGCCAACCGGGCGCATCGGGAGATCATTGACGAACTGAACGAGAAACTTGCTGAAAAACTGTTCGTGAATTTCTCCCTGTTCCAGTCGCTGCCCGACGTCTGGGGTATTGACCAGATCTTCCCGGTCATGCCCATTAACGGTCTTAACCGACCGCTCAATCGCCGCGCCGTCATTCAGGACATCACCTGCGACTCGGACGGCCGTATCGACCAGTACGTTGACGGCCAGGGCACCGAAACCACCCTGCCGCTCCCGGAGGACCGGCCCGGGGAGCCATTGCTGATGGGGTTCTTCATGACTGGCGCCTATCAGGAAATTCTCGGCGATATGCACAACCTGTTCGGCGACACCCACTCGGTGGACGTACGAATGGGCTCGGACGGCGGCTTCGAAATCGGCAAGCCAATCAACGGCGACACCGTTGCCAAGGTGCTTCGCTATGTGAACTTCGAGCCCGACTCCCTGCTGCAGGCGTATCGGCACAAGTTCCGCGCCAGTGACCTGTCGGAACAAAACCAGACGGCATTGCTTGCCGAACTGGCGGCGGGTCTGGAAGGGTACACCTACCTGGAAGAGTGATCGTCGCCGACCTGGCCGTCCGGGTTGCTCCGCCAGATGCCGGGGGAAACGCCCTGCCACTTCCGGAACGCCCGGCTGAAATTGGAGGGATCGCTGTAACCGAGCGTTTCGGCAATGGCATCGATACCCAGTTCTTTGCGACCCAAAAGTTCCAGCGCCCGCCGATGGCGCAGTCGATCCTGTAACTGCTGAAACCGCAAGCCTTCGCTCGCCAACTGGCGCCTCAACGTCCGTGGCGACACGTGCATCTGGCCCGCAATCTCCTCCAGACCGGGCAACCGCCCGCCCCGGGCCGATTCCAGCGCACGCTCCACCCTTTCCGACACCGAGGTGGCCGCCTCGATGGAGCGCATTTCCTGTTCACACTGGGCCTCTGCCACCCGCCGGGTGACCGGATTGGACAGAGACATCGGCAAGTCGAGGAACCGCCGCTGAAAACGCAGCTGATTGACGCCACAACCGAATTCCAACCGTTGTCCGAACAGGCTCCGGTATACCGAACTGTCTGCCGGCTCGGCAAAGTCCAGCAGACAACGCCCCCCTTCAATCAATCGCTGGCCGAACAGCAGGAGATTGACGTCCATGAGGGAGGCCATCACCACTTCAATATTGAACCGGTAAAGGTCTGCAAATTCGTGTCCAAGCTCAAGCTGCAACACTGCTTCGTCCGCTTCGGTAAAGAAACACAGGTTCATGTAGGCGAAACGGATCCGGAAATACTTGATCAACACCGAGAGCGCCTGCTCTAGGTTGTCACAACTGATAGCGGCCTGGGCCAGGGAGCCATGGGTGGTGAATTTCAGACGGTTACCGAATTCCAGGCCGAGCGTGTCATCGCCGCAACGGTCCAGCGATTCGCGACACAATGCGGTGAACTGATCCACCGTGATGAAATTCTCCGGATGCCCCAGCATCGACGGACGAATCCCGGCCGCCGCAAGCAGGGCCTGCCGTGAAACACCCTTGTCTTCTGCGAGCTGGCACAGTATATCCGCGTAATGGGCACGCATGACCGGCAAGGTGCCGGTGGAGCCTGGGGCTTTCATGGCGTTGGGATACTCCGGACTTGTTGTTTTTCTCAAGCCTAGACCGCCGCTTGAGCTTCGGCAATTACTCCCGAGACGCCTCCCATGCGGCGCTACTGTCACTACTCCGGCCCTCTCTCCGGGATCTTCCGGATTAAATTCAGCGCGGGCTGATCCAGACGAATAAACAGCCCGTAAACACAGAACTGACAAACCCGGGACGAGTGCATAGAATGATGACCAGAACAAGTTCAAATCATGCGACTGTCAAGGAGCGCCCAGTGACCACACTGGAGCACAAACCGGCCAACTCTGAGGGACGAAAGGACCCTTGGAGCCAGCTGCTGCAGAAAGTTGGCAAGAATCAGGATCGAGAGGCCTACCACGCGCTCTTTGAGCACTTCGGCCCCCAGATCAAGTACTACGCCATGGCAAATGGCCTTGCCAGCCATGCGGAAGAGCTCGTGCAGGAGGTGTTCGTGTCCATCTGGCGCCGGTCCTGCCTGTACGACTGGCGCAAGGCAGCGGCTTCCACCTGGATTTTTACCATTGCCCGGAACCAGCGCATCGACATGCTTCGCAAGATGCAGCGCACCAGTGCGGAAATGCCAATAGAGACCGAAGATCTCTGGCAGATCCCGGGTGAAAACGAAAATGAACCGGTGACGTCCCTCCACCGTCTTATGTCGGAACGGCGCATTCGGGAATCCCTGAGCCATTTGCCAGAAGAACAGATCACGGTGATCGCCAAGGTTTACATGGAAAACAAGTCCCACCAGATGGTAGCCGATGAACTGGCGATCCCTCTCGGGACCGTCAAAAGTCGGGTTCGCCTGGCGTTGAACAAATTGAAAGTGATTTTGCAGGACCAGAACGTATGACACGGCATCATCCCGACAGCTTCAGTCTGATGGAGTACAGCGCCGGCAACCTGAGCGAGCCACACGCGCTGTGCATCCGGTTGCACCTGAATGAATGTCCGCAGTGCCGGAGCCGCGTGGATACCCTCGACAGCCTGGGCGCCGTGATGATGGAGTATCAGCCCAAAGTGTCGGTGTCGGAAAACATGTTCGACGACATCCTTGCCAAAATCGACGGCGCGCCGGAAGTGGACCCTTCGATTCCGGCGGTGAAGAAGATGGGCCCGCTGGAAAAGCTGCTTGGCGAAGACATCAACAAGTTGCCGTGGAAGCGTCAACTCGGGGACGTCAGCGTACTGGACATCACCGACCGGTTTCCGGGTCAGCGCGAACAGGTGGTGCTGCAGAAACTGGCTGCAGGTGGTAAGGCGCCGGCCCATACCCATCGCGGGGAAGAGACCACCATCGTGCTCCAGGGTGCGTTCGCGGACCAGAAAGGTGTGTTCAACCAATGGGACTTTGTGGTGCTGACGGATCAGGACGAGCACAAGCCAGTTGCGGTTGGCTGTGAAGACTGCATCACCCTGTCTGTGCTGAGCGCGCCGGTCAAGCTGACCGGCACCTTCACCCGGATGCTCAATCCGTTTATCCGCTAAAGGTGCTGTAAATCTGGCAAGCAAAAAAGGGGGATCACTGATCCCTCTTTTTTTGGGTTTCTACCTGCTCACCAGGGCAATTCTGACCCGTCCCAACTCAAGAAACGGCCGTTATCCCCAGCTCCGACCGCTCGCAACACGTTCAGAAGATGATCGGCGGTCTGCTCCGGGGAATGCACCGTCAGCTGCGCCAGGGACTGTCGAAACGGTTCACTCAGCGCCGACTCGGTGGTGCCCGGATGTAACGCCAGGCAGGCCACGGGCTTGCAGCGCCTGGGCAATTCCACCGCCAGGGTCCGGACCAGCATGTTCAATGCGGCTTTGGAGCTGCGGTAGGCATACCAGCCGCCGAGGCGGTTATCCGTGATGGACCCGACCTTGGCCGACACAGCAGCAATGCGTTTGAGTTCCCGGTGCCGGAGCCAGGGCATCAGCGCACGCACCAGTAGCGCGAACCCCGTAGCGTTCACGGCAAAAGCCCGGCCCATGGCATCGGCGGACAGATCCTCCAGCCGTTTCTCGGGGAACATGTTGTCCGAATGCAGCAACCCGGCTGCGTATACCAGAGTGTCTATCCCCTCGCCCGCCGGAATCACGGATGACAGCGCTTTCGTGACGGAGGCGAGCGACCCACTGTCGACGGCATCCCAGGCCGCCAGCGTAACCCTACCGGCTTCCTGGAGAGCGGCAGGGGCCCGGTCCGGGACCCGGCACAAGCCGACAACCTGACTGTCCGGATTCTGATCCAGCATGGCCTGAGCCAGTCCTGCGCCAATTGCCCCCGACACACCTGCGATAACCACTCGCTTCATGTTGCTCCCCTCAAGTAACGACCATAGCGGCCCCTTGCCTGTCGCAAAGGGCATTGAGTCAGTCTCCCGAAGAGATACGAAAAAATAATCGGCTGGACCGCATTGCCCTGTGAACCGTCGCATTAAAACACTCGTATGAATCGGGTGTTTGACAGAGTTACAGGTGTTGGGCAGACCGCCCGACACCGCCACAAGAGAAACACGGTGAGGAGAGTATTCCATGCAATACCAGGCTCCAGCGAACGACATTCGCTTCCTGCTGTTTGACGTCCTGGGCGCGGACCGGCTCCACGAACTGGAGAAGTACGCCGACGCCACACCAGACCTGATCTCCGCGGTCATTGACGAGGCCGGAAAACTGGCGGCGGAAGTGATCCAGCCAACGAACCAGATTGGCGACCGTGAAGGGTGCAGCTACGATCCCGAGACCCACGCGGTCACCACGCCCGAAGGTTTCAAGGAAGCCTACCGGAAATTTGTTGAAGGTGGGTGGACCGCGCTGGACGCACCCCTGGAGTTTGGTGGTCAGGGTCTGCCCCACACCCTGAAGTTCGTGGTTGACGAGATGATCTGCTCCACCAACCTCTCCCTGGGCATGTATCCGGGCCTGACCCACGGCGCCATCAGCGCCCTGTACGCCCATGGCTCCAACGAGCTGAAGCAGGCTTACCTGGAAAAACTGATTTCCGGCGAATGGACGGGCACCATGTGTCTGACCGAACCCCAGTGCGGCACCGACCTGGGCCTGATCCGTACCCGCGCGACCCCGAACGACGACGGCAGCTACGCCATTGAAGGCACCAAGATCTGGATCACCGGCGGCGAGCACGATCTGGTGGACAACATCGTGCATCTGGTGCTGGCCAAGCTCCCCGGCGCCCCCAATACCACCAAAGGCATCTCCCTGTTCGTGGTACCCAAGTTCCTGCCGGACACCGGCGAGCGCAACCCGGCCTTCTGCGGCGGGCTGGAACACAAGATGGGCATTAAAGGGTCGGCCACCTGCGTCATGAACTTCGAAGGCGCCAAGGGCTGGCTGGTGGGTGAGCCCAACGACGGCATGCGCGCCATGTTCACCATGATGAACGAAGCCCGGCTGATGGTCGGCATGCAGGGCCTGGGTCTGGCCGAAATGGCCTACCAGGAGAGCCTCGGCTTCGCCCGAGAGCGGCTGCAGAGTCGTTCATTGAGCGGTCCCAAGAATCCGGACGGCCCAGCCGACCCGATCATCGTGCATCCGGATGTACGCCGCATGCTCATGCGTCAGAAAGTTCTGAACGAAGGCATGCGGGCGCTGGCGCTGTTCACCGGTCATCATCTGGACCTTTCCGTTGCTCACCCGGATGACGCCGTCCGCGAGTCCTCGGACGACCTGGTGCAACTGCTGACACCGGTCGTGAAGGCGTTCCTGACCGATGAGGGTTTCAACAACGCCAACACCGGCCTGCAGGTGCTCGGCGGATCCGGCTTCACCACCGACTGGCCGCTGGAACAGCTGGTTCGCGATGGCCGGATCGCGCGCATCTACGAGGGCACAAATGGCATTCAGGCCATGGACCTGGTGGGCCGGAAGCTGAGCCTGAAGGGCGGACAGCTGGTCCGGACGCTGTTCGGAGTGCTGACCGGCTACCTCAAGGACAATCCCGAGGCCCCGTATCGGGAAGCGTTGCAGGGCGCGATAAAGTCTCTGGAAGACGCGACCATGTGGCTGGCCAGCAATGCCCCCCAGGATCCGGAACAGGCCGGCGCGGCGGCGACGCCGTATCTCCGGCTCATGGCCCTGACCGTGATCGGGTACCTCTGGTCCCGCATGGCCGGTGTCGCCAGGCAGCAACTGGAATCCGACGCTGCCAACAAGCCGCTACTGGAGAGCAAGCTGGTCTCGGCCCGCTTCTATTTCGAGAAGCTGGCGCCGGAAACCCAGTGGTTGCTGGGCGACATCAAGACCGGCAAGGACAGTTTGATGGCATTTGACGACGGTCACTGGTCCGCATAAGGGAAACTGCAGCTCGGGGCTTCCCGGCGCCTGACCGGAAATGACCGATGCTTGGCATTTTCTGACCTTCATCGGGAACGATCAGAGTTCAATAATGACCGGGTTGATTAGTGTCTCTGAACTAGTCCTGCCCATGCTTCTTCGGACTGGGCACCCTTGAAAGCCACGCACTGCGTGGCTTTTTTTTGACGGCTTTTCGGTCTGGCCCGGGGCTGGGTTACAATTGCGCTCTTTGATTCCGTCCGGCTTCGCACCGGACCCGACCGGAGGCCGCATGAACGCCGACGATTACGCATTCCGCTTCGGCGGTATTGAACGACTGTACGGACGTCGAGCCCTCGATGCTTTCCGAGGCGCCCACATTGCCATCGTCGGTCTGGGCGGCGTGGGTTCCTGGGCCGCGGAATCCCTGGCCCGCAGTGGTGTTGGCACTCTCACCCTGATCGATATGGACGACATTTGCGTCTCCAACACCAACCGCCAGCTACATGCCCTGGAACAGCAGTACGGCCGCACCAAGACGGACGCCATGGCGGAGCGCCTGAGGGCCATCAACCCCCATGCGGACATCCGCGTCCATTTCGGTTTCCTGACCACCAAAAACGTCGCCGATCTGATCGGCCCGGACATGACCGGCGTTATCGATGCCATCGACAGCGTAAAAGCCAAGGCCGCGCTCATTGCCCACTGCCAGCGGCGCAAGCTGCCAATCGTCTGCGCCGGGGGCGCTGGTGGCCAGATGGATCCGACCCAGATTCAGGTCGCAGACCTCAGCAAGACCACACAAGACCCACTTCTCGCCAAGGTTCGTAACCTGTTGCGCCGCGAATATGGCTTTTCCCGCAACCCGAAACGTCGCTTCGGCATCGAAGCCGTATACTCACTGGAGCAGCTGACGTATCCTGCCGGTGACGGCGAGGTGTGCCTGCAAAAGCCCGCCACCGACGGCCCGGTGCGCCTTGATTGCGCCTCGGGTTTCGGGGCTGCAAGCCCGGTCACCGCGAGTTTTGGATTTTTTGCTGCATCCCGGCTGCTCAACCGTATGGCAAGGCGTGCCAACCAATAACCCAAAAGGATCTGCTCCGCTATGCCTGTCAGTACTGTCCTGCTTCTTGCCAGCATCGGCGTTCTCTCCCTGTTTTGCCAATGGCTGGCCTGGCGCGTGCGGATGCCAGCGATCCTGTTTCTGCTCGCCGGAGGCATTGCCGCCGGCCCCCTTCTGGGCTTTCTGGCACCGGAAGCGGTGTTCGGCGAACTGTTGTTCCCGGTCATCTCCCTGGCGGTCGCCATCATCCTGTTTGAGGGCAGCCTGACCCTGCGCTACGCCGAGATCCGGGGCCACGGCAAGATGGTCCGCAATCTGATTCCGGTCGGCTCCATTGTCACCTGCATTATCGGAACACTGTCGGTACGCTGGCTGCTGGACGTGTCCTGGCCGGTTGCCCTGCTGTTCGGTGCGATTTCCATTGTCACCGGCCCGACGGTAATTGCGCCGCTGTTGCGCTCGGTTCGACCGGACGCCAAGCTCGCCAACATCCTGCGCTGGGAAGGCATCATCATCGATCCGGTGGGCGCCCTGCTCGCGGTTTTGGTGTTTGAGGGTATCGTGTCCTGGGGCCAGGGCAACGTGTTTGGCCACTCCCTCTACATATTCGGCAAGACCCTGGCGGTGGGTTTTCTCCTCGGCGCCATCGCCGGCTACCTGAATGGCCTGGTGCTACGGAAACACTGGATTCCCCAATACCTGCACAACGCCGGCACGCTCACCTTCATGCTCGGGGTCTACGCCATTTCCAACGAGATGGCGCACGAGTCCGGGCTGTTGACCGTCACCGTGATGGGCATCTGGATGGCCAACATGAAGCAGGTGCCCATCGACAGCATTCTGGAATTCAAGGAATCTCTCAGCGTGCTGCTGATCTCGGCGCTGTTCATCATCCTGGCCGCACGGGTGGAATTCAGCGCCATTGCCGAACTCGGCTGGGGCCTGGCCGTGGTATTGGCCATCCTGATGCTGGTGGCCCGCCCCCTGAGCATCTTCCTGTCCGCCATTGGCACCAGCCTGAACTGGCGGGAGAAACTGTTCCTGAGCTGGATAGCGCCCCGGGGTATCGTTGCCGCGGCGGTCTCGGCCCTGTTTGCGTTCCAGCTCCAGAAGCTGGGCTATGAGAGCGCTGGCACACTGGTGCCCCTGGTGTTCATGCTGATCATTGCCACCGTTACGCTCCAAAGCCTGACCGCCCGGCCAGTGGCGCGGATCCTGAAAGTGGCGGAACCGGCGGAGTTCGGCTTCCTGATTCTTGGTGCCAACCCGGTGGCGCGAATGATCGCCCTGGCGCTCAAAAAACACGAGGTGCCGGTCACCCTCGCCGACACCAACTGGGAGAATGTTCGTCAGGCGCGCATGGACAACCTGCAAACCTACTTCGGTAATCCGGTCTCCGAACACGCCTCAACGCACCTGGATCTCACCGGTATCGGCAACCTGCTGGTGATCTCGCCCTACAAGCACATGAACTCGCTGGCGACCTACCACTTCCTGGACTGGTTCGGTAACAACTGTGTGTACACCCTGGCGGAAGGGGACCAGGACCAGAAAGCCCGGCACCAGACGGCCGAAAAGATTCAGATGACCCGGGGCCTTTTCGGCGGAGTAAGCTACGCCAAGCTGGCCAGCCTGGCCAGCCAGGGCTATACCGTGAAGACCACCCAGCTCAGCGACGAATTCAGCTACGACGCGTTTCTGGAGAAGTACCAGCGCGATGCCCTGGTGCTCTTTGTCTTTGACAGCAAGGGCCATGTTGAACCGGTCCGGGATATGGAAGACCTTAAGCCCGAGAAAGACTGGATCCTGATCAGCCTGGTACCGCCCCAGGCGCGCAAGGAACGGAAGGAGAAGGACACGTCGGAGTCCACGGGCAACGACGAATCCGAGACGGCTGCGGAGAAATCGGAAACGCCGCTGCCGGATGGGGAAAAGCGCTGAGGGAGCGGCCCTCAGCGGCAGTCGAGCACCAGTTTACCGCGCACATGACCGCCTTCCAGAAGCTCGTGGGCGTCTGCGACCTTCTCCAGCGGGAATGACTGGTCGATGTGCACGCGAACATCGCCGTCTTCAATGAGTTCGGCAATCTCGTCCAGGTGGAAAACGTCCGGTCGCACCGTCATGCCGTGCGCCCGCAATCCCATTTCCTCGGCCGCGCTGATGATCTCGTCGGCCGTGACCGTCGGGATGGTGACCAATACTCCCTGTTCGCCCAGGGTGTGCAGAGAGCGCTTGCCGGCTTCGCCTCCAACCAGGTCCAGAACCACATCCAGACCGTAACACTCCTCGGCCACATCGGTGGTGCGGTAATCAATCACCTCGTGTACGCCCAGTTCTGCCAGAAAGTCCCGGTTGGACGCCGACGCCGTCGCCACCACGTGCGCCCCCCGTTCGAGCGCAAACTGGACCGCAAAATGCCCGACACCACCGGCACCGGCGTGGATCAGGATTTTCTGGCCGGATTCCAGCTTGGCCACTTCAAACAGTGCCTGCCACGCCGTCAACGCTGCCAGGGGCAATGCCCCGGCGACCATCAGATCCAGCTCTTCAGGCACGATGGCCAGTTCATCGGCACCGGCCACGGCATACTCTGCATAGCCACCGCCGCCAGCGGGGAAACCGATCATGCCCATGACCCGATCTCCCGGCGTCAGCGTGGTGACGTCCTCCGCAACCGCAACCACCTCACCAGCCACGTCGTAGCCCGGAGTCCACGGCAGCGAGTTCTCGATCTGCCGCGCGGCGAAGCCCAGGCCCTTCCGGGTTTTCCAGTCGATGGGATTCAGGCCAGCCCCATGGACGCGGATCAGGACCTGACCGGCTTCCGGTTGGGGGATGTCCGAGTGGGTCACCTTCAACACATCACGGTCACCAAACCGGTCATAGCTGATATGCCGCATGGTGGTGTCAGTGCTCTGTTCATTGGGGTTTGCCATGATGATCTCCGGACAACGGTGTTAACGGACAACGGATTTTGTTCAGACTAGCAGAAGATGCCTGCAAAGGTGACTCAATCGGCGGCCAGGCCGCGACCGCCGGCGACGACCGCGGCCCCGAGGATCTCTGCAAACTCCCCGGGGGCCCGGGAGGGGCGCTGGGTTTTCATGTTCACGCAGGCGTGGGTTGACACGGCCCTTACCAGGGTTTTGCCATCGGCAGGACGTATCAGCTGGAATTGACGGGACGAGCGGAAACGCCCGTCATAACCGGTCAGCCAGGTACCAAGGACCAGCCGGTCACCGGCATTGGCGGACGCCAGGTAGTCGATTTCGGTGCGTGTGATCGCCATGGCCTTGCCGGTCGCCTCGTGCAGCTCCCAGGTCATTCCCAGGCTTTCGATGTGGGCCCAACTCACCTCTTCCAGCCAGCGCACATAGACGACATTATTGGCATGGCCCAGCCGATCAGTGTCCTCATTTCGCACGGTGATATCGAGGGTAAACGGATCCGGAAGATCCCACTGCATCGTGCTTTCACCTGTCATGCTTCGTCGTCTCCAAGGCCGGGAATGGCCCGTAACGGTATCCGACCGATGCGATCGTTGTTAAGTGAACCAAAGTATAGGTAGCCGTCGTGAGGATTCACCGAGGTGATCTCCTGCAGGTGGGTGCCCCGGGTATCATGGAGGCTGGTAATCACTTCGCCATCGCGGTTGAACGCGACCACCAGACCATATTCCTGGGGCGCAGGTTTCAGGCTGTCAGGGAGCTTGGCCACCAGATCCTTGAGCCAGGGCGTCCGGTGCAGGGCATCCACCTGCGAGTTCCGAAGAGTCGGGAAAGCAACCCAGTAGCGCCCTTCCCCATCCACTGCCAGATTGTCCGGGAAGCCGGGAAGGTTGTCGGCGAACACCTCCGCCTGTCCGGCCTTGGGGCCCTGGATCCAGTATCGCAGGATGCGGTATTTCCAGGTTTCGTTCACCAGCACGAACGAGCCGTCGGGCGACACGGCCACGCCATTGGCGAAGTGAAGGTTACCGAGCAAAACCTCGGCTTTGCCAGTGCGGGAGGAATATCGCAGCAATCGACCGTGGGGGCGCATCTCCAGAAGGTCCAGGCGATAATCCGGCTGCTGGAAACGGGAACTGGCGTCGGTAAAGTAGATCCGTCCATCGGGGGCTATATCGACATCGTCGGTGAACCGGAATGGGGTACCCTCCGCCTCCCGGGCCAATACAGTGATGGTTTTATCCGGCGCAATGGACAGGAGGCCTTTCCAGGCATCCGCCACGATCAGGTTGCCATCCCGGTCAAACACCATACCGAGTGGACGCCCTCCGGTCATCAGCCAGGTTTCCAGGCGCCCGTCCGGGAACAGACGGATGATCCGGCCATCCTGGGTGCCGGCATAAACCACGCCATCCTTGCTCACCGTGGTATCTTCCGGGCCATAAACCTGACCGCGGGCCAGCAGGTCAGCCAGGCGAAGCCGCTCATTCGGTGCCAGCGGGCCGGTTAGAGGCGGTGGAGACGGAGGCTGCCAGGCTTTGCTATCGATGGGCGATGGTGTCAGGAGAAAGCTTCCCAGCATCACAAACAGGATCAGCACTCCCACCATCAACCATTTCATAGACCATGTCCGCCTGTGTTCGTGTGCGATGCATTTCGCCGCAATGGGTTAACCTAGGTTAACCTTAGCAGACCGTCCCCAGGCCATGAAAATGCCGTTCGCGCCAACGACTAGCCGTCATTGGCCAGGAAACGCCGGCACAGAGCCGCAAACGAATCGGCCTTTTCGGCATGCAGCCAGTGCCCCGTGCCCTTGATGATACGAAGCTCAGCCGCCGGAAACAGGCGTTGGATCTCGTCTCGATGTTTTTCCTGGATGTAGGCAGATTCCTCGCCTTTGATGAACAGTACCGGGCCCTCGAACGCTTGGGGCCCCTCAGGGGCGCTGGCCAGGTTGGCGTAACAGGCATCAATCACAGGCACGTTCAGGCGCCAGCGAAAGGTCGGACCGCCCTCGCTCTGCTCCTCCTTGGGTATCCGCTCGAGATTTTTCAGCAGGAACTGCCGGGTGGACGGCATCTCCACAAATTCGGCGAGCAGCGTGTCGGCGTCCTGGCGCGAACGCACACCAGTCAGGTCGATGCTCTTCAGTCCCTCCAGGACCTCATCGTGACGGGGCTTGTAACTCACCGGGGCGATGTCGGCCACGATGATTTTCTC
The DNA here is from genome assembly GCF_030238305.1 of Marinobacter albus. NCBI lineage: Bacteria > Pseudomonadati > Pseudomonadota > Gammaproteobacteria > Pseudomonadales > Marinobacteraceae > Marinobacter > Marinobacter albus. The sequence continues at coordinate 643,514 of NZ_JASSQD010000002.1, read as the reverse complement.
CACACGCTCCGGAGCCTGCAGCGCCACCTGCATGGCCACCTTCCCGCCCATGGAATGGCCAAGGATGCTGGCCCTGTCGATGCCCTGATTATCCATATACGCGATCACGTCCGCGGCCATGGCCGGATAGTCCATGGTGTCGGTGTGGGGCGAACTGCCATGATTACGCTGGTCCAGAGCATGTATCTGCCACTCGTCCTGCAGCCGGCGGGCGATACCGCCCAGGTTCTCCAGGGACCCGAACAGGCCATGCAACAGAATCAGCGGCGCGCCTTCGCCGGTAATGCGGTGGTTCAGATCTACAGTCATGGGCAGGCAGCCTCCGGGTTGGCTCACAGTTTCCGAGCGGATACATTACCACTGACAGTCAGTTGAGCAAGTCGGGAAGGGCGGGAGAGATTCTGCGGACGAAAAAAAGCCGGGGGTTCCCCGGCTCCAAGGTCATAGGCTTTACGCCTGACTGATCAGCAGTAGAAGATGCTGTTCAGATACTCTGCGAGCGCCATCACGTTTTTCCGTTCACGCTCAGTATGAGGTACGAAAATTTCCTGTTCCATAAAACACCTCCTGAAAACACCTTTCCATTGCTTCAACCTGATGACTTAATGCTATCGTTGATGGCATGACAAACCGTTGACAAGCTGTTTCACCCATTTGACATTTTGTATCAGTCTGGATGAAAAGTTGTTAACCATCGGGACCGATATTTTGATTCCTGTTCAGTCCGACGACAGCAGCACCCCCCTGGTTGCCGCCTCCAGCACCCTGGCCCTGGTCCACTACCTCGAACGCCAGGGGGTTCTGGACCCGGACCGTGTGGGGCAGATCATCGGTTTGGACCTGGAGGCGTTGTCGGACCCGGACCTGCGGGTGCCGGCAACCGCCCACTATCAACTCTGGGACTATGCCGAACAGGTGACCGGAGACCCCGGCGTGGGACTGCATGCCGGTCAGGTGGTCGACCCTGAACGCATGGGGCTGGTGGGCCACGTATTCTTCAACTGCGACACCCTGGGCGAGGCCGTTACCCAGTATGTCCGTCTGCACCGGCTGATCAACGAATCGGTCATTCTGAGCTTCGAGCAGACCGGCGAGCTGGCCATCCTGACCTGGCAACCGGATATCCCGGATCACTATTGCCGGCAAGACATGGACCGGACCCTGGCCGCGGCGCTCAGCCGGACCCGCCACTTCATTCACCCGCAGATCGCGGCGGAATGGGCAGAGATTGCCCACCCCCGGCCAGGCTATGCGAAAGAATACGAAAAGGTCCTGGGCGGGCCGGTACGGTTTGACTGCGCCACTACCCGTCTCGCCTTTAACAGCCGCCACCTCAGCCACCCGATCCCCCGGCGCAACCCCTACGTATACTCGGCCGTCCTGAAACAGGTGAATGCGGTTCTGGCCCGCCTGCAGCCCAGACGCTCGTTCGGTCGCAAGATCCGGCGACTGATCTCGAAACAGATGGCCACGGACAGGATCGACGCCGACAGCCTGGCCCGGCAATGCCACATGAGCCGCCAGACCCTGTACCGGAAACTGAAACGGGAGGGACTCGGGTTCCACGAACTGGTTGAACAGGTGCGCAAGGACAAGGCCTTGCGTTATGTTGCGGCAGACCACTATGCCCTGGGCGAAATAGCCTTTCTGCTGGGATTTTCCGAGCTCAGCGCCTTCAGCCGGGCCTTCAAGCGCTGGACCGGTATGGCACCGGCGCAATACCGGGCCAGCCACCTTGCCCGCCCATCCAACGAGCCCGACCCGGAAGCCAATACGGACGCGGAAGAATGATCATGGAGAACGTCTCACTGGTGGCCGTGGCGGTTGGCCTGCTGTACCTGGCGGCACTGACCTGCATCTACCGGATTCTGCTGACCTATCGTACCGCCCAAGGCGCCATTGCCTGGATCATTGGCCTGCTTGGCCTGCCCTACCTCGCCGTCCCCCTGTTCCTGCTGTTCGGGCGTTACCGGTTCGGAGGTTACGTCAAGGCCCGGCGCATGGGTGACGAGGCCCTGACCACCCTGCTCAATCGCTTTGAGCGGCAAACCACCTCGATTCCGGCACCGGCCGACAAATACTTCACCGATGAATTGCAGGTCCTGTGCAAACTTGGTCGCCAGCCGTTTACCGAGGGCAATCGCTGCACCCTGTTACGGGACGGCGAGGCCACCTTTGAAGCGCTGTTTGAAGCCATGGAAAATGCCACCCGCTACATTCTCCTGGAGTTCTACATCATTCGCTCTGATCGGGTGGGGCAGCGCATCAAATCCATTCTGGAACGGAAACTGGCCCAGGGTGTGGCAGTCTGGTTCCTGTACGACAACATCGGCAGCGTATGGCTGCCCCGAACCTACCTGAAGCAGCTGGCGGCGGCCGGTGCCAGAATCGCATCGTTTGGGGATGGCAACATCCGCCGGCGACGATTCCAGATCAACTTTCGTAATCATCGTAAACTGCTGGTCTGCGACGGCGTCATTGGCTTTGTCGGTGGCATCAACCTTGGCGACGAATACCTGGGCACGGCCATCGATCAGGAGCCCTGGCGAGACACCCACTGCCGTATCGAGGGGCCCGCTGTCATTGGCCTGCAGTTGAGCTGGCTGGAAGACTGGAACTGGGCCAGCAACGACGTCCCGGAACTGGACTGGGCGCCGCGGGTCTCCAGCGCCGGCGGGGACCGTGTGCTGATGCTGCCGACCGGCCCCGCCGACGACTGGGAAACCTGCACCCTGTTTTTCCTCAACTGCATCAACAATGCCCGCAACCGGCTTTGGATTTCCTCGCCCTATTTCGTGCCTGACTTCCAGATCATGAACGCGCTGCAACTGGCGGCACTCCGGGGCGTGGATGTCCGGATTCTGATTCCGGAAAAATCGGACAGCCGCCTGATTGGGCTGGCCGCTTACTCATACCTTGTCCAGGCCTGCAAAACCGGCATACAGATCTACCGGTACCAGCCGGGTTTCATGCACCAGAAGGTTATTCTGGTGGACGATCGTTACGCAGCAGTGGGCACGGCCAACCTGGACAATCGCTCCATGCGCCTGAACTTCGAGATCATGGCCGTCACCACCGCCCGGCATTTCATCACCAGCGTGGAGTCCATGCTTGAGGAAGACCTCGACAACTGTCGATTGATGGTCGAAAGCGATTACCGGGAACGCTCCATTCCCTTCCGCCTGACCTGCCGGGCCATTCGCCTGCTGGCGCCGCTACTCTGAGAAAAGCTTCGCACTGGTTTCTGCAAGCTCATCTGTGCGAATATGCCCTGACGAATCAGCCAGTACGCAGTAACGATAAAAAAACCATGAACGCGTTCAAACCCAGAGAGACTTTGACCGAGCAGGTCGCCCGCCACATTGAGAACCTGATTGCTTTCGGCCAGCTCCGCTCGGGCGAACGAATCTACGAAGGTGCGATGGCCAAGGAAATGGATGTCAGTCACGGCTCCATCCGGGAAGGCCTGCTGCTGCTGGAAAAGCGCCACCTGGTGCGCAACGTGCCGCGCAAAGGCGCTTTTGTCACCCCGCTGGACGACTATTTCGTCCGCAGCCTTTACGAGACCCTTGAGCTCTACCTGACCCACACCGGGCGCAAGCTGGTCCGGCAATGGCAGCCGGCAGACATGGAACGCCTGGAGTCACTGTATGCCCGGATGAAGGATTGCTTCGAGAAAAGTGACCTGATGGCCTTTCTCGAGCTCGGCATCGAGTACACCAAGGCCTCCCTGGCCTATGCCGATAACTACTTCATCGTCGCGGCCATTGATGACCTCTGGCCCTCCGCCAAGCGTTGCGCGTTCGTGGCCTTTCAACAGGGGGGCAGCCACGTGTTCGAGGACAACCTCGCTCACATGCAGGAATCCATTCAGGCCATCAAGGACCGGGACGAGGAAAAGCTTGCGGGCATCCTGCACCGTTACGCCATGCAGCAATGCCAGCAGGTGCTGGACGCAATCGCAACCACGGACCGCAAGGGCGCATAGCCGAACTATTGGTAGAACAGCTGGGTGTAAGAGAAGCCGATGTTCAGATAGGCGGTCCAGTCGTCGCGGTTATTATAAGCGGTGGCGATCTGAATCGGCCCGAGGAAGGTATCCACCCCGGCAAACAGGCTCCAGGACCGGACCGAGTTGTTCCAGCTGGCCTGATCAAACGATTCCCAGGCGTTACCCGCCTCAAAGCCCGCACCGGCAAACCAGGGCAGCAGGGGACCTCCAAAGGCCTGGCTGGCGTATACCGAGCCCAGCAGGGCGTTATCACCGGTGATCTGACCGGAGGCGTAGGCCGAGAGTCGGCGAAAGCCGCCCAACCTCACGGCGTTCTCAATGCCCGGTTCGCCCCCGGTGACCGCCGTTCCGTACACGAGCCCGGTCAGGTTAAAGCCCTGCCAGCTGTCGGTGCCGAGCAGCATTCCGGTCACCGAATCGAAGTGACGGTCCGAACCCAGCTCCTCCCGTTCCATTCTCCCTCGTACGCCAGCAAAGGCCCCGTGGCGCGGGTAGAAGGAATCGTCCAGGGAATCATGGACCAGTTGCAGGCTGATGCCGCCCCGATGGACGTTGTCCTCCCTCACAACCGGCTGCCCGACCAACTCGTCAACCGATGCGTAGCCGCGAGTGTACTTTAAACGGGCCTCGGCGTTTCCGCCCAACTCCGTGCCCAGGGCAAGATCCAGCTCCCGAAAAGTGACATCCACTTCGGCTACAGGATCGGTGCCTCCGTCGTACAGACTGAACGTTTCCCGAGTGTACTCGCCACCCACGACCAGGAAGCGCTGGTAACCGTAATCCAGAGGCTGGTACCACTGGGTTCGCACCCAGGGTTCCGTGCCCAGTTGAACACCGGTTTGCCACTCGGCACCTAAATCGTTGAGCTCGGTCATCCTCAAGCCCGAGGCAATATTGAAGCGGGTCTCGCCATCGAAGTTGTCTTCATAACTGAGGCCGAACGACAAGTAGTTCGGGCCCCAGCTTTTTTCCCGGACCTCAATCGTCAATACCGTGCCCTCCGGGGACGGAGCCAGCGAGTACGACACGGTCTCGTAGTAACCCAGGCCGTAAATCCGTTTCAGGTCCTCCTCGAGCACCTCGACATCCAGCGGTTTCCCGGTCTCCTGTTGAATCCGTTCCCGCAGGAACTCCGGAGCCAGAGACCCGCCCTGTTCGATCCTGATCCGTGCGATGGGGGTCGAACTGTAGGCCCGGGAGGACAGCTGGGCCTTGTAGTCAGTCCAGTCGGCCCGGGGTACCGTCAGTGGTCTCAGTTCCACCGCGTGTTCCCGGGCTCCGGTGGCACCCAGCTCAAACAGCGTCAATGCGTCGTAGAAATCGGCGGAGCTGTACCCTTTCAGATCGGGCTGGATCAGGACGTCCTTTTCACCCAGCAGGGCCAGCTGTTCATCGGTGTTGCGCCGGGTCATGATGGTGGTGAGCTGACCCATGACGGAGAAGGCTTCTCTGAGCTGCTCGGTGTCCACGAGTGAGTCAGTGATGTCGACGGCAATGATGACGTCAGCCCCCATGTCACGGGCCACACTGACCGGCAGGTTATTGGCCACTCCGCCATCCACCAGCAAGCGCCCGTCACGTTGGACCGGGGCGTAGACGCCGGGAATACTCATGCTGGCACGAATGGCTTCGGCCAGGTTGCCCTGTCCAATTACCACCTGCTCACCGGTTTCGAGGTCCGTTGCCACCGCCCGGAACGGGATGGCCAGGCGGTCGAAATCCTCCACCAGGGCGGCACTGCGGGTCAGTTCATTCAGGATAAAACCAAGGTTCTGGCCGGCAATGATGCCGCCGCCCACGTGCAGGCCATCCGCCCGTAGGCCGATGCCCGGCGTGAGCGGCAGTCGAACCTCCTCACTCTTGCGCCGTACCGGTTTGTAGACGCGGCCAGGGTCGTCCTGAAAACTGGAGAGCCAATCCATTTCGATAAAGCGGCTCTCGATGTCTTCAATGGGCATGCCCGATGCGTAGAGTGCACCGACCGCCGAACCGGCGCTGGTTCCCACCACGACATCCACCGGGATGTTCATCTCCTCGAGCACCCGCAACACGCCGACATGGGCCATCCCCTTCGCCCCGCCGCCACTCAGCACCAGTCCGACCCGGGGACGTTCGGCCGCCGACAGTGGCGACGCCACAACGGCGACCACGAGGGCAAGCATCAGAAGGACATTTGTCACCGGCTGAAACATCCTTTTCCCAGCGTCCACATCACTGTTTACCGGAGGTGTCATCGTCCGCCAGAGAGAGGTGCGACACATCCGGTACCACGGGCGGCGGAAGTTCCCGGTCGACGCCCAGATCCGTTCCCGCGGGCGCCAGTGTCCAGTCGTCGAGGTGCTGGAACATGGGCGGTTCCACCTCGGTGTGTTCCATCAGGGTCACACCCACCGGGTCGAGACCAAGACCCGAGCCCGAAAGGATGTCATCCACCTTGTCGCCGGCAACGGGCAAGCGCTCACCGGGCTCGGTTTCCGGAACCTTGCCCCCGGGCGCAGCAGTCCGGGGTTCAGGGGCCGATTCGGTCCGTGCCGGCGTTACTTTCGCTGGCCCGGGATTTGGCCGGGCCGGCTCCGCCCCCGCCATCGGCTGCACGTGGGCAATCATGCCGTGCTTCTTCAGCACCGCCCGGTACTTTTCGGCCTGCACCTCTTCCAGTTTATTACGGATCACCACCGGCTGGCCGCTGAACATCCGGTCCACCTGCTCGACGCTGGCCTTGAAAAGGCTTCGCGCATTATTCCTGGCGGTTTCCAGATCCGTACCGGGAGCGCATTCTCCCCTAAAGACAAGCTGAAACATGCGATTTCCTCTTTATGACTGTTCTAATGACAGAATAGTTGATAGCGTGGCCGCCGGCGGCTCTCGCCCCCTCAACCAAACACATGCAAACTGCAAACAATTGAAAAATCCATGCACTGGATCACGCAAAATGCCACCAACTCTGCGACAATCCACTGCAACAAAAATTTACATTCAGTAACGAAAATGCCGGATTGTCACCAGGAGTGGCTCTCATGAAAACCCCTTTAGCGCTCAGTCTCGTGACCGCCGCATTGTTGATGCCCGCCTTTTCAGCCCACGGCGAAAATCTCGACCTCCTGATGAGCCAGATATTCCCCCAGGATCAGGCGACCTACATCGGGTACGAGAGTGTGGAGCGCGAGGATATTCCCGCCTCCTCGGCCATCGACCGCAAGTACCTCATTGTTGATTTCCGCTTCGAGTCCCGGCAGCCCCCAGTAGAGCAGCTTCAGGCAAGCGTGCACAAGGTATGCATGACGCTCCTGGGCGACCGCCAGCTGATCCGCCAGTTATCGGACTCCGGTTACGACATGGTCGCCGTGGCCTTTGACCGCCGCTCCCAGTTCGACTGCCTCTGACGCGTCCATGTCCATGCCGTCACTGACGGCCCAGAAGCTTGGGAAACGCCTCCAGGGAACTGTTCACCGCATCCAGATTGAACGCCTCTACGTCGGCCAACAGTTTCTCGCCATAGCGGGTCACCGAACGCGAGCGAAACCGCTGCCCCCACGCCAGCACCCGCCGTGCAAAATCCTTCATCTGCTCCGGATCACCGCTCTCTCGCACGGTTTTCCATTCGTCCCCAAAGTCCGTCGCCAACTGCTCCCGTAGCCAGCCCCGCTCCTGCATGCTCAGCGTCTGGGCCAGCAGACGTTCCGCTTCTCTTGGCGCCCCCTCATCCTCGGCCTGTTCACCGGTTGCCGCCACTCTGGGAATGACCACTGTGAACACGGACCCGACTCCGGGCTCGCTCTCCAGTTCCAGATCGCCCCCCATCATGCGCGCCAGTTTGCGACTGATGGCGAGACCCAGTCCGGTACCTCCGTAGCGACGCGTATTCTGGCCTTCCTGCTGTTCGAACGCATCAAAAATGCGCTCGCGCTGGTCCGGGGGAATACCGATCCCGGTGTCCTTTACCGTAACCACCAGATGGTAATACTGGCGGTCGGCTTCGACACCTTCCTCCGTTAGCTCTCCCAGCTTGAGAGGCGTCGCCGTTGCCCTGACTGTCACGCCTCCTTCGTGGGTAAACTTGATGGCGTTGCCCACCAGGTTGAACAGCACCTGGCGAAGCCTCGTCTCGTCCAGCATCATGGCGGCGGGCATTTTTGAATCGACACTGACTTCGAGGGTGATGCCCTGTTCCCTGGCCCGCAGATCGAATATATGACGGACGTCACCGAGCAACTGGCGCAGGGAAACCGCCGAGTAGTCCAGGCGCATCTTCCCGGCTTCAATGCGGGACAGATCCAGGATGTCGTTGATCAGCATCAGCAGGCTGCGACTGCCGGCCCGAATGGCGTCGAGGTACGTGCGTTGCTGAGGATCGGTGACCGTGTTGTTGAGCAGGTCGCTGTACCCGATCACCGCATTCATTGGCGTTCGGATCTCATGGGACATGTTGGCCAGAAACTCGCTCTTCGCCAGGCTCGCGGTTTCCGCCTCCCGTGCCAGGCGCTCGGCCTCCAGTTTTGCCGCCCGGAGTTCGTCCTCACTGCGACGGAGGGCATTCTCGGACCGGATACGCTCATCCACCTCCCGCGACAGCTTGCGGTTCCAGTACAGGAAAATCAGCACCACCAGCAGGGCAATCAGCACCACCCGGCGCACCACGGTGTAGTCGGTTTCCTGCTCGATATCCAGATGAATCCAGCGGTTATAGATCGCTTCGGTCTCGGTGGCTTCGAGGCTGTTCAGGGCCTGGTTCAGAATGCGATGCAGCTCCGGCCTATCCTTTCTGACAGCCAGCCGAAGATCGTACTCGTAAGGGGTGATACTGGTGATCCGGAGGTTCGAGAGCCCAAGCCTGGCCACCGTGTAACTCACCGCCGGGATGTGGGTCACCATCACCTCCAGGTCGCCGTTGGACAAGGCCAGCAGCCCTTCCTCGACCGTATCCATGGGGTAAATATCGAGGTTTGGATGGTTGATCAGCAGGTAGTCGTGAGCCGCGTGTCGGTTGACCACGCCAACCCGCTCATCCCGCAACTCCCGCAGATCGCCGATAAAGCGACCGTCGTCCCGGATGGCCAGGGCGATCGGTACGGTGAGGTAGGCGCGGGTAAACAGATACTCCCTGTCGGTGCGGGGCGTCCGCGACAGTCCCGGTAGGATATCGATGTCTCCGTCCTTTAACTGAGCTTCAGCCGCCATGCGGTCCGGCACCACAGTACGGTTGAACCGGGCGTTGAGTTCGGTTTCAAGCCGCGTCACCAGGTCCGGCACCAGCCCGGTCGGGCGACCATCCTGGGCGTACTCGAACGGAGGCCAGTCAGCCCGGAACGCGACCCGCAGGTTCGGGTGCCGCTTGAGCCATTCCTGATCGGACACCGACAACTCCAGCCCGCTGCGTTCCAGCGCAGGCACATCGGCCTGCAACCAGGATTGCCGAATCACCCGGTGCTCGGTATGGCTGATTGCGGCTATGGCCTGATTCAGGACGTAATACAGGCGGTCGTTGTTGACATCCACCTGGAACACTACATCGACTGTGGTCTCATCAAGCAGGGCAGCCAGGCCGATGCCGTTGATCATCGCCGATTGCAGGTAATCCGAAACCACCGCCACCGGGCCCAGAAACGCATCGGCGTTGCCCGAAAGCACCTCGCTGACGGCCTCGGCAATGCTCTCGACCTCCACCGGCGTGAAGCTCTCGACCGGATCCAGCATGGGGTACTGGTTGAGATCGCCGTCAATAACCGCGATCCGCCCTCCTTCCAGGTCCGCCAGACCGCGGATTGCGACGTCACCGGCACTGACGAACAGGCCATAGGTGAGAGTCATGAGCGGTTCGCTGTAACGTTTCCCCGGCGTTATCTGGGTGTCCGGCAAGCGGGTCGTCAGTACGGCATCGATCTCAGGCACGGTCTGCTCGGGTTCCGGGTCGCCATTCGTGGGGGTTATCACCGGGTTCATTGGCACCCCGAGCTTGTCAGAGAGCCGGGCCAGATAGTCGATATAGGTGCCTGCCAGGCTGCCGTCACCGGTATCGAAGATCAGCGGGACCTGACCGACGTGGACCCCAATCCGGAAACTGTCCTGCTCGGCAAGCCAGGCCAATTCGTCACTGCCAAGAACCGGCGACGGCGATGGCTGGGGCGGATCCGCTCGAAGCGGGGATTGAAACAGCGCAAGCAGGCAGCATAGTAAGAAGGGAAGGATGACCTTCACTGGATATCCTCAAGGGTTCCGCTACATTTCAGGGAACAATACCTGCAAACGACCGGGATTTCATTCAGGCAACCGTCAATCAGGAGATCTGTATCCATGGATACAAGCAAGCACACGCTCAATACCCTTTTCGAACAGCTCGGCCTGGCGGCCGACGAAAAGAGCATTGAGGACTTTGTGGCCAGGTACTCGCCACTGCCCCGGGAAATCGCGCTTCAGGATGCTCCATTCTGGTCGGAAAGTCAGTCCCACTTCCTGGAAGAAGGCCTTGAGGACGATAGTGACTGGGCTGAGATCATCGACGAACTGGACGCAATGATGCGTCACTGACCCACCTGCTCTGCACTGATCTGAACACGATTCCGGCCGTCGTCCTTCGCCAGATACAGGGCGCGGTCGGCACGATCAAACACCGTCTCCTCAGAATCGCCCTGTCCGACAGCCGCCAACCCGGCCGAAAAAGTGACCCTTACCGGCTCACCACTGAAATGAAATGGCAGGTTGCCAACATGCTGCCGGAGCTTATCCATCGCCACTTTGGCCGCATCCGGCGTGGTTTCAGGAAACAGCAGGACAAATTCTTCGCCACCAAAGCGGGCAATGAAATCCGTTGCCCGAAGCCGCTCGCTCAGTTCCCTGGCGACCAGTTGCAACACCCGATCACCGGCTTTGTGACCATAGGAGTCGTTGATTCGTTTGAAGAAATCGATATCCAGCACGCCAATGGTCAATGCCTGCTGATACCGCTGCCAGCGGTTGAACTCGAAGGACAGGCGCTCCTGCCAAGCCTCCCGGTTCGGCAGTTGGGTGAGCAGGTCGGTCATCGCCCGCTGGCGTTCCCGTCGCACCTCACTCTGCATCTGTTCGGAATGTGCCTCCATGGCCGCAATCTTTTCCTGCATGACGCCCAGTTGCTCCGACAGGGCCTTCTCCCGCTCCGTTTCCTGTTCACGAAACCGTCCCATTGCCTGGCCAATGGATGACAGATGCTGACTGACCGACGCTTTCAGCTGCTGCAGATCCTCACTATCCCTCAGATCCGAGCCCGCCCGCTCCAGCTCCTGCCGAATTTCACGATCCAGGGCTTCGGACGCGCTCAATCGACTCGTCTGGGCGGAAGACTGCTCCGTAAAGTGCTCCTGCAGCACCTCGAGTCGCTCATCAAGTCGCTTCAGGAAGACCTCAAATTCCCGCTGGCTTCGGGTGACGGCTGCGATCACGAGCTCGGCCACGTGATTCAGGCCTTCCCGCAGTTCGTTCCAGTCATTGCTCGAAAGCAATGACTGCTGCAGTGCCCGGGCGCGAACCTCGGCAGCCGGTTCGAGTGTCACACTGTTGAGCAGTTGCCCCAGCAGCTGCCCGATTCGCCGCGCGATCCGGAGGCGCTGGGTGTTGTCGGCCAGGTCCTGATCATCACCCGGGACGTTCCCCGCTTTCGCGGATACCGGGGCGGGGCTGACAGCCGGCGCCTCCGGCCGCTCCCGGTTTTCAGGGGCGGCCAGTTCGTCGAGCAAAGCCACCTGCCGGTCAATCTGCTCCTGCAACTCCCGCCAGGCATCGACATCCACACTTTTCTTGCGCAGGTCCTTGCGAACCTGCGCCAACAGGCGATCGAGCTCCGGCGTCTGACCTTCCGAGGCCAGGCTCGTGCGCACCAGCATCCGCTCCAGGGTATTACGTTCAACTTTCCACTGCTGTTCCCGAATGTCTGCCAACTCCAGTTCCCGAAGGTATTTCTCCTTCCAGGACTGATCAGATGCCATGAAGCGCTCCCGTTTCGCCTGTGCCGACCGCAAGTTAGCGGTTTTGATGCGGTGCCCGGCTAGTCACCGGCGCCGTCTTGCTTACGTTTTTGACCATGATACGGATGACGGCGGGCTCTGGGGTGACTCTGGTCATAAACCCGGGCTAAATGTTGAAAATCCAGATGGGTGTATACCTGGGTCGTGGCTATGTCGGCATGGCCCAGCAATTCCTGGACGGCCCGGAGGTCACCACTGGATTCCAGCATATGGCTGGCGAAGGAATGACGCAGCAGGTGAGGATGGAGTTTCTGGTCAGCGCCTTTGGCCAGCCCCCAGCGATTGAGTCGGGCCTGAATGCTGCGGTGGCTTATCCGGTCGCCCCGTCGACTGACAAACAGCGCCTGTTCCGTTTCGGCAGCAAGGCCGGCTCTCACCGGCAGCCAGGCCCGCACCGCTGACCTCGCCTTGCGCCCGACGGGAAGAACCCGCTCCTTCCCGCCCTTGCCCAGCACCCGGACTTCGCCGCCCTGAAGGTCCACCGAGTCCAGATCCAGGCTGGCCAGTTCCGACAGTCGCAGCCCGGAGGAGTACATCAGTTCAAACATACACAGATCGCGCATCTCCAGCGGATCATCCGGGCTGGCATCAAGCAGGTGATTAAGCTGGTCCACATCGGCCACTTTGGGCAGGCGCCGTGCACTCTTGGGGGCCCGGATACCCAGCGCGGGATTGTCGGTGGCCAGTCGTTCCCGCAACAGGTACTGGTAGAAACGGCGAATCGCCGACAGATGCCGCGCGATACTGCGACCGTTCAGCCCGTTCCGGCTGAGCCTCGCAACGTAGCGACGCAGGTCATGATTGGATACCGACTGCCACTGATCCCGCTGATCCTCGGACAACCACCGGGCCAGGCACAGGAGGTCATGCTGGTAACTGTCGCAGGTGCGGGGGGAATGGCGTTTTTCCGAGGCGAGGTGACCGATGAAGGCTTCCAGTGGAGCGTTCAGACTGGCTGGCGGCTCCACTGATCCGGTCTGGTCAGGCACCCTATCGGGACTCCGTGGCGATATCGGCCACCGGGGCCGCTCCGGTGTGGCGCTGAACCATGGGCGGAAGCAGACGGCTCAGGGTATCACTGATGTAGCTCAAGAACAGGGAGCCCATGCTCTGGTCAAAATAGCCGGGCTGACAGCTTCCGACGGCGAACACCCCGACCAGTTCGTTGCTGCGCAGGGGTACGAGGGCCACCGAGGCGATCGGTTCTTCACGGTCCGGGAACAGGAACTGACGCTCGCTCTCCCGGAACTGGCCACACACCGCACGACTGCCTTCGAGCAGACTCCCGAGGCGCTCGTGGGCTTCGTCCGGGCGAACCACATGAAGTGCTCCCTGGGAAGGATCCGCCAGGGGCACATCCGTAAACAACAGTACCGAGGCCGCATCCAGTCCGAAATCCCCGCGAATGCTGTCATCGATGGCCGATGCCATATCGTTGAGGTTCCGGGCTTCGATCACCTGCATCAGCAGGCGCTTGCTCTTTTCGAACAACCGGTCGTTCTGGCGGGCAATGGCAACCAGCTCCACCAGCTCCCGACGCAGGGTATCGCGCTGTTCACGGAACAGATGCACCTGACGTTCCACCAGCGAGATCGCCCGACCACTGTCGTGAGGCAGGGTCAGACTGCGAAGCAGCTCATCCTGATCCACAAAGAAATCCGGATTATCTCGCAGATACTCCGCCACCTGTTCCCGGCCGAGCTCTCCGGCCTTCTGGCGGGCCGTTTGTTCTGTCATCGCTCTCTCCTGACTGTCAGGACCGTTGTTTGGTTGGTTTGCTCCCTCTCCGACGACGTCCCTGATGATCGCCGGGCAACCGCAACTGCCCCTCAAAGACGCTCGTTGCAGGGCCTTCCATCATAACAGGGGTCCCCTCCCCCCGCCATTCAATCACCAGCCGGCCACCGCGCAGTTCCACTTCGACCCGATTATCCAGCAAGCCCCGCAGGCAACCCACCACCACGGCGGCACAGGCGCCACTGCCACAGGCCAGGGTTTCGCCCGAACCGCGCTCGAACACTCTCAGCCGGACGTGGGTACGGTCGATGATCTGGAGAAACCCGATGTTGGCCCGAGCCGGGAAGCGGGGGTGATTTTCCAGCCTCGGCCCCAGGGTCTCCACCGGTGCCGTATCCACGTCGTCCACCAGCAGAACGCCATGGGGATTGCCCATGGACACCGCAGTCAGCTCTACGGTTTCGCCATTTACGTCGACGGTGTAGACCTGCTTGCGACGGTCGGCAGCAAACGGAATCGCTGGAGGGTTCAGCTCTGGAACCCCCATGTTGACCATCACCAGGCCATCCTTGCCAACCCGCAACTCAATCACGCCTTTGGCGGTCTGAACGCGGATCACCTTCTTGTTGGTAAGGCGCTGGTCCCGGACAAAGCGGGCGAAACAGCGAGCACCGTTGCCGCACTGCTCTACCTCGGAGCCGTCGGCATTGAAGATGCGATAGCGGAAATCCACATCCGGCAAACCGGGTGGTTCCACGACCAGCAACTGGTCAAAACCAATGCCGAAATTGCGGTCCGCCAACTCCCGGATCATCTCCGGACGCAGGCGAAACGGCTGGCTGATGGCATCAACAACCATGAAGTCGTTTCCCAGCCCGTGCATCTTGGTGAATCGCACGGTTGCGCCCTGGCCTCGTCGCTGCTGCCCCATATCCTGCGTCCCGCTCATTCCGGCAGACAACTCTCGGGCGCGAGCTGGTCTTCCAGGCTTTCACGACGACGCACCACATGTACCTGATCGCCATCCACCATCAACTCCGGCGGGCGGTTGCGGCTGTTGTAGTTGGAACTCATGACAAACCCGTAAGCGCCGGCGGAACGAACCGCCAGCAGGTCACCGGCCTGCAGTCGAAGCAGGCGATCCTTGCCGAGGAAATCGCCGGTCTCGCACACCGGTCCCACCAGATCCCAGGATTTCTCCTCACCCTGCTGGTGCGGGGTCACGGGCACGATGGCCTGCCAGGCGCCATAAAGCGCCGGGCGGATCAGGTCGTTCATCGCGGCATCGATGATGGCGAAGTTTCGATGTTCCGTGCACTTCAGGAACTCAACACGGGTTACCAGAATACCGGCATTGGCCGCTATGGAACGCCCGGGCTCCATAATCAACTCCAATTCCCGCTCGCCCAGGCGTTCGGCGAGGGCGGTCACATAGTCCGATGGCTGGGGCGGCTGTTCCTGGTCGTAGGTAACGCCGAGGCCCCCGCCCATGTCGAGATGACGGATGGCAATGCCCTGCTCCGCAAGCACGTCGATCAGGGCCAGCACCCGGTCCAGAGCGTCCAGAAAGGGCGACACCGAGGTCAGTTGCGAGCCGATGTGACAGTCAACGCCCTGAATGTCGAGATTGGACATGGCCGCAGCCCGGGCGTATACGGCGGGCGCTTCGGCAATATCAATGCCGAATTTGTTTTCTTTCAGGCCGGTCGAAATGTAGGGGTGGGTACCGGCATCGACATCCGGGTTCACCCGCAGGGAAACCGGCGCCCGGACGCCCAGTTCGCCGGCAACAGCGTTGAGACGGTCCAGCTCGGTGTCGGACTCCACGTTGAAGCAGCGCACGCCCGCCTCCAGGGCGCGCTTCATTTCCCACTCCTGCTTGCCGACACCGGAGAAGACCACCTTGCCGGCATCACCACCGGCGCGCAGCACTCGCTCCAGCTCACCGGCGGACACAATATCGAACCCCGCCCCCAGACGGGCCAGCACATTGAGCACCGCGAGGTTGCTGTTGGCTTTCACGGCATAGCAAACCAGATGCGGCCGCCCCTTGAGCGCATCGTCATAAGCACGGTAATGGCGCTCCAGGGTCGCCCGGGAATAAACGTAGGCCGGGGTCCCGAAGCGCTCGGCAATGGCAGAGACAGGCACGTCCTCGGCAAAAAGTTCGCCGTTGCGGTAATTGAAATGGTCCATGAGTTTCCTGATTCGTTATACGGGGCCGGAGGGCAGCTCGTTACTCGCCAACATCCTCATCGTCACGCACGTCCCGGCTTCCGGGCTCGGCTGTGACCGCATCTGTCGCACGGGCTGAAACGTCCGGATCTTCCCGGTACAGTGGCCCCTTCTGACCACAGCCGCTCAGTGCCAACAACACCACCAGACCAGCGAGCCAAAGCTTTACCGTGCGCATTCTCGTAACCCCTGAGTTTACCATGGCGCAAGTATACCTGAGACCCGGCCCACGCGGCGAGGACACTAGCTTTCGCTCTGCAGGGCCTGGTTCAGGGCAGACTCCAGCATTGAACGGTAATGGAGGTACTGACTGGTCTGGATATCCAGCTGATACACCTGAGGATCCAGATCGTGGGGGAGATGGACATCGGTAAGGTAGGCCGGATAGGCCTCGTGGCTCTCGCGCTGGGAGCGTATGTAGTGGGCGACAGCCGGAATCAGCCGGTCTCCGTACTCCTGGGCCGTGAATTCCTGCTCACCGCAGAAGATATCGAACCTGACACCACTGCCGCCCTCCTGGATGCCTACAGCCTGCACCTCAAGGCCCGGAAGTGCCCCTGCGGAGTTGGAATCGGGACGGGGCTCGGTGCGCCAGTAGCCATCGCGATTGACGACTTCCTGACACTGTACGCCCGCCAGCATCGACGGAACATCGCTGTGGCGTAGCGTGCGGCGCTCCACGAGATTCTCCAGAAAGCGCAGCAGCGGCGCCAGCATGTACCGCCGGTTGCCGACCGCCTGCTCCCAACTGGAAAGCGATCCCAGTTCATCAGCCACCCAGATCCGAGCGCGGTCACCCCGGATGTAATAGAACACCTGGATATTGTCCGGTTCGCAAGCCTGGGACACGGCTCTCAGGGCAGGATCTTCCGGAATCGCGTGACGGTCGAATACCACTGGCAAATACTTTCCCTGGGGCAAAGCGAGGTGTTCCATCAACGCCGCAAAGCTGTCGAGGGCCACGAACCCGGGCTCCCGGCCGTTGAACTGAAGCAGGAAATAGCGCCGGCCCATTTCAATCACATAGCGCAACGGGTGTGGCCCCAAACCGCCTGCAAAAAACTGTCGCAAGACGTCGCTGAACAGTTCCTGAACCCGTCGGGCAATCGCGGCGCCGTGGCCCCGGTTGTGGCCATGAACGCGGATACCCGGCAGCTCCGACGGGTCACCCGCCACCGACGCCAGCACATTCTTGAGGCACTGCACCAGGGTATCGCCGGCGGCGTAATGCTGGAGACTCACCTCGTGCCAACTGTTGAAGGTAATCTGGTCAATGGTGACCACAAGATTTTCCCGCCCGCCACTGAAACCCAGGGAATCGTGCCGTGCGCTGAGCTTATGCAGGCCCTTTTCGGTAAGGTAGGCCTGCGGGTCGACCCCGACATTGACCAGCAGCAGGTTGCTCACCGGCCGGCCCCCTCTGGACAGCGCCTCCCGGTCGGCAGGTTCAATCGGAAACGGGAGGAAGGCGGATAGGGCTTCCAGCATTTCCCGCAATTCACTGACTGACGCAACGGTCTGACCGGCCCGCACGTTCAGCCGGGTGGACCGGGACAGAAGGCCATTGCAGTAACACCACACCATCAGCTCGGTCAGGTTGCCCGAGCGGCGGATTGCCGGCTGCCAGAAGGCGTCGGCCGGATCTTCAAGGTCCCGGTAAAGCAGCCAGCCATTTCCATCGCTCCCCTGTTCCGACTGGTGGTAGAAGGCCAGATTTTCCTCCACCAGTGACGGCGCGAGGCCGGGGTTGATCTGCTCGATCTTGCCGGCTTTACGCTGAAACGCGGCATAGAGTTTGCGGCCAAGGAGATTGATATCGCCGACGCTGATGGCCGACCGCGTGCCGTGCTCCCGGGCCATCTTCGACAGCAACCGGTAGCTGTGGGTGAGCTCGGCGACAACGAGCCGACGCAACCTGGTGACGTCCTCGGCACGCCAACGGTGACGGTTGTCCAGCTCCGCGAGGGTTTGCTCCGGCCATTGCCACCGCTCCACCAGCTGCGTGAGCAGGCGCGCACGCCACTGCTCCGGCGACGACTCGGCACGGGTCAACGGGAGACCCGCTTTCAGATACAGGCTACGCCGGACCAGGTCCAGACGTCCGGCCATCGGCGAATCCGATAGCCAGGCTTCGAGCCGGTTGTAGAGCAGCAGATAAGGATCCAGTCCGTCAGCGTCGGTCTGCCCACGGAACACCGCCTGCTTGAACACGCTCGATAACAGCGGCTGGTCCGCGGTCTGGGCATAGCATTCGATCAGTAACAGCTTGAGGATCGATTTCCAGGGTGCGTCGATGCCCTTGTAGAGCTGCCACACTCCCGCCCCCAAGAACTCCTCCTCGGGGATCGCCGACACCGGGCCAAAATCAATGTACTCGTCGCCCCGGATAAAGCGGCAGTCCACCAGCTGTCGCATGCACTCGTCGTAGCGCGGCTCGCAGTCGGCGGGAATCAGCCACCACATCGGATAGCGACCGGCCAGGTGGATACTGGTCCGGTAGAATTCGTCAAGCAGCAGGTAATGCTGGGCACTGCCGCAGTTTTCACCGGTCACCTCCGCGCGCTGACGGCCCGCCCGCCAGTCCTCTGCACAAAACACAAACACGTGCAGCTCTACGCCCAGCGATGCTGCCCAGTCCGACAGCTTTTCCGCTTTCCGCTCCAGGCACTGGATGCCTCGCTCCGGCAAATCACTCCGATGACACAACCACAGATCGAGATCGCTGGCCACGGAATGCCCCAACGTACCGGGACTCCCCATGAGGAACAAGGCATCCAGGTCTGGCCGGCGCTTGCCTTCACTCCGGACGCTGAAGGTCCGCGCCAGACGGCGTGCAGCGTTCAGGGTTCGGGACGGGGGTCGGTAATGACTGAGGCCGTAGGGACAATCCGCGTCGATGTAACCCGGCAGGGCCGGATGGTTGGCGTGAAACACCAGGGGCAACACTTCCAGTACTATCTGCTGGCGGTAGGTCAGCGCCGAGCACGCCCGGTCCCAACGCTGCTGATTGACCGACAGGAACCGGTCACGCAGACGACGCAAGGTCTTTCGATCTATACCCTCTTCAAAATCCAGGGCAATCGGGGCAACGTGGGCGGTCAAGGCAGCTCCGGGGAGAGGTTCTTTTAAGTGTCAGTATCAGTATGATGGACGCATCGTGGCAAAACCGACAAAAAAATAAAAGCGGTGCCGGCACGTTCCGGGCAACCTGAAGAATCATAGCGAAGAAACCCGAGGCTCACCCGTCGTGAAAGAATTCGTCATCCGTCGTTACCGTTCCGATCAGCCCAAAGGATCTGAACGCAGCGCACTGCTGCGTATCGATGACGAGGGCAAAGTGCTGTTTGCTGACCGCCATGCCGAGTCCGTACTGGGTTACGACGCCAGCGAACTCGAGGGTCAGCCGGTCCACCGGGTATTGGCCTCCCGGCAGGACGACCCCTTTGCCCCGGCTAACCGGCACCGGATTGAGCGCGGGCAGGATGCCTTGATCACCTTCCGGCACAAGGAAGGATTTTTTTACACAGCCTGCCTGAGCCTGCGCAAGAACATGCGGGATTCCGACAAGGCCGCCAGCGCCAGCATCACCCAACGGGACAACGGCAACATGGATCCACGGCTGCTGGCATCGGCCGAGGACAGCGCCGCATTCGGGATCTGGGAGCTGGACACCCAGACCAACGAAATGACCTGGACCGAGGGCGTTTTCCGGTTGCTGGAACTGCGCCCGGGTTCCGAGATCACGCCCGAACAGGCTCTGTTTTACTGCCAGACGGGCCAGAACCGGGTCCGGGCAATGTTCCGCCGGTGCATTCGATCAGGCGAGCCGTTTACCGTGGAACTGAACCTGCTTACCGCACGCCAGAACATCCGGCGGGTCACGATGAATGGCCGGGCCCTGAAAGACGGCAAGCGCATTCAGCGCCTGGGCGGGATCCTGGTGGACCATACCCCGGTGATGCAACGCGATCAGGCCCGCCAGCATGCGGTGCAGATACTGACCGCCACCACGCAGGCGACGCCCGACCTGGTTGCAGCCGTTGATCGTGACCTGAAGCTGCTGCACTTCAACCAGCCTTTCAGCCATCAGTTCGCCAACGTGTTTGGCATCACCCCCAAACCTGGCGACAAACTGGCACAACTGCTGCCGGATTATCCCAACGAGCGCCGGCTCATCGAACGGCTTTGGCAGCGGGCATTCGACCGGGACAGTTTCGTAGTGGAGATGCCGCTGGCCCAACAGGATCGGGAGCTACCCGTCTACGAATTCCATTACCAGCGACTGACCGACGGTCAGGGCGAGACGATCGGGGCTGTGCATGTGGCCCGCGACATCAGCCATCGCGTCAATCACGCTACCAGCAGTGAATACCGCATCCGTCACGATCCGGTTACCGGGCTGATGAACCGTCGTGCCTTTGTCGCCCGGCTGTTGCGGACTCTGGAACAAAAAACCCATCGGGAATCCTGCGACAGCCTGTTGTACCTGGACCTCGATGAGTTCGAACGTTTCAACGATCTGGCCGGCAACGGCACCTGTGACCGTTTTCTCCGGGAGCTGGCCGGCAATCTGGGCGTTCGCGTGCGCCAGCGGGATGCACTGGCGCGACTTTCCGGCGACACCTTTGCGCTGCTGATCGAGAATTGCCCCGAACCCAGGGCCAGGAAAATTGCCGAGGACATCCTCGAACTGATTGGCGAGTTCGTCTTCGAATGGCAGGGCCACTCATTGCGAACCACCGCGTCCGGCGGCCTGCTGATGATGGACAGCGAGGTACCCGGCAACCCGGAACAGCTCCTGAGCCAGGCCGCAGATCTCTGCCATACCGCCAAGACCTCCGGCCGCAACCGCATCCACACCGCCAGGGCGCTGGCGCTTCAGACCGATGAAGGCACCACGAACCGGCAGGTGGCACAGATCCGAAAGGCCCTGGACGAACAAAGCCTCATTCTCGCCTATCAGTCACTCAAACCGGTTGCCAGCGTAACCTGGGGGGATCACATCGAAATCCTGTGCCGCATACCCGGCGATGGCAAGGGTCAGGACGAGCTCCGCCCCGACCAGTTCCTGCCAGTTGCCGAACGGTTCGATCTTGCCAAGCGCCTCGATCGCCAGGTGATTCGCCAGACCCTCAGCTGGCTGGACAACCATCGGCTGCTGGAACCCCGGTTGAAGTACTGTGGCTTCAACCTGTCCCTCGCCAGCGTTCTGGACGACACCTTTGCGGATTTCCTGGAAAGCCTGCTACAGGATTCACCGTTCGCCCCGGAGTGTTTCTGCCTGGAAATCCGTGAAGCCCACGCTACCCAGTATCCCGACGACGTGGCGGTACTGTGTGACTCCCTGCACCGGATCGGGTGCCGGGTTGCCCTGGATGGCGCCGGTGCGTCGGTGGAGAGTTACAGCCTGGCGGCCAAGTTGCCGGTGGACATCATCAAGCTCGACCGTCGGATGATGCAGCACTTTGAACACGACCCGGTGCAACAGGTGATGGTCGAGGCCCTGCACCGCATCGCCGAGGTGGCGGGCAAGCAGACCGTGGCGACCTTCATCGAAAGCGATAACGCACTCAGCAAGGTCAGAACCCTGGGCATTCACTACGGTCAGGGCTTCAGGCTGTCACGCCCACAGCCGCTGGCCGAACTTACCCCGGCAGCCGTGGACCTGAGCACCGGGCGCATCGGCGGCTAACCGCTACCCCCGGAGACCAGCGCGGACGGATCAGCCCAGCTGCGTGCGGGCCCGCAGCACTGCTGCCCGGACCTGGTCGGGGGCCGTGCCCCCGAGGTGATCACGGGCCTGAACGGAACCTTCCAGAGTAAGGACATCAAAGACGTCCTCGCCGATCACATCGGAGAACTGTTTCAGCTCGTCCAGGGTCATGTCCGACAGGTCCCGGCCTTCGGCGACACCGAAGGCCACGGACTTGCCGACAATTTCATGGGCATCCCGGAAGGCCACGCCCTTCTTGACCAGGTAGTCCGCCAGGTCCGTGGCCGTTGAGAATCCGCGCTTGGCCGCCACCCGCATGTTGTCAGACTTGGCGCGGATGGCAGGAATCATGTCGGCGTATGCCTTGAGGCAGCCTTTGATGGTATCGACTGTGTCGAACAAAGGCTCCTTGTCTTCCTGGTTGTCCTTGTTGTAGGCCAGCGGCTGACTCTTCATCAGGGTAAGCAGGCTGATCAGGTGGCCATTCACGCGACCGGTCTTGCCGCGCACCAGTTCGGGCACATCCGGGTTCTTCTTCTGGGGCATGATTGAGGAACCGGTGCAGAAACGGTCCGGCAAGTCGATGAAATCAAACTGGGCAGAGGTCCACAGCACCAGCTCTTCGCTGAAGCGGGACAGGTGAGTCATCAGCAGAGCGGAGAAGCTGCAGAACTCAATGGCAAAGTCGCGGTCGCTGACCGAGTCCAGTGAATTCTCGGTGGGCCGGTCAAACCCCAGCAGTTGCGCCGTCATCTGCCGGTCAATGGGATAGGTGGTGCCGGCCAGCGCAGCTGCGCCCAGAGGCATGATGTTCACGCGCTTTCGGCAGTCCTGAAGGCGCTCGGCATCACGCACCAGCATCTCGTACCAGGCCAGCAGGTGATGGCCGAAGGTCACCGGCTGGGCCGTCTGCAAGTGGGTAAAGCCCGGCATGATGGTGTCCGCCTCCCGCTCAGCCAGGTCCAGTAGGCCGGTTTGCAGGCGCTTCAATTCCTCGGCGATCACATCAATCTCGTCGCGCAGGTACAAACGGATATCGGTGGCCACCTGATCGTTTCGGCTGCGCCCCGTATGCAGCTTCTTGCCGGTGATGCCGATACGGTCGGTCAGGCGGGCTTCGATGTTCATGTGAACATCTTCCAGACTCACCGACCATTCAAAGGTGCCGGCCTCGATATCAGCCTTGACGCCTTTCAGGCCTTCGATGATCGTGTCGCGCTCTTCGTCAGTCAGCACGCCCACGGCGGCCAGCATGGTGGCATGAGCGATGGAACCGGTGATGTCGTGATGATAAAGGCGCTGGTCAAAACCCACGGAGGCAGTGAAACGCTCCACGAAAGCGTCGGTGGGTTCGCTGAAGCGTCCGCCCCAGGGTTTTTCGGAGGTTGTGGTCTGGTCAGACTTATTCTGATCCGTCATGGTCTATCTTTCCTGCTGACAGCCCGGCATCATCTGGCGGGAATTGGGTACATTGAACGTGGCGGGAGTATAGCATTCTGACCCGTGTAAAGGAGCCACCCCTGAGCGGCGACAAAGGTGTAACAGTCAACGATTTCTTCGTTCCGGACCTGTGCCGGGTTCGGGCGGTGTTCATGCTCCTCGTCACCAGCGAACTGCTGGTTCTGGTCCTGGCGATTGTTCAGGCAAAAGCGGGCTGGATCGACTGGAACTATTTCGGCCTGCTGTCGCTGTTCGTGCAGTGGACCACGCTCACCAGTGCCGCCCTGATCTGTCTGCTTCGGCAGCGGCTGGCAAAAATGTCGGTGCCCCGGGCCACCCTCAGCATCGTTGCCATCGTTCTGCTGGATGTGCTGGCCTTCAGCCTGTTTGCCGACAGCGTCCTGCATCCCCAGGTCGGAATTGCCGTCTGGCAGGACGTCGCGAAGAAGCTGTTGCTGGCACTGCTGATCGCGCTGATGGTGCTCCGCTACTTCTATCTCCAGCATCAATGGCAGCAGCAGCGGGAAGCGGAAATGCAGTCACACCTGACGGCGCTGCAGGCCCGTATCCAACCCCACTTCCTGTTCAACAGCATGAACACCATTGCCAGTCTGATTGCGGTAAACCCGGATCAGGCCGAAGAGGCGGTACTCGATCTCTCGGAACTCTTTCGCGCCAGCCTGCGAACTGTGGACCAGTTGATACCCCTGTCCAAGGAACTGGACCTCTGCCAGCGCTACCTGGCCATCGAGGCCCTGCGCCTGGGCGATCGCCTGACCCTTGACTGGCACATCGAACCCGGACTGGAACAACAGGCCATCCCACCCCTGACCTTGCAGCCACTGGTGGAGAACGCTATCTACCATGGCATCCAGCCCAGACCCGACGGCGGCACCGTGCGCGTGGAGGCACAGGCCCGGGGCGATTTTGTATACTTGCTGGTTCAGAATCCGAAACCGGATCACAACGACCGGCAGCATGAAGGCAACCGCATGGCGCTGGCGAACATCCAGTCGCGTCTGCAGGCCCTTTTCGGCGAGCCTGCAGTGCTCAAGCACAGCCACCAGAACGACATCTACACGGTGACGCTGCGACTGCCGCGCCAGAGCGCCAACTTGCAAACAAAAACGAACACAGGGATCTGACCACCTGACATGCAAAGTACGCCCTCGCCCACCCGACGCATCCTGATCGCCGACGACGAACCACTCGCGCGGGAACGCTTGCGTCGCCTCGTGGATTCCCTGCCTGGCTACCGGGTCTGCGGCGAAGCGGCGGACGGAGATGCCGCCCTCAGGCAGATCGCGGAACTGGAGCCGGACATCCTGCTGCTGGATATTCGAATGCCGGGCATGGACGGCATGGAGGCAGCCGCCCGGCTGGGTCAGCTTACCAACCCGCCGGCGCTGATTTTCTGCACGGCCTACGATCACTACGCCATGCAGGCTTTCGACGTTCAGGCCACTGCGTATCTGCTCAAACCGGTGCGCAAGGAGGCTCTGGCAGACGTGCTCGAGCGAGCCGGACGGGTTAACCGGGTCCAGCTTCAAACCCTGACGGAGCTGAGCACCGAGGACGACGAACAGCTGGCCGTCAGGACCTACCGGGGCACCGAACTGATTGATCTGGCGGACATACTCTACTGCGAGGCCGACCACAAGTACGTCACCCTGCACCATGCCAACGGGGAAACCGTGTCCGATTACACCCTGAAAGAGCTCGAAAGCACCTACCCGCGCCACCTGCTGCGCATTCACCGCCACACCCTCGTTGGAGTTCGCTTCGTGCAGGCGCTGAAGCGAACGCCGGACGGCCAGAGCCTGGTGGTGCTCCGCGGCAGCCGGGGGGAACTGCCTGTCAGCCGTCGCCATGCCAGCAGCGTGCGCCAGTGGCTGCAGGAACACCAGCCGGGCTAGTCCAGCCCCTCGGCATACCCGGACATCCCCGGCGGGACTTTTTTTCCGTCACAAGGTAACCTTGGCGGACATTTTCCGAACCGGCAGTGAGTGTCATGTCAAAACGTACCCTTCGCATCGCAACCCGCAGCAGTGCCCTGGCACTGTGGCAGGCCGAATTCATCAAGGCCGAGCTGGAACGCCTGAACGACAATGTCGAGGTCGAGCTGGTGAAGATCAAAACCCAGGGCGACAAGATCCTGGACGTCCCCCTGGCCAAGATTGGCGGCAAGGGGCTGTTTGTGAAGGAACTTGAGGAGGCCATGCTGGACGGCCGGGCCGATCTGGCCGTGCACTCCATGAAGGACGTCCCCATGACGTTTCCGGAAGGTCTGGGCCTCGTCGCCATCTGCGAACGCGAGGATCCCACTGACGCCTTTGTCAGCAATAACTTCGACAATGTTGATGCTCTTCCGGACGGAGCCGTCGTGGGCACCGCCAGTCTGCGCCGCGAAGCCCAGCTGCGGGCCTATCGCCCGGACCTCCAGATCCGGGTCCTGCGGGGCAATGTAAACACCCGTCTGGCGAAGCTGGACGCCGGCGATTATGACGCCATTGTGCTGGCCAGTTCCGGTCTCAAACGCCTGGGTTTCCACGACCGGATCCGCTACTGCCTGCCGGACACCGTGTCGCTGCCGGCGGTGGGCCAGGGAGCCCTGGGGATCGAGTGCCGGCTGGATGACAGCGAGCTGCGCAACATGCTGGCCGTTCTGAACCACAAGGACACCTGGGACCGGGTCAGCGCCGAACGCGCCCTGAACCGTCGGCTTGAGGGCGGCTGCCAGGTTCCCATTGCGGCCTACGCCCTGCTTGAAGACGAGCACACTCTCTGGTTGCGGGGCCTGGTCGGCGCCGTCGACGGCACCCAGATCTTCCGGGTCGAGGGCCGAGCTCCGCGGGGTGAAGGCGAACGTCTTGGCCGGGAACTGGCCGAAGACCTGCTGGCACTGGGTGCCGACAAGGTGCTTGCTGAAATTTATGGCCACACCCCACGCTGACCCCCTCCGTATTGACGGCCGGCGCATCCTGATCTGCCGGCCCGAACCCGAGGCTTCCCGCCTGGCCCAGTGCTTTCGCGCTGCCGGGGCCGAAGCCCGGGTGCTTTCCCTGATCGAACGCGACCCCCTGCCGGAAACACCGGAACGGCGTGCGCTGATCCTCGATCTTGATCACTTCTCTCACATCATCACCGTCAGCCCTTACGCCGCGCGCCTGTTGCTGGACGAGCTGGATATCTGGTGGCCGCAGATTCCAGCGGGAATCCGCTGGTACGCCGTTGGGGCCGGAACGGCGGCGGTCCTGGCAGACCAGGGCCTGAGCATTCGCAAGCCCGCCTGCGGCTGGACCAGCGAAGCCCTGCTGGCGTTACCGTCGCTGGCCCAGGTCAAAGGGGAACGGATACTGCTGGTGCGTGGCGAGAACGGTCGCGAACTGATTCGCGAAACCCTGGAGGCCCGGGGTGCCCGGGTCTCCCTGCTGCCGCTGTATCGACGCATGACGCCCACCTACAAGCCCGGGCACATCAAGAACCTTCTGGGGGACTTTGCACCGGAAGCGGTCATCACCCTTTCGGGCGAAACCTTGAACAATCTCATCGCACTATGTGCGAATAGCGGCCATAATCTATACGATAGGTTATTGATTGTTCCCGCAGATCGGGTCGCCGAGCAGGCGCGCGCAGCGGGATTTGAGAATCCGTGCATACCAGGAAGCCTTGCCGATAACGACATTGTGGCCACCGTTGCAGCGCAACTGAACGGCCAGAACGGTGGCTCCGGAAAAGCCAAGTAAGGACGCCCGTGACTGAGACAACTGACCAACTGCCCGCCACCATTTCCAAGGAATCGCCCAAACGCCAGAGACTCTGGCCGGTGTGGCTGATTGCCCTCCTGGCCCTGGCCCTTGCCATAGCCCTGGCCCTTTGGAGCTGGCAACAGTGGAACAATCATCAAGCGGTTCAGCAATCGCTCACCAACCTGCAACAGGATACCCAGCAGCTGGAGGACCTTTACGGAGATCGTGGCAGCCAGCAAAATCAGCGGATACAGGCGCTGGAGCAAAAATTGGCGGCGCAACGGGAACTGATCGCCACCCAGCAACGCCAGATCGACCACAACGCCCGGGAGCTGCTGGAAGCCGGTAATCGCACCCGCACCGACTGGTTGCTGGCTGAAGCCGAATACCTGCTGCGGATCGCCAACCAACGGCTTATGATCGAGAAGGACATCCGGGGCGCCCTGTCCGCCCTGCAGGCCGCCGATGAAGTGCTCACTGAATCGGACGACATCGGGGTGTATCCGGTCAGGCAACAGCTGGCCCGGGAAATCCTTGCACTCAAGGGCATCAGCGGGGTTGACCGCACCGGCCTTTACCTGCAACTGGAAGCCGCCATCGACAGCATCCACCAGCTTACCGACCAGGCTCTGATCAATTCACAGGCGCCCGGCTTCATTGCTGAAGACGGCGGGGATTCGTCGTCTGAAAACGGCAGTAATGCCAACGCCCTGGCCGAGGGCTGGGACACCTTCAAAACCACCTTGAAGCAGGTGGTGGTGGTCCGTCGCCTGGATGAGCCGGTCAAACCCCTGCTGTCCCCTGACCAGAGCGCGTACGCCCGCCTGAACCTGCAATTGATGCTGGAAGAAGCGGAAATGGCCGTACTTCGAGGCAACCAGCCCCTCTTCGAACGGGCGCTGGCCAAAGCAAGAAACACCATCGATAACTGGTACGACGCGAGCAATGCGCGGGTAATGGCGCTCTCCAACACCCTGACCGAGCTGGCCGACAGGAACGTCGACCCGACGCTGCCGGACATCAGCAAGTCCCTGGGCCTGCTCAAGGAACGCCTGGCCGGGCGGCTCCAGGCCAACGACGAAGACGACTCCAACGCCCGAAGCAGCGGCGAGACCGAAGGCAACGGAGGCGATGATTCATGATCCGTTTGCTGTTCATCGTCCTGCTGGCCCTGCTGATCGGTACCGGGCTATCACTCGGACTGCAGTACGACCTTGGCTACATTCGCATCAGCCTGGGCCATTATCTGATTGAGACCAACTTCTGGGTGGGCGTGGCGTGCCTGGTGGTGCTGGTCACCCTCATCGTCGTCAGCCTCAACCTGCTTCGTCGTTTCCGGCGAAGCACCGGAGTCGTGGCCGGCTGGCTCGCCCGGGGCAATGAACGGCGAGCCCGCCGGCGCACCACCCAGGGTCTGCTGGCACTGGCCGAAGGTAACTGGCCCCGGGCGCGAAAACTGCTGACCTCAGCCGCGGGCAATGCCGATACCCCACTGATCAATTACCTTGCCGCCGCCCAGGCCTCGTTTGAGTCCGGTGACCACGAAGCGGTCGATGAACTGTTGCGAAAGGCCTTCGAAAGTACGCCCGGGTCGGATATGGCCGTCGGCATCACCCAAGCCCAGTTGCAGCTTGCCGGCAACCGCCTTGAGCAGGCACTTGCAACCCTCGTGCGCCTGCGCAAGCAATCGCCGCATCATCCGTTCGTACTCAAACTGCTGAAAAACACCTACCTGCGACTGGAAGACTGGCGGGAGCTGTCAAAACTGCTGCCGGAACTGCGCAAGCGCAATGTGCTGCCAGAGGACGAATTCCACGAGTTGCAGCGCCTGGTCTGGCATAACCTGCTGGAGAGCGCCGCCGAGGACTGTCGCCGGCAGCAGAAAGAGGACCCGGACGCCTCCCTGGAGCCGCTGACCCGACTGTGGGACGAGTTGCCCGGCTACCTGCGCAGGGATGAGTACACCATCCGGGACTACGCCCGCCTGCTGGCGGACCTTGGGGATGAGGCGCAGACCGAAACCTTGCTCCGCAAGGTTCTGCGCAATCACTGGAGTGACGAGCTGATCAACCTGTACGGCCGAATCCGGGGGCAGAAACTGGACGAGCAGCTGCTGCTGGCAGAGCAGTGGCTGAAGGACCGTCCGAACAATCCGGAATTACTGCTGGCACTGGGGCGACTCAGTCTTCGCAATGAGCTGTGGGGCAAAGCCCGGGAATACTTTGAGACCAGCCTGCGATTGCGCCGCAGTCGGGAGGCCCTGGCGGAACTGAGCCGGCTGAACGCCCACATGGGTGAAGAAGAAGTCAGCATCAAGCTGATGATGCAGGGGCTGGCGAACGACAACGGACTGCCCGAACTGCCCATGCCAAAGGCCTGAAACAGACCAACGGGCGGCCCATCGGGCCCGCCCGGTAGCGGATCAACTACGGGGCGCGTACTCCAGTACGTCCGAAAAGAACGCCCCTTCCGGCAGGCCAGCCTCGGTCAGCGCATCCATCAGGGTATACACCATCGTGGGCGAGCCACTGGCGTGCACCTCCACGTTGCGCCAGTCCATTCCAGAGGCCAATACGGCCCGCACCAGCTGATCGTGGTGGCCACCCCAGTCATTATCCTCATCGTCGCCGACAACCGGCAAAAAGGTGAACGGGGGGCAGTCCTGTTCCCATTGCTGGGCCAGGGACCGCAAGTACATATCCTCGTGGCGGCGCACGCCCCAGTATAGTTTCACCGGCTGGTCGTAGGAGGTACCCCGCAGGTAATCCACCAGACTCTTCATCTGGGCGAAACCGGTTCCGGCAGCCACCAGAAGCAAGGGCTTGGCAGGCGCCGCTGCCAGGCAAGCCTTGCCATGGGGCAACTCCAGAGTCACTTCCCCGCCTGTCGTCAGGGCATCAATCACCTTCTGGGCTGAGACCCAATCCGGCGACGCCTGGATGTGCAGCTCAATGTTTTGCTCGGACGGACTGCTGGCGATCGAGAAGTAGCAGGGATCGGCGTCGGGCAGGTGCACGGACAGGTACTGGCCGGCATGAAAGGACAGTTCCCGACGCCGAGGAAGCTGGAGCTCCACACGGAACACGTCGTGACTGATGGACCGGACGTCCACCACCTTTGCCTGGAACTTGCGAGGCTGAATATTTCCGGCGGCCATAACGGCGTTTATCTCCAGTTCAAGGTCACCCAACGCCCGACTTCTGCACATCATCAGGCGTTCAGTGACCGGAATCTTCTGTTGGTTTCGGGTATTGAGAACGGCCCCGACCAGTAACCGGGCTTCGCAGATCTCACACACCCCATTGCGGCAAGCGGCGGGTACGTCGATACCGGCGCGGGCAGCCGCACTGAGCAGATCGTCATCCGGGCCAACGTCATAGCTGAGCCCGGACGGCTTCAAAACGACCCGATACACTTCGTTGCCCACTTACTCGGGGCGAGCGGGGCCGGTTTCAATGCCCAGACTGTCCCAAAGCTCATCAACCCGCTGCTTGACCCCGTCGGTCATGGTGATGGGCGTGCCCCACTCCCGGTCGGTCTCGCCGGGCCATTTGTTGGTGGCGTCCATACCCATCTTGGACCCCAGCCCGGACACCGGTGAGGCGAAATCCAGGTAATCAATGGGTGTGCTCTCCACCAGCATCGTATCCCGGGCGGGATCCATGCGCGTTGTCATTGCCCAGATCACATCTTTCCAGTCCCGTGCATTCACATCATCGTCGGTGACGATGACGAACTTGGTGTACATGAACTGACGCAGAAACGACCATACGCCCATCATCACCCGTTTGGCATGGCCGGGGTACTGCTTCTTCATGGTCACCACTGCAAGGCGATAGGAACAGCCCTCGGGTGGCAGATAGAAATCAACAATCTCCGGGAACTGCTTCTGCAGAATCGGGATGAACACTTCATTCAGGGCGACACCGAGAATCGCTGGCTCGTCAGGTGGCCGACCGGTGTAGGTGCTGTGGTAGATCGGATTCTTGCGATGGGTAATCCGCTCAACCGTGAACACTGGAAACTCATCAACTTCGTTGTAGTAACCGGTGTGGTCCCCGAACGGCCCTTCCGGCGCTGTATCGTCCGGGTAAATAAACCCTTCCAGCACAATCTCGGCACTGGCCGGCACCTGCAAATCGCTCAGACCGGCCGTTACGAGCTCGGTTCGACTACCGCGCAGCAGGCCGGCAAACGCGTACTCAGAGAGGGTATCGGGTACCGGTGTCACTGCGCCGAGTATGGTGGCCGGATCCGCCCCCAGCGCCACCGCGACCGGATAGGGCTGACCCGGGTTGGCTTTCTGAAACTCCTGGAAATCCAGGGCGCCACCCCGATGACTCAGCCAGCGCATGATCAAGCGGTTTCGTCCGATCACCTGCTGGCGATAAATACCGAGGTTCTGCCGCTCCTTGTAAGGCCCGCGGGTAATCACCAGCGGCCAGGTCACCAGAGGCCCGGCGTCGCCCGGCCAGCAGTGCTGCACCGGAATCTGGTACAGGTCCACCCGATCCTTTTCAATTACCACATCCTGACAGGGCGCCGAGCGGAGCACCTTCGGGCTCATGCGCATGACCTGCCGGAACAGCGGAAGCTTCTCGATGGCATCCCGGAAGCCCTTGGGCGGATCCGGTTCCTTCAGGAACGCCAACAGCTTGCCGATATCCCGCAGCGCCGTGACGTTCTCCTGGCCCATGCCCAGGGCAACCCGCTTCGGCGTGCCAAACAGATTGGCCAGCACCGGCATGTCATAGCCCTTCGGGTTTTCAAACAGCAACGCCGGCCCTTCTGCCCGCAGGGTGCGGTCGCAGATTTCCGTCATTTCCAGATGGGGATCAACTTCAACAGAGATGCGCTTCAGTTCGCCCAGTTTTTCCAACTGGTCAATGAAGTCTCTCAGGTCGTTGTATTTCATCGTGTGCTCCGAAGGTTTCGGGCTTTTTACGGGCTTGGCTAGTTATTGGATGTCTTTGCTGAGCGCACAGAGGGAAGGAGGTTTGTGGCGCGAACCTGTTCAGGATGTCAGTGCCGAAGGGCGGATGCGCAATCGCATCCGCCCTTCGGAGCACGTCAATCAGCGACGCTTCATCGAC
This sequence comes from Marinobacter albus, assembly GCF_030238305.1. NCBI lineage: Bacteria > Pseudomonadati > Pseudomonadota > Gammaproteobacteria > Pseudomonadales > Marinobacteraceae > Marinobacter > Marinobacter albus. The sequence goes on along the minus strand of NZ_JASSQD010000002.1, from coordinate 611,538 downwards.
TGGAAGAACTCGTCGTTGGTCTTGGTGTCCCTGAGCTTGTCCAGCAGGAACTCGATGGCCGCGGTGTCGTCGTCCATGGAGTGCAGGAGCTTACGCAGGATCCAGACCCGCTGGATGTCCGCCTCACTCATCAGCAGGTCTTCCCGGCGGGTGCCGGAACTGCGGATGTTGATGGCCGGATAGGTCCGCTTTTCAGCGATTTTCCGATCCAGGTGGATCTCCATGTTGCCGGTACCCTTGAACTCCTCGTAAATAACTTCGTCCATCTTGGACCCAGTATTTACCAGCGCCGTCGCGAGGATGGTCAGGCTGCCGCCTTCTTCCACATTCCGCGCAGCACCAAAGAAGCGCTTCGGCTTTTCCAGGGCATGAGCATCCACACCACCGGTCAGAACTTTACCGGAGGACGGGATAACGGTGTTGTAGGCACGAGCCAGTCGAGTGATGGAATCCAGCAGGATCACCACATCTTTCTTGTGCTCAACCAGACGCTTGGCCTTCTCGATCACCATTTCTGCGACCTGAACGTGACGGGCCGGCGGCTCGTCGAACGTCGAGGCGATCACCTCGCCACGGACCGTGCGTTGCATTTCGGTCACTTCTTCCGGGCGCTCGTCAATCAGCAGCACCATCACATGGCACTCGGGATTATTGCGGGTGATCGACTGGGCAATGCTCTGCATCAGCAGCGTCTTACCGGCCTTGGGCGGGGAGACGATCAGACCACGCTGGCCCTTGCCGATGGGCGCCACCAAATCCAGTACCCGAGACGACAGATCCTCGGTACTGCCGTTTCCGGCTTCCAGGGTCAGGCGTTCCTCGGGGAACAGCGGCGTGAGGTTTTCAAACAGAATTTTGTTGCGGGCATTGTCCGGCTTGTCGAAGTTAATCTCGTTAACTTTCAACAGGGCAAAATAACGCTCCCCATCTTTCGGTGGGCGGATCTTGCCAGCAACGGTATCGCCGGTACGCAGGTTGAACCGACGGATCTGGCTCGGCGACACATAAATGTCATCAGGCCCGGCCAGATAAGAGGCGTCGGCGGAACGGAGGAAGCCGAAACCGTCCTGCAGAATTTCCAGTACGCCGTCACCGTAAATGTCTTCGCCGCTCTTGGCATGCTTCTTCAGAATCGTGAAGATCACATCCTGCTTGCGCGAACGAGCCAGGTTATCGAGGCCCATCTCTTGCGCAATTTCGAGCAATTCGGGCATGGATTTCTGCTTGAGTTCAGTAAGATTCATAGTTTGTTGAATTTTCAGGAATGGAAGTAAACGGGTAATGGGATGACAGGGGTGCCCCTGAACGAGTTGATCAATAATTAAAGTCGTTGAACTTGATGCTGGCCAGATGGAGCAACCGGGTGTAGATGGAGTCCGGAATTTAAGGTACTGAAGCCAGAGAGTGGGAACAACCGTTCGCCGGGCAAAAGCGATCATCGGCCACCTGACTGGCGAATGTCAAGTACACTGCCCAAATTAACGCCAATTTCATTGAGCGCCCCGGTTTGGAACCGGCGACTCCCACTGAGGGGGTACCCCCTTCCAATCATCATCCGTCACACGGATACTGGTACCTATAGCCCAATACTACCCTACGGAGCCCACTCCATGAGCAGCGAAAGCACCAGCGAACTGACGCCTCTGAACATCGCCCTTCTGACCGTCTCGGACACCCGGGGTCCGGATCAGGACACTTCGGGCCAGTTTCTTGAAGACAGCATCATTGAGGCGGGTCACAAGTTGGTGGCAAGGAGAATCTTGCCGGACGACATCTATCTGGTGCGGGCCCTGATCGCCAACTGGATTGCAGACCGGGGAGTTCACGCCGTGATCATCACCGGTGGCACCGGTTTCCACGAACGTGACAGCACTCCCGAGGCCGTGGAACCGCTGTTTGACAAGGCCATTGAAGGTTTTGGTGAGGAATTCCGGCGCCTGTCGGCGTCGGAAATCGGCTCATCCACCATTCAGTCCAGGGCCTTCGGGGGCATGGCCAACCACACCGTGATTTTCTGCCTGCCAGGCTCAACCGGAGCCTGCCGTACCGGCTGGAATGGCATACTGAGTTCCCAACTGGACAGCCGTCACGGGCCCTGCAACTTCTCTGCACTGGTGCTGCGCAAACCGGAACGGTCGTACCACCGGGTGCATGAAATCATTGGCACCCGCGCCGAACAGTAACGCCCCAGGTCAAAATACCACAAGGAGTAGACACCGGATGGCCGGCCCCAACCTGATCTCCCTCGAAGACGCCCTGACACACCTGCTGGCCAGAGCTCCGGCAATGACCTCAAGTGAATCGGTCGACCTGAGCAAGACCCTGAACCGCATTCTGGCGGAGGATCAGACCGTTCCGGCCGACGTCCCCCCGGCCGACAACAGCGCCGTGGATGGCTATGCCCTGAGACAACGGGATGTGCAGCCCGGACGACCGCTGCCAGTCTCGGCCCGGATTCCCGCCGGGGAAGCGCCGCGCCCGCTGACTGAAGGCACCGTGGCACGAATCTTCACCGGCTCGGAGATACCCGAGGGCGCGGATTCGGTGGTCATGCAGGAACGGGTGGAAATCAGGGATGCTGGCATCCAGGTATTGGCGGAGGTAGCCGAAGGCCAGAACATTCGGCGCCGGGGCCAGGATCTGGCAAAAGGCGATCTGGCGCTGGCACAGGGCACCGTCATCCGCCCGCAGGAAATGGGGCTGCTCGCGTCCATGGGCGTGGCCCGGGTGCGAGTGCAGTCGAAGCTGAAAGTCGCCATCCTGACCACCGGTGACGAGCTGGTGGATCCGGGCACGCCGCTGGCACCGGGTCAGATCTACAACACCAACCGTTTTACCTTGCTCGGCCTGCTTGAGCGCACGGGTTGCGACGTGGTCCTCTGCGAATCCCTCGAAGATACCCGGCAGGCAACCCGTGAAACGCTGCAACGTGCAGCAGACAGCGCCGACCTGATCATCACCACCGGCGGGGTGTCCGTGGGCGAAGAGGATCATGTGCGGGCCGTGCTGGAGGAATCCGACGCCCTGTCGCTCTGGCGCCTGGCCATCAAACCGGGCAAACCTCTGGCGTTTGGCGAGATAGGGGGCACTCCGATCCTGGGCCTGCCGGGCAACCCGGCCGCAGTGCTGGTTACGTTCCTGGTGATCGTCATGCCGTTCATACGCAAGTGCCAGGGCCGGCTGCGCGCCGAATTCACTGGCCAGTCGCTGCCCGCCGCCTTCCAGAACGATGCCACCTCCATCCGCCGGGAATTTGTCCGCGCCCGCAAAGAGCTTCGGGACGGACAGGCCTGCATTGCCGCCTACCCGAACCAGAGTTCCGGGATCCTGAGTTCCGCCTGCTGGGCGGACGGCCTTGCGGTGGTTCCGGAGAACACTCCGGTCAGGCCCGGCGATGTGCTAACGTTTTATTCGTTTGACGAACTTCTGGCGTAATTATGACCACAAAGACAACAGACAAAGACAACATCACCGTCCGCTTTTTCGCCCGGCTTCGGGAAGAGCTGGGGACGGACCAACTGACGATGCCGGCGCAGCCGGGACTGACCACTGCCCAGATCCTGGCCGAACTGGCCCGCCGCGGTGGGGCCTGGTCGCAGCTTCAGGGCAGCCAGCCGGTCATGATTGCGGTGAACCAGACGATGGCCAAACCCTCTACGCCCGTTGAGAGTGGCGATGAAGTCGCGTTTTTCCCGCCGGTAACGGGAGGCTAAGATGATTTCGATCCAGACTGCGGACTTCGATCCTGCTGCCGAGTATGCCGCCTTGCGAGACAGCGGCGCAGGGACCGGCGCCATTGCCACCTTCACGGGGCTGGTCCGGGACAGCGGAGACATGAAAGGCGTGACGGGGCTCTACCTGGAGCACTACCCCGGGATGACTGAACAGGTAATTGGCGTCCTGATTGAAGAAGCGTCGACACGCTGGAACGTGCGGAAAGCCCGGGTCATTCACCGGATCGGCCACCTGGCGCTGCAGGACCAGATTGTGTTTGTCGGGGTCTGCAGCGCCCACCGGGAGGATGCATTTGCCGCTTGCCAGTTTGTCATGGACGCATTGAAAACATCGGCGCCCTTCTGGAAAAAAGAAATGACCGCATCAGGCGAGCATTGGGTCGAACAGAAGGCATCCGATGTCGCTCGCAGTAAAACCTGGGACTAACCGACCACCTCGACACAGCACACCACCCCATCGACTGCCCCGCAATGGCGTTGTCACAGGCACAAAAAACCGCCCGTGAGCCTTCGCTCAGGGGCGGTTTTATTCAACCCGTCCGCAATCAGAGATTGCTGTCCAGGAAGGCCGCCAGCTGCGACTTGGACAGGGCGCCCACCTTGGTCGCATCGACATTACCGTTTTTGAACAGCATCAGGGTCGGGATACCACGGATGTTGAACTTGGGCGGAGTCTGCTCGTTCTCGTCGATGTTCAGCTTGCAGATCTTCAGCTTGCCATCGTACTCGTCGGCAATTTCTTCCAGTACCGGAGCAATCATCTTGCAGGGGCCACACCACTCCGCCCAGTAGTCAACCAGTACGGGAACGTCGGACTGCAGTACGTCCTGCTCAAAAGAAGCGTCGGTTACGTTTACGATATTTCCGCTCATTACCTTTTCCTGATTCGTGCGCCCCACGTCATGCCAGCCTGTTTGTCATACTGCTGCAGGGCGCTGTTCACTTCGCTGAAAGGCGGCCACGAGACCGGCAACCTTTCACCCTAATCGAGATAGGGCCTACTTTACGCGATTGGTCCGCAGTATGTGAAGCAGTAGATCCGCCGTGCGTTACTGACAGCCCTGAGGGATTTCGCTTATAGTAGCGCGAACGCTAACCTTAAAAGGATTTCGACCAACGTGACGGCCGCATCCACTGCCGAAAACGCTGCCCCCTCGTCGGAGGTTCTTGCAGCCATCGATATGGGCTCCAACAGCTTTCACATGGTCGTTGCCCGACTGGTGCACGGAGAGATCCGCACCCTGGAAAAGATGGGGGAGAAGGTTCAGCTTGGCGCCGGACTCGATGAACTAAATCGCCTGACGCCCGAAGCCCAGGACCGCGGCCTGGCGTGCCTCAGCCGCTTTGCCCAACGCCTGAAAGGCATGCCGCCGGAATCGGTCCAGATCGTTGGCACCAATGCCCTGAGGGTGGCGCGGAATGCGGGGGAGTTCATGGACCGGGCCGAAGAGGTTCTGGGCTACCCGGTAGAGATCATCGCCGGACGGGAAGAAGCCCGCCTGATTTACCTGGGAGTGTCGCACACCCTGTCGGACGACATCGGTCGCCGACTGGTCATTGATATAGGCGGCGGCAGCACCGAATTTATCATCGGCCAGCGCTTTGAGCCCCAGGAACTCGAGAGCCTGCACATGGGCTGCGTCTCGTTTCGGAACCGCTATTTCCCCGATGGCAAGATCACCCGCCGGCAGATGGACAAGGCCATCACCCACGCGGAACTGGAACTGCTGAACATTCGCCGTCACTTCCGCTCCATCGGCTGGCAGAGTGCGGTCGGCTCCTCCGGCTCCATCAAGGCCATTGCCAGCGCCCTGGCCACCCTCAAGATATCCGATGGCACGATCACCATGATGGGGATGCAGGAACTCCGCAAACGGCTGGTGGACATGGGCAAGACCGAAAAACTGGGTGACCTCGGGGTGCGTTCAGACCGCCAGAGCATCTTTCCGGCCGGCTTTGCCATCCTCATGGCGGCCTTCCAGTCCCTGGGTATCGAGGAAATGGAGTTTGCCGACGGCGCTCTCCGGGAGGGCCTGCTGTACGACATCGCTGGTCGCATCCGCCATGAAGACGTGCGCGAGCGAACGATCTCGGCACTGCAGGAACGCTACCACGTTGACCAGGAGCACGGGGCTGCCGTGGAGGCGACTGCCGTGGCGGCCTGGCAGCAGGTGGCCGACACCTGGGGCCTGCGAACCGCCAGCGACGAGGAAGTACTTCGCTGGGCCTGCCGTCTGCACGAAATCGGCCTGACCATCTCGCACAGCCAGTATCACAAACACGGCGCCTATCTGCTCCGCTATTCGGACCTGCCCGGCTTCAGCCAGCAGTTCCAGCGCGATCTGGCGACGCTTGTGCGCGGCCACCGGCGCAAGTTTTCTCCGGCCATCTTCGAGGGCCTGGATCCAGAAGACCGGACCCGACTGCGTTACCTGTGCGTGCTCGTGCGGCTCGCCGTGTTGATACAACACCCCCGCAACCTGGAATCACCGCCCGACTTCACCTTGCACGCCCACGACAACAAGCTGATACTTGAGTTTGCCGAAGGCTGGCTGGACGATCGCCCGCTCACACGGGCCGATCTGGAAAACGAGCGCGATTACCTGTCCAAACAGGATTTCGAACTGCACATAGCCGGAGACTGACGGAGCCTAGCCCGTCAGTTCCCCTTCCAGGGATTCAACCGCTTCACTCACCTCCAGCCACTGAGCCTCGACCTCCTCCAGGCGCCCCTTGGCCTCTGCCTGCTTGCCCAGTAGCTCCTGCAGCATCGCCTTTCCGCCAGCTTCATAGAGCTGCGGATTGGCAAGATCCGCCTCAAGCGCCTTCAACGTTCGCTGCAGGCTATCCATGTCCCTTTCCAGCGCTGACTGCTGCTTGCGATAGGGACTGAGTTTTTGTCGGAGGGCCGCCTCAGCCCGCTTTCGCGCTTTCCTGTCTTCCGCGCTCTCGCCGATGGCGGCCTCCGGCTGAACCGCGGCCGACGCCTGGGCGTTATCGTCCCGCCGCCTGGGAGCCTCACCATCATCTTTGCGACGGTCGGCCAGCCAGCGCTCGTAATCCTCGAGGTCACCCTCGTATTCAGTGACCCTACCGTCGTTGACCAGCCAGAACTCATCAACCGTGTTGCGCAACAGGTGACGATCGTGGGAAACCACCACGATGGCGCCCTCAAAGTTCTGCAAGGCCATGGTCAGGGCCTGGCGCATCTCCAGGTCCAGGTGGTTGGTCGGCTCATCCAGCAGCAACAGGTTCGGTTTCTGCCAGGCGATCACCGCCAGTGCCACCCGGGCTTTCTCGCCACCGGAAAACGAGCGAATGGGGCTCAGCGCCTCATCACCGTGAAAATCGAATCCTCCGAGGAAATTGCGAATGCTCTGCTCGGAGGCTTTCGGTGCCAGTCGCTGCAAATGCAGAAAGGGACTGGCATCAAGGTCGAGGGATTCGAGCTGATGCTGGGCGAAATAGCCGATGGCCAGATGTTCGCCACAGGTCCGCTCTCCAGCGAGCAAGGTGCTCTCGCCCCGCAGGCCGTCCATCAGCGTGGACTTGCCCGCTCCATTTGGGCCCAAAAGGCCAATTCGGCTGCCGGGCAACAGGGTAAGGTTAATACCATCGATAATGGGTTCCTTGCCATGGCCAGCCTGACCGTTGCGGATGGACAGCAACGGGTTGGAGACTTTGTCCGCAACCGGAAACTCGAAACTGAATGGCGAATCAATGTGGGCAGGCGCGATGCGCTCCATGCGTTCGAGGGCCTTGACGCGGCTCTGGGCCTGCCGGGCCTTCGTCGCCTTGGCCTTGAAACGGTCAATGAAGCGCTGGATTTCAGCAATTCGGGCCTGCTGGCGCTCGAAACCGGCCTGCTGCTGGGCCAACCGCTCGCTACGCTGCCCCTCGAAGGCCGTGTAATTGCCAGTGTAAAGCTCCAGTTGACGGCGGTCGAAGTGCACCACATGCGTGGCCACCCGATCCATGAAATCCCGGTCATGGGAAATGAACAGCAGAGTGCCCGGGTATCGGCGGAGCCAGTTCTCCAGCCACAGGCAGGCATCCAGGTCCAGGTGGTTGGTTGGCTCATCCAGCAGCAACAGATCCGAGGGCCGCATCAGCGCCTGGGCAAGGTTGAGGCGAATGCGCCAGCCACCGGAGAACGCTGACACTGGCCGGCCGGTGTCCTGATCCGAAAAACCAAGGCCACGCAGCAGGGCGTCGGCCCGGCGGGGGGCTGACCAGGCCTCGTGGACGTCCAGTTCCCCATGAATCCGGGCCTGGGCATGGTCATCGCCACGGGCTTCGGCGTCGGCCAGTTCCGATTCAAGGCGCCGAAGATCAAGATCTCCGTCCAGGACAAAGTCCCGGGCGCTTCGCCCCGAGGCTTCGACTTCCTGGGCCATGTGCGCGATCCGGCAGCCGCCCGGCAACGAAACGCTGCCCTGTTCCGGCGCCAATTGCCCCAGCAACAGCTGGAACAGACTGGATTTTCCGGCGCCATTGGCGCCGACAATAGCCACACGCTGACCGGGCTGGACAGTGAGGTCGACCGACTGTAGCAACCAGACGCCGCCCCGTTGTAAACTGAGATCGGTTATCGTTAACATGAGTTCATTTTATCAACGTACAGTTGTGAGAGAAGGCTTGGTTGTCATGCCGGTTTTACCCGAGAGCCACACCGAAATCCCGGCAGAACACCTGAAAATTCCAGAACAATTGGAACCAGATAGCCCGTTATGGCGTTTTGCTCTCACGTTCTGGCAAAAGGCGGGCGTTCAGGAAGCCTGCCTGGCACTGCAATTTCAGGGCTGGAGCGTTACCCGAATCCTGTGTGCCTCGTGGTTGGCGCTGAACGGCCGAACGTATACTGGCTCAGAGGACGCTACGGTAACAGAGTGGCGCAATCATGTAACCGGTGCCTTGCGAACCGTTCGGAAATTGCTTCCAAAGGCAAGTACGGACCTGAACAAACTGCGACAGGGCGTCGCTGGCCTGGAGCTGGACGCGGAACGCATCGAACTGGCACTGGCTTGGCAGACACTGATGACCAACAACCCGGAAACCGGAGATATGCACGGACGCGAACATCTGATCCATGCGAATCTTGAGGCTGCCGCCCCCACAACGGTCGATGCCGGAAGTGTGGAGCCTTTACTGAATACACTGGCCGGTGCGCTGGCCGACGTCTCCAAGGGAGAATTCCAGCCATGATGATGAAATGGCTTATCCGGCTCTCGTTCCCGGCCCTGGGCCTGCTGCTGTTGCTGATTTTCTTTGGCCTCAACGCTCCGGAACAGGTTTCCGAGCCGGTCGCCGAAGAGACACAGCCGGAGATCCCGGCCTTTGAGGGCCTGGTTCCATCTCCGATAACAACGGACGGACCCGACATCGTGTTCAAATGGCAGGACACCGACGGTAGCTGGCACTATGCAGACCAGCCACCGGCCAATGGCCCATGGAACACGCTGGCTATCGAACGTCCGGAAAAGGAACTGTCTCGGAACCATGCCGCGGACCCGGAAACCGACTGGCAGTCGCCCTACAGGGCCCCCTTCTCGCTGGGCCCGACTGCCGGCGTTAACGGCAGCTGACCAGAACCGTCCGGTTTCTTAACACATGTTCAGTGGCAACTGCCGCCAGAACCCGTTACCTTCTGCGTTCTGACATACACCTTTCGGGGCAAGCGCCCCTGCACATACGTCAAAGGATGAAGCAATGAAGAAAACACTGCTTGCGCTGGCAATGACCGGCATCGTCGCTGGCTGCTCAACTCCGCCGGAAACCCCGGAAGAGCCGAAACTGGAATCCACCGACCAGAAAGTCAGCTACGGTATGGGACTGGTGCTCGGTGAACGTATGAGCAATGATCTTCCGGACCTGCAGATGGACCAGTTCCTCCAGGGTATCCAGCATGGCCACGCCGGTGATGAAGAAGCCCAGCGCATGAGCCGCGAGGAAATTCAGCAGGCGCTGATGGCCTATCAGCAGGAGATGCAGCAGAAGCAGTCCCAGCAGATGGAAGAGCTGGCCCAGAAGAACAAAGAGGCCGGCGAAGCTTTCCTGGCTGAAAACGCCAACCGCGAGGAAGTGGAGACCACCGATTCAGGCCTGCAGTTTGAGGTTCTCGAAGAGGGTTCCGGCGAGAAGCCTGGCGCCACCGATACCGTGCAGGTCCATTATACAGGCGAACTGCTGTCCGGTGAGGTTTTCGACAGCTCCCGCGAACGGGGCGAGCCGGTCACTTTTGCCCTGAACCAGGTCATTCCTGGCTGGACTGAAGGTCTGCAGCTGATGAACGAAGGTGCCCGATACAAGCTCTACATTCCGTCCGAACTCGCCTACGGCCCGGGCGGCAACCGCGCCATCGGTCCGAACGAGACCCTGGTCTTCGATGTTGAACTGCTGGACATCAACCCGCAGGCAGACGAAGACGCCGCTTCGGAATAACCCGCAGCCATCAAAAAAGCCTCAGTCCGGTTACCGGTGCTGAGGCTTTTTTTTGCCCTGGCGCGTGGGCGACGTGATCAGGCGGACGCCACCTTGCCCGCATGCACGTTGTGCAGGTGTTCGATCAGAAAATCTTCCATTTCGAAGCGGCTTTCCAGGGTTTCACCCAGCTTCGACAGTTCGTCGAACAAAGACTTGATATCCTGCTCAGACAGTTCACGACCGTCTAACCGATCGTTGAAATTCAACGCCACCTCGGTGGTCTGCTCGATTCGCGGGTAGACCTTGGCAGCCAGCTCAAGGCCGCCATCGTTGAACTCGCGGGCCTCCCGGACCAGCTGTTCGTAGATCTCGAAATGGCCGGTAGACACGTAATCCACCAGAACCTCACACAGACGCACAAACTTTTCTTTCAGGGCCTCGGTCTGGGAAAAATCACTCTCCCCGGACAGTTCACAGTAATGGACCAGCAATTCCTGACGTTCTTTGAGCCAGCGATCAATGAGCTCGCTGACGCCGCCCCAACGTTCCCTGGCATTTCGGCAATTTTCCAACATGGCGCCTGTTCTCCAATCGGTAACCCGGATCTTCTGTCTCGGTCTCGTTTCTTGTCAGGTGGATTTCAACTTACCCCATGCCTGCGGTCCGCCGCAACCGTTTCAGCCGGCAATCCAGTTTCGCGGTTTTGGCTGTCGAAACAGCAGGACCAACCCGGCAACCACCAGCAGGCTGAAGAACACCGCTGTCCAGCCCGGAATGCTCAATCCCATGAAGCGCCAGACCACTTCGGCGCAATCGCCCGTCCCTTTAAGGGCAGTCGAAAGTACCTCAAAAAACGGCAGCACCTCCAGCATGTAATCCACCGAGGGGCCGCAGGCGGGCACCTGGTCTGCTGGCAGACTCTGCAGCCAGAGTTGCCGGCCTGCCACGCCCAGGCCAGCGCCGGCCGTCAGAGCCAGTAACAAACCGTAGATACGGACCCCGAACCCTGTCGGACCGTGCAGTACCGCCAGCAGGCTGACCAGTCCGGCGCCCATGAACCCGAAACGCTGCAGCCAGCACAACGGACAGGGCTCCAGCCCCATCACATGCTCCATGTAGAACGCGACGCCCAATAACCCGGCACACACCACAAAAATTAGTCCGAACACCCACCTACTAGTCAAAAGAACACCTCGGTTTGATCAATTGAAACTGCATCCACGCACCGGGCCTGCTATTCTCGGTCCGAACGGCGACGTCACTGCTGACTCGCCACTAAACCCTAAACCATCAACAACTTCAAGCCTATGAGACTTCAGCCAAAACCCGTTCTGACTTTGCTGTTTTTCCTGTGTTCGTTTGGCGCCGCATCGCTGCACGCGGAAGAGCCCAGGGACGAAGAGGTTGTCGAGGAGGCGGGCATTACCGATTACATCGCCATGGATCCGCCCTTCGTGACGCACGTCGGCATGCCAGGCAACAAGGTCACCTACCTGAAAGCCTCGGTGAGCCTCAGGGTGGCCAGCACCGGCGCCCGGCCAGCAGTCGAAGCGCACATGCCAAGACTGCGTCACGAGCTGGTGATGCTGTTTGGTGAACAGACCGATGTGGATCAGCTGACCGCTACGGCCGGGCAGCAGGCCTTGCGGGACGAGGCGAAAACGCGGATCAATCAGGTACTGGAAGAGCAGCAGACCGGCGAAAGCATCACCGGTGTACTGTTCACGGAATTCGTCGTGCAGAAATAGCTTGGGGCTTAACCGGGGTCAGGCAATCCGGGAAAACAGGTCGTCGCCGGACCGGTCCCGCTGCACGGCGTGATCGGCGTCGTCCCAGCCCGCCTCCCAGGCCGCGATAACCACCTCGCCCCGATAGGGGCATCGAGTCTTATCCATGCCCATGGAGGCCGCCATATATCCCTGGCGGTATGCCTTGTTCAGTGCTTCCACGTCCCAACCGAGCTTCATGTCCCTTGCCACGACAATATCTCCTTGCTCCTTTGGTAACAAAAGCTAACAGCAGACCCGGGGACTGACAAACTTTTGTTCAGATTCTGTGAGTCAGGTCCGAACCGGCTGTGAAACCGGCGGTCACGACTTCAGATACTGCTCCAGGAAATCGCCAAACGGCTGATTCTCAGCGTCTTCCATGGCTTTCTGCTCGGCCAGGGATTCCGTTGTCATGGTCCTGAAGGCTGCAAGCACATCGGCATCAAGCCCTTCCTCACGGAGAACCTGTTGATGCTGGCGCGACTGTTCCATCACCCAATCCCGGTGCCCCAGGCCAGACTGCTGCATTGCCTCCACCACCTCGGAGGAAGGCACCGGCCAACTCGCGTTTTCAGGCAGTTTCCGGCGCTGCGCCGCCAGTGCGCTGCGGTAGGTTTCCCCACCGTTCCAGCTGTCCAGCAGATCCGCCAGGGGCTCGAGCTGATCAAACACCTCGGCTGCCGCCTCGCCCACGGGGACCCGCGTTCCACCCCGGCACAGGGTGAGCTCCCGATTGCGTCCCTTTGCTACCACGTCCTTGTAGTTGTCGTCCAGGCGTTCGCACTCGGCATCACCAATCCGCGGGCTATCCGTCAACAGGCAGTCGAGCAGGAACAGGTCCAGAAAATCGATCTGGGATTGGTTGACCCCCACCGGCGAGAACGGGTCGAGGTCCAGGCAACGCACTTCAATGTATTCCACGCCGCGAGTCTCAAGGGCCTGGATTGGTTTTTCCTCACGCTCGGTCGTCCGCTTGGGCCGAACCGCGCTGTAGTATTCGTTCTCGATCTGCAGCACGCTGGTGTTGATCTGGATGAATTCGTCGCCCCGGCGGGTGCCGATGGTTTCGTAGGCCGGCCAGGGCGTGTGGATTGCCCGGTCCAGAGTCTGGGTGTAGGTGCTCAGTTCGTTGAAGCAGATGTTGAGGGAGGCCTGGGCGTTGTTATGGTACCCGAGATCCCCCATCCTCAGGGACGTGGCGCTCTCGCCATACCAGGTCCGGTTGTCGAACCGGCTGAGGTCATGATTCACGCCGGCAACGAAACTGGCGTCCAGCGCGGGAGACGCCCCGAAAAGCAGCATCAACAACCAGCTCCGGCGGCGGAAATTGCGGATCAACCAGAAATATTCGTCGGATTTGAAGTCCTTCAGGCTCTGACCATTGCCCAGCGCCGCCTGCCAGGTCTGCCAGAAACTGTCCGGTAGCGAGAGGTTGTAATGAGCCCCGGCAATGCTCTGCATCATCCTGCCGTAACGCACTGCCAGACCCTGGCGATAGACGTGCTTGAGGCGGCCAATGTTGGAGGAGCCGTACTCCGCAATGGGAATGCTGGCGTCGCCATCCAGTTCACAGGGCATGCTGGCCGCCCAGAACACCTCGTCCCCGAGGTTCTGTTGAACGAACCGATGGATATTGCGCAGCGACTCCAGCATTTCTCCGGTGCTGCTGCATACCGGCGTAATCAGTTCCAGCAGGGCCTCGGAGTAATCCGTCGTGATGCGTGGATGGGTCAGGGTCGAGCCGAGGGCTTCCGGGTGCGGTGTCTGGGCGATGAAGCCGTTGCGGTCGACCCGCAGACCTTCCTTCTCTACACCTTTCAGGAAGCCACGCCAGTCGCTGGCGGCGAACTGACGAAAAACGGAATGGCGGGATTCAGCCATGGTGAACTCCTGCTGCAGCCGACACTGCCTCGTGAGCGGTGCCGGCCGATGGATAGATGGAAAACCGGTTAACGATTATCCTTGCGGGCCGAAGCCAGGGCCTGGGCCAGGGCGCCGGCCATGGCACCCTGCTGCTGTTTTTGCCCACCACCGGACCGCGGGTTCCGGCCACCGGGTTTGTGGTCGGCGCGGCCACGTCCGGCTCCGGCGGACTTACCGTCATTTTTCTCACCTGGCTGGTCATCCATACGCATGGACAGGGCAATCCGTTTACGGGGGATATCCACGTCCATGACCTTGACCTTGACGATGTCTCCGGCTTTAACCACTTCCCTCGGGTCTTTCACGAAAGTATGCGACAGCGCGGAAATGTGCACCAGCCCATCCTGATGCACCCCGATGTCGACGAATGCCCCGAAATTGGTGACGTTGGTGACCGAACCTTCCAGCACCATGCCGGGCTCCAGATCACTGAGGGTTTCCACCCCTTCCTCGAAACTGGCGAACCGGAATTCCGGACGTGGGTCCCGGCCCGGTTTCTCCAGTTCGGCGATGATGTCCTTGATGGTCGGGACACCAAACTGGTCAGTCACGTAATCGCTCGGGTTCAGCCCGCGCAGGAAGGCCGAATCGCCGACAATATCGTCCACCTTGCGATTATTCTTGGCGGCAATGGCCTCAACCACACCGTAGGCCTCCGGATGCACCGACGAGCGATCCAGGGGATTGTCACCACCGGCAATGCGCAGGAAACCGGCGGCCTGCTCGAAGGTGCGGTCCCCGAGGCGCGACACTTTCAGCAGTTGTTTGCGGTTATTGAACAGGCCGTTCTGGCTGCGGAAGTCCACGATATTCTGGGCGATGCTCTGGTTCAGGCCGGAGACACGCGCCAGCAGCGGCACGGAGGCAGTGTTCAGATCCACGCCCACGCCGTTTACACAGTCCTCGACGACAGCATCGAGGCTGCGGGACAGCTGAACCTGGGAAACGTCGTGCTGGTACTGGCCCACCCCGATGGACTTCGGTTCGATCTTCACCAGTTCCGCCAGCGGATCCTGCAGACGACGGGCAATGGAGACCGCGCCGCGGATGGTGACATCCAGATCCGGCAGTTCCCGGGAGGCGAATTCCGAGGCGGAATAGATTGACGCGCCGGACTCGCTGACCACGATCCGCGCCAGCTTCAGCTCCGGATAGCGTTTGCACAGGTCGGCGACCAGCTTCTCGGTTTCCCGTGAGGCGGTGCCGTTTCCGATGGCAACCAGCTCGATCCTGTAGTCACGACACCATTTCGCCAGCTGCTCGATGGACTGGTCCCACTGGTTCTTGGGGGCATGGGGATAGATCGCTCCATGGCCCACCACCTGACTGGTGCCGTCGATCACCGCCACTTTCACCCCGGTTCGCAGACCCGGATCGAGGCCAAGGGTCGGGCGCGGCCCGGCCGGCGCGAGCAGCAGCAGATCTTTCAGATTGGCGGCAAAGACATTGATGGCCTCGGTCTCGGCGGCTTCGCGCACCTGGGCCATCAGGTCGGTTTCAATCTGGGTTGAGAGCTTCACCCGCCAGGTCCAGCGCACCACTTCCGACAGCCATTTGTCGGCCGCCCGGCCGTTATCCCGGATATGCCAGTGCGCGGCGATGCGCTGTTCGGCCGGGTGCGGCTGTCGGCGATCGTCCTCGGTGTCGCCAACCACAAGGTTGTAGGCCAGGATACCTTCGTTCCGGCCCCGTAGAATGGCCAGGGCCCGGTGCGACGGCACTTTTTTCAGAGGCTCCACGTGGTCGAAGTAATCCCGGAACTTGGCGCCCTCGTTTTCCTTGCCCTCGATCACCGACACCTTCAATTGGCCCTGCTGCCAGATAAAATCGCGCAGGCTGCCCAGCAACTCCGCGTCCTCGGCGAACCGTTCCATCAGGATGTAGCGGGCGCCGTCCAGCGCCGCCTTGGTATCCTCCACACCCGCGTCCTTGTTGAGGTACCCCTGCGCCGTGGCCTCCGGATCCAGAGTCGGGTCGTCATAAAGGGCATCGGCCAGCGGCTCCAGTCCGGCTTCCCGGGCAATCTGTGCCTTGGTGCGACGCTTGGGCTTGTACGGCAGGTACAGGTCTTCCAGACGGTTCTTGGTATCGGCATCGTTGATGCTGGCGCGCAGCTCATCGGTCAGTTTGCCCTGTTCCTCGATGCTGTTAAGGATGGTGGACCGACGATCCTCAAGCTCGCGCAGATAGCGCAACCGCTCTTCCAGATTGCGCAGCTGACTGTCATCCAGCGAACCGGTGACCTCTTTCCGGTAACGGGCGATAAACGGAACGGTTGCCCCTTCGTCGAGCAGTTCGACGGTGGCATTGACCTGCTGCTCGCGTACGCCAAGTTCTTCGGCAATGCGCCTGGAAATACTGTTCATGCAACCTCGGTAAAATAAGATTGGTATCGAATTAAAGGAGGAAAGGTACAGCGGCTTATCGCTGCAGGCAAGCGGCCTGTCCGCGACTGCGCAGAAATTGAACAAGCTCGTTCCAGGGCATGGGGCGGGCGTAATAGTACCCCTGGATTTCATCACAATGCTGCTGGCGCAGGAATTCCAGTTGACCCTCGGTTTCCACGCCCTCGGCTACCACGCTGATCTGCAGACTGTGGGCCAGGCTGATGATGGCCCGGATGATGTGTTCCGCGTCGGCCGACTGGCCCAGCTCCTGCACGAAGGACTTGTCGATCTTGACCAGGGAAATGGGCAGATGCTGGAGGTTGCTCAGCGACGAGAAGCCGGTGCCGAAATCGTCCAGCGCGAAGCTGATGCCGAGCTGGTTCAGTTCCCGCAGGCACCGCCGGGCGTATTCCGGATCGTGCATCATCGCACTCTCCGTGAGTTCGAGTTCCAGCAGGCTCGTATCGACGTTGGCATTGAAGATGATCCGGAAGATGGTCTCCGTCATCTTGCGGTCGTGGAATTGGCGAAACGACAGATTGACCGCAAACACCAGACCCGGAAAGCCCAGCTCCACCGAGTCCTGAAGCCGCTTGCACGCCTGCTCTATGACCCAGTAGCCAATGGGCACGATCAGGCCACTGCGTTCCGCGACCGGAATAAACTCGTCCGGTCCGACCAGGCCGCGCTCTGGATGGTTCCAGCGCAACAGGCACTCCACCCCCCGAACCTCCTCCGTGGCCAGATCAATTCGCGGCTGGTAATAGAGTTCCAATTCCTTGCCCCGGAGGGCACTGCGCAGGTCGGCTTCAAGCCGGAGCTGATAACCCGCCGAGATGTGCAGGTGGCGATCGTAAAAGCGATAACTGGTCCCGGGATCGCGCTTGGCTTCGAACATGGCCCGGTTGGCGCGCCGCATGAGGTTCTCGGCGCTGTCGCCCGCCTCGGGGAAGGTAGCGACTCCGAGACTGGCATTCACCCCGATGGCCTGGCCGTCAATGGTCACCGGCTCATCCAGAATCGTGACCACTTTGCGAATGATCTGGGTAATATCCAGCGAGTCTTCCACTTTTTCGACGATGATGGCCAGTTCATCGCCGCCAATTCGCATCAACGAATCCACCCGCCGAAGGGTATGGCGCAGGCGCTCCGCCAATTTCATCATCAACTGGTCGCTCTTCTGGTAGCCGAAGGACTCATTGATACTGCGGAAGTCATCGATATTGAGGTGCAGCAGCGCCAGGCGCTGGCCGCCCCGCTCTGCCCGCATCAACGATTGCTGCAGCCGGTCGAAAAACAGATCCCGGTTAATGAAACCGGTGGCGACGTCGCGCCCCAGCTGCCCGTGGGCCGACTCGGCCAGCTGCCCCCGAAACCAGAGGCTCCGGACCGCCCGGCGGAGACTCCAGTGATCGAGTGCCTGCCGGCTCAGGTAGTCCCCGGCGCCGGCGGCAATCAGTTCCGACGCCCGCTCGTCAGCCGGTTCGGCACTCAGCGCCAGTACCGGCTTTTCATTGCTGCCAACCGCGAGGTACTGCAGAAAGGCGGATTCGGACCCACCGTGGAAGACGCAATCCCAGATAATGACATCGAAACTTGCGTTGCGGATCAGATCGTCACAATCGATGAGATCCGGGCACCAGGTGGCGTCGGGGTCAAATTCAGGATCGCGGGACAGGAAATCGTTGAGCCACAGAAAATCCGAATAATCCGGGACAAGAACCAATAGACGCAGCGGGCTTGGGCTAATCGTCTCCAGTGGCAATGTCATTAATCAGAATCCATTTTTGCGTGAACGACCAAATCCGTCCTACCTAGGATAGCCGATAGATCAGCAAGGTACAGAAAGGCACGCTCGTGTAGAATAGAGCAGACGACGCAAACGCACATTTCGTTCCATTCTGGCCCATTATTTGTGAACAAGCTCAATCCCCGACAAAGTGAAGCGGTACGCTACGCCGACGGTCCCCTGCTCGTCCTCGCTGGTGCCGGCAGTGGCAAAACCAGTGTTATCACCCGGAAGATTGCCTATCTGATCGAGCAACTGGGCATTCCGGGCCGGCACATCGCTGCCCTGACCTTTACCAACAAGGCTGCCCGGGAGATGAAAGAGCGGGTCGGACGGATTGTCGATCGCAAGCTCACCCGGGGCCTGATTGTCTCAACGTTCCACAACCTTGGCCTGAACATGATCCGGGAGGAGCATGCCCACCTCGGCTATCACCCCGGGTTTTCGATCTTTGACGCCGAGGACGCCAAGGCGCTGCTGCAGGACCTGATGCTCCGGGAAGGCAGCACCGAGGCCGGCGACGAACTCAACGATGTCCAGATGACCATCTCGTCCTGGAAGAATGCCATGCGAGGGCCGGCCGAAGCCCGGAGCAAGGCCGCCGACGAGCGGGAACAGCGCATTGCCCTGGTCTACGGCAAATACAACGAATACCTGAAAGCCTACAACGCCGTCGACTTCGACGACCTGATCCTGCTGCCGGTGCAGCTCTTCCGCACGCAACCGGACATCCTGGCCAAGTGGCGCCGCAAGATTCGGTACATGCTGGTGGATGAGTATCAGGACACCAACGTCTGCCAGTACGAACTGGTCAAGCTGCTGGTGGCCGAAAGGGCCGCCTTTACCGTCGTGGGTGACGATGACCAGTCCATTTATGCCTGGCGCGGGGCTCGACCGGAGAACCTGGCGCAGCTGAAAGAAGACTTCCCGAGCCTCAGGATCGTCAAACTGGAGCAGAACTACCGTTCCACCGCGCGCATCCTGCGCAGTGCCAACACCGTGATCGCCAACAACCCCCACGTGTTCGAAAAGGCGTTGTGGAGTGACCACACCATCGGCGAGGAGATCCGAATTGTCCGCTGCCGGAATGAGGACGCCGAAACCGAGCGTGTGGCAACGGAAATTCTCGACCAGAAGCTGAGGCAGGGCCTCGAATTCCGGGACTTCGCGGTGCTGTACCGGGGCAACCACCAGGCCCGCCTGCTGGAGATGAAGCTCCAGGCCTATCAGATCCCCTACCGGATCTCCGGTGGGCAGTCGTTTTTCTCCAAGAACGAGATCAAGGACGCCATGTCTTACCTGCGCCTTATGATCAACCCGGACGACAACGCCGCCTTCCTACGGGTGGTCAATGTGCCGCGCCGGGAAATCGGCCCGCGCACGCTGGAGCAGCTCAGTCATTACGCCCGCGCCCGCAACGTCAGCCTGTTCAAAGCCCTGGGTGACATGGGCGCGGAGACCCACGTGACCGAGAAAGGCCTGGACCGCCTGCGCCGGTTCGCCCACTGGGTCGACGCCACCTGCGAGAGGCTGTTCAGCGAAAACCCGATTCCGGTCATCAAGCAACTGTTCACCGACATCGAATACGAGGAATGGCTGCACCAGCACTCGGGCACCCCCAAGCAGGCTGAACGCCGGATGGAGAACATCTGGTATCTGGTGGAGTCGATCCAGCGCATGCTGGACGATGGCAAGGGCACGGCAGACGAGCTGGGCATAGAAGATGCCATTACCAAGCTCATCCTCCGGGACATGATGGAACAGCGGGAGGAGGAAGACGACAGCGACAAAGTCCAGCTACTGACCCTGCACGCCTCGAAAGGGCTTGAGTTCCCCCATGTGTTCATCATGGGCCTGGAGGAGGAAATCCTTCCCCACCGGAGCAGTATTGAAGAAGGCAACATCGAGGAAGAACGACGGTTGATGTACGTGGGCATCACCCGGGCCCGGGAAACCCTGACGCTGACCTACGCCGCCGCCCGGAAACAGTACGGCGAAAAGATCGAGACCATTCCCAGCCGGTTTCTGGATGAGCTTCCCGAGGAGGACCTTAAATGGGAAGGCCAGGGCGACCTGGATGTCGAGGCCAACCAGAAGAAGGGCAAGGCCACGCTCAGCGCGTTGCTTGGCGACCTCGGGAACTGATTTTTACCTTTTTTCACATTTACTGCATCTGTCCGGAAGCCTGATCCGTTGTAGCAGACGGGACCCTGAATCCCGTTTCCACAACAACAAGATCAGGAGGACAACAATGTCCCGAATACCGAAGCGAATCTCGCACGTCACCGGATCCTTTTTGCTGTTGGCGGCCGGGTCGACCACGGTCAGCGCCGGCCTCCTCGGCGGACTGTTGGACGGATCAACTGAAGACACCACGACCCAGACCGAAGAACCCACGTTCGAGGCCAGCTACGATGGCAAGGGTACTTTCAGCGAACCTTTTGCGGAGCCCACCATCATTGTGGACGGCGAAGCGGTCAGAACCGATGAAAAGTGCATCACCCGTGAGGACGGACTCGACGAGTGCAAGCCCGCCGCCGGCACCATGGCGCTTCTCAAGGACGGGCGCCTGCTCTACCTGAATGCCCTGGAAGGGACGGAAAACGTGGAACTGTCGATCGTCGCCGAGTTCGGCGAGGTGTCAGTCAACGACCAGACGCGGGTACTGTCACTGGATGAAAACGACACCCCCTCCTGGCTCAAACCCTCACCTCTGGACGCCGGGGCCAACCCCGACGGCAACGACAGCGAAACCCTGCTGGACGGCACCGAACTGGACGGCGCCATTGATACCGCCGACAACACCAGCAAAAACGATGGCGCCCTGTTCTGCTCGGACGTCATCGGTCTGGCAAATGGTAACGTGATGGCCGTCGGTGGCACCGATTACTATTCCGAACCGGGCGTCGACGGCCTGCCTCTTGGCGTTGCCGAACTTGAGGGCATCAAGAACTCCCGGATTTTCGATGAGGAGACCAACACCTGGAGCCAGAGTGGCGACATGACCTACGGCCGCTGGTATCCGTCACTGGTCACCATGGGCAGCGGCGACGTCTTCGTCGCCAGCGGCGTGACCAAGCTGCTCAAGCCCGTGTATCCGGACGAGCCCCTGAACAGCGGCCGCAACGTGGTGCAGACCGAGACCTACAACCCCTGCGCCGGCACCTGGTCGGAGAACCCGTCCACCGCCGACCGGTCACTGCCGCTCTACCCGCGCATGCACCTGCTGCCCAACGGCCACGTCTTCTACAACGCCGGCGGCCAGGCCTTTAACCCGTTTGGTCAGGGGTACGACCAGGCACTGTGGAACATCGTGGCCAGCTTCAATCCCGAGACCCAGCGCTGGACCGACATCAGCTATGCCGGCCTGCCCCTGCGACTGGATGAGGCCGGCCTGAGCCAGCTCAGCAGCACCCTGAACGTCACCAACGCCTCCCTGGAACAGGCCGTATCCGTGATTGGCGACGTGCTTGAATCACCTGCGGACTTGCTGGAAAGCGCGGCCGAGCTCGGCGTCACCGAGGAAGAACTGCGGATGGCCATAGCCGGTGGCATGCGGGGTTCCACCTCCTCGACCATGCTGCCACTGGCGCCGGACACCAACGGCGAATACACCGAGGTCGAGCTGCTGACGGCCGGTGGCGTTCCCAGCTACGCGTTGCTGACCAACCCCGGAGGCTACCTGCCGACCGACCAGAGCCGGATTGACCGCATCACCACCAACGGTGATGCAATTGACTATGAGTCGCGGCTGACCGGACCGCTGAACCAGCCACGCTGGTATGGCACCAACGTGCTGATGCCGGATGGCAGCGTCATGGTCTTCAGTGGTGGCAACCGGGACGGCGTAGTGGCACCGGGCCTGGAAGGTCCGATCCGTACCGCGGAACGCTTCGACCCGGAAACCGGCACCTGGACCGAGATGGCAACGGGACACCGGTCCCGCACCTATCACAACACCGCCGTGCTGATGGAAGATGGCCGCGTGATGATCGCCGGGCACTCACCGATCAACACTGCGTACCTGACGTTTGTCGATCTGCAGGACTTCGGACTGGCGCCCTATGACGGTCGGGATCCCAGCTTCGAGATCTACACCCCGCCCTATGCCATGCGCAATGATCGTCCGCAGATCCAGAGCGCACCAGGCAACCTGACCATCGGTGACCGCTTCAATGTCAAAGTTGACCAGGCGGACGCCATCGACAAGGCACTGCTGATCCGTCGGACCGTGATGACCCACGTCGTCGACGGCGACCAGCGCGCCATCGAGCTGAAGATGGAGAAGCAGGCAGGCAACAAGGTGACCCTGACCATGCCCGACAACCACAACGTGGTGCCGGCGGGCGAGTACATGCTGTTCGTGAGCAAGGATACGCCGGAAGGCCGGGTACCCTCGGTATCCGCACCGATCACGGTGGTTAATGAAAGCCTCGAATGTATGGCGCCGCCCCGGATGGCCAGTGACACCACAACCGAAGACGGCATCATCGAATCGACGCTTGAGATCCTCTGACCCGGGAGCGGCAATATGACATTCGGACATACCAGAAGCGGTATCGTGAGTCTGGTGCTGTTCGGTCTGGCGTCCCTGTCAGCCTCCGGGCTGACAGCGGCCCATGGCGCACCGGAAGCGGGTGACCTGCCGGAGGGTTTGGTCAAGGCCCGCATCACGGAACGGCCGGACATACCCGGTCTCAGCGCCATGATCCTGGATGCCCCGAGGCCCGGCATCATGCTTCGCTACCAGGGTGAGCGCCCGCTCACCGTTATGGGCATGGAAGGCGAGGCCTTCCTGAGATTCACCCGTACAGAAGTGCAGGTAAACACACACAGCCCGAGCTGGCAGGCGCTTCCAAACCGGTCGGCGCAACCGGATGCTGACATCGGGCAGGAACCCGGAGAGGTCACCTGGATGGCCCTGTCCCAGTCCGGCAGCTACGGCTGGCTAGATCCGAGACTGGACACCCGGAAGGTTGGTCACGGCCAGACTGGAGGGCCAAAAACCTGGACAATTGCGATCCAGACGGAGCAGGGCGAGACCCGGCGCATTGGTGGCGAGCTGGAATTCACACCATTGCCTTGAACAAGGCCCTCAGGACGTTATCCAAAAAAAAAGCCCCCGCGACTGCGGGGGCTTTCTTTTTTCTGCCCAGCGAGAACTTACTGGCTTTCCGACACGATGTGCTCGACCGCGCTGGCGATTTCCTCATCCGGACAGTTCGCACAACCACCTTTGGCCGGCATGGCATTGAAGCCGTTGATCGCGTGGTTGATGAGGGTCTCCATGCCCTTTTCAATACGTGGCGCCCAGGCAGCGGTATCGCCGATTTTCGGTGCACCGGCTGCACCGGTAGTGTGGCAGGCCATGCAGACGGCGTCATAGACTTCCGGGCCAGGACGGGGGCCAGAACTGGCGGTCTGGGTGGGCGCAGCGGCAGCTCCACACTCGTCGCCCTGCAGGCACACTTCGCCGACCGGTTCGATGCGTGAACGAATTTCATCTTCAACACTTGCCATCACGGCACCGGCGGTGAGGCCGAAACCAAGCAGTACGACAGCCAGGACTCTCTTCATCTTCACAATGCACCTCGCATTAGAGCGTTATAATCTTCAGTGCCCGCATTATAGCGACTGAACCCTGGCAAAAAAACCAAACGGCAAAATCAGCACTTGATCTGAGCCAGATTAATTGCCATTTCGTAAGCCAAACAGCGTTTTGCAACGTTTCCGGTTACCATAGAACCGCCAACCATTCAGGACTCCAGGAACTACCGCATGTCACGACCAGACGCTCCCCCTCCGCATCCGTTACGCAAGCCCCTGCTGATTGCGGAGTTTTCGGCCCTGGCCATCTTGCTGGCCTCTATGGGCTGGTTCTCCAGCCAGACCGCTGATGGCAGCCAGCTCAACGTGGCCTGGCTGCTGGTTCCGGCGGCGGCCAGCCTGGGCGTTTTCCTGAGCTTTATCGGCTTGATGTACCTGCGTTGGGTTGCAGCAGCGGAGGCCTCCAACCGGTTTCGCCACAAGGTGGTGTTTGCACTACTCGCCATTACCCTGATCGGGGTCTGGGTGTATGGTGTTGCCAACACCTGGATCAGCCTGAACGCCACCTGAGGGCCAGCCCATGCGATCGAGACTTTCTGCGTCGGCCACGTTGAGCCTGGTTCTGGTCTCGAGTATGGCGGGCGCTCAGGAAACCACCATTCCGGATGACAGCGCACCGAAGCTCACCGCAGACGAGTGTGCCCTGATTGAGAACGGTATTCGACGGCTGGCTTGTTATGACCGGGTCCTGGACCCGAACCGGGCTCGGGAAGAGGCCAACCCGGACAAGGTCAGGGAAATTGAAGAGGAAGCGGATAAAACCCTGCCCACGCGCGAAGCCAAGGTGCAGGACATGGCCGGCGACGGAGACAGTAATGAAGGCGTGATGGACTCCATTGTTGATCAATACATCGCCGCGGAGAAGGCCGTATTCAGCTTTTCTGGAAGTTTTGTCGGCTATCGGCCGACTTACATCCTGCCCATCAGCTGGGTCAAGTCCCCGAACCCAAGGCCCACAAGTCCAAGCCTGGGTGCTGCCAGCTACGACTATGACCTGGAGCGCGAAGAGGCAAAATACCAGATCAGCTTCAAGGTGCCGCTGTTCACAGGGATGCTGGATGACCGCACCACACTCTGGTTCGGCTACACCCAGAAATCGTTCTGGCAGGTTTACAACCGGGACGATTCCGCGCCGTTCCGGGAGACCAACTACGAACCCGAGATCTTCATGCGCTATCAGACCGATTGGAAGATCGGCAAGGGGACCCTGAACGCGCTGACGTTCGGTTTCAACCATCAATCGAACGGCCAATCCGAACCGCGGTCCCGAAGCTGGAACCGCATCATCGCTTCCGCCGCCTACAGCTATGACCGCTGGCTGGTCATCGTCCAGCCCTGGTACCGCATTCCGGAAAACAGTGAGGACGACAACCCGGACATCGATCGCTACCTGGGTTACGCGAACTACACAACCGTGTACAAGCTGAGCGAGGATCGTACGTTTTCCCTGAACCTGAGGAATAACCTGCGGTCGGACAACAAGACGTCGGTGGAGTTCGGGTACAGCTTTCCGATGGGGGATACGGTTAAGGGCTTTTTCCAGTACTACAACGGGTATGGGGAGAGTCTGATCGACTACAACCACCGGATTGAGCGGTTTGGTATCGGGATTATGCTGAACGACTGGCTCTGACTCAGGAGTTAGGGCAAGCGAACAGGGCCTTCTGAAACCCGCTCAAGCACATCCATGTGGCGCTTGAGCTCCGCCATCCTTGGCTCCGCACAGTTTCAGAGGCCCCGTCCGGCCCGATCGCCCGAGAGTCTGACAGTGAGCCTTACTGATTCAGACGCTCCATCTCTTCCAGTAACTCTTTGGTCTTTGTTTCCATCAGCGGGATATCACCCCGTGATTCCACGTTCAGGCGGACAACCGGTTCGGTATTGGACATCCGGAGGTTGAAGCGCCAGTCGTCAAACTCGATGCTGACGCCATCCACGTGGCTGACGCTTTTCGCACCAACACCGTACTTGGCTTCGATCGCCGCAATTACCTTTGGGGGATCGGCAATGGTGCGGTTGATCTCGCCGCTGGCCGGGTAGGCTTCGATGCGGGCGTCGATCAGTGAAGACAGGGTCTGGCCGGACTGGCTCAAACGCTCGGCCACCAACAACCAAGGAATCATGCCGCTGTCGCAGTAGGCGAAGTCCCGGAAGTAATGGTGGGCGCTCATTTCGCCACCATAGACCGCGTCTTCATCGCGCATGCGCTGTTTGATGAAGGCGTGGCCGGTCTTGCTCTCGATGGCTTCGCCACCGGCGGCCTTCACCAGGTCCAGGGTATTCCAGGTCAGGCGCGGGTCGTGAATCACCTTGCCACCACCGGTCTTGCGCAGGAACTGGTCGGCCAGCAGGCCAACGATGTAGTAGCCTTCGATGAACCGGCCGTTTTCGTCGAAGAAGAAACAGCGGTCGTAGTCGCCGTCCCAGGCGATACCCATGGCGGCCCCTTCCTCCACCACCGCCTCGGCGGTCACGGTGCGGTTCTCCGGCAGGATCGGGTTGGGTACGCCGTTGGGGAAGTGGCCGTCGGCCTGATGGTGTACTTTCACGAATTCGAACGGCAGGTGCTGTTCGAGTTCATCGATCACCAGGCCCGCGCCACCGTTGCCGGCATTTGCGACGATGGTCATGGGCTTCAGCGAGCCCGCGTCCACGTAACCCAGCAGGTGGTCGATGTAGGCACTCATGGCTTCCAGCGGCTCGTAACGTCCCAGCTCAGGAGCATCGGCGAAGGGTTCCAGCACCCGATCCCGAATGTCGTTCAGACCGTTGTCGGAGCTGATGGGACGCGAGTCCGGGCCCACCATTTTCATGCCGTTGTGATCTCTCGGATTATGGCTGGCGGTCACCATGATGCCGCCGTCCATGCCGTAATGGCTGGTGGCAAAATACACCATCTCGGTGCCGCAAAGACCAATGTCGAAAACGTCCGCGCCGGCAGCCATCAGGCCCGAACTCAACGCTTCGGCAATGTCCGGACTGGACAGGCGGATGTCGTAACCGACAATGACTTTCTTCGCACCGGTAATCTCGACATAGGCTCGGCCGATGCGCTCGGCCAGGGTCGGGTTTAACTGGTCAGGCACTCGACCGCGCAGGTCATAGGCTTTGAAACAGGACAGGTCCATTGTCTGGTTTTACTCCGCGGCGGCTGACTGAAGCTGGATGTAATTCTGGATACCCATCTGGGAAATGAGCTCCAGTTGGGTTTCCAGCCAATCGATGTGTTCCTCTTCACTGTCGAGAATGCTGCGGAACAACTGGCGGCTGCCATAATCCTGAACCTGCTCGCAGTAGGCCACCGCTTCTTTCAGGTCGACGTGGGCGGTCTGCTCAAGCTTGAGGTCGCAGGTGATCATCTCCTCGACGTTTTCACCGATCAGAAGCTTGTTGAGGTCCTGAAGGTTGGGCAACCCCTCGAGAAACAGGATGCGCTCGATCAACTGATCGGCGTGCTTCATTTCGTCGATGGATTCCTCGTATTCCTTGGCAGCCAGCTTGGTAATACCCCAGTCCTTGTACATACGGGAATGAAGGAAGTACTGGTTAATGGCGGTCAGCTCGTTGGCGAGGACCTTGTTGAGATACTGAATAACCTTTTTATCGCCTTTCATAGCGTGGCTCCCTTTTGAGGTATGTAATCCGTACCCAAGGATAGCCGGTTACAGCTCAATAAAAAATTGCAGGCGGGAAAGATTCGCAACTCAGGCCGGCGCGGAGAACCGGCTTGGTGAAGACAGAGCAAACGGCAGGTGTGTCTATGCCGGTTGGGCCAACAGGTTAGCCAGTGACAGGTAATCGGGTGTCGAACACTCCCTCAGGATCTCGCGAGCGGTACTGGCACAGCGACCGCATTGCCGGCCCACTCCCATTTCTTTACCAAGCTGACGCATGGAGGTAACCCCGTTTTCGGCAGCTTCGCGAATTTCCCGGTCAGTAACCCCGTGGCAAAGGCACACGTACATAACTGATTCTCACTAACGACATTAAAGGTAGTGATAATTATTGTTATTTGCGTCTCGAATTACAACCCCTTCTTGTTAAATTTCTGCAACAGGGTCATCAGCCTCCGGCTTCCCGGGTCAGGTTGCGGGCGCCATCGTCAGTGACCACCACATTGTCCTCGATGCGAATGCCGCCACAGCCTCTGAGATCGTCGATTACGGCGTGATTGAAGTGCCCTCCGAGCGGCCCGTCCAGAATGGGAGCCAGCAGTGACGGGATAAAATAGAGCCCCGGCTCGATGGTGACAACCATGCCCGGCTCCAGGGTCCGGGTCAGGCGCAGAAACGGCGCGTCTGCCGGCGACGGCTCGCGTTTGCCGGCGACATCGTGCACCTGAACTCCGAGGTAGTGGCCGATACCGTGGGGGAAAAAGGCCCGGGTAACCCCCTGCTCCACCAGGGCCTCGTCGTCCAGTCCCGAGACCACCCCGGCGGCACTCAGCAAGGCCGCAATGCCGTCATGGGTTTTGCGGTGGATGGCCACGTAATCGACCCCGGGCGCCACCATGCCGCACAGGCGACGCTGCAGTTGTTCAAGGCCCTGAACCAGCGCGGCAAACCGACCTTCACCGGCCCCGGGCGTGGTGCGGGTAATGTCCGAGCAATAGCCCCGGAATCGGACACCCGCGTCGATCAGCAGGCTGCGGGCGCGGGCCGGCCCATCAATGTCGTAAAACTGATAATGCAGGGTGCCGGCGTGTTCGTTGACACCAATGATGCTTTGGTAAGGCGCTTCGGCCTCACGCTGGCCGGTGGCCCGCTGATAGGCCAGGCTGATCTCGAACTCACTGCCACCACCGAGGAAAGTGTCCCGGGCAGCCCTGTGGCCGCAGACGGCAATCTCGTTGGCCCTGACGAGACAGGCAATTTCATAAGGCGTCTTGTGGACGCGGGTTTCCTCCAGGTCCACCAGCAACCGCCCCGGGTTGTGATCACCCGGCACCTGCGCCACGGTCGCCGGATCCCCGATAACCGCCAGCTTGCCGGCGCGCTCCATGGACGGCGCCTCACGGTGCTGTATGAAACGTACCTCCACCGCCTGTTGCCAGGGTTCCTCCGGCAGATCCAGGTTCGCGTGCCAGAAGTCCACCGGCTGATACAACCAGAGCACAGGCGTGCGGCCCGGGCGAATCAGCAACCAGCTGTGTTCCTGGCCGGCCAGGCCGGTCCAGTGCAGAAAGGGGCCGTACCCCTGAAAAGGGTAGGACTGATCATCCCCGTAGCGCATGGGCGCGGCACCGGAGCTGATCAACAGGCCGTCGTAACCGTGCGCCAACAGAGCCTTCTGGTATCGCTGCTGGAGCGTCTGGATGTGATCGGTCTGCAGGGCCAATAGTTCAGTGTCAGGCATGTTGGTTTTCCAATGTCTCCCAGAGCGTTAAAAGATCGTCGGAGCGCGGCTCACACAGGCGGATCAGGCGAATTTCCAGCGGTACGTCCCAGTGTTCATCCCCGGCCCGCACCAGGCTTCCGAACTGCTCGCTTTTTTCCGTCATTCGTTGTGGCAGCCAACCCATGCCAAAGCCCTGTTTGACCAGGGCCTTGATGCTGGCGGACTGGGTATTCTCATTCAGTGGCAACAGACTCGCAGAGTCCTTGCTGCGGCTGAGATGCGCCTCGATGGCGGACTGCAGAAACCCCCGGGGGTGGTAGGCAATCAGAGGCACGGGCTGCTCCGCGGTACCCGGGAGCGAATACCGCGGCTGACCGTCATCATCCATCACACTGACCGGCACCAGCGATTCCCGAGCCAGGGTGATCGACTCGTACCGATCCGGATTCAGCCGCTCGCCCCAGGGCAGATCCTTGTGCCAGTAGCACAGCACCAGGTCGCACTCGCCGTTGTCCAGGGCATCCAGGAATTGCTCCCCCACCCAGTTGGTGGCCTTGAGGTTCAGCTGCAGGCGCTCCGCGACCCCGGCTTTGCGAGCCCAGCCCTGGTAGAAATGGGAGAACAGCCCCTGGGTGGAGCCGACGCTGATCCGCGCCGAGGCCTCGGCCTCCATGTCGTGAATGCGGTCTTTGGTGTCCCGGACGTCCCGGGTGACCCGCTCGCACAATTCGACAAAGGCCTCCCCTGCCGGTGTCAGCGACAGTGGCAGGGTCTGGCGATTGATCAGGGTGGCCCCCATGGCTTCCTCGAGAAGCTTGATGCGA
This sequence comes from Marinobacter albus, assembly GCF_030238305.1. Classification (NCBI taxonomy): domain Bacteria; kingdom Pseudomonadati; phylum Pseudomonadota; class Gammaproteobacteria; order Pseudomonadales; family Marinobacteraceae; genus Marinobacter; species Marinobacter albus. Next base: position 581,745 of record NZ_JASSQD010000002.1, on the reverse strand, counting down.
CGGCTGAACGTCGGCTGGCTCACGTGCTGCAGCTCGGCTGCCCGTGAGAAATGGCGCGTTCGTGCCAGCGCCATAAAATCTTCAAGCCAGCGTATTTCCATGGGGTCACCAGGGTCCGGAGATAATGTCAGGCATGATAGCCTATCGCGGCAACCCTGTTACAAGCGCCCTTCCTCGACGGCGTGACACGCCACCTGGGTGCCACCGTCGGTCGCAATCAACTGGGGAATTTCCTGCCGGCAACGCTCGTTGGCGTAGGGGCAGCGACCGTGGAAAACGCACCCGGACGGCAGCTGCACCGGGGTGGGCACCTCCCCTTGCAGACGAATATGGCTGGGCCGGTCGTCTGCGAGTTTCGGAATGGCCGACAACAGCGCCTGGGTGTAGGGATGCCGCGGCGTGCTGAACAGGGTTCTGGTGTCCGCCAGCTCGCACACCCGGCCCAGATACATGACCGCCACCCGGGTGCCGAAGTGCTCCACCACGGCCAGGTCATGGGTGATGAACAGGTAGGTCAGGTTGCGGCTCTCCTGGGCATCCATCAGCAGGTTGAGCACCTGGGCCTGGATCGACACGTCCAGGGCCGAGATCGGTTCGTCGGCAACAATGAATTCGGGATCCACCGCCAGCGCCCGGGCAATGGCGATACGCTGACGCTGACCACCGGAAAACTCGTGACCAAACCGGCTGCCCCAGTCGGGATCGATACCGACCGAGTGCATGACTTCATGCACCTTGTCGCGAACCTCAATGTCCTTGGCGTTCGGCTGGTGGAAACGGATGGGCTCTTCCAGGGTTTGCTGGATGGTCATCCGCGGATTCAGGGACGCGTACGGATTCTGGAAGATCATCTGCATCTTGCGGCGGTAGGGCAACACCTCCTTGCCATCCAGATTATCAATACGCTGGCCATCGTAATGAATCTCGCCGGCGCTGGGTGACAACAACCCCATCACGGTGCGGGCCACCGTCGACTTGCCGCAGCCGGATTCGCCCACCACGCACAGGGCCTCGCCCTTCTGCACCTGCAGGTCGACGCCGTTGATCGCATGCACGGCTTCCTGCTTGCGCTGGAAGCGACCACCCTTGAACGAGATCTGCTCCAGCAGGCTGCCGGACAGGTCAAACTTCTTCTCAAGTCCGCGAATGTCCACAAGTGTGGATGACGGGGAGGTCACGATCCCACCTCCTGCATGCGTTTCTCCTGCTCAATAAGGTTGCTGACTTCGTAACAGGCCACATCGACATTTCCGGAGCGCACATATTCCGGCATGGTGCGCTTGCACTGGTCGGTGGCGAACTTGCAGCGTGGGTGGAAGGGGCAGCCGGTGGGCACGTTCTTCAGGGACGGCATGGAACCGGGAATCTGGAACAGCCGCTCACCGGGCTCGCCCATCTGGGGCAACGCGTTGATCAGCCCCTGGGTGTAGGGATGCTGGGCATCGTTGATGATTTCCCGGGTCGGGCCCTGTTCGATGATCCGGCCGGAATACATCACCAGCATGCGCTGGGTGACCTGGGACACCACGCCCAGGTCGTGGGTGATCAGCATCAGGGCCACATTCTCCTGCTCACACAGTTCCAGCAGCAGGGCCATGATTTCCGCCTGGATGGTGACGTCCAGCGCCGTGGTCGGCTCGTCCGCAATGATGATTTCCGGGTCCAACAGCAGCGCGATGGCGATGATCACCCGCTGGCGCATCCCGCCGGAGAGCTCGTGGGGATACTGATCCAGGCGCTTTTCCGGGGACGGAATCTGCACCTTGCGCAGTTTTTCCAGGGCAATATCCCGGGCACCTTTGGTGCTGATCCGGCGATGGGCCTTGATGGCCTCGACCATCTGGGTGCCGATGGTCAGCACCGGATTCAGGGTCATCATCGGATCCTGGAAAATCATCGCGATGCGGTTGCCACGGATTTTCCGCAGCTCGCGCTCGCTCATGGCCGCCAGGTCCCTGCCCTCAAACAGGATCTGGCCCCCGGCGATGTAACCGGGCCGGGCAATCAGGTTCAGGATGGAGAAGGCCGCTACCGATTTACCGGCGCCGGATTCGCCCACCAGCCCGAGTCGCTCGCCCTTATCCAGGCTGAAGCTGATGCCGCGCAGGGCCGTGAGGTCGCCGCCGCGCACTGCAAAGCGGACGTCGAGATTTCTTACTTCCAGTAATGACATGACGTTACCCCTTGTACAGCCGTGGGTTCATGACATCCCGCAGCCAGTCACCCAACAGGTTGATGACCAGTACGAGTACCACCAGCACCAGGCCGGGAATCAGGGTGATCCACCAGGAGCCACTCTGGATGTAGTCAAAACCGGATTTGATCAGTGAGCCGAGCGAGGGCTGGGTTTCCGGCATGCCGAGGCCCAGGAACGACAGCGCCGCCTCGGAGATGATCGCGTTGGCGATCTGCACCGTGGCAATGACGAAAATCGGTGACAGGGTGTTGGGCAGAATGTGGCGGAACATGATCCGGCCGGTGCGGAAGCCCATCACCTTGGCCGCATCCACGTATTCCTTTTTCTTCTCCGCCAGCACCGAGGCCCGCACCGTCCGCGCGATCTGCGGCCACTCAGACACACCGATGATGAAGATCAGCATGTAGATGGCGATCTCGCCGAACATCAGGTTGCCGAAGCTGGCCTTGAACACCGCCCCGACAATGATCGCCACCATCAGGGTGGAGAACGACAGCTGGACGTCGGCAATGCGCATCAGGATGGAATCCACCCGGCCGCCGAGGTAGCCCGCCAGCAGGCCGAACAGGATACCCAGCGCCGCCTGCAGCAGCACGGCACCAAAACCGATCAGCAACGACACCCGGGTGCCATAGAGAATGGTGGAGAGCAGGTCCCGGCCCTGGGCGTCGGTGCCCAGGGGAAAGGCCGAATCGGAGCCGTCCAGGCCGACCGGCGGCAGCTCGGAGTTCATGATGTTGATCTGGGCCAGATCGTAGGGATCGGCCGGCGCCAGCAGCGGCGCAAAAATGGCCGCCAGCACCATCAGCACCAGCACCACGAAGCTGGCAATGGCCACCTTGTCGCGCTTGAAGCTGTACCAGAGGAAGGACTCGCGAAAGCGATCCCAGCGTGAAAGAGTCGCCGTCGTCATGCTTTCTTACCTGTCAGTTTTACCGTGGGGTTCACCAGGCCATAGATCAGGTCCACCACGGTATTGGTAATCACGAAGATCAGACCTACCACCATCAGGTAAGCCACGATCAGGGGAATGTCGCTGCGGGTAATGGCTTCGAGGAACATCAGCCCGACACCCGGCCACTGGAACACGGTCTCGGTCAGGATGGTGTAGGCCACCATGATCCCGATCTGCACACCGCCCACGGTGATCACCGGCAGCATGGTGTTCTTGAGCGCGTGCAGGAAATTGATACGCGCAGAGCTCAGACCCTTGGCCCGGGCGTACCGGATGTAGTCGCTCTGCAGCACTTCCATCATCTCGGCCCGGATCAGGCGGATGAACAACGGCAGCATGATGGACGCCAGCGAAATCGACGGCAGAACCAGATGCAGGATGCCGCCCTGGGAGAAAAAGCCGGAATTCCAGGTGCCGAACAGAGGCGTCAGTTCGTCGCCACGGCCGTAGGAGGGCAGGCCGCCTTCGGTAGACAAGGCCGCGTTCAGCCACTGACCCCAGCCGGCGTCTTCCGGGAACCAGTCCACGGTGACGCCGATGGAGAACAGCTGGATCAGTACGATGGCCGTCAGGAACACCGGGATGGAAATACCCACGGTACTGACACCCATAAAGAATTTGGACAGCCAGGCCTGGGGCCGGATGGCGGCATAGACGCCAATGGGCACCGAAAACACCAGGATAATCAGGCTGGCACCGATCACCAGTTCCAGGGTGGCCGGCAGGTGCTCAAGAATGACATCGAGGGTGGGTTTACCATAGAAATAGGAGGTGCCCAGATCGCCCTGCAGGGCATTACCGGCAAATTTCAGGTACTGCACCACCAACGGGTCGTTCAACCCCATTTCGTCACGGATCGCTTCCCTCTCCTCTTGGGAGACGGACATGCCCACCATCTGCTGAAGCGGGTCACCAAGGCCATCCTGGATGGCAAAGGCAATCACACTGATCACAAACATGACCAGCACTGCCTGGGAAATCCGCTGAACTAAAAACGCTAACATGGAAATTTACCGGATAATTCTGCAAACAAAAGACCGGCTCCGGACTGATCCGAAGCCGGTCCGCCCATAGGGGCTGTTATTCCACGACCAGGTCACCCAGGTACGGGAAGTTCATGACGTTGAGGATCGGTTCGATCTTCACGTTTTTCTTGCTGGCCCAGGCCAGGTCCTGCCAATGCAGGGGCACGAAGGCGGCCTCGTCGTACAGGCGCTGCTCGACTTCCTTCAGCATTGCAGCCCGCTTGTCCAGGTCGGTTTCGACGTTGGCTTTGTTCACCATGGCGTCGATTTCCGGGTTGCAGTAGTTACCGGCGTTGTACTGGCCGGCGCCGGTGTCGGCATCCGGACAGAACGTCAGGAACTCGAAGAAGTTGGCCGAGTCCTCGGTGTCCGCGTGCCAGCCGATCATCATCATGTCGGCCGCGCGAGCGTCATACTCGGGCCAGTACTGGGCCTTGGGCAGGGTTTTCAGGTCAACCTTGATGTTGATCCGCGCCAGCATGGCGGCAACCGCCTGGGCGATCTTGTCGTCGTTCACGTAGCGGTTGTTGGGCGCCATCATGGTGATGGTGAAACCGTCTTCGTAACCGGCCTCTTTCATCAGCTGCTGGGCCTTGGCCACGTCAAACCGGGGCGTCAGGGACTCGTTGTGACCCTGGTAGCCGTCGGGGGACATCTGGGCCGCCGGCGTGGCGAAGCCTTTCATGATCTTGGCGGCAATGCCTTCCTGGTTGATGGCGTAGGCGATGGCCTGGCGTACCTTCGGATCCTTGAAGGCTTCGACCCGGTCCTGGTTCATGTGGAACAGGATGATGCGGGTGCCGCTCATGGTCACCAGATCCGCGTTCTTGTCACGGCGGATACGCTCCAAATCGGTCGGCGGCACCGGCGCGATGAAGTCCACACCGCCGGACAGCAGCGCGGAGACACGGGTGTTGTTCTCCTTGATCGGGGTCAGCACGATCTTGCCGATGTTGCCCGGGGACTCGGTGTCCCAGTAGTCGTCAAAACGCTCGAACTCCACACGCACGCCCTGCTGACGGCCGGTGACCACGTAGGGGCCGGTACCGGACAGGTTCTCGGAGGCGAAGGAGTTACCGTGCTTGGTGATGGCACTCTTGCTCTGGCCGTTGTCGGTCTCACCAGTGTAGAACTCGCTGTCCATCGGGAAGATGTAGGTCGCGGTGTTCAGCAGCAGCGGGTAGGGCTCGCTGGTAACCAGTTCGAAGGTGTAGTCGTCAACCACCTTGAGCTCGCTGAACGGCTTGAAAATGGCCTTGAAGTCCTGGCTCTGCTTCAGACGGTCAAAAGTGAACTTGACGTCCTTGGTGGTCAGCTCGTTGCCAGAATGGAACTTCACGCCCTCGCGCAGCTTGAAGCGCATGGTGTTCTCGTCGACACGTTCCCAGCTCTTGGCCAGGCGCGGCTCGAAGCCGAGGTCCTTGGTCCAGCGCAGCAGCGGGTCAAAGGTCATGTGGCTCAACTGCAACATGCCGCCGGAGAGCTGCTCATGGATATCCAGGGTCACGGGGTCGGCGTCGTACGCCATTTTCAGTTCCTTGTTCGCCTCGGCAGACATCGCCATCGGGGCGGCGGCCAGGGCCATGGAACCAACAAAAGCTGTCAGTAGTTTTTTCATCGCGTTTTCCGTCGCTGTTTTAAGAATTTTGCGGCGCATCGGCGCACATTCGCACCAGATGACTGCGCTAAAAACTAGTCGTGGAAACCCGGAACAGCAATCGAAATTGCGACATGACCTTATTCGCGAGGTGAATGACCTTATTTGGGGCAGGTATTAAAGGTGGAAAACCAGCGGCAGTATCAGGGCCGTGAACACCCCGGTCAGTCCCATGCCGAGGGACGCAAAGGCACCGGCGGTGTGGCTGATTTCGAAGGCCCTGGCGGTGCCTACCGCGTGTCCGTTCAGGCCCAGGGCGAAACCGAGGATGCGCTCGTCGTCCACCGGCAGCAGGCCGGCCAGCAGATCAACGAACAGGGTGGCAACCACTCCGGTAATCAACAACCCGCCCATCATCAGCGGAACGGAGCCTCCGAGCTGCTCGGTGATGCCGATGGCGATCGGCGCGGTCACCGACTTCGGCGCCAGTGACGCCAGCACCTCCGGGGTCGCACCCAGCGCCCAGGCAATTACGACGGCGTAGACCGCCGCGAGCGTCGCCGCCACCGGCAAAGTGCACAGGATTGGACGCCACAAAGCCCGAATGTGGTGCATCTGCTGGTACAGCGGAATACCCAGGGCAACTGTCGCCGGCCCCAGCAAAACCGTCAGCCACCGGGCACCGTCCTGGTATCGGGCGTAATCCAGAGACAGGATGGCAATGGTTGCCGACAGCATGACAGCCGCCAGCACAACGGGCGGCAGCCATAGCGGGCGCCCCATCCGGGCGAAAACCCAGTTACCGGCGAAAAAGGCACCCAAGGTGAGGCCGATTGCCAGGGTCGGGCTCGCCGACAGCACCTCCACCAGTGACCAGAGTCGCTCAGTCATTGGCCTGGCTCCGGTTGCGGCCCTGAACCAGGAATTTCATCAGCAGCAGCGTCGTGAGGACACTCAGAAAGGTGCCAACAAGCAACGCCACCGCAACCGCCAGCCACTGTCCGCTGAACTGGTCTGCGGTGAAAAATACCCCGACGACCCCGGGCATGATCAGCAGTACCAACACCGAAATCAGCCCCTGACTGGCCGCTGCCAACGAGTCGCTGACACTGCCTTTTACCATCAGGGTCAGGGTCATCCCGATCATACCGAGCACGCCACCACTGACCGGTATCAGAAACACCAGACGCAGGGCTTCACCGAACAGGAAAAACAAAACCAGAATCAAAAAACCGCGCAACATCGGCATGTCATCATGCTCATCCGGGGGAGAATTGCACTACACTAGCGCATACTTATCGCCCCATACTATTCCGGAAGGCTCATGGCGCTCAAAGCAACAATCTTCAAGGCCACGCTCAGCATTGCCGACATGGACCGGCATTACTACGCGGACCACCATCTCACCATCGCCCAGCACCCGTCGGAAACGGACGAGCGCATGATGATCCGCCTGCTGGCCTTTGCCCTGAATGCCGATGAACACCTGGAGTTTACCAAGGGCCTGAGCACCGACGACGAACCCGAGCTGTGGCGAAAAAGCCTGAGTGACGAGATTGAACTCTGGATTGAGCTGGGGCTGCCGGAGGAAGGCCGGTTACGAAAAGCCTGCAACCGGGCGAAGCAGGTCATTCTGTACACCTACGGCGGGCGCGCCGTTCCGCTATGGTGGGAAAAGCATCACCACAAGCTGGAACGCTTTGGTAACCTGACCGTCATCGACCTGCCCCAGGAGTCAACCGCGGCACTGGCCAGCCTGGCCCAGCGCGGCATGTCACTGCAGATCACGGTGCAGGACGGTGTCGTCGGCGTGGCCGACGACACCCAACACGTTCAGGTCGAGCCGGCGCCGCTGACCTAGCGGGACGCCGCTCCGGCGCCGGGATCAGAGCGTAACCGCTTCCCGGTGACCGGGAATGGGTTCCGAGAGCTGTTCGATCTGACGCAGCAATGCCTCGGTTCGCTCCTCCATCAGCGTCTGGTCGCCGCGGCTTTCCACGTTCAGCCGGATGACCGGTTCCGTGTTCGACATCCGCAGATTGAACCGCCAGTGCTCGAACTCCATGCTCAGGCCATCAATGTGATTCACCGACATCGCGTCGCGCAGGTAAATCCCCTCGATAGCCTCGAGAACGACCGAAGGATCGTCCACGGTCCGATTGATTTCACCACTGGCCGGGAATGCCTCGATCCGGGCATCGATCAGTGACGACAGGGTCTGGCCGGACTGGCACAGTCGCTCGGCGACAAGCAACCAGGGGATCATGCCACTGTCGCAGTAGGCAAAGTCTCGGAAGTAATGATGGGCGCTCATTTCGCCGCCATACACTGCATCCTCCTCCCGCATCCGCTGCTTGATGAACGCGTGTCCGGTTTTGCTTTCCACCGCGACGCCGCGGGCGGAGGACACCAGTTCGCGGGTGTTCCAGACCAGACGGGGATCGTGGATCACCTTGCCGCCGCCAGACTTGCGCAGGAACTGATCCGCCAGCAGACCGACAATGTAGTAGCCCTCGATGAAACGCCCTTTCTCGTCGAAGAAGAAACACCGGTCGTAATCGCCGTCCCAGGCGATACCCATGGCGGCATCACTGGCGAGCACGGCCATGGACGTCGCCGAACGGTTCTCTTTCAACAGCGGATTGGGCACGCCGTTGGGAAAGGTCCCATCCGGCTTGTGATGGACCTTGTAGAATTCGAACGGCAGGTGGGGTTCGAGCGCATCGATAACTTCGCCGGCACCACCGTTACCGGCATTCACCACGATCCGCAGTGGCTTGAGGCTGGTCCGGTCAACATAGCCGAGCAGGTGTTCCACGTAGGGCCCGGTGACATCCAGACTCTTCAGGGTCCCCGGGTCTGCCGCATCCGGCAAGTCATCCTGGGCACCGTCGCGGATATCGGTCAGGCCGTTATCGGAGCTGATTGGCCGGGCACCGGGACCGACCATCTTCATGCCATTGTAATCCTTGGGATTATGGCTGGCCGTGACCATGATACCGCCGTCCAACTGGAAATGACTGGTCGCAAAATAGATTTGCTCGGTGCCGCACAACCCAATGCTGTAGACATCGGCCCCCGCAGCCATCAGGCCCTGATTCAGGGCATCGGCAATCTGTGGACTGGACAGTCGGATGTCGTAGCCCACGACCACCTTGCGGGCCCCTGTCACGGCCACGTAGGCCTTGCCAATGCGCTCTGCCATTTCGGCATTCAGTTGATCCGGCACCCGACCACGGATGTCGTAGGCTTTGAAACATTTAAAATCCACCAGATTTCTCCTCTCGGTAACCAAAGCATGGGCACGCCGACGGACCTGAGCCCGGCCCATCGGCCCGAAATTTATCCAACCCGGCTCTCCATCACCGGAATTTCCTCTTCTTCCTGGGGTTCCTGTACCGGCTCCCGCGTGTCCTGTGCCGGTTCCGTTCGTCCATACCGGTCATCAAGGCGCTCGATGTCGTCCTCTCCCAGGTAGGCACCGGACTGGACCTCGATCAATTCCAATGGAATCTTTCCGGGATTGAACAGCCGATGCACCGAACCAATCGGGATGTAGGTGGATTCGTTTTCCGATAGCAGAAAGGTTTCGTCATCCCGGGAGACTTCGGCGGTTCCGCGCACGATGATCCAATGCTCGGCCCGGTGGTGATGTTTCTGGAGCGACAGCCGTTCCCCCGGCTTCACCGTGATGCGTTTGACCTGGAAACGGTTTCCGTTGTCGATGCTGTCGTAACTGCCCCAGGGCCGGAACACTTCCCGGTGGATGCGGGTTTCCGGGCGCCCCTCCGCTTTCAGCTTCTGAACCACACCCTTGACCTCCTGGACACGGTCGCGGGGGGCGATCATCAGGGCGTCCTTGGTATCAACAACCACCAGATCGTCCACGCCCACCATGGCTACCAGCTTTTCCGGGGCATGGATCAGGCAGCCGGAGCTGTCTGCCAGGCAGGCATCGCCATACACGGCGTTTTGCTGTTCATCTTTTTCGCTGATGTCCCAGATCGACGACCAGGCCCCCACATCGCTCCAGCCGGCATCCAACGGAACCAGGGTGGCACGGGTGGTCTTTTCCATCACCGCATAGTCGATGGAATCGTCCGGGCAGTGTTCGAAGATCTCCGGCGGGATCCGGCTGAAGCCGAGGTCTTCCGACAGGCTGCGCGAAGCCAGCAGTGCCGTGTCGTAGATATCCCGGCTGTGCCGTTTCAGTTCCCGAAGGTAGGCATCGGCCCGGAACATGAACATCCCGCTGTTCCAGAAGTAGCCACCTTCGTCGAGCAACCGACGCGCGGTAGCCTCGTCCGGCTTCTCAATGAACTTCCGGACCGGTCGTGGGCCGCCCGGATCATCCTCGCGGCCTGCGGCAGAAATATAGCCGTAGCCGGTTTCCGGGCGATCCGGTGTGGTACCGAACAGGACCAGGGCGCCATCTTTGGCGACCTTCAATCCCTTCGCTATTGCTTCATGGAAGGGCTTGGTCTGGCTGATCGCATGGTCTGCGGGCAACACCAGCATAATGCTGGCGGGATCCTTCCGGGCAATCTGGATCGCCGCAAGGGCCACTGCCGGAGCGGTGTTCCGGCCAAAGGGTTCCAGCAAAATAGACTGCGGCTTCTGGCCAATGGCATCCAGCTGTTCTTTCACCAGGAAACGGTGTTCGTCATTGGCGACCACAACCGGTGCTTCCACGTCGTCTTGTGGCAGTCTGGCCAGAGTCTGCTGAAACATGCTGTCCTCATTAAGCAACGGCAGAAACTGTTTCGGATAGGCCTGACGGGAAAGCGGCCAGAGCCGCGAACCGGAACCGCCTGACAGTATGACTGGTATCATAATCCTGCTCCTTCACTTGCTTGGTTGATGCCCCGGAAACAAACTCCCGGGGGCGGGGACCGTCATGCGCGAGCACGACCATCCTTTTCTGAGTCGTTTAAAAATCGAGGCGAATTTCGCCGGGGGGAAAGGGATCCCGGCCGGTTGGCCAGCGCGGATCCACCCGATACAGAAACTCGATGTCACCGCCCAGCCGGGTGTTCTTGACCGGGCCGTACGCCGTCATGAACGCGTTCATACCGGGTAGATCGCCCCAGATTTCAGTCCAGGGACGCATCCAGGCAAGGCCCCAGGCCGTGTGCAGACCGTCGGTGATCTGCGGGTACCCGGTGATGGCTTCGATGGCGGAGGAATCGTCCAGCCCGGTCACCACATTCTGGGCCAGCGTCGCGAAGCCATTGCCATACTGCTCGTGTACCGAGACACCATTGACCTCGGCAAACACCGCAATCGCGGTGAGCGGTTGCATGGCGTAGTTGAGGTATTCCAGGGCCCGGTCCTGGCGGCTCAGTTCCTTGGGCAGGTAGCCGTCGCTGCTGATCTGGCCCATGGCTTCCTCGAACTTGCTCATGGACCAGTTCCAGTGGTCGCAATTTTCCGTGGCCACCGAGGTGGCCATCACCGCCCAGGCGGCCCAGTAATCGTGGTTATTGACCTTCCGGGGTTCACGGTCGGTGTAGTAGCCGCGAACCCCGTTGGCGACCTCGTCGAACCACGCTTCAATGCGGTTCAGCCGGTCGGTGGCCAGCGCTGAGTCGTCGGAGGACAGCTTGACCCGAAGATAGGCGTTGGCAGCGGCGGCCAGCGCCCACTTGCGCACCGCCTGACCCACGTGGTTGATCTCATCGGGCAGAAGCGCATCCGCCTGGGCCCAGGTATCAAGATTTTCCAGGACACAGTCCCGTGCGGCCGGACCGTCGCCATCCACCTGGTAGTCATCGGCACCGGCAATGACTGTTTTTTCAAAGCCCCGGATGGTCTTGGTGGCATCCAGATAAGCCTGATAGGCGTCCTCGTTGAGTTCATTGCGGGCGCTGTCGCTGCCTTCGTATTTGCTGGTGAAGCTCATGCTGCCCTGATACGGCTCAATCACTTTGCAGTCATACGAGCCGCCATCCCGGGCTTCCGGTATCTGGTAGTAGCCGATCGGTGCGCGTAAGCCGTCCTCGTAGCACTGTGCGGCCTCAACCGAGGCCACTCCCAGGGACGAGACCAGTGCCGTGGACAGTAGGACTCGTCCGGCATTTCCAACCATGTCTGTTTGTCCGATCCTCATACCAACTCCCAATTACGGGTGGGTTTGCTTCATTTGTCCTGGCGACGGCACACCTTGGCCGTCACCGTCAAGCCGTCGCTGACCTGCTCTGGTTCGAGCTCCAGATCGAGCGACATGAACAATTCGTCGTTCCAGCTCTCGCCGGCGGGCAGCTCGAACATGAACCGTCCGGTGGTTTCGACTCGGGCGCCATACTCCAGGTCCACCCGGTCCTTGCGACCAAACACATACCAGATGAAGGCATCGACCTCTTTGACGCCGGGGTCGCTGAACTGCAGTTCAACCAGGTACTCGTCGCTGGGCAGCTCCAGGAATTGGCCACCGCCGTTGTAGAGAACTTCGTTGGTGCCAGCCTTCACCGGCGTGGTTTCCTGCAGAACCGGCTGTTTTCCCTGACAACCGTCGCTCACCATCGGCACGATCTGCCGATAAAATTCAGCGCTGTCCAGGGTGTGGTAGGCGGGTATCTCCCAGATGATGATTTTGGGAGGCGACTGCCTAAAACTGTCCGACATCAGGTACTCGAACATCGAGCCATCGTAGCTGCCCCCGGCGACAGCCACGTTCAGGATTTCCACGCCGAGGAACTCCTGCAGTGAACCCGCAAAGTTGTAATCCTGCGCGCCCTTACTGTTACTGGTGCCGACCAGTGTGATCGGGGGCAGGCTCTCATCACCAAACAGGGCATTCGCCTCGCCAGCGGCGGCATCGCCGGCAAGCTCAGTGCGATACTCATCGACGTACTGGGTCGGCCAGGCTTGCCCGCAGATCCGTTCTGCGGCGTCCTGTAGTGAACCGTTTTTGCGAATCAGGCCGGTGCGCCGAGTCTCGAAGCTCTTTTGCGACAACGACTGATAGGCCGGCATCTGGCGAATGCGGTCAGCTACAATGCGCGCCGTCCGCCGGGCACCGTAGGGCGTCCAGTGGTGGTCACGCTTGAAGTAATACGCCTTCTCCCGGTCAGGCTCGTCCAGCAATGGCCCCAGGTCCGGAACCACCAGGCCCGCCTGGCGGAACTTCGCAAGCGCGTCCAGATAATTGCTGCGGGCATAGGGCCAGGAAAACTTCACTGACGAGTGCTCCGGCAGTTTGTTCGGGTGCACCAGTCCCTTGGTGGGCTGGAACACCAGAACCAGCTCGGTTCCTGTGGTCCGTTTCAGGTGACGGGCGAAGCGCTCAAGGTGCCTCAGCCCCTCCTGAGTCGGCCCGTACTGTTCCGGAAGTTCCGCCTCCGAGCGGAACAACCAGTCATCCTGACCCTGCACCAGTATGTTGAAATTCTTAAGATAACTGGTGTCGTAGGCGAACGACTGCGACGCCATGGGACACAACCGGATCTGCGAATTAACGTCGTACTGCGGGAGCTCCGCTGCCGCGACCGATGCGGTGCCGATGCCGCCAACGAACAGCGCCATGATGCGAGCGTGTCGACCCCAGCGGTGCATTACCGCACTGAACCGTGCCATTGACCCCGTCTCCCTCAAACCGAAGTGTCCACACGGTTTTCAGCCACCAATAGACGCGGGCTTCCGCCGGCATCAATCACGAAGAAGCTGAAAACCTTGCCGCGCTGAAGGTTGACCGGCGGCGTCTGGGCAACGGCCTCACCGCCCGAGAATGCACCCAGCGAAATCTTGACCGCGTTGATTTCCCGATTGCCGACACTGATCGGGTCCAGGGGATCAATCACGGCTACCTTGCCGTCAGCCGTCTTAAGGCTGATGCCACCGTCACCCGTCAGGTTGTAGAACGAGACCAGAGCCTTTCTGGGATTCTTGAAGGTTTTGTCGGACAGGATTTCCAGCTCGCCGGAATCCAGCACGACCGCCGTGTAGAAGCGGTCCTTTTCCATGGTGACCGGCGCAGCCTGGTTCCCGACACTCAGCTCATAGGTGCCGTCCGGCAGGTAGATGTAGGGACTCGCGTCCATCGGAGCGATATCCTTGATAGCCTTGCCACCAATCTCGGCCAGGGGAATGCTTCCGCTGACATCGGCATTCACCACCCGGATGAACGCGGCGCCATCCGGTGCTTCGGCGGCGTAGAGTGCGTCCTCTCCTGCCTGGGCGGCCAGGGGGACAAGCAGACTGAGCAGAACAGCAAACGCGGTTTTGATGGTTAATTGCATGGTATTTCTCCTCAATGGATTGTTTGGTGGCCCTGCTCATTTGCCTGGGCCAACAGGTTTTCCCGGCGGTCAAACCAGGCCAGCGTGTCCTTCGATTTCACAGGCTGGGCGAGGTACCGTTCGGGAAATTCCCAGACCACGAGTTCCGGAGGGTTATCCCGGAACTCGTCGGACTTGAGATAGTCGGTCATGGGTTGGAAGGGCCCCTGCCCCTCGTCCGAGACGTTGATCAGGTCCCGGCCAAGGTGGCGCTTGAGGGCACCCGGGAAATCCCAGAGTGGATTGGCGCTGTAACTGGTGCCGACCAGAACGATGTCGGCCGAGGTCTCGGCAAACAGGCTCTGCGCAGAGGTGTCTCCAGCACCTTCAACGGCCGTTGAACGCTCGGTGAGCCTGTCCGGCTCCGGCCCCAGGGATGGAAACAGCGGTTCCAGAGGCAAGTACGTGAGCAGATCACCTTCGTGGGTTCGGGTTTCACCGAGCGCCGTGACAAATCTGGTGTCGCCCCAGGATTGCCCGTCGAAAGACGCCTTGATCTCACCCGCTGCGTTGCGGGCAAACACTTCCGCGCCCTCGGGCGACCAGTGCGTGTCCGTACGCAGGAACACCTGGTTGCCCTGGTCGCGAGCCTCCGCCAGGTCCGGCATCAGATCCGGAGCCAGTATCTGCTCGGACGACATGCGGTCCAGGAAACGGCCGTACAGAGATTCCATCAGGGGTGCCGGCTCCTGATCGCCCAACTGTCCGGCGTATACGCGGGCTTTGGCGGGCACCACCAGTACCGCCACGGGCACACCTTCCGCCCGGAGGTAGTCGGCCACGGCCACAACCCGGTCGAGATTGGTCTCGACCACGGCGGAACTCTCCGCACCCGGGAACATTTCCTCGTCGGTGAACAACCAGCCCTGCTCGCCGACGGTCACACCGGGACGCCCTTCCTTGAACAGGGTGTAGTTGATCGCAGCCCAGAGATTGGTGCCCAGATCCCGAACCGGGAAGCCGTCGTCGTAGTGACTTTCAACGTCGCGCGCCAATTCTCCGGTTACCGGGTCGAGCCCCTCCTGCGCCCCGTAATCGCCGAAGGAGCGGAGCGAAAGGGCACCCAGGCCGAGCACGATCGCGATGAACACACAGGCCGTCATTTTTCTCGATGTCGCGGTCATAAGGCCCCCTCAGAACTGGAAGTAGAGAAACGGTGAGAAACTTTCCGCCGACAGTTTGAGAACCGCCAGCAAGAAGACCGGCACCAGCAACGTCGGCAACGCTGCCCGCATCCGGTTCACAAAGGCCGGATCGGGTGACCAGGGCAGCCGTTCCCTGAGGCCCATCACCAGTACCACCAGATACGCGAGTGCCAGGATCGCCAGGTTCAGTCCCCGGATTTCCTGCAGGTAGACCGCACTCAGGCTGAAGCCCTCGAAGCTGAACATCGCCTGGTAGAAGCTGAAGGCATCGCCAATGCTCGCAGCCCGGAACGTGACCCAGCCCAACATGACGAACAGGAAGGTCATGACCCAGCGACTGACCCGGAATCTACGGTCACCCGCATCAACACCCAGGACACGCTCGATGGCCAGCAACCCCCCGTGCCATGCCCCCCAGAGCAGGAACGTCCAGTTGGCGCCGTGCCAGAGACCGCCAAGCAACATGGTCAGAATCAGGTTCCGGTAGGTCCCGAAGACACCTTTGCGGTTCCCTCCCAGGGGGATGTAAAGGTAATCCCGCAGCCAGCTCGACAGGCTGATGTGCCAGCGCCGCCAGAATTCGGTAATGCTCTGACTGATGTAGGGCTGGTTGAAGTTCTCGGGAAACCGGAACCCCATCATCAGCCCGAGACCGATGGCCATGTCCGAGTACCCGGAGAAGTCAAAGTAGAGCTGCGCGGTGTACGCCAGGATCCCCAGCCAGGCGTCCGCCGTGGAAGGATCGGAGAGCGCAAAGGCACCATCAGCCAGAGGCGCGATGGAATCCGCGATGAACACCTTCTTGACGAACCCCTGCATGAAACGAGTCGCCCCCTCACCAAACTTCTCAAGGGTGTGGGTCCGGTAGGTGAACTGGTCCGCCAGATCCTTGTAACGAAGCACCGGCCCGGCGATCAGCTGGGGGAAGAGCGCAATGAATGCCGCGAAATCCACGAAGCGCCGGGTCGGCTCGGTATCTCCCCGGTACACATCCACCACGTAGGAAATGGCCTGAAAGATGTAGAAGGAAATTCCGATCGGCAGGATGATGTGCGCCAGCTCAAGCGGCTGGTATCCCAGCGACAGGAAAATCTCGTTGAGGCTGCCCACGCCGAAATTGGCGTACTTGAAGTACCCCAGCGTGGCAAGGTCTCCCGCCACCCCGACACCGACCCACTTGCGGGCCCGCGCGGTACCGATGCCGGCGCGGTGTATGCCAAGCCCGATCACATAGTTCCAGACGGTGACCGCAACAAACAGCAACAGAAAGTCCACCCGCCACCAGGCATAGAAGGCGTAACTGCCCAGCAGGATGACCAGAGAACGATGTCGGAACGGCGTCAGGTAGTACAACCCCAGAAACGCCGGCAGAAACAGGAACAGAAAGATGTTGGATGAAAAAACCATAGTCAGTCTCCGACGGGCGTCAGCCGCACCGCACGATGGTTGTTCAGCAAGGCATCGAAGATTTCGGTCTGGTAGGCACCGAGGACACCGTCAAAGTGAATCCCCACATCGGAACGCGGGAAACGCATGTCGACGTCATAGAGCTCGATGTACTGGGGATTGTCGGTGGACAAGGGGCCACTGGCATTAGAGGCCAACTTGCCGCCAACAACGGTGAGGGACACCGCCTGGTGGTAGAAGTCCTCCTCAAAGTTCCGGTCCGTGGCGGAAAGATCCTTGATCTGGCCCAGCACCCCGAAGGTCCCGTTCAGTGCCGCAATGTTGTGATAGACGCCAACATTGGTGCTGTTGCGTACCCGGATACCGTTGCGCAGGTTGTTGATCAGCCGGTTGCCCCACAACAGGTTGTCCGGCGATTCATACAGCCCGATGCCATCGCCAGCGTTGTCATGCACCACATTGTTGGCCACCACGTTGTTGCTGCTCTGGCGGTCAAGAACGATGCCGGAGAGGCCGTTGTCATGGCTGCGGTTGTTCAGGATCCAGCTGTCATTGACCTCGCGGGAGATGATGATTCCGTGCTTCTCCAAGGTTCCATACACGTGATTGCCGGCAATCAGCAGGTTGCTCGAATAATCGTGGGGATCAATGCCGTAAACGATGTTGTCGCGGTACGTGTTGTTGACGATCGCGACGTCTTCCGCCTCGTAGCAGTAAAAGCCGTAGTAGATGTCCCGGAACGTGGATTCGATCAGCCAGGCATGGGGAGCCGAGCGTTTGAGCCGGGCGTTGTCGTACTTCGAATACTGGGCAATGGAGAAGCCGTAGGACTTACTCTGGTTGTAGCCCAGGCTGGCGAAGTCGGAACCGAGCACGAACGTTTCGCTGCCGCCCCAGCCCACAAAGAAAGGCCGGAAGTTGGACTTTTTCTGGAAGGTCGCCGGGCCGTTCGCCTTTTCCCGCCAGCCGATGATGGTGCTGTCGATCACGAACAGCCAGCTATCATTGGCGAGGAACGCGCCCCGTTCCTCGGACAACCGCAGCGTCTCATCGCGGATTTCCAGAGTCGCGCCGGGGCGCACCACCAGCGGAAGCCGGATGATGTACGAACCATCCTCGTTACGCTCCATGTAGCGGGCATCGTCCACCTGGCGAAACACATCGTCCAGGGTTGCCTTGCCGCTATTGACCAGGATCGCCTGGGGATGGGAATACTGGCGAATGACCCATTCCCGGGCGCGCCCCTCATCCACGAAGTCCCCGAGGGCGCTGACCCCGGCTATCCTTTCAACACTCACATTCGGCCGCTCGTCCGGCCGTTCGGACAGCCGTTCTTCTACCGCTTCGCGGTTGTATTGGGAGACGTCCGGCAGCTCCGGATCCGGCCGGGTGATGGACTCGCCGGAGGCCATCTCGATACCGTAATCCTCGACCTCAAACATCGGCGCTGGCTCGGACGGCTTCAGTGCTTCCGTCAGCCGGGCTTCAACGGTCATCGGCAACGCCGCAATAATGGCGGCCGCGGTTACTGTCAGGACCCAATGGTGTTTCATGGCCACTCCCTAGAAACGTTTGGTCACATCGAGGACAACCCGATGCCGGGCCGAGTCGGCGTCGTCACCGTAGGCGTCGCCAGGAAAAAACACGCCCGCCCGAATCCGGGCATCGATGTCGGACCAGGTGCCGGTATCCCGGGCGCCGTAGTAACCGAGCACCATGTCCACGGATTCCCCCAGGTTGTCACTGGTACCGGTAAAGTCGGGTTCGACCAGATCGGAAATCACGGTCCCCGAGACGTCGCTCACCCAGTACTTGTGGTACAGCAGGTTGGCGGCCCACCAGTCCCGGTCCGTCAGCGCGGTGTAGACGGTCGCGACCTTGAGGTTGCTCCACTCGGGCTGGATTGCCTCGCCAAAGCGGGCCACCTGGGATCGGGTGCCGGTGAACCGTGACCGGTTGCTTTCCATCTGGGTCTGGCGAAAGGCGTCGGACTCTCCGGGCTTCTCCCCGCCGGACGCCATGGCACCGTGCACACCCACCACCCAGCGCGGGCTTTCCACCAACTGGGCCCGCAAGCCGAGGTCCGCCGCCCAGCCGGACACATCACGCTCTTCCCGGGTAAACCCGTTCGCTGCAGCCGGATCCTCGCTCAGCCGCGCATCCGTGCCGGCCACTGCGCCAAACGACGCCAGATACTGGACCGTGCTGCGCGAATGCCAGTCGAAGTAGGCCTGATCTGCCCGAAAACCGACCCAGGTCAGCGATTCCGGAACCCGCGCCGGGGTCCCGCTTTCCGAATCGGGCCTGAGGTCCTCACCGTTGCCGTAACGTTCGGCATGAGTGGTGAGGAAGGTGAGGTAATGATCTTTCCGCCATTGCCATCGGGTGGAGGCAAAGAACCGGGCAATGTCCTGCTCCTCTTTCGGCAGTTCATTGACGTCGGTGCGGGCTTCCGACATCTTGTCGGCAACCCCCACCGTGGTATCCAGCAAGGTGGTATCGAAGATCCAACGCACCAGGGTGATGTCGTCGTCCCACCAGGTACCGGTGCCCTCTTTCAGGCGTTCCCGACCGAAGCGGATCGATTCGCCCGGATAGTCGGTCAAGCCGTTGTAGTCGAACCAGGCTTCCCGAAGCGCGAAGAAGCCGTCGGTCTCGGTGCCGCCGATCTCATCACTGACATCCACCTGACCGGTGGCCGCAAAGGCCTGGAGCCTGAGTTTCGAACGCCAGTGCGGTGACAGTTGCCACACCCACTCCGGTTTGATGTCCAGGCCAACTTCATTGGACTCGGTACTGCGGTCCGTCAGTCCGAGACGACGGTCGCCTTCGCTGATAGCACTGGCCTTGGTGCTGGTCGAAAAGTCCAGCAGTTCCGGGTAGGAAACGTCCTCGGACTCGTCCTGGGCCACCGCCGGCAGTGCCGCCAGGCAACCAACAGCCATCAGCAGTGGCCGCAAACCTGTTGTTTCGTAAAAAACCATTCTGTTCTTACCCCCCTTGGGTGGTGTTCGTTCGGGCGTCGGCGGTTTCCCGCTTCATCAACTGACGTCGGGCGGACAATTCCCGGTTGGCGATGGCCTCGGCTTCGTTCTCCAGAACCTTCGGCATATTGGGCACCATCTCGAGCAGCAGGTCCTTGCCCCGCTGGACGCCACCTTCCAGCGCAAGCAGCGCAAAAGCCCCGGCGTAGGTTTTGTCGACCTTTATGCCTTTGCCCTCCAAAAACATCTCGGCCAGCAGGTAGTCGGCTTTCGGGAACCCGCGCCGGGCGGCCCGGAGAAGGTAATCCCGGGCCTTGTAAGGATCCGACTCACCGAGATAACCCCGCTTGTAGATGCGACCCAGCAGGTAATCCGCCGATGCGTACTTTTCCCGGGCTTCCTCGGCATACTTCACCGCTTTTTCCGGGTCCAGAGGCACAATCCGGCCCCTCTCATAGATCCGGGCGAGCACCAGTGAAGCCTTCAGATCACCTTCCGCCCTTGAGGCTTCCAGCAACTTGATCACCTCCTCGGAATCCGCCAGGTAGGTGTTATCCATGATCAGCCGGGCTCGCCCGGTCATCGCCGGCACGTAACCAGGGATCAGCATCTGGTAGAGTTCGTTGGTGAGGGTGACCTGTTTGGCCGGCGACTCGTCGTCGGACATCCAGCGGGCAAAAAGATAGAGATCGCGGTCGGTGATACGGCCCGCTTCCCAGGCTGACCTGGCCCGGTCAACCAGCGCCTCAAAGGCGTCAGTCCGGTTCTGGCGGAGGTAAACCTGGCCCAGAATCATCAGACACTCGGGCTGGGCTTCCACAATCGGCTCGCAGAGGGATGCGATCTCGCCACCTCGGGCATCCGCCTGCCCCGCCATCAGGTAATACCGGGCCAGCGCCAGGTCACCCGCCGGATCACCCGCCGCACGGGCCCGCTCGATCCACTTGCGCGGCTGTGCGCCGGGAAACTCCTTGGGATATTCGAGGTACAGCTCCACCAGCGGCATCAGGGCACTGTCGTCGCCCTCGGCGAAAGCCTTCTTCAGGTACTGTTCACCCCGGGCCCGCTGTGCCGGACTTCCACCTTCCCGCGCCAGCAATTTCCCCAGCCTTACCCAGGCGCGATCACTGCCTTGCTCAGACGCTTCGCCGTACCAATGCAACGCCTTCTTCAGAGCCACATCGGAATCCTTCTCCGCGTACAGATCGCCCAATTCCACCTGGGCATCGGCGATACCGAAGCGTGCCAGTTCTTCCAGTTGCGCCCGCGCGGCTTCAATGTTGCCGGCCGCGGCTTCCCGTTCAGCGCGCTCGATGTCTGGCACGCCGCTGCAGCCGGCAAGACCGATCATGAGAATGCTGATTACGCCTGCTTTCCGAGACATCACGCCAGCTCCGCTCAATTTCCTGACACGCGGTCGACCAGGCCTTCAACAGCCGCCAGCTGGAAAACATCGACGGTGACGCCGATGGGCCGACCGACCGATTCCATCGGCAACGGCTTTTCTGCCTGAATCAGGGCGTTGATTGAGTTGCCCGGCTGGTTGGGTGTTTCCGAATCCACAAAGAGCGACTCGATTCGGCCGGGCTGGGTGTCACCGCCGGGCAGTCGCAGGGTGACCGACTGCCCTTCCTCGAGCTCCCCGCCGTCGGCGAAGTTGAAGCGGGCAATCACATGGGCGGAGGCATCGGTGGGGGCGACCACGGCCAGTTTCTCACCTTTGCTCATGTACTGGTCTTCAGCCGGCAGCAGGTTCAGCACCTTGCAGTCGCAGGGACTGGTCAGGGTGCCCCGGACGCTCTGGCCCAGAAGTTCCTCAATCTGCTCAACCGTGTAGTTGCCATTACCCACCAGCTCGTTGACATAGGACAGCATGGGCGCGTCAAACGTGGCGATGGCCTGGCCGGCCTCCACCTGCTCCCCGGCTTCCACCAGCGTGGTGACCTTCGCATCTTTGGGCACCCGAACCGGTATGTTTTCGGACGCCACCATGGCGGATTCTGCAGTGGTTACGAAATAGATCTGCCACAGCTGATAGCCCACGAAGGCCACCGCGATGAGGCCAATCCCCATCGCCACCAGGCTGACAATCATGGCCCTGGCGCTGGCAAAGAAACCCAGCGCCTGATTGGTTTTGCCCTTGCGGGACTTGGTGAAGTTCTCCCGGGAAAGGGTATTGAGCACATCCCCGGCAGACACCAGCTCACCGCTGAGAAAGGAGGTGATCAGGTAGCGCAGAACAGACACCTCGTTGGCGCCCAGATTCTGGAATTCGCAGCCGCAACGGTCGCCCTGCCCACCCATGTTCCTGGGCACGAAATCGACATCGACCGCGAAGTCGAAACCGTCGATCTTGAAAACCAGTCGCCCGTTGTAAACATGGCCCTGTCGCAGCGATTCATTGCCGAGATGGATGCTGACGCCGCCGGCAGACACATCCGCTACCGGAAACTTCATCATGGTGCCATCGAGTTTGATGAACAGCTTGGCCGGCATTCGGACCCGGGCATACTGTCGCTGGGCTTCGGATTCATGGACAAACTGCGGTGCTATCGCTGCCGTATTCATTGCTTAACCCTTACTTGTGTGAGTTCTCTGTAAAACGTTCTGCCCTGATAAATGACGACTCAGACGATGAACATCACGGTCGCCAGAAAGACACTGGCGGCGGAGAAGGTCATCACCCGCGACGACCAGCGGTTCAGGCGTTGCTGGAACGACGCCGAATCGGTGCTGAAACTGGTTTTCTGGCGCGTCCACGATTGCCGGTCGAGCCGGAAGAACACGTAGATCTTCATCAGGGACCCGAAGATCTGGTTGAAGTAGAGGATGACCGGGTAGGCCGGCCCCACCGGATGGCCGGACGCCATCAGCAATGCACTCAGCACCAGACGGGTCAGACCAATCCACAGGAGGTAGGCCACCAGAATCACGCCCGAATACTTCAGCGAGGCGACGATGGCTGCGGTCAGGCCCAGGATGCTGGTCCACATGGAGATGCGTTGGTCCCAGAGCACGTACCAGGTGAACCACCCAAGGCGACGGGGCCCCAGCTTGGTGGCCCGGCTGTTCTGGCGGAGGTTGTTGCCGTACCACCGGAACATCAGCTGTCGGGCCGACCGGATAAAGCTCGGATCGGGCGGATGCTCCACGGTGTGAATGGACGCATCGGGCACATAGAAGGTGTCGTAGCCCAGACGCATCATGCTGAACCAGCTGGACTTGTCATCGCCGGTCAGAAACCGGAAACGACCCAGGCGCCAGTGTTTCAGGGAGTCGTATTCGACATCGCCAATGAACTCCGGACGGGTGATCACGCTGGCGCGAAACACGGACATCCGGCCGGTCAGCGTCAGCACCCGGCGGGCCAGCCCCATCGAACACATGTTGATGTGGCGCTGGGCAAAGCGGAGCTTGTGCCACTCCGACATCAGGTAACTGCCATGAACCTCGCAGAACTCATTGGTGGTCAGCGCGCCAACATTCGGCATCAGGCGGAAGTAGGGAGCCGTGGCCCGCACAACGCCCGGGTTCAGAACCGTGTCGCCATCGACCACTGCCGCTACGGCGTTATCATCCGGCACGTCCCGGGAAATGGCCCGGAACCCGTAGGCCAGACCGTCGCGTTTACCGGTGCCGGGAATCCGGACCAGCCGCAGCTTCACCCGCTCGGGCGGATCCAGACGACGCCAAAGCGCCCGCATCAACATCTCGTCTGAGAGTTCGACGATGGACGCCACTACCGTTGTCGGCCAGCCGCAATCAATCGCCTCCTGAATGATGGAGGCGTACACCTTGGCCGTCGTCTCCGCGTCAATCCGGAAACTGGTCACCATGAGATAGACGTGGGAAGGCGCGGCCTCATCGCCCAGCTTCCTGGCCTGGGCCCGGATTCGGGGGTAGGCAACGTGCAGAAAGTACATGCCCCGGACAAAATGGATGATGCCCACCGAATAGCGCCAGAGGCCGATGCCACCCACCAACAGAATAAAGTGCGCCCCGCCCGGCACGATGAACTCCCGCGGCAGCGAGACCGCAAGGGCACCAAGAATGGCCACGTAAAACAGCCAGCCTGCTGCCCGCGACAGGGCGTTATCCGTCATCCACGACATGCTCATGCTCTCCAGATACCTGCATACATCTCATTCGAACCGGTTCCCCGACCCCGCCGGTGCGGGGCCGGGGCGTGCCTTTACCAGCAGATGCCTTCGAGCACGTCATTGGTGGTGGTCTTCATGAAGCCCACCAGGTCCACCACGCGCTTGCCCTCGGGCACGTCCGCGATGATGGTTTCGAACAGCTCATCGTTGTTGCCCACGACGACAACATCGCCGTGCTCCACCACGCCGCGGAGGTCACTGTCCATGAGGTTGGAGAGATGGGGGATTTTCTGGTTGATGTATTCGCGGTTCGCGCCATGGGTGCGGGCGTAATCCACGTTGCGATCGAAGATCTTGAGGTCGTAGCCTTTGCCAATCAGCATCTCGGCCAACTCAACCAGCGGACTTTCGCGCAGGTCATCGGTGTTGGATTTGAAGCTCAGGCCCAGCATGCTGATCTTGCGACGGCCGTAGCCGGTCACAATATTGAACGCATGGGTTACCTGCTCGTCGTTGCTGCTCATGATGGAACTGAGCAACGGATTGCGAACGTCCAGCTGGTTGGCGCGGTAAGTCAGTGCCCGCACGTCCTTGGGCAGGCATGAGCCGCCGAAGGCAAAGCCCGGGCGCATGTAGTAGCGGGAGATGTTCAGCTTGTTGTCCACGCACATCACGTCCATGACGTCCCGGCCATCGACGCCCATGGATTTGGCGATGTTGCCGATCTCATTGGCAAAGCTGACCTTGGTGGCGTGCCAGACATTGCAGGTGTACTTGATCATTTCCGCCACTTCGATGGGCTTGCGGATCAGCGGCGCATCCAGATCCGCGTACAGCTCCGCCAGCAGCTCACCGGAACGCTCGTCCAGCTCGCCAATGACCGTCATGGGCGGCTGGTCATAGTCCTTGATCGCCGTGCTTTCGCGCAGGAACTCCGGGTTCACACACACGCCAAAGCCTTCGCCGGCCCTCTTCCCTGACACCTCTTCCAGAATCGGGATGACCAGGTCACGGACGGTGCCCGGCAGGACAGTGCTGCGTACCACCACCAGGTGCCAGTCAGGCTTTTCCTTCAGAGCCAGGCCGATATCGCCAGCAACCTTCTCGACGAAAGTCAGGTCGAGGTCGCCATTGCTCTTGCTGGGCGTACCGACACAGATCATGGAAAGATCGGAATTCTGGACAGCGTCATAACCGTCCGTGACGCCACGAATGCGACGACTGCGAACGCCCTCACCCAGCAACTCCTCGAGGCCCGGTTCAACGATCGGGGAACGGCCACTGTTAATCAGATCAATCTTCACCGGCGATACATCCACACCGATCACCTCATGACCGCGGCGCGCCAGACTGGCTGTACACACAGCGCCAACGTAACCCAATCCAAATATGCTTACTCTCATCGCACTCGTCCTCTTCTCGTTACATCAACGATTCATGTATTTGACGTCTTTACCGGACCACCGTCTGGTTTCCGTCGTTCTCAGGCTGGAACGCCTGTATTGGCTCGCCAACTCCAACGTGTTGCCGGTAACAGCACACCTTTACACCGGCTGTCTCAGAAAACTCCTGCAGATCGGAACTGACATTCGGCGCACCCGTACTGCGCTTGAAGTCGGGTGTAACCGTTGCGTTACAGTGCAAAAACGTACAGAAACAAAACCTTAAACTCCTGTTACAAAAGGATAATTTTTTTGAGGTGCCGACATTGACATGTCTTCGAT
Source organism: Marinobacter albus (assembly GCF_030238305.1). Taxonomy (NCBI): domain Bacteria; kingdom Pseudomonadati; phylum Pseudomonadota; class Gammaproteobacteria; order Pseudomonadales; family Marinobacteraceae; genus Marinobacter; species Marinobacter albus. Next base: position 556,335 of record NZ_JASSQD010000002.1, on the reverse strand, counting down.
GCGGTTCTGGCGTTGAAAAAGACAGACTGGTGCGCAAACTTATGTTTTGAGGGGAATGAACTGTGAAACTGCGCCAGAAACAGTGGCGGTGCTTGCGGCAGATTTTTGACTTTCGAGGGAATCTTTAATTCAAAAGGAATTAGAAAAGCAGAGAACTATGCATAATTGATATTAGGGTGCGGAGCTATCCATTACACACTTGTGGCGGTTTCCAAATCGTCATAAACAAGAAACATCTTTTATTCAGGATTCGGATTTTGCAGTCGACCAACCGTAACTGGTGGAAAAGACGGATCGGCGGGAAGGGCTGGACAGAAGGGAGCTTCGCACGTAAGATTGCGCACTCGAAATTGACGCACTGCCGTCAACTTTCGTTCCGCCCGTAGCTCAGCTGGATAGAGCGCTGCCCTCCGGAGGCAGAGGTCAGAGGTTCGAATCCTCTCGGGCGGGCCATTTTTCACTCGAAAACAACTCACACTCTCCTTTCGCAATAGCGACATTTCCTTCGGCAACTCTCAAACATCTTGGGAAGCCTTCTTGCTGCATGGCATAAAAGAATAAGATCAACGTTCAATCGCAGTGGGCATCATCATAAACTCCAAGCTGCCGATCGGTAGTGACCTTAATCCTGAATCCCCCGGCCCGTCTTGATGCTCTTCCGAATGCTATGCTCTGCGATAAGGAAATCGTTATTTCCGCTCATCGCCCTCTGCTGAAATACACTCTAAAAAGCCGGGAACGGTTAAGCTAGAGGGACCCAAGTCAGCTTGGATTAATCGTACGGAAGCGAGTAAGGCCTTGTGACCAAAATCATCGTAATCAACATCGACGAAGCCAAGGACAGATGGGAGCATATCTCGCGACAGCTCAGCGAGATGGGCCTCGTCGCTGAGCGATTTGCTGCAATTGATGGAAGAAAACAAAATCACCCCCTCTTCGATCGCTATGACGATCGCCTGAGAAAGAAGATAAAGGGTGATTCATTGAGCCTTGGACAGCTGGGATGCTTCGCAAGCCACTTCCTTGTCTGGAAGCGTTGCCTGGAGCTTGGTGAGCCCGTGATTGTGTTAGAGGACGACGTTACCGTAGTCGGCGAAAGACTAGAGGAGTTTCTGGAAGTAGCGGGCAAGCTTGACGATCGAATTGAATGTGTTCGCCTTTTCAAAAACAAGACAAAGCACCATAAGGTTCTCCCCTACGCTTCCTGTGGCGACCTGGCCATCGTCAAATATACCAAGGGCCCGATGAGTGCTATGGGTTACTATTTAACGCCCAAAGGTGCCCACAAGCTCATCTCAAACGCCGACAAATGGTATCTTGCTGTTGATATGTATATGGACCGTTTCTGGGTAAATAATGTGGAATGCTTCGGGACCGTACCCGAATGTATAAAACACGATTATCTTTTCGACTCCATGATTGGCTACGAGGACAAACCGAAAAGAGCCCTTTCAACAAAAACTAGAAGGGAGCTGTTTTCGCTCACTGAAAACACTCGTCGCTTTTTTCATAACCTGAAATTCCGGATCTATCATTCCGGTCACCCCTACCCTGTTCGTAACGAAAGAACCGTTTGATGGCGGAAAAAAAGCAGAAAATCCCGAAAAAACTTCATTTCATCTGGGTCGGTGACGACAAGCTTCGCCCCAACGCCTACATCGAAACCTGGCGAAAAATGCACGAGGGCTTTGAAGTAAAGGTTTGGGATAACGATGATCTTCGTGATACTCCCTGGAAGACGAAGCATTTAATGGAGCATGCCCTGAAGGTCGGGGGGCAATATGCCGCGATTGCCGACCTCATGAGGTGGGAGATTCTTTTGGCTGAGGGCGGAATAGCCCTCGATGCTGACTCGGTATGTTTGGAAACGCTACCTGACTGGTTATTGGAGTGTGACCTTTTTGCAGTCTGGGAAAATGAATATAGCCGACCGGGTCTTGTCGCAAACGGGTACGTTGGATGCGCACCTCAACACCCGGTCATTCAGAGTATCGTCGAGGATCTGTCAGAGCTCGAACGCTGGCCAAGAAGATTCTCTTTCTCAAGAAGGGCGTGGCGTTATTCGCCCGCGTGGAAATTGACGGGACCCGGCGCATTTACAAAAGCCTTGATGTCGTCCACTGACAAGACTGCAACGATTTTGCCGAGCCATTTTTTTATACCAGTTCATTACTCCGGGATAAAATATAAGGGCAATGGACCTGTCTATGCGTGCGAGTTCTTCTCCAGCACACCTCAATCTTCTCAAATGATGGACCTTTCCTTATCCGCTGACGAATTAATTGCAGTAGCCAAAGGCTTGCTTAATGAATGATTTTACCTTGAGGAGGCTGGAGGGGCTTGTCGCCGCAGCCGTCTTGTTGTTTTTCGCATGTTCAATACTATTTCCCTGGGCAGAAATTGCTCGTTTCTTTTTCTTCGGGTTGTCGCTCCCGTTAGCTTTTTATTATGTCTACAAACGAAAACTACCCAGTGAGTTTTTGTCTTTTCCAATACTGATAATGATCGCCCTGGTTGGTTATTTGGTCGTTAACTCTTTCCTTTTAAGTGATGTGAGCGGTTATCAGGATTTTCGTCGGCTTCGTTGGGGATTAGAGATCGCTCTTTTCTTACTCGCGATCACGATAGCTTGCCGTTACTGGGTCGCCAACCCTTGTACGATGGGTCGAAGTTTTGCTTTAACCTCGGGTCTGGCCGCTCTGCTACCTGTTGCGGTCTATGTCGTGGACGGGGATTTTTCTCAGAGGATCACCGGCGCGGGCTTCCTCGATCATCCGATCCGGGGTGCCTCGACATTGTTGGTGTTGTGGGCTTTTGGAGCAATTGGGTTCTTGCTGGCAAAAAATCGAGTGGGGCTACTTGACTGGATTCTTCTGGTTATTTCGGGTGCCCTGGTTTTTTTATTCGTTGTGCTCTCACAAAGCCGAGGCCCGATAGGGTCTGCCGTTCTGCTGTTTGGGCTACTGCTGTTCAGTATTTCCATAAAAACCGCGAACAGAAAGAGTCTTTTCCTCTGGGGAAGCGGTCTGCTGGTGGGGCTTGCCGCCTCGTTATGGTTTTCTGGCGCTTATGAATCGATTGTAGAGAAGGCCAGTGATCGAGGGCTCTCATACCGGCTGGAAATCTGGACGGCAGTCATTCAGCATGCTTCGTCGTTCTGGACATTTGGCGTGGGACAGGCGACAGCCTTCAGCGACACGCTTCCTGGAAAGGATCTGGTGACAAGTGTCGGCGTGACGTTTGATCATACTCATAACATCTTCCTTCAGGCACTATTGGTTGGCGGGGTCCCCGCACTGGTGTTGGTTGTCGTGATTATCGGCTCTTTGATGCTCAGGCTCGCATTAATGAAGCAGGAACCACTGGAGGTGCGCGTGGGGATGTTGGCGCTGGTGCTGTTAGTCGTCTCTATTAACGTAACGGATACCGTCCGTTTCCTATCTTCGCCGAAGCCTGACTGGGTTCTTTTTTGGGCGCCCTTAGCATTTTGTGCGGTGTTCACAGGTGCAGCACCAAAAACGGCCTCAGGGTCTGGCGATCATGATTGATCCATCATTGGACTTTCACCACTATAGTGGGACCATCCGGAGTAGGGTTTTACAAACGAATCTATAGACCATCTAATCGCTTGAATCACCTTGTGGCAGCCCAATTAGAGACTCACTAGAACACCCTAAAAACACCCCAAAATAGAGCCCTCCGGAGGCAGAGGTCAGAGGTTCGAATCCTCTCTGGGGGCATTTTTTTGGATGTGTCCACGGTATTTCCAAGCAGTTCAAATCTTCTGCCAACTCTAACCACCATTGACCCTTCCCCAGCTTGTCAATCGCTATCCGGGAACTCTCATAACTTGAACCTTTTTGTGTTAACAAGCGGTTTTTTGGTAGTCACTTTGCATGTATTTCGTCAGCAAATTCAACGAGTAACAGGCCATAGAAATTCGCAACAAGGCCCGGACCCGCCGTTTATGGGCAAAAGTCTGTAAGTAATAAGTTTTCAATTGACGGTCGGTTCGTGATTTACAGGACAGAAACGAACGAGCCGGGTTTCCGTTTTTGGCACCTACATTTCAATCAGAGCAAAATAATGGACCCGAATCCCCTGCTGTAAAATCTCACGTCTTGCAGTAAGCTCGGCTCACACAACAAGAAATGCGGCACTAGAGGGAAACGTTTTGCTCATCCTGACGGGATTTGGTCTCGGCTGTCTGGTTTGCCTGTTCTTCATTATCCTGCGGGATTTTCGACATCAGCTGGTGGGGCAGATCTTTCTGCTGATTCTTCTCTCCGCCACGGCCTATCTCGTTGCTCCGTTGGTTCCACAGGACTGGCGCTGGATTGCCTCCGACCTCCAAACCGCCATGCCCGGCCTGTTCTGGGTTGTCTGCCAACTCATATTCGCGTCGCGCCCCCGATTTCGCTCGGTCTGGGGATTCCTGGCGCTTTACAGCTTCGTGGTCCCGGCCCTGGCAAGACCCCATGTGATCGCTGGCGAATCTTCTGACCTGGCGGTCTTCTTTGGCTGGGAACTGGGCCGGTGGTTTGAATACATAGTGGTCCTGCATGCGCTCATGCACGTCATCCGACACTGGCGAGCGGATCTGGTGGAGTCCCGCCGACGCGCCCGGCTGGCGTTCCTGCTGATTGTTGGCGGCTCCGTCGGTATCGCGACCGTCAGCCTGAACTTCGGCCTCTACCACGAGTATTCCCGAAGCATCATCGTCAGCTTTGCGGCCCTGACCACCCTGCTCTGTTTCGTGTCCGCCCGCGAGGGCATTCTTGAATTGTCGCCCGAAACCCAGACTGAACAGGCGCAACCGTCAGGACACGCGGTTGCGCCCGCCTCGGGGGCAACCGCCGATTTGGAGAACAACGAGGATCTGACTGCCTTGAACAGGCTGATGGACGAAGGGTTTTACACCACCGAGAAACTGACACTAAAGCGGCTGGCCGAATCCCTCCAAATTCCCGAGTACCGGGTGCGCAAAACCATCAACCAGACACTCGGGTATCGCAACTTCAATGACTACATCAACCACCTGAGAATCGAAGACGCCGCACGACGGTTGGCCCGGGAACCGGAAACGCCCATTCTCAACATCTCTCTTGATGTCGGGTATCGCACCCTCAGTTCCTTTAATCGGGCCTTCCGGGACATCATGGAGACCACACCAACTGAATTCCGCCTGGAAAACCATCCTGACAAAAAAAAGCCACCCCTGGGGGGTGGCAAAGGTCAGAGATAACTCTTCAGGTCAGCTTCTGGAATAGGCTCCGGCCCCCGAGAAACCATCCTGAGCCGTCGAGGTTTCCTTCCGCTGGCTCTGGACGGGGCATTCCGGTTCGTCTGGTTGCTTTGCAAGCGAGCGGTCGCGGAACAACACCGCCGCGATCGCCGGCAACAGCAGAATGGCGCCGAACAGGTTCACCAGGAACATGAACGCCAGCAGGATCCCCATATCGGCCTGGAACTTCAGGTCCGAGAAGTACCAGGTCGCCACGGAGACGGTCATGGTCAACGCCGTAAACGCCGACGCCGTGCCACGCTGCTTCAGTGCTTCGAAAAACGCCTCCTGAATGCTGCAGTCGCGGGCATCCAGCTCGTGCTTCATGCGCTCGAACAGGTAGATGCCGTAGTCGATACCACTGCCCACACCCAGGGCGATGACCGGCAGGGTGTTCACCTTCAGGCCGATGCCCAGCAATGACATGAAGGCGTTGCACAGCAGCGTCACCAGGGCCAGCGGCAGGATGATGCACAGGCTGATCCGGAGACTGCGGAACATGGCCAGACACAGCAGGGTCACCGAGGCGAACAGCGCGCCGTTGACCCACGGGTTTGCCGCGGTTACCGCTTCGTTGGTGGCGGCCATCACCCCGACGTTGCCGGAAGCCAGACGATAGGTCAGGGTGTCGTTGTCATAGACGGACTTGAACTCCTTAATGGCCGTGACAATGCCGGATATGGTCTCGGCCTTGTGATCGCTCAGGAACACCGAAATGGCCATCGCGTCACAGGCGGTGTTCATCAGCGTACTGCCATCGCGGGTCGCAAACGCGACACCCTGGGCTACCTGGGCGCGGTTGCCCGGCACCACGTGCCACTTGGGGTTGGTTTCCGCGTAGTTCTGGGTAACGCCCTTCACAAACCCCGGCAGCGCACCGACAGAAGCCACACCCGGCTGCTGACGAAGGAACAGTTCAAATTCTTCCAACTGCTGCATCAGCTCAGGCTGAACACAGGGCATGTTGTCGCCGTCGGCTTCAACCACGACCTGCAGTACGTCAACACCGACGGAATACTGCGAGGTGACCGCCCTGACGTCCTGGTTGTAGCGGGCGTCATCACGTAGCTCCGGTACGCCGTCCCCGAGATCCCCCACGTGCATCTGGTCCGCCTGGTAGATGCCATAGCCCGTCAGAGCCAGAGCGCAGACAATGGGCACCCACGCTTTCGGTGTGGTTGCCAGTACGCTGAGCTTTTCCCAGAACCAGTAGTGAGAGCCTTTACCCGTCAGTCGGTCCAGTGCGTGCTGATCCATCTTGGTAAACGACAGGAGAGGCGGCAGCACCAACGAGTTGGTGAGAATCATGACGCCAACCCCCAGGGTCGCGGTGACGGCCAGCTCATGCACCATCTGGATATCGACGAATGCAATGACCAGGAAACCCAGTACGTTGGCCGCCAACGCGACCACACTGGGAACCACCAGATCGGTCAGGCTGTCTTCAGCCGCGGTGCGGATATTGGCACCGGCCAGCACATCAAGTTTCCAGGAATTGCACATCTGCACCGCGTGCGACACGGCGATGGCAAAGATCAGGAAGGGCACCAGAATCGACATCGGGTCCAGGCTGAGCCCCAGCAGCGGCAGCAGGCCCAACAGCCAGACAACCGGCAGCGATGCGGTGACCAGGGTGAGCAGGGTCAGGCGCTTCGAGCGGGTGTACCAGTACAGCAACACCGCGATAATAACGACCGCAACGGCGAAGAACACGAGCACACCACGGGCGCCGTTGGCGATATCACCAATGGCCTTGGAGAAACCGATGATGTTGACTTCAAGGGACTCGTTCTCAAGTTCGGAACGGATGTCCTCGAGGTTGTTCGCAACGGCTTGCAGGTCAATCTTCTCACCCGTGTCCGGATTCACTTCCTGAAGGGTTGCGACGACCATTGCCGATCGCAGGTCATTGGCGACAATCTGGCCAACCCAACTGGATTTGAGGGTCCGCTCCCGGATTTCTTTCAGTTCTGCCTGTGTACCGGAGTAGTCGGCTTCAATCAGGTTACCCCCGACAAAACCTTCCTCAACCACCTCGGAGTAGCGAACATTCGGCGTGAACATCGACGTCACAGAGCTTCGTTCAACGCCCTCCAGATAAAACACGGATTCGGTCGCCTGCTTTAACGAGCTCAGGAATTCCTTGTCGAACACCGTGCCATTTTCGTTGCGCAGGGACACCATGATCCGGTTCGCGCCCACAAACTCGCCCTGGTAGTCCAGGAAGGTGCCCATGTACTCGTGACTGAGCGGGATCATCTTCATGAAGCCCGCATCCACGCGCAAATGACTGGCGGAGTAGCCGAGGGCCAGCGTGATGGCCGCCATGACCACCAGCAAGGTAATACGGAATCGGAACACCCCGCGGGCCAGTACTCGGGTCAAGCCCGTTTTCTTCTGCTCTGAATTCATGACTTATTCTCCCTGACCATTCCAAAGGCGAACGCCCGCGGTGCCGGCCACCAGCCACTTGCCGTTGATTCTGGTCGCGGCGGTAATATCACCCGGCAACCCACTGCGTGAAGCAGGCGAGAAATGACGGCCGTCGTCCTCGCTCACCAGCACCTGTCCGCCATTGCCGAACAGGAAGACCTGGCCCTCGGGCCCGGTTTCATGGGCATTGATGGCGGTGGCGAGGTCCACTTTCGCCTTCTTCCAGGTCGCACCGCCGTCTTCGGTACGCCAGATCTGCCCACGCATGCCATAGAGCAGCCAGGCACCATCGGGCGTCTGCAGGCCGCCAAAGAAGGATCCCTCGTACGGCGACGCGAGTTTTTCCCACTGCTCGCCGCCATCGGCGCTGACAAACAGCGAACCGCTCTCGCCGATCAGCAGCCAGTCATCACCCGCCCGGGCGATGCTGTACAGGTGCCGGTCGAAGTAGTCCTCGGAAATGCTCGCGGGCTGCCAGGTTTCACCGCCATCCACTGATTCCATGACCAGTCCGAACGCACCCACCGCCAGGAACCGCCCGCTTCCCAGGTAGGCGACATCCATGAACGGATCCCCTCGCCCATGCTCGGACACATCCACCGGCGTCCAGGTGGTGCCATGGTCAGTGGTGTACAGAATCATGCTGCCGTGGCCGACCACGACGCCCCGGCCATTCTCCCCGAAGGCGATACCCATCACCGAGTCGGTGGCGGGCAGACGTTGGCTCTGCCACGCATCCGGCACAGGCCCGGTGCTGGTCAGCAGAACGCCCCGCTCACCGACGGCGTAATAGACCTGTTCATTGCTCGCGAGGTCGAAGATGGCCACCCGGTCGGCGGAAATGTCGTAAGACAGGGGCGGCTTTTCAGCCCAAACAGCAGGCGCACACGCCCCCAGAGCCAGAGCGACGGCCCCGGCCCGAAAGTTTGAATTAGCCATGAGAGGTTTACCTGATCGGAAAAGAAGAAACGGCGGGCGTTGAACCCCCGCCGTGGTCACTCAGCGCCCGCTACGACGAAGCGCGTCCGGCTGGAACTCAATGTAGCGACCCTTGACACCAAACTCCCAGGGTTCGTCAATTTCGTTGGCCAGGTTCGATACCAGGTAAGAGCCGTTATTCAGATCGTGGTAAATATTGGCCCGGTACCAGGGCACCATGACATCGTAGAACTGGATGAGCGGGTGGATCGCGACGCGCCACAGGTCACCGCGGGTGTCGTAGGCGTCTTCCATCAGAACGTTCCAGGAGTCCTCATCGAGGTAGAAGGTACGCTTGCCATAGATGTGGCTGCTGTTCTCGCGCAGCGTCGCCTCAACCACCCACACCCGGTGCAGTTCATAACGCATCAGATCCGAATTGATGGTGTTGGTGCGAAGAATATCCTTCTCGTAGTTCAGGGACTTATCGCTCAGCTTATAGGCGTTGTAGGGAACGTAGATTTCCTTCTTGCCCACCAGCTTCCAGTTGTAGCGATCGGGCGCACCGTTGTAAGCATCGAACTGGTCGGTGACACGAATCCCCTCGGTACCGTCGTTGGCGTTGTCGTAGGCCAGATCCGGAGCGCGTCGCACCCGGCGCTGCCCGACATTGTAAATCCAGGCAGACCGTACTTCCTCGACCTGGTCAATCGGTTCGTGAACCAGCTGGACCGTGCCTTCCAGCGTCGGTGGCGAGGTGTACTTCGCGGTGTAGTTCAACAGGCGGTTCTCGGACTGACGGTCCATGTTCTCATCGAAAATCCGCTTCTCGAGGAAGCCCACCTTGTAGAAATCGCCGTCGCCCTGCACCGGGAACCAGTGGTACTGACGCTCAACGCCGCCACCCAGGTAACGGACGTTGTGGTTCCAGATTGCTTCCAGTCCGTTTTCCGGAATCGGGAACGGCACGTTGGCGCCATCCAGGTTCTTGATGCCAAAACCCTCCAGCTTCACGTCCGGCGCCTCGGCCTTGATGGTGTCATACACCTTCTGGGGCAAGGCCGCGGTACGGCGGGTTTCGTACACCGGCATCCGGAAGTTGTCGTACTTCTCGAGCAGGGCAATCTGACCGGCGCTCAGCTTGTCACGGTACTGGTCGAGGTTGTCCCCCGTGATGGTGAACTTCACCTCGTCCTGCGGGAACGGATCGATATACCCCTGCTCCGGCTCCCAGCCTTCCGGGGGCGACGTCAGCCCTCCGGTCCACGCCGGGATGGTGCCGTCGTCGTTGGCATTCGGGTTGGCACCCACCGGCGTCAGTTCCGTTCCCAGCTTTGCCACTTCCTCAGGGGAAAGCTCGGCCATGGCGGGAGCGGTAAAGGCGAAGGCGGCAGAAACCGCCAGCGCCCGATACAGTCTGTTTCTGGAAAATTGCATGTCAGTATCCTCGGATTTTTGTTTTAGAAGGTGTAGCTGTAATTGACGGAGGCATAGTCACGGTCGCGCAGATCGTTGTAATCCGCAGAGTCCGCGAAGTGCACGTAGCTTGCGCCAAACTTGTGTCGCTTCAGGTAGGTGAAGTCGGTCGCCAGGGTGGTTGAGATCCGGCCTTCCTGGAACTGACCATCAAGAGAGTTACCCTTGACGTCGTGACCGACGAACAGGGAGGGCTGCACCAGGAGACCCAGACCAAACGGGTTCTGGTAATCCAGCGAGCCGCGCACCCGGTAGCCCCAGGAGAAGTCCGTGACATAGCCCTCGTTCTTGCAACCGGCCGGGGAGGTGTTTGCGCCCACCGAGCAGGGATCGGCGCCATCGAAAAAGTCTTCGTGCTGGCCGAAGCCGAAGGTAAACCCGCGACCATGCCTAACACCGGTATAGGTGTCAGGCACATCGCCGTACTGGAATCCCACCTCGGCAATCAACAGAGCCGTCTGCGCGCCCAGAATGTTGGACCAAAGGTTCAGACCGTTGATCTGGAACTGGGTCTTGTTGTAGCGCCGGAACCCGTCGACACTCTCATTGGCCTCAGCCGTGGCGAAGGTTTCCCCCAGTGGCCCCACACCCTGGGCCGCACCAACAACCAGGTCTGCGCCGTTGAGGATGACAGGAAAGTTCCTGGAATGGGTCAGTTCCGCGCCCACCGACCAGCTGGCGATGTTGGCGGCAGCACTGATGCCGTACAGCTGAATATCTTCCGGATAGACCCAGGAGACATCCCCCGGCGTGGTGCCGAACTGGGAATCCAGCTGCATGGGAATCAGGGTCGCTACGCCGGTACCGGGACCACTGCCGGTATTGATGCCCAGTACCGGCATCTTGGAGTGGTAGTTAATGGCGTAGAGACCGAATTCAGTGCCGATGGCATCGGCCGGGAAGCGCAAGGCAACACCGAACTGGCCCTGGTCACTGGTATCGTTTCGGGCGGCCTGGGGATAATAGGTGCCGCCCTGCAAGTCATCCGGGGAACTGCCCGGTCCCACGCCCACGGCGCTCACGCAGCCACTGAGGTCAGGCGAGATCAGGTTCTCGGTGACCGCCCAGTAATGGCCACAGCCCTCAATCGGGGAATTCTGCCATTCGAACTGATAGTAGGCTTCAACGGACACGCCACTGCCAAGCCCCATGTTCGCGTAGAGCATGTTCGTGGGCAGCAGTACCTCGCGCAGTTCTGTGCCGGGACGGCGGAAGGCGGGCACGTCAATGGGGTTGATCCCCTGGTTCACGCCCTGGATGAACAGGCTTTCACCCCAGTTCACTACCTGTCGCCCCAGGCGAATCTGCAAGGGCTTGTAGTTAATGTCCCAGGTGTTATAGACAAACGCGTCCATGAGCTGGACACCAGAGAATTTCTGGAGATTCTGATAGCCGCGATCCGACAGCGGTTCACCCTGCTGGTAGCCGTTGGCCTGGTTGCCGAAGCGGACATCCTCGTCCTCCAGGGCCTGGTCGTACCAGCCCTTTACCCGGACGAGCGCGCCCATGTAGTCTTTTTCGAGGGAGAATTCGGTCAGAAACTTGGCCACGGTGGAAAACCGGTCGCCCTTGTCGTAGTTCAGGTTACCGCCATCCGACTTGCCACCGGTGCCCGGCTCTTCGCCAACCAGCGCAGCATTCTGTGCGCTGTACAGGGCAGGATCAGGGTCCTGCATACGCCAGCTCGATCCGAACGAAATGGTGGTATTGAGGCCGCCATCCCACTCGCCCGCATCGAAATTGAAGGCGGTCGCCGTATTGGCACCACCGAGGGTCAGCGCCATCACAATACCCGCACTGAGTCGGTTAACCCGGAAAGACTTCGCATTATTCATGTTTTGATCACTCCGCCACACACCCGATGGGATGCATGGAATGTTGTTTTTGTGTTTCAAGCGAGCGTCAGTATTCCGTAGAAATACCTAGGCACGTTTGCTCTTCAGTGCCACAAATTTGGCTTTTAGCGCCAGTCAGGCCGAATGGTTCTCCCCGCGCTTGAGGAGATTGTTTTCGAGCTCCTCCAGGGCATCAACCATGCCCACAGCCAGCCGCTGCACATGGGGCACCCGGTCCCGGCAGGCCACCATGCCGAAGTTCAGGAAATCGCCGTGACTGACGCAGGTGAAGTTCAAGGGAATGCCCGGCATGATCAGGCTGACGGGGTAGACGTGAAGCAATTCAGCACCATCCAGATAGCGGGCTTCGCGCTGTCCGGGGACGTTAGAGACTGTGGTATTGAACAGCTGACGCCCGGCCCTGCCGATGCCAAGCACCACGGACGACAGAAAGGGACCGGTCGAAAGCAGTGAATAGACATTGACGGCATGGGCAGGAAGCTCGTTCAGCATGGCCTTCCCGGCTTGTGTCGACCGTTTGACGTACTCCAGACGAAGGGCTGGATCAGCAATGTTGGTTCCCAGGCTGCCAAATAACAGGCTCACCTGATTGCCAATACTGACGTCACCGGGTTTTCTCGTGGACACCGGCAGCGCTGCGGTGAGCGAATCCTCAGGCAATGCATTTGCCTCGAGCAGGTACTCGCGCAAGGCGCCACCCACAATCGCCAGCACCACATCATTGACCGTGGCTCCTGTCGTCTTCGCCAGCGTTTTCAGCCGTGCCAGTTCAAAGTGCTGGGTGGCCACCCGGCGATGGGCGCCAATCGGGCCATTCAGGATGGTCTCGGGCGTCGATCTGAACGTTGTCAGGGTCTCGTTTTTGGTGCGCAGCTTCAGGGACGCTGCGACACCCGCCTTCAGGTCTGAGAGGCTTGGCAACGCGCCTCTGTCCGACGCTTTGGCCCCGCCCGTGTCGATCTCCGCCTGCACCTTGGCCCACATCGGGGTACTCAGTGAGTCCGCGTCCGTCGACAGGCTGCCCACCACCAGACGGGTGCCACTGATGCCGTCGACAAGCGCGTGATGGATCTTTACGTAGAGAGCAAACCGGTTGTCGGAGAGCCCTTCGATGAAGTGGCACTCCCAGAGCGGCTTTTCCAGATCCATCGGTAATTCGTGAATCCAGGCGATCATGTGGCCCAGCTCTTTTTCACCACCGGGCGCCGGCAAGGACCACTGCCTCAGGTGATATTCCAGGTCCAGATCGTAGACTTCCCGGGTGGCAGGCCTGAGCTGCCAGCGGGTGGGACGCGTGAGCACCTGATTCCAGGGATAGACGACCCGGGTTTCCTCTCGCCAGCGAGCGATCAGGCTACTGACGAACGTTTTGCGTTCGTGATCGGTCAGCGAGGTGGGATAGGAAAAGGTCATCAGCGCCGCAATGTGCATCGGCATGTTCTTGCCTTCCAGTTGCAGGGACGCGGCATCCAGCAACGGCATTTTTCTCAGGGTCATACCGCCTCCTCGACAGCGTGGGCCACCGCCGCTTTCGCTGGCTCACCAACGCCCAGTTTCTCCTCGAGCTCCCTACATGCCTCCTCCATTCCGAGCGCCAGTTTCTGCATGTGCGGAACGGTATCCCGACAGGCGGTGATACCCACGTTGAGGGTTCCCGCATGGCTGTAGCAGGTGAAGCTCACCGCCATCCCCGGGAACACGATGTTCGCCGGATACAGATTCACCAGGCGCGCGCCCCTGAGGAACTTTTCCTCGCTGCCGCCAGGCACGTTGGACACCACCGTGTTGAATAGCGGACGGGTTTTTCCGGTGACACCAATGAGCATCCGGAGCACCGAAGGCATCATGCTTACCAGGGAATAGGGCACCCGCATTTCCTGGGGCAGACCCAGCACCTGCTGTTTGGCCAGGTCGGTGGACTGATGAATCTTCTGCAGGCGCACCACCGGGTCCGCAATGTTGGTTCCGAGAATGCTGAAGATCATGCCCACGGCATTGCCGCAACTCTGATCGCCCTCGGCACGCAGGGAGATGGGGATGGCCGCGGTCAGGCTATCCCCCGGAAGCGCGGTAACGCGCTGCAGATATCGGCGGAGCGTACCGCCGACGAGACAGAGCAGCACATCGTTGAGGCTGACCCCCGCCTGTCGGGCCACGGCCTTGATCCGATCCATCGAAAAGCTCTGGGTGGCGAAACGCCGCTGGGCTGCAATCGGGCCATTCAAGGGCGTGTAGGGCGCCGAGCGAAAGGTGGTGAGCTCATCATCTCTGCCGAACAACTTGAGGACGTTCGCCGCGGTACTCATCAACGCCTGGGCGGAGGGAATCTGGAGTGGTCCTGGCTGGAACGGTTTTTCCGGTGCCGAGTGAACCCAGAACGGCGCCGTTTTATTGTCGGCGCGGCGCTCTGACAGCCCCTTCATCAGCAGGATATTCGCGCTGATGCCATCGACCATCGAATGGTGGAATTTCATGTAGATGGCGAAGCGGTTGTCGGCCAGGCCCTCGATGATGAAGCATTCCCACAGCAGTTTTCTCAGATCCATGGGCTGGCTGTGCAGGCGGGCAACCAACTGCCCCAGCTCCCTCTGGCCACCCGGCTTGGGCAAGAACAGGTGGCGGACATGGTATTCGAGGTCCGGGTCGTGGCAGGTCTTCAGCCTTGGCGCCAGCTGCCACCGGGACGGAGACACCAGTTTCTGGTTCCAGGGGGCCTTGATCCGGGTTTCGTTACGCCAGTCCTCGACCAGCCGGGTCACGAAATCGGCACCGGCTTTTGCCGGCAGCTCGAAGATCATTAATCCGGCCACGTGCATGGGCGCATTGGGGTTTTCCAGCTGGACAAAGGCCGCGTCCAATGGCGTCAATTTCTTATAATTTGTCATCTTCTCTCTCCCGAGCATCCGGCTCCTTTCTGGAGCTGCTCTTTCATAAACGTTGTTATTTGTTGTCTGGCACCGGAGGCTTCCGGAAACCAATCCTCCAGCAGCGGGAAGGCGTGCGGGAGGTGGGGCCACAGGGCCAGTTCGGTAGGAACGCCGGCCGCGGCGAGTCGGCGGGCAAACAACACACTGTCGTCCCTCAGCAGTTCCGCCTCGCTGGCGACGATCAGGGTCGGTGGCAAGCCCCGGCATTCGCCCAGCAGCGGTGATATTTCCGGGTTGGCGCTGTCAGCGCCGTCCAGGTACCAGTCCAGGGCTTGCGCCAGCGAGGCAACTGGAAGCATGGCGTCGCGACCGGCATTGGCGAACCGGGATGGCGAACCGTGCAGACGGCCAAGGTCAAGCGCGGGCGAGACCGCGATGGCACACGCCGGCATCGGCATTCCGCGACCCCGGATTCGGTACAGCAGCGACACCAGCAGATTACCTCCGGCCGACTCGCCGCCCAGCACAATCCGCTCAGCGGGAATCCCGGAATCAAGCAGCAGACGGTATGCGGCCTCACAGTCGTCGAGGGCGGCGGGAAAGGGGTTGGCGGGCGCCAGCCGGTAATCCGGAATAAAGGCGCTGGCCGCCAGGGGGTCACAAAGGCGCTCTGTGAAGGACAGGTGTCCCCTGGGCATCGCCGGAAGAACAAACGCGCCGCCATGCAACCACAGAAGTACCGGATCACCGGTACTGGTAAACGGTGTACCCAGCGAGTGGCCTGCTACCGCCCCGCCCTCACCCCAGTGGTAGTCATAGCGAAACCGCTCCCTCTGACGGGCGCTTGCCCAGCGACCGGCGATGCCAATCTGCGCACGGGCTACGCGTCGGGGGTGCCCGCGCAACAGGTAGGCCATAAACGGCCGCAGCAGCCAACGCAGCACAAGGAGTTTGCACCGAGTCGTGAATGAGAGTTCGAGCGGGCGCGTTGAATACTTGGTGGGGTCAGGGCCTGAATTCATGTAAAGCCAATCCGTTGGGTAATTTCTGCCCACACTATGACCAATTAGTCGTACTTGCTCCTTGGCTTACAACGTCAACAGCTTGTTATTTCACGCCATAAAATAACTGGCGTGTTTTACCTGTAATTTGTCGTGAATTGAAAAATACGGGCATCAAAAACTACGCACGATAGGAACAACACAATAAACAGAACAGGAGCCACCCCATGTCTCTTCCAACTGGTCGGGACGGGCAGAAGCCCTCCCTCCCCTCAAAAGTCTTCATAACCGGCGCCAACGGTTTCATTGGTCGCACCATCTACCGCCGCTACCGCGAGCTGGGCTGCGAGGTCTGCGGCATGGATTTGCAGGCGGATGAAGAGCGCAACGTCATAGCCGGAGACCTGACCAATCCATCAGGCTGGCGCGATCATGCCAAAGGCTGCGACCTCTTTATCAACACCGCGGCGGTGGTGTCGCTGGCCGCCGACTGGGAGACTTATTCCACCACATCGCTGGTCGGCGTTCGCAACGCCCTGGACGTCGCCATTGCCGGCGGTGCACAGCGCTTCGTGCATTTTTCATCCATCGCGGCCATGGGCTACGACTACGAACCCGGAGCGGACGAGACGGCTCCCGTGGTGATTGGTGAACACTACCGCTACGGCGTGGCCAAGGGCGCCTCCGAACACACGGTGCTCGCCGCCCACGCCGCCGGTGAAATCGACTGCACCATCATCCGCCCGGGTGACGTCTATGGTCCGGGCTCCCGCCCCTGGTTGCTGGAACCCTTGAAGATGGCCCGGGCCGGCCAACTGATCCTGCCCAACCGGGGCAAGGGCATCTTTACCCCTGTGTACATCGATGACCTGGTCGACGGCACCCTTCTCGCCGCCGGCCTGCCCGCGGGAAGCGGCCGTATTTTCATTCTCTGGGGCGACGAGCCCGTGACCTGCCGGGAATTCTTCATGAATCACTGGCGCTGGGCCGGCAACTCGGGTTTCCCACCCAGCATGCCTCTGGCAGCTGCCCTGAAACTCACCCAGGGCATCTGGTGGCTGAACCGCACGCTCAAGCGCCCCAACGAGGTCACGCCCGACGCCATGCTGATGTTCGCGCGCAAGGGCGGATTTTCCATTGAGAACGCACGGAAACACCTCGGCTTCGAACCCAAGGTCAACCTCGAAGAGGGGATGAAACGTTCCGAAGCGTGGCTCAGAGAGATGGGCGAGCTGAGCGGAACCGAGAGTCAGTCCTTTGACAAGGAAGCCCGCACCTAACGCGGGCTTCTGACTATGCCACCAAAAAACACCAAGGAGACACCCAATGCGTAGTGCCATCGTTGAAAACAACAACCTGAAGATCGTGGATCTGCCGGAACCCAAACCACGTGAGAACGAGCTCCTCATCAAATCTCTGGTTTGCGGCATTTGCGGGTCCGACCTGCATTGCCGGCACCACACCCATGAGCTAGCCGACAGCTCCCGCGAGGTCGTCGGTAGCGCCATCATCGACGCCGACAGACCCATATTGATGGGACACGAGTTTGTCGGGGAAGTCCTGGAGACTCGGCAAGGCTCGACGTTCAAGGCTGGCGACCAGGTCGTCTCCCTGCCCTTCCTGATGCGGGAAGAGGGTCTTGCCATGATTGGCTTCAGTTCCGCCGACGTTCCCGGGGGCTTTTCCGAGCAGATGCTGGTCGACAGCCGGCTCACCATGAAAGTCCCCAATGGCCTGAGCCCGGACATGGCGGCCCTGACCGAGCCCATGGCCGTTGCCCTGCACGCGGTCAACCGGGGCGAGCCAACCCGGAACCACGTACCCCTGGTCATCGGCTGCGGCCCGATCGGTCTTGCCGTTATTGCCGTGCTGAAGATGATGAAGATTGGCCCCATCGTGGCGTCGGATTTCTCGAGAGCGCGTCGCGACCTTGCCAGAAAAATGGGCGCGGATGTGGTGGTCAACCCGGCCGAGCATTCACCCTATGACAGCTGGAAAGAAGCAGCCCAGACCGCGAATCCGGAAGAGGCCGGCCCGATCTCTCCCCTGTTCGGAGGCGCGGACCTGAGACCCTCGCTGATTTTCGAATGTGTGGGTGTACCTGGCCTGATCCAGAATGTCTGTGCTGGCGCACCCTACGGGGCTCGGGTCGTGGTTGTGGGTCTGTGCATGGAAAAGGACACGATAATGCCATCCTACCCGGTCATGAAAGAAATCGATCTCCGCTTTGTCAGTTTCTACAGCGGTGAGGAGTTCGGAGCGACCTTGAACCACCTTGCCAACGGCGAGCTCGATGCCGGTGGGTTGATTTCCGACACGGTGGGCCTGAGTGATATCGAATCCGCCTTCGACCGATTGGGCAAGCCTGAAAACGACGTCAAGATTCTGGTAAAACCGTCAGAATAAGCCGTCGAATACGACAAAAAAGCCGCTGTTTCCAGCGGCTTTTTTGTTTATTGCTCCCGCCGGGCCAGCCATCGGCGCAGCAACCGGAGGAGCGCGTCCAGGCGAAGGCTCGGAAGAAACCCGGTCACCCGGTAGGCAAATTTTCGGGGGTACAGAAGCTCTATGCTATTACCGTCCGGATCATTGATGTACATGACTTTGAATATGCCCGCCTCCAGAGCCTTTCCATTAGCCCGAAACCCCGACCAGAGGGCTTGGGCATACACCTCGTCCCATTCAATACGGGACTGGGTGTTAAGGGCAAAGTTCATGAAACCGTGCTGGTACAACGGCGGACGTTGACCTCCCGGAAACGGCTCAGCGGTGCGACAGATTTCCACCACAACGCCGCCGCCACGCAGGTACCTCGGTTCTGACAGACCCTGCTTCACCACGGAAAGACGCTGAGCCCACCCCTCGGGCATCTGCACCGGCGTCACGCCAAGTGAGCCAGACCAGGCACGCGCCACGCCTTCGGCATCGTGGGAATTGAGCCGGATCAGCCGCACTGCGCACGGTTGCTTCCGGCCATTCCAGCCAGCGTCCGGCAGCGGATCCCGTTCATAGATTTCCAGCGCGTTACCCTCGGGGTCACTGGCGTACGCCACCCTGCCACCGGTTTCTCCCTCCACGGCCTGCAGACGCTGCTGGGCCGACAGGGCATCAACGCAACACTGGAACCGTTGGCTATAGATTCCGATACAGGCATAACCCGGCATCGCCGGGCTCCAGTGTTCCGGGCGGGGCCGCATTTCCGGCGACCGGAAGTCGAAGAACTCCAGCTGGAACATATCGGCATTGCCATCGAGAGACCAATAGCAGCGCGTATTTACGCCGTCGATTCCCATCACCCGGGTAGACAGCTTGCCCGCATAGATGGTCCGCCCCGACGACACAAAACCGAACAGGGCGCCGTACCAAGACCGGAGGGCCCTGGCATCCTGACACACGAAGGCAATCTGACTGCAGTATGTGCTCATCGGAATCCCACCTCAGACAACGCGCAGATCCTTCCTCAGGATCTTGCCAACGTTTGACTTGGGCAGCTCCTGCAGCACCTCGATTTCCTTCGGAACCTTGTAGGCGGCGAGACTCTGCCGGCAATGTGCCATCACCGCGTCTTTGTCGATCGCTGATCCCTCGGTCGGCGCCACGAACAGGCGGATGCGCTCACCGGTTTTCTCGTCCGGCACACCGATACAGGCCGCTTCAGCAACCTCGGGCAACTCACTGGCAACGGCTTCCACCTCGTTGGGGTAAACGTTGAAACCCGAGACAATGATCATGTCTTTCTTGCGATCAACAATCTCGAACTGACCGTCCGGGTGCATGACCGCCACATCACCGGTTTTGAAAAAGCCATCTTCGGTGAAGGTATCGGCCGTTGCCTGCTCGCGGTTCCAGTACCCCTTCATGACCTGGGGGCCACGGGCACAGAGTTCGCCCGGCGTTCCGGCAGGCAGGGCGTTGCCCTGCTCATCGATGACCTTGACCTCAGTGGACGGTACCGGATAGCCCACTGTACCGCTGAATGCTTCCTTCCCCATCAGGTTCAGGGTGAGGATCGGCGAGGTTTCGGACAAACCGAAGCCTTCCAGGATGTGAGCGCCGGTGAAAGCCTTCCAGGCCTTGGAGGTGCTCGGGAAGATCTTGGAGCCACCCCCAAATGCCACTTTGTAACGGGACAGGTCCACGTCCTTGAACAAGGGATGCTGGGTCATGCCCGCGTACAGGGTATTGACGCCACCAATAACGGTGAACCTGGAATCCTTGATGGCCTTCAGGTAGGCGTCCATGTCACGGGGATTGGGAATCAGGATGGCTTTGGCGCCGATTGCCGCGTAGGCCACGAAAATCATCAGGCCAAAGATGTGATACATCGGCAGTGCCAGCACCAGCACCTCCTCCCCCGGCTCGTTCGCCTCGGGCATGAAGCTCCGGAACTGGAGGCTGTTGGCAATCAGGTTACGTTGAGTCAGTGTCGCGCCCTTGGAGGGGCCTGTGGTGCCGCCGGTGTATTGCAGAAACAGGACATCATCGCCGGACACTGGTACCGCAGTGGGTTTATTACCCGCGTTGCGCGCCAACAGGTCCGCCATGCCGGTAAACTCGCCCAGTTCGGCGGAAACGTCTCCACCCGGAATCGGGAGGCCGGCCCCATCACCGGGATTGACCACAATCACCTGCGAAACGGACGTGGCGTCACGGATCGGGGTCAGCGACGCCACGGATCCCGAATAGATAAACATCGTTTCGGCGCCGGAATCATTCAGCTGGTGTTCCAGCTCCCTCGACGTGTACAGAGGGTTCACGTTCACCTGGATTGCGCCCACCTTGAGAATCGCCAACATGGCCACCGGATAGGCAAAGATATTCGGCAACATAACCGCGACCCGGTCGCCCTTCTTCACCCCGTATTGCTGCTGCAGGGCGCTGGCTAGGGCATCCGAGGCTTCATCAAGCTGGCCATACGTCATGGTGTGACCAAAGCACTCCAGCGCGGCGTGCTCCGGGAAACGCTTGATGGCGTCATTAAACAAGCTGGTAACGGAGGCGTGGGTGTCAGGGTCAATCGTGGGGGGAACATCCGCGGGGTATGAATCAAGCCAGGGTTTCATGGTTTTCTCTACCTTTATTGACTGTTCGGATACAAAAAAACGCCCTACCCGGGAAAACCTGTTTTGGCCGGGAGGGCGCTTCTGTACTGGCTGTCTTACTTGACGTTACGGACCCGGGCATTGTGGTCCGGCTGGGGCGGCGTAATGTAGTTCGCCGGCTCCAGGCCTCGTTCCCGGATCAGGTTGTCCAGCATGATCATGATGTCGCTGGCATCCATGATGCCCAGGTAGTTGCCATCGTCGTCGAAATTGACGTTGGCGCCGTGCACCACCATCAGGGTCTCTGTCGGCCCGGTGTTGGTCGCTGGCGTGGTGAACTGGTGAATGGAACCGCCCGGCTCGTACAGGTAGCAACCGTCGGTCTGGGGATCGTTGGGGTATTCCTTGTATTCCCAATGACCCGAAATCGTGAACAGGTGCACCGTGCCCGTGTGGTAGTGACGGGGCAGCGTCACACCCGGATGGAACCAGACTTTCAGCACCCAGACACCGTTATGCGGATCAAGGAAAAGCGGTTGTACATCAATGCCTGGCACGCCGGGCATGGCGTCTTCATAAACAGGCTGATTCTTGGAATTCACATAAAGCAGTTCGTGGTGCTCAAAAACCTGGTTTGGCGTCGTCATGGTCGACCTCTCTTGTAGATTGTTTTGCCGTTGGCAATACCTGCCAGATTTCATGGTCACCCGATTCCGATGACGGCACATGATAGAAAATGCCGTTTTCTTGTTATTTCCCGCCAATGCAGCTAGCGTTACCCGTTACAATCGTGAACAACAATTACACCTCATTATGGTTACGACAGATCTCACCAGAGCCTCGTCCCTGGCACGACTGGACGAGTTTTGCGCCAAATACGGCCTGGATTACCGGGCGATGCTCCGTGAAGCCAGGTTGCCCGAGGACGTTCTCGAACATCCCGAAAGCCTGATTTCCTATTCCCGGATGGCAACACTGCTCGAAAACTGCGCCAACCGGACAGAGCACCCATTGTTCGGGTTGGAATACGGTATCTTCCAGGGCACGACCATCTTTGGACGTTTGCTTTATCTATTCAAAAACGCCCAGACCGTGGGCGATTCGCTGAACGAACTGATGCAGTATTATCATCTGCACTCCTCCAGCGGACTGGTGACGGCCACCATCGAGGACAAGATGGCCATTCTCAGCTACGAACCCTTGTTGAGCGAGGGGGTCGCCAGCAAGCAGGCCGTGGAACTGGCCATCGGGGTGGGCAAGGCCTTGCTGAAAATGCTGCTTGGGACCCAGTGGCGACCCAGTGGCGTGCATTTCCGACACGGGCCCAGCAGTTCGCCGCAGGCCTACAGCCGGCTGCTTGGCCTGCCTCCCCAGTTCGACAGCACCATCAATGGCTGGGTGTTTGAAGCCCGCCTGCTGGACCTGCCCCTGAGCGATTCCGATCCGAAGCTGCATGCCCTGATGCGCGAGCATCTGGAAAAAATGGATGAACTGTCAGTCCAGGAATTGCCCGCCTACGTTCAGCATCTCATGAAGAATTTTCTGCCCAACGGCCGGGTGACCATTGATCTTGTGGCGGATTACATGATGCTCAGCTCCCGCTCTCTGCAGCGCTACCTGACTGAGGAAGGCACCTCCTTCCAAAAGCTCCTGGACGAGACCCGCAAGAGCATGGCCGAGCGCTACCTCCAGGAATCCGGCATCAGCCTGACCCAGCTTTCCGGGATTCTCGGCTACTCCGACCTGGCAGCTTTCTCCCGAGCCTTCCAGCGCTGGTACGGTGTCAGTCCGCGGCAATGGCGAAAAAATCAGGGAATCCAGTCGTCCCCGCGACTGCTATCCTTGCGGAAAAAAGCACCCGGCTGGCTTCGCTGAGCGAAAAAGACCCCTTCGGCGCGAAGGGGCTGAAAGGGACACAGTTTTGGGCCGAAATGGCCCGGTGCGAAGTGCGCAGACGGCACAAACAGCAAGGGTAGGAACTTCCGCCTGCGGGATTGCCGGAGCAACCCTCTCCTCACCTGCTCGCACTATACAAACCCGCCTGACCGGTTATTTAACTTTAACCGCCAACAACTTAACCTTTTAAGTATTGACCGGGACATTCGGAGCGCGGCCGTTACTCGCGTGCAATGAAGGCTTCCAGACCTTCCCGGTCCTTCAGATGGATAACGCCGTACCGAAACTCGATCAGGTCTTCGCCGAGCAATACCTGGAGAGCCCGGTATGCTGCCTGCCGGGAAATGCCCAGCATGCTGCCAAGTTGCTCCTGGGTCAGTCGAAGCGACACAGGCGGCTCGGGATTGCCATGCTGAAAGGTGGCAATAAACAACAGTCGTCTGGCCAGCCGGGCCGGAATTCCTCGCAGCGCATCATCCTCAATGACCATCAGAGCGGCCCGCAGCCGTTGCCCCAATTGCCTGACAATCACCGGGTAACATTCGGGAAAGGCGTCCAGCAGCCTCGCGAACGTATCGGACCTGAATTCAATCAGTCTGGTGGACTCATGGGCCACGGCTCCATACAGCCGCGGCGTATCTTCCCAGAACACGCCGTCGCCGAACCAGTTTCCCGGCCCACAAATCATCAGGGTCAGCTCCTTGCCGGCACCGCTGATGGCGTTCACCCGGACCGACCCGGATTCAATCACCGCCAGGGTCTTCTGGGAGCTGCCCTTCCTATAAATGGTCTGTCCCTCGGAAAAGCTCCGCACCGTCGCCAGGCGCGCGGCCTCGGCAATCCCCTCCGGTGGCAACCCGGCCAGAAGGTCACAGCTTCCAAGTGTGTCGGGAACATTGGTCATATTGGATTGTTACTCTGGTTACAGTGTTGCCCGAGGCTCCTGCCGTAGACTCGAAGCAAGCGAACAAAGCCAACCTCTGACAATAACGCTTGCGAGCTTCGACAGGAGAACAAAATGACTACCGGAAGCCTCTACCGGAGTGCCACCCGCCTGATCCTGGGCGTTGGCCTGATCAGCCTCCATTTGGCGTCCGCCGCCGCAGAACGCCCCAATATTCTTGTCATCATGGGTGATGATATCGGTATTACCAATATCAGCAAGTACAGCCATGGCATGATGGGATACCAGACGCCAAACATCGACCGCATCGCCAACGAAGGCATGATGTTCACGGATTACTATGGGGAACAAAGTTGCACCGCCGGCCGGTCCGCCTTTATCACCGGCCAGCATCCAATCCGGACCGGGCTGACCAAGGTCGGCATTCCGGGAGCCCCGATTGGCATCCAGCCGGAAGATCCCACCCTGGCAGAACTGCTGAAACCCCTGGGGTATGCCACGGGCCAGTTCGGCAAGAACCACCTGGGTGACCGGGACGAGTTCCTGCCCACCAACCACGGCTTCGATGAATTCTTCGGCAACCTGTACCACCTGAACGCCGAAGAAGCACCGGAAGACCCGGCCTGGCCCAACGATCCCAAGCTTGCCCAGATGATTACCCCACGGGGGGTCATCCGCTCCACCGCAGACGGTAAGGTCGAGGATCTCGGTCCGTTGAATACCACACGGATGGAGACCATCGACGAGGAATTCCTGCAGGCGTCCCTGAACTTCATGGAGAAAGCCCACAACCAGGACGAGCCCTTCTTCGTCTGGTTCAATTCGACGCGCATGCATTACTACACCCACATCAAGGACGAGACTCGAGGCCTGTCCGGCCAGGGTTTTTACAACGATGGCATGGTCGAACACGACAACCACGTTGGCGAATTGCTGGCCAAACTTGATGAACTCGGGGTCGCGGATAACACCATTGTTCTTTACACCACCGACAACGGCGTTCATTACAACCACTGGCCCGATGCCGGCATTACCCCCTTCCGGGGCGAGAAAAACACCAACTGGGAAGGCGGCTTCCGGGTGCCAGCCCTGGTCCGCTGGCCTGGCAAGATCGATTCCAACAGCATTTCCAACGACATCATGTCCCACCTGGACTGGGTGCCGACACTGATGGCCGCAGCGGGCGTTCCCGACGTCAAGCAGGAACTGCTGGAGGGCCACGAGGCCAACGGCAAAACCTACAATGTGCATCTCGATGGCTATAACTTCCTGCCCTACCTCACTGGCGAGGTCGAGGAAGGCCCTCGCAACGAGTTCATTTACGCAAGTGATGGTGGCGATATCCTGGCCTTGCGGGATGGCCCCTGGAAGCTGGTCTTTGCCGAACAGCGCTCACACAAGTTTAACGTCTGGTCCGAGCCTTTCGTGAAACTGCGCATCCCTAAGGTATTCAATCTGCGCCAGGATCCGTTCGAGCGTGCCGATATCGACTCCAACTCCTACCAGGTCTGGTGGGACCGAAAGATCCAGGCCCGCGGCATGGCGACACTGATCAAGGTCAAACAGTTCCTGAACACCTTCAGGGAGTACCCACCCCGCCAGAGACCGGCGACCTTTACCATTGATCAGATGATGGAACAGTTCCTCAACTACCAGCAATGAGAGTCAGGGGGAACGCGGCCCATGGCGGCGTTTCCCCACTTTCCGGGCACGGTTCTTTTACGAGGACGGTTATGAATACCCACGATTCTGTGGTCACCCTGATCGATCGCCTGAAGTCCGATGTGCTGGGTCAGGAGCAGCTGATCGAGCAACTGGTTCTTGCGCTACTCTCCGATGGCCATGTGCTGATCGAGAGTTTGCCCGGGTTGGCCAAGACTCGCACGGTGAAACGGCTTGCCCATCACCTGGAGGCGCAGATGCGCCGGATCCAGTTCACACCGGACCTGCTGCCCTCCGACCTCACCGGATCGGAGGTACTGCATTACACCAACGGCGTGCAATCCCTGGCGTTCGAACCCGGCCCGCTGTTTGGCAATCTGATACTGGCGGACGAGATCAATCGGGCCCCCGCCAAGGTCCAGTCTGCCCTCCTCGAGGTCATGGAGGAACGCCAGATTACCGTTTCCGGTGCTACCCACCGGATGGACGACCTGTTCATGGTGCTGGCCACGCAGAATCCAATCGAGCAGGAAGGCACCTATCCCCTGCCCGAAGCCCAGATGGATCGTTTTCTCATGAAACTGGTGCTGGATTATCCGAGCCACGAACACGAATGCGACATGCTGAGGCTGGTCAGGTCCGAGCAGGACAACGAATCGCCCCAACCGGTGTCGGCACCGGACTTTCAGCCCGGCATTTTGCTGGCCGCCCGCCGGGAAATCGTCCGGCTTTTTGTCTCCCCGAAAATCGATCAGTACCTCGTCAGTCTGGTCCAGTCGACGCGCCCGGCATTGGCACCCGACGCAACACTCCGTGGCTGGCTCGATACCGGGGCCAGTCCACGGGGAGCCATTGCCCTGGACCGGGCCGCTCGGGCTCACGCCTGGCTCCACCAGCAGCCTCACGTCACCCCGGACAACGTGCGCGCAGTCGCCCTGCCGGTTCTACGTCACCGGGTGAGGCTCAGCTACGATGCCATCGCGGATGGGGTCACCGAGGATCAAATCGTTGATCGACTGCTCGATCAGGTTGCGATTCCCGCCTGAGGGGAGCCACCATGATCCAAAGCCGCACTGACAACACCGGCGTCTTCACCACGACAGATCGGCTGATGGCGCTCGAGCCGGAGGGACGACTCCCCGACTTCCATGGCCGCCAGCGTTCAAACAGCCTGCTGGCAGGGCAACACGGCTCAAGGATGCGCGGACGCGGGCTCGACTTCGATGAGCTACGTCGTTACACCAGGGGTGACGATATCCGCCACGTGGACTGGCGTGCCACCCGCAGGGCCGGAACCCCCTTCGTTCGCAGCTTCACCGAGGAACGCGACCGGCCGACCATGATCCTGTGTGATCAACGCATGGATATGCTGTTCGGTTCGTCGCTCCTGCTGAAAGCGACGGCAGCCGCG
The DNA here is from genome assembly GCF_030238305.1 of Marinobacter albus. NCBI lineage: Bacteria > Pseudomonadati > Pseudomonadota > Gammaproteobacteria > Pseudomonadales > Marinobacteraceae > Marinobacter > Marinobacter albus. Next base: position 529,585 of record NZ_JASSQD010000002.1, on the reverse strand, counting down.
GAAGTGTCGGCATTGGCAGCGTGGATAGCCTTCCACGCCGGCGACCGGGTCGGTGGCATTGTCTTCAACGATCAGCGCCTTGATACGGTTACGCCACACCGGAGCCGGCGTCGGGTTGCCGATCTACTCACCCGGATAGCCCGTCAAAACCAGGCCTTGCGTGTCGATAACGACGCTCCGCGCAAGGTCGGACAGCTGGACAAGGTCATCTCGGGCTGCCTTGCGAAAGCCTACCATGACCAGACCGTCTGCATCGTCAGCGATTTTGCCGGCATTACGGAACGAACCCTGGGCCTGCTGCAACAACTCTCCTTTCACAATGACGTGCTTGCCATTCAGGTTTACGACCCGCTGGCTGTGACGCTGCCCGACGCCGGAGTGGTAACCGTTGCCGAAGACCAGGTGGAGGTGACCCTCGACCTTGGCCATGCAGGCATCCGAAACAGCGTCACGGATTTTCTAACCGAACGGTTCCGGATCGTCGAGGAGCACCTCACGCGCAGCCGGGTCGCTCATCTGAAAATCAGCACGGGCGAAGCCACTGTGCCCCAACTCCGGCGGGCTCTTGGACTGGTGGGAGCACCGCGTCGATGAGTCTGGTCAGCGATCTGGAACAGCTCCGGGAACTTCCATCCCCGCCCATGCCCTCACTGTGGCCACAGACCTGGGGCTGGGCCCTGGTACTGACCCTGCTGCTGGTCCTGGTCGTGGCCGGCCTGCTTTTCTGGAGACAACGCCGGAAAACCAACGCCTACCGGGACGCGGCACTGGCGGAACTCGACGTCCTGGAAGCACAGTGGCGCCGGGATCCTGTCAGCACTGCGCCACTGAGGGATATACCCGAACTGCTCAAGCGTGCGGTGCTCAACCGTCCGGGAAACCCGGCACCCGAGTTGGCGCGCATGGGAGGCCCGGACTGGCAAGGCGAACTGCAACGCATGGCCGCCACCCCGCTTTCCGAAACCTTTGCCGAATCTCTGGCCGATTTGGCCTACGCCAGTGACGAGACCCTCACGCGCCTGGATGCGGCAGCCGTGATCGCCGAGTGCCGGCAGTGGCTGGAGACCCATCATGATCCAGTTTGATTTTCCCTGGCTCTGGCTGTTGCTGCCCCTACCCCTATTGGCGTACCACGGGTTGCCCGCCTACCGGGCGCCCCATCGGAAACTCCGGGTGCCGTTCACGGTCGCCTTCAAGGATCGGATAGAGCAGAAAGCCAGCCCAATGGCCGCCGGAATCTCCCGGGCCGCCCTCGCCCTGCGTTGGCTGATCTGGGCCCTGCTGCTGACGGCGGCCGCACGGCCGGCCTACCTCGGGCCTCCGATAACGCACATCGAACCCAGGCGCGACCTGGTTCTCGCCATCGACCTGTCCCAATCCATGTCCGAACCCGATGCCACCACCTCGGACGGAGCTGACACCCCGCGGCTGGTCGCGGTCAAGCGGGCCGCCAGCCAGTTCATTAACTGGCGCACGGATGACCGCATCGGACTGGTCGGCTTCGGGGACCGCGCCTTTGCCCTGGCGCCCCCATCCCGGGAACACGATACGCTGCAACAAATCCTGGCAATGACCGAGACCGGCATGGCCGGCGCCAACACCGCGCTCGGCGACGCCATTGGCGTCACCCTGAAACTGCTGGAGCAAAGTGACCGTCCCGACAAACTCCTGATCCTGCTCACCGACGGCAATGACAACCGCAGCCGGCTCGACCCAATACAGGCAGCGCGTATCGCCAACAATCGGGGCCTGACCATCCACACCATTGGCTTTGGCCGGACCGACACAGGGACTGACGATGCCTTGGATGCGCCAACCCTGGCGCGCATTGCAGGGATGACCGGCGGCCAGTCATTTCTCGCGACAGACCGGACGGCGCTGGAGCGGGTCTACAGGACCATCGATGCCATGACACCGCATAACGCGGAAGAACTGAGAGCCCGGCCCCGCCGGGAGTTGTTCTGGATTCCCGTGCTGATCGCTTCGGGGTTACTGCTTCTGCATCTGCTGGCCGACCTGCGGTCATCGCAGGCACAGCCTCAGGCGGGCTGGCGAGAAACGGAGAGGCGCGAGCCATGACGGAATCGATCGCCCAGTTTCATTTTCTGCGCGCCTGGGGCCTGCTGATCACGCTCGCGGGCCTTGCGTTGCTGCCAGCATGCCACATGATCAGCCGCCGCCGGGATGCGCTGAGCCGGATGATTGCGCCGCACCTGCTGCCGCACCTCGCGCTGAACAGCAACAACCAGACACGTTTCCGGCCCCTACATGGTTTCAGCCTGCTGCTGGTGGTAGCCGGGCTGTCGGTTGCCGGGCCCACCTGGGACCGACTGCTGCCGCCCAATTTCGACGACCAGACCCGGGTGACCGTCGTCCTCGACCTGTCCGCATCCATGGCCGACACCGGTACACTGGCTCTGGCCCAGGACCGCATTCAATCACTCGCGGAACGCCGGCCCGGCTGGCACACAGGCCTGATCGGATACGCCCGAAGCGCCCATCGGGTGTTACCCCACAGCCGGGACAGGCAGCTGCTCAGCCTGTATCTCAACTCCCTTGAGGCGGGCATGATTCCGGGCCAGGGACGCAACCTGGCAGCCGCACTGGACCTGGCCACGGCACCATTCGGAGCTGGTGCCGGCCCGCAAACGGTCATCCTGGTTTCCGATAACCTGGCGTCAGCGCAGTTCTCCCCCTCACAAAGTGAGGGTCCGGGTGGACTAAAGGTGCTGGCACTGCTGCCAGAAGAAACCCTGGCCTCCGGCGCAACCCACGCGGTTCTGAACACGCTCTCTGCCGACACCCGAGCCTTCACGACGACGGAGCAGGACGTCCGCTGGCTCGAGCGTCAGGTCCAGACCCATTTCCAGCGTCAACAGAACCTTGATGACACACTCAAGTGGCGCGACTACGGCTACTGGCTGGTCTGGCCTGCCCTGCTGCTGGCCCTGGTGTCCATGCGCAAGGGTTGGAACCTTCAGTGGTGCCTGGTCGCCCTGCCACTGCTGATGGCTCCGGCGCCACCGGCCAACGCGGACGCTCTGGCCAATGCGTTTCTGACACCGGACCAGCAGGGGCGGCTGGCATTCGAAGCCGGAGACTACGCAGACGCTGCGCGACTGTTCCGCGATCCTTACCTGCGAGGCCTGTCGGCCTACCGCGCTGCCGATTTCGAGACCGCCATCGAGAGTTTCAGCCAACTGGATTCACCCCGGGCCTGGTTTTACCTTGGCAACAGTTACGCCCGGCAACTGGAACTGGGAAAGGCCAAGGTCGCCTTTGAAACGGCACTTGAGAAAGATCCCGGGCTGGAGGCTGCCAGGGCCAACCTCAGGCTCGTCGAAAAGATCTCGGAAGATCTCAATGAAGGCCGGACAAAAGCGCCGGATATTGGCGCTGACGCCGTCCGGTTCGACAAGCAATCCGGTCAGGGAGTGAGCACCAGAATCCAGGGGCAGGAGGCCATCACCGACGCGATCTGGCTGGAGAACCTGAACACCTCGGTCACGGACTTCCTGAAACGTAAGTTCGCTGCGGAGCAGCGCAACCAGACCGGAGAACAGCCATGAGAGTGCCGGGAAAGCCGGTACTCGCCGCTATACTCGTTTCCCATCTGGCGGGTCACACTCTGGCCGCGGAAGTGAGGATTGAGACCCGGCTGGTTCCGGATGCCGACATCCGCTCCGGCCAATCGGTCTCCTACGAAGTGGATGTCCTGACCGACACCTGGCTGACCGGTACCCCGGAATTCCGGCCGCTGGAGGTCGCAGGCGCCTTGGTGTCTTTCCAGGGCAGCCAGGGCCGGAGCATTCAGCGCACGATCGAGGGCAAGCGCTATTTCGGCGTCACCTACAGCTATCGCCTGATTCCCCTGGACCCGGGCGTCACGACACTGCCGTCATTTCGCATCAAGGCCCCGGTGGGTCAGGAAGATGCCCCGGTTGCCGTGACCACCCCGGAGCGTTCGTTTGCCGTTCAGCCACTCCCGGCCGTCGAGTCTGCCGACATTTCACTTCTGGCGGCGGACGTCCAATTGAGCCAGAGCCTCAGCACGACCGGCGGCGGCATCGCCGCCGGCCACCCCGTCGTTCGGGAAATTCGGGTACGGGCCCATCAGGCCCTGGCGCTGTCCATCCCTCCCCTGACTTCTTCCTCATCCGGTGAGGCAGTGGGCACTCGCCTGCCGGCAGACATTCGCCCGATCACCGACGAAGGCGGCTCGATCACCGGCGGGGAGCGCATCGAGCGCATCCGCTACAGCCCTGACCAAGCAGGGACTTATAGACTGCCGGCCCTCTCACTCACCTGGTGGGACATTGACGATGACAGGATCCGGCAGTCGACGTTACCGGCTCTGCCGATCGAGGTCCTGCCCGGAGCCGGCCCATCGGAAACCCGGTTTCCGACAAGCTGGCTCCTTGTCATCCTGGCCGCTGGGGCATCGATGGCGATCCTGACAGGCTACCGGCGGACAATCCGCTCGCGCACAGGACACTTAATCAGGCGGGTTCGCCGCCGGTGGCTGAATTCCCTGCCCGGACAAAAGCAGGCCGCCATCCGACAGCTCAGGGGAACGCCCAGAGAACTGACGGAGCTTTTCCGGCTCGCGGACAAACGGACCGGCGCTCATTCTCTGCGCGGCTGCCCCCAGGAGTCCCGGCAGCGAGAAGCCCTGATGACAGGCATTGCCGAATACTACGCCCCCCGCCCGGAACCGGAAACGAGCACCCGCAGACTGATCCCGCTGATACGAAAGATCAAAAGCGACCCCCGGACCGACCGTGGCCCACGCCCCGCGCAACTCCCACCTCTCAACCCCCGTCAACGATAAAAAAGCCCGGACCAAACGGCCCGGGCGAAAAAGGGAGCACAACAACAAGGGGTTCCTTCTGGTTCAACGGCGGTAGTTCGGATCCAGGCACATCAACACACCGGTAAATTCTTCCAGGGCCTGGACCGGAATCGGGTTATTGGTCATGCAGGCCCAACCTTCTTCCGTGAAAGTGACGTCCCGGGTGTAGGTGCCACGCAGGGGTGCCGGGTAGGCGATGAATCTCTCCTGCTCAGGATCAAACCGGTAAATATGGTCTGTCATGGTCTCATTGACCCAGACATCCCCGGTTTTCGGCGCAATGTTCAGGGAATAGGGACCTGGACGGGCGTCCGGCGCAAATTCCGGCATTTCGTAGACCTTCATATCCATGGTTTTGGTATCGATACGCGCGATCTCACCGTGACCGTAACCGGTCTGCCAGAGGATGCCATCCTCGGCAAAACGCAAACGGCGCGGGCCGAACACCGGGGATTCAATCTCGGTCACTTCCAGGGTGTCCGGGTCGATCCGGCCGATGCGGTTACCCCAGAGCCGGCTGTACCAGATCGAACCATCGAGCGTACTGACCGCCACCCCATAGGTCAGAACCGCCGGCGTGATGGCCACCGGGCGCGGCTCCGGCAAATCGATCAGGGTGACTTCCTGGCTTTTTGGATCCAGTCGCCCAATCTGCTCGGTACCAACCACACTGAACCAGAGGATGCCTTTTCTATCCACGCGAATGGTGTGCGGGTAGGGCGCGTTGCCCGGCAGCGGGATCTTCTGTTCCCACGCATTGGTTTCCGGGTTGAACACACCGATGGAGGCGGAGTAGGAATTGGTCACGTACAGCTTGCCATCGTGGCCTTCGGCCAGTGAATGCGGGCCGTGGCGCACGTTGACCTTGTTCATCGCCGGCGGAACACCCAGCACCGTGAAGATGCCACCCAGCGGCATACCTTGCTCCGGATGCGGTACAAACTCCGTCTCGCCCTTCTCCAGGTTGGTAACGTACATGCCATCGGCAAACTGATCCACGGTGTAGACCAGGCCGTTTTCCGAGTGCACATAGGCATCGTGCGGCACACCGGAACTGGGCAACTGGTACTCGTAGACCTTGGTGTGGGCTAACGCGTCATCGAACGGGAATTCCGGTCGCATTTCCGTGGGCTTGCCATCAAACCCCTCCGCAAAGATCTGAGCCCGGCGGCGGTCCTTCTCGGTAATGTCCATGGCGCCCATGTAGGCGTGCATACGCTGCACCGTTTGCTGCCAGGACTCCGCCGGGCGAACGGTACGGGTAAAGGGATTGCCCAGCTGGTGACAGGACAGGCACTCGAGCTGGAACTTATCCCGGGTAAATGGCTCGTCTTCGCCGGTATCGAACGGCAACTCGTTAAAATGATACGACGCCGCCAGACTCTCCGAGACTTCACGATCCGCGTCGAGCGCGGTCATACGGACATCTTTACCAAGGCTTGCTGAAGCATCAGGCAGAACGATCTGTTCCTCGTGATCGGCGAAGTAATGGGCGCGAAACCTCAGGCGGAGTTCGCCTTGCAGGTCCGTTTCCAATACATATTCGCCCCTGGCATCACTGTAAACAGACTCGGAGATTCCCGCTTGCACGTCCGTCAGTCGAATGATGGCACCGGCGATCGCGTCGCCGTCGGCACTGGTCAGTTTGCCGGACACGGTTCCCGCGGACACAGGGGAAGCGGCAAACAGCATGGCCGAGATTACGACCGCGTTCGCGACGGCCTTATTGTTTCTTGTAGTCATAACGCTCTCCGTCAATGGATCTCGAGCCGGGCATAACGAAACCATCGCAGCCCAGATCGCCTTATCCTAGGTCGAAGCGCAATCGATCATTTAACCCATCGCGAACAATTCTTGTTTTTTCACGCCAAACCATACCCTGGCATTTTTTATCAAGCTTTAGGCGCCCTTTATCACTTCTCTGTGTGTTTCCCGCTGTACAACTACCGCTACCCCTATCCGTCCCCCGCTTTGATTCGGGGAGTCCCGGATAACGAATAGTCAAACAACAGATGGGTAAACAGACATGCTTCAAAACAAGAAAACCATTATTACCGGTGGCGCCTCCGGAATCGGAGAACAGGCGGTTCGCCTGTTCCACGAGAACGGCGCGAAGGTGATCATCGCCGACATGAATGAAGACAACGGCACGGCACTGGCTAACGAACTGGGCGAAGGCGTGTCCTTCATCAAGGTCGACCTGAGCATTCCGCAAGAGATCGAGCAGATGATCGCCTCGGCTGTTGAGACTCTGGGCGGCCTGGACATTCTGATCAATAACGCCGGCTTCGGAACCTACGGGCGCACCCATCTGATTGAGCCGGAAACCTGGTACAAGGTGATGGAGGTCAACCTCAATGCCCTGTTCCACACCTGCCGGCACGCCATTCCCCACCTGATGAAAAATGGCGGCAACATCATCAACACCGCGTCTGTCTCCGGCACCCGCGCCGATTACGGATTCAACGCTTATGCCGCGGCCAAAGGCGGGGTAATCAACTACACCCGCAACCTGGCGCTGGATTACGCGACGGACAACATCCGGGTTAACAGCATCAGCCCCGGGCTGATCAAAACGCCGTTGACCGGCCCGCTGACGGGCCAGCCGGACGCGTACCGGGAATACATGCACAACATTCCGATGAGCCGCGCGGGCGAGCCGCAGGAAATTGCCAAGGTGATGCTGTTTCTGGCCTCGGACCTGGCCAGTTTCGTCACGGGCCAGAACATCTGCGTCGACGGGGGGGCTTCCGCCTGGAACGGCCAACCCCGCTTCACCGAGATTTTCGGTGACGTCACCATCCCCTAACGCCGACATCAACGATTTCAGGAGTCCTTCAGACATGACATTCAAAGCGTACAAACTGGCGAAACGCCCGACCGGAAAATTCACCGACGACTGTTTCCAGGCGATTGAACTCGAGACCCCGAAACTCGAGAAAGGCGACTTCCTGGTCAAACAGACCCACATGTCGCTGGACCCGGCCATGCGGACTTGGGTTCAGGACAACGAGGACAGCTACATCGAGCCGGTTCGCCCGGGTGACATCATGCGTTCCTATGGCGTGGGCGAGGTGGTTGAATCTGAGAATCCGGACTATCCGGTGGGTGCCCGCGTCGTCGGCATCACCGGCTGGGCGGAGTACACCCTGGGCGGTGAGGACATGCAGGTGGTCGACAAGTCCGTCGATGTGCAGGCGCTCCTGTCGGTACTTTACGTCCCGGGTTTCACCGCCTATGTCGGCCTGATGAAGATCGGCCGCCCGGTCAAGGGCGAAACCATGGTGGTCAGTGGCGCCGCCGGCTCCGTCGGCTCCCTCGTGGGCCAGATGGGCAAGGCCGAGGGCCTGCGCGTCATCGGTGTCGCCGGCAGTGACGAGAAGTGCCGTTGGCTGGAAGAGGAACTCGGCTTCGACAAGGCTCTCAACTACAAGGATGCGGACCTTGAGGAACAGTTGGCCGCTGCCACGCCGGATGGTATCGACCTTTACTTCGAGAATACCGGCGGTCCGATCCAGCACATGGTGTTCAACCGGATGAATCGCCTCGGCAAGATTGTCGTGTGCGGCAACATCGCCGAGTACACCAACGAAGTTCCGAACCCCGGTCCAAGCTGGGTGGACATCAACCTGAAAGCACTGAGGGTCGAGGGCTTCGTAATCACGGATCACTACGACAAGGTCGATGAGTCCATGGGGGCGATGATGAACTACCTCCAGAACGGCCAGATCAAATTCCGCAGTCATGTACTTCAGGGGCTCGACAGTGCCGTGGAAGGGGTTCAGCTCCTGTTCTCGGGCCAGAATCAGGGCAAGCTGTTTGTCGAGCTCTGATGTGAGGGGATTGACCTAACCTCGGCGATCTGATGACCCCAAAGCCCACCCTCGGTGGGCTTTTTTATTGGCAGCCGGAGTTCCAACGTCTTCCCTTCAGCCGCCAACGCGAGCCGAGAGATCGCGTATCAGCCGATCAACCTGTTGATCATTCGGGTGCGCCGCCTTCAGTTTGCGGGCGAACGCCAGCGCTTCTGACAGATGCCCCTGCTGAAGTTTCAGATAGATCATGGCGCTCAGAAGTCCGTGGTCCTCGGGATGACGCGCCAGCGCCTGACCAAGAACCTGTTCCGCCTCCGGCACCTTGCCCATCTGCGCAAGAACGAGGCCATGGTTGTACGCAACCCGGGGGTTGCCCGGATTAAGCGCACCGGCCTGCTCGAAGCGTGGAAGGGCTTCGGATGGACGCTTCTCTTCGACCAGCGCAAGCGCCAGCAGGTAGGCCAGATGCCCCCGGTCTGCGTCAGGCAGCCCATCAAGCTCCGCCCCCTCCGTCAGCATCTCAACGGCCAGTCCGATCCGGCCCTGTTCGCTGGCAAGCGTCGCCAGGTTGACCCGGGCCGGAACAAACAGCGGATCCATTGCCAGCGCCCGTCGGTACTGGGCGATGGCCTCATCGGGTCGGCCCTCCCGCTGCAGGTAGGTGGCAAGGTTCAGGCGATTGCCGGGCAGCGTCGCCAGCGCTCGCAGCCTCTGCTCATAATCCGCTTTCAGTGCCGCGATCCGGGCCCGGTCCTGGTCCGGAAGGGTCGACAGATCGACACCCGCCAGCGACCTCAGCGCCTGATCCCGCACCGCTACCGCCTGATCCTCTGCCAGCTGTTTACGCAGCCAGTTCACCCGATCGGAGGCAGGCAGTTGTGCCACGCTGTTGGCCGCATACGCCTGGACCAGGGGATCATCGGTCAGCAGACCGGTACGCAGCGCGGATCCGGCCCGTGGCCCGAAGTCGCCGAGATGCTCCGCCGCTGTGGCCCGGGCGATGGCCGGTGCACCGGTATCACGGATCAGTGCCGCCAGACGGATGAAGCCATCGGCTTCGGCCCGCCGGAAGGCGCTCAGGGCGTTGGCGAAATGCGGGGGGCGTCGGGGCGATTCGAACCAGTCATCAATGGCAGCCACCGCCCAGTCGGCACTCTTGTCATCGTGGCAATCGTTACAGGCATTGGGGCTGCCAGTCGTCAGAGTCAGGTCCGGCCGGGGAATCCGGAAGCTGTGGTCACGGCGCGGATCGACCTCCATGTAGGTTTTGTCCGGCATATGGCAATTCACACACTGGGCGCCCTCGGAATCCGCCGGATGCCGGTGATGGCTGCGGTCATCATAATCGCCGGCGGCGAGCTGGGGAAAACGTTCGGGGGGCGAGGCATTGTGGCATTGCAGACACAAGCCATTGCCCTCCACCAGAAGTTCGGTGGTGTGGGGATCATGACAGTCCAGGCAATCCACTCCGGCCGCCGCCATCTTGCTCTGGACAAAGGAGCCGTACACGTAGACCTCGCCCTGGATCTGGCCATCGGCGTGATAGAGATCGGGCCGCAGTGTCGCCGGCAGCGCCTTGTCAAAATAGGGCTCCTGAACGTGCTGGCCATCCTTCAGGCTCTGCCGCCGGCTATGGCAGAAAGCGCAAGTCTCAACCACTTCCGGCCCCGCCAAGGCATCGAAATCAATCTTGAGGCCGTTGCCTTCGTTCCTCGGGTACTCGCCGGGGTCATCAGGTTTCGTCCGTGCCCAATCGACGTGATCCTGGCCGGGGCCGTGACAGCCCTGGCAACCGACATTCTGTTCCTGCCAGGTGGTGGCAAAGCTGTCGGTTTGCGCGTCGTAGTTCATGCTCAGATAGGTGGAGTGGCAGTCCGCGCACATGGCGTTCCAGTTCTGGTAACGCCCGGTCCAGTGCAGGGCATCGTCCGGCGCAAAGCGCTCCCCCGGATACAGGGAAAACCAGCGCTGGCCGCCTTCGTCCCGGGTCCGGGTATCCCAGGCGATGGTTAACGCCTGCAACCGACCGCCGGGAAACGCCACCAGGTATTGTTGCAGCGGGAAATGACCGAAGGTGTAGGCGATGCGGAACTGCCCGGGCTTCCCGTCCTCACCTTCGGTCTCGACCCAGTAGTCGCCATCACGTTGGAAAAAGCGGGCGGTGACGGCGCCATCGCTGAACGTCCTGTCGCCGAAGTCACCAAGCACCGATGTGCTGCTGGCCGGGTGCATGGCCCAGGCGTGGTCGGAGTCGGACCAGGCATGTTGCTCTTTTTGATGACAGCTGGCGCAGGTACCTTCGGCAACATAGCCCTGGTCTTCTGCAGACGGTCCCGGCAAGGCTTCGGAGACAACCAACCCCGGCGTCAGAAGCGCCACGACAATGACAACCAAAACCGAAATGAAGGGCATTCAGCGAATTCCTTTTCAACACCTTGCAGGCAAAGCTAAAGCTCAAGGCTAGCAGATAATTCCGGCCAGCCGGAATAATGATGGGTCTGGCACGCTGGCCTTAGGAATTCCCGCTACCCTGATATATGAGTCTCTCAGCCCCGGAAGGTGAGAACCCATGACTGGAACCACCCTGATCCGAGCCAGTGCCATGATGGGCATCCCGGAAACCATCCGGGAACTGGGCGGCGACCCGAAGTCGCTGCTGGGGCAGTTCAATCTGCGCGAGGATTTGATCAACAATCCGAAGCAGATGATGCCCTACAGCAACCTGACTCAACTGATGGAGCAGGCCGCCCGGGAACTCGACTGCAAGGATTTCGGCCTCAGGGTGGGCCTCCGTCAGGGCATGGGCGTGCTGGGCCCCATCGCCGTGATCGCCCAGAATTCATCGAACACCGAACAGGCTCTCCGGCACATCATCAAGTACATGGCCTACCACAGCCCGGGCGTTCGCCTGGCACTCGATCCGGTGATACCGGGCAACGTTGCCACCCTGCACTTTGACATAGCCCTGGAGCAGGCGCCCATCCGGAGCCAGACCGTGGAGTTGAGCCTGGTCCTGGCCAAACAGGTCATCGGCGTGCTCGCCGGCCCCGGCTTCCGCCCGACGCAGATACGTTTTCGCCATGCCAGGCAGGCGCGCGCTGCCCGGTACCGCTCGATCTTCCAGTGCCCGGTGCATTTCAACAGGCCCGGCAATGCCCTCTGTCTTTCCGCCGACGACTTGCAGCGCCCCATTGAGCAATCCGATGCCGTGCTTCGCCAGGTCATGGAAGATTACGTTCGGCAAACGCTGGCCCAGACCTCGGCCTCCCTCAGCGCCAATGTACGTTCCCTTGTTATCTCACTTCTGCCCATGGGACAGCGCTGCACCATCTCGCTGGTCGCCCGGCATCTTGCTCTCCATGAACGAACGCTTCAGCGAGCCCTGAAACGTGAGGGCGTGGTGTTCGAAGAACTGGTGGATGACATTCGGCGAGAGCTGACGTCGGACTACCTGAGCGAACCCGGCATGGCCATGAGCCAGGTGGCCGGCCTGTTGGGGTACCGCCAGCAAAGCTCGTTCAACCGCGCCTGCTTTCGATGGTTTGGCCAGTCTCCCAGGGCCATGCGTGACTCCCTGACCTCAGGTGACAAAAATCTGTCGTGAAAAGCGAAATTTCTGCGCCTTCCGACGGGCCATTATAACTGCCTGCTCAAGGCAACCTTCCTGACGCTTCTTTCTTCTGACAGATTTGAACAAACACTGGATTTTACGATGACCCAACCCTGGCTCGAACACTACCCAGAGGGTACTCCGCGTTCAATTGATCCCAATGCTTTCGGATCCATCAATGACCTGTTCCGGCAGGCAGTGGCCCGGTTTCCAAAACACCAGGCCGTCGAATGCTTTGGCATGACATTGACCTACCGGGAGTTGGACATCCTGTCGGATGCCGTCGCAGTCAGCCTGCAGCAGGACCTCGGCGTTCGAAAGGGCGACCGCATTGCACTGATGAGCCCCAACCTGTTTGCCTACCCGATTGTCATGCTCGGCATCCTCAAAGCGGGCGGTGTGCAGGTTAACGTCAACCCGCTCTACACCCCTCGGGAACTGGCGCACCAGCTCAACGATTCCGGCGCCAGACACATTTTTATATTCGACGGCGCCACACCGGCCCTGGCGGAAATCCGGGCCCAGACACCCCTGGATTCGGCCATCACCATCAGTCCCGGCGATGGCGCGGGCGCCAGTCTGCTCAGCCCCGGCATCGCAGAGAACCTCGGCCAACACCGGACCCTGCAAAGCCTGCTGTCAAAGTACAGGGGCCAGAAGCCTGAACCGGTGGAGATCAACGCAGAGGATGTGCTGTTTCTGCAGTACACCGGTGGCACCACGGGACCGTCCAAAGGGGCAACGCTGACCCACCGTAATCTGATCGCCAATACCCTTCAGTTCCGGGCCTTTATGCCGGATGCCAACACGCCGGGCAAGGAATGCGTGGTTCTGGCCCTGCCGATGTACCACATCTTTGGCCTGATGATATTCGTGGCCTATGCGGCGATCGGCGCCAAAGCGATCCTGATTCCCAATCCGCGGGATATGGATGCGTTCATTCGAGCAATCTGGAATTCACGCTTTTCCGTGATCGGGGGCGTGAACACCCTCTTTACCAGCATGACCCGGCATCCGGATTTCAAAATCATCGATTTTTCGGCCTGCAAGGCGGCCTTTGGCGGCGGCTCCAAGATTTTCGCCAGCACCTCGGCGCGTTGGAAAGCTGCCTCCGGCAATCACATTGTGGAAGGCTTCGGTCTCTCTGAAACCAGCCCGATACTCACTCTTAACCTGCTTGATAACCTGCAGTTCAGCGGCACCGTGGGGTATCCCGTGCCGTCCACGGACATCAAGATCCTGGGTCCGGATGACCAGCCGCTTCCGCCGGGCGAAGCTGGCGAGCTCTGTGCCAGAGGCCCCCAGATCATGAAAGGGTACTGGCAGCGAGCGGACGCCACCCGCGAGGCTTTTACCGACGATGGCTACTTTCGGACCGGTGATATCGCAGTAATGCACGAGGACGGTCAGTTCGAGATAGTCGATCGCAAAAAGGACATGCTGATCGTCTCCGGTTTCAACGTCTATCCCAACGAAATTGAAAGCCTCGTGTGCGAACTGGACAGCGTAGGCGAGGCGGCCTGCGTTGGTGTGCCGGATGAGAAAACCGGTGAGCGGGTGCGCTTGTTTGTCTCGCCATCCGGCTCAGGCGACTTCAACCTCGGCCAGATCATCGAACACTGCCGGGCCAATCTTGCCGCCTACAAGGTGCCGAAAGAAGTCATTCGGCTTGAGGAGATTCCCAAGTCCAACGTTGGCAAGATCCTGCGCAAGGACCTGCGCTAGCGACCCGCTTCGGTGTCGGTAATACGATTCACTGCTACCCTCGTATTAGTCAGGAATCATACCTTGTATGAGGCGAGGCTCCGTCGCAAGGAGTTCGGCGACCGAGGAGCAGCGCGCAACCCGTCTGTTAAATTGGATTTAATGGAGCGCTTCATATGAACCAGACCCACCGTTTTTGGAATCTCCTGGCGACCTGCCTGGTCGCACTTACCTTGTCCATCCTCTCCGCAGGAGCCGCCTACGCCCAAACCGACCGCCCCAACATACTGGTGATCTGGGGGGACGACATAGGCTGGCAGAATCTCAGTGCCTACGGCCTCAGCACCATGGGCTACAGGACCCCCAATATTGATCGGATTGGCATGGAAGGCATCCGCTTTACCGATCACTACGCCCAGCCTTCGTGTACGGCGGGCCGCGCCGCCTTCATTACCGGGCAGTATCCGATCCGGTCTGGCATGACCACGGTCGGTCAGCCGGGCGATTCCCTCGGGCTGCAGGAGGCATCGCCTTCCCTCGCCGAGGTGCTGAAAGCCGAGGGCTACGCCACCGGGCACTTTGGTAAGAATCACCTCGGTGACCGAAACGAACATCTGCCCACCGCCCATGGCTTTGACGAATTCTTCGGCAACCTCTATCACCTGAACACCCAGGAAGAGGCCGAACAGCGTGACTACCAGCGCTTCGGCGAAGCTTACTCGGGCGACCTGGACGCGTATGAAAAGAAATTCGGGACCCGTGGCGTGATCCACTCGTTTGCCACGGATACTGTGGACGAGACCGTGGACCCCCGATTTGGAAAGGTAGGCAAACAAAGAATTGAGGATACCGGCCCGCTCACCCAGGAACGGATGAAAAACTTCGACGCGGGCGAAGTGATTCCCAAAGCCGAAGACTTCATGAAGACCGCCAAGGAGGAGGGTAAACCCTTTTTCGTCTGGCTCAATACCAGCCGGATGCATCTGTACACCCGGCTGAACGATGAGTGGCGCTACGCCGCGGAAGAGTACACCTCTGAAGCCGACTATCACGGCTCCGGCATGCTCCAGCATGACCACGACATCGGGCTTGTACTCGATTTCCTGAAACAGAACGGCCTGGATGAAAACACCATCATCTGGTATTCCACGGACAACGGCCCGGAACACAGCTCCTGGCCTCATGGTGCCACCACCCCCTTCCGGGGCGAGAAAATGACAACCTACGAGGGCGGCATTCGGGTGCCTTCCATGATTCGCTGGCCCGGCGTTATCGAGCCAGGACAGAAACTCAATGGTATCCAGGGGCACCAGGACATGTTCACCAGTCTTGCCGCAGCCGCGGGTGTGGATGACGTGGCCCAACGGATGATGGAGGAGAAGGAACAGTACATCGACGGAGTGAACAACCTCCCCTACTGGAAGGGTGACGCCGAGCACTCGGCGCGTGATCACATCTTCCACTATTACGAGTCCAAGTTAACCGCCGTGCGCATGGGGCCGTGGAAATTCCACTTCTCCACCAAGGAAGACTATTACGCCAACCTGGTTCCCCGCACGGTACCGCTGGTGTTCAATATCCGGATGGATCCCTTCGAAAGCTATGACAGCCCGGATGCCTATGGTCACCTGATGCAGAAAGTGTCCTGGCTGATTCAGCCCATGGGCGAACTGATGGGGCAGCACCTCAAGACCCTGGCCGAATACCCGCCCGTGCAGGGCGGCAAATCCTTTGACATGTCGAACGTCGTCGAAGATTTCATAAACAAGGGCATGCAATAAAAGCGACAGGCCGGCTGGAAACAGCCGGCCTCCTTCCCCTCTTCTCAACGGCGTCACTCCCGGCAAACAGGCTGAAAGACGCTGGTCAAAACCTGTAATTGCACGATTCGCACACCGTCTTCGGAACGCCCAACCGCTGTGCCCAGCCCTTTGTTTTCGCGGCCTTTCATAGTTTGCACAGTGCCTTCCACGATTCGACCACCTGATTATATGGAACCATTCCCACGGCCCGTTTAGCGTCATGCTGGTGGCTGATTGCGGCCAAAGAATTCAAACAAGAACCGTAGGGAGTTGTTTATGTGGACATTGCCCGGCCGTAAAGGCCTGCTTTCGGTCGCTGTGTTATCTGGCAGCCTATTCATCTCAGGCTGCGGGGACGACGGCAAAGACGGTGCGCCCGGACCTGCGGGCTCGGATGGCTCGAATGCCTCGGCCCAGAGCACGACCACAACCACCTCGGGCTTTGCGATTCCCGGGGACGCTATTTTCGTCGCCGCAGACGCACAGCCCGGCGATGACATTACCGAGGCCCTTTTGCTTGCCCTGTTCAACGTTCCGGACGATGCCACCGTGGTGTTGCCAAAGGGCCGCTTCACCGTTTCTGAAACGATTACCATCAACAGCGCCAGTGGGCTGATTCTGACCGGTCACGGCATCAACGAAACCATCCTCGACTTCTCTAACGCCGACGGCGACGACGCCATCCGCTTCGAGGGCGGTACTGATATCACCATCCGTGACCTGGGGGTGTATGAAGCCCGCAAAAACGGCATCAAGACGATCAGCGCCAACGGTGTTCACATGACCTACACCGCCACCGTATGGGAAGGCGAACTGGCCTCCGACAACGGCGCCTACGGCCTGTATCCGCTGCAGAGCCAGAATGTGTTGCTGGAAAACAACTACGCCTATGGCTCCGCAGACGCGGGCATCTACGTGGGACAGTCCAACAACATCGTGATCCGGGACAACAGCGCGATCAACAACGTCGCCGGTATCGAAATCGAAAACTCCACCATGGCCGATGTGTACAACAACCTGGCGGCCGGCAACACCGGCGGTATTCTGGCCTTTGACCTGCCAGGGCTGGAACAGGCGTACGGCGGCAACATCCGGATCTTCAACAACACGGTCTATGCCAACAACGCCGAGAACGTGGGCAGTGGCGCCGTGGGCATTGTGCCGCCTGGCACCGGTGTTCTTGTTTATGCCACCAGCGACGTGGAAATCTACAACAACCAGATCACCGATAACGAAACCACGGCCATTGCCATCGCCAGCTATTTCCTGGCCGATGACGACGTGGCGAACTACCCGGCCAACTACGGTGCGACCATGACCAGGGGCTGGAGCCCACTGGTGAAGAATGTGTATATGCACAACAACACCATCGCCCGGAACGGCGCGGATCCCCGGGGAGCGCTTATCCAGGACATTGTTGATGGCTATACCCTGATGCTGGGGGAAACCATGCCAGCCATCTTGTACGGCGGTATTGGTGAGCTCCTCTCCAACGCCGGGGCAATCGCAGGCTTTGATGGCCTTGTCGGCCCTGAAGCAGCCGCCGACGGAGTCGACTACGACGCCTATGCCAGTGGCGACCTGATCTGCGCCAACAGCAACGTGAACGGCAACCCAGCCCCGGACTATGAAAATGTGAATACCGGTCTGGTCTACGATCCCACCGGGGCGACGACATCCTACGTGGACGGCGCGCCCCAACCCAGCCTGCTGATCGATCAGATGGTGAACAACACCTACCTGGCCTGTGTCCAGAATCGGCTCCCGCCCGCGTCCGTCAACTTCAAGAACAATATCTACGGTTGTGCGGGTGATGACCTCGCCGAGCACGCCTGTTCGCTCTGATCTTCAACCCATCCGACAACGTGAGGGCCGACTCGTTCGGCCTTCACGGCAAGCCAACGTACGAGAGTCTGTGCGATGACAACCTACAAGAACACACTCAAATACTGGATCACCGGTGTAACCGCTGCCCTGACCTTATCGGCCTGCGGCGGCGGTGGTGGCTCCAATAGCGAAACCGGTGCCGGGACGGGAGCGACCGGCTCGGCCTTGAATGCCGGCGCGGGCGCACCTTCCGGAACGCAGGGGGACTGTAATGCGGATACCCAGGGCGTGAACTGGGATGCCCTGATGACCCAAACCTGCCGAAACCTGTCCGACTACGGATTGTTCCAGAACCCGACCGATCCCACCGCCAACCCCTCGACGGGTGGCGTTCCCTACGATCTGTCGACGGCCCTGTTCACCGATTACACCTCCAAGTACCGGTTTGTGTTCATACCGGAGGGCAAAGCAGCCAACTACACCGCTAACGAGGTTCTGGAGTTTCCCGTTGGCACGGTGATTACCAAAACCTTTGCCCTGCCCGAGAACACAGCCTTTCGCGACGGCGCCGAGACAGTCATCGAAACCCGGCTACTGATCCACCGTGAAAACGGCTGGCTAGCAATCCCTTACTACTGGTCAAGCGGGGAGGATGCGACGATTGCCATCTCCGGCAAATCCATCCCGGACATGACCACGAACCACAACGGCGCGGATATCACTTTTACCTACTCGGTACCAACGGCATCAGACTGCACCTCGTGCCATTCGGTCGTGCCGGTGCTTCAGAGCGCCGACGACAAGCGGGAACCCATCTTCCTTCCGATCGGCCCCAAGGCGAGGTACCTCAACCACGACTATGACTATGCCGGCGCCGTCTACAACCAGTTGGCTTACTGGGCAGAGGGCGGCATCCTGACCGGGCTGCCAGCCGACATGCAGTCCGTGACCAAAGCGCCAGTGTTCAACGATCTGACCACGGTCAGTGCGCTCAACGACGAACAGCTGATGGATACGGCGAAGGCCTACCTGGATATTAACTGTGCCCATTGCCATCGCTCGGGCCTGACGCTGCCGGAAAACTATGCCGGGGCGGCCGGCGGAAGCGGGTTACAGGTTGAGTACAACCGAACGTACGCCGATGATCCCGGCAAGTTTGGTACCTGCAAAACGCCGGTGGCGGGAGGGCATCCGGATTATTCCGCGGATGTGGTTCCCCAGGACGCCGGGGATTCCTATCTGCTGTTCCGGATTTCCACCAATGACAACCGGCATCGGATGCCGGAGCTTGGACGGTCCGTGGTGCATCAGGAGGGGGTCGAGCTGATCAAAAGCTGGATAAACTTCCTGCCCGCGGCGAGCTGTTCGCCACCCGCCTGACGTTCATTGGCGCAAAAAAAGCCCGGCGAGGAAGCTCCCCGCCGGGCTTTGGTTTCAGAGCCGATCAGCTCAGGTCGAACCGGTCCGCGTTCATCACCTTGTTCCAGGCAGCGACAAAGTCCTTCACGAACTTCTCCTTCGCGTCGTCCTGGGCATACACCTCGGCAATGGCACGCAGCTGCGAGTTGGAACCGAAGATCAGGTCGACCCGGGTTCCGGTCCACTTCACGTCACCGGTCTTCCGATCCTTACCTTCGAAGACATCAGCGTCATCCGACGTTGGCTTCCACTCGGTGTTCAGATCGGTCAGGTTTACGAAGAAATCGTTCGTGAGCTTGCCCGGGGTCTTGGTGAAGACACCGTGTTTGCTCTGCTGGTAGTTGGCATCCAACACCCGCAAACCACCCACCAGAACGGTCATCTCCGGTGCGCTCAGGCCAAGCAGTTGTGCCCGGTCCACCAGCATTTCCTCGTCGGAAACGGTAAAGCGAGCGCGGCGGTAGTTGCGGAAACCGTCCGCTTCCGGCTTCAACGGCTCGAACGACTCGGCATCAGTCTGCTCGTCGGTCGCGTCGGTCCGACCCGGCGCGAAATCAACCAGCACACTGTGGCCGGCGTCCTTGGCCGCCTTCTCGACCGCGGCGTTACCGCCCAGCACGATCAGGTCGGCCAGCGAGACTTTCTTGTTGCCCGACTGACTGTCGTTGAAGGCCTTCTGGATACCTTCCAGGGTCTGCAACACCTTGGCCAGTTGCTGCGGCTGGTTGGCTTCCCAGTCCTTCTGCGGCGCCAGTCGAATGCGCGCACCGTTGGCACCGCCACGCATGTCCGAGCCCCGGAACGTGGAAGCTGAGGACCAGGCGGTGTAGATCAATTCGGCGGGCGACAAGCCCGAATCCAGGAGTTTGGCCTTCAGGTCAGCGATGTCCTGGGCATTGATCAGCTCATGGTCAACCGGGGGCACAGGATCCTGCCAAATCAGGTCCTCGGCCGGTACTTCCGGACCGAGGTAACGCACTTTCGGGCCCATATCCCGGTGGGTCAGCTTGAACCAGGCGCGCGCGAAGGCGTCAGCAAACTCTTCCGGATTCTTGTGGAAGTGCTCTGAGATCTTGCGGTAATCCGGGTCCAATTTCATGGCCATGTCCGCAGTAGACATCATGATCGGCACTTTCTTGGACGGATCCTCGGGGTCCGGGGCCATATCACTCTCGGTCAGTCCAACCGGTTTCCACTGGTTGGCGCCGGCCGGGCTCTTGGTCAGCTCCCAGTCGTATTTGAACAGGACGTCGAAGTACCCCATGTCCCAGGTGGTCGGATTGGCGGTCCAGGCGCCTTCCAGGCCACTGGTGATGGCGTCGCGGCCCTTGCCGCTGCCGTGACTGTTCCTCCAGCCAAGGCCCATTTCCTCGATCGGCGCGGCTTCGGGCTCGGGACCTACCTTGTCCGGATCACCGGCACCGTGGGTCTTACCAAAGGTGTGGCCACCGGCGGTCAGAGCAACGGTTTCGTAATCGTTCATCGCCATGCGGGCGAAGGTTTCACGGATATCCTTGGCGGACGCCAGCGGATCCGGGTTCCCGTCCGGGCCTTCCGGGTTCACGTAGATCAGGCCCATCTGGACCGCCGCCAGCGGGTTTTCCAGATCTCGGTCACCCGAATACCGGCTGTGAGGCTTGTCACTGGTCGCCAGCCATTCTTCCTCGGCGCCCCAATAGATATCCTCCTCCGGCTGGTAGATGTCTTCCCGGCCGCCGCCAAAACCAAAGGTCTTGAAGCCCATGGTTTCCATGGCGACGTTGCCGGTCAGGATGAACAGGTCGGCCCATGAAAGCTTGTTGCCGTACTTCTGCTTGATCGGCCACAACAGGCGCCGGGCCTTGTCCAGGTTGCCGTTATCCGGCCAGCTGTTGATTGGCGCAAATCGCTGGTTACCGGTACCGGCACCACCCCGACCATCGCCCATCCGGTAGGTACCGGCACTATGCCAGGTCATCCGGATAAAGAACGCGCCGTAATGACCGTAATCCGCCGGCCACCAGTCCTGGGAATCCGTCATCAATGCGGCAAGATCCTTTTTCACGGCCGCCAGATCCAGCTTCTTGAATTCTTCGGCGTAGTTAAAATCCTCGCCCAGCGGGTTGGACTTGGGAGCATGCTGATGAAGGATGTTCAGATTGAGCTGGTTTGGCCACCAGTCCCGAACGGACGTGCCCTGACTGTCCATCTTTGTCATTGCGCCATGCATGACAGGGCATTTGCCGGCGCCCGGTTGATTCGTTGTTGAGCTCATATCTCTCTCCGGTTCTGCGGTGTTGTTTGGGGATCTATCCAAGATAGACCAAGTTCACGATCCAGAAGGCCAACTCACCTTTTTTTGTGGTTGGGAGCATCCAAACACAGGGGCTCAGCCCGACTATGTATACTTATTTGTAGCAGCAGTTCCGGGTGGTCACTATTTGCATTTTCTAACCGAAGCAATAGTTTTTGGTTTTCGGTCCCATGGGCGGTGATAGAAAGTGCCTCACTCCTGGCAGCAGCGATCGCCCGAACAGGATTTACCTAACCTTTACATCGTGTTGACAGTGTTTTGTAGAGCGCTCTGCAACCATAAACACCAACAACAAATGAAAGGTGGCTGTATGACTGTATGGAAAAGCGTACTACTGACATTGGTTCCCATCCTGCTGACGGGGTGCAAGGTCACCGTCTCGTCTGATCACGATCGGTCGGATGACCACTCCTCCTTCACGCCCGGATTTTTCTTTGACGCCCGTGACACCGGAGACCACTTCCCCGATTCGGACTGGAACCGGGACACCCATGCTCAGGCCTGCATCAGCGAGCCCCTGTACTTTGAAACCGACAGCGGCAGGGTCCGCGTCTACGGCTCGCCGGCGTACAGCGAGACTGATTTCCGGGCTGCAGCGACGGAGCTGGAACGTCACATAGATGGGGTGCTGGGCCGTTTCCAGTTGCGTTGGCACGAATTTGTGGAGGATCGCAGTGCGGCGGCGCCCTATCCCGGCCAGATCCTCGCCTGCCTGACCGATTCCGTTTCCCCGGACCAGCTCGCCGAGGCATCGATTTCAGCCGTCAGCATCAGCCCCCATTACAGTCACTGGCCCTATGGAACCGATTCCATCTTCAGCCACCAACTTGCCCACTTCGTTCAGGAAAACCTGAGTCGGTACAGCGCCCGCTACACCCTTCTGCCCTATTGGTTTGCCGAAGGCCAGGCCTCTGTGGTGGCCGGCGAACCCATCGCATCACCCTACCAGCACTACGACTACGATCCGCTGGACGACGCGACCCTGGCGGATGCCGCCCCCGCCGATTATCGCTTCGAGCATTATGCGCTCGCATACCACTACCTCGAGGAGGCCAACGACCCACTGGCGATGACGATACTTCTCGATCTGATTCAACTGATCGACTGGGAAGGGGGATTCGAGGGATACACAGACAGCGGGGAAAGCTGGGCGTTTGTCGAGGCGTTTAATGCTGCGGGACTGGTAGACCACAGCAATCAGGCGCTCACCTGGCAGCGATACAAGACCGACTACCACTACTTGCTGAGCCACAGCTATTGATCGGGAAGCGGGAAGGGATTCCCGGCACGAGCTGGATTAAAAGTGACCAATCAGGGATAATTCTGGCCGATTTTT
This sequence comes from Marinobacter albus, assembly GCF_030238305.1. Taxonomy (NCBI): domain Bacteria; kingdom Pseudomonadati; phylum Pseudomonadota; class Gammaproteobacteria; order Pseudomonadales; family Marinobacteraceae; genus Marinobacter; species Marinobacter albus. Next base: position 506,927 of record NZ_JASSQD010000002.1, on the reverse strand, counting down.
TATCAGCTGTAGATTTCGGTAGCCTTAAATCATGACCTTTTTATCGATTCTCCAAGTCGTTATCTTTACCGCACTGCTTTTGAACACTGTACACCTGATGCCGGCCTTCGGCCGGTGTCTGCGAAACGCCGAGTCCCTACTCCGGTCCGGCTATCTCGGCGCGATGCTGACCATCCGTCTGGCGCGCAATGCCCTTGGCCTGATTCTGGTCACCGCCAGTACTGCACCCGACCCGAACATTCACGCGCTGGTCCCAAAGGGTATTCTGCTGTTCCTGGTACTGGCAGTGGTTAACGTTCTGCTGACCCATTATCGGCAGCGCGAGGACATTGAAGGGATCCGTTTCTAGAGCTCCCGGCCTCTCAGGCGTACAAGGACTCAATCACCTTCGTGTACTTCTCATAGATGTTGCTGCGACGCACCTTCATGGTTGCCGTCACCTCATCATCGTCATGGTCCAGTTCCTTGGTCAGCAAATGGAAGCGTTTGATCTGCGCTACCTGGGGCAGCTTGTCGTTACCCTTGTCCACCTCGCCCTGAATCAGAGCCCGAACCCGCTCATGTTCGGTAAGGCTCCGAAACGTGGTGTAGGCGATCCGCTCCTGCTCCGCCCACTTGGCAACGGTTTCGAAATCGATCTGGATCAGTGCCGACACGTACTTGCGAGCCTCGCCAATAACGATACATTCCTTGATGTAGGGGCTCGCCTTAATGGTATTTTCAATCTCGGTGGGTGACAGGTTCTTGCCGCCAGCGGTGATCATGATGTCCTTCAGGCGGTCGACGATTCTGAGCTGTCCGTCCTGCCACTCGCCGACGTCTCCGGTGTGCAGCCACCCGTCTTTCAGGGTCGATACAGTGGCCTCGTCATTTTTGTAGTAGCCCTTGAACATGCTGCCACCACGCATGATGATTTCATTCTGCTCGCCCAGTTTCACCTCCACTCCGGCAACCGCAACCCCAACCGTTCCAAGACGGATATCGTCCACAGGCTGCGCAGTCGCAACACCCGTGCTTTCGGTTTGGCCATAGACTTCCACCAGCGGAATGCCAATGGTCCGAAAGAATTGGAGAATGCCCGTTGAAATCGGGGCTGCACCGGTGAGCGCTATGGTGCATCGACGCAGGCCGATAAAGTTTTGCAGTGCCCTGAATACGAGCCAGTAATATGCACCATAGGTCAGGCGGTCAATCAGACTCCACTGGTTTTCCGGCTTCGTTGCCAAGGGCTCACAGGCCTTCATGGCGTGCTTGAACAAGCCTTGTCGGAACCGACCGGTCTCCTGCATCTTGATGTAAATAGCAGAATGGAGCTTTTCCCAGATTCGCGGCACGCCCAGGAAAAAGCTCGGAGCTATCTCCCTCAGGTCTTCCTGCACAGTGCGCAGGCTCTCCCCGAAACTGACCGTACTCCCCGCATAGACCGGAGCGATATTGGTCAGAGCCTGTTCCGCCACATGGCACAGCGGCAGATAGGACAAGCTGGAACTGTTTTCGTCCACGCGCAGCAGTTCAAACAGCCCGGGCGCAGCCGCGTGCAGGTTTCCCCAGCTGATCATGGCGCCCTTCGGGCGACCGGTGGAACCGGAGGTATAGATCATCAGCGCCGTGTCTTCCATCTGCTGGTTATCCAGCAGCTCATCAATGAGCCCGGGATGGGTTTTCTCGAATTCCCGCCCCCTGGCCTCGATGTCCTGAAACGATGACGGCGGCGCCGGGTAAGAGCTCAGCCCTTTCATATCAATGACGATGTTATGTTTGAGTTGTGGCAGCCGGGGCCAGGCCTCCAGAACTTTATCTGTCTGCTCCTGATCCTCACACACCACCATCTCGGCGTCACCGTGCTCAAGCACATAGGCTACTTCGTTCCATGGGCTGGTGGGATATACCCCCACACAGATACCGTTCACCAGCCCTATCCCCATCTGGGCGATCACCCATTCCACCCGGTTCTCCGAGATGATTGCGACATGTCCACCCTCAGACAGCCCCAGTGCCCGAAGACCCAACCCGAAATGCCGTGCCCGCTCGTAATAATCCTGCCAGGAATACGCCTGCCAGATACCAAAGTCCTTTTGGCGAAGGGCCAGCATCGCCGGACGCTCTTTTGCGTGCGCCCTGAGCATCTGGGTGAGGGTCAGATCACGAACTTCGGGCGTTATCATGACAGCCACCGTTTACGGCGTTTGTAGTGCTTTATATCTCGGTAACTGCGGGCCGCCCCCTCCTTGCCACCGACCCCCAGGTAGAATTCCTGCACATCTTCATTGGCGGCAAGTTTCTCTGCCGGCCCGTCAATTACAATCTTTCCGTTTTCCATGATGTAGCCATAAGAAGCGATCGCCAGCGATACCGCCGCGTTCTGCTCCACCAGCAGGATCGCCGTGCCCTGCTCGCGGTTAATTCGAGAGACGATCGTAAATATTTCCTCCACCAACAGGGGCGCCAGTCCCAGGGAAGGCTCATCCAGCATGATCAGTTCCGGCTGGGCAATCAGTGCACGACCCAGCGCGAGCATTTGCTGCTCGCCACCGGACAGATAACCCGCCAGCTGCTTACGGCGTTCCTTGAGGCGCGGAAAGTAGTTATAAACCAGTTCGTAGGAGTCAGCGAGAGACTGCTTGCGACCACTCAGGGCATATGTGGCCGCAATCAGGTTTTCCTCAACGGTCAGGTCCTCAAACACCCGGCGCCCTTCCATCACATGGAACAAACCGCTACGCACCAGCTTTTCCGGTGCCACTTCCTTTACATTGGCACCGTTAAACCGGACTTCACCCGCGGTCACTTCACCGTCCTCCAGGCTTAAAAGACCGGACACACTTTTCAGTGTTGTGGACTTGCCGGCACCGTTGGAACCCAGCAGCGCCACGATGGCGCCACGGGGTACCCGCAGTGACAGGCCCCGGAGGACCTGCACCGCCTTGTTGTAAACCACCTCGATATTATCGATTTCCAGCAAGGCTTCCATACAACGGCCTCAGTCGAGTTGGATCCAGTCTGATACCGGCTCGTAACGGCCTTCCTCTGCGTTGACCCGCCAGATACGACCGACCGGGAACGACATGTTTTTCGCCGTCACGGGAACACCGATAATACCGCCGGTGTCCCAGTCCTTGATGGAAGCGAGCGATGCAGCCATGTTCTCCGCATTCAATTCCTTACCGGCATCGAGGGTACGCTTGACCACCTCGGTCCAGACCATGGCGTTGAACCAGCCCTGCATGTAGCCCGTGGGGCGATAACCTGCTTCCGGGTCGCTCTTTTCAGCCTGGGCACGCAGCGCATCCAGCATAGGCCCGCTTTCCTGGCTGTCGTAGTAGTTGTAGGGCATGACGCCCATATAACCGTCGGCATCCGCACCCATCTTGTCGATGATCAGCTTGTCAGACGACCAGAAGGTGCCCATGAACTGGGTATCCAGCCCCATCTGGCGCATCTGCACCATGAACTCGTTGATGGGTGACAGCACGTAGCCATGGAACACCACGTAATCCGGGCGCACGCGCCGCAACTTCAGCACCTCTGCAGACACATCCACGCTGCCCGGTTTGGTGACAATTTCTTCCACCACATCAACGCCCAGTTCCGCAGCTTTTTCCTTGCCATTTTCAATGGGGTCTTTGCCGAACTCGGTGTCACTGTAGACAAACGCCACCGTTGGTTTTTCTCCACCCTCACCCTGGGAGGCAATGTATTCCAGGATGATGCCGAACATCTGGCTATAGTTCGGGCCGGGAATGAACTGATACGGGTACTGTTCATTGTCCGTCAGTGCGGTCGCAAAGGAGGCACCGCTCATAAGTGTGGTGCCTCTGCTATTCAGTTCCGAGGCAATTGTCTTCATGAACCCGGTACTATCGCCGTAGTAAACCGGAACCGTGTTACTGCCGGTGATCTTCTTGAACGCGGCCACGGAACGGTCCACTTCATAACCGGTGTCTTCCATCACGTACTTCACCGGATGACCGTTAATCCCACCCTGGCTGTTTATCCAACTGGTGTAATCCGTCAGCCCGGCATGCAGATGCACACCGGCGAAGGCAAAGACGCCGGAAAGGGGGATCGACCCGCCGAATACGATAGGCTCTTTGTCCTGGGCCAAGGCAGGCGCCGCCACCGTCAGTGCTGCGACAAGACTACCCAGACCTGCCAGTCGGCGGCCGCTTTTGAGGATATTTCTGAACATGTTTCTTCTCCTTGCTGCTTTTTGTTGTTGCTGTTGCGTCGGTTCTGTCTGAAACACGAAAAAACGGACTCGTTTAGTTTCTGAAGGGCCACAAACTGAAAAAGCGTCGAATTCGATGCCAGATCTCCGCCAGCCCGTGCGGCTCAAAAATCAGGAAGCCGACAATCAGTGCGCCGAAGATAATCTCCAGCATTGGCGACATAAATACCGGGGCGTTGGGGTAGAAGGGCGTCAGGGCAGCCGTCAGCAATTTCAGAATCTCCGGAATCAGGGTCATGAAGGCGGCCCCGAGAATCCCGCCCAGCAGATTACCCATACCCCCGACGATCACCGCCGCGAGATAGAAAATGGACATGGACAGAGGGAAACTCTCCGGCGTTACGACCCGGTAGAAATAGGCAAAAAGGCCGCCCGCAACGCCCGCATAAAACGAGCTGAGTGCGAAAGACATGAGCTTGTAGCGCAACAGGTCGATCCCCAGGATCTCCGCCGAAATATCTCGATCCCGGATCGCGATAAATGCCCGCCCGATGCGGGTCCGGAAGACATTCCGCGCTGCAAACACCATCAGTACCGCCAGCGGTACGATGATAAAGTACATCCTGAAATCACTCTGGAACGTGACGCCGAACAAATGGGCGGGTTCCAGGCTCAGTCCGCCCATGCCTCCGGTAACGGACTCCCACTCGGCAAAGATAAAATGCAGGAACACGCTGGCAGCCAACGTGGCAATGGCCAGATACAACCCTTTCACCCGTAATGACGGCAACCCCACCAGAATGCCCACGGCGGCAGCCAGCAGCCCTGCCAACAATAGCGTCACCGGGAAGGGCAAACCGGTATTCAGGGAAAACCAGGCAACGGTGTAACCACCCACACCCATAAATCCGGCCTGCCCCAGGGAGATAAGGCCGGTAAATCCGGTCAGGATGTTAAGGCCCGTTGTGCTGATGACTGCGATGCCAACCAGGCAGCCCAGATACAGAAGGTAGGCATTAGCCATGAGCGGAAAGACCAGAAGCGCAAGCAGAAAAAGAGCGAACCAGAACTTCTGGGTCGGGCTGGTCCAGATGGCCTCATCGGCCTCATAGGTTTGTTTTGCGTCACCGATGCGCATCTTACACTCGCTCTATTTCGTGGGTGCCGAAAAGGCCATAGGGGCGAATCACCAGAATCACCGCGAGCACGGCAAAAGTGGCCGGCATCCGGTATTCACCACCGAGATAGGCGCCGGCAACGGTTTCGAGCCAGCCGATAAACACCCCGGCAATCAATGCGCCCAGAATGCTGTCGAGGCCACCGACGATAACGACGACCAGCACACTGAGACCGATTGCGCCGAATTGCGGGCTGAGGCCACCGGTCGCAGCCACCAGAACGCCCGCCAGAGAGGCGGCCAGTGAGCCAAAAACCCAGGCCAGATTAAACACCCGGCGTACATTGATGCCCATGGAGTAAGCGGCCGCCTGGTCCGAGGCAGTCGCGCGCAAGGCAACGCCCCCCCTGGAGAAGCGGAAATACAACAGGTAAAGGATCAGCAGAGCGGCACCAATGAGGAACCCATAGGCAATTTTTGGCGCCAGATACATCTCACCGATAAACACCGGTTCACGAGGCAAAAAGCGGGGAAGCAACTGAGGATCTGCGCCCCAGATCAGCTCCACCAGTCCCACCAGTATGCTGGCAACACCAATGGTGACCATGACCACTGATATTGGCGATTCCCCAAGCATGGGCCGAATCATCACCTTCTCGATCACGCCACCGAGAATACTGCCCCCCAGCACCGCCAGAGGAAGCGCGACCCAGGGTGACATTTCCAGACCACCGGCAAAGGCCAGGAACAGATAAGCCGCGAACATCATGATCTCGCCGATCGCAAAGTTGATGACGCGGGTCGCCTTGTAGATGATCACAAAGCCCAGAGCAATCAGGGCATAGAGGCCGCCCATAGCCAGGCCGGCAAGACTGATTTCACCAAAGAACAACCAGTCCACTAGGCCACCTCCCGCTGGGGATTCAGTTTCTTGCGCAGGCTGTCCATATCGCTGTTGCCGAGGTATGCCTTGATGACCTCAGGGTTGTTCTGGACGTCAGCCGGCAAGCCCTCGGTAATAACCTGGCCGAAATTGAGCACGGCGATGTGGTCGGAGATGTCCATCACCATGCCCATATCGTGCTCCACCATCAGCACGGTCACGTCCCATTCTTCCCGGATATCGAGAATAAAGCGGGCCATGTCTTCCTTTTCTTCCCGATTCATCCCCGCTACCGGCTCATCCAGCATCAGCACTTTCGGGCGCATGGCCAGGGCGCGAGCCAGCTCTACCCGTTTCTGCAGACCATAGGAAAGACTTGCCACCGGCTGCCGGCGAATATGATCAATTTCCAGAAAATCAATGATGTGGCGCTCTACCTCACGACGCACGGCCATTTCTTCCCGGCGGGCCGCCCCGAAATACGCGAGCGAACTCAGCAAGCCGCTCTTCATATGCACGTGGGCACCGAGTTTGATGTTATCGAGCACCGTCATACCCCGGAACAGGGCAATGTTCTGGAAGGTCCGTGCCAGCCCCATGGCTGCACGGGCTGGTGGGTTGACCCCCGCCAACACCTCGCCCTGATAGCGAATGGTGCCCTGTTGGGGCTTGTAGAAGCCGGAGATGCAGTTAAAAAGCGACGTTTTACCAGCGCCGTTTGGTCCGATGACTGTGGTGATCGTGTTTTCCGGCACCCGAAAGCTGACGTCCTGCAATGCCTTCACGCCACCAAAAGACAGCGACAGGTTACTTATTTCGAGGATACTCAATATTCCTCCCCGCACTCCGGGCACAAGGAAGCAGAGCCATGAACGCTCCGTTTTTGCCTCGCACACAAGGAGATTGTGATTATTGTTGTTGTCGTAAACGTCAGGCCAATGTCCTGAGCCACATACAAAATAGTCCAACCCGGCCATAAAAACCAAGGCGGTCTGTCCTATGCTTCATCAAAGAAGCAAAGACGGGAGACAAACAACAATGACAACCCTGCCTGTGACCCCTGCGTTCAATGAGAAAACCGGTGTGGCTACCCTGACCTTTAATCGACCGGAAGTTCTTAACGCCATCGACGTGCCCATGGCTCAGGCCTTTCACCATGCAGTCAAAGACCTGGCTGGCAAACCCGGGCTTCGATGCGTGGTTCTGACTGGTGCAGGACGCGCATTCATGGCGGGCGGCGATGTCGCCAGTATGTCCGGCTCTCCCGTTCAGGCCCGGGAGGCGGTGAACGGAATGCTTGATGCACTGATTCCCGCCATTCTCAAGCTGCGAGCCATGGATGCTCCGGTGATCGCCGGGGTTAAGGGAGCCGCCGCTGGCGCCGGCCTTAGCCTTGCACTGATGGCAGATCTGATCGTGGCCGAGGAAAGCGCCCGGTTCCTGATTGCCTACAATGGGATAGGCACTGTACCTGACTGCGGTGGTACGTGGTTTCTGCCCCACAAGATCGGATCCGCACGGGCCACGGAAATGATGATGCTTGGCCGCACCCTGACAGCAATCGAAGCGAAACAATGGGGTCTGGTGACCGAAGTGTCACCGCAAGGAGAGTTTGACAAAACTCTGGCGGCCGTCGTTCACCGGGTCGCCAATGGGCCAACAAAGGCTTTTGGCGCATTTCGCAGACTGGTGGATGATGCCAGCGGCAGTCCTCTCGAGGCTCACCTGGAGGCGGAGCGACAGGCATTCCTGAAGGCCACGGAATCAGCCGACTTCGCCGAGGGCGTATCGGCGTTTCTCGCCAAGAGGCCAGCAGCCTTTTCCGGCAAATAACTCCCTCGCCTCGCCGTGCGGTTATTCAGCGGGTCAGAAACGTGTTGCTGGCTCGGTCCTGTTCGATCACCACCTCCTCTGTGCGATCCTTCAGCCCCACCCCTGAAAGCCTGAGGCGATCGGCTTCGCGAATCAGGTAGAGGAGGCGTTGGCTGGCGTCGTCAAAACTGAGCCCTGCGGGCCGGACGTTGGAAATACAGTTCCGGCATGCGTCGGAAAGGCCAGGCTCCGGCCCGAACGTGAGGTAGATACCGAGGCTGTCCGGGGAGCTAAGCCCCGGGCGTTCGCCTATCAGCACCACCACCATTCGTGCCCTGAGCAGGTTACCGACCTCATCTCCAATGGCAACCCGACCCTGCTGCACGATTGTCAGTGGCGCCAGTTGCCAGCCCTCACTTGCACGCCCCAGGTCGTTGAGAAAACGGTCCAGAAACGGGACCACGTTGTTCTGAACCGCAGAGGAAGACAACCCGTCTACGATAACGATGGCGAGGTCAGCTGCCGGGGCTTTTGCTTGCCCGGCGGCCACCAGCCGCTCATGCCCCTGCTCGGACAAACGCCGGCCCAGATCGGGCCGCTGCAGGTAGGTGAAGCGGTCCTCAGCCCGGCTGTGCAGCACGACAGGCACGCCAAGCGCCTTCACCTCGCCCAGGCTGTTGAGGGATTCAACCAGCCGGTCCACATCCAGTGGAAAATGCACCGCATCCCGCGCCCGGGCGTGAGCCAATTGGAACGCCAACAATTCGGACGTGGGCAGGCTGATCCCGGCTCGCCCCAGACCGATTCGGGCATCGGTGTAGCGACGCAGGCGCCGCCAGGCATTTTCGGTCACCAGCCCGTTTCGGGAATCAGTCATCTCTGGCCTCCCCGGGCAACCCCTTCAAACTTTTTCGGAACACGTCCGGCAGCAGGGCACTGGGCTCGTGCCGAGAGGTATCCGTGAAAATCTTCATTCGGTCGAGCCAGGCCTCGAACTCGGGCGCCGGCCGCAAGTCCAGCACCCGGCGGGCGTAGAGCGCATCGTGGAAGGAGGTGGTCTGGTAGTTAAGCATGATGTCATCGGAGCCCGGAATGCCCATGATGAAGCTGCAACCCGCCACTCCGAGCAGGGTCAGCAGGTTATCCATGTCATTCTGGTCGGCCTCGGCATGATTGGTGTAGCAGATGTCACACCCCATGGGCAGCCCCAGGAGTTTGCCGCAGAAGTGATCCTCCAGTCCGGCCCGGATAATCTCCTTGCCATCGAACAGGTATTCGGGTCCGATGAATCCGACCACGGTATTCACCAGCAGCGGATCGAACTTCCGGGCGACGGCATAGGCCCGGGCCTCACAGGTTTGCTGGTCCAGCCCGTGATGCGCATCCGCGGACAGGGCGCTGCCCTGTCCGGTTTCAAAGTACATGACGTTCCGACCGACCGTACCCCGATTCAGTGAAAGCGCGGCCTCACGGGCTTCCTTCAGGGTCGCGAGACTGAAGCCAAAGCTCTGGTTGGTCGCCTCAGTGCCGCCGATCGACTGGAAAACCAGGTCAACCGGAGCGCCTTGCTCAATGGCTTCAAGGGTGTTGGTCACGTGGGTTAGGACACAGGACTGGGTAGGAATCTCGTATTTGCTGATGATCTCGTCCACCAGCCGCATCAGACGGGTGGCCTGGGCCACGTTGTCGGTCGCGGGATTGATGCCGATCACGGCGTCGCCACTGCCGTAGAGCAGGCCATCAAGGATGCTGGCCGCAATACCGGTGATATCGTCGGTGGGGTGGTTGGGCTGCAGACGCGTGGACAGCCGCCCGGCCAGGCCTATGGTGCTGCGGAACGCGGTCTCGACCCGGCACTTCCTGGCCACCAGGATCAGATCCTGATTGCGCATCAGCTTACTCACCGCCGCCACCATTTCCGGCGTCAGCCCGGGTCTGAGGGCCGCCAATGCTTCGGGTGTGGCGAGGTCGCCGAGCAGCCAGTTCCTGAAATCGCCGACGGTGAGATGGGAAATGACGCTGAACGCGCCGGCATCGTGATCATCCAGGATCAGGCGTGTGACTTCATCGGACTCGTAGGGGATCAGCGCCTCTGACAGGAAGGTTTTCAGCGGCAGCTCCGCCAACTTCATCTGGGCCACGACCCGTTCTTCGTCTGACCCGGCAATGACCCCCGCCAGGCGATCCCCCGAGCGGGCCGGGGTGGCCTTGGCCATCAGCTCTACCAGGTTCCGGAACTGCCATGTCCGGCCCCCCAGCATAAACGAGTAAGGGTGACGCATCGCATTTCTCCACCAACCGGTTGCCGGTATTGAGCACCGCGGCAAACTCCTCGCCACCAATGCGCCCGACGGTCTCGACATTCCGTAACTCTTCGGCCAGGAGGGCCGCTACAAAACGCAGGGCATCATCACCGACCGCGTGTCCCCAACGATCATTGATCTGCTTGAAGTAATCAAGATCAATCATCAACACCGTGAGCAACTGTCCGCGCTGTCTCGCCTGCTCAAAATCCGGCAGCCCCACCAGGCTGTGGATACCCGCAAGTAACAACAACGGCGACAGGCCAAGGCTCATCAGCTTTGACTGCGCCCGGAGGTATCTGCTTTGTAGTAATTGGTATTATTGTTGTGATCACTTTTACCCGCACAGCAAGACGGATAAGCTCTGATTCGGGTATCGTTCGTACGCTACATCAAAGTCACCGACCGCGAGAAACCATGAACGCCACGATTGACCTCCTGAAGTCTCATCGCTCCATCCGGAAGTTTACCGACGGGAAAATCCCCCGCGAACTGTTGCTCGAATTGATCCGGGCCGGTCAGAGCGCAGCAACCTCCAACCACGTACAGGCTTACTCTGTGATTCACGTGGTCAATGCGGATAATCGCTCGAAAATTGCGGAGTTGGCAGGTGGCCAGGACTACATAGCCGACTGCTCCGATTTCCTGGTGTTCTGCGCCGACATGAAACGCTCCACGGAAGCGGCTGAACGGGCCGGCGCGGACGTTGTCCGCGGCACCACCGAGCAACTGGTGGTTGCCAGCGTAGACACCGCGCTGATGGCCCAGAATGTCGCCATAGCGGCAGAATCGGAGGGTCTGGGCCTGTGTTACATCGGCGGCATTCGTAATAACCCGGCCGAGATCAGCAGCATCCTGAAACTGCCTGAGCATGTTTATCCGGTGTTCGGCCTCTGCCTGGGGTACCCCGACCAGTCCCCCGAGGTAAAACCCCGGCTCCCGCTGGAAACCATACTCAAGGAAGACTACTACCAGGACGAGCAGGACCGGAAACAGGTCGAGTCCTTCGACGCCACCATGAATACCTATTACCGGGAACGCACCGGTGGCAACAAGGACACCACCTGGTCCGAGCAGCTCAAACCGCTGTTCACCACCAAGCTGCGCCCCCATATGAAGAACTTTCTGGAGCGCATGGGCTTTCAAATGAAATAGCCCGCACCGGCTGGATTCAGGCTGGGGTTTTCTGCCAGACCGTGAGCTCGGAGAAACTGTGCTGGAACTTGTTTCGGGTCTCCCGAATCACGAACGGCAGGCTCCGAGGCTCCCCCATCTGGCGGAAATGCGGCCCCAGCATATCCCTCAAACCGTCCAGGGTGGAATATTCCTCGCCATCCTTCATGAAACCGCCAACCCACTCGGCCCGTGGCGTGTACTCCTCCAGCCAGGTGTAGGGTGAGGCGATGACCAGCAGACCGTCGTCGTTGATGCGCTCATGGATGGTGGTGAGAAATTTAGACGGTTGATAAAGACGGTCAATGAGGTTTCCCGCCAGGACCAGATCGTAACCGGCAAATCGGGGGTCGAGGTCACAGGCATCGCCCTGATGGAACGCAACCTTGCCGGCCGTCTGCTCCAGGTCCAACGCAGCCAGTGTTCGCTCGTGATAGCTAACCAGCTCGCCCTCTTCCGGGCGGGCGTAGCGAACCCGTTTGTGTTCCGCCATTTCCTCGCACTTTCGAATAAACGTGGCCGAAAAATCGATGCCATCAACGTGGTCAAACCGTCGCGCCAGCTCGAAACTGGTCCGGCCACAGGCACAGCCAATGTCCAGGGCGCGCCCGAAGGTCCGACCGTCCATGGCATCGATGGCGACGTCGGCCAGTTCTTTCGGGAAATTGGGCTCGCCGTGCCACCGCTCGCCAAAATGGAACTCCGAGTACTGGGCAAGTGTGGTGTCGTTCTCGTAAAACCCGCTGGGCTGCATTTCCCCGGCCTCCGACCCTGTTTGTGAAATGGGTTATGCTCACGGTATCGGGTGAGACTTGTTCACCCATCATACAATGAATACGGCGTTTCCCCGCAAAAGACGCACAGGACACCCACTATGACCGAGCAACCCGTTCTTACGTCACTGACCGAAGGTATCCTCACCATCACCCTGAATCGACCGGGTCAACGCAATGCGGTGGATCGGCCAACCGCGAACGCCCTGCGTCGCGCTTTCACGGAATGTGAGGAGAATGAAGCCGTCAAGGTTGCGGTACTGACGGGTGCCGGCGGCAACTTCTGCGCGGGCGCCGACCTCACCGCCCTCGACGACCCGGACCGACGCAACGAGATTGACCCCCATGGCACTGGACACGGCCCCATGGGGCCCACCCGGATGCAGCTGTCCAAACCCGTGATTGCTGCGGTCTCGGGTTATGCCGTTGCCGGCGGCCTGGAACTGGCGCTGATGTGCGACATGCGCGTGGCAGACAGTTCTGCGGTCTTTGGTGTTTTCTGCCGGCGCTGGGGAGTCCCCCTGATCGATGGCGGCACCGTGCGCCTGCCCCGGACCGTGGGCCATGGCCATGCCATGGACATGATTCTGACCGGCCGCCCGGTCCCTGCCGACGAAGCCCTCACCATGGGACTGGCCAACCGGGTGGTTCCGGAGGGCACCGCCCTGGATGCGGCGCTGGACCTGGCCAGAACCATCGCCGGCTTCCCGCAACGCTGCCTGCTGGCTGATCGGGCCTCAGCCATTCGCCAGTGGGACCTCAGCACCCGGGACGCGCTGGCCACCGAGGGTGCGGCCGGCTACCCCGTCGTTTTCGAGGAGGCCATTGCCGGCGCCCGCAAATTCAAGGCGGGGGCGGGTCGCCACGGGCAGTTCTGACCAGAGCCGCCAACCAGGGTTCCAGCTCCGGATAGGCTGCCAGATCGAGGACGAATTCCTGGCCCCGGGCTGCGCCTTTCAGATAGCACCATGGGGGCGCCAGTTGCCAGCGGTCGGCCCTGGCGTGGTAGCTCAACGGCACCCGGGCGGCGCCCGGATAGAAGCCGGCTGGCAACCGCCACTGGGTCGGCAGACGGGCGTCCGGATCGCTCAGCAACAGGCGCTCATCGAACCGGGTAAAGACACCGCTGCCGGGTAGCACCTGCCGCTGTTCCGGCAACCGGAACTCATTACTGGCCACATACAGAGTATTGCCCGCATCGGGCTGGCCATGAAAATGTGGATGGTACCGGGCCCAGGGCAAGGCGTTCTCCGGGAGCGCATCAATGGAGTGAATATCGGCAATGTGCAACCAGCCCCAGATGGCATGAAACGGCCGTGACCCCGGGACGAATCGCCAGCGTCTTCGCCAGAGCTCGGCCTGGCGAAAGACGGCGAAAAACAGGAACAGATCGCCCGGAGCCACGCCCTGATTGCGCAGGTGGCCCTGGGCCGACCCCGTCTGCCCCAAGACCGGCCGCCACCCGCCCTGACGGGGGTAGGCATCCGCGATCAGATCCGGATCCAGATGGGCACCGTCACCACCTCGCACGCGCCCACCGCTGAGATCCCGAACCAGCTTGCCCAGACGGCGTTCGCCGAAACGCACCTCGTCATAACGGATTCGCGACTGGTCATCCGGAATCGGCAACACGCACAGCGAACTGTCCGGCAGAACCGGGCTGGGGCATCCACCGGCGGAGGAATCGAAGCCTTTGCGACTCAGTATCAGGCGCATGGGGGTCACCATAAATGCGTGGACGGGGCTGGGGCGCCAGATGCTATCGTAGAATACGATGGATTGCCCGATCGAACCGCCATTGTCATCCAGGACACGCCAAACCATGAGAATTGTCTGTATCTCCGACACCCACAGCATGCACCGACAGATCGAGGTGCCGGACGGGGATCTGTTGATTCACGCCGGGGACTGTCTCGGGGTCGGCACCCTGGAAGAGCTCGAGGATCTGGATCAGTGGTTTTCGGAGCTGCCCCATCGCCACAAGATCCTGATCGCCGGCAATCACGACTGGTGTTTTCAGGACGAGCCTGCCGAAGCCCGGGCCCTGGTCCAACACGCCCATTATCTGCAGGACAGCCCACTGGAGCTGGGGGGGCTGAAATTCTGGGGCAGCCCCTGGACACCGGTATTTTTCAACTGGGCTTTCAACCTCGAGCGGGGCCCGGCGATTGCCGAGCGCTGGGACCGGATTCCCGAGGATACCGACGTGCTGATTACCCACGGTCCTCCGGCCGGAATACTCGACCGGATCATTTTACCCACCGGTACGGTCCGACCCGGCTGCGATGACCTTGCCCGAAAGGTTGAAACCCTGTCCCTCCGGCTCCATGTTTTTGGTCACATTCACGAAGACCACGGACAGCAACTCATCGGTGACTGCCTGTATGTCAACGCCAGCACCTGCACCGGCAGTTACAAGCCGTTGAACCTGCCGGTTGTCGTGGATCTCTGACTCACCAACATGCACACCGATCCGGAGCCCCATGCCTAACCGACCCGACTATTCCCTGCTTGAACTCGCCTCCGTTCGTGAAGGCGATTCCGTCAGCACCACGCTGGCCAACAGCGTGGCCTACGCCCAACATGCCGAGCAACTGGGTTACCGGCGTTTCTGGCTGGCCGAGCATCACAACATGGAAGGGATCAGCAGCTCCGCAACCTCGGTGCTGATCGGACACATCGCCGGCAAAACCAACCGGATACGGGTGGGGTCTGGCGGGGTGATGCTGCCCAATCATCCGCCCCTGGTGATCGCCGAACAGTTTGGAACACTGGAAAGCCTCTACCCCGGACGCATCGACCTGGGGCTCGGGCGTGCGCCCGGGACCGACCCGATCACGGCCCGGGCCCTGCGTCGGGAAGGGCTGGGCGCCGAACAATTCCCCGAGGACGTGGCCCGCCTGCAACAACTGCTGGGGCCACTGCAACCGGACCAACCCGTGAAGGCCATACCCGGTGCCGGCACCAGGGTGCCCGTCTGGCTACTTGGCTCAAGCCTCTACAGTGCGCAGTTGGCCGCCATGCGCGGCCTTCCCTACGCCTTCGCCGGGCACTTTGCGCCGCGACTCTACCGGGAAGCGCTGCGGGTCTACCGGGACAATTTCCAGCCCTCCGAGCAGCTCTCCAGCCCCTATGCCATGCTGGCCGTCCCGGCTATTCCCGCCGACTCGATGGATGAGGCAAAGCTGCTCGCGACCACCAGCTACCAGAGGATTCTCGCGCTGTTTCGCGGCCAGCCGCTGTGGATGCGCCCACCGGTAGAATCCATGGAAGGGCTCTGGAATGCCGGTGAGAAGGCGAGCGTGCAGGATTTCCTCACGCTGCAGCTGCTGGGCAACGCCGACGATCTGAACCGGCAACTGGATGAATTGCTCGGGACGATCGAGGTTGACGAACTGATGTTCACGATCGACATATACGACCCGGCCAAACGCCGTCACGCCCTGGATGTTCTGGCCCAGACGCAGCGTTCCTAAAGCACCGATTCAACGGCCCGGATCAGGGCCGGATCGTCCGGTGTCACCCGGCTGGGGAAGGCCTCCACCACCTGGCCATCGCGATCCAGGACATACTTGAAAAAGTTCCAACGTGGTGGCTGGCTCTGATCACTGACGTGCTGGAACACGGGGTTGGCGTCCGACCCCGTCACCGGACCCGGGGCAATCATGGTGAAGGTCACTCCAAAATTCTTGAAACAGACCCTCGCAGCCTCGGCCTCGGTGTCCGCCTCCTGGCGGAAATCGTCACTGGCAAAGCCAACCACAACCAGCCCCCGATCCCGGTATTTCTGGTGCAGCGCTTCCAGGCCCTCGAACTGCCCGGTGTAACCGCAGCGACTGGCGGTGTTCACAACCAGCATAGGCTTGCCCGCTGCCGAACCACACAGATTCACATTGTCCCGGGAGTGCAGCTTACGCAGTTCGTGGTCGAGGAAAGCCGGGCAGGCCGCCGGCTCTGCGGCGTAAGCCCAGCCGGTTGATAAGGCGATAAGGGCGACTAAGACCAGTCTGACCATGGTTGATTGCTCCTGTTTCACTGGGAGTGTCTACGTTATTAACCGCCAAATGGTTTCAGTGACGCCCCCATCACGAGTGGACAGGGCGTCACTAACCCACCATCCTTTCTATAGCTTTCCCATGAGTCTAAAACCTCACAGAGTTCCAGTTATGCCCACACCCCAGCTGTTTGTTTTCCTTTCCCACGGCCTTGAGAGTGGGCCCGGAAGCACCAAGATCCAGGCGATGAAAGACGCGGCCGAGACCTTTCCGAATGTCACTGCCATTGCCATCGATCACCGCAGCACAAAAGATCCGGCAACGCGTCTGACACAGATGGCAGCGGCAATGGACGAAGCAGGGGCAGATCCGGCGTGTACCGTGCTCGCCGGGTCGAGTATGGGAGGCTGGGTGTGCGCACAGACCAGTGAATCACAGCCGGTTCTCGGCTGTTTCCTGCTGGCCCCCGCCTTGGCGATGGCAGGGTACCCCCAGTCCAGCCCCCGGGTTCGGGCCCGGTTCAGCCAGGTGATCCACGGTTGGGCGGACGATGTGGTACCGGTAATGCCGGTTCTTGAGCTGGCCCGTAAACAGGGGCTTCCCACGCTGGTCTTACCGGATGGCCACCGGCTTGAGAACAGCGTCGACCGGGTGGTCAGTGAGTTCCGCTGGTTCCTGGAGATGTGTCGTTCGAATCTGAATGAACCGTGATTTCATGAACTTGCGATACAGGTTCGGCACCGGGTCTGAAATTTTTGTTTTGGCCATTTCCTTGCGAAAACCCCGTTGTTTTGCCAGTCTTTAATAATGTAACAATAATTGTCAGTAAAAAAACGGACGGAGAAAACCCGATGAGTAGCATGAGTAAATTCAAGAAACTGGCCGGAATTTCAGCGTTCGCTTTTGCGGCGATGACGGCCGCCAATTCGGTGAATGCCGCCAACTGGCGCTACGCACACGAAGAATATGAAGGCGACGTACAGGATGTGTTTGCATACAAGTTCAAGGAATACGTCGAGGAAAACTCCGATCACAGCCTGCAAATTTACCGTTTCGGTGAGCTGGGTGAATCCGACGATATCATGGAGCAGACCCAGGCCGGCATCCTCAACTTTGTGAACCAGTCTCCTGGTTTCACCGGCGCCCTGATTCCGGAAGCGCAGATTTTCTTCATTCCCTACCTGATGCCGACCGACATGGATACGGTCATCAAGTTCTTCCGCGAGAGTGAAGCCATCAACGAAGATTTCCCGAAGCTGTATGCCGACAAGGGACTTAAGCTTCTGAAGATGTACCCGGAAGGCGAAATGGTGGTCACTGTTGACGAACCGGTCACCAAACCGGAGGACTTCAACAACAAGAAGATCCGCGTCATGACCAACCCGCTGCTGTCCGAAACCTATGCAGCCTTTGGTGCCACACCGACGCCGCTGCCCTGGGGTGAAGTGTATGGTGCACTCCAGACCAACATGATCCAGGGTCAGGAAAACCCGATTTTCTGGATCGAGTCCGGTGGTCTGTACGAAGTGTCTCCAAACCTGGTCTTCACCAGCCATGGCTGGTTCACCACCGCGATGATGGCAAACCAGGATTTCTACGAAGGCCTGTCCGATGAAGACCAGAAGCTGGTTCAGGACGCCGCCGATTTTGCCTTCGAGGAAATCATTGTCCACATCGATGGCCTGGCTGAGGAAGCCCTTAGCAAGATCAAGAAAGCATCCGACGAGGTTACCGTTACCCGTCTGAACGACGAACAGATCCAGGCCTTCAAGGAGCGCGCTCCCCAGGTTGAGGATAAGTTCATCGAAATGACTGGCGAGAGCGGCAAGGAACTGCTTAACCAGTTCAAGGAAGACCTGAAAGAAGTTCAGAACGACTGATCTGATTGATCAGTGCCCGCCGGCGCCTGCCGGCGGGCCTACCCCTTAACCCCGCCCCGCCGGGGACCTCCTACCGGCCGGGAGCAGAAAGTTCTGGAGCGGAACCCATGTCCGAGAACTCCCCGGATCTAGAAGACGACACTGGCACCTACGAGTCTGGCCTGCCCGGGTTTCTGGGAACCATCGATGTATGGATCAGTAAAGTTGAGGCGGTGATGCTTGCCGTCGGTGTCATTTTGATGGCCGTAAACACTTGTGTGAACGTCATCGCGCGCTTTGTCTTTGGTGAGGGCCTTTTCTTTTCCGGCGAGATCAACCGGATTTTGATCATCCTGATTACCTTTGCGGGCATCGGCTATGCAGCCCGCCACGGTCGCCACATTCGAATGTCTGCGATTTACGATGCCATACCCGCAAAAGGCCGCAAGGTGCTGATGATCTTTATCGCCCTGGTTACCTCCGTGGCGATGTTTTTCCTCTGCTATTACTCGTTCGGTTACATCGAGACGCTTCACGGTCGCGGCCGAATCCTGCCAGCCCTTGGTTTTGAGATTTGGTGGATCTACATCTGGGCACCTATTGGCTTCGCCATCACCGGCATCCAGTACCTGCTGACAGCGATCAAGAACCTCACCAGCAAGGATGTCTACCTCTCCACGGGTGTGATTGACGGCTATTCGGATACCGAATCGGAAGTATGAACCCAGCAGCTGACGCGAGATAAGGAAAAACACCATGGCAACTATAATGATGTTGGTCATGATCGGGTTGCTGCTGCTCGGCTTCCCGATGATGGTCCCGCTGATCGCCGGTTCGGTGGTTGGCTTCGTAATGATGTTTGACGGCTTCGGCCAGATGGGCACCTTTGTGCAACAGATGATGGGAGGCATCCGACCCGCGTCGCTGATTGCGGTACCGATGTTTATCCTTGCTGCCGATATCATGACCCGAGGGCAGTCTGCAGAGCGCCTGATAAACATGGTCATGGCCTTTATCGGTCACGTGAAAGGCGGCCTGGCCATCAGTACCGCCACCTCCTGCACGCTGTTTGGCGCAGTATCCGGCTCAACCCAGGCCACGGTGGTCGCCGTGGGCTCGCCTCTGCGACCAAAGATGCTGAAAGCTGGTTATTCCGATTCCTTCACGTTGGCACTGATCATCAACGCCAGCGACATTGCGTTTTTGATCCCGCCCAGCATTGGCATGATCATCTATGGTGTGGTCTCCGGAACCTCAATTGCGGAGCTTTTCATCGCCGGCATCGGACCAGGTGTCCTGATCCTGTTCATGTTCTCAATGTACTGCCTGATCTACGCCTACAAGAACAATGTGCCCACTGAGGCGAAGTCAACGTGGGGCCAACGTGCCGTGTCGGTACGCGAGGCCCTTTGGCCCCTGTTCTTCCCAGTCATTATCGTGGGCGGCATCTACGGCGGCATTTTCAGCCCGACCGAGGCCGCCGCGGTCTGTGTTCTTTACGCGTTCCTTCTGGAATTCTTAGTATTCCGGTCGCTTAAGCTGGCCGATGTCTACCGGATCGCCAAGTCTACCGGCCTGATTACTGCCGTGGTCTTTATCCTGGTCGCCGTCGGGAACGGCTTCTCCTGGATAATCTCGTTTGCCCAGATTCCACAGGCTATTCTGGCCGCTGTTGGCGTGAATGAGGCCGGTCCTGTGGGCGTCCTCATTGCCATCTGCATCGCATTTTTCGTTGCTTGCATGTTCGTGGACCCCATCGTGGTGATCCTGGTGCTGACGCCCATCTTTGCACCGGCCATTGAGTCCACCGGACTGGACCCGGTTCTGGTGGGGGTACTCATCACCCTACAGGTCGCCATTGGATCCGCGACGCCACCCTTTGGCTGCGACATATTCACGGCGATTGCAATCTTCAAACGGCCCTACCTGGAAGTGATCCGGGGCACGCCGCCGTTTATCTTTATTCTGGTTGCTGCGGCCGGGCTGATCATCGCATTCCCGGACATTGCCCTGTTCCTGCGCGACGTCGCCTTCAGGGATTGACGCGCAACCGCATTGCCGTTTCAAGGAGAAAGCTATGTTCAAACGGATCCTGGTAGCCATTGACGGTTCCAAGACATCCCTCAAGGCGCTGGACAAGGCGATTGAACTCCAGAAGCTGACAGATGCCGAGATCTACCTGATCTGCGTGTACAAACATCACAGCCTGTTTGAGGCGTCACTGTCGATTGGCCGGCCTCCGGGAATGGATATTCCGGACAAGGTCCTTTCGGAGTGGGCCAAGGAAGTGGTCGATCATGCCAAGGAAGAGGCAAAGTCACACGGAGCGAGCAAGATTCGTGCTTTCGTGAAAGGCGGGCGGCCATCCAGCGTAATCGTCAAGTTCGCACAGGATAAAGAGGTAGACCTTATTGTCGTGGGCACCAGCGGCACCCACAGCGACAAGGACGGCATGCTTCTTGGCAGTGTCTCCCACCGCGTGGCCTCCCGCGCCAAGTGTCCGGTGTTGGTGGTCTGACTTCAGGCCGCCTTGCTTTTCGAGATACTGACCCGGTTACGTCCCTCTTCCTTGGCCCGGTAAAGGGCCTGATCAGCAAGACTCAGGAGCTGTTCGGGCGCTTCTCCGGTCTCTGGCCAGCAGGCCACGCCCACCGAGACCGTGATAGGCCCCAGGTCTTTGCCCTGAAATACGACAGAGGCGTCACCAACCGAATCGCACAGGGATTGGGCGCGCTCGGTTGCATCCTCCGTCAATGCCCCCGGCATGATGACCACGAATTCCTCCCCGCCATAACGGCAGACAATATCGCTCTCCCGGAACTGGCGCTGGAGTGTCAGGGCGACTGACTGCAGGGCCCGGTCGCCGGCCTCATGCCCATGGGTATCGTTGAAGTGCTTGAAATGATCGATATCGATCACCAGCAGGGACAGCGGGAGATGACCGCGCTGGGCGACTGCACATTCATGCTCAAACAGCTGATCGAAGTAGCGCCGGTTCTTCAGTCCGGTGAGCGCATCCTCGTAGGAGAACTTCTGCAGTTCCTCCCGCAGGGCAATGCTGGAGAGGGTGATGCCAATCCGCTGGATGGCCTGGTCCAGTCCGGAAAATAATCGCTCCAGGCCATAGTCAGCCTCCTCGGTCCCGCACCGGCCATGGTACTGCAGCAGCAGGACACCCTCTGTCACCACCCCTTCGCTGGCAGACTCTACATTTATCCAGAAGCACAGTGGCCCGGCAGACGAACCGTTTGACGACGCCGGGATCGCCTGCCCGGACCGTACCGGCATGTTCGAGGGCCGAGGCAGACCTTTGCTGGCATCAAGGCTCCGCGGCATGGAACTCTGCTCGCTGCTGTCCCCCCAGCTTGCAACCGGATCGTAGAGGCGGGCCGTGGAACGGCGGTAAAGTACACCTGCCAGAGGGCTGCAGAGGTCCGGTGCAACCCTGCCCAGCAAGGAAAAGGCCTGCCCGAGGGTGATGCAATCCTGCAGTTCGGCAATCATGTCACCCAGAATCCGGTTCTTCTCATTCTCGAACGTGAGCATGCGCACTCGTGCCTGTTCACGGCGGGCCAGGGATTCCGCCCTTGCAGTGCGTTCCGCCACCTTCTGCTCCAAAGAGATCGCCAACCGCTTCAGGGCATTATGGGTCCTGGCGTAATGCCAGAGAGAGATCACAACCACCGCCAGTGAAAAGGCCAGGAGGCCCCAGCTCACGGGTACCCGCTGCCAGGGCAGGACACCGTGCGCCACAGCCATGTCGGCTATCAGGAGGCCGCAGAAGACCCCATAGGTCAGTACAAGCACCTGCTGTTCCCGCAACATATGGCGGAACCGGCGCACCACCGTAGCGCCAATGGCGGCGATGGACACTAGGAACAGGGCGTCAAACACCGGGAAGGTTGACGACAGGTCAACGACGCCGGCGAGGGCTAGACCGATCGCCCCCACCACATAGCCCAGATGGAGTTTCCAGATCAGGTTTATCAACCAGGGACGATGGTCGGCCAGCCATTGCTCCAGCATCAACGCCAGCGCTACCGGCAGCATGTAATAGGAACCGGCCGCCAGATAATCCCACAGTAACGGCCGGTAGGTAATCAGCAGGCTTGCCTGACTCTCCGCCACCAGCATCACCGCGGCGGACAACGCAAACACCGCGATGCTGACAAAGGTCTTTCGTTCGGTTTGCAGCACAGAGAAGACTAACGCAAGCAGGGCAATCAGCGCGGAAAACCCGGCAACGATCAGAGATTTCAGGGAATTTTCCAGGATGAACAACACCAGGTCGGCACGATCCATGATCGACACTTCGCCCCACAACCCGATGTCGGTGTAATCCGAGAACACCCTGAAATAGATCGGCTCGTTCTGATACCCGTCGGGAAGGGGAATCGCATGCCACGGCCAGCCCTCAAAGGATCCCTGCCCCCGGGAATCGAAGGTACCGTACTGATAGATCAGCTCACCGCCGAGGAAGGCCTGAACAATGATGTCGACACTGAAAATATATAGGACTGGCTCCTGCCATTCGCCAGCAGGCAGGGTTACCCGGTACCAGACGTTCTCCCGGCCGTTGCGGGCCGGCGGATTGGAAGGGAATCCAATGCCTTGCCACTGCCCGGTGTCCGTCTCAAGCGTCCAGTGGGGTACGCCGTCATCATTGAAAGTGGAATCGCCCCAGCGGTATTCCCAGCCATCGGTGACCGGCTGGGACGCAGCATGGGTCGCGCCCGGCAGGAAAAACGCCAGCAACAGTGCGACGATCAGGATTGGGCGGAGCACATGCATCAGATGAGCAGGCCTGCAATGTATAAAGGCTGGAGCCAATTATAGGTCAATAGACCACAAACCGGGCCGATGGGCCACTGCAGATGACAAAATTTGATCAACCGAAAATCGGCACCTTGCGTCCCCGGCTCGCCCCACCCAACCAAAAAGGGCGCCGGGATCAGTTGAAACCCCGACGCCCTCGGGCCGGCCTTATCAGCCGGCGCATTGGGCAGTCTTACTCGCCGGCAACGCTGTCCAGGTAGGCCTTGTCCGAAATATTGGTCCACTGGCGAACCTGACGCAGGTACTCGCGCTGGGAGCTGATGATCTCCTTCGCCAGTTCGTCCTTTTCCGCGGCTTCCTTCAACAGTTTATCGGTCGCATCGCGCAGGGCCTCGATCACTTCCGGCGGGAAGGTCTTGTGGGTGACATCCGGATAATCTTCCTTCATCCGGTCCCAGGCCACGCCACTTTCGTGTGTGCTCTGGATGTACATGTCATAGGCGGCTGTGCGCATGGCAACGCGCAGAATTTCCTGCAGATCTCCGGGCAGACTGTTCCAGGTTTTCTGATTGACCAGGAACTGGACTTCGGCGCCCGGCTCCTGCCAGCCGGAATAGTAGTACTTGGCAATCTGGTGGAAGCCCATATTGAAATCGAGCGCCGGACCTACCCATTCAACCGCATCAATGGTGCCCCGTTCCAGAGCGCTGTAGAGCTCGCCCGGCGGAATGTTGGTCACGGCCACGCCCAGCTCGGACATCACCTCACCGGCAAAACCCGGGGTCCGCATCTTGATGCCCTTGAGGTCATCGAGGGAATTAATCTCCTCCCGGAACCAGCCACCCATCTGGTTGCCGGTGTTACCCCCCGGGAAGGACAGCAGGCCATACGGCTCATACACCTTCTGCATCAGCTCCATGCCGTCACCATAGTAAAACCAGGCGTATTGTTCCGGCGCAATCATCCCGAAGGGCACCGTGGTAAAGAACATGGCATTCGGGATGGTGCCCTTATAGTAGTAGGACGCGGTATGGCCCATGTCGTACTGGCCATTCCGAACCAGATCAAAGATACCGAACGGTGCCTTGTGCTTGTTGGAAGCATCAATCTGGATCTGCAGACGGCCGCCGGACATGGTGTCGGCCATCTCCGCCATATGTTCAACGGTTTCCCCCAGAATCGGAGAGTTAGGCCCCCAGGTCTGCGCCAGGCGCAGTGTAAACGTATCCTCAGCGAGGCTGAGTGAACTGACTGAGAACAGCAGCGCGAACGCGGCCATTCTGAACAGGTGAGTCATCATTGTTGGCACCCTTTATCCTATTATTATGTAATGCATTTTTTTGAAGCCATCCAATATTAGCCCGGGAACATCATTAGCGCCAAGACTTGTTCTCATCCACCGGAGGGGCCAAAGTGATTATAGGTTCCACGGGCTTTGGTAACGCTAAGCCCGAACGTCACTGAGGGATGCAGGAAATCGGCGATGGAAAACACCGACGAGTTTGACAGCCACCGGTCAAGGCTGGAGCAGCTTCGGGATAGCTACCTGGAGAAACTGCCGGGACGACTGGACCGGATGGAGTATCTGGTCATGGCCATTCCGGTCGACGGCGATTACCGGGAAGATGGTGGCAAATTGCGCTCCTCCCTGAACACAATCTATCAGGAAGCCCACAAAATAGCCGGCGCGGCGGGTTCTTTGGGGCTTCTGCCTACCTCCCGTGCCGCCAAACAGATGCTGGGCATGGTGGATGCCTGGTTTGACGCTTCAGCCGAGGATCCGGTGTCAAAACAGGAAGCGATCCTGGCCCTGGTCAGAGCCATGCGCGACGTGGAGATCACAAGCGAGCCGGAACTGGGCTCCGTTGCATTGTCGGGCTCACGTTCCATCCACATTGTCGAAGAGGACGACTTGGTTGCTGGTGAGATTCTGCATTGGCTGGAAGAAGCGGGCTTTGATGCCCGGGTATTCATGTCCGCAACCGTTTATGGCGACACCTTCGAGATTCTGCCACCGCCCGACCTGATCATCATGAACATCAGCTTCGGCGACGACGCCTGTGCGGGCCCACGAATTATCCGGTTCCTCAAGCAGAAACTCGGAAACCTGCCCCCCGTGGTGTTTCTGTCGGCCCGGGATGACATGGACACCCGGCTGGATGCCCTGAGGGCCGGGGCGTCCCGCTACCTGACCCAACCGGTTCGCCAGAACGAACTGGTCGACGTGGCCCGGGAATACGCCGACATCGAGCGTGCTCCGGCCTTCAGGGTGTTGATGGTCGATGACGATGAGGCCGTGCTGGCGGTGAATCAACTGGTGTTGGAGCGGGCCGGACTCGAGGTCCGTACCGTTGTCGATCCGAAGAAAGCGCTGGAGGCTGCAAAAGCATTTGAACCGGACGTCGTGATTCTCGATGTGCTGATGCCGGAAGTTTCCGGCATCGAGCTGGCAGCAATCCTCCGTCAGGACAGGTTCTTTGACCCGATCCCCATTCTTTTTCTGACCTCCGACACCCACTCGGACCAGAAAGTCATGAGTGCAGCTCTTGGCGGTGACGATTACATCAACAAGCCCTTCGACCCGGATTACCTGCTGACCACCATCTTCGCCCGGGCACGGCGCTCCCGCCGGCTCCGGGAGCTGCTTCGACAAAGCCAGACCACCGGAATCAGACCTTGAACTGACTGACCAGGCCTCGCAAGGTTTCACCCAGCCGCGCCAGTTCCTGGCTTGCTTCGTTGGTCTGGGTGACGCCGGTGTCGCTGCGCTGGGCGGCATCAACGATGCGCACGACATTCTGGTTGATTTCTTCTGCCACCTGACTCTGCTGCTCGGCAGCAGTGGCAATCTGGGTCACCTGGTCGTGGATCTGGCCAACCGATTTCTCGATAGTGCCCAACGCCCCCGTGGCGTGATTGATGCGCTCAACCGTCTCCGATGACCGATCACGGGACCGGTTCATGCGCTCAACCGCGGAACGGGACTCGGAGACAAACCCGTCAATCATTTCACGAATCTGGTCTGCGGACTCGGCACTGCGCTTCGCCAGCTGACGGACCTCATCGGCAACCACCGAGAAGCCACGACCATGCTCACCGGCCCGGGCCGCCTCAATAGCCGCGTTCAGCGCCAGCAGGTTGGTCTGTTCGGTCACGGCGTGAATCACATCGAGAACCTGCTGGATGTCGTCAGACTTCTCGGCCAGGGCGTCGATGGTCCGGGCGCTGTCCTGGATTTCCTCGGACAGTTTGTTGACCGCGGCCTGGGCATTGGTAATGGTTTCCCCGCCATCCCGAGCCATGCGATCGGCATCTGAGGCCGCACTCTCGACCTCGTTGGCATTGCCGGAAATCTGCTGGATGGTTGCCGCCATTTCATTGATGGCCGAGGCGATCTGGTCGGTCTCTGAACCCTGTTCCTGAACCGACGCTCGGGTTTCATTGGCTACCCGACTCAGTTCCTCGGCGGCCGAGGCGACCTGATCCGTGGTGGCGCCCACTTCCCGGATGGTGTCCTGGATCTTGATCACAAAGGCATTGAAGCGCCGCCCCAACTCGGCCAGCTCGTCGGTGCCGTCCTCCGGCAGACGGTGGCGAAGATCGCCCTCACCGTCCGCGATTTCCTGCATCATGTCGCTCACGCCTTTGAGCGGCCTGGTCACGGTGCGACCAACCAAAAGGCCAACCAACAGTGAAACAACCACAACGATCACCGTCACCATCAGAATGAATCCGAGGGTTGAGGCAATGTTGTCCTGAATTTCAGCCTGCGCAGCGGCGACTTCACGATCGATGTTGGTCACGTACACACCGGCACCAATCATCCAGTCCCAACCCGGAATAATCGTCGAGTAGGAGACCTTCGGCTCTTCATTGCCCGATGCCGGGTTCATCCACTCGTATTCGTAGTAGCCATCGGTCTCGGCGGCATCGAACAGGGCACCCACCAGCTTCCTGAGGGTTGGGTTGCTTGACGGTCCTTCCTTGGAGGGATCGGGGGCATAGGCCAGGTTGTAGACGTCCCGGGTGTAGGCGAAGACGTAATTGGACTTGTCGAACCGGATGGTCCGGAGACGCGATGCCGCTTCGGCCTTCGCCTCCTCTTCGGAGAGCTCAGGGTCGTTCTTTGCCTCCAGAACGACCGCCCGGGCCGCATCGATCAGATTCTTGAGTCCGGCTTTCCGGGACTCCAGCAGACTGGCCTCAAGACGCTTGAGCTCAGCCTCACCACTGGCCTGAATCTGGCTGACCGTGATCCAGGCGATGGTGGCCGCGGTGATGAGGACCAGCACCAATACGGCCAGCAACAAACGGGTGCGTATGCGCAAGTTGTTCAGGAGGTTCATTACAACGATCCTTGGGGACTGGTCAGAGTTGTGAATTATCCACAGAGATGCGTTGAGCACTGTTCCAGTTTGTTAAGGCTATGTTGCGCACGAGACAATGAAGGTCGCCCGCGCTGGCACTAGACTGGTACTGTTCACGCATTTTCAGATAATTGACATATCGGCGGTTCTGCCCCGATCTTGAGCGCGTTCTCGACCAATGTCTTAACACCACGGTTGCAGCATGAAGGACCTCTACCTGATCCGACACGCCAAATCCAGTTGGGCCGACGACAGCCTGCCTGACCGGGCACGCCCCCTGAGTGCCCGGGGGCAGAGCCAGCTGGCACCACTGGGGCGGGCCCTTGCTCGGCATGGCGGTTTCGAGGGCCAGATGTACGCCAGTCCGGCAACCCGGGCGCAGGCGACGCTGGAGGGCATACTGCCCGCCACCGTTTCCCCGGAACGGGTGCATGTCTGCCCTGAGCTCTACACCTTCGACTTCCGACGCCTGGCCAGATGGTTGATGGATCGGGAAGATGATGGCCCGGTCGCAGTGATCGGACACAACCCGGCACTCCTGGAGCTTGCCCAGTGGCTGGTCAAACACCCGCCGACAGAGCTTCCCACTGCCAGTTTCGTACACATTCGCGCACCCGTCCGCCATTGGCGTCAATTAGCGAAGGGCAAGGGCAAACTGGAGACACTCCTGACGCCGAGCCAGTTCAGCTACAGCCATTTTGCCCGCAAACTGAAAAAGCGGGCAGCGACCGACGGCACCCGGCCAGGCCGGGACATTCCAGTCGCACTTCAACACCAGCTGGAGCTCATGCATCAACTGGCACCGGGGGTGATCATCGGGCTGGATGACGAGTTCCTGCACCAGTACCGCATTGCCATCCGTCGCAGCCGCGCCATTGCCGAGTCGGTCCAGGAGGTTACCGGCAACAACCTTCTGGCGAAGCCCGTCAAGGAGCTCAAACGGTATGCCAACGCCACCAGCCGACTCCGGGACCTGCACGTGTTCCTGCAACAGCTGCCGACGCTGAGCGCTGCCAATGACGAGCTGCGTACCGCCCTGCACACCTATTTCGAGAAAGAGGCGGACAACGAGCAACAGCGGCTGGTGAAAAAACTGACGGGCAAGCGCTACCGCAAGAGTCTGACCGACTGGCAGAACCGGATCGAATCCGGAAAACTGGAAAAACTTGCCACGTCATTGAGCCATAAAGACATCCGAAAAACCGCCGGGCGACGTATTGATGAGATCAACAGGCGTTCTGCGGTGCTGACTTGCTCCTCGCCGGACGAGGATTTCCACCGACTGCGTAAGCTGTTGAAGCGAACACGCTATCTGATGGAGCTCGACAGGGCAGGCTGGAAGAAGCCCCTGAAGGTTTTGAAAGAACGCCAGAAACACTATGGCCGCTTTCAGGACCTGCACGTTCAGATTCAGTTGCTGGAGCAGTTCCGGAGCAATGCCCCCGACATTCTCCCGGCGGCCTTGCGAACCCTCGAAGTCAGCCTGGAACAGCAGAAAGCAGACGTTCGGAACCAGATACTGGCCCTTGGAGGACTTGATGGCACCCCGATATGACACCCTTTTCTACGACAGCCACTGCCCGCTGTGTGCCCGCGAGATCCGGACCCTGCGCAAGCTCCAGAACGGCAATTTGATCTTCGCTGACATCCACGAGCAGCATGGCAATAATTCGCAGGTGCCAGGCCACGAGGAGCTGCTGCGCCGTCTGCACTTGCTGGCCTGGAGCGGGGAGTGGGTAACCGGTCTGGAAGCGACTGTGCGCGCCTGGTCCCATACAGCTCTGGGCTTCCTGTTCAAACCCTTGCTCTGGCCCATGGTCTTCCCGATTGCCTCGCGGATTTACGAGAACTGGGCGGACCGCCGTTACGAGCGCAAATACACCTGCGCCCTGGGCGCCAACGACCACAGACATCAGCCCTGAAACCCGATCTGCTCCAGATTTGGTGGGCGATAGTCCGGGTCAAGGCGCCAACGATCCGTCACCGATGGGTGAATCGAGGTTTCAACATCGGCCACTTTCAGGGGCCTGATCAGGGGTGTTGAGAATCGGAAAATGTGCCGCCGGGAATTGTGCAGTTTCGCCCGAGGATCGGGCCTGGCCGCAGCCGGCAGATGTGGCTCGATCTCAAGGCCCGCCGTTCTCGCTTCCTGCACCATCCAGTCCAGCGCAATGTCCGAGGCGAACAGTCCTGCCTCATCCGCCGGATACCCGCCACCGATGTCGCTATGAGACCCTGCGAACCATACCTGTTTCAGATCGAGCCCCGGCCTCGGGTGCCACAGGGTGGGTTCGAAATCCTCCCGGCGTTCATCAATGGCCAGTGCGTGTCGAGCCACCCGGACATTACTGCCGAGTTTGGTGTCGTAAAACTCGTCTTTGCGATCAAACAATCCCAGCAATGAAAACGGCACGCCAAGGGCTCCGACGGTGTCCCACACCCCGACAAAACGAATTTCCCGGGACGGATGGCTGTGCTCAGCGCGGAATTTCAACGACTCCGTTCCGGACGGCGCGAACTCCTTGCCCGCTTTTTTGTAATGGTCGAAGGCTTTCTGGATCAGCCGCGCATCGGGCCGCCTGAGGATGCCACAGTTATTGATCAGGCCGCACAACGAGCGCACCGTGTAGGCGCCGCGACTGAAGCCAAAGAAATACAGTTCGGTTTCGGGCTCATAGTTCTGAACGATGTAGCGGTAGGCATCCATGATGTTCTTGTGAATGCCCTGGCCCGTCGCGCCACCAATCACGGCATTGTAGTAGGAGCCGATGCCCCAGTCGTAAAACACGTGCTGGGGCCAGCCTCTGGCGGTCAGCGGACTGATGGCCCGGGCCATTCGAAGAACATTGGTGGGAACGTCTTTCTGCAGGTCTTCTTCGGGACGATTCCATGTGCCATCGGCACAGATGACGAGACGCTCGACCATGGCAGACTCCTTTGCCATCAGAACGATCAGGGTTTGACCGGATTATAGCTTATGGCTGACGATCCGGCGGCGCGCCCTGATCGCACTTGTTGCAGTCCAGTTCATGGCCCAGCCTGGATTGCCGGCCCTCGGGCGTGATCACCCAGGGCCGGTTAATCCAGGGCGGGTCATGGCGCACGTGCTGGTTATGACCGCACGCCAACTGGGCAACCCAGTGGTTCTCCTCGTCCCGATGGTAGCCGGTTATGGGTTGTTTCATGACCGCGCCTGACCGGTTTTCAAACAACAGGTCTTGTGCTTTTTCCCGCTGCCGCACGGGCAGGGCTCATTGCGGCCGGGTTTCAGCGTCCCTTCGCTGGTGTCACCCGCCACATAGAACCAGCGACCCTGTTCGCGGACAAAGTCCGACTGTTCCTCAAGGTAACCCCAGCCACTGCCCGCGCGGTAGATCGCCCGGAAGTGCACCGTTCCCGCATCGCCGTCCTGCGAACTGCCGAGGATTCGAAGCGACGCCCAGTCCGGCGACGATTCCAGGCTGAGGCTGTCCGGTCGGGTGCTGGCGTGCCAGGTAGCCAACAGGTAATCCGTCAGGCCCAGCACAAAGGCGCAGTAGCGGGAACGCATCAGCGCTTCCGGAGTGCCGGCCGGCTCGCCGAGATGGAGCCGTTGGCAGCAGTTCCCGTAATCCTGGCCGGAGCCGCAGGGACACGGAGTCTGGTCGGGGGAGAGTTGTTCTGTCATCCGCGCTGGTCCGTTGTTCCACTATGGTCTGATTAAGGAGTGACAGTCTATCAGTTCCAACCCGATACCCGCTGTGTTATCAAGGCAGATTCCCCCGGTCCGGTGATTTGCCTTGAACGACATCAGCCTGTTCCAGATCCTGCTTGCCAATCTCGCCCTCCTCGCCGGCGCCTGCCTTCAGGGCGTGGCGGGCTACGGCATCGGAACCCTGTCGGCGCCGCTGTTGTTCCTGGTCAGTCCGCTGTTTTTGCCGGGGCCACTGATCCTGAATGCCACCGTCCTGACCGTGTTTATGCTGGTCCGCAATCGGGGCGCCCTGCAGGTGCGCCAGGTTCGCTTTGCCATTGTCGGCGGGGCGATCGGCACCGTATTGGCTGGGTTGACGCTGCTGGTTTTGTCGCCCAAGGGGTTCGAGCTGATTTTCGGCGTACTGATCCTGGCCGGCGTCGGTCTGAGCATTGGCGGACTGCGCCCGGCGTTGAATGCACGCAACAGCGTCATGGCGGGCGCCGCGTCGACCTACATGGGCACCATCACCGCGGTGGGCGGACCGCCCATTGCGCTGATCTACCAGAACGAGAAGGGCCCTCTGGTCCGGGCCAACATGTCGGCCTTTTTCCTGATGGCCAGTTTCCTGAGCCTCGCCGCGCTGCTGTTTTCCGGCTACCTCGGTCTCCGGGAGCTGAAACTGTTTGGCCTGACCCTCCCCGGGGTACTGGTCGGCTTCTGGCTGTCCGGACGCCTGGTGAACCGCATGCCCTTCGACGGGCTTCGCCCGGTGATACTGGCCATTGCCGCCGTGGCCGGCGCCGCAGCCCTGGTGCGCGGCTTGCTTTCGCTGTAACCGTCAGCCCACCCAGAACCGCACCCGGAACCGGCTCTTTCGCCAGAGCCGGGCCAGCATCAGTGCATGCACGTTTATCAACAGGGCAAAAACCCACTCAAAGGCGTCATCCGTCCGGCTGTAAAACCCGGGCGCAACGCCATTGAGAATGACAGAAAGAATACCGATCGCGAGCGTCAGCTGGCAAAGCGCCAGCAGCCATTTCCCCTCTCCCCGCCACACCGGGTGTTCCCGGAGCGCGGCACTGATGAGCAGCTCGCAGAGAAAGGTCAGGGACAGGTAAAGCACAACGCCGGTTCGACGCATGAGGTTGAAGCCATCCCCCTCATGGCCGAGCGCCACCGTGTAAGCCGCCAGGGCGGCGCTCGCGATCAGCCCGAGCCAGGGTACCCAGACGATGGCTGCCGACCGCACGCCGAGCTGCCTGAGCCAACGGCCATTGAACCACCAGAACAGCAGGCCAAGTAAGGCGGCAGGCAGCATCGCACCCTTGAAAATGAAATAGGACGTGCCGTGGCGCCCGGTCTTGCTGATGCTGGTGCAGCTATCCCAATAGGGGATACAGAACGAGACGTGCCCCTCCAGCACCGAGACCATAAATGTCAGGTGGATGGTCAGCAGCGGTATCAGGCCGGCAGCGAGCGCCAGCCACCAGAGCCGAACACTGTTGGGATCTGTCATGGCGGAAGCCCTTGTGCATTCCCCGTTCAGACACTCGGTTAGCGTATCCACGACGGACGGACTAACCTGATGGGTGTGTGATATTTGACCAGATTTTACAGGCCGAGTCGTTCGTTATGGAGCGATTGCCCTAAAAATGGACCAGAATGTCCTCAGGGATGACCGGGAACGTGTTATGGGTACACCGCACCAGGAAATCGTAGAGACCTGTATCGATGTCGCCGATCTGGCCGTGGGCATGCATGTCGTCCGTCTGGACCGCCCCTGGGAGGAAACCAACTTTCTCCTGCAAGGCTTCGTGGTTCGCGACACGTCCGAGATCGATGCACTGCGCTCACAGTGCGAGTTCGTGTACATCGAAGGCCGCGTCGAACGGCCGGAACCCGCTCCAGCCCCCGAAAACACCAATCGCACCCAGCCTTCCGGGGGCTTTTTCGGTTTCTTCAAACGCGGTAAGCAAACGACGCCCCCCAAGGCAGAGCCGGCCCGGACGGCTCTGCCTCACCGGCGTGTCACCTATATCAACAAGGTGGACCTGGGCACCGAAATGAAAACGGCGGCCATCCGGTTTGAAGATGCTCAGAAAACCGCCAAGTCGATCATGTCCGGTTTGCGGTTGGGACGAACGCTCGACCTGAACAACGCCCGGGCTGTGGTCAACGGCTGTGTCGACAGCGTGCTTCGCAACGAAAACGCCCTGTTGCTGCTCACCAAGATCAAGAACCAGGATGAATATACCGCAGAGCACTCCATCAACGTTTCGATACTGTCTGCGGCGTTCGGCAAACATCTCGGCTTGCTGGAGGGTGAGATCCGCAACCTGGCGCTGTGCGGACTGCTCCATGACGTGGGCAAGGTGAAGATTCCCGAAGAGGTCCTGAACAAACCGGGCGCGCTGACACCCGACGAATTCCAGATAATGCGCAAGCACACCACCCACGGCCGTACCATCCTGATGGGCACCAGCCAGTCTCTGAATTCCGCCGTGGACGTCGCCTACAGCCACCACGAGCGCGTCGATGGCCAGGGCTACCCTCGGGGCCTGGGAGCCCGGCAAATCCCCTACTTTGCCAAGCTCGTCGGGCTGGTGGACACCTACGATGCCATCACCAGCAACCGGATCTACGATACCGGCCGGGCCTCGATGCAGGCGCTGGAAATCATTCACAAGCATCGCGACAGCCAGTTCGACAAAGAACTGGCCGAGGCGTTCATCCAGATGATTGGCGTGTACCCGCCCGGTTCTATTGTGGAAATGCTGAACGGCGAGGTGGCCATCGTGGTGGAGACGCACCGCAAGCACAAACTCAAGCCAAGGGTGCTGCTGGTGCGGGAGGCGGATAAATCCGTGATGATGCCGTCCAGACACCTGGACCTGATGCAGGCCCCCCGGGATGGCGCAGGACACCCCTACCAGATCGCGCGGGAGGTACCGGACGGTACCCATGGCATTGTGCTGAAAGAGTTTGTCGATGAGGGGCTGATTCTCTCAACCCCCGTTCCCGAGGATCCGGACCGGTCGTAACTGCCCTGGCTAGCGCTGCGGGAGCCTGGTCACAGCCATGGTCAGGCGGGAGATACAGGTGGGCTTGCCGTCTTCGTTTTCCAGCCGGATCTCCCAGACCTGCGTGGCACTGCCAATGTGGATGGCTTTGGCGGTTCCGTATACCCAGCCCTTGCTGACCGGGCGCAGGTGATTGGCGTTGATATCCAGGCCCACCGCCACAGTTTCCGGATCCTTCAGGCAGCAGTTCGCGGCCATGCTGCCCAGGGTTTCCGCCAGCAGCACCGAGGCACCGCCGTGGAGGATACCGAACGGCTGAACCGTGCGCTCGTCCACCGGCATCCGGCCCCGGACATAATCTTCACCAACCTCCAGATATTCGATGCCCAGATGGCCGACCGCGGTGTTGCTACTCGCCTCCCTCATGTGTTCAAGGTTCGGGGTCTGAGTCCAGATTGCCATAGTGCGAGGGCCTCCAAAAAACGGTGCGTGTGATTGACGAGGAGTCAGTCTAACCAGATAGGATGCGAACGACTACCAGAATTTGGTCGGTGCTCACTCGACCCGGACCAACGCTTGTTTGTCCCACCCCAGCCGACCGGTCTCGGCAATCTGCCGCCGCATGCCCGGTACCGGACGGATCATAAACAGATCACCGTTGCGACCCACCAGAGTCCTGGGAACACCACAACCCCTGGCGATACCGGCGTGGGTGTCCATGTGTTCGGCTTCCCCGTGTACCGGGATGGCGATGTTCGGGCGCACCCACTGGTACATGGCCCGCAGCTCTTCCTGGGCGGGATGACCAGAGGCATGGATGGGTATCCGGGAATCTTCGGCGGTGATGACGGTGACCCCCAGTTCCCTGAGCCGGCCGATCAGCGTTTCAATCTCCTCCTCGTTGCCGGGAATCGCGCGTGCACTGAAGATGACGGTATCTCCCGCCTCCAGCTCAAAGTCCGGATGCGTGCCTGCCGCCAGGCGGCGCAAGGCGGTGCGCGGCTCGCCCTGACTACCGGTAGCCACCGCCAGCACTTCACCCCGGGGCAGGTAACCCAGGTGGGACGGGGCGATCAGCCGATCGGCAGCATCCCAGACCCCGGCAGCCCTGGCTGCGGCGCTCATATTGACCAGCGACCGTCCGAGCAGGCCCATATAGCGCCCGGTCTCCCGGGCAATCAGACCCAGGGTATGCAATCGTGCGATATTACTGCCGAAACAGGTGACCACGACCCGGCCCTGCGCGGACTGCACCGCCTGCAGGAGCCCTTCGTGCAGGGCCGCCTCAGACACCGAATGCCCGGCCACCGTGGCGTTGGTGGAATCGCACACCATGGCTGCGACGCCCTCGTCCGCCAGGTCAGTGAAGGTCTTGCGGGAATAGCCGTGCCCCACCAGGGGCTGGTCATCCAGCTTCCAGTCACCACTGTGGAAGATATTGCCGATCTCCGTTCGGATCATCAGCGCATTGGGGTCAGGGATGGAGTGGGTAAGCGCCAGCCACTGCACGTCGAACGGCCCGATCTGCCGGCTCTCACCGGTCTCCACCACGATGATCGGGACCCGATGCAGGAGATCGAATTCCGCCAATTTGCGGCGCAATATCTCGGCGGTAAACCGGCTGGTGTAAATGGGGCACTGCAGCAGCGGCCACAGGTAAGGCACGGCCCCCACATGATCTTCATGGGCATGGGTAATGACCAGCCCCGCCAGCTGGTCGCGGCGATCGGCGATAAAGGCCGGATCTGCCATCTGGACCGGCGGCTCGCCGCTGTGATGAATGGTGCCATCGGCTGCCACGCGCCCGGGCCTGGGGAAGGTCACGCCACAATCCACCATGAGCCACTGGCCATCGTGCCCATACAGATTGAGGTTCATGCCGATCTCGCCGGTTCCACCGAGCGGCAGGAACCAGAGGTCGTTGTGATCTGGCGTCATTGGCTCTCGATTTCCAGGTATTTCAGGACAAGATCCTCGTAGATACCTTCCATTTTGATGAGTTTAAAGGCCGCCCGTATGTCGTCGGCATATTCCAGCACGTTCGATTTCTTCGAAACGGCGATGAATGATCGCTCACCCGGCACAAAAAAGGGCGAGATGGAGGTGCTCACCCCGAGTTTGTCAACGGTGTACTTGCCCACCAGCTCCGGAGCAATGACCACGTCTACCCGCCCCCGTTCCATCATCAACATCAGATTTTCGTAACGGGGCGCACGCTCCTTCATCAGCTCGTCGTCCTCGTCGAAACGGGGAAAGTAACTCGACCCGTCCAGGACACCGATCACCCGGCCGTATAGATCGGAATAGCCCTCAATCCGGTGGGTATCGGTCTGGTAGAAAAACAGGCGGCGCTCGGGCGGGAAGGCCGGAGCCACGAACTCCAGGAAGCGCTCCCGGCCCTCCGTTCGCAGTGGACCCAACACAATGTCCACCTGGCCCTCTTCCGCCAGGCGGAGCACCCGACGAAACGGCGCTTCCCGATAGCGCACATTCCACCCGAGCCGGGTGGCGATCTCCTCGAAGATATCTACGTAAAGACCGGTACGCTCACCATTGCGGATGATTCGATAGGGTGGCGCATGATTCACGCCGACTGTGACGGTCAAGGGCGCGATCGTTTCCGTGCCCTGCTGCGCCCATACCGGCATGGCCATGAGCGCAAGCACCATCAGTGTCAATGCTCGCATGCTTGTTGTCCTTCCATGTCGATCTCGCACGTGCCGTCTGAGGTTACCAGACAATACTCAGTATAGCCGCCAACAGATCTGTCTCGCCGCGATCGGCGTACCGAACGGTTGAAATTACTCAGCCCGGCACAACCTTGGGTGACAGGCGCAGTTGAGATTTGCCATTCATTCGTCAATACAAAGGACGGACTTACTATGAAAATTCTGATGGTTCTGACTTCCCATGATCAAATGGGCGACACAGGCCACAAAACCGGCTTCTGGCTGGAAGAATTCACCGCCCCCTATTACGTCTTTAAAGATGCCGGCGCCGACATCACCCTTGCGTCCCCGAAAGGTGGCCAGCCGCCCATCGATCCGAACAGTGAAACGGACGACGCCCTGACCGAGACCACACGCCGGTTCCAGCAGGATGCCCATGCCAAGGAATCGCTTGCCAGCACCAAGAAGCTGAGCGACGTCGACATGAACGACTACGACGCCATTTTCTATCCGGGCGGCCATGGCCCGCTGTGGGATCTGGCCAACGACAAGAAATCCGTTGAACTGATCAAGACGGCCTACGAGCAGGACAAGGTCATTGGTGCCGTCTGCCACGCCCCCGCCGTGTTCCGGGACGTGGAAATCAAACCGGGTCAGAACCTGGTTGGTGGCCGCAATGTGACGGGCTTCAGTAACAGTGAGGAAGAGACTGTCGGCCTGACCAATGTAGTGCCCTTTCTGGTTGAGGACATGCTCAAGGAGAAAACCGGGAGCTATACCTGCGGTGACGATTTCACGCCCCACATCGTGGTGGACGGAAAACTGATCACCGGTCAGAACCCGCCCTCCTCGGAAGGTACCGCCAAGGCCGTGATCCAGGCCCTGCAGGAGAGCTGATCAGCCCTCCTGTACCTGCTCCCCGGCGTGACTGATGAGCACGCCGGGAGCTCCTGCCTCCAACAACCCCCTGATTTTCTCCGGAATCGACACCTTGGCCATCTGCGAGGGCTGGATCATCACGTAGGTGATGTCGGCATCCGCAATCAGCAGGCCATCGCCGTAGCGATGGAACTCCAGGTGCAGGGTGAACGAGGTGTTGCCGATGCGCCCTGCCCGGATGCGGGCCTCCAGCACGTCATCGAATTTTGCCGGCGCCTTCCAGTTGACCGTCAGGCTGACCACCTGAATGTCCAGATCCTGATCCAGCAACCGCTGGTAATCGCCGAACAACGTCCGGATGTATTCGTTGACGGCAATATCGACAAAGTCGCCGTAGCGGGCATTGAAGACAACGCCCTGGGCGTCGCATTCACCGTAGCGCACGCGGAAACGGAAGCGGAATGGCGGATCAAGCTGTTCGGTCATGGTTCACCCGGCACAGAAAATGTGAAGCCAGAGTAACTGATCCGCTCACGATTTTCCGCCAGCCCTGCCATTGAGCACCAGATAGCAGCCATAGCCGATCACCACGCCCCAAAACGCCGAGGACAGCCCGAAGAGGGACATGCCCGAGGCGGTGACGATAAACGCAATCAGCGAGGCCTCCCGGTGGCTGGCGTCTTCCAGGGCCGAGAACAGGTTGCCTGCAATGGCACCCAGCAGGGCCAAACCCGCCAGTACGGCGACAAACGCGGCCGGCAGGGAGGTGAACAGGCTGACGATGGTGCCGGCAAACAACCCGCCCACCAGGTAGAACACGCCGTTGGCGACCCCGGCGATGTAGCGTTTGCCCGGGTCCTTGTGAGCATCCTCCCCGGTGCAGATGGCCGCCGTAATGGCGGCAACGACGGTGGTGATACCGCCAAACAGGGCCATGGGCAGCGACACCAGGCTGGCGACACTGATCACCGGCTTGGCTTTGACGTGGTAGCCGGCCCCGTTAAGGATCGCCATGCCCGGCAGGAACTGTCCGGTCAGGCTGACCAGCACCAGCGGGATGGCCAGGCTCAGGGTCGACCCAAGGTTCCATTCCGGCGCGATGAACTGCGGCACCGCAATCTTCCAGTGCACACCGGAGAGCGAGGCGCCTTCCAGCACCACCGCCAGGATCACGCCGGTGATCAGCAACAAAACCAGCGTGTACTTGGGTAGCAGGCGCCGGAACACCACGTACGCCACCAGCATCCCCAGAGCCAGGGCCGGGGTGGTCTCAATGGAGGTAAACGCCGCGACTCCGAACTGGAACAGGATGCCCGCCATCATGCCCGCGGCGATGCCCTTGGGAATGGCCCTAACAAAGGCGTCGAAGGTGCCGGTTATACCGATGACGAAAATAATAATGGCGGCGGTGATGTAGGCGCCAACCGCCTCGTTCAGGGAAAGTTCGGGAAACAGGGTGACCAGCAACGCCGTGCCGGGGGCAGACCAGGCGGTCACGATGGGCGCCTTGAGCCAGAGACTCAGCACGATGCCGGAGATGGCTGCGCCCATGGAAATCGCCCAGACCCAGGAAGTCATCATTTCCGGCGAGATACCGGCGCTGCTTCCGGCCTGGAAGAAAATGGCCAGCGGGCCGGAATAGGACACCAGCACCGCGAGGAACCCGGCCACCACCGCAGATAACGACAGGTCTTTCATAACATCAGGCATGAAAAATCCTTACTGAGGGCCAATCAAAAATTAAAAAAAGGCCCGGCAAGCATACGCTCTCGGGCCAAAGAGGGGTACGACTGACTGTCTACCCAGACACAACGACAACGCTCAATCAGTTACTCGCAACCGCGGCCGAACGCCGCACCGGCTCTGTGGTTCTGAACCGGGAAGCCTTGCGCCCCACCAGCGCGACGGCAACGGTTGCGATGACGCCCGGAATGGCCAGCGCCAGGAAGTTCATGTGGTGCGGCAGCGCCAGAGCCAGCAGGGTTCCGCCAAGCATGGGCCCGACAATCGCACCGTTGCGGCCGATACCCGACGCCCAACCCAGGCCAGTGGAACGGATACTGGTCGGGTAATACTGGGCCACATAGGCGTACAGCAGGATCTGGGAGCCAATGGTGGTCGCGCCCGCCACGCCCATCAGCGTGTACAGGAACCACATCGGGCTCTCATAGCCGAGCAGGACCAGCGAGCCCGACCCGAGTACAAAGAAACTCACCAGCACCGAGCGCAGGGAAAACCGGTCGGCCAGCCAGCCCCCACCCACGGCACCGATGATCGCGCCTACGTTCAGGACCATCAGGAACATCAGGCTTGAACTCAGGGCATAGCCGGCGTTGGACATCAGCTTGGGCAGCCAGGACCCCAGCGCATAGACCATCAGCAGGCAGCAGAAGAACGCGGTCCAGAACATCAGGGTGCTCATGGCCCGGCCACCCCGGAACAGCTCCAGTACGGGCGCCTTGCTGTCGGTGGTGGCTGGAAAAGTCAGCCGGTCCAGCTCGTTGATGTCCCTGAAGGGTGCAACCTGCTGGAGAATACGCCGTGCTTCATCGTCCCGCTTTTTCGCCATCAGGAAGGCCACGGACTCCGGCAGGAATTTCAGCATGAATGGCAGCATCAGCATGGGCACGACGGCCAGGTAGAACATGATCTCCCACCCGAAGTTGGGCACGATCCAGATACCCAGGCCGGCCGACATCATGCCGCCCACGGCGTAGCCACTGAACATCAGCGCCACCAGCGTGCTGCGCTTGCGCGCCGGTGAGTATTCACTCATCAGTGAGACCACGTTGGGCATCACACCGCCGATACCCAGGCCGGCAATGAAGCGCAGGATACCGAACTGCCAGGGCGTGGTGGCAAACCCGTTGATCACCGTGGTAACGCTGAACAGCACCACACAGGCAATGATCACGTTCTTTCGGCCCAGCCGGTCCGACAGCATGCCAAAGCCCATGGCCCCGAACATCATGCCAAACAGAGCGCTGCTGCCCAGAAGCCCGGCAACATAGGGGTTCAGGCCCCACTGCTCCATCAGCAGCGGCAACACCACACCGTAGATCACCAGGTCGTAGCCATCAAAGATGATGATCAGGGTGCACCAGAAGAGTACCTTCCAGTGGAATCGGTTGAAGGCGGCGTTATCGATAACGTCGTTTACGTCGATGTTTCTCATGATCTCTCACTCCCGCTGTTGTTCTTGTGCGGAGTTAATGGAATGGGTTGATCCGGGCGGTTCTAGCCCAGGTCCCCGCCTGCCACCGGCAGGACGGTCCCGGTCATGTAGGACGAGGCGTCTGATGCCAGAAACAGAATCGGTTCGGCCTGTTCGTCCAGGGTTCCGTAACGGTGCATGAAGCTGTTTTCCGTGGTCTGGTCGACCAGCGTCTGGTACCACGCCTTTTCCTGGTCGCTCTGCTCGCTGGCATTGCGCGGTGTCAGACGCGGTGGCGCCTCGGTACCGCCCGGTGCCGCAGCATTCACCCGGATGTTGTGGCCGGCATACTCATACGCCATGTTCACGGTCATGGCATTGACGCCGCCCTTGGCTGCGCCGTAGGGCACTCGCATCAGCCCCCGGGTTGCCACCGACGACACGTTCACGATTACCCCGCCTTTCTGCTCCAGCATGTAGGGCAGCACGGCGCGACAGCTCCACAGGGTGGTGAACAGCGAGCGCTGGATTTCCTTTTCGATCTGCTCCGGCGTGTAATGCTCGAAAGGCTGGGCCCAGATCGTTCCGCCGACGTTATTGATCAGGATGTCGATGCGGCCGAAATGCTTGTGGGCCTCCGCCATGACGGTTTCGGCGCCGGCCCAGGTTTCCAGGTTGGCCTGGACCGCCACGGTGTCCGCGCCC
Organism: Marinobacter albus; assembly: GCF_030238305.1. NCBI lineage: Bacteria > Pseudomonadati > Pseudomonadota > Gammaproteobacteria > Pseudomonadales > Marinobacteraceae > Marinobacter > Marinobacter albus. The sequence continues at coordinate 465,598 of NZ_JASSQD010000002.1, read as the reverse complement.
TGATCACGAAGCTCCGCCGCCACACCCTGGACGTAGTCCGCAATGTCCACCACCAGCAGCCGCGCGCCCTCGGCGGCGGCCAGCTCGGCAACGCGCTTGCCAATGCCCTGGGCCGCGCCGGTGATCACCATCACCTTGTCCGTGAATCGCGCTTTCATGCGACCTTCTCCTCGGCGGCCGGCGCACTCGGGGTGAACTTCTCGTAGTGGAACGAGTTCGGCTGGATGCCTTTCTCCCGGAAGAATCCAAGCACCGAATCCACCATCGGTGGCGGCCCGCACAGATAGACGTCCACATCGCCGTCGTTCAGCGGGGCCTGGTCCATGTGATGGGTGACATAGCCCTTGCGCGGATGATCGCTGTCGTCGCTGGAGACACAGGTGACATAACTGAAGTTGTCCAACTCCCCGGCAAAGCGGTCGAGGATATCCAGGCACACCAGGTCATCCTCGTTGCTCACGCCATACACCAGGTGCGCTGGCAGGTCACAACCATTGGCCTTCATGTGTTCCAGCTTGGCCAGGAACGGCGCCAGGCCGGTACCGCCTGCCAACATCAGGACCGGTCGCTCGATGGGGCGCAGGTAGAAACTGCCCATCGGGCCGGTCAGGGTGACCTTGTCACCGGTGCGGGCCTTGCCCACCAGCCAGGAGCTCATCAACCCGCCCGGCACGTTCCGGATCAGGAAGCTCAGATCCCGGCTGCCGGGTTTGGAGCTGAAGGAATAGGCGCGGGTCTGATCCGTACCCGGCACCTGGATATTCACGTACTGCCCGGGCAGGAACGCGATGTCGTCGTCCGAGGTAATTTTCAGCTCGATGGACGTGGGCGAAATCAGGTTCACCTCGGCCACCGTGCCGGTGACTTCGGCATTGCCGGTCTTGCACAGGGTGGACGCCACCGGGACTTCGACCACGCAATCGCTGGAGGGCACCATCTGGCAGGTCAGGATCATGCCCTGCTCGAGTTCCTCGTCGGACAGCGCCTCGTCGATGTATTCGTCCCCCAGGTCGAAGTTGCCCTGATGGCAGGCACCCTTGCAGGTGCCGCAGACGCCATCGGAACAGTCCATGGGCAGATTGATCTGCGCACGGTAGGCGGCATCCAGAACCGTCTCGCCCTCGTTGCAGGAGACAAACCGGGTAACGCCGTCTTCAAAGTTCAGTGCGATGTTGTAACTCATGATGCTGCTCTCCCCATCAATTACAGGTGGTAAACGTCCACCACCTGATTGATGCAATCGTTGGTCAGAACGATTTTCTTGAACCGGATCAGTGGCTCGCCGCCACGCACATCCAGGGTGTAGAAAGACGTTCCGTAGTATTCCTGGGTTTTCTGGTACCGGTAGGACTTGGTCAGCCAGTTGAACCGGAGCTGCACTTCGTTGTCGTCCTGGGACAGAATTTCCAGGCCGCTGATGAAGTGATTGGTACGCGGTTCCGGCAGGGAACTGGCGCCGGAGCGCTCCGTCTTCAGTCGGTAGACCCGATCCTCAAGACCATCCTTGCTGGGGTAATAGATGAGCGAGATCTCGCTTTGCGGATCCTCGGTCAGCTCGTCATTGTCATCCCAGGCCGGCATCCAGTAGGTGACGTCCTCGTGGTAACACTCCAGCCAGCGGTCCCAGTCGCGATCGTCCAGGTAGCGGGCCTCACGGAGGATGAACTGCTCGATATCGTGGTAGCTAAGGCTCATGCGGACGCCTCCTCTTCGGTCACGGGGATGAAACGGGCACGCTCGGCATCAATGGCACGGATCATCTCGTCCTGCCAGTGCTTGTGATGGTTCACGTACAGGCCTTCGTCTTCGGGCTTGGAGCCACTCATGGTCGGCTTCATGTCCAGCTGGTTGGCATGGTCGTCCGGCCCGTCGATCCAATGAGCGGCGCCCCGGCTCATGTCGTTCCAGCGCGCGTCGCGGGCTTCGTAGCCACTCTGGCAGGCGCGGAATTCCTCCAGGTCGTCCGGTGTGCCCATGCCGGACACGTTGAAGAAGTCCTCGTACTGTCGAATGCGCTTGGTGCGCAGCTCAGCCGGCTCGTTCTTCGGACCGAACGCGTAGATGGTGACCTCGGTCTTGTTCACGTCGATCGGGCGGGTGACCCGGATCTGTGTGGAGAACTGGTCCATCAGGTACACGTTCGGATACAGGCACAGATTCTTGGTGGTACGGACGATGGAATCGGCACGGGCCTCACCGTAGGTTTTTTCCAGTCGCTCCAGCTGGCTGAAGATCGGACGAACCTCAGGGTTGAGCAGGCGCGTCCAGAGCATCATGTGGCCGTTCTCAAAGGAGTAGAAACCGCCTTCGGCCGACCAGCTCTTGGCGTCCACGGCCTCGGTGCCGCCCTTTTCATAGTTGCGCTGGCCCATGGTGGACAGGTAGTTCCAGTGCACGGTGCTGACGTGATAGCCGTCGGCGCCATTCTCGGCGGTCAGTTTCCAGTTACCCTCATAGGTGTAGGTGGAGCTGCCGCGCAGAATCTCCAGACCGTCCTCGGACTGGTCGACGATGTTGTCGATGATCTTGGTGGTCTCGCCCAGGTGCTCCTCCAGGGGCAGTACATCGGCATTCAGGCTGCCGAACAGGAAACCACGGTAATTGCCGAACTTGGGCATCTCTTTGAGATCGTGGGAACCGTCGGTGTTGAACTGTTCCGGGTAGCCGCCCTTCTTCTGGTCCTTCGCTTTCAGCAGTCGACCATCGTTGCTGAAGGTCCAGCCGTGGAACGGACAGGTGAACGAGGTCTTGTTGCCGCGCTTCTTGCGGCAAAGGGTGGCGCCACGGTGGGAGCAGGTGTTCAGGATGGCTTTCAGATCGCCCGCCTTGGTCCGGGTGATGATCACCGGCTGACGCCCGACGGTCACTGTGAAGTAGTCGCCCGGGTTCGGGATCTGACTCTCGTGGGCCAGGTAGACCCAGTTGCCTTCGAAGATGTACTTCATTTCCAGGTCAAACAGTTCGCGGTCGGTGAAGATACCGCGATCGCACTGGTAGCGACCGGTTTCCGGGTCCGCGACCACCGCATTGCGGACCTTGTCTGCGAGTTGTTCAAGTTTGTTGCTCATGTCATCTCACTCCTCTTGTTCTTGTGATGCCCGGTTTCGGGCGTGAGTCTCCCCGGGCCACCCCGTTTTCGGGGTGGCCGATCACAAAAACGATGAACCTTGGGTGTCGGTGGAAGAGGCCGTTCAGGCCGCCTCACCCTCCAGTGCGCGCTTGCGCTCGTGACGGGTCTGGAGCTCCGGCTTGTCGGTCGACACCAGCTGGATATTGAACTCCACCTCGGTGAACGGCGCGTTCAGGCCGAATGCCTCGGCCCTGGCGGGGTCCTCAATGCGGTTGGCGTCAACCACCAGCTCGTCCCGGGTCGCGAAGGCAAAGTCATCGTAGGTGTACTCATCACCAGCCAGGTTGATCTGGGTGGTCAGGTGCTTGAAGCCCGGCTTGGAGATAAAGAAGTGGATGTGCGCCGGACGGTTGCCATGACGGCCCAACAGGTTCAGCAGCGCCTGGGTGGAACCCTCGGGCGGGCAGCCGTAACCGGACGGGATGATGGAGCGGGCGGTGTAACGGCCATTCTCATCGGTGACGATCCGGCGACGCAGGTTGTACTCGCTCTGGGACTGATCGAAGTAGGAGTAGGCACCCTTGGTGTCCGCGTGCCACACGTCAACCACGGCGTTGGTAACAGGCTGACCGTTCTCGTCAGTCACCTGACCGGTCAGGACCATGGTCTCGGCGTTCTCATCGGAGCCATCGTCCATGCGGGCGAAACCGTCGCTTTTGGGCGCACCGGCCACGTACAGCGGGCCTTCGATGGTGCGCGGCGTGCCGCCGTCCAGGCCTGCCTGCTCATCTTCCGCGTCAAGCCGGATGTCCAGGTACTTGTCCATACCCAGGCCCGGTGCCAACAGGGCGGCCTCACCGTTCTGGCCCAGTTCGTTTACGTAGTACACGGCTTGCCAGAATTCATCCGGAGTGACATCAAAGTCTTCGATAATCTGAAAAACATCGTGCATAACCCGGTGAACAATCTTCTTCACCCGTTCGTTCCCACCGTCCGTGTTGAAGCCGGCAACTTTCTCCAGCAGGTCCTTCACTTCCGCAGTTTGCATGGTTTTAACGGTCATTGTTGGTCTCCTCGTACTCTTGTTGTTGTTGCTCAAAACAGCTCTTCGGTTGGCAACGGTGCGTTGGGTTTAACGGTCGTCCTCATGGATCGAGGACGGATGTCGGCACAGGGGCGCGACAGTGATATCCATGTAGGGGAACAGCGGCAGGTTGCTGATCAACTCCTGCAATTCGGCGTTGTCCTCTACATCAAAGATGCTGACGTTGGCGTAGCTGCCGGCCACCCGCCAGAGGTGACGCCACTTTCCCTGGTCCTGCAGACCCTGGGCGTAGGCTTTCTCCCGGGCCTTGATGTCCGCGGCTACGTCGGCGGGCATGTCGTGGGGGATGTTCACCTTCATCTCAACTTTGAACAGCATGTACTTTCCTCCGTTTTCAGAGCGTTCCGGTGCCTCAGGCTTTCCGGCGGTAATGGGCCAGTTTGTCTTCGTCGAGTGCGATGCCCAGGCCCGGGCCTTTTGGCAGGTCGACCCCGTTGTCATGGAAATTCAGGGGCGTGGCCACGATGTCGTCTTTCATCAGCAGAGGACCAAACATCTCGGTACCCCAGTGCAGGTTTTCGAGGGTGGACCAGGCGTGCAGCGACGCGGCGGAACCGATGGTGCCCTCCAGCATGGTGCCGCCATACAGACCGATACCGGCGGCCTGGGCGACCGCTGCCTGCTCCAGGGCGCGAATCGGACCACCGGCCTTGGCAATTTTCATGGCGACGGCGCCGGAAAAGCCGGCTGCGGCCAGGTTGTACAAATCCTTGGCATCTGCGACGGCTTCGTCCGCGAGAATGGGGATATGGAATTTGTCCGACAGGCGCGCCAGGGCGGCGCAGTCTTTCATCGGTGTCGGCTGCTCCACCAGATCAATGCCTGCGGCCTGCAGTTCCGCCATCCCCCTGGCGGCGGTGGCCTCGTCCCAAGCCTGATTCACGTCCACCCGGACACTGGCACTTTCGCCCACCGCATCCTTGATTGCCGCCACGTGGCGCACGTCGTCCATCAGGGCGCGGGAACCGATCTTCAGTTTGAAATCGCAGTGACGACGGGTTTCGATCAAGCCGAGGGCTTCCTCGATGTCCTTGCCGGTATCGCCACTGGCCAGAGTCCAGAGCACCGGAAGGTGCTGGTGGACGGAACCGCCAAGCAGATCGGAGACCGGGCGATTCAGGCGCTTGCCCTGAAGATCCAGCAACGCGGTTTCAATGGCCGACTTGGCCAGGTTGTTGCCCCGGGTCGAGCGGTTTAACATTACCCTCAGGGTATTGATGTTGCCGGCGGGCTGGCCAATCAGTTGCGATTTGAAATAGGTATCAATGGTAAGTTTCACGCTTTCGGGGCTTTCCGGACCGTAGGCCAGTCCACCGATGGTCGTGGCTTCGCCCAGTCCCTCGATGCCATCGGAGTCCTTCATCCGCACGATCACCATGCTCTGAACCCCCATGGTTGTCATGGAAAGCTTGTGAGGGCGGATGGTCGGGATATCGACCAGTATCGCTTCGATGGATTGAATGGTGGCGGACATGGGCTCTCCGAATCGCAAGTTAGAAATCCTGTGATTCGAACAGTACGAAGTTTCACGGATGTGAACCAATATTGATTAAGTAATAACCGATACCCTGGAGGTATGGATGGAGCTGAGACACCTGCGGTACTTCGTGGCAGTGGGAGAGGAAGGCAACCTGACCCGGGCCGCCGAAAAGCTGTTTATTGCACAACCACCGTTGACCCGGGCCATGAAGCAGCTTGAGGAGGAAATCGGGGTCGAGCTGTTTGTCCGCAAACCCAGGGGGCTGGAACTGACCAACGGCGGGGAGTACTTCCTGGAGCAGGCGCGACAGATTCTGGACAAGGTCACCGCAACGGTCGAAGACACCCGACGCATCGCCCAGCACCGCAAGACCATTTTCTCCATCGGCTTCGTGCCGTCGGTGTTCTACGGCCAGCTACCGCTGATGGTCCGGCGTCTGCGCCGGAACAAGAACCTGGAGATTGTGCTGCACGAGCTGAAAACCCGGGAGCAGGTGGAGGCCCTGAAAACGGGCAAGATTGATATCGGCTTTGGCCGCATCAGCATCGAAGATCCCGACGTGGAGCAGGAACTGCTGTTCGACGAGCCGATCATTGCGGCCATTCCGGCCGGCCACCAGCTGACCCGACACCCGCCGTCCATGAAAGAACTGTCGGCCTGGCCCATGGTGACCTTTCCTGCGGGCCCGGGTCCGAACTTCGCCGACATCACCCAGGGCCTGTTCCACCGGCGCGGCCTCAAGATCCACGTCAGCCAGCAGGTCAATGATCTTCAGACCGCGCTGTCCCTGGTCGCCTCCGACATGGGCTTTACCCTGGTACCGGAACAGGTCCGGAAACTGAACCGCGAGGGTGTGGAGTTCATGCCTCTGGAGGACAACAACATCACCACACCGGTCATCGCCTCGCGCCGGCGCGGCGAGAACCCGAATGCTGTCATGCGCCTGGCCAACACTATCCTCGCCGAGCTGGTGGAGAACCGGCTGACTGGACGCTATCCCTGATCAGCGGGTGGTCTGCCGGACCTTCTCGGCAATGGCCTGAAGCCGCGGAAGGTAGACACCCATGAGGGTGTCCAGGGTCACCCTGGCCGCATTGGTGCTGATATTGATCGCCCCCAGCAGCTCGCCACTGCCCGCGAACACCGGAACCGCCACCGACCGCAAGCCCTGGTCCAGCTCCTGGTCCACGATGGAATACCCCTGCTCCCGGGCCTTGTAGATTTCGGCGCGCAAGGTCTCCTTGCTGGTGATTGAGGATGGCGTGAGCGCCTTCAGGTCGACGCGACGGAGAAATTGCTCCAGCTCATCCTCCGGCAACTGGCCAAGCAACACCCTGCCCATGGAAGTATAGGCCGCCGGCAATCGGGTCCCCACGGAGAGCGTGATCGCCATCAGCCGCTGGCGCGCGGCCGAACGCACGACATAGACCACTTCATCACCGTCCAGCACCGCCAGTGACGAGGATTCACCCAGCTCGGCGGTAATGTCCTCCAGGTATTGCTGAATCACCGCCCGGTACTGGTTCGAAGCCTGGTAGGCGTAGCCCAGCTGCAACACCCGGGGCGTCAGCTCGAACTGGCGACCGCTGCGCTTGACGAACCCGAGCGCGTGCAGGGTGAGCAGAAAACGCCGCGCCTTGGCCCGGTCCATGTCCGTTCTTGCGGCCACTTCACTGAGGGTCATGCGCGGGTGCTCGGCATCGAAGGCCTGGAGCACGTCCAGCCCCGAGGCCAGCGCCCCCACATAGTCCCGATCCCCGGGCTTGAGAATCTGTTCGTCCATTCCGGCTCCTTCAATGCCTTGCGCAGTCAATGTCAGCGCATGGTACCAGCTCGTTCGCAGTCCGAACATCCGTGCACTTTTCGAAATTGGTGAAAATTTGTACTTGACGATGCAAATCGAATCGCGCCATTATGTTCGCATATTAAACTTCTGTTCGCATATCGAACTTATCAACCGAGACACGAAGGAGACACTGCGATGGCTGAATTCCTCTCCCTCCAGGAAGCGGTGAGCAAACACATCAACAACGGTGACACCGTGGCGATGGAAGGCTTTACCCACCTGATTCCGTTTGCCGCGGGGCACGAAATCATCCGTCAGGAAAAGCGCGACCTGACCCTGATCCGTATGACACCGGACCTGGTGTACGACCAGATGATCGGTGCCGGCTGCGCGAAGAAACTGATCTTCTCCTGGGGCGGTAACCCGGGCGTGGGCTCCCTGCACCGGCTGCGAGACGCGGTTGAGAAAGGCTGGCCGCACCAGATCGAGATCCTTGAGCACAGCCACGCCGCCATGGCCAACGCCTATGAAGCCGGGGCCGCCGGCCTGCCGCTGGCGGTTCTGCGTGGTTACGTCGGTAGCGACCTGCCGAAGGTGAACGACCAGATCAAATTCATCGAGTGCCCGTTCACCGGAGAGCGCCTGGCTGCCGTGCCCTCCGTTCGCCCGGATGTGGCCGTGATTCACGCCCAGCGGGCTGACCGCAAGGGCAATGTGCTGATCGAGGGCATCGTCGGTATTCAGAAGGAAGTGGTCCTGGCCGCCAAACGCAGCATCGTCACCGTGGAAGAAGTCGTCGACGACCTCGGTGCCTCCGTAAACGCCTGCGTGCTGCCGTCCTGGGCGATCACCGCCATTGCCGAAGCCCCGAAAGGTGCCAAACCCTCCTACGCCCTGGGTTACTACGACCGGGACAACGCCTTCTACAAGGACTGGGATGGCATTGCCCGTGACAGAGACACCTTCCAGGCCTGGCTGAAAGAAAACGTTTTTGAAAAAGGAGCTGCGTGATGAGCCTCGAATTTACCTCTTCGGAAATGATGAGCGTCACGGCCGCCCGGGCGCTGACCAACGACATGACCTGCTTCGTGGGCATTGGTCTGCCCAGCGAGGCCGCCAACCTGGCGCGCCTGACCCACGCTCCGGACGTCACCCTGATCTATGAATCCGGCACTCTGCAGACCAAGCCGGACGTTCTGCCCCTGTCCATCGGTGACGGCGAGCTGTGCGAATCCGCGCTGACCACGGTGTCGGTCCCGGAGATGTTTCGCTATTGGCTGCAGGGCGGTCACATCAGTGTCGGCTTTCTGGGTACCGCCCAGATCGACCGTTTCGCCAACCTGAACACCACCCTGATCGGCGATTACCGGGAGCCCAAGGTCCGCCTGCCGGGCGGTGGCGGTGCACCGGAAATAGCCACCAACGCGAAGGAAGTGTTCATTACCGTCAAGCACTCCAAGCGCACTTTCGTTAAGGACGTGGACTTTGTGACCACCGTCGGCTTCGGTCGGGACGGCAAGGCCCGGGATAACGTCCCTCACATCGGCCGCGGCCCCACCGTGGTGATCACCGACCTGTGTATCCTCAAGCCGGACCCGGAAACCAAGGAACTGGTGGTCACCTCCCTGCACCCGAACGTCACCCGGGAAGATGTGATCGAGGCCACCGGCTGGGACATCCGCTTCGCCGACGAGCTGGTAACCACCCCGGCTCCCACGGCCAGGGAACTGGACGTGCTGCGGGATCTGAAGGCACGCACAAACGCCCATCACTCTTCAACTCAATCTGGCCAACAGTGAGGCAAGTTATGACTGACGTATTTCTCTGCCACCCCCGCCGTTCGGCCATCGGCCGCTTCGGCGGCACCCTTGCCAGCGTGCGCCCGGACGACCTGGCCGCCCACATTTTCAAGGCCGTGCTGGAGCAGGCCCCGGAGCTGGACCCGGCCGCCATCGACGAAGTGATGATGGGCAGCGCCAATCAGGCCGGTGAAGATAACCGAAACGTGGCCCGCATGTCCGCGCTGTTGGCTGGTTTGCCCACTTCCGTACCCGGTACCACCCTCAACCGGCTGTGCGGCTCCGGCATGGACGCCGTGGGCACCGCATTCCGCGCCATCCGCGCGGGTGAAATGGAGCTGGTGCTGGCCGGCGGCGTGGAATCCATGTCCCGCGCCCCGTACGTGATGGGCAAGGCCGACACCGCCTTCTCCCGCGGCCAGAAGATCGAGGACACCACCATCGGCTGGCGCTTCGTGAACCCGTTGATGAAAAAGCAGTACGGCATCGACTCCATGCCAGAAACTGCGGAGAACGTCGCCGAAACGTTCAATATCTCCCGGGAAGATCAGGACCTGTTTGCGTTTCGCTCCCAGCAGAAAACGGCCCGGGCGCAGCAGGATGGTGTGTTCGCCGAAGAGATCGTGCCGGTTTCGATTCCGCCCCGGAAACAGGATCCGCTTGTCTTCGACACCGACGAACACCCTCGCGAAAGCACCCCGGAGAAGCTCGCCGCCCTGCCCACGCCTTTCCGTGACAATGGCAGCGTGACGGCCGGCAACGCCTCCGGCGTCAACGACGGCGCCGCCGCCATGCTGGTGGCCAGTGAAGCTGCCGTGAACAAACAGGGCCTGAAGCCGATGGCAAAGATCCTCGGCATGGCCACGGCCGGCGTGGAGCCGCGCATCATGGGCATCGGCCCGGTACCGGCGGTTCGCAAGCTGCTGGAGAAACAGGGCATCGGCATCGACCAGCTTGATGTAATCGAGCTGAACGAAGCCTTTGCCGCCCAGGGCCTGGCCGTGCTGCGTGAACTGGGCATTGCCGATGACGATCCCCGGGTTAACCCGAACGGCGGCGCCATTGCCCTTGGCCATCCCCTGGGGATGTCCGGCGCCCGTCTGCTGATGACCGCCGCTCATCAGTTGCAGCGCACCGGCGGCCGCTATGCCCTGTGCACCATGTGTGTCGGGGTAGGTCAGGGCATTGCTACACTCATCGAACGGGTCTGAGCCGGGGAGCAAAACATGGCATTTCTCAAACACAACGGCCGTACACTCTGTTACCGCCTGCTCGGCGACAGCGCCAAGCCATTGATTCTGATGGCCCACCCCCTGGGCATGACCCAGGGTGTCTGGGACGACATGCTGCCGTCCTTACTGGGCAAATTCCGGGTGCTGACCTGGGATTTGCCGGGCCACGGCGCAAGCGCCGCCTGGCCGGCCGGTTCCAGCCGGATCACCCCGGACGACCTGGCCCGGGAAGCCCTGGCGCTGGCAGACAACGCAGGGGTCGAGCAGTTTCACTTTGTCGGCACCTCAATCGGCGGCGTTATTGGCCAGCAACTGGTCAGCCAGCACGCCGACCGCCTGCTGTCCGCCACGCTCACCAATACCGGAGCGGTCATTGGCACCGCCGACGCCTGGAACACCCGTTCGGCCAACGTACTGGAACTCGGGCTCCAGACCATGGCCGTGGACATCGTGCCACGCTGGTTCGGACCCAACGCCTGTGAACAACAGCCAGCGCTGGTGGAAGGCTGGCGGGTGATCATGGGGCGCGGTGATAACCGCAGCTATGCCCTGCTGTGCGAGATGCTGGGCCGGGCCGATTTCCGTGAGCAACTCGGGCACCACCAGGTGGCACTGGCATTGATCGGCGGCACTGACGACGTGGCCACACCCCCGGAAACACTTCAGGCACTGGCCCAGTGCAGCGGCGCGCAGGAACCGGTCATCCTGGAAGGGATTGGCCATGTTCCCTCGGTGGAATGCCCGCAAAAATTCAGCCAGATGCTGATTCGTAACCTGGTCTGACCATCGGCCAGGCGAGACCGTCCTGGTGGCGGTGTGTTGTCTTCCCAGGGTCTTCTCCATGTGACCCCTTGCCCAGCGGCTCAGCCCCTGGGCTTTTTTGTGCCCCAATCCACTGAAATCCATCGCTTCCATCCCGGCTCTGCAACCACCGGACACGCCTGTGCAGAAAACGGATATTTCTTAAGCCCCTTCCCGCCTCTAATGACAGAACCCACAACAACAAAATTGAGGTGAGCACATGAACCCCATTAAAACCCTTGCCAGCACTGCCTTGGCAACCACCCTGGCCGCCGGGCTTTCTACCTCTGCCCTGGCGGCTGCCGGCGACCCGGTGAAAATCGGTGTCATGCTGCCGTTCAGCGGCATCTACGCCCAGCTGGGTGAGGCCGGTCGGGACGGCCTCAGGCTGGCCCTGAAACAACGTGTCGACCAGTTGCACGGTGCCGAAATCGAGTTCGTTGAGCTGGATACTGAGGCCAAGCCCTCAAGGGCCCCGGAACTGGCCTCCTCGCTGCTCAACCAGCACAAAGCGGACTTCGTGATCGGTCCGGTTCACTCCGGTGTTGCCATGGGCATGATCAAGATGCTGCGCGGCAAGGACACCATCATGATCATCCCCAACGCGGGTTCGGCCGCCGCAACCGGCCCCCTGTGTTCGCCCAACGTGTTCCGGACCTCCTTCTCGTCCTGGCAGCCGTCCTACCCCATGGGCAAGGTCGCTCTCGATAAGGGCTATAAAAAGGTCTACGCCATCAGCTGGAACTACGGCATGGGCCGCGAGAGCCTGGATGCCTTCGCCGAATCCTTCGAGGCCGGTGGCGGCGAGATCGTTGAGAAGGTCCTGCTGCCCTTCCCGTCCACCAACTTCCAGTCCCACGTCAGTGACATTGCCGACGAGCAACCGGATGCCGTGTTCACCTTCTTCGCCGGCGGCGGGGCTATCAAGTTTGCCAAGGATTACGACGCCATGGGCCTGCGCGGCAAGATCCCGCTGCTGGGTTCCGGCTTCCTGACCGAAGGCACTCTGGAGGCCCAGGGCCCTGCCGCCGAGGGCATCATGACGGGCCTGCACTACGCGGAGCAGCTCGACATTCCCGAGAACCACGAATTCCGTGAAGCCTTCAACACCGAATACGGCCACTACCCCGACATCTACGCCGTGCAGGGCTACGACGCCGGTCAGGCCATCGCCGACACCATCGACCAGCTGGGCGGCGACATCTCCGACAAGCAGGCGGTGATCAGCACCATGGAGAAACTGACCATCAACAGCCCGCGCGGTGCATTCACCTTCTCCAAGGCTCACAACCCGATCCAGAACATCTACCTCCGGGAAGTGAAAGATGGCGTGAACGTGGTGCAGACCGTTGCCGCCCAGGCGCTGGAAGATCCGGCCCGCGGCTGCAGGATCTGAGCAAGGGTTCCGATGACTCCCGGCAGCCGCCGGGAGTTTCCCTCCCCCCTGAACTGACTTATCCGTACAACCGTTGGGTATCGTTATGTCTACCGAACTTTTCTTCGTGCAACTCATTAATGGTATCCAGTATGGGTTGCTCCTGTTTCTGATCGCCTCCGGCCTGACCCTGGTCTTCGGCGTGATGGGAATTCTCAACCTGGCCCATGGTTCCATGTACATGGTGGGCGCCTACCTGGTGTGGTACTTCGTTGCCGTGACCGGCAGCTTCACCGCATCCGCCCTTCTCTCGGCAGCCATCGCGCTCGGTCTGGGCATATTGATCGAAAGGGTGTTGATCCAGCGGCTCTATAACCGCAATCACCTGGACCAGGTATTGCTGACCATCGGCATGATCTTTGTCTTCAACTCCCTGCAGAGCATTCTCTGGGGCAACGATCCGTACGGCGTTGCCGTGCCCGAGACCCTGAGCGGCTCGGTGCCCTTCACCGACAATTCCAGTTACCCGGTGTACCGCATCTTCGCGGCCCTGGTCTGCATTGGCATTGCCGCCGCGCTTTATTTCGTCGTGAGCAAAACCCGCCTGGGCATGCTGATCCGTGCCGGTGAGTCCAACCGGGAGATGGTCGAGGCCCTGGGCGTCAACATCAAAAGCCTCTACACCATCGTGTTCGCCATCGGCGTCATGCTGGCGGCGGTGTCGGGCATCATTGCCGCCCCCATGCGTTCCATCGTTCCCGGCATGGGCGAGAGCGTGCTGATCACCTGCTTCGTGGTGGTGGTGATCGGTGGCATGGGCTCCATCAAGGGCGCCTTCGTGGGAGCTCTGATGGTCGGCATTATCAGCACCTTCGCCGCGGTACTGATGCCCACCCTGTCCAACATGATCATCTACATCTTCATGATCCTGGTGCTGCTGGTGAAGCCCCAGGGCCTGTTCGCCAAGTAAGCGGGAGCCGAACATGATTTTCGAGAAACGCACCGAGCGCATCGTCCTGGCGATCTTCTTTGTCATCGCCCTGTGTCTTCCCCTGTTCCTGGAGGACAATTCCTTCTTCGTGGGCAAAGCCACCACCGTTCTGATTCTGGCCGTGTTCGTCATGTCACTGGATTTTCTGGTGGGGCGGGTTGGCCTGGTTACCCTGGGGCACGCGCTGTTCTATGGCCTGGGCGGCTACCTGTTCGTGATCCTCACGCCGGAGTATGAAGCCGTAAATTTCTGGATCTACGCACTGTACATCCTGGCCGTCAGCGCGCTGACGGCACTGGTCGTCGGGGTTGTGGTTCTGCGGACGTCGGGTATCTACTTCATCATGATCACCCTGGCGATCTCCCAGATGGCCTATTACTTCTTCTTCGATTCCCTGGAGTTCGGTGGCAACGACGGCCTGTTCATTTTCATGAAGCCGGAGACCAGCATTTTTGGCCTGAGCTTCCTGAACCTGGACAACCCCTCGCACTTCTATTACCTGGCGCTGCTGGCCGTCCTGGTGACGTTGCTGGCCATCAAGATCATCCTGCGTTCGCGCTTTGGCCGCATCGTGGAAGCCAGCCGACTGAACCCGGAGCGTACCGAGGCCCTTGGCTACAACATCTTTGCGTTCCGCCTGATCAGCTACGTCATCGGCAGCACTCTCGCGGCTTACGCCGGTCTGCTGTTTGCCCTGCAGTACGGCTACGTGAATCCGCAATTCATGACCTGGGAAATGTCCGGTACCGCCCTGGTGATGTCCATCCTCGGCGGCCTCGGCACTATCTATGGAGCCATTCTGGGCGCCATCACCTACGAGGGTCTGCAGTACCTTTTCGAGCACATGAGCGAGGACTGGATGCTGCTTATGGGCGGCGCCATCATCCTCATGGTCCTGCTCCTGCGCAAAGGCCTGGCCGGTTATCTTGAAAAACTGCTGGAGAAATAATCATGGCCAACGACATCATTCTGGAAACCGAATCCCTCAGCAAACACTGGGGCGGCATCAAGGCACTCGATAACATCTCGTTGCAGTTCCGGGACCGGGAACTGCACGGCGTGGTGGGCCCCAACGGGGCCGGCAAAAGCACCTTGCTGAACATGCTGTGTGGGACCCTGAATCCTACAAGTGGCTGCATTTTTCACAAAGGTGAACGGATCGACGGCATGAAACCCTGGAAGTTCGTGCGTCGGGGCATCGGCCGCAGCTTCCAGAAAACCAATATCTATGCCGAGGTTACCTGTCTGGAAAACTGTGCGGTCGCAGCCCAGCGCCGTTTCACCGGCAGTTTCAACCTGTTTGCCTCGCGCCATGCCAACAAATTGGTCCGGGAAGCCGCGGAAAAGGCACTCTGCCAGGTGGGCCTTGATCGCCGCATCCACACGATTGCCGCTGAAATCTCCTACGGAGAACAGCGACAACTCGAACTCGCGATGGTGCTGGCAACCGATCCGTGCATCCTGTTGCTGGACGAGCCCATGGCGGGCATGGGCCACGAGGAATCCCTGCGCATTATCGAGCTGCTGAACGAACTCAAGAAGACCTACAGCATTGTGCTGGTTGAACACGATATGGACGCCATTTTCGAACTGTCCGACCAGCTGACCGTGCTCGACAACGGCACCCATCTGATCACCGGCACGGTGGACCAGGTGCGCAACGAGCCCCAGGTAAAAGAGGCCTATCTCGGTAAGGAAGAGGAGGAGGAAGCGGCATGACCAACAGCCTTCTGGAAGTGAAGAACCTCAACACGCTCTACGGTCGCAGCCACATCCTGCACGACCTGTCGTTCCGGCTTGATAAAGGGCAATCCATGAGCCTGATGGGGCGCAATGGCATGGGCAAGACCACGACCCTGAAATCAATTCTGGGCATCGTCGGGCCACGCAGCGGCCAGGTTGTTTTCGACGGCCAGGACATCAGCCATCTGCCCACATGGAAACGGATGCGCCGGGACATAGCCTATGTCCCGGAAGGCCGGGGCATGTTCCATAACCTGACGGTCAAAGAACACCTGCAGATGGCCGCCCGCCCGGACAGCAACGGCAAATCCGGCTGGGACTTCGACCGGGTCATGGCGACCTTTCCCCGCCTCCAGGAACGGTTAGCGAACCTGGGCACGGAGCTGTCGGGGGGCGAGCAACAGATGCTGGCGATCGGTCGTGCCCTGGTGACCAACCCCCGGCTGATGATTCTGGACGAGGCCACCGAGGGCCTGGCCCCACTGATCCGCCAGGACATCTGGAACGTCATCGCCACCATCCGGGAATCCGGCATTTCGACCCTGATCGTGGACAAGAACATCAAGGCCCTGAAAAAGCTCTGCGACCGTCATGTCGTTGTTGTTAAAGGAAAGGTTCACTTTGACGGCAGCTCCGAAGAGCTGGACCGGAACCTGGAAGAGGTCGAAACCGCGCTCAGCGTCTAAATGTACAAAATACGGATAACGATGTTCATTTTCGGGATATTTGAGCCTCACTGAATCACCGATAGTTCACTTGCCAAACAACAAGGAGAAGGCAAATGAACTATCAGAAATCACTCATGGCGCTGGCGGTTGCCTCAACCTTCAGCGCAACTCCAACCTACGCCTTTGATCTCGGCACCTACAACGACACCAGCGTCAGCATCGGTGGCTACCTGAAAGCGGAAGGCATTTACGAGGACCCCGAACAGGGTGAATCCCGTTTCTTCGGTCGCGCCAATCAGAGCCGCATCAACCTCAAGACCGTCACCCAGAAACAGGGCCACACCATCGTGGGGTTTGTGGAGGGCGATTTTTACGGTGGGCTCTATCCGGGCGAGAACAACGACCTCAGACTGCGCCACGCCTTTATCAAGGTGGACGATGCCACCGTCGGCCAGACCTGGACCGGCCAGTTCTGGGCCGTCGCCTACAACGATTACCTGGATTTCCTGGGCGGGCCTCGCGGTACGCTGGGTGGTCTTAACTTCCGCACCACCCTGGCCAGCTACCAGTTCAGCGGCTTCCGGATCACGGCCCAGGATCCCGTCAACAACGACGCGGACGTGCCCGACCTGGCCATCAACTACAACCTGAACTTCGACGGCGGCCACCGGCTGATCCTGACCGCCAGCGGCCGGGAAGTGGCCAACGGCGATTTTGTCGGCGGCGGTGCCATCGGTTCCGAGATCAAACTGGGACGCCACAGTCTGACCCTGAACGCCCACCATGGTGACGGACTGGGCGCCTTTACCGGCGTCGGTGTCGGCGGTTCCCTGGCCACCGATGTGGAGAATGGTGATGCGGTCAGCCAGACCGGGTTCAACGCTGGCTTCCGGCTCGTCTTCAACGACCAGTGGCGCGCCAATGTGGCGTACACCATGGTTGAGGTGGATGATCAGGCGGACACCGACTACGAGTCACCGCGCGTCAACCTGATCCATAACATTATTCCGGAGCTGGAAGTTGGGGTAGAGTGGCGCAAGTACAATCTGGCCTTCGGCCCACTGATCCCCGAAGGTCAGCAGGTTGAGGTAATGGCGAAATACTCGTTCTGAACTGAGCACTCAGAATTGGTACCCTTACCGCACGCGGACACAGGCGCCGACCGTCTTCCCGGCACCTGTGTCCGATCCGCGTCCGGAACGATCAAACACTTCATAGCGACCGCCTACATGACAGATGAAAGCCCCAAGCGGCAGGGAATAGGATCTCTCGAGATTGGTCTGCACATCCTGAATTACATTGCCAGTGCGTCCCGACCACCGACGCTGAAGGAGCTGTCCGGCGCACTGGATCTCTCACCCAGCCGGGCCCACAAATACCTGGTCAGTCTGTTGCGCGAAGGCTACATCAATCAGGTCAACCAGACCCAGTACACGCTCGGAAACTCCAGCCTGACCCTCGGCATTTCAGCACTGCGCCGGATCAATCCGATCCAGCTGTCCTACGAGGCCGTGGACCAGCTCAACGAGGACACCGACAAGACCGTATCGGTCACGGTCTGGAATGGATCCGGGCCGCTGATCATCAAGTGGCTGGACTCGAGTCAGCCGATCTCGGTCAACGTGCGTCTGGGCGCAGAACTGTCGCCCCTGAATTCCGCCGCCGGCCGGATCTATCTGGCCAGCCTCCCGGACGAACGCCGGCGACAGATCATCGACCGGTTCTACAAGCAGTCGGCGACGCTGCCGAAGCACAAGGGCAAGGACATCCCGCGGGAGCAGCTTGGGGCCCACCTCGAAGCCATCAGGAAAGCTGGCTACTGCGCATTTTTCAGTGATTACCTGCCAGAGATCAACGTACTGAGCATGCCGGTTCACGACCTCAACGGCTCCATCGTCACCGTCATTACCCTGCTCGGCCTCGAGCGGGACACCGACATCAGCGAAGGTTCGGAACTGTTCGAGCAGGTCAGAAACTGCGCCAGCAAGGTCACCCGGCAGATCTGCGGGCACCAGAAAACCGAGCAGGGCGGGAATTAACCGGCCATGCGCAGGGTCTCCGAAGGCAGCTCCCCGAACATTTTCCGGTAATCGGACGAGAACCGCCCGAGATGGCTGAAACCGTAATCCAGGGCAACTTCCGTTACGTTACGGCACTGGCCCGCCAGCAGGTCCTCCCGTAGCTGCTGCAGTTTCCGCTGTTTGACATAGTATTTCGGGGTGGTGGCAAACCCCTTTGAGAAGGCGTTGTAGATGGACCGGACGCTCATGTTGGAAATCGCGGACAATTCCTCGACATCAATGTTGCGTTTAAGGTTCTGGTCGATGTAGCGAACCATCCGGCACACGGCGGGCGAAAAAGCCGGCTGACCGTCGTCGCTGGCACAGTTGCTTGGAAACACCTTCAACAGCTTCTTCAGGATGATTTCCCGATACGGCAGGGAGACCAGGCCGACCTCTTCGTCCCCGCCCTCCTCCAGCTCGCAGAAGACCGCACTCAGGATATTTGCCAACGTGGGACACAACTTCAGATCCACCGGCGTCCGCTCAAATCGGACCTTCTCTTCCCCATGCCTGACCGGTCGTGCAGACCGGGCCGATTCCAGAACCGGCTCCGGCACCTTGATGATCAGCTTTTCGCAATCCGCGGAATACTCCAGGTCAATCTTTTCATAGGGGTTGACCATCATCGCCTCGCCAGTGCGAAGCCGAAGCCGCTCTCCGGACTGATGCCACACGCATTCTCCCCGGGTAACGATCTGAAAATGGTAGATCGAATCCAGCTCCGGACTCTTCACCCGGACCTGATTGCCGTAACTGATCCGGGAAAGCCCGAACCCGGCAAATTCGCGGAAACTGAGGCTGGCCGCCGCCGTGCTTTGGCCTTTCAGTTCCAGACGGTGATGCCCGATGTGGTCATTCACAAAGCCGGAAACCTCTTCCGGATGGGCGCCATTGAATACTGTGTTGCCGGCGAGCGTTTGTCCAAACATAGCAAGACCCGTTTTCTTTATTGTTAATGCGTTCACTTTATATAAACTGAATCGATCAATCAACAACCAACCGCCGGGCGCGATCTGACCATACCGTCATTTCACTGCGCCCGGGCTGTGCTATGTTTTCCTGATACTTCCATCAAAGACTGGCGATGTTCATGAGCAATCCAAAGCACACCCTTTTCTGGATGACGCTTTTTCTGGCCGTGGTTGTGGTCGTCGGCGCTCTGATCCACAAACCACTGGCGACCGCGTTCATGGCCAACTGGGTCTTCAACCTGTTGATTGTCGGGGTGCTGATCGTCGGGATCGGCCTGACCTACCGCCAGGTTTTCGTGCTGTTCCCGGAGTTGCGCTGGATCTCCCAGTTCCGCACCGGGCATTCCGGGCTCTCCGTCCTGCAGGAGCCTCGCCTGCTCAAGCCCCTGGCGCGCCAGCTCGGCGAGGAGTCGAAGCGCGACCGGTTCAAGCTCTCCACCCTGGCCCTGCGCACCGTGCTCGACGGCATTCACTCGCGAATGGACGAACAGCGGGAAATCACCCGTTATTTCATCAGCCTGCTGATTTTCCTTGGGCTGCTGGGCACCTTCTGGGGCCTGCTCGGCACCATCAACGCGGTGGGAGATGTCATTGCCAATCTCGATATGGGCCAGGGCGATTTCGGTACGGTGTTTGCCGATCTTCAGTCCGGCCTGCTGACGCCCCTTCAGGGCATGGGCACGGCCTTCAGCTCGTCGCTGCTCGGTCTGGGCGGCTCCCTGATTCTCGGCTTCCTGGACATCCAGGCCGGGCATGCCCAGAACCGCTTCTATGACGGACTCGAGGAGTGGCTCACCGGTGTCACCACTCTGGTGGACATCGCTGGCGAAGACGACCTGCAGTCATGATCGGATCAAAACGCAGGGCCCGCACCACCACCAATGTGTGGCCCGGCTACGTGGATGCCCTGTCGGCCCTGCTGATGCTGGTGATCTTCATGCTGCTGATCTATGTCGTCAGCCAGCTCTACCTGTCACAGACCCTGTCGGACCGCAACACCGAACTGGCCCGTCTGAACCAGCGTCTGAACGAGATTTCCCAGCTGCTGGGCCTGGAAAAAAGCCGGTCCGAAGCCCTGGAAAAGCAGATCAGCGCCAGCCAGGAGCGCAGCGACGACCTGCAGCAACGGCTGGAACTCACCCGCAACCAGCTGATGCAGCAGACGGCCACCGCCGAGGCTCAGTCGGAGCGACTGGCGAACCTCAATGACGAGGTGTCGGAGAAGGATGAACTGTCGGCCAGCCAGCAGGCCATGATTATGCGGCTGTCCAACCAGATCGCGTCGCTGCAGGCGCAACTGAAACAGATCACTGCCGCCCTGAAGCTTCAGGAGCAGGAAACCGCGGAGAAAGAAGGCGAGCTGGAGGAGGTCAGCCGCCGCCTGAACACCTTGCTGGCCGAGCGGGTCAACCAGCTGGAACAGTACCAGTCGGAGTTCTTCTCACGGCTGCGGGACATCCTGGCGGACAACGAAAACATCCGGGTGGTCGGTGACCGTTTCCTGTTGCCCTCGGAGTTGCTGTTTGCCTCGGGTTCGGCTCAGTTGGGCGAGGATGGCAAGCGCGAGCTCGACAAACTCGCCGGGGTGCTACTGGATGTGGTGGGATCCATTCCGGAAGACATCGACTGGATCCTGCGGATTGATGGTCACACCGACCTGATTCCCATCAACACGCCCCAGTTCCCGTCCAATTGGGAGCTGTCGACCGCCCGGGCCGTGGCGGTGGTCCGTTATCTGGCCGATCAGGGCGTACCGGAGAATCGCATGGTGGCCGCCGGTTTCGGGGAATTTTTCCCGGTGGCATCGGGCACTTCGCCGGAGGCCCTCCAGAAAAACCGGCGCATCGAACTCAAGCTGACCGACCGCTAGGCGCGCTGCAGGCGGGGAACACCCCGCCTGCAGCGGCCCTGGCTCAGAAGTGAATGACCGAGCGAATGCTCTTGCCCTCGTGCATCAGGTCGAACGCCTTGTTGATGTCTTCCAGCTTCATCTCGTGGGTGATGAATACATCCAGCGGGATCTCGCCCTTCTCGGCCTTTTCCACGTAGGACGGCAGCTCGGTACGGCCTTTCACACCGCCGAAGGCGGAACCGCGCCAGACCCTACCGGTGACCAACTGGAACGGGCGGGTGCTGATTTCCTCGCCGGCACCGGCCACGCCGATGATGGTGGATTCGCCCCAGCCCTTGTGACAGGCCTCCAGTGCGGCCCGCATCAGTTTGACGTTACCCACACACTCGAAGGTGTAGTCGGCACCGCCATCGGTCATCTCGATGATCACGTCCTGGATCGGTTTGTCGTAATCGTTGGGGTTGACCACATCGGTGGCGCCCAGCTGTTTGGCGATGTCAAACTTGCCCGGATTAATATCGACACCGATGATGCGACCCGCCTTGGCCATCCTGGCGCCGATGATGGCCGCCAGGCCAATGCCTCCGAGACCGAAGATAGCCACAGTCGCACCTTCCTCCACCTTGGCAGTATTCAACACCGCACCGATGCCGGTGGTGACACCACAACCGAGCAGGCAGACCTTGTCCAGCGGGGCTTCCTTGGGAATTTTGGCCAGGGAGATTTCCGGCAGAACGGTATACTCGGAGAAGGTGGAGCAGCCCATGTAGTGATACAGCGGCTGGCCCTTGTACGAAAACCGGGAAGTGCCGTCGGGCATAACACCCTTGCCCTGGGTCGCCCGTACCGCGCCACAAAGGTTGGTTTTTCCGGAGGTGCAGAACTTGCACTTGCCGCACTCGGCGGTGTAAAGCGGGATGACGTGGTCACCCACTTCCAGGCTGGTTACCCCCTCGCCCACCGCTTCAACGATGCCGCCACCCTCGTGACCGAGGATGGTCGGAAACAGGCCTTCGGGATCGGCGCCGGACAGGGTATAGGCATCGGTGTGGCAGACACCGGTCGCGACGATGCGCACCAGAACCTCGCCTTTCTGCGGCGGCGCCACATCGACTTCGACAATTTCGAGCGGTTTGTTGGCCTCGAAGGCCACCGCAGCGCGGGATTTAATCATGGGAAAACTCCTCTGCAAAAAAGCACCATTCAGCGGAAACGACACGCACAATCTCAACATTCAAGCAGGTGCCAGACGGATTCGCCAGAAGGCCTCTGGGGGGTGGTCTCTGCTATGCACCCAGGCAATACGGCGTGGATTGGAAGCAGACTATCGCTCGGGCCCGTCCTGCCTCCGGCAATAATCTCTTGCAGAGAGCGGCACGTACACCTCAGCATTAGCAGACTGGAAAGGAACGCGACACCTTGAACACTCTCTACTGGTTCACCCGGGATCTCCGGTTACACGACAACGCGGCCCTGCTGGCCGCCTCCCGATCGGACATGCTCCTGTGTGTCTTTGTGGTGGATCCCCGCTGGTTCTCTCCGGGACAGTTCCAGAGCCGGGCCATGGGTGAGCACCGTTGGCGCTTTCTGTGGCAGAGCCTGATGGCGCTGGAGCGCGGCCTGCGACCGCTCGGCCAACGCCTGCGTATCGCCTATGGAAAACCAGAGACGGTAATCCCGGAGCTGGTGCACGCCCATGGCATTGCCCGGGTCGTGCGCTCCCGGCAGCCTGGCACCCAGGAAGCCATCCAGTGGCAGTCTCTCAAGGAACAACTGCCCGACACGCTCTTCCAGCAGTTTGAAACCCTGAGCCTGTTCACCGAGGGCTCGCTGCCCATGGCGTTGCCCGAGCTCCCCGATACCTTTTCACAGTTCCGCAAGCAGGTGGAAAAAACCGGGGAGCGCTGTACAGAACGCTTGCGGATTCGGACCCTGACCGCACTGCCCCCCCCACCGGGGTTTGCCGACGACAACCGGGGCGAATGCCCGCCAATTGCCAAACCCCAGCATCCGCTCCAGTTTATTGGTGGCGAAGAGGCCGGACTGGAGCAACTTCGGCAGTTCCTGTTCGTCAGGCATGGCATCGACAATTACAAGGAAACCCGCAATGCCCTCGACACATGGGACGCGTCATCCAAGTTTTCCCCCTGGCTGGCCAACGGGTCGCTGTCGGTCCGGGAGGTCGCAGAGACCATTGCCGAATACGAACGCAGTGACACGAAGAACGAATCGACCTACTGGCTCTGGTTCGAACTGCTGTGGCGAGAGTATTTCCACTGGTACGCCCTGAAACACCGCGCCAGCCTGTTTCGCCGCGACGGCGTTCAGCGCAAGCGCCGACCGGCCACCTTTTACGGACACCGGTTCATGGCCTGGTGCCAGGGCAACACTGAATACCCGCTGGTAAACGCCGCGATGAATCAGCTTCGGGAGACCGGCTACATGAGCAACCGGGCCCGACAACTGGTCGCCAGCTGCTTCGTCAACGAGCTGGAACTGGACTGGCGCTATGGCGCGGCATGGTTCGAGCAGCAGCTGATCGACTATGATGTAGCCAGCAACTACGGCAACTGGCAGTACCTGGCTGGCGTAGGGGCTGATCCCCGCGGACTGAGACAGTTCAACTTGGAGAAGCAGGCGAAACAGTACGACCCCCTCGGCACCTTTGTGGACCGCTGGGGTGGACACGCCGACCAGCCCGTGGGATTACACACAGTGGACGCAGCGGACTGGCCCATTTTATGACGACGACTGGCAGCCCCCGGGAAATACTCGCGCGCATCATCGACTCGACCCAGCCGGAAACACTTCTGTGTTGCGGCAGCATTGCCCACGAAGTGGCCGCCATTTGGCAGCAGCATAAGGGTAATGCCCGTGTCCGCAGCCTCGACACCACCGATCCCAATGCCGCCTTGCCGCTCGACACCGTGCAGGACCTGGCCCTGATCTCGGATACCCTGGAACACCTGCCCCACGACGAGGGTGCTCTTCTTCTGGGCCAACTGCGAAATTATGGCACTCACCAGATTGCAGTGCTGGTGGGCGATACCCCGGACTGGGCGTTTACCGATTTCATTGGCCTGGGTTTCCGGCGCCATGCCGAAGTGCAGGGCGACCACGGCATACTCACCCTGTATACCTACAATCTGGACACCTATAACCATAAGCGAGCCTGGAACAATCCGGACAACTGGGCCAACCCGGAAATGTGGGGCAAGGCCTGGTGGTAAGCCAACGCGTGCCCAGACACCTATGCCGCCGCTGCCACCTGCACCCCAACATCTGCGTCTGTGACCACTGCAGCGCCGTGCCAAACCAGACCCCGTTGACCGTATTGCAGCACCCCTCGGAAGTCGGCCGGAGCAAGGGAACCCTGAGAATCCTCGAGCAGTGCCTGACAAGGCTCCAGGTCTTTGTCGGTGAGACCCCGGCAGAATTTCGCCAGGCCGGATTGGGCGACAACATCCCCCTGGCCGGTACCGCGGTACTGTTCCCGGGGCCAGACAGTCAGGCCCTCGAAGAGGCCGACCTGCAAGGCATCCATCACTGGGTTCTACTGGACGGCACCTGGCGGAAGGCGGCCAAGATCCTGCACCTGAACCGGCGGATCGGCGAGCTGCCGAGGTATCACTTTGCCGCACCGCCGCCCTCCCGTTACGTTATCCGCAAGGCTCCGGGGGACCATCACCTGGCAACCGCCGAGGCCGCCGGCCACCTCCTCCAGCACCTGGAACCGGGCCTCGACACCGACCCCATCCACGCCGCCATGGCGGCGCTGGTGACCAGACAACTGGCCCAGATCCCGGCGCCACTTCGGGATCGCTACCGGTAGCACCGGAAACCTGAGCGGTTGGCAATACACGCAGGCTTGAGCGATCATACGACCTGACAGACGTGACACTCAGCAAGCGTATAGGACACCCGTTTATGGCCCTGTTCAGTCAGAAGAACGCCGAGGAACAACTGAACGCCGAATCCGCGAAGGTGCATCGGGCCGATCTGGAGACGGTGCTCGAACGCCAGCGAGCCATCGAGGAAAAGGTGAAAGGCAGTGGCCGGCTCAAGCGCTTCAGTGCCGACATAAAACTGATGTTCTCGATGATCCGGGACTACTGGTACGGCAACTACCGCAGTGTCCCCTGGAAGACCATCGCCGCAGTCGCCGGCGCCCTGCTGTACGTGCTCAACCCGCTTGATGTCATTCCCGACCTGATCTTTGGTTTTGGTTTCCTCGACGACGCCGGTGTTGTCGCCCTGTGTCTGAAACTGGTCGAATCGGATCTGCACCGCTACGCGGCGTGGAAAGAACAACAGGAAAACCAAAAGCAGGAATCGGATCCCGGATTTACACAATCAAATTGATTGAAAAATAAACCAACGGGAAGGTGTGCTGGTTTTAGAAGACCGGGAAGTCGGCTCGCCGTTTCTGGCCCGGTCACCGGCGACAGCATCACCTGGTAACCCCACCAGCACCGACCAATACGGTGCATCTTTCCCATTTATGCACCGTATTGGTGCCATTTCTGTTCATTGCCCGCACCAGAACTCCAGCGAAGGACTTACAACTGACCACCACTCCTAATTTTGCATTGTTTTGGAACACCTCTTGCTTATGTGCACACCCACAATGCACAGAAAGCCCGACAGAGGCTGAAACACACCATCAGGAGCGAAAAACCCGTGGACATCACGAGTGCAGTACATACCCTGACCGAGAGCGCCAACACGCTGTTCATTCTCATCGGTGCCATCATGGTACTGGCCATGCACGCCGGCTTTGCCTTCCTCGAAGTGGGCACCGTGCGACACAAGAACCAGGTCAATGCCCTGGTCAAGATCATGACCGACTTCGGCGTCTCCGCCGTCATGTATTTCTTCATCGGCTACTACGTTGCCTACGGCAGCCACTTCATGTCCGGTGCTGCCGAGCTGACCGCCAGCAACGGCTACGAGCTGGTCAAGTTCTTCTTCCTGATGACCTTCGCGGCAGCCATACCGGCGATTGTGTCGGGCGGTATTGCCGAGCGGGCGAAGTTTTACCCGATGCTGATTGCATCCGGCCTGATCGTCGCGTTCATCTACCCCTTCTTCGAGGGCCTGATCTGGAACGGCAACTACGGTTTCCAGGCCTGGCTTGAGAGCCAGTTTGGTGCATCCTTCCACGACTTTGCCGGCTCCGTTGTAGTGCATGCGGTCGGTGGCTGGATTGCCCTGGCGGCGGTGCTTCTGCTTGGCGCCCGTAACGGTCGCTACCGCAATGGCCGGGTGGTCGCCTTTGCCCCGTCCAACATTCCTTTCCTGGCCCTGGGCGCCTGGATCCTGACCGTGGGCTGGTTCGGCTTTAACGTCATGTCGGCACAGACCCTGGATGGCATCAGCGGTCTGGTGGCCGTCAACAGCCTGATGGCCATGGTCGGCGGCATTCTCGTGTCCATGCTGCTGGGCCGGAAGGATCCGGGCTTCATCCACAACGGACCACTGGCCGGACTGGTTGCTGTTTGTGCAGGTTCCGACCTGATGCATCCTGTTGGTGCACTGATCACTGGCGGTGTCGCCGGCGCCATCTTCGTTTACCTGTTCGAATGGGCCCAGGACAAGATCGAGCGCCTGGACGATGTTCTGGGTGTATGGCCCCTGCACGGCGTGTGCGGTGTCTGGGGCGCAATCGCCTGCGGCATCTTCGGCCAGGCGAGTCTCGGCGGCCTGGGCGGCGTCAGCCTGATGTCCCAGATCATCGGCTCCGTTGCCGGCGTTGCCATCGCCTTTGTCGGCGGCCTGATCGTATACGGCGTGATCGGCGCCATCTCGGGGCTGCGCCTGACCGAGGAAGAAGAGTTCAACGGCGCGGACGTCAGCATTCACCGCATTGGTGCGACGGCCGTAGAGTAAGCTCCCCCTTCCAACAACAGGCGGCCATCTGGCCGCCTGTTGTCCTTCTATACCCCCCGAATTGACAGACGCCCGGTCTTCTCCTTTCTTTAAATCAAGGCAGTTTTCCAAAAACGACAACTACTGGCCCACCTTTTGCTGCCGATTACCTTACCGTGTGCCATACGCGCCGGCACCGCCCTAGGAGATGTACGGAATCATGCTGATTCAGACACCGGACCAAGGCCTGTTTGACGAACTGTTCGACCGGGACAACAAAGTACGACCGCACTGCCGAATGCTGGAGCAGTGGTTGATCAACTCGGATGAAACCCTGATTGCTGAAAAGCGTCGAGAAGCGGATGTGCTGTTCCAGCGCCTGGGCATCACCTTCAACGTCTACGGTGAAGACCAGGGCGCCGACCGGCTGATACCGTTCGATCTAATTCCCCGGGTGATCTCCGCCAGCGACTGGCACAAATTGCAGAGCGGTCTGCGCCAGCGGGTGCAGGCACTGAACCGCTTCCTGTTCGATATCTACCACGACTACGACATCGTCAAAGCCGGCGTGATCAGCGCCGAGCAGGTTTTTGCCAACCCGCAATACCAGCCCGGCATGCAGGCCCTGAAACTGCCGCGCAATCTGTATTGCCACATCGCCGGGATTGACCTGATTCGTAATAACGACGGCGACTTCTACGTCCTCGAGGACAACCTGCGCTGCCCCAGCGGCGTTTCCTACATGCTCGAGAATCGCCGCATGATGATGCGTCTGTTCCCGGAGCTTTTCGCCCACTCACCGGTGGCGCCCGTTGAGCACTACCCCAATCTGCTGGGTGAGACACTGCGTGCAGCCTCTCTCAAACCGGACCCGACCGTGGTGGTCCTGACTCCCGGCCGATTCAACAGCGCCTATTTCGAGCACGCCTTCCTCGCCCGGCAAATGGGCGTGGAACTGGTGGAAGGCGCCGACCTGTTCGTGCACCAGAACAAGGTGTTCATGAAGACCACGGTCGGCCCCCAGCAGGTCGACGTCATATACCGCCGCATCGACGACGACTTCCTCGACCCACTCGCGGGCAATCCCGACTCCATGCTGGGTGTGCCCGGACTTTACTCCGCCTACCGGACCGGCAACGTGGTGCTGACCAATGCCATGGGCACCGGCGTCGGGGATGACAAATCCATCTACCCCTACGTGCCCGACATGATCCGCTTCTACCTGGACGAGGAACCGATCCTGAAAAACGTTCCCACCTGGCAGTGCCGCAAGAAAAAGGATCTCCAGTACGTACTCGACCACCTGCCGGAGCTCGTGGTCAAAGAAGCCCAAGGGGCCGGTGGTTACGGCATGCTGATTGGCCCGAAGGCCAGCAAACAGGAACTCGCCACCTTCCGCAGCCTGCTCAAGGCCCGGCCCCAGGATTACATCGCCCAGCCTACCCTGAGCCTGTCCACCTGCCCGACCTTTGTCGATGAGGGCATCGCGCCCCGCCACCTGGACCTGCGACCGTTCGTGTTGTCGGGCAAGAAAATCCAGATGGTGCCCGGCGGACTGACCCGGGTTGCCCTCAAGAAGGGCTCACTGGTGGTGAACTCGTCCCAGGGCGGTGGCACCAAAGACACCTGGGTACTGGAGGATGACTTATGCTGAGCCGCGCCGCCTCCAGCCTGTTCTGGATGGCCCGTTATCTGGAACGGGCCGAAAGCCAGGCCCGACTGCTTGATGTCAGCCTGACCATGGCCCTGATCGACGTGCCCGAAGACCGGATCGAACAGCTCTCCGTTCCGCTCCTGGTGTCGGGCACACGGGAGATGTTCTTTGAATACTACAACGAAGTAACGCCCCAGAACCTGATCGATTTCCTGGTACTGGATGATCGCCATCCCGCCAGCGTGTACACCATGATTCGCAGTGCCCGCGACAATGCACTGCATGTCCGCGGCAACCTGTCCGCGGACGTCTGGGAAAGCATCAACCAGGCCTGGTTCGAAATGAAGGAGTTGCGCCAGCGGGGCGTCAGCGAATCCAATGCCAGCACGGTGTTTGACTGGGTCCGGGAACGTTCCCACATGTTCCGGGGTGCGGCCTACGGCACGCTGCTGCGCAACGATGCCTTCCACTTCCTGCGCCTGGGCACCTTCCTCGAACGCGCGGACACCACCGCCCGGGTCCTGGACATCCGTTACGTGATGGCCATGAAAGCGATGGAAGAACATCCCACCCAGTCGTTTTTCGAATGGACGGCGGTGCTGCACTCGCTGGCCGCGTTCGAAGCCTACCAGAACACCTACGGGCACAACCTGGACCCGATGAACGTCGCCGAGTTGTTGATCCTCGAGCCCGATGTTCCCCGTTCGCTGCGCGGCTGCCTGCAGGAAATCGCCAGCCTGCTGGAGGAGATCGAGAGCGACACCGCCCGGCGCTCCCGCCGACTGGCCTCCAGCCTGTACGCTAACATTCGCTACGGCGACCGGGAGTACATCGCCGAACGGGGCCTGCATGAGTATCTCGTGGATTTTCTGGAGCGCATCCAGGGCATTGCCGGGCAGATCCGGAACGACTTCATGGGGTGGAAACAATGAGACTCACGATTCAGCATGAAACCCGATACACCTACGAAACCACGGTCCAGAACAGCATCCAGTACATCCGGCTGATTCCCAGGAATACGCCCCAGCAACGGGTCCACGACTGGCACCTGCACACACCGGGTGAAACCAGCCAGATGATGGACGGGTTTGGCAATCCGGTGACCATCATGACGCTCCACGACGCGGTCCCGGAAATTGTCCTGAGGGCGGAAGGCGTGGTCGATCTGACCGGCAAGCCACTGACCCGGGACGACTCGCCCTTCCCGCCCCAGGTCTTCCTGCGTCATACGACGCTGACCGAGACCGACGAAGCCCTGAAGGATTTCGCCAGCCAGTACTCCGCCAACAAGCGCAGCCTGGTGCGGCTCATGAAACATCTCCGTGAACACATCACCTTCATGCCGGGTGCCACCACGGTCACCCACTCGGCCAGCGAAGCCTTCAACCTGGGGGCCGGTGTCTGTCAGGATCATACCCATATTTTCCTGGCGTGCTGCCGCCACATCGGCGTCCCGGCCCGGTACGTCAGCGGTTACATTCATTCCGCGAACGACGATCATGTGGCCACTCACGCCTGGGCCGAAGCCTGGATCGGCAGCAACTGGCACACCTTCGACGTGGTCAACACCCTGAACGTGGCCGAAAGCCACATCAAGCTGGCCGTGGGCCTGGACTACCTCGATGCGGCACCGGTCCGGGGCGTTCGCAGCGGCGGTGGAACCGAGCACATGCAGACCACCGCCTGGGTCACCAAGGCCACCGGAAGCCAGTAACAAAAAACTCAAAAATGCGACAAGAAAGCACTCACACCTCGCCGGATGTTGAGATTAGACTACGCTGCTGAAGAAGGGCCTTATCAGGAGGGCTTCATGACCTATTGCGTAGCGATGCGTCTGGCTGACGGGCTGGTGTTCGCATCGGATTCCCGGACCAATGCCGGCTTTGACCAGATTTCCACCTTTCGCAAGATGCACGTGTTCGAGCAGCCCGGAGAACGCGAACTGGTCCTGTTGTCCGCAGGCAACCTCGCCACCAGCCAGAGCGTGATCAGCCTTCTGGAGCGCCGCGTCGGCACCGATGCGGCGAACGTGCTGAACACGGCCTCCATGTTCGAGACCGCCGAAATCGTCGGCCAGACCATGCGCGAAGTGATCCGGCGGGACAACCCGGACGGCAAGCTGAACCACGTGGATTTCAGCTGCTCACTGATCCTGGGTGGTCAGATCAGGGGCGAGGCGCCGCGCCTGTTCAACATCTACCCGGAAGGCAACTTCATTGAGGCGACCGAAGAGACCCCCTATTTCCAGATCGGCGAATCCAAGTATGGCAAACCCATCCTGGACCGGGTCATCAATTTCCGCACCCCGCTGGACCGGGCCTACCAGTGCGCGTTGATCTCCTTTGATTCCACCATGAAGAGCAACCTGTCGGTGGGGATGCCTCTCGATATCGCCATCTACAGGAAGGACGCCCTCAAGCCCTGCCTGACCGAGCAGGTCGAAGAGCACTGCGCGTACTTCGAGACGCTCAGGCAACAGTGGCACCAGGGCATCCAGGATCTGTTTGTCGGACTCGAGCCGCCGGCGCTCAGCAAGACGGATTACTCCCCGCCGTACCCGGTCAGCTCCATGTAGCCTTCGCCGGAGTGGCTGCCGGTGACACTCACCGGACTCTCCCAGTAGGGGAACTGCCCGCGGTTCCGGTAGTCACCCGGCGGAGCCTTCACCGACAGATCCACTCCATAGTCCGGCACTTGCAGCCGCCACCGGGTCGGCATATCGCCCCGCAAGCTTCCCGGCGTCAGCATAAGGTCGCCAGGGCCCAGTGCTACGGGTTCACCAGCCGCCGGAATCCATGTGCCGGAGACAAACCCACCCTCGCCTTCTCGCAACCGGAAGGCCATGAGCTTGTCCCCGGAATCCAGATGCAGGGCAAACCAGTCCCAGCCCTGCTGCCCGGCTTTCAGCAACTGGCTGCTCCATTCCCGATCAAACCAGCCCTTGCCCCTGACCGACAGGGTTTGCCCATCAACGGTTACCGTTCCTTCAATCGCGATATCGACCAGACTGAAGTACATGGACCCCTCGCCACTGGCAGACTTGGCGCTGAAACCGGCCTCACCATGGGCGACCGGCTCACCCTGCACCCGTAATGACAGGTCGTAGGACCAATCCGCAGCCGACACCTGCAAGCGCCATGCATCACTGCCGCCCTCACTGGTCAGTTGCCAGTCATCCAGCCAGACCTCGAATGGCTCGGCCGTCGCTCCGGCGTGGCCAACGTCCCCCCGGGCCAGCTTCTCGGCAAAACGGTGCTGCCCCGTCCAACTGACCGCGCCATGGGCCTTCCAGGCCGCCTGCAGCGGCCAGCGCGAAGGGGGCGGTGGTGCCTGCGTGGGCGGTCTCGGCTCCAGGGTCTGGCGGAACTGGGTCCACTGCAGGCCGAGAGGCTCACCCCCGGAGGTTTCCAGGTTCGCGGTCAGGTACCACCATTCAATACGGTGCTGCGGGTGGGGGCCAAAATCCTCCGGGAAGGTCAGGCGGTCACCCGGCTCCGGCTGCAGAAACGGCACCGTCGCCGGACTCTGCCCGGACTCCGCGAGTCCGGCAAAGCCGGCTTGCTCAGGTGGCTCGGAACAGCCCGCAACCAGTAGCAGAAGGGCCGCGACAATCCGGCGGGATCTCATCGTTCACCCCCGGACAGGCCACTGGCGGACACCGGCATCGCCGCCGGCTGCCGAAGCTGGCGGCGCATGAGGGCGGCAATACTGAGCCCGATAATCAGGCTGAGCCCGGCCAGTTCGAACCAGAACTCCGGGTACACCGCCATGGGCAGGGACCAGCCAAAGGCCTGGGGGTTGACCCGATGCACCAGCGCCCAGGTCAGCCAGATGCCCAGCGGCAGCGCCAGCACCGCGATGCTCATGGTCAGGGTCACCGACAGCCGGACCAGTTGTCCGGCCACCTCACGCGGGCCCATCCCCCACACCGCCAGCAACCGGTAGTACCAGACCCGGGTCGTGAAAAACACCCAGCCCATGATCAGCAGCGCCATCGCTGCCAGAATCAGGGTCAGGACGGTCATGGAGCGGGTCAATAGAAAGGTCTGCTCGAAGACGGAGTCGGCCAGGGCCCGTATCCGCCCGTTGTCGCGAAGGGACAACGTCTCGGTCTGCCAGACCCGCTTCAGGCCGGAGGTCACCGCATCCAGATCCGCCGTGTCGGGACTGATGGCGAAGCTTTCACCGTCCGGACGGAAGCCCGCCGGCAGTTGCGCGGCGTGGATCAGCACCTCCCCGGCGGGCCGCCCGTAATCCGGATAGACTGCCAGCACCGGTGCTGTCCAGCGTTCGCCAGCCAGGGCCAACGTCAGGCTATCCCCCACGGACAGCTGCCTGCGCCGGGCCAGCTGCTCGTTGACCATAATCCCCTGCCCCCGGGAGAACGCCTCCCAGGGGGCATCTATTGCCGCCTGCAGACGCCAGGTCCCGAGCATGTTGCTGACGGGCCCGAGAGCAAACAGATCCACGGTCTGCCCGGGCCACCCGTCGACGGCCGGCAGGATGGCACGGCCCCGGACCACCCGGTGCCACCGCCCGCTCCCGGCGAGTGGCGATTGGGTTTCCAGCCAGTCAGCGGCGGCCAGGCTGTCAGCGCCGGCAGGCACCTCGATGAAATAGTCCGCCGCCAGACGCTGGGAAAGCCAATCATCAAAGGTGGCCTCAAACACCGTCACCAGGGCCTGGACCGCCAGCACCATGGCCAGTGCAAACTGCAAGGCGACCAGTGGCAATGCCAGCCGGCGGGCAAGCACGCCAATTTCTGCACACTGCCAGCGGGTGAGCGGGGCCGCACTCGCCCGGCCACACCGTCGGGCCAATTCGCTTATGAGGCCGGGGGCCAGTACACCGGCACCGGCAAACACCAGCGCGATGGCCACAAAGGTCAACGCCAGGGACGAGGAGACAAACGCAAGCGCCAGCCCAGCCACCAGGGTGAGCAAGGTTACCCGGTAACCCTGGCCGGCAAGCCTCCTGATGACCTGACGCCCCGAGAAATGCAATTGATCGGCCAGGCATACAGCCAGCACCACTGCCATCATGGTCAGCACCGGCGTCAGCCAGCTGCTTCCCTGACCGGCGAAAAGCGGAACATCAAACAGGCTCTCCAGCGCCTGACCAAACCCGCTGCCCAAGCCACCGGCCAGCAGCCTGCCCAGTGCCACTCCCGGCACCACACACACCGCCGCCAGCAGGACAATCTCGATGACCAGAGCCCGCCTAACAGCCGGTTCGGGCACGCCAAACCGGTGTAACAGGGCAAAACTGTCCCGGCGCTGGGCCAGACCCAGCTGATGCACGCTGCGCAGCAACAGGGCGGTAATCAGCAATACCAGAACCCCGAGGGCGTCCAGGTTCAACAAAAAGCTTTCGCCCAGCTCCCCGGTATCGGGGCCCAGGGAAAAGGGCGCCCGGCGATAGGCCTCCGGCAATGCCGGTTGACCCGGCGGCCCCGAGAGCAACAGCGACAAGGTCGCCCGGGCGCCATCTTCGGCGGCCGCAAGATTCTTCGCCTCCCGGATATCAAGGAAGGGTTCGCCATTCAGCGGCTGGTCCCAGCCCCGGTAGGACTCTGCAGGCTGTCCGAAGCACGCGGCCGCCAGGGGATCGATACCCACCACCCGGCCTGTTGAGGCCGGACGTTCCACCTCCAGCCAGGGCATGACACAGTGCCCGGCCCGACGCAGGGCGACAAAATCCGCCACCGTCACCGGCATGCCGTCCACGCGTTCCACCTGGGCACGTTCCGCCACCGCCCGTTCGCTCTGGCCCAGACTGGCGCGGGCCTGACTGGTCAGGTGGCTAACACCGGTCCACAAGGCGCTGGCCACCACCATCATGGCGGCCAGCGCCAGTAACTGGAGCGGGTGTCGGCGATAGTGGCTCAGCAGCGCAGCGAACAACTTCATGGGACTAGGCCGGAGCCGTATGGGCAAGGTCCAGGCGCTGTTCACAACGGGCAGCCAGCTCGGCATCGTGAGTCGCCAGAATCAGGGCGCAGCCGGTTTTTGCCTGAAGCCGGAACAACTCATCGGCGACGTCGTCCGCGGTGTGCCGGTCGAGGCTGCCGGTGGGTTCGTCGGCCAGCACCAGGGCGGGCTGCATGGCAAACACCATGGCGAGGGCTGCCCGCTGGCGCTGGCCACCGGAAACCTGGTCCGGATACCGCCCGGCGAGCTCGCCAATCTCCAGACGCTCCAGCCAGGCCGAACAGTCATCGGGGTCCTGACCCGCCAGGCCAGCCCTGAGGCGCACATTATCCAGCAGCGACATGGCAGGCATCAGGTTGGCTTCCTGAAACACCACGCCAATGTGCCGGCAACGCAGGTCCGCCCATCGCCGGCTGTCCCCGCGCCCGTTCCGGGGCTGCCGGCCATTAAAGAGTTCGCCACACACCGAGATCACGCCGGCGTCCGGTTGCTCCAGTCCGCACAGCAGGTTCAGCAAGGTACTCTTGCCGGAGCCCGAGCGACCCATCAGGGCCAGGGACCCACCACCGCCCAGAGTCAGGTCGATGTCCGAGAGTACCGGCACCAGTTCGGTCCCACTGTCAAAATGCTTGGCCAGTCCACGAACTCGTAGCAGTTCATCCTGCATGCATCATTCCGCCCTCAGTCTTCTGCCCCCAGAGGCGTTGCCGTCTCGCCATGCCGCTGCGCCCGCCATTCCCGGAACTGCTCCATCCACGACAGCAATGCCGGAATGACCAACAGAACCAGCAACGTCGACAGCCCCAGCCCAAAGGCGATCGAGGTCGCCATGGGAATCAGGAACTGGGCCTGCAACGAGGTTTCAAACAGCAGCGGCAACAGCCCGCCAATGGTGGTCAGCGAAGTAAGCAACACAGCCCGGACCCGCTGCACCGCCGCCTCGTTCAATGCGTCGGTGATGCCAAGCCCTTTCTGCCGCTGCTGATTGTAGAAGGCTACGAGGATAATCGCGTTATTGACCACAATTCCGGACAGACCGAACAACCCGAACAGGGACAGGATGGTGA
The DNA here is from genome assembly GCF_030238305.1 of Marinobacter albus. Taxonomy (NCBI): domain Bacteria; kingdom Pseudomonadati; phylum Pseudomonadota; class Gammaproteobacteria; order Pseudomonadales; family Marinobacteraceae; genus Marinobacter; species Marinobacter albus. The sequence continues at coordinate 430,143 of NZ_JASSQD010000002.1, read as the reverse complement.
GCTGGAGCCCCATCAGCCAGTGGCCCAGCAAGGCGCCCACGAGGGCGAAGGGAATGATGGCCATCACGATCAACGGCAGGCTCCAGGACGCAAACACCCAGGCCAGCACCACGTACATCAGGCCGAGACCAATCGTCAGCCCGGTCCTCATGTCGGCCAGGGTTTCCCGCTGATCCGCGGCCCGGCCTTCAAAGCTGTACCGGACATTGAAGCGGCTGGCGATGTCCGGAAGGGCTTCGGCCTGAAGGCTGTCCAGAATCTGGTCGGTGGTACTGACCCGGGTGTTGAGCCCCGAGGTAACCTCCACCGACAGCTTGCCATCGGCGTGCCGGAGCGCCTGAAAGCCCTGCCGGTGATCGAGGTTCATAACCTGGGACAGGGGCACGAAACGGCCATCCGATACCCGCACCGTCATCCGCGACAGGGTGGACAGGTGCTCCCGCTGGTACCGGGGCAGCTGCACCCGAACCTCGACTTCATCCCGGCCGTCCTGATAGATCTGCGCGATGCGGCCGTCAAAGGCTGCTCGCAGCTGCCGGCCGAGTTCGGCGGTCGTCAGCCCGAGCGCCTCGCCATAGGCGCTGACCTGATAGATCAGCTGTTCCCGGCCCCAGGGCATGTCATCTTCGACATCGAGCACACCGGGCAGGGTGGCCAGCGCCTGGGACAGTTCCTCGGCTGCCGCTTTCAGACTCTCGGCATCGTCACCGGTCAGACGCACGTTCACGTCCCGGCCCGGGGGCCCCGCCTGCCGCTCCGAGATGCTCAGGTTATCGAGGCCGGCCGGCAGACGCAGGCGACTGCGCCATTCGTTGATAAATTCGGGGTTCCGGACCGAGCGCTGGCCGGAGGGCACCAGCTCAATCATCATGGCACCGAGTTCATCGCCGTTCCGGGACCGGCCCTCGGCCCCCAGGGTGGCCCCGCGTGTGGTCACCGCATGCAGGATCAGGTCGCCGCCGAGGGCGGACTCGGTGTCGTTCAGGGCTTTGCGCATGTCCGCCAGGAACCGATCCACCGTGCCCTGGTCGGTACCGGCAACAAAGCCGGCGTTGGCGTAGAAAATCGAGGGTTCGGGTGTTGGAAAGAAATTGAAGCCAAGGCGACCGCCGGCCAGTAGCCCAACGGTCAATAGCGACAACGCCAGCGCCCCGGCCAGCGTTATGCCCCGGTGCTTCAGGCTGAGCAGGGAAAAGCGGCGAAAGCCGCCTTGCCGGAACTGGTCAAAACGCCGTTCGAAGCCCGCCCGCAGCCGGGCAACCGGGTTTCGGGCCGGAGCGGCTGGCTCGGGGGTCCGGGATTTGGCGGGCCGCACGACAAAGGCATGACGCAGATGCGCGGGCAGAACGATGAAGCACTCCAGCAGCGAAGCCACCAGGACACAGATCATCACCGTAGGGATGTCCCCCAGAATGTTCCCGATCACACCGCCGACCACCAGCAGGGGCATGAACGCCGCCACAGTGGTCAGCGAGGACGCCAGCACCGGCCACACCATGCGTTTGGCCGCGCCTTCGGAGGCATAGATGGGGTCCTCGCCCACCCTGGCGTGGGCGTCGGCGTCTTCGCCCACCACGATGGCATCGTCAACGATCACCCCCAGCGCCATGATCAGCGCAAACAGGGAGATCATGTTGATGGAACCGCCGATGCCCCAGAGCACCGCCATGGATGCCAGGAACGCCGTGGGAATACCGATGGCCACCCACAGGGCCACGCGCCCGGGAAGAAACAGGTACAACAGGCACACCACCAGCACCAGGCCGCCAAGACCGTTTTTCACCAGCAGTGAGATGCGATCGTTCAGCAGCTGCCAGGTCTGGTCGTACACTTCCAGTTCCAATGAAGGCGGCAGGGTCGGCCGGGTTTCCCTGATCCACTCATCCAACACCTCGGCGGCGGCCAGCGAATTGCCGTTCTCGGCCCGCTGCAACAGCAGTTCCACGGCCGGATGGCCGTTCCGGGTAAGGGTAATCTGATTGTCCCGCGTCTCCTGCCGGATGATGGCGATATCGCCCAGCCGCAACTGGACCCGGTCGCCACTGAGCACCGGAATGCTCTCGAACGCCTGGGGCGACCGCCGCTGTTCCACCGCCCTCAACTCCCGGGTGGCGTCCTGCTGCGCCATCATCCCCGCCGGCAAGTCCCGGGAGATGGAGGCCACCCGATCGGCAACCTGCTCCAACGAAAGGCCCAGGGTTTCCAGGCGCTCCACGGGAACGGCGATGCTGATCTGCTGTTCCGGCAGCCCGGTGATTGCCACGCGGTCTATGCCGCGTTCCAGCAACTCGTCTTCGTACCGGTAACTCAGCGCCCGCAATTCACTGCGCGCGACATCACCGTAGACGAGCAACCGGGCCACCGGTTCGTAGCGTTCGACCCGGGTAACCTGGGGCTCCTCGGCATCGGCCGGCAGGTTGGTGAATTCGTCCACCTTCTGGCCCACATCGTCCAGGGCCTGTATCGGGTTGGTGCCCTCGTGGAATTCCAGGGTGATGGAAGCTATGCCCTGGGCTGAGGTGGAGGTCATCTTTTTCAGACCATTAATACTGCGCAACCGCTGTTCGAGCGGGTCGGTAATTCCCTGCTCCACGTCCTCGGCCGAGGCGCCGCTCCAGACCACGCGGACACTCACCACGTCCAGGGCAAAGGTGGGGAAAAACTGGATATTCATCCGGGTCAGCGCCAGCGCGCCACCGAGCAGCATCATCAGCATCACCAGGTTTGCAGCCACCCGGTGATGGACGAAGAACCCGATGATGCCCTTCCTGCGCCTCATGGCGAGGACTCCTCCCGACTCTCCGCCAGCTCCACTTTCAGACCCGTCACCGCGTTGGGAAGGTGCGTGGTGATCAGGCGCGCGCCCGGCTCCAGAGCATCACCGGCAACGAGCAGCCAGCGTTCGCCATTCTCGGCCCGGGCCTCACCGATGCGCTGAACCACCGCGCGTTCCATCCGGTTATCGCGGTTCATCAGATAGACGGCATCGGCCCCATAAAGAGCGCTGAAGGGAATGGCAACCGTCTGGTCGCGTTCGGGCCGCTCCAGCCGGACCGGCAGCAATTCACCCGGCCGCAGACCGGCACCGGGGCCCAGCAGCGAGAGAATGGCTTCGGTCCCGGCCGGGTCAGCCGTGCCGGCAAACCGGGACAATTGAAATCGGTGGGCGCCGTCTTCGCTGGACGCGATCAGGGTTTCGCCCCGATCCAGGGCCTCCAGCAACTCCGCGCGAAACACGGCGGGTACCTGGGCCCTCAATTCCAGCCCACGATCCGGGTACAACGACAGCAGCGGGGCATTACGGGCGACCTGATCCCCGGGTGCAACCTGTACGTCCGTGACAACGCCGTCAAAGGGCGCTGCCAGCCGCGACCGCTCCGCATCCCGCCGGATGATGGCCAGATTGGCCTCAGCCTGAGCCAGTTTTGCCTCAAGGCTCTGCAACCGGGCGGGGTGTTCCTCAATGGCACGTTGACGGGTTTTGACGGTCAGTTCAGCCCGGGCCAGGGCATCGGTGACCGCTTCCAGATTTTCCTGGGAAGCCAGATTACGTTTGACCAGTGACTCGGTGCGCTCCAGCTGTCGCCGGGCGTTGTCCCGGATGGCCAGCTCGCTGCGAATGGCCGACTGATCGTTGCGATAGCGCACCGCCTCGGCCTGCAGTTGGGCCTGCAGGTCTGCCACCTGGGCCTCGGCCTGGCTCACCACCGGGCCGATGTCCGCGTCGTCCAGAGCCACCAGCAGGTCTCCAGCCTTTACCCGCTCCCCTTCGGACACCGGGCGTGTGCCGATGCGGCCGGCCAGAGTGGCCGTGACAGTGAGCTGTTCAGGTGCTACCACCTGACCGTATAGTGGCAGCAGCGGTGTGTGGGTCCCCGGCTCGATGGTCTGAACATTCACACGCCAGCTGCGCTCGGTGGCACTCACTTCCGCCGGCTCCGGCCGGGTCATCTTGAGGACCAGGAAACCGAGGACGCCAACAGCAAGAATCAGCAGGGGAAAGAGTCGTTTGGACATTACTTCGTGGCCAGCTAAGGTGAATGGAACCCATCCTGTTAGGGCGTAAATCTACTACACAACCGGAGAAAACCACAGTTGGCCATGAACGAGCATGTCGTCCTGATCAACGTTACCGTCATCAACGCCCTGATTGTGGCGGCCGTCGTTCTCATCCACCACGAATCGCTGATTCGCCTGAGTGGGCTGCTCTCCAGCATGCGGCAAAGCCACCACTTCCGCATGATTGTTGCTGTTTTCGGCATCCTCGTGGCGCACACGGTCCAGGTCTGGATTTTCGCCGCAGCCTACTACGGGCTGCACCACGGTGAGGGCTGGGGCGAGCTGGTTGGCAATTTCAGCGGCAGCCTGCTGGATTGCGCCTACTTCTCGTTCACGACGTTCACCACCCTCGGATACGGCGACATTGAAGCTTTGGGCCACCTTCGATACCTCACCGGCATCGAAGCACTGACCGGCCTGGTACTGATCACCTGGAGCGCCTCGTTCCTGTTCGTGGAAATGCAGCGCTACTGGCCCACCCGCTAGCCCGGGCCTCCGACGAAACACCTTTGGTTACAGCCAGTTGCAGCGTGCCAGCGTGTAGTACAGTAGCGGTACCACCACGACCGTCAGCAGGGTCGACATCGCCAAACCGAAGACCAGCGAAATCGCCAGGCCATTGAAAATCGGGTCGTTCAGGATGAAGTAGGCTCCGACCATGGCCGAGATCGCGGTCAGGGCGATGGGCTTGATTCGTACGGCTCCGGCCAGCACCACGGCCTCGTCCAGTTCGATGCCCTCCTCCAGCAACTGCCGGATGAACACCACCAGCAAAATGGAGTTGCGCACAATGATTCCCGCCAGGGCGATCATGCCGATCATACTGGTGGCGGTAAATTCCCGGCCCAGCAGTCCGTGCCCGGGCAGGATACCGATCAGGGTCAGGGGGATGGGCGCCATGACCACCAGGGGCAACACGTAGGAACGGAACTGCGCCACCAGCAGCACGAAGATCATGAACACCCCGACACTGTAGGCCGCGCCCATGTCCCGGAAGGTCTCGTAGGTGATCTGCCATTCACCGTCCCATTTCAGGGCGCCCTTCTCCGGCAAGGGTGGCTGGCTGATGAAATACTGCTCCGGAGCACCCGGTTCCTGTTTCAGACGGTCCACCATGGCGAACATGCCATACAGCGGCGAATCGATTTCCCCCGCCATGTCAGCCGTGACATAGGTCACCGGCAGCAGGTCCTTGTGATAGATCGCCCCCATCCAGTCCGCTTCGCGGACCTCGGCAATACTCGCCAGCGGCACCAGCTCGCCACCGCGGCTGCGGACCTTCACCGACAACAGCGCGGAGGGCTGGGCCTTGTCGCCCTCACCCAGGATGATCCGGATCGGCACCGGGTACTTGGCGTGATCGTCGTGCAGGAAGCTGACACCCCGGCCACCCAGCGCCGTCTGCAGCGCGCCGACCACCTGGGCCTGGGACACCCCGAGACGCGCCGCGCGCGGCCGGTCAATCACCACCTCCCACTGCCGGATCGGGGCTTCGAGGGTGGTGTCGATATCCACGAGTCCCTGCACCCCGGTCATGCCTTCGGCCACCCGGGTTGCCAGTTCGGCACGTCGCTCGTTATCCACGGCATAGATTTCCGCCACAACCGGTGAGAGCACCGGCGGGCCGGGCGGCACTTCGACAATCTTCACCTTGGCGCCGTGGCGCTCGCCGATGTCGGTCAGGGGTTCCCGCAGAGACTGGGCAATGGCGTGGGATTGCCGCTCCCGGCTCTCCTCGGCTACCAGGTTCACCTGGAGATCCCCATGGTAGGGTTCGCTGCGCAGGTAGTACTGGCGCACCAGTCCGTTGAAGTTGATCGGGGATGCGGTCCCGGCATAGGTCTGCCAGTTGGCCACCTCGTCCACCGTCTCCAGGTAATGCCCCATTTCCAGCAGGACCTGCTGGGTTTTCTCCATGGGCGTACGCTCGGGCATATCCACGACGATCTGCAATTCGGATTTATTGTCGAAGGGCAGCATCTTCAGGATCACCACCTGGAATACCGGCAGCGAGGCCGCCGCTCCGGTCAGCAGCACGACACCCAGGGCCAGCGACCGTCGCCGCCAGGAATGTTCGCCCAGGAACGGCGACAGCAGGGTGCGGAAAATTTTCAGGGACACCGGGCTCACGCCATCGGCGGAACTGGAGGCTTCGGCCGCCTCCCTGGCCGCCTGCCCCTGCTTGTGCCGCAGCAACCGGAACGCCAGCCAGGGCGCGACCACAAAGGCCACGATCTGGGAAATCACCATACCAGCGGAGGCATTGATCGGAATCGGGCTCATGTAGGGTCCCATCAGGCCACTGACAAAGGCCATCGGGATCAGGGCCGCCATGATGGTGAGGCTGGCCATGATGGTGGGGGTGCCGACTTCGTCCACCGCTACCGGAATAATGTCCTTCACCGCGCGGCGGGAGTTCTGGATTCGTCGGTTTATATTCTCGGTGATCACAATGCCGTCATCCACAAGGATGCCGATGGAAAAGATCAGCGCGAACAGCGATACCCGGTTGAGGGTGAAGCCCCAGGCCCAGGAGAACACCAGCGTCAGCAGCAGGGTAATCAGGACCGCAATACCCACGATCAACGCCTGCCGCCAACCCATGGCGGCCAACACCAGAATCATCACCGCCAGCGTGGCCGAGACCAGGTCCGTAATCAGCTTGCGAGCCTTCTGGGAAGCGGTATCGCCATAGTCCCGGGTGACCAGGACCTCCACGTTCGCCGGCAGGGCCCGGTTCCGGAGCATGTCCAGGCGTTCCTGGATGGCCGTGGTGATGTCGATTGCGTTCTCACCGGGCTTCTTGGCCACCGCGAGGGTCACCGCCGGGAAGACCTCACCGGGTTTTCCGTCTGTACCGGACTGGGTTCCGGGGCCAAAGCCGGTCATCACACTCTGATCCACCACGGTGCCGCCCCGGCGAACCTCGGCCACGTCCTCCAGGTGCACGGCCGCGCCGTTGTGCATCCCGACCACCAATCGTCGGATGTCCTCCACCGACGCCAGCAGGGTGCCAACCTGCACCGGTATCGACAGGTTATTGCGGGTAACACGGGATTCCTGGCTGCTGGTGTTGGCCGTTTGCAGGGCGTTCTGGATATCGCCGACGGTGAGCCCGAAACCGGCGAGCAAGGCCGGGTCAAACCGGACATCGACCCGGTCGGGAACGCCGCCCACGGTGTAGATGTCGCGGGTGCCCGGCACCCGCTTCAGGGCCACTTCCAGCATGTGGGCCAGCCGGGTGAGCTCCTCGCCGGTGTGACCGTTGGCCGGGTCATACAGGGTCAGGGTCATCACCGGCACATCGTCAATGCCCTTGGGCTTGACCACCGGCTGCGTCGTCCCCAGATTCGCCGGCAACCAGTCCTGGTTGGAATACACCTGGTTGTACAGGCGCACCAGGGCCTCCTGCCGGACCACGCCCACGTCAAACTCAACGGTGATAACCGCCTGCCCCTGGCGCGCGACGGAGTAGACATGCTCAACGCCCTGGATCTCGCTCATCACCTGTTCGGCGGGCGTGGCAATGGCGCTTTCGACCTCCCGGGCGCTGGCGCCGGGAAAACCCACCATGATATCGGCCATGGTGACGTCAATCTGGGGCTCCTCTTCCTTCGGCGTCACGATCACCGCAAGCACACCGAGCACGATGGCCATCGCCGCCAGCAGGGGTGTCAGCTTGTTATCCTGAAAAACCCGGGCAATGGCTCCGGAAGGCCCGACCTTCGGCAGTTCATCGCTCACCGGCTTTCCTCCCCGCCGGCTTGCGCTGACTCGGGCCGACTCAGGCGATCACTGCCCACTAGTGCCGCCGGGTTCACCACCACGCGCTCGCCCTCATCCACGCCGGCGAGGATTTCCAGACGATCGCCGTCGCGGACACCCGTCCGCACCTGACGCAAACGGGGGCGGTCCTCGTCATCGAGAATGAACACAGCCCTGAGCTCGCTGCGCTGGATCAGGCTGCTGGTCGGCACCCACAGGGACTCCCGGGTGCCCACCGGGACACCAACCTTCACGAGCATGCCCGGAAACAGTGAGCCATCGGGCTCATTCAGCCGCATCCGCAACCGGAAGGTATGAGTGGCCGGATCGGCATAGGGGTAGAAGGTCATTTCGCGGGTCGCCAACACCCGGCCATCCGCCAGGGTGACGGTCGCCTGACGCCGGGAACGGGCCAGGTCGGCGTATTTCTGAGGCAGATCCACCACAACCCGCAGCTGCTCCAGGGAAAGCCCGCTCAGCAACGGCTGACCGGGATTCACCGATTCACCGATTTCCACATGGCGCTCGGTGAGAATGCCGCCATAGGGGGCAACGATGCGGGTGTAACCCAGTTGTTCTTCCGCCTCGGAAACACCCGCCTGGGCCCGCTCAACCCGCGCCCGGGCGGCCGCCAGGTTATTCCGGGCCTGATCAAATTCCTGACGCGATACCAGCCCCCGTTCCCGGATGGCGGAGATGCGATTGAAGGTCTGCTGTGCATCTTCTGCCCCGGCCCGGGCCTCATCCAGCGCCGCCTGGGCCTGACGCAGGCGCGCCTGTTGTTCGCTGTCCTCCAGCTGGACGATCAGGTCACCGGCCGTCACCGAATCGTCGACGTCGAAGGGCAGCGCCTCAACCGTCCCGCTGGTCTGCGCGGACACGGTGCTTTTCTGCACGGCCTCGATCACCCCATCGAGCTGAATTCTTTCCTCCAGCGTCTGGCGCAGCACCGGAGTCGATGCCACCGTGTCCTCTGCTGAATCCTGGGCCAGGGCCGTCGACGCCAGCAGCCAGCCGATCGCAGTGATCATGAAAATCCTAGCCATTGTTAATGCCCACCGTAATTTCTAAATGGTATATACAAATACCTTTAAAGCATATTAAAACCTTCACCGAGCCGGACATCAACACCCACGACCCCAATGAATCGAGCACCCCCGGGTTCATGACCGTCGTTCCCTGCCCTGCAAGGCTTCAAAACCGATGATGACGTCCAGCAACTCGGTGGTGATTTCTTCCTGGCGAACGGACCGCATCTGCCCTTTGACCTGCTCCAGCTGGTCATCCACGGATCGTTCTGCCTGCTGCATTCGCGCCAGTCGTGCCGCGTTTTCAGTCACGATGGCCTCTGCAGAGGCCCGAAACACACTGGCAAAGATATGACTGCGTAAAAGAGCGGCGAACACCTGATCGGATGACAGACTGTGGATGGGCAGCGACCGGGATACCCACGGGCGTTCAGCGAGTTCCGCAACCAGCGACGGTGCCAGCGGCAGCAGACGGGTTACCGCTGGCCGCTGCTGGCCGTGATCGGCACGCTGCATGAAGGCCAGTGTGGCCACCAGCCGGTTATGGGGATCGCCACGTCCGATCGTGTCCAGCCGGGTCACGATATCGCTGGCCAGTCGACCGATGCCGGCGGCCGAGGCCGGCGGAAGGAGGACGGCCTCCGGGGTAATCCCCAGACCGGTCAGGGCATCGTTCATCTGTGCCCCCACACACAGGATGCGCAAACCAGGATGCTCCGCGGCGAGAAGCTCCGGCGCCGTCACAACCGCCTGGGCCACGGTTTCGTTATAGCTTCCACACAGGCCGTGATCAGACCCGAACACCACCAGCACCTTTTCCTCTGGCTCCACCGAGGGCAGCGCAATTGGTCCGGTCCCCGCCAACAAAGCCTGCAAGCCGCTCAGTATCGTATTGTGGTAGGCCTCAATGGATGTCGCAGCACGCTCATAGGGCACCGCGTTGATGGCCGAGAGGGTTTTCATGGTGTGCACAATGCTCCGGATACCGGTCAGGGTATCGTCGTGGTGAGACAGGGCTTCAAACGTCTGTGCCATCGCCGCCACCCTCGTTCCCCAGGACCTTACCCGCCAGTGCCAGCATTGCGCTGAGATCAGACTCGCTCAGGGGCTGATTCTGGCCTATCTGTTTTGCCAGCCCCGGGAGTTCGTCGGTCGCCGCCGCCCGGAGCTGATCCATGGCAGCCAGCACCCGTGCTTCCGGTAAGTCATCGAACACTCCCTCCATGGCCGCAACCAGAATCACCAGCTGCACCACCGCCGGCACCGGAGCGTGCTCGGGCTGGCGAAGCGCCGCCCGCACAGCCGCCCCGCGCACCAGCCGCGCCCTGGTCGTGTCATCGAGCCGGGTACCGAAGCGGGCGAAATCCTCCAGTTCCTCGAACTGGGACAGGGTCACCCGCAGATTGCCGGCCACGTCCCGAAACGCCCGGTACTGCGCCTTGCTGCCAACCCTGGAGACCGACACGCCCAGATCCACGGCTGGAAACTGGTTTTTCCGGACCAGCCTGGGCGACAGGTAAATCTGGCCGTCGGTGATGGAGATCAGGTTGGTGGGAATGTACGCCGACAGGTTCTCGGCCTGGGTTTCCACCACCGGCAGCGCGGTGATCGAACCACCCCCGGCCTCCGGCGAAAACTGTCCGGCGCGCTCCAGCAACCGGGCATGAACGTAGAAAATATCGCCCGGGAACGCCTCCCGGCCGGGGGGCCGGCGCAACAGCAGCGACAGCTCCCGGTAGGATTGGGCATGGTGGGTGAGATCATCGAACACCACGAGCACGTCGCAGCCCTGGTCGGCAAAGTACTCGGCCATGGTCATGGCGGAATAAGGCGCAACGAACGACAGACCCGGGGTATCCTCATCCCCCGCGGCGACAACGATGGTCCGGGACAGCTGTCCGCTACCCCGGAGTGTCTCGATCACGCGAGCCACGGAATCGCCCCGTTGGCCTACGGCGCAGTAAATACAGAGTATCTCCGAGCTGGCCTGGTTGAGGATGGTGTCCAGCGCAATCGACGTCTTGCCCGTCTGCCGGTCACCAATGATCAGTTCACGCTGCCCCAGCCCTACAGGTACCGCCGCATCAATGGCCTTGATGCCGGTGGCCAGGGGCCGGGTGATGGGCGAGCGACAGAGAATCCCTGGCGCCGCGACCTCAATAGGCCGATCAGCCACCGCCTCAATCCGGTTCCTGCCATCCCTGGGTTGCCCGGTGGCGTCCACCACCCGCCCCATCAGCCCCGGTCCCACCGGCACACTGATAACCTTGTGGGTGCGCCAGACATCCTCACCGGCGGCGATCTGGTCCGCCGGTCCCAGTAACACGACGCCGAGCCGATGTGGCTCAAGGTCCAGCACCATGCCCCGGACGCCGGAGGCAAATACCAGCAACTCATCGGCAAGGGCCCGGTCCAGCCCCGACACCAGCGCAATACCGTCGCCCACCTCGGTCACTTTGCCAACTTCCGCCAGCACCGGAGACGGCGCAGGGCTGTCCAGCAACGAATCGATCAGCGATTTTACGCCTGGCTGGAGCGGTTCATCCGTCATCACTCGCCCCCCCGACCCAAGGCGCCTGTGGCCAGCCGTTCGGTTAACAGCCCGATCAGTTCCTCGGTGTAGCTGTCCACGGTCCAGGCCACCTGGGCACTGCCGATACGGAGCACCAGGCCGGGAGCCTGGTCTTCGTCCACCAGAAAACGGAGCGGAACGTCGGGAATCAGCGCTGCCAACTCCCGATTCAGGGTGGCCCGGGCGCCCTCCGACAGCGGAATGTGGGTGCTGACAATGGCTTCCTCCGCGGTGCCGGCGGCGACGAGCAAGTCCGGCGCCATGGGCTCGAGTTTGGCGGTCACATGCAGGGCAATGCGTTCTTCGAGCTGTTCGTCCGCCAGATCGCGAAGCGCCTTGCGTACCAGCTGATACAGGGTATCTGCCCCGGCCCGATACAGCTCTGCGGTGAATTTCTGCTGCTCCCGTTGCAGGTGCCTCTGCCAGTCCTTCTGTTCCTGCTCCAGCTTCTGGTGCGCTTCCGCCAGCAGGGCGTCACGCTGGCGCTCTGCCTCCTCATGGGCGGCGTCAACGATGGCCGCGTCCTCCGCCAGCAGTTCCTGTTTGCGGGCAACAAAGTCCGCCTCGGCCGCTGCCGCCTTCGCCCTGGCCCGCTCCGCCTCGCCCATTCGTTCAGCAATCTCGGCTTCGCGAGCGTCGATGCCATTGAGAATCGGCTTGTAGAGAAATCGTTTGAGCAACCAGACCAGAACCAGAAAATTGGCAATCTGGGCAATGACCGTAATCCAGTCAATCGACATGGTTTAGCCCGCGGCCGCCGTGGTTGCCTGCAGGATCGTGTCCCAGAAGGGGTTGGCGAACAGCACGATCATGGCAACGACGAAGCAGTAAATGGCGGTGGATTCAATCATCGCGAGGGAGACAAACAGAGTCCGCGACAGCGCCGAGGCCGAATCCGGCTGCTGGGCAATCGCGTTCAGCGCGGCCGCGGCCGCCCTGCCCTCCCCAAGCGCGGGGCCCAGGGCGCCGAAAGACACGGTCAGCCCCGCCGTGAAAATGGAAACAACGGCAATCCAAACAAGATCTGTCATCAGTCGCGCTCCTTTTTCACCGGCTCGCCCGGTCGGGTCGTCGCCAGCGAGATATACACGGTCGCCAGGACCGCAAAAATGTATGCCTGGATCAGGCCCGTCAGCAGCCCCAGCACGTCCATGACCACGGGAAAGAAGAACGGCGCCAGACCCAGCAGAATCCCCGCGATCACCGCACCGCTCATGACATTTCCATAGAGGCGTATGGACAGGGAAACACCCCGTGAGAACTCACTGATGAGGTTGAACGGCAGCATAATTGGCGAGGGCCGAATGTAGATCTTCAGATAGCCACCCAACCCCTGCCTCGAGATACCGAACAGGGGCACGGCAATCAACACCGACAGGGCCAGGGCAGCCGTCGTCGATAGCGAAGCGGTCGGTGGCGAGAAACCAGGGATCACCAGCAGCAGGTTCGAAGTGGCGATAAACAGGAACAGGGTTCCGGAAAAATACAGAACGTGCCGGGAGGCCTGCCGGGAGATGTCCTCGATCTGGCGCTGGATGCCCGTTACGATCACCTCCAGCGCCGTCCGCCAGCGACTGGGCGGCACATCAGGCCGCAGGTTTCGGGTAATGAGGACCGAGGTCCCGGTCAGGATCGCCATGACCACCCAGGTGTAGACAATGGTTTCGCTGAAACCGATGCCCCCAATTGTAAAAACGATGACTTCATCCGGCGTCAGTTGCATCGGTCCTCCTTCGACTGGGGCAACCGGGCAATCCCCGTGGCGATGAGCCGCACCAGGAAAAAGGCCGCGACATAGCCGACGAACGCCCATCCGTCGCCGCCTGCCCCGGTAACCCACCAGCCCACGCCGAGCAGCAGGGCAATCCTGGCCGCAGCACTGGGCAGCAGAATGAGGCCGGGGCGGCCGGTGCGAAGCGCCCAGCGCACGCTCACGGCGAGGCCGGCGAAGAACACGGTGCTGGCCACCATTCCGATCCAGAAACCGGTGTACAACGCCACCCAGTCAACTGTGATCATCGTTGCTATCCCCGTCGTCGCTGTCGTCCTGACCTTCCCTGCTGACCCAGGCCCAGGCAATGAATCCGCCCAACACCACGCCCCCCAGGATCAGGGCGATGGTCCATGGAAACGCCTGTGGCAGTGTGCGGTCCAGCCACATGCCCAGGAAGGCGCCGCCCACCGTGGGCACCGCCACCGACCAGCCAATCATGCCGAAGGCTCCCAACCCCCGAAGCGGGCTCATTCCGGGGTTATCCCGGGCGCGCTTGAGGCGCCGGGCCTGCCGGCCAATATCCTCTTCAGGGGTATAACGCCGGCCGGTCATGGCTGGGGCTTCTGTAAATCGGCAAACCGGCGGACTATCCCCGCCTCCAGACGGGAAAGGGCCGATCGGGCCACACGTTCATCTTCATCCACGGCAATAAAGTTTCTGTAGACCGTATCTTTGATCGACGCAAGATCCTCGCCCCGGACACCCCGCCGAACCGCAACATCGACCTGATGCCCCTTCTTGACCAGGATGCCCTCGTCAATGCCGAAGATCAGTTCCTCGCCGCCGGTGGCAATGACAATGAACACCGAGGGCACCAGCGCGGTGACGAAATCTATGTGGTTCGGCAACATCCCGAACGCGCCGTTTTCCGCCACTGCATAAAGCCGGCTCGCCGTGCCCTGATAGAGGGTTTGCGTCGGCAACCGCACAGACACCGTCATTTCCGTCGCCATCGTCATGTCACCGCCTCCAGATCCGCCAGGCCGCCGATCATATAGTAGTCGCCTTCGTCCCGATCAAAATGGGTCTGATTGAGGATGGCGTCGCAGCCATCGAGGGTGTCGGCAATCGCCACCCGTTTGCCGGCGGTGCCGGTAAACGAGCCGGTGGTAAAGAAGGGCTGGGTCAGAAACCGTTCCAGCCGGCGGGCGCGGGCGACGGTCAGGCGATCGGCGGCGGACAACTCCTCGATGCCCAGCATGGCAATGATGTCCCTCAGCTCTTCATATTCCGCCAGCGTCCGTCGAACCGCCCGGGCGATGTCGTAATGCCGTTGCCCGACCACCGACGGGGTCAGCATCACCGACGACGACGCCAGCGGATCGATCGCCGGGTACAGGCCTTCGCTGGCTCGTTTTCGGGACAGCACCACCGCCCCGGACAGGTGGGAGAAGATGTGCGCGGCGGCCGGATCGGTAAAATCGTCGGCGGGCACATAAACCGCCTGGACCGAGGTGATTGCTGCTTTGCGGGTGGAGGCAATGCGTTCTTCCAGTTCCGCCAGCTCGGTGGCCAAAGTTGGCTGATAGCCCACCCGGGAGGGCATGCGCCCCATCAGTCCGGATACTTCCGCGCCCGCCTGCACGAAGCGGAAAATGTTGTCGATCAGCAACAGCACATCCTGGTGCTGGTCGTCCCGGAAAAACTCCGCCATGGTCAGCGCGGTTTTGCCAATCAGGAAGCGTACGCCGGGCGCTTCGTTCATCTGGCCGAACAGCATGACCGTCTTGTCGCGAACACCGGCCTCCCCCATTTCCCGGTAGAGTTCCTCGGCCTCCCGGGAGCGCTCGCCGATGCCGCAGAACAGGCTGACGCCCTTGTGGTGATGCACGGTGTTGTTGATCAGCTCGGTGATCAGCACGGTTTTGCCGACGCCGGCGCCGCCAAACAGACCGGTCTTGCCGCCCCGCTCCAGCGGCGACAACAGGTCGATGGCCTTGATACCGGTTTCCAGTATGCTGCTGCGAACCACGCGCTCTTCCAGCAGCGGCGGCGCATGATGAATGGAGCGCAGATCCTCACTCACCGGCGCGGGTTTCCGGTCGATCGGCGCACCAAAGACATTCAGCATACGCCCCAGCACGGCATCACCGACCGGCACCCGGATCGGCGCACCGGTTGCCCGCACCGCCATGCCCAGCCCGAGACCTTTTACCGGCGCCAGTGCCATGCAGCGAGCGACGCCCTCCTCCCGGAGTGACGAGACCTCCAGGGCAATCGTGTCGACGTACAGGAGTTCACGAATCTGGGGTACCGGATCGCTAAACCGGACATCCACCACGCCGCCACGAATGGCGATGACCGTGCCATCCCCTCGGCGGGGCTGAGCATGATTGTCTCGCGGCATTCTTTTGCCTCCTGGGGCCGATCATCGCACCCGGCTGGCTAGCTCGTATCAGCCCAGAAAATCCGTTTACGCCCCTGCGGATATGCTTTGTGGCGATTCAATAAAGCATAGATGCTGAATCCGGAAACCATGTTGACCAAGGACAAAATGTATCGAGATGACGTCTGGAATACTGATGGTTTCACCTTGGGTAAACACGATAGGGAGTTTGCGAGGTTATTTTTCGCGCGAATGACCGCGCAGATCACAGACGTCAAATGGTTCCATGGAACGGGGGACTGCACTGGGCTAAGCTTCTGCAATCACAAAGCGCGTTGTCTAATTGCTGTTAAGTGAAAGTAAGGGAAGCCGACATCGAGAAGTTGCTCAAATCTAAACATCTCAAAGCCATCAGCTGGATTTCCATTGTCAGTAGCTCTATCTCTGTTGTGACTCTGATTTGGCTTGTTGTGGTTTCTTATCTTCCTCAGTTGATTTCATTGTATTCCCAGTCCTTTTTCTATTCGCTTGCGGCCGGCATTTCGCTCACTATCACCATAAGCACTCCCAATGGGACTGCTATTGGTTTCTATCGTTTCGCCTTGATAATGATGATCCTTTGTATTCGGATGCAACGGGAGCACAAGCACTTAACCAGTAGCGCCGCTCGGACGCCCTGAAGTGCGCCTGTGGTTATCTGGTTCAGCATTGCCAAGCACTCAACTGGCAGATTTGGTCGTCATTTCCGAAGTTCGAGGGTTTGCCAGAGTGAGCTGCGGTGAAGGGCAGCAGGAACATCAAACACCAGGGAGAGGTACTTTTGGCTAGTGTCAGTTTTGATTTTAAGTTCAGCGTGCCCCAGTCAGCTGCCATGCGGGCGTTGTTGAAGCAGTTCCTTGGCTACACAGGCTATTTTATGACTGCTGTGTCCGCAGCTGTCTGGATGGCGTTGGGTCTGCTTGTCGTTGCTCTATTCTCACAAAACGCAGTTATCGTCATTCTGGAACTGTTGGTGGAATGGGGTGGTGATGTCTTTGCGCCTATGAAAGAAGGGGGACAGTTGGTTTTCAGTACCGACATGACCCAGCGGGGCGAAAACGACGTGGATGGCTTGCAAGCAGCGCTATCGGTCGTGGCGAGAGTGTCCCTGGTACTTTATGTTCTGGGTGCCGTGGGAAGGGCAATCTTTGGGACGAAACTGACTTTGACCCGGTCCGTGAAGCTCGCTTTTGTTCGGCGAGCGTCTCTCGTTGTGTTCGTGGCAATTCCGCTCAGTAGCGTCTTGCAGTTCGAGTCCGGTATAGGGCCAGATTCTTTCTTTATTGCCGCATTTCTCGCGGTCTTTATCACACCTGTGCTGTTACTCATTGGGTACTGGTCCGTTTTCTGGAATCACATGGTGATTCAGGCGATTCGCTATGTGGATGAGGGTGGTGTGAATGTACCCACGCTACAGGTAGAGCGCTGAAGTGGCTCTGGAGCCACTACGAATCATGCATAACCAGCCTGCTGTTGCCAGACAATTTTCCACCGCTTCGCGGCTCCCAAGTGGCCGCAAAGCTCCGAGTCATATATCGCTGATGGCGGTGAGTATCAGTTTCCCGGGCTTTACTGAGAGACTCGACTGGCGGGTAGACTATCCAAAAAATGAATCATAACAACAAGGCGAACAAGATGGATACTTCCGAAAAGAATGTGGCGCTCAGTATTTTTCAGATGATTGAGCGGCTGTTGCTGATCATCGTTGTGGTAATGACCCTCGGGGGCGTGGCATTCGAGCTTCACTCACTGTATGTCGCCCGGAGCATCAATCTTGCGGACATTCTGCTGATGTTTCTGTATCTGGAAGTCATCGGCATGGTTGCCGTGTTCTACTCAGACCGGCGGTCTGCTTCGGTTTTCCCGATTTTCATCGCCATTACGGCACTGGCCCGACTGATCATCCTTCAGGGCAAGGACATGGCACCTGAGAACATCCTGTTTGAGGCCATTGCCATCCTGATCCTCTCCATCGCGGCGTTTGTCATGACACGCCTGAACCAGGTGAGAAAAGGGGAGTCCGACATCTGATCGGTTGAAGACCAGGTACCTTCCTCTAGAACGAACAGAAAGCACTCTAAAAACCCGCTAGAATGCGCCCCATGGAATGGCTCACCCACTCACAAACCGGTTTCCGTCAGGCGGCGCGCTACCTGCTGAGCATGCGCCATGTCACTTTAATCGAGCATAGATGCTGAATCCCGAAATCATATGGATCAGGGACAAAATGTGGCCAAATGACGCCCGGTCCACCTCACCATCGAGCCGTCAGTGCCGCGCGGAGCGTGCGACCGGGTTCGTTGACCCGCACCGCTTCGGGGCTGAACGGATCCGTGTTGGCGCGACTGACGTGGCGGGCCCAGGTCTTATCGAGCAGGTTATCCATGGCCCAGGACAGCGTCAGGTAATCCGTCATTGCGTGGCTTCCCGACAGGTTGAGGACGCCATGGCCCGGTGAAGTGGCGGCGTCCAGTCCTGAGGCCAGATCCACCCGATCCTGCCGGCGGGCAACCACCCACTCCAGCGTCAACTGGTGCCCCCGGTACTGCCAACCGACTGTCTGCACAAATTGCAGCGGGGGAATCTGCGGCAGCGCCTGGTCGTCGTCCCGGTTTTCCCCCCGGACTGCGGCCAATGCGCTGTTCGAGCGCCAGGTTCCGTTGCTCCAGCCCAGTTCCGCTTCGACACCGAGCAGGCGCGCATCGATGTTGCGATAGATACTGACCTGATCGCCATTTCGGGTGCGCAACACGTAATCGTCTACCTGATCCATCCAGACCGCAGGGCGCCAACGCCAACCGGAGCCCTGCCCCGGCAGAGCAACCTCCAGCTTGTGATGCTTTTCGGTATCCAGGGCCGGATTACCGACCCAGCGCATGGCCGGCATCATGCTCCAACTGGCAATGTAACGCTCGGTCACGCCCGGGCTGCGAACACTGCGAGAGGCATTGACTTCCAGCGACTGGCGCGATGAAAAGCGCCAGTCGCCGGTGATAAACCCGCTGACATTGTCATCCGTCGCTTTGGTATTGGCCGTGTCATACAGCGCCCGGTAGATGCCCGCCGCGGACATCGCCATCATCCCGCTGCCAAAGGTTTTGTCTGCGGCGTCTGCGTCCATTGCCACGCGGTCATAGCGCACCCCGGCACCGACCTGCATCGCCGGGGTCAACCGTTGGAAGGCTTCGGCGAACACGCCGAAACGGTCCCGATCCACATCCGGCCACAGTACCGACGTCAGCGTATCCAGCCCGGGGCCACCCAAACGCTCGGCGTCCCAGTTGTTGGTCTCAATGTCGGTGCCAATGGCCCAATTGGTCTGCGTGCCCGGGTTCTGATCCAGAGTCAGCCGGACTCCACGGGTCCGGGTTTCAGAGACCGTCAGCATGTTCATGGTGGCCGGGCGCAGGCTGAAGTTGTCCATAATGTGGTCCACGTCCGCGCTCCACGCCAGAAGCTTCCAGTCACCGTCAGCAACCGGCGCTCCCAGCTCCAGCCGAGCGATATCGGTATCGGTTTTCGGGGCATCCATACCCGAGCCGGCGTATTTCACATCGCGCTCTTCCTGGCGGCTGACCAGTCCCTTGAGGAAAAGGCCATTGTCCGCCTTCCAGGCGGCATCCATCCGCCCTTCCGTGTTCCGGTAAGCGCTACGTACCTCGTTACCGTCGCCATCCTCGTAATCGTCGGCTTCATCGTGGCCGCCCGCCACCCGGAACCAGCCGCGATCGTTGCCAATTGCTGCGCTGCCATTGACCAGCCGACCATTGCCGTTATCTGCGCCTCCGGCCGTCAGATGTCCGGTCGTCAAACTCTCGCCAAAATCCGGATCCGGCGTGGTGGCAATGACCTGCCCGCCGGCTATGGCGCCCCAGCGCAGGGTCCGGTTGCTGGTCCGAACCTCCAGTCCGGGCGCAAGTGCCGCACTGAGCCGACTGGTTGGCGGGTCCATTCGATTCGGGCACGCCCCCTCCACCCGGATTCCGTCCAGCAGCACATCCACCCGCTCCTGGCCCTGGCCCCGGACAACAGGCTCCAGGCCACGACCGCCCATTCTGGACAATGAGACCGAAGGCTCGTTCGCCAGTCTTGCCACCGGCTCGGAGGCAAGCGCCTCACTGCCCCTGTCCTGGCGATGACCTTCCGTGACTCGAATCAGCAGCGCTGACCCGGACGTTTCCTCCGCCTGGAGGGCCATCGGCCAAGCCACACTGACGGCGACAAAAGCCAGTGCAAACCGGCCTGCTTGCGTTTTCTTCATGAGTTAACACCCTGAACAAATGGAATTTTCGGCCAATCATAATAGCCTCGGCGCAACGGCGCCTGAGGCAGAATGCCGCACTCCAAAGTCGCCATAGCGGCATGTAGGGCCCGGAAAAACCCGCTAGAATGCGCCCCATGGAATGGCTCACCCACTCACAAACCGGTTTCCGTCAGGCGGCGCGCTATCTGCTGGGCATGCGCCTGTCCATTGCCGCCATTCAACTGGTCGCCCTGGCGATAGCCGAGACCATGATGGTGCTGACGTATCGGGCCGAGGCCACGCTGATCAGCCTGCTCTACGCCGTACTGGCGACACTCGGCTGGCTTTGGTTCACACGCCGGCCACCGAAGGCGGCCCTGACAGTGAGCGCCGGCCTCGCCCTGGATCTGCTGATGATTGGTGGCTGGCTGCTGCTGACTGGCGGCTTCACCAACCCGTTCACCTCACTGCTCCTGTTGCCTATTGCGGTGGCCATCCTCCTTGTACCGCTCAGCCAGAGCGTCGCGCTCACCGGTTTCGGCATTCTGGTCTATACCCTGCTGGTGGTCTGGCACCTACCGGTATCAAGCGGCCCACACAGTACCGACATGGCGCAGCTGCACCTGTTCGGCATGTGGGCCACCTACGCACTGACCTCCGCCATACTCCTGCTGGTGGTCGGCTCCCTGGCCCGCCGCGTCCAGAGACAGCAGGCCCAATTGGCGAACATCCGGGAAACCCGTTTGCGGGATGAACAGATCATTGCCCTGGGCTTGTCGGCGGCGGGTATTGCCCATCGCCTGGGGACACCACTGAATACCTTGACGCTGCTCGTTGAGGAATTGCGCCACGCGCCCAAGGAGCAAGATGTGACAGAGGATCTGAACCTGATGGGTCAGCAGCTGAGTCTGTGCGCCGATCACCTTCGCCAGCTGTCTGATGCGGCGGTCAAGGCGAAAACGGCACAACCGGAAACCGTCAGTGTGAGTGACTGGCTGATGCGCCTTCGGGAGTCAGCAACCCTGCTCTGGCCCGCCGGCATTATCGAGTGGCAATCACCTTTTCCCGAAACGCCCATCAAGGTTGACGCAACGCTGGATCAGGCGGTCCTGAACCTGCTCGCCAATGCCCTGACGGCCAGCCCGCAGTGGGTGGGTGTCAGGGCAAGCGACAGCGGCAACGGCACGGTGGACGTGGTAGTCGACGACCACGGCGAGGGTTTGGCACCAGAGCGCAAAGACACCCTTGGTGACGGCGTGGTGTTTTCCGAATCCGGACTGGGCGTGGGCCTGTTCCTGTCGAACGCCACCATTCAGCGTTTCGGCGGCACCCTGAAGGCCCGCGCGGGCCAGACCGGCACCACCATGATCATCTCCCTGCCCCGGGCCAAAGACGGAGAAATTGATGGCTGACCCCACGACGTGGCTGCTGGTCGATGACGACGAGGCCTTCCTGCAAGTCCTGCAACGCTCTTTGGGGCGCCAGGGTATCGGGGCAACCGTTGTCAGATCGGGCACGGACGCCCGGCAATGCCTTGAACGCCGCCGATTCGACCACTGTGTGCTGGACCTGAACCTGGCCGGGGAGAGCGGCCTGCAACTGCTGCCTGATTTACTGGCCCTGCAGCCGGACCTGAAAGTCCTGGTCTTGACCGGGTACGGCAGCATTGCCACCGCCGTGGAGGCCATGCGCCAGGGCGCCGTGAACTACCTCTGCAAGCCGGTTACAGTCGGCCAGCTGGTCACCGGCTTTGAGCCCCCGGGGTCAGCACCGGCCCTGCGCCCGGCACCGCCTTCGGTCGAAGAAATGGAATGGGAGCACATCCAGCGCGTGCTGAATGAACACGAGGGCAACGTATCCGCCACGGCACGTGCCCTGAACATGCATCGCCGGACGCTGCAGCGAAAACTTCAGAAACACTCCCAGTGGCGGCACTGAGCCCCGGCTGCGACAAAATCCCGCCGAAAAATGACTTCCGTCAACCCGACGCGACCAATTGGGCATGAGTTTGCGGCGGCCGTCGAGTAGCATCCTTCGCCATTGACTAGATGCCGTTTTTTTCGGGATAGGAATGCGACAGATCGATGCCAACAGCCCCGGCCCTGCACCCAACGATTTCTGACCCTCTCACCGACCGACTTGCCAGAGTCGCCTCGATAACCCGCAACATGGTGATCCTGCTCGACAGCGCCGGAGTCATCGAATGGGTTAACCTCAGTTTCGAGGAACACACGGGGTACTCGTCGAGTCAGGCCATCGGACACACACTGAGCAATTTGCTGGCCGGCCCCGACACCGATCCGGAAACGATCAGGCGTATCCGGCGAAAGCTCTATCAGGGTGGCATAGCAGAGGAAGACGTCCTCAATTACAGCAGGTGCGGTACGCCGTTCTGGGTAAACCTGTACTGCGCGCCCCTCGACGACGATGGCCAGCAAGGCTTTATTGTTGTCCAGACCAACGTTTCCGACCGCAAACAGGGCGAACGCAACCTGCGCATTGCCGCCAGCGTGTTTGATCGCAGCCACGAAGCCATCCTCATCAGCGATTGCAATAACCGGATTCTGGACGTTAACCCGGCCTTCTCCCGAATTACGGGATATGGACGTCATGAGGTGCTTGGGCTGACCCCGACCATCCTGAGTTCCGGGCGGCACTCGTCAGAATACTACCGCTCCATGTGGCACGCCCTTGAACAGACCGGCCATTGGCGCGGCGAGATCTGGAACCGGCGCAAAAACGGCGAGGAATACATCGAAATGCTGTCCATCAGCCGGGTGCAACTGGACGAACCGGGCACGTTCTACCACGTTGCGGCGTTCTCGGACATCACGGCCCTGAAGAACCACGCCCGGGAACTGGACCGGGCCGCCAACTACGACAACCTGACCGGGCTGCCCAACCGGCAACTGCTGACCGAGCGCCTTCGCTCCGCGTGCCTGCACTCCGACCGGCAACAACGAGGCCTGTCGGTCTGTTGCCTTGATCTGGACGGTTTCAAGGAACTCAACCAGCGCCTGGGGCAGGCCGCGGGCGACCAAGCCTTGCGGACCATTGCCGAACGACTCACCCACGCCGTTCGCCGGGGCGATACCGTTGCCCGGATCGGGGGCGACGAGTTTATTCTGCTGATCCAGAGCGACTATCCCGAAGGCGTATACCAGCGCATTCTGGATTGCGTGAGGGAGCCGCTCGAGATCGCTGGCGACGCTGTTGAGGTTACCGGCAGTATGGGCATCACCCGGTACCCGGCGGACCGGACCGATGCCGAGGGCCTGATCCGGCATGCGGATCAGGCCATGTATCTGGCCAAGGAGATGGGCCGCAACCAGTTTCACTTCTTCGATCCCGGCCTCGACGAGTATCGGCGACAACGCCGAAATCAACTCATGGAGCTCACACGGGCGCTGGAGAACGAAGAGTTCGAGCTGCACTTCCAGCCCCAGATCCGGGTCTCTGACTCAAAGCTGGTCGGCCTGGAAGCACTGATTCGCTGGAACCACCCCGTGCGAGGCCAGCTGACGCCGGGCGACTTCCTGCCAATGCTGGACAACAGCCATCTGGAGGTACCTTTGGGGCAATGGGTGGTCAAGGAAGCGATCCATCAACTGAACGTCTGGAAAACTGCCGGCGAGGATTTTGCCGTCAGCATCAATATCAATGCCCAGCACCTCATGGACCGAAGCTTTGCCACTTACCTGGAGAGCTACCTTCACAGCCACGCGGAACTCGATCCCGGCCAGATCACCCTCGAAGTCCTGGAGTCCACAGCGCTCGAGGACACAAAGCGCGCCAGCAATGTGCTGGCCACCTGCCGGAGCCTGGGCCTCAAGGTCGCACTCGACGACTTTGGCACCGGTTTTTCATCACTGACCTATCTGCGCACTCTGCCGGTGGACCTCATCAAAATCGACCAGACCTTTGTGCGCAACATGCTGGCGAATGCCCATGACCGGGCGATCGTCGAGAGTGTGATCTTTCTGGCCCAGCGCTTCTCGCGGCCCGTCCTGGCCGAAGGTGTCGAAACCGCCGAGCATGCCCGGGCCCTGCGGGACATGGGCTGTCAGTTTCTCCAGGGTTACGGGATTGCCCGCCCGATACCCGCCCGCCAGGTTCTGGACTGGGCACGGCAATGGCGGCACCACAGCGATTGCTGGCTCAGCGGTAGCGGCGCTGGTCCAGTGTGGTCAGGCGATCGGGATGGAACACCATCAGGCCGGTGACGAAGGTACCGTTCACGAAGCCCTCGGGGATCATGAACAGGGGCAGGTAGCGGATGTACTCGTGCACCAGCTCCCCGAACTCGTACACGCCGCTGCTCCAGAGCATCAGGCACATCACCGTTCCGGCGGCCGCCACCGAGATGCCGGCGCCGAAAAATCCGCAGAAAAAGATGTAGGCAAAGAAATTCCGGAAGTTCCGCCGGCGCTCCCAGAGCATGATGCCGTGACTGACCAGCGCCGGCACCATCACCGTGACCAGGCCGTTGGCCGCAAACATCAGCAGGGGTTCCCGGCCCGTGATCACGGTGATCAGCAACGCCAGTAATCCAGAGAGCACCGCCAGCGCCCACCCCAGCATCAGGGTAATCACGGTGATCCCAAACACATGGATGGCCAGGCCGGGCGAAATGCCCGCACGCATTTGCCAGAGAAACCCCAGCACGACGGCTGCTCCGAAGAACGAATGCTGCAGCGCGTTGTCGCGTCGGAAGGCCTGCCAGTCAATGGTGCGTACCGCCCGAATCAGGATCAGCAGGAACAGCACCAGGGTTGTGAGCCACTGGCCGGTCGATAGCAGGTTTTCAGTCATGCCCATAATGAACGTGCCACCGTCTGAGCTCCGGGAAATACTCCCATGATACCGGCCTTACCCATCATATGGGCAAGCCGGCCGTGCGTCAGACAGGGATACGCTGGGGTACTCGGTTGCCGATCAGTCGCTGCCAGGCTTCGAAGGTGCTGAGGAAGACCTCCCCGCTGAGCTTGGCCAGCAAGTCGGTTCGCTTGAGCCGGTCCATCACCGGCCCCTTCACCTCCGACAGATGCAGAGTCACGCCGGCATCCCCCAGCCGCTCATTGATGGCCTCCAGGCTCTCCAGCGCCGAGGCATCAATGAGGTTGACCGCCGGACAGACCAGAACCAGATGCTTGAGTTCCGGCTCTTCGGACACCAGATCCATGACCCGCTCCTCCAGAAACCGGGCGTTGGCAAAGTACAGGCTTTCGTCCACCCGCAGGAAGGTCACCTTGGGGCACAGCTCCACCTCATGGCGAAGCACATTGCGAAAATGCTCGGTACCCGGGACACGGCCAACCACAGCGCTGTGGGGCCGGCTGGTACGGTACAGGAAGAGTCCGATGGACAGGGCCACCCCGGCGATAATGCCCGCCTCCACACTGTGCACGAGGGTCGCCAGGATGGTCGCCAGCATGGCCCCGAAGTCCGGCCGAGAATACCGCCAGGTCCGGCCCAGTGCCGGCAGGTCGATCAGCGTGGACACGGCCACGATGATGGTCGCCGCGAGTGTGGCCTGGGGCAGATAGGCGATGGCCGGGGTCAGGAACAGGGTCGCCAGGGCGATGCCCACCGCCGTGTAGGCACCGGCTGCGGGCGTCTCCGCGCCGGCGTCGTAGTTGACCACCGAACGGGAAAACCCGCCCGTCACCGGCATGCCGCCGGACAGGCCGGCGCTGAGGTTGGCGGCGCCAAGGCCCACCAGCTCCTGATCCGGATCAATACGCTGGCGTCGCTTGGCCGCAAGCGTCTGACCCACCGACACGGATTCAACAAAACCGACCACGCTGATCAACAGGGCACTGACCGCCAGCTGTTGCCAGAGCTCCCAGTCCAGACTCGGCAGGGTTAACTCGGGCAACCCGGCCGGCACGGAGCCAACGAGCCTGACACCGGCTGCCCCCAGGTCCAGTTGCCACGCCACCACCGTGGTCACCAGCACGGCCAGAATCGGCGCCGTCTTGGTAACGATGTCGGCCATTCGCGACGGCAATCCGGCGGCCATTAGCCAGGTTTTGAGATATCGGCGCGCCAGCAGCAGAAACACCAGGGCCCCGGCTCCGATGGCCAGTGTCGCCAGGTTGATCTGGTCAATCGACTGCACCAGGGAATGGATGATTTCAAGCAGGTTATGGCCGGACGCCGGGATCCCGAACAGGTGCTTGAGCTGGCTGGCAGCGATCACGATGCCCGAGGCGGTAATAAACCCCGAGATCACCGGGTGGCTGAGGAAGTTCGCCAGGAAACCCAGCCGCATCAGGCCCATGGCCATGAGCATCAGCCCCGACATCACCGCCAACAGAATCGCCCCGGCGACGTACTCGGGCGTACCCACGTCGGCCAGCGGCGCCAGCGCCGCCGCCGTCATCAGGGAGGCGACAGCCACCGGACCCACCGAGAGCGTACGGCTGGTTCCGAACACCGCGTAGACAATCAGCGGCAGGATACTGGCGTACAGCCCGACCTGGGCCGGCAACCCTGCCAGCAGGGCATAGGCCAGTGACTGGGGAATCAGCATCACGGTGACAATCACCGCAGCCACCAGGTCACTGGTGGCCTGACTCCGACCGTAGGACGGCAACCAGTTCAGCACCGGCAGGTAGCGTTTGATGTCCATGCCCGCCTCAGAACCGGTTAATCGGTACTTTCAGGTACACCTGTCCGTTGTCCTCTTCCGGCGGCAAATGGCCCGCCCGCATGTTGACCTGGACCGACGGCAAGATCAGCCGGGGCATGTCGAGAGTCTCATCGCGCTCGGTGCGCATCTTCACGAATTCGTCTTCGGAAACGCCTTCGTGGACGTGCACATTGGCTTTGCGCTGCTCGGCGACGGTGGTCATCGGTTCAAACCGGTCCCGGCCGGGTGCCTTGTAATCGTGGCACAGGAAGATCCGGGTCTCTGGCGGCAGGGCCAGCACCTTCTGGATCGAACGATAGAGCGTCCGGGCATCGCCGCCCGGGAAATCGCAGCGGGCGGTGCCGTAATCCGGCATGAACAGGGTGTCGCCGACGAAGGCGGCATCGCCGATCACGTAGGTCAGGCACGCCGGCGTGTGCCCGGGCGTGTGCAACACCCGGCCCTCCAGGCCGCCGATGCTGAATGTATCGCCTTCGCGGAACAACCGATCGAACTGACTGCCATCCCGGGCAAACTCGCTGCCGGCATTGAACGCCTTGCCGAAGATTTCCTGGACGTCGCGGATGTGCTCGCCGATGCCGGTCCTGCCACCCAGCTTGTCATGCAGATAGGGCGCCGCTGACAGGTGATCCGCGTGGACGTGAGTCTCCAGAATCCACTCCACCGTCAGGTCCTGCTCACGAATGAAGGCGATGATGTTGTCGGCTGAGTCATGCGCGGTCCGCCCCGCCGCATAGTCAAAATCCAGCACCGAATCGAGGATAGCGCAGGACCGACTGTCCGGATCCCGGACCACGTAACTGAAAGTGTTGGTGGGCTCGTCAAAAAAGGGTTGGACGATGGGGTTGCTCATGGGTTTCACCTCCGGAGCGAATCTATATTTGATTCTAAGGATATACTATTAAGTAATATGGGGTGAAATGCTGATTTTTTATATACGAAGGACTCCTGATATGTCGACGGCACAATCGCGGCCGGCCTGCTTGGCCAGATACAACCGATGATCGGCGCGCCCAATCACGGTGTCCACAGAGATCATGCTGTCGTCCCGTTCCCGTACCGACGCCAAACCGGCGCTTACCGTTAGCGGGATCTCACGCCCCTCGAACACGAACCGGCCGTGCCGCACCGCATCGAGAATTCGGCTGATCGTCTGGTGCACGGTGGCCTGCTCGGTATCGGGAAACACCACCATGAATTCCTCACCGCCGAAACGGGCGACCACATCCGTCGACCGCACCAGATCAATCAGGATGTCCGCAAACCGTCGCAGGGTATAGTCGCCACCGAGGTGGCCAATGGAATCGTTGATCTGCTTGAAATGGTCAATATCGAGCATGGCAACGGTGAAATTCTCGTCGTAGCGCTCGGCCCGCTCGACCAGCTCATTGAGCCTCGGCATCAGATACCGCCGGTTGTGCAGGCCGGTCATGGGGTCGCGGATGGACTGGCTCAGCAGTTTTTCTTCCAGGATATGCCGTTCGAGGGCGCCGGACAGCAGACCGGAAACGATGATCAGCAGGTCGGACTGGTCTTCGCGCCATTTCCGCGGGGCCAGCGAATCCAGCCCCATGAAACCAACCACCTGGCCCTGAACCCTAACCGGCACGCAGAATACGGATGCCGCCTCACTCGTGGCTTCAATGAACACCACTTCGTTTTCGTCAACCATCTCAAGCAGCTTCTGCCCCCACTCATCCTGGTCATCCAGGGGCACCGACTGGTCTTCGTCGATCACGGACCTCACCCCGTCACGGCACCACTGGTGGGTCTTGGTTGCGGAGGTGTGATCGTCGTTGAAGGCGTAGAGGTAGGTCCGGTCCGCGGTGAAGAAAACACCAACACTTTCAAGCAGTTCAGAAATGCAGTCGTCTATCGTGCCAAATCCGACATTGATGAACTGGGCCGACAGGCGCGCAACCAGCTTCTGGAATCCAGCCTGGAACGAGTACTCGGCTTCGCTGTCACGAAGCTCCTGTTCCAGTTCCTTGTAGTGCTGGATGTTGTGGAACTGGCCGTACCAGAGCGTGCTGCCATCAGCCTGGCGCTCTGGCCTGGAATGGGCTTCGTACCATTGATAGCTGCCATCCTGCAGACGCAGGCGGGCCCGGTATTGCCAGGGCTCCAGCGTACGGGCCGACTCGAAGATGCTGTCCTGGAGGCCGCCGGCATCATCGGGGTGGACAATCGCGAGCACGGCATCCGCGTTCTGTTTCAAAGCCTCGGGGTCTAACCCGAAGCGTTCCCGGATCTGTTCACTGACGTAGGGGTAGCAATGGGCGCTTTTGTCGGCGCTGAGCCAGTAGGAAAAGAGAATGCCCGGGACCGCCGACGCCAACTTGTAAAAGAAATCTGCGGATGGGGCTTTTGTCGACGGTGAAGCCTTGTTGGTCGCCATGACACGCACTTTTCCTGGTCGAGGGCCTCCCGCCCTCTTTGCCCCAAGTGTAGTCCACGGTGACGGGTGCAGCGAGTAGCCGCCCGGCCTCAGAGCGTCTGCAGGAGCTGCCTGGCCTCGTCCCGTCGGCCGGTATCCGCCAGTTCACGCCCGGGCCGGGACGGCGCTTCCAGCACTTTTTCCAGGTAGCGACGGGCCTGCTCCGGCTGGTCCTGCTCCCTCAGGAAGTCGCCGTAAAAAAAGTTGGGATCAATGCCGTCGGGATTGATCGCCAGGGCTTTCTCCAGGTATTTCCGGGCCTTGTCGTCGTCACCGAAACCCAGGGGCCAGCCCGGCACCTGGTAATAGAGACTGCCAAGCGAGGTGTAGGCCGAGCCCTCCAGCGACCGGGGATCAATGGCCAGGGCGGCTTCAAGGGATTCCTTGGCATCCTTGACCAGCCCGAGTGCTCCCAGCCCGCCCTTGGCCCCGGCGTAGGTACTCAGGACAATGCCCTGCCAGATCAGCGGTTCCGCGTGCCCCGGATACCGGGCGACAAATGCCTCGGCGGTGTCGGCCAGGGCCTCAAAGGCTTTTTCTTTCTGATCCTCGGGCACCTGGTACTGGATTTCGGCCCAGCGCTGCTGGATGTCGGCGAGCTCCGCGTTCAGGTCAGCCGCCAGGGCCGGCACAGCAAGCAGCCCGGCCAACAGGAAAATGATCGCCCTCATGACAACACCTCCGAATTGAGAAAACGCCGGATGACCGGCAACTGTTTCAACATGGCCTTGTCCACAATGCGCGGCAGGATTCCGTTGATCACGACGAACAACTTTTCCGGCCAGCCCAGAAAGCGGCGAAGGTCGTCGTTTTCCATGGCCTTGAGGATCTGGGCAGCCACCGCTTCGGGCGCGTCCATCTTGTTGCCGAGAGCGTGATTGAGCTCGTTTACCGCCTCCGGATTCATGGCCGTGGCGGTGGCCCTTGGCGCCACGTAGACCACCTGCACGGGGGTATCCGCGAGTTCCCGGCGCAGGGCCTCGGAAAACCCGCGCACACCGAACTTGGTGGCACAGTAGGCGGTGTATCCGGGAAAGCCGATGCTGCCGAAGGTGGAACCGACAAAGACCAGCGCGCCGTAACCGGCGGCCTCGAAACGCGGGGCAAAGTGCCGGGCGACCAGCATGGCACTGCGGAGGTTGACCATCAGTTGATCGTCAATGGCCGTGACCGGCAATTCCCCCAGACTGGCGAAGTAGTTCTGGCCTGCGCAGTGAATAACGCCGTCGATATCCGGATAGGCCTCGCTCAGCCGAACAAGCTGATGCTCCAGGTCCGGCGCCGCCAGGTCCAGGTGCACCGCCGACACCCCGCTGAGTCTGGCCAGTCCCTCCGGTTGGCGGGACGCCACGATCACCTTGGCACCGGCGCGAATCAGGGGCTCAACCAGGGCCTTGCCAATGCCGCCAGTCCCGCCGAGCAACAGGAACACCCGATCATGCAGCCTCATGTTGCGACTCCTTGCGACCGGTCTGCACGGGGATGCTGTGCAGCATGTCGCCGTATAACCGATAGACCATCCGGGCCGACTCGATAATGGCCTGCTGGTCATCTGCATCGGTGATCTCGTTCATCAGCTTTCGGAAAAACTCGAAGTGTTCCTGGTCCAGCGCACCGTGGGAATACAGATAGCTGAAGGCCTCATCCGGCAGGCCCAGTTGCTTCTGGATCTGCTCACCCAGCGGCGTCGCCAGCTCAATGGAGGTCCCCTCAAGCACCTGCACCATGCCGAAGAAGGCCGCCGGGTTGCCGCGATCGATCTGGTCGTACAGGTAGGCCACCATCAGTTCGATCGAGGTGTCCGGCTTACCCTG
The DNA here is from genome assembly GCF_030238305.1 of Marinobacter albus. Classification (NCBI taxonomy): domain Bacteria; kingdom Pseudomonadati; phylum Pseudomonadota; class Gammaproteobacteria; order Pseudomonadales; family Marinobacteraceae; genus Marinobacter; species Marinobacter albus. The sequence continues at coordinate 399,431 of NZ_JASSQD010000002.1, read as the reverse complement.
ACGGATGCTTTCCCTGTCGGCGCCACAGGCTTCGAGATCGTCCAGGATCCATTCGTGATGGCCGTACTCCTCTTCGATGTACTCCACCAGAGCCTTGCGCACGAATTCCAGCCGTTCCGGCAGGCGCCCGCCGCAGGCCATCATCAGCGGCACCGTGTGTTTGACGTGGTGGTAGGCCTGGGTCAGGAACCAGATGTAGCTCTCCAGATCGAAGCGGTCCTCCTGGATGGCCCGGATCACCGGGGCCTCGGTGACGTGTTTGCGGGCGTCTTCGGTTTCCTGCTGCAGTCGGTCAAAAAATGCCATGTGAAATCCTCCTGGCGGGTTCATCAGTGAAAACGTCATATCAATGTGGGTGGCGTCGGCCAGCAACGCCGTCAGATCGGTTTGAATCCGGGACCGGACTGGCCGCCCGTTTGCGGTAATGTGGCCCTCGGCCTGGCAGAGCAACTGCTCGCGCACGTAAACAGTCGCCAGTCGCGCGTAATCGGGCAGGCGATCGTTCAGTGCGCTCAATGCATCGGCGATCCGTGCCGGCGACTGGTCCTGGGTGACGGTGATCAGGGCACGCAGATGCGGCTCACCATCCCCAAACACGACCGCCTGGCGGGCGCCAACCGCCTGCACCAATTCGCTTTCCAGCCATTCCGGGCTGACGTTGCGTCCGAAGCTGGTGATCAATAAGTTCTTGGATCGGCCATCGACCCGGAGAAAGCCGTCGCTATCCAGCCGCCCCAGATCGCCGGTGCCCAGGCTCTCGTCCGCCCGCAGCGGATCCCCGAGATAGCCCAGGTGAGTGTTGCCGTGAACACGGATTTGCCGATCGTCATCCAGCGCAACCCGAACGTGGGCCAGTGGCTGGCCCACGGTGCCCGGCCGATCCTGACCCGGTACGTTCAGGGCCACCACCGAGCCGCACTCCGACAGGCCATAGCCCTCGAACAGAGGCAGGCCCGCACGGCGGCCACGGGCGAGAAGATCCGGAGACACCCGGCCACCGCCCACCGCAAGAAAACGGAATCGGCCAGGTTCAAGATGCCCCCGCTCGGCAGCGTCGACGAGCAGGCTCGCCAGCTCCGGTACGAGGATGACCGAATGCGGTCGGATCCGGTTCAGGCCCGCCATCAGCCTGGCTCCGTCAACGCCGCTGCTTCCGGTCATTCCGAGGGTCCCCAGCGGGGCCAGCTCGACCGTGGCGCCCATCAGCAGGGGCAGGTAAACGCCGGCAATGTTTTCCAGCAGCGTGGCCAGGGGCAAAATACACAGGTGATGGCGCAGCTCGAGACCGCCAAGGCGCTCGCGCAGGGCCTCGGCGGTAGCCGCCATCTGATCGGCAGAGAGGCACACGCCTTTGGGCGTACCGGTACTGCCAGAGGTAAAGGTGATCTTGGCGGTACCCGCGGGCACCCGCACAGCAGCCGCGGTCACCGGCAGGCTTTCCAGCCAGACCCCCTGCCCCAGCTCGTCGCGGCCCGGCCCCGGTTCCGCCCACAAAAGACCATCAAGGCCGGCCCGAGCGATCAGATGATCGGTCTGGCTACGGGAGAAAAATCCGGGCACCGGGACGCAAACAACGCCGGCCATCAGGCAGGCCAGATCGGCCAGCACCCAGGCCGAGGTGTTGTCACCGGTCAGACCGACCGAGGCCACGCCCCGCGCTTCAAGCCTTGCAGCGAGCCCGGCAGCGGCGGCGTACAGATCGCGAAACGTCATTTCTCCTGCCGGTGATTTCAGGGCGGTCCGCTCGGGTGTACGGCCCACCTGGGCCGCCAGCATGTCAGGCAATGCAGCCATACTGGTTTCCTCTTTCCGCGTCATTGCCGTTTACCGGAAACGTGACCTTGAGCAGACCGGCGGCCTTCAGCGCCGCCAGACTTTCGGCGACGCTCACCGCCATGACTACCGGGTGATGGTCGTAGTAGCGGCCCCAACCGGCACCACCGTCGGCAAGCCGGGCCGGATCGGCGTCGGCCAGAACGTGGGTATCGATCCCGAGCCGGCGGAAACTGTTCCGCAACTGGTCGGTGCCCGTGCACACCACCCACTGATAGCCAGCGCCATCCAGCCACACCGCCAGGCTGGCAAACAGGTAACGGCTGACACCGGCTTCAACGCCGGCAAGGTGGGCAATCTCGGCAATCGCCTGGCGACCGGGACCGGGCTCCGGCATGCGGTTTTCAACCGGTTCACCGAGGTAATCTTCCAGAAACAGGGACTCACTCGCGGCGTTACGCACACCTACCGCCGCCAACAGTGAGCCGTGGGCGGTGGTCAACACCAACAGGTCGGGAATACGCAGGCTCGGCTGGGCACCATAGGCCAGCAGAAACCGACGCCGGATAAACTGGCCGACCTCTGCCGCCGTTCGGGTGTCTGCGTCAACTCGGCACAGCCAGCGGCCGGCACATCGGATGACGGGTTCCACCTCGTCGGAATCCGGTGGGCAACAAGCGGACATCATGAGTGGATCTGACATAAGCGGTCTCCAGTAAGTGACTGGCAAGGCCTGATAGAAGGCAGTGCAAACTGAAGGTCAGATTAGGGAGGCAGCCTTAATCCAGGCTTAACCGTTGCCGCGAGTTTTCTTAAGCCGGCCTTAAGGTTTTTGTGCCAGACTTGTATCGTTTTCCAGGTCGGGGCCACCATGCGAATACTGCTTGTAGAAGACGATCACCCACTCGCCAATACCATGCTCGACATGCTGCGGGACGACCAGAACACGGTTGACTGGCTCGATGACGGCCTGCAGGCGCTGAACGCTCTCTCGAATGAGCAGTTTGACCTGGTTATTCTGGATCTGACCCTGCCCCGGGTGGATGGCCTAGACATCGTACGGCGCGTTCGACAGCAGGGCGTTCAGACCCCCGTGATCATACTGACCGCCCGTACCGAACTCGGGGAAAAGCTGCAGGGCCTCGACTCCGGCGCCGATGACTATCTCACCAAACCCTTTGCCATGGCCGAACTCAAGGCCCGAATCCGGGCCGTGACCCGGCGCGGTGCTACGACATCGCACAACGGACTGGTGATCGGCCGGCTGATGCTGGATACGGACGCCAGCCAGCTGACGGTCGACGGGGAACAGTTCAGCCTGCCCCGCAGTGAGTTCCAGATACTGCATTACCTGATGCGCCATCCGGATCAGGTCGCCACCCGCCGGCGGCTTGAGGACCAGCTCTATGGCTGGGAGCATGGGGTGGAAAGCAACGCCCTGGAAGTACACGTCCACCATCTCCGGCGCCGGGTCGGCAAGGCCACCATCCGAACCGTAAGGGGGGTCGGCTACCTGCTCGACAGTCAGGCCGCCGCTTCCGGAGCCCAGGAATGAGCTTGACCCGCACCCTGACCGTTATGGTCGCCACCATGGTCCTGCTGATCACGCTGATTACCGCAAGCTGGGGCTTCTATGTCAGCAACCATCAGCTGGAAGAGCTGTTCGACGCCGAGCTGGCCCAGAGCACCCGTATCGTGCAGGGGCTGGTCCAGCATCTGTCCGACACCCAGTCCCGGGAACAGCTGGCCACCATACTGTCCAAAACCCTCAAGCTGCCCGAAAGCGCGCTCTCTGAATCTGAGGAAGATGAAATCCTGCCGGACGGCTCCGGCCACAAGTATGAGAAAAAAATCGCCTTTGAAGTCTGGTCGCCGGAGCAGGATCCCCTGCTCAACACACTGCGGGCCGATGACAAACTGGAACTGCAGCCGGGATTCGCCTGGACCGAGGTCAGCGGCTTCCTGTGGCGAACATTCACCCTCCGGGATCCGGCCACGGGTTTCTGGATTCGTACGGCCCAGCGCGAGGACGTGCGCGAGGAACTGAGCGAAGAACTGGCCCTGGGTAACGTCCTGCCGCTGTTGCTGGCCCTGCCCTTGCTGGTGATCGCCGTGATTGTGGCGGTTCAGGTCGGCTTCCGCCCATTGCGGCGCCTGGAGCAGCCCGTGCGTTATATGGCTCCCGAACGCATTCACCCGCTTGACGAACGGCAGGCTCCCAAAGAAGTCGCCGGGCTGGTCAATGCAGTGAACGGCCTTCTCAGACGGCTGAACCAGGCCCTGGAACGGGAGCGGCGGTTTTCTGCTGACGCCGCTCATGAGCTGCGCACCCCGCTGACGGCCCTACGCCTGAATCTCGAGAAGGCCTGTGAGAAGGCCCCGGGGCAGTTTGAAGGCCTGACCCAATCGGTCGACCGGATGGTGTACCTCGTCGAACAGATGCTGTTGCTCAACCGGGTGGATGCCGGAACCGACTTCTCCCCTCAGTACCATAACCTGTCTGCCATCGTGGAACAGAGTATTGCCGATGTGGCGCCACTGGCGCTGAAAAAGGGTATTGAGCCGGTGCTCGAGGACGATGACGGCCAGGCCATGGTGTACTGCAACAGTGCCCTGATTAATACCCTGATGCGTTCCCTGCTGGCCAACGCCATCCAGTACAGCCCGGAGCACACAACCGTGCTGACCCGACTGGTTGCCTCCGGGGAGGGCTACCATGTGGTCGTCTGCGACCAGGGCCCGGGCATTGCGCCCGAAGAACGGGAGCGCGCGCTGAGCCGCTTTGTCCGGCTTGATCAACGCCAGGGCGGGGGTGCCGGGCTCGGTCTCGCCATCGCCCGACGCATTGCCGAGCTCCATGGCGGCCAGCTCACCCTTGATGATCGACCGGACGGCCAGTCCGGACTCTGCGTACACATCTGGCTGCCGGCCCAGCCCGCCGCATGGAGCCGTAAGGTTTAAGCTTTATTTAAGGTTACTTCCCGACAATTCCCGTCAGAGTGCTGGCAGATCCTGCCTGCCCCAACTGATTCGAGCAACATCGAGGGAGGTGAACTGTGAGTCGGGAAAAGTCATTGTCACTGGTGATCCCAGCCAGGGACGAAGAAGAAAACATTGCCAGCCTGGTGACTGAGATCTTCGCTGTGATGCGGGACTATCCGAATTTTGAGGTAGTGCTGGTGGACGATGGCAGTGCCGACCAAACCCTCGAGGCCGCCATTCGAACCGCGCGGTTGATGAACGGCCACCTGGTGGGAGTGCGTCACGACCGGAGCGTTGGCCAGAGTACAGCGCTGGCAACCGGAGTTCGGCAGGCCCGCGGCCACCTCATTGCGACCATGGACGGGGACGGCCAGAACGACCCGTCCGACATCCCCACGCTGCTACAGAAGACCTCCGCCATCACGGTTCCCGATTTCTGCATCGCCGGCTACCGGAAAAACCGCAAGGACACCGCCTGGAAACGCTTCCAGTCACGCCTGGCCAATCGGGTCCGCAACGCTTTTCTGCACGACGGTGTGCCCGACACCGGCTGCGGACTCAAGCTGTTTCCGAAGGCGACATTCATGAAACTGCCCTGGTTCGACCACGGCCACCGCTTCATTCCGGCCCTGGTCAAAGGCCTGGGGGGCGAAGTGGCGGTGGTGGAAGTAAACCACCGCCCGCGGGGCGGAGGTACCTCCAAGTACACGGCCTGGAATCGGGCGTGGGCGGGCATTCTCGATCTGTTCGGCGTGATGTGGCTCCTGCATCGAACCCGGACCCCGGTCATTGCCGACATCGTCGAGTCGGAAAGCCGGGCGCCCGTTGCAAAGGCCTCCTGACATGGGAAACTGGTTACGCTGGCTGGTCTTCGGCGTGCTGGCCGTCGCCGGCTTCGTCGCGGTTCAACAGGGCTGGCTGGGCTTTCTGTCGGATAAAAACCTGGTCGCCAGCTATATTCACAGCCATGGCGTGGCGGGGCTGATGGAGATCATCCTCTCGGGCGCAGTATTCACCGGTGTCGGGGCGCCGAGGCAGTTACTGGCGTTTGTTCTGGGGTATGCCCTGGACGGGCTCAATGGCACCCTGCTCTCAACCCTCTCGACTGCCCTGGGTGCCACCGGCTGCTTCTTTACTTCCCGGTGGCTGCTGCGAACGTCGCTGACCGAGCGCTTCGGCCAACGCATGCGCCAGTTCGACGACCTGTTTCGCCAGCAGACGCTTCTCAAGGTCCTCATGGTGCGGCTGTTGCCGGTGGGCAGTAATCTGGTAACCAATCTGGTCGCCGGCTGTTCGGAGATTCGCTTTGCCCACTTTCTGGCGGGCAGCACCCTCGGTTACCTGCCCCAAATGCTCGTATTTGCCCTCGCGGGCGCCGGCGTCGGTCAGGCCGATCATTACGAACTTCTGCTGAGCATAACCCTGTTTATCATTGCCTCCGCCATTGGCGCCTTTTTGTACCACAGCCACAGGGCAAAAGCGCTCGCCAGCCCCGTCTCCAGCCAGTCCTGAGACCCGAACATGCCCGCATCGCCCTATTTCCGACACCTCCCGGACTCGTTGCTCCACCTGTCCCGCAACCGGCTATTGCTCCTGCTGCTGGCCTTTGCTGCCGTCATGATTGCCACCGGCATTGGCCTCCGTTCGCCCTGGCCCGCCGATGAGCCGCGCTTTGCCGAGGTCGCACGGGAAATGGTGGCGTCCGGCCAATGGCTGATCCCCATGCGCGGCGGCGAGTTCTACCCCGACAAGCCGCCGGTGTTCATGTGGAGCATCGCGTTTTTCTACTGGCTGACCGGTAACCTGAAAGTCGCTTTCCTGCTGCCCAATGCCCTGTGCAGCCTGTTAACACTGGGATTGGTCTACGACCTCGGAACCCGGCTCTGGAACCAGCGCACCGGCGCCGTTGCGGTGCTGCTGATGATGCTGGCACCACAATTTCTGGCCCAGGCCCAGAAGGCCCAGATTGATGCCATGGTGGCCTGCTGGATCACCGTTGCCTGCTATGGCCTGATCCGCCACTTCTTTACCGGGCCGGCCTGGGGTTGGTATTTCGCCGCCTGGGCGTTCATGGGGCTGGGGATCATCACCAAGGGCGTGGGTTTCTTGCCCGCATTGATGCTGGTGCCTCTGCTGGCGCTGAACTACCAGGATAGGGCGCGTTTCCATGGCGCCATGACCTGGCGCTGCGCCCTGGGCCCCCTGGCCATGCTCGCCGTGGTGGCGGCGTGGCTGGTGCCCATGGTGCTGTATGTGAACAGCGTGGGCACGGACGAGGCCCTAGCCTACAGGAACAACATCCTGTTCAAACAGACCGGCGAACGCTACGCCGATTCCTGGGGGCATCTCCAGCCCTGGTACTACTACCTCACCAGTGTCATTCCCGCCCTCTGGTTCCCACTGCCCCTGGTTTTCCTGGCGCTGTTCCGGCCGCTGACCGATGCCATCCGGCACCGTCCGGTGATTCTGGTGCAGCTGGCCTGGGTGGCCCTGGTGGTCCTGTTCTTCAGCATCAGTCCGGGCAAGCGCGGCGTTTACCTGTTGCCGGCACTCCCCATGTTCGCCCTTGCGCTGGCCCCGGTACTGAGCACGCACCGCCCGGCCCGGTGGTTTCCGCCGATACTCACCGGCCTGCATATGCTGATCGCGGTGGCGCTGGTCACCCTGGGTGTCCTGGCCTGGAATGATCACCCGAAACTGGTTGAAAAGGTCAGTGACTACAGCCGCGATCCCGCGCGGTTGCACGAGGCGGGGAGCCTGGTGTTCACGGTGGGACTGGTATGGCTGGCGAGCCTGCTCGGCCTGTGGCGTTCCCGGCCGCTGGGGCGCCTGTTCCTGGCCATGATGCTGAGCTGGCTGCTGCTGTCTACCTGGGGCTACCAGATTCTGGACCCCCTGCGTACACCACGCAACATTCTCGCAGCCGCTGAACAGAACGTGCCGGCAGACGCCCAACTCGGCATGATCGACTTTCGCGAGCAGTTCCTCCTGTTCTCGAAGCTCGATTTCGTTCACTTCAGTTTCTTTTCCAGCCTGCGGGACGAGGAACGCAACGCCTGGCGCTGGATGGGCGAGGGAGAACATCGCTTCATCCTGGTACAAGACAAGCTCGACCTGGACTGTTTCAGCCTGGATGGCGCCCGGGACCTCGGCGTCGCCCATCGGGAGCATTGGCTGCTGGTGGGCCCGGATCAACGGCTTCCGGACTGTGCCCCACCATCGAGAGTGCGCCAGTTCACCACACCAAGCCCGGGCGCCTGGCTGGATTGAACCGGCTCTCACCGACGCCCGGGGACCTATCGCTGGATGCGGGAAATCTTCGTACCTTCAATACTGACCCCGGCCATCAAGCCCTGCTGGCTGAAAATAAAGGCGTAGGCATCGTCCTTGAGTGACGACGTCGACAGGTTCTTGGCCACGCCTTCGTCAACCATCACGACCGTGGGCCCGACTCCAACCTCCCAGCCGTCTGACTTTTCCAGGTAGCTGACGGCCTCGTCGGTCATCAGGAACATGGCGTAGGCATAGGACTGGGCGCCGGCCTGGAATCCGAAGGTTCCAGCCACGGAGTTGTAGTAATCGACAACCTCCGAATCTTTCATCAACACGCCCTCACCATAACTGCCGCCAAAGACCAGCCCGGCTTTTACGATGTTCGGGAAAACCAGGACTGCCCTGGCGTCTTTGGACAGTGACTTGGCGACGGCATTGGTGTCGTAGAGCCTTTCCAATGCCTGCCGGGCATCCCGGTGCAAATCCTCGGCGGTTGCTGCCAGGGCCTGATGCCCGACGACCGTCAGAACCATGGTAGCCAGCGCCAATATGGTTCCCTTTAACAAACTTGGTTTACTGTTCATGATGCCCCCTCTTCCCGGTTCCAGGAGCCAGAACCGCGATATGGAATGGTGTTTCGGGGTCGAGACGAGACAGGCGCCACCGCCTGGCCCCTTACAAGACTGACTGCGGATCGAATGGTGACTGCTGTTCAGATGGGACGGCCAACTACCGGAGCATCTTTACCATGCGCCTGTTGGTGAAATTATAGTCCAGCTCGGAAAGAACCATGCAATCCGACTACAATGGCTCCTCATTTCAGGAGGTGCCAGGTGACCGTTTCGACACAGCATTTGCAGCGGGAGTGGCAAGCGTTCTGGCTTGCCGTCGGGTTCCTTACCCGAATTCCCATGATGATCCACATTGATTATTCCCAGCGGCTGATGAACCAGAGCAGCCTGTATTTCCCCTTGGTCGGTCTGGTGCTGGGTTGCCTTTATGCCGCCACCTACGGTGCCCTCACGCTGGCGTTCAGCCCTACCGTGTCGGTCATTCTGGTGGTCAGTCTGCACCTGTTCGTCACCGGTGCCTTCCACGAGGACGGTCTGGCCGACAGTGTTGATGCCCTGGGGGGCGGGTATACCGTGGAGCGGCGCCTCGCCATCATGAAGGACAGCCGTATCGGCACCTACGGCACAGTGGCGCTGGTCATGTCCCTGGGACTGAAAGTGGCTCTGCTGCTGGACGCGTCCGAGATCTGGCTGGCCATTCTGGTGGCGCCGGCGATAGCGCGGCTGGCGCCGCTGCTGATCATGTGGCAGTTGCCCTACGTGACCGATCGGGACAAGAGCCGGAGCAAACCGGTGGCCGACGGTTTTTCCCCTCGACGCCTGGGACTTGCCGCCGCGTTTACACTGGGCATTGCCCTGATCGCCGCGACCTGGGTTCCGGCAGCCATCACCGGCGCCCTTGCCGCGGTTATTCTCGTGGCGATGTGCTGGGGAAACTACATCCGCAATCAACTGGGCGGCTACACCGGCGACACCCTGGGCGCCAGCGTCGTGCTGTGCGAACTGGTGCTGCTGATGTTCCTGTAGATGCTACCGGTGCTCAGCTGTCGACGGTAAAGGAGAGTATCCGGGACAGATGACAGTAGGGCAGTCCGGTTTCCTCGTGCCAGTCGTTAAAGGCGGCCTGAGCCTGCATCAGCGCTTTCTTGCTGCCCGGCGAGGCGTCCAGCAGGTCGGCCCGGCGCAGGGCGGTCACCACGTCCGATGACAGGATGAAGCCGTCCCATCCTACCCGGCGCAGGAAATACTGAGCGCTGTTGCCCCCCAGCCGGGCACCATTGCGCTTGAGCCAGAGCAGCAAACCGGCCTGATCGTCTCTCGGCCACTGCTCGAGAAACTGCCCGAAACTGCCGTATTCTCGCGCCGTATCGACAATCATCCGGGCGTTCTCCGGTACCGTCCGGATCTTCTGCATGTTCCGAACAATGCGTTCGTCCCGGGCCAGATCCTCCAGCACATCGGGCGACACCTGTTGCCAGTACAGAGGCACAAAACCGTCGAACGCGGCCTCGAAATCCGGCCACTTGTTCTCGATAACGCGCCAGACAAAGCCGGCCTTGAACACACACCGTGTGAGTTCGGACAGGTATCGGTCGTCGGGTCTGGCCGCCAATTCACCAGCCTCCGGAACACGCGGCAGCAGCGCCCGCATGGCCGGCTCGCCACCCTTCAGGTTCAGGGCCCGCTCATAGATCTCTGAAAAACGCATAAGGCCTCACGGGTTACTGTTTCAGTTCTGCCAGGAGTGACTCGTCCTCCAGCGCCTGCCCCCAAAGATTGCCATGCACCAGGCCATTCAGGGGTAACCGAGACCGCCAGCCTTTGGCCTGGAGCTCCGGCTGGTCCAGAAACTCACTGACGTAACCGAGGCAGAGGTAGGCGAGCGGATAGACATTCTCCGGCAGATCCAGGGTTTTTGCCAACTGGTGCTGGTCCAGGATACTGACCCAGCCAACCCCAATGCCTTCGGCCCTTGCCGCCAGCCACAGATTCTGCACCGCCAGGCAGGTGCTGAACAGGTCGGTTTCGACAATCGAGTTCCGCCCCAGCACATGGGCACCACCACGGCTGCGGTCGCAGGTAATGCAGAGGTTCAGCGGACTCTCCAGAATGCCCTGCAGTTTCAGGCTGCGGTAGGTGTGCTGGCGATCGCCCTGATAGTTGTGCGCCGCCTTGTCATTTTCCGCGTCAAAGATCGCCAGCACCCGGGCCCGGACCTCGACGCTGTCGATGACCAGAAAGTCCCAGGGCTGCATGAAACCCACGGAAGGAGCATGGTGCGCGGCCCTGAGAAGACGGGCCAGGACGTCCGTTGGAACGGGGTCCGGCAGGAACTGGGAGCGAACATCCCGGCGTTCATGAATGGCGCGGTACAGACCGCGGCGCTCATCGTCGCTGAAGGGGCGGTTCGGATCGGTCATAGGGGGTTCCCGTTGGTCAGTCCCAGAAGCTGGCGCAGCCAGTCGGTATCCAGGCATCGTTCGACCTGATCCGCCAGACGGTCCAGCTGCTCCAGGCGATGCTGCTGATAGTCCACGGCAGCCTGGTTGCCGCGCAGTCCCGCCCAGGCGAGTATTGCGTGGCAGGCTTCCGGTTCGTCAAAGACACCATGGACGTAGGTACCCATGATCTGGCCGTCGGCACTGACGGCGCCATCGGCGGTTCCGCCAAGGTCCGCGAACGGTCGGTCCAGGGCCGGCCCCTCGGTCACGCCATTGTGCATTTCGTAGCCGCTGATACCGGCGTCCTTGCCCCCCGGCGCCCGCATCCTGCCTCGGACATTGCGTAACTGCTTGCCCGCAACCATTCGGGTGCGCATCGCCAACAGCCCCAGCCCCGGGGTGTGCCCCGGATCACTCTCGAGGCCGTCGGGGTCGCCCACCCGTTCCCCGAGCATCTGAAAACCACCGCAGATGCCGAACACCCGGCCGCCATAGCGCAGGTGACGCCGGATCTCGGTGGCCCAACCCTGGGCGGTCAGCCAGTCCAGGTCGTGGCGGGTGTTCTTGCTGCCCGGCAACACGATGAGGTCCGCCGGGGGAATGGCTTCGTCCGGACCGATGAACCTCAGGTCCACCCCGGGGTGCAACCGCAAGGGATCGAAATCGTTGTGGTTGCTGATTCTCGGCAGTACCGGCACCACCACCTTCAGGGCGCCGGCCTCGCTGGTGCCGCTGGTCCCGACGCTGTCCTCCGCGTCCACGATCAGTCCATGCAGATAGGGCAACACGCCGACGACCGGCTTGCCGGTGCGTTCGGTCAGCCAGTCCAGCCCCGGCTCCAGCAGACTGATGTCGCCCCGAAACCGGTTGATGACAAACCCCGCCGTGCGGGCACGCTCGGTACCGGAGATCAGCTCGAGCGTGCCGACCAGCTGGGCGAACACGCCGCCACGATCGATGTCGCCGACCAGCAACACCGGGCAGTCCGCCGCTTCGGCAAAGCCCATGTTGGCAATGTCGTTGGCCCGCAGGTTGATTTCGGCGGGACTGCCGGCGCCCTCGGCAATGATCACGTCGTACCGGGTACTGAGGTTGCGCCAGGCATCCATCACTGCGGCTTTCGCCTCGGCCTTGTAGGCATGGTAGTCGAGGGCATTCATGTTGCCGTGCACCTGGCCCCGAAGGATGACCTGGGCGCCACAATCGGTCTGCGGCTTCAGCAGGACCGGATTCATGTCGCTGTGCGGGGCCAGACCGCAAGCCAGTGCCTGCAGCGCCGTGGACCGCCCGATTTCGCCGCCATCCACGGTCACTGCGCTGTTCAGCGCCATGTTCTGGGGTTTGAAGGGGGCCACAGACACACCCTGCCGGGCCAGCCAGCGACACAGGGCCGCCACCACGGTGGTCTTTCCGGCGTCCGAGGTGGTTCCCTGAACCATCAGCGTCGCCATGGTTTAGAGCTCGACCCCTTTCTGGGCCTTGACGCCCTGGTCCTTGAACGCATGCTTGACCACACCCATTTCGGTGACGGTGTCGGCGAGATCCACCAGTTCGTGCGGGGCGGACCGGCCGGTCACCACCACATGCTGCATTTCCGGGCGGACCTGCAGGTCATCCAGCACCCGGTCGAGGTCCAGGTAGTCGTATTTGAGCGCGATGTTCAGCTCGTCCAGCAGCACCAGGTCATAGCTGTCATCACCGAGCATCCGGGCGGCGACGTTCCAGGCACTGGCCGCGGCAGCCACGTCCTGGTCACGGTTCTGGGTGTCCCAGGTGTAGCCCTGCCCCATGACGTGGTAATCCACGTTCGGCAGATCCCGGAAAAAGGCTTCCTCGCCGGTGCTGAACGCGCCCTTGATGAACTGGACGATGCCTACCTTCATGCCATGGCCCAGCGCCCGCGCCACCATACCGAAGCCGGAACTGCTCTTGCCCTTGCCAGGGCCGGTCAGGACCAGCAACACACCCTGCTCCTTCTGGGCCCGGGCAATGCGTTCCTGCATGATTTTCTGTTTCGCCGCCATGCGGCGGGCATGACGTTCCGGGTCTTTGGCGCGTTCACGCATGATCGAGTCCTCCAGACGGGTTGGATGCAACGGGTTTCCTAGTCCATACCGGACCGGGCGGGCACGAATACCGGGGCACCATCGGCCTCCACGGTAATCAGTTTCTGGCCGTAGAGGCTTTCCAGGGCCTCGGGCACCAGCATGTGGTCGGCCGGGCCCCAGCAGGCGTCGCCACTGGGGTACAACAACAGGATATGGTCACACCAGCGGGCCGCCAGGTTCAGGTCGTGCAAACACATGAACACCGCACGGCCGGCGCTGGCGAGCGATTTCAGCAACTGCATCACCGCCACCTGGTGGTGCAGGTCAAGATGGTTGGTGGGCTCATCCAGCAGCCACAGGGACGGATTCTGGGTCAGCACTGTGGCAATGGCCACGCGCTGGCGCTCACCGCCGGACAGGGTATTGACCAGCCGGTCGGCGAGATGACCGACATCCAGTTGCTCGAGGGCAGCCCGGGCGCTGGCCAGGTCCTCACCGCTCTCCATCTGCCAGGGCGACAGCCAGGGATGCCGACCGATCAGCGACGTCTCCAGCACGGTGGCCGGAAAGCCGTCCTGGCGTTCCTGGAACACCAACCCCAGCTGTTGCGACACCAGCCTGCGCCTCAGATCCGCCAGCGGCTGATCCCCCAGGTACACCTGGCCATGGCGCGGGGGACGCAGGCCAGCGAGGGTGTGGAGCAAGGTGGTCTTGCCGGCGCCGTTCGGCCCGAGCACGCCCCACATCTGCCCGGGAGCGACGGTCAACCCGAGCGGGCTGCCATCGGCCCGATCCGGAATATCGATCACCAGCTCGCGGGTGTGCAGGGCTCTCATCAGCGGCTCCGGTAAAGCAGATACAGGAAAGTGGGCACCCCAAGCAGCGCGGTGATTACCCCCACCGGCAGCTGCTCGGGGGCAATCACCACCCGGGCCAGGGTATCCGCCAGCACCAGCAGCGTGCCGCCGGCCAGGGCACAGGCTGGCAGGATCAGGCGCTGGTCATTGCCGAACACGAGGCGAAGCATGTGCGGCACCACGAGACCCACGAAGCCGATACTGCCGGCGGTGGTCACTGCAGTCGCCGTCAACAGGCTCGCGACAATGTATACCAACCACTCCAGCGGACGCACCGACACGCCAAGCACGGCCGCCTGAAGGGGGCCACGAGCCAGCACATTCAGGCTCCGCCCCAGCGGCACCACCAGGAAACAGGCGCCCAGCAAGAGCAGCAATGCCGGGGCGGGAGAGCGCGCGTAAGACACATCCCCCATGAGCCAGTACAGCATGCCCGGCAGTCGCTGGGCCGGACTGACGGCGAGAATCAGCGTAATGATCGCACCCCAGCCGGCCGCTACCACCACCCCGGTCAGCAACAACCGGGACGGTGTCCAGCTTCCGGTCCCGTGGGCGAGGCCGAAGACCAGGAAGGTCGCGAGCAGGGCGCCGGCAAAGGCGGAACCGGACACCAGCATGCCGCCCACTCCGGCCAGCATGGCCAGCAAGGCGCCGACGGCAGCCCCCCCGGACAATCCCAGTACATAGGGGTCCGCCAGCGGATTGCGCAGGAGCACCTGCATCAGGGCACCGGCCACGGCCAGCAGCCCGCCGGTGGCGAAGGCCGCCAGGGTCCGCGGCAGGCGAAGATCAAGAATCAGCGTTTGCTGCAGGTCGGTGCCCTGGCCGGCTAGCACGGCCAGAAGGTCCGACAGCCCGACGCCGACACTGCCGACGCTGACCGACAGACCGATGGCTGCCAGCCCGGCCAGGGCCAGCAACCACAGCGGACGTGAGACCGAGCGGGTCATGGCCGGGGCTCCCGAAGGCTACCGACGGGCACGGGCAGTCTCCAGTTTCTCACAGAACAGACGGCTGCCCTCCAGCATACGCGGTGTTGGCCGCTGAATCAGGGAGGGCGGCACGAAGAACAGGTTGCCCTGTGCGGTGGCGCGTAACTCGGGAAAACCGGCCCAGCGCGTCAGCCAGTGGCGGTTCTCCTCCCCCATTCCACCGGCCAGTATGGCTTCCGGGTTGGCCGCCAGCACCGCTTCGGTGCTGATCCGTGGCACCAGCCGGTCGAGGTCGCCAAAAACATTGCGACCGCCGCACAGGGTGATCACCTTGCCGATCAGGTGCTGGTCATTGACCGACATCAGTGGCTCATCCCAGACCTGATAAAACACCGGAACCGGCGATGCCTGTTGAAAGCGGGTGCGCAGGCTGGCCATGCCCTTCCGGAAGGCGTCTGCTTCGGCAAACCCCGTGGACTCGGTGCCGGCCAGCACCGCCAGTCGCTCGATGGCCGACGAGACGCCTTCGAACGTTCGAGGCTCGATCGCAAAGACCGGCAGGCCGAGGTCGTCCAGTGCATCCAGCTGTTCGCCCGGATTGCCCGTCACCCAGCCAATCACCAGGTCCGGCCGCAGGCTGATCAGGGCCTCAAGGTCGAGCCGGGTATGACTGCCCACGGACGGCACCGTTTTCGCCATTTCCGGGTAATCGCTGTAGGCCACCACAGCCACCACCTGGTCACCGGCGCCTGCCGCCCACACCAGTTCCGTCGCCCCCGGAGACAGGGCGGCAATGCGCTGGGCCGGCTCGGGCAGACAGATCCGGCGACCGGTGTCGTCCACGGCGCAGACCTCGGCGCTGGTAAGCGCGGGCATTAGCCACGCCAGCAGCGCCAGTGTCGTTACCCTGAACCACCTGATGGTCAGCATGTATGGTTTCACCTATCGAGTCTGGCCAGCGGCCATGTTGTCATCCGGTCCGGATCAAAGCTCATACCGTATCGACGCCATCGCGGTTCGGCCAGCCGACAGGTACTGGCGGCCATCGAAACGCTCGGCGGTCGCGTAGGTCCGGTCGAACACGTCGGTAACACTCAGCTTGCCGGTCCAGTCCGGTGCAAAGCGCCAGATCGCGCGCAGGTCCAGTGTGCCATAGCCCGGCAGCCGCTTGGTGTTGGCCGCATCGTCGTAACGGTAGCCCTCGGCCACCAGGGTGCCGCCGAGGGTCCAGGTGTTGATATCACGATCGATGTCCAGTCGTGCGCCCTGCCCACTGCGACGGCGCAGCCGATTGTCGGTGCCGGCATCGCGGGCATCGGTCAGTGTCAGCGCCAGATGAGTCCGCCAGCCGCCCCGTTCGAAACCGGCCCCCAGCTCCAGGCCGCGGATCTCCGCCTCGTTCACGTTTTCCGGGCGTAGATTGCCCGCGCCATCGTCGGAGAGCGCAATCAGGTTATCAATGTCCAGTTGATACGCCGCCACGTCCCAGAACCAGTCCGGATAGCGCCCGCTGAAGCCCAACTCCACGGCGCTGCTTTCCTCGGGTTTCAGGTCGGGATTACCGGCGTAGGAGCCGCCGAAGGAGTAGGTTTCCAGGGGGTAATAGAGATCATTGAACGTGGGCGCACGGAACGAGGTGCCGTAACTGACCCGAATCCGGTGCGAACGGTCGAACGCGTGCCCGAGGGCGACCCCGCCGGTTTCCTCCCGCCCATAGGCTTCGTTGTCGTCGCCACGCAGACTGACCTGGACGTCGGTCGGCCCGAAATTCAGGCGCAGCTGACCGAAGAGCGCGGCGTTGTTCCGGCTGTTTTCGTCGAAGCCCGTGCTCGATTTGACCTCATCCGAGGAGAGCTCGCTGCCTAGGACCAGCTCATGCACGTCGCGGGTGAAGGTATTTTCCCAGCGCGCGGTGCGGGTGCGGGTGTTGAATACCGAATCGGCGAAGGCATCGTTCGCGGTTTCCTGCTCGTCCCGTGCCTCGTTCAGGTCAATGCGGGTGCGCCAGTAGTCGCTCAGCGGCGTGTCCAGGGAAAAACCAACCGCCCGGAGCGTGAAATCGGTGTTTCCGCCCTCAAACTCGGTGTTGCCCCGGGATTCGAACACCGACACTCCGGCTTCGCCGCCATTGGGCAGCGTATGGCTCAGGCGGGCGACACCCGCACTGTTGCGGAAACCGCGATCCTCGCCACCTTCGATCAGTTCGGTACCGTCGGTGTTCTTGTGTACGCCGCTCACACTGAAACTGGTGACACCATCGCCCAGGCTTACGCCCGCCGCCCCTTTGCGGGTATCAAAACTGCCACCACCGGCTTCAACCCAGCCGCGCGGGCCCGCTTCCGGCCTCAGGGTAAAGGCCTGGATCACACCGCCAACCGCATCCGCACCGTAAAGACTGCTGCGGGGGCCCCGCACAATCTCGACCCGCTCAATCAGCTCCTTGGGCACGAACTGCCAGGGCGCACCGCCGCTGGTTGCCGACCGGATCCGGATGCCATCGAGCAGCAGCACCGTGGAATCATTGGAGGTACCGCGGGTATACACACTGGTGTTCTTGCCGAACGCCCCGTTGGAGACCACCGTCACACCCGGCTGGCCCCGGAGCAGGTCCGCAAACTCATTCGGAGCCTGCTTTTCGACGGTGTCTTCATCCAGCACGGTCACTGACGACAGGCTTTCACCCACGGTTCGCGGGCCGAGGGTGGCGGTAACAACAATCGGATCAAGCTCGGTGGCATCGCCGGAAACGGAGGACTGTTCGGCCATTGCAAGACCGGAAACCAGGGGCAGGGAACTCAGGATAACGCCAGCCCCGACGTTGGGCAGACTGTCTTTCAGGAAACTCATAACCATACTCACTCACACGCCGCACGCACCCGTGCGGGGGATTCTTGTCGTGTTGCGCGGGGCAGGTCTGGCGGGTGGGTAAGAGTAGTCACGGGCCCGGGAGGCAGTTCACCCACCGCCGTCGCCCTCCGCAACGTCTGGTGTGTAGACAGGCCGGTCTCCGGGCTTATGAGCGGTGCGGCCAAGCGCACTGCGGTGATCGCCTTCCCATGCCTGGGCACAGTGGCGCACTCGATCACCGTTAACTCACATACCGTTGCGGGGGCAGCGCCGGACTCTCACCGGCTTCCCGTTTCACCCCTGCGATGTCGGCAAAACATCGCATCGGGGCACCTGAAAACGAGCGGCAAGGCTAGCAATCGGTCACTCACTGGTCAATGACAAATGACATGCCCTCGAGACCCCGGGCAAGTCTTTGCCAGTCCGATTCGGGCCCCGGGAGACCAAGCCGAAGCGCCGCCGGTCGGTCGAAATGCCGCACCAGAATGCCTTGCCGGGCCAGCTCCGCGTGCAGGTGACCGGCTCCGGGATGCGGGAGGTATCGGAACAGGAGCGTACCCTGGGTGCCGGGCAGGCCCAGTCCGGCCAGAAGTTCGCCCAGGCGCTGCGATGCCCCACGCAGGTGGCTTTCGGCGCTGTCTTGCCAACGGGTGTCCTGCAGCGCCCGAGCCATCAGGAAGCGGGCAGGTCCGCTGAGCGCCCATGGGCCAGTCACAACCCTGAGCCCCTCGCCGATGGCGGCGTCGGTCAGGACCGCACCGGCACGCACCCCCGCCAGGCCGAAAAACTTGCCAAGGGACTTGAGAACCACCAGCCCGGGCTGGCCTGACACGGCGGCAAGACTGGCACTGTCCCCCGCGGTCAGGAACGCCTCGTCGACAACGAGCCAGCCCCCCCGCGCCTGCAGACGCGCCAGCCAGCCCAGGAGCCGGTCGCGTTCAAGGCGTCGTCCGGTCGGATTATTGGGGTTGATCCAGACGACCACATCGAGCGCATCAAGCCAGTCATCACCGGCCGCCAGATCGGCATCGGTTACCGGCACCACGACGTGGCCCGCAGAGGCCCAGCAGTGGGCGTGTTCAGCGTAACCGGGCTCAGGCACACCGACCCGGCAGGCCCGACGCAGGCGGGGTAAGGCCTGTATCGCGGCCTGACTGCCGGGTACCGGGACACAGACTGATGTCGCGGGCGCGCCGCACCAGTCCCGAACCACAGCCTCCAGATCGTCGTTGTCCTCCGGCAGACGCTGCCAGACCGACGCGGGAATGTCCGGCACCGGCCAGCCCAGCGGATTGATGCCGGTGGACAGGTCCAGCCACTGATCGACCGGTCGGTTCCAGCGCCGGGCAGCCTCGGTGAGCCGGCCGCCATGGGCTAATCGAGACGGGTCGGTCACCACAGCACCTCCCGGGCGCCAACCAGCACAACCAGGGCAGCAAGCCAGAGCCCGACACCAAGATGAACCAATCGGATGGCATCACGAATGGTTCCGGCCTCTGGCTCGGCGCCGCTGCCCAGCCACGGGCGATCCTTGATTCCGGTGGCATAGGGCGCGGGGCCACCCAGCCGGACACCCAGAGCACCCGCACCGGCAGCCATGACCGGTCCGGCGTTCGGACTGTCCCAGAGCGGCGCCTGGGTACGCCAGCAGCGCCAGGCGCGGCGGGTGTTGCCAAGGCAGGCGTAGGTCAGTGCCGTCAACCGGGCGGGCACCCAGTTCATGGCATCGTCCAGTCGGGCGGCGCAGCGGCCGAACCGGCAAAATCGGGGGGTCCGATAGCCCCACATGGCATCAAGGGTATTGATCATCCGGTGCAGCACAACCCCGGGTACCCCGGCCACGAGAAACCAGAACAGACTGGCAAACACCGCATCCGCCCCATTCTCGAGCATCGATTCGGTGGCGGCAGCCGCCACCCCGCGTTCATCCAGCGCGGCCGCATCCCGGCTGACAATCCGGGCCACCTGTGTGCGAGCCTCGTCCAGCCGGTGTCCGGCCAGCGGGCGGGCGACGGCCAGACCGTGCTCGGCGAGACCACGCAACGACAACGCCAACCAGAGCGTGAGAACTTCCAGGACCAGCAAAAAGGCTGGCGACAGCATCCCGACCAGCAACCAGAGCGCCAGGGTAACGGGAACCACCAGAGCCAGCACCGCCAGGACACCCCGGCCAATGCCCGCCGGCCGGGACCGGTTGACCTGATGCTCAATCCAGCCGGCGAGTTGCCCAAAGCCGACCACCGGGTGCCAGCGCCGGGGCTCACCCAGCCACCGATCCAGCACCAGCGCTACAGCACACACCGCCACCGATTCCAACACACCGTCCAAAAATAGGGCTCCATAGCTCTCAGGTTCCGTCAGGAGCGACAGTCTACTCGACCCAAAGCCAACCTTGACACCGTTTCAGCCTCGGTGGAGTATCGGGCGCCTGTCTCACCCGACTGGAATCATGCCATGACCCTGCCCGACTGCTGGACCCGGCCTCTGCCCCGAACCGACGAACATTGCCGCGAACAGGCCCGCCAGAGGCAGTCTGTGCTGACCAAACCGCCCGGCTCCCTCGGCACGCTGGAGCAGATCGCGATTACCTTGAGCGGCCAGCAGGCAACCGCAACGCCGGCCGTCGACCGGGTTCACATCGCCGTCTTTGCCGGTGACCACGGTGTCTGTGCGGAGGGCATTTCTGCCTTCCCGCAAGCGGTGACGGCCCAGATGATTGCCAACTTTGCCCATGGCGGCGCCGCGATCAGCGTTATGGCACGGCACCTTGGCGCGTCACTGGAGGTGGTCAACCTGGGAACCGTGGGTGAGGTGCCAGACGGACTCAGCGGTGTGGTGGACGCGACCATCAGGCCGCAAACAGGGAACCTGGCCCAGGAACCGGCCATGACCGAAAGCGAGGTCGGCGCGGCCCTGACGGCAGGGGACCACGCCGCCCAGCGGGCGGCCGAGGCAGGAGCCCAACTGTTCATCGCCGGGGATATGGGCATTGGCAACACCACCGCAGCCACGGCGCTGGCCTGCTGCCTGCTGGGTCAGAATCCGGATGCGCTATCCGGGCCCGGTACCGGCCTCGATGCCCGGGGCGTCTGTCACAAGGCGGAGGTCATCAAACGGGCGCTGGGTCGGCACGGCGAGGACCAGTCGCCAATGGGCGCTCTCGCGTCGCTGGGGGGACTGGAAATTGCGGCCATAGCCGGCGCAATCCTGGGAGCCGCGGGCCGCCGGATTCCGGTGTTGATTGACGGCTACATTGTCTCTGTCGCAGCGTTGGTGGCGGTCCGTCAACAACCGGAACTCGGCCAGTGGCTGTATTTCGGACACCAATCCGCCGAGCCCGGCCATCGTCGGGTCCTCGATGCGCTGGCGTCCTCGCCCCTGCTATCGCTCGGGATGCGCCTGGGGGAAGGCAGTGGCGCGGCGGTGGCAGTTCCTCTGCTGCGTTCCGCCTGCGCCCTCCACAACGGCATGGCCAGCTTTGCCGATGCCGGCGTCAGTGACAGGAGCTAGATCATGACCCGGGACAGTCAGCAGCCAACCGCCGACACCTCGTTCCTCGACCTGATCCGCCACGGGGAACCCGAGGGCGGCCCCATGTTTCGTGGCAGCCAGGACGATCCCCTGAGTGAGACCGGCTGGAAACAGATGCGCGCTGCCATCTCCGACAGCGACTGCTGGGACGCGGTACTGACCTCCCCCCTGCAACGCTGCCGCCAGTTCGCCGAGGAAGTTGCCGATACCCGAAACCTGCCGCTCTTCGTGGAGCCGGATCTGCGGGAAGTGAGCTTTGGCGCCTGGGAAGGCCGGACCTCGCAGCAGATCCTGACCGAATACGGCGACCAGCTGAGCGCGTTCTGGGACGATCCGACGGCCATTACCCCGCCCGAAGGCGAGCCCATTGACGCGTTCTACCGGCGAGTGACCCGCGCCGGAGCGCTCTGGCAACGCCGGCTGGCCGGCCAGCGGATTCTGGTGGTTTGTCACGGCGGCGTGATCCGAATGTTGCTCGCAGATGTCCTGCACATTCCGCTGTCGCGCTCATTCGCGGGTTTTGCCGTCCCCTACGCCTGCCGAAGCCTGATCCGGTTCGACCGGAGCGAGCACGGACTGTTACGGAGCCTGCTTCGCCACGGCGGCTAGAATCCGGACCCTTTCAGGATCTGGGGCAAACCGGCCAGCGACAGCACCACACGGTGACAGCGGGCGGCCAACGCCTGGTTCAGCCAACCCAGCTCGTCGGCAAAACGTCGGGTCAGCGGGTCCATGCCAATCGTGCCCAACCCGACCTCGTTACTGACGATCGCGACCGGACCGGGGTAATTGGCCAGGCTGTTCAGAAACCGGGCACGCTCGGCGGCGAACACCTCTTCACCGGCAAACATCAGGTTACTGACCCACAGGCTCATGCAATCGATCAGCAGCCCGGGCGGGTGCGTTGACCGCGCCTGGGCCTGCAGGACCTCACCCAGGTGCAACGGTTCTTCAATCAACCCCCAGTGCCCGGGGCGACCGGCCCGGTGACGGTCGATCCGGGCGGCCATTTCGTCGTCGCCGGCGGTCGCTGTCGCGACATAGGTGACCCGGTCCCAGGCCGTCGCCACGGTTTCCGCCAGGGCGGTCTTGCCGGACCGGATTCCTCCCAATACTAGAGTGTGGTCCGTCGCCTGCGTTCCTGTGTTCATACTGCGGATTCCTTCGAAGCATCGGTCATCGTTCGCGAAATCATGTCACGGAGCCCGGTTTCAAAACCAGACGTTTTACCGGATGGTTACTGTTTGCCCCCCCTGCTATATTCGATAACCAAACCATTGCCTTAGCCAGTTATCAGGGAGCGTCATGCAGGCCGAGCTCATCGACATTCGCAATCACCTCGCCAACTTTCCGCCCTTTGACGAGATGTCCGAGGAATTGCTGGACCGGGTTGTGTCCAGCATTGAGGTGGAATACTTTCGCGCCGGGAGCCCCATTCTCGAGTTCGGCAGCCCCAATCACTGGCTGTACTACATTCGCAGTGGGGCCGTGGAGATTTTCCGGCGTTCCGGCGAACTCTACAATCGCATCACCGAGGGCGACATCTTCGGCCAGTTTGGCCTGTTGATGCATCAGAAGGTCCGCTTTCCGGCCAAAGCCCTGGAAGACACCCTGGTCTATCGAATCCCGGAAGAAACCTTTCGGTTCCTGTTCGAAGCCGATGACAACTTCGCCGATTTCGTGGAGGTCGAGGATAAATCACGCCTGCGCTCGGCCCTGTCCCGCCGGGAGAAGTCCAACGAACTGATGACCTCCCGGGTGACCCGGCTGATCTCCCGGGAGCCGATTTCCGCCCCGTGCACCGTACGCCTGCAGGAAGCGGCCCGGATCATGACCGACCACGGCGTTTCCGCCCTGCTGTTAATGGAAGACCACGGCGATCACCCGCGTCTCAAAGGCATCATTACCGATCGCGACCTCCGAACCCGCGCGGTGACCGAAGCCCTGCCTTCGGAAACCCCCGTCTGTGAAATCATGTCCGAAGACCTGATCACCATCCGCGCCAGCGCCTTCATCTTCGAGGCCATGCTCACCATGCTGCACAACAACGTGCACCACCTGCCGGTGATGGACAAGAGAGAGGTCCGCGGGGTGATCGCCCTGGCCGACATCGTCAAGTACGAGAGCCAGAGCAGCCTGTACCTGGTGAGCAACATCTACCACCAGCAGGATGTGGCCGGCCTGAAAAAGGTCAGCCGGGATGTGCCCGACAGCTTCGTCCGCATGGTCAACGAAGACGCCAACTCGCACATGGTCGGCAGTGCCATGGCCGGCATCGGACGCAGTTTCACCCAGCGCCTTCTGGAGCTGGGGGAAGAGAAACTTGGACCGCCCCCGGTTCCCTACTGTTTCATGGCCCTCGGTTCCATGGCCCGGGACGAACAGCTGGTGGTGACCGACCAGGACAACGCCATGATCCTGGACGACAGCTTCGTGCCGGATGAGCACGACGATTACTTCCGGGCCCTGGCCAAATTCGTCAGCGATGGCCTGGCCGAGTGCGGCTACAGCTACTGTACCGGCGACATCATGGCCACCAACCAGAAATGGCGCCAACCCCTCAGCGTGTGGAAACAGTATTTCACCGACTGGATTGAGAATCCCAAGGCCGAGGCCCTGCTGAACAGCAATATTTTCTTCGACCTGGACGGTATCTATGGCAAGACCGACTTTGCCGAAGAACTCAAGACCCTGGTGGCCGAGAAGGCCAGCAACAGCCAGCGTTTCCTGACCATGCTGGCCCGCAATGCCCTGAACCGGACGCCGCCGATCGGGTTCTTCCGAAGCTTTGTGCTGGAGGAAGGTGGCCAGCAGCGCAAGACCTTCAACCTCAAGCGTCGGGGTACTGCTCCGCTGTCTGACCTGATCCGGGTTCATGCCCTGGCCTGCGGGTCCCGGGCCCAGAATTCCTTCGAGCGGCTCAAGGCGATTGGCAAGACCAAGCTCATCCTCGACGACGACCTTGGTAACCTGCGCGATGCCCTGGAGTTCATCGCCATCGTCCGGATCCGCCACCAGGCCCTCGCCATCGAGGAGGGCCGTGAGCCGGACAACAACGTGCGACCGGAGGACCTGTCACCGTTCGAGCGCAGCCACCTGAAAGATGCCTTCCAGGTGGTAAGCAACGCCCAGAAATTCCTTCGATTCCGCTACAACGCGGGGGTGGGCCGGAATGTCCAGTAAACCCGTCAGCGATACAACGGACCCTGGCAACTGGCCCGAACGATACCGGGCGCTGGCACAGGACGCGCGCAACCCACTGCTCAAGGAATTCTATGAGGCCGGGTGCGTGGCGCCGGATACGCCCCTGGCAGACGTGCCGATGGTGGCCCTGGATTTTGAGACCACCGGTCTGGACCCGAGTCAGCACTCAATCGTCAGCGTGGGAATGGTGCCCTTCTCCCTGAACGGGATTCAGCTGGGCGCCGCCCGGCACTGGGTGGTTCGCCCGAAACTCCCCCTGCACCAGGCCTCGGTCGAGATTCATGGCATTACCCACGCCGACATCGCTCACGCGCCGGACCTCTCGGAAATTCTGGAATGGATTTTCGACTTGCTGAAGGGGCGGGTTCCGGTGGTGCACTACCGCAACATTGAGCGCCAGTTTATGGACGTTGCCCTGAAATGGCGGTTGGGGGAAGGCATCCAGTTTCCCGTGCTGGACACCATGGCCATCGAAGCGCACATCTACCCGGAGCGGCATCCGTCCCGGTGGCAGCGACTGCTGGGCAAGCGACCAATCTCGATCCGGCTCAGCGACAGCCGCTCCCGGTACGGGCTTCCTCACTACGCGGCCCATAATGCCCTGATCGACGCCATCGCGACGGCGGAGCTGCTACAGGCGCAGATTCACCACCACTTCAGCCCGCAAACGCCGATCAGGGAACTCTGGCTCTAAATGTTCTGGCCGTCGGTCACCTCGTCGATGTACTCGCCGTAGCCACGGGCCTCCATTTCTTCCAGCGGGATGAATTCGAGGGCCGCCGAGTTCATGCAATAGCGCAGACCGGTCGGTGCCGGGCCGTCATCGAACACATGCCCCAGGTGCGAATCGGCATAGCGGCTGCGAATCTCGGTGCGGGTGCTGAAGAAGGATTTGTCCTCCCGCTCGACCACAGCGTCGTTGCTGATTGGCCGGGTGAAGCTGGGCCAGCCAGTGCCCGACTTGTACTTGTCCCGGGAGGAAAACAGCGGTTCACCGGAGACAATGTCCACATACAGCCCCGGTTGCTTGTTATCCCAGTAGCGGTTGTTGAACGCGCGCTCGGTGCCGTCCTCCTGGGTAACCTCGTACTGGATATCCGTGAGGCGTTGCTTGAGTGCCGCCTGGTCCGGCTTCACAAAGCTTTCCGGATCAAAGCCATCGCCCGCCTTGCCGGCCTTCATCGCGCCCGGCTGAAACCGGGAGAAATCCAGCTCGTAGTCCTCGCCATACACCTTCTCGATGAACTGGTAGCGGCCGGAATTGAACGTGTAGAAGTTGTAGCGCAGGGGATTCTTCTTGTAGTAGTCCTGGTGATACTTCTCTGCCGGGTAAAAGGCGTCCAGCGGCACGATCTCGATAACGACCGGCTTGTCATATACACCGGACGCCTGAAGCTCGGCCTTGGCGGCTTCTGCCAGACGCTTCTGCTCCGCATCGTGATAGAAGATGGCCGGACGATACTGTTTGCCCCGGTCCACGAACTGGCCATTGGCATCGGTCGGATCCATTATGCGCCAGAGTCCCTGCAGCAACCCTGCGTAGGTCATCTGATCCGGATCGTAATACACCTGTACGGCCTCGGTATGGCCGGTGGAACCGGACGACACCTGCTTGTACGTCGGATTCGCCTCGTCACCCCCAGCATAGCCGGATACGGCTTCCACCACACCCGGGATTTTTTCGTAGCCGGCCTCCACACACCAGAAGCAGCCACCGGCAAAAGTCGCGACGGCCAGATCCGGATTATCCGGTGCATATTCGCTGGTTTGCGCGGCGTGCTTGTCCGCCGTGGCGTAGGCCGCAAACAGTGCGCCCGCAGAGCCGATAACCAGAGCGGTGGCAATTCCTATCATCTTGCGTTTCATTGGAAGTCTCCTGTGAATGATTCCATGCTGCCAGCGTATCGCCGTGGCTTCACGAAAACGTTCAAAGACTATTACGAATCTATAACGGCGCGGATTTATTCATTGCCCGGGCAGCCAGACCCGGAATTCGGCGCCGGCCGAGGCTCCGTTCTGTACCGAGATGCGGCCTTTCTGGAGTTCCGCCATGCGTTGGGCAATGGCCAGCCCCAGCCCGGCATGGCCCGTACGGGCAGCGCCCGAGGCCTGGTAGAAGGGTTCAAACAGGTGCTCCAGGTCGTCGGCGTCGATGCCGGGGCCGGCGTCGGTGACGGCAATGCAGGCACCCCCGTCGCTGCGTTCCACGGCCAGGGTGACGCGGCTGTCCGCCGGGGCGTGACCTATCGCGTTGCTGATCAGGTTGTCGAGGATACGTTCGGTCATGGCAATGTCTGCGTTCACCATCACCGCGTCGGCGCCGACAATCTCGAGGGATACCGCCGCGCGCTCCGCCTCGGGCTGGTGTTTCTGGACCACGTCGTGGACCAGCTCGGCAATCATGCAGGGTTCCGGAGCGGGCTGCTTTTCCCGGGCCTCGAGGGCCGCCAGCTCGAACAGTTCATCTACCAGGCGGCCCAGCCGATGGGTTTCGGCCAGCGCCACCTTGAGGAAACGCCCCCGTTCTGTGGGGCTCAGGTCCGCCTGCTTTAACTGCAGGGCTTCGAGGTACCCCTGAATCGACGCCAGGGGCGTGCGCAGGTCGTGGGAGACCTGGGCCACCAGCTGGCGCCGCTGATGGTCCTTGTCCTTGAGCAAGTCCAGCTGGGCGGCAATGCGACGGGCCATCTGGTCAAAGCGTTCGGTCAGGTAATCAATGTCATCACCCCGCACCGGAACCCGATCGGGCGTCTGGGCCACGACCACATCCGCATCGCCGGCCTCAAAACTCTCGACCCGCTCTGTCAGTCGCGACAGCCGGCGTGTGAGCAGCCGGAAAAACACCAGCCCCGCCAGCAGCCCCACAAACAGGCTTACCGCGAGGGCACCGGCACCCATCTGGAGCAGCCGGTCGCTGTGCACCATGCTCTCGGCGGTGTCATATTCCTCGCCGCGCAGCACCACATAGAGATAACCAGAGGGATTCACGTCGGACGGCACCGGCGTCACCGAGAAGACCTTGCGCCGGTCGTGGCTGCGCGGATCGTCCCCCGGCAGCGGGTAGGCCGTCGGGTCGGAAAGCAGGGTCTGGATCGGCGCCAGAGATACCCGGTTGCGTTTGATTTTGTCCGGATCCGCGGAGTAGGAGAGGATCCGCCCCTCGCGATCGAGCAGGTAAATCTCAATGCTGGGGTTGATGGTCATGTAGAGATTAAACAACTCTTTAAGGGCGTTGCGATTGAGCTTTCCATCGGTCACCAGGTTGCGGTCAGAGACCAGGTTGCTGGCCAGATCCCGGTTGAGTTCCTGATTGACCGCCGCGGTGTACTCCCGCACCGAGTACAGGCTCAGCACGGTAAACAGCCCGCCGACGATCACCAGCAGCAGGAACAGGCCCAGGGCCAGCCGGGCATAGAGGGTTCGGAAAACCGACAGCGCCATGGTTCAGTCCATGAACCGGTAACCGACGCCCCAGACGGTCTGGACGTACCGGGGTTCGGCGGGATCAGCCTCGATCTTGTTCCGAAGCCGGTTGATGTGGGTGTTCACGGTGTGCTCGTAACCTTCGTGGTTGTAGCCCCAGACCGAATCCAGCAACTGGGCCCGGCTGAAGACCCGGCCCCGATGGCGGGCGAAGTGCCAGAGCAGGTCGAATTCCCGGGCGGTAAGCTCCACCTCCCGATCATCCACAAACACCCGGCGACGCACCGGGTCTATCCGCAACCCGTCCACTTCCAGCGGCTCGGCCTCGGCCGGGATATCTTCGCGGGCAGACAGGGCATCCACACGGCGGAACAGGGCCTTGATGCGCGCCGCCAGTTCGGCCACGCTGAACGGCTTGGTCAGGTAATCGTCGGCGCCCATTTCCAGCCCCAGCACCCGGTCCAGCTCGGTGCTCTTGGCGGTCAGCATCAGCACCGGGACATAGCCGGGGCTGGACCGGATCTCACGGCAGACCGCGAGACCGTCCATCCCCGGCAACATCAGATCCAGGATCACCAGATCGATACCCCCCTGGCGAAAACGTGCAAGGCCCTCATCCCCGCGATCGACAAGAATAGCCGCCATCCCCAGATCGGTCACCTGCATGCGCACAAGCTCACCGATGCCCGGGTTGTCCTCAATGATCAGTACGGTTCGTGTCATGATCTCCTGGCTCTGGTCCGGCGCTCGAGCACCCGTTACTGCATGGTGTCCTTATCGTCCATGGTGTCGTCATCCATGGTGGTGTCGCTCATGTCGTCTTTTTTCATGTCGTCCATGCCCCCCGAGTCCATGGTGTCCTCTTTCATACCGTGCCCCATGTCCTCGGCCGTGTCACCCTTTTCCATGCCAGGGTCGGACATCCCCTGCTCCATGGTGTCGTCCTTCATCATGCCCTCCTCGTCCTTCATTTCCTCGGCGACAGCCAACAACGGCGCCAGGCTCAGACTGGCAATGGCAAGCATTCGGGTCAGGTGTTTCATTGTGATCTCTCCGTGTTGTTCATAGGGTTTGCGCCGGCACTGCGCACCGACAACACAGACAGGATGCCAAGCCGGGCTCACGGTCGGATCACGACTCGGTAAAGAGTGTATAGCGGAAATATCACAAAACCATCACGCCCGCGCAGGGAGCAGCGGGCGCGGGCGGACTGGCACCCCGGCCGGCATCAGGCCAGGAAACCGGTGAGCCGCTGCCGGACGATGGCCTCGGCATCGGCCATGATGCGGTTGATCAGTTCCTCGCAGGTGGGGATGTCATGGATCAGGCCCGCCACCATGCCACAGCTCCAGGCGGCCTCGTCCATCTTGCCTTCCTGCAGCACCAGCCGGCCCTTCACGCCGGTAACCAGGTGCCGGATGTCGTCGATGGTCTCGGCGTCGCCCTTCTCCCGCTCGATGCGGATGATTTCCTCCACCGCGGCGTTGTTCATCACCCGCTCGGTGTTGCGCAGGTTGCGCATGATCAGCCGGGTCTGGAGCTCATCCGCCTCCAGGATGGCCTGCTTGACGTTGTCGTGAATCGGCGCGTCTTTGGTTGCCAGGAAGCGCGTGCCCATGTTCATGCCCTCGGCACCCAGGGCCATGGCCGCCACCAGGCTGCGGCCGTCGGCCATGCCCCCGGAGGCCACGAACGGAATACTCAATTCCTCGGCAGCGCGGGGCAACAGAATGAAGTTGGGGATATCGTCCTCACCCGGGTGGCCACCGCACTCGAAGCCGTCAACACTGGCGGCGTCGCACCCGATGGACTCGGCTTTCAGGGCATGGCGCACCGAGGTGCACTTGTGGATCACCTTGATGCCCGCGGCCTTGAGCTGGGGCATATACTTCTCGGGGCTGCGGCCGGCGGTTTCCACCGCCTTGACCCCACCTTCGATAATGGCGTCAATATACTCGGGATAGGGGGGCGCCTTGAAAGAGGGCAGAAACGTCAGATTCACTCCGAACGGGCGATCGGTCATTTCGTGACAGCGGGCGATTTCCCGGGCCAGGTCCTCCGGCGTCGGTTGGGTGAGCCCGGTGATCATGCCGAGCCCGCCGGCGTTCGACACCGCCGACGCCAGTTCCGCATAGCCGACGTGGTGCATACCGCCCTGGATAATCGGGTAACGGGTACCGAACAGTTCGGTGATTCGGGTGTTCATAGCGGGTTTCCTGTTTTGTCGTTAGAATGAATCCAAACTCCGGCACGAGGTTTCAGTGACAGAGAAAACAACAACCAGAGCGACGCCGGCCGATGCCTTCAAACGGGCCCGGCGCATGTGGCTCAAGGGTGAGCGCATTCACCTGGCATCCTTGTCTGACGAACTCAACATCGGTCGTGCCACACTGTTTCGCTGGGTCGGAAACAAGGATCTCCTGATCGGGGAAGTGCTCTGGTCGCTTTACGAGCCCTTGCGCTTGGAAGCGCTCTCGTCAACGCCCGGGCAAGGCGTCGACTTCGTCGTTGGCGTATACCGGCGCATCAATTCCACCATCCTGCACTTCGAGCCCCTGCGCCGGTTTATCAACCAGGATCCGGAATACGCCCTGAAGATCCTGACGTCCTCCCAATCCACGTTGCACAGCCGGACCGTGGAGGCCAACACCCGGACCCTGAAGGACCAGGTCGCCTCCGGTTACATCAGCCCGCCGATGAACATCGAGAGCCTGTCCTACTTCATGGTGCGGCTGGCCGAATCCTGCCTTTACAGCGACATCATCGGCGGGCGCGAGCCCCGGGACGAAGAGCTGGAAGATGCCTGCACGGCTGTTCGGATCCTGCTTGGCGGCAAGGCCTAGGTTCGGAGTCTGGCCCTTTGGGCGCGGTACCTTTTCTTATGGAAAAACAACTCGCTTCGCTCAGACATTTTTTCCCGGCAGAAAAGGCACCCCACCCCAGGGGCCGAGCTGACTTCGGGTGTTAAAGCTGGAGTGAGCGCACTTCCAGGAATTCCTCCAGGCCCCACTTGCCGAATTCACGGCCAATGCCGGAGTGGCCGAAGCCGCCGAACGGTGCCTGCGGATTGAAGGCACCGCCGTTGACCGTGACCTGCCCGGTACGCAGCTTGCTCGCCACCTTCTTCGCCTTGTCCTGATCCGCCGACCAGACCGCACCCGACAGCCCGTATTCGGTGCCGTTGGCGATGCGAATGGCGTCGGCTTCATCCTGGTAGGGAATGATGCTCAGTACCGGCCCAAAAATCTCTTCCTGGGCAATGCGGCTGTCCGGTTTGACGTTGCCGAACACCGTGGCCTTCACAAAGTAGCCCTGGTCACAGCCGTCTGGGGCTTCCGGGCCGCCGGCAACCAGAGTCGCGCCTTCCTCGATGCCGAGACGGATGTAGTCGAACACCCGGTCTCGCTGTTGTTCGGACGCCAATGGCCCGAGACGGGTGGTTTCCTCGAGCGGGTTACCCGGGGTCATTTTTGCCACCGCGGCTGCCGCCAGTTCACAGGCTTCGTCGTGCTGGTCCGCCGGGACCAGCAATCGGGTCAGCGCCGTGCAGGTTTGGCCGGAGTTCAGCAGACAGTTGTTCACCGTGCCTTTCACCGCGGCGCCCAGATCGGCATCGGGCAGCACCACCGAGGCCGATTTACCGCCCATCTCAAGGGCAATACGCTTGAAGTCGTCCGCGGCAGCGTGGGCAATGAGGCTGCCGGTGCGGGTGGAGCCGGTGAACGACACCATGCGCACGTCCGGATGCTTGATCAGGGTGTCACCCACGGTCTGACCCAGACCACAGACCAGATTGAAGACCCCTTTCGGCAGATCCGTACCATCCAGGATTTCGGCCAGGATGTAAGCGCTCTGGGGCGCGATTTCCGAGGGCTTCAGCACCACGGTGCAGCCGGCAGCGATGGCCGGCACAATTTTCAGGATGACCTGGTGCAGTGGGTAGTTCCATGGCGTAATACAGCCGACCACACCCACCGGCGCATACTGAACTTCAGAGTTGCCGGATTGCTCGGTGAATGGGAAATCCGGCAACAGTTTCAGGTAGGATTTTGTCATGGTCGCTGGCATACCGGCCTGAATCGCGGTCGCCAGCTTGATTGGCATCCCCACCTCCCGGCAGATGGTTTCGGCGATTTCGCCACTGCGCTCTTTCAACCCGACATGAAGCTGTTCGAGCACCTTGATGCGCTGCTCCAGGGTGCTTTCCGACCAGGAGTCAAAGGCGCGATCGGCGGCGGCGATGGCCTGTTCCATTTCTTCCCGGCCAGAGGAGGGCACCCGGGCAATGACCTCGCCGGTCCCGGCTTCGTGGACGTCCAGAGTGTCGCCGCTCCAGTCCACCCATTGCCCGTTAATGTAGTTCCTGCTCAGATCGTTCATACGGTTCCTCCTGACTCAGTCAAAGACAATCACGCCGCGGGCGTTCTTGCCTGCCACCATATCATCGAAAGCCTGGGCGGCGTCTTCGATCGGGTAGGTGCGGGTGATAAGTTCGTCGAGCTTCAGTTTGCCGGCCTGGTAGAGACCCAGAATGCGCGGGAAATCATGCTGGGGCCGGGCCGAACCCAGCCAGCTGCCCTTCAGGGTCCGTTCGTCGGCGGGCAGGGTCAGCGTGGTCACCGAGGTTTTGTCCTTGGGATCGGCAACGCCCACCACCACCGCGGTACCGCCGCGGCCGAGACTCTTGTAGGCCTGTTCCACCACGGGACCGGCACCGACGCACTCGAAGGCGTAATCGACACCACCGGTCAGCTTCTTGACCGCGCGGGCGGGATCATCCACCTCGTTGATGTTCACGGTGTGGGTGGCACCGAACTCCCTTGCCATAGCCAGTTTCCGGTCATTGTTGTCCACGGCCACGATCATCTCGGCGCCGGCCGTGGCGCATCCCTGGATGGCGTTCAGTCCGACACCTCCGATCCCGAACACGGCCGCCCGGGAACCCGGCTCCAGCTTGGCGGTGTTGAACACCGCCCCCACGCCGGTCATGACCGCACAGCCCACCAGGGCAGCGTTCTGCATCGGCACCTTGTCGTCCACCTTGACGCAGTTATCGACATGCATGGTGGCGTATTCCGCCATCACGCCGCAGGCCCCGAACACGTTGAGTGGTTCGCCCTGGCTGTCTTTGGTGCGGACAGTACCGTCGGGCAGGGTAAACATGGCCTTGCGGGCGTGTTCGCAGAGGACCGGGCGGCCCCGGACACACTGGCGACATTTGCCGCACATGGAGATGAAGGAGCTGACCACATGGTCGCCTTCCTGGAAATCGGTGACGCCCTCGCCCACTTCGACCACCACGCCGGCGGCTTCGTGACCGAGGACCAGGGGTGGCGGATACTGGATCTTGCCCGTGGTCGCGGAGAGATCGCTGTGGCAAACCCCGCAGGCGGCGATCTTGATGGTGATTTCACCCCGTTTCGGGCCTTCGACGGTGATGGTCTCGACCTGAACGGGCTGCCCCCATTCCCGGCAGACCACGGCCTTCGCTTGTCTATCCATTCGCTTCAAACTCCCGTGCTAGTGCGTGTCAGAACTGTTCGTCCACCATATCCAGCGCAGTGGTATCCACGGCCTGCAGCAACTCCGCCGTGCTGATCACGTTGGGCAATTCGTACCGGGTAAAGTAGTCGCAAACCCTCACTTTACCCTCATAGAATTCCGGCGTCTGCTCACCTTTACCGGCCAGACCGGACAGGGCCCGGAGAGCCTGGCGCAGCCAGAGCCAACCCACCACCACATGGCCAAAGGCGTCGAGGTACAGGGTGGCGTTGGCCAGGGCCTTCTCGGTGTTACCACGTTGTTTTTCGCCGTTGATGGCGTCGGTTGCCGCCGCCATGGCACGCATCGCCACGTCGAGCCGATCCGCCGATCCCGTCAGCCGGGCATGTTGCCGGGCCTCAGCCAGGCTCGCCTCCATGCGACGCATGAGTTCGTGGTAGTGCTCACCGCCGGCCATGGAGACCTTGCGACCAAGCAGGTCCAGCCCCTGAATGCCGTGAGTGCCCTCGTGAATCGGGTTCAGCCGGTTGTCCCGGTAGAACTGCTCCACTGGGTATTCCCGGGTGTAGCCGTAGCCGCCATGAACCTGAATGGCGAGGCTGTTGGCCTCCAGGCAGTAGCGTGAGGGCCAGGATTTGATGACCGGTGTCAGCAGGTCCAGCAGGCCGGCGGCCTGCCGGCGCTCGGCGTCGGTGGCGGCGTGTTTTTTCTCGTCCACCAGCATGGCTCCCTCCAGGCACAGGGCCAGCCCGCCCTCGACGTAGGCCTTCTGGGCCAGCAGCATGCGACGGATATCGGCGTGGCGGATCAGCGGCACCTGGGCGGTGGCCGGATCCTTTTCGCCGACCGGCCGGCCCTGTCGGCGCTCCCGGGCATAGTCCAGGGCGTGGAGGTAGCCGGTGTAGCCAAGCATGACCGAGCCCAGCCCGACCCCGATGCGGGCCTCATTCATCATGTGGAACATGGCGGCGAGGCCCTGGTGAGGCTCGCCCACCAGGTAGCCGACGGCGCCGTCCCGTTCGCCAAAGTTGAGCATGGTCGAGGTGGTGCCCCGGTATCCCATCTTGTGGATCAGACCCGCCAGGGCAACGTCGTTGCGTTCGCCGAGACGGCCATCCTCGGTGACCAGGAACTTGGGCACCAGGAACAGGGAAATACCCTTCACGCCTGGTGGCGCGTCCGGCAGACGCGCCAGCACCATGTGAATGATATTGTCACTCAGTTCGTGATCGCCGCCGGAGATGTAGATCTTGCTGCCGAACAACCGGTAGCTGCCGTCGGCCTGGGGCTCGGCGCGGGTGCGCAGATCCCCCAGGGAGGAGCCGGCCTGGGGTTCGGTCAGGCACATGGTGCCGAAGAAGCGACCGGCCATCATCGGTTCGGCGTAGCGTTGCTGCTGCGCCTCCGAGCCCTGCACCATGATCAGGTTGGCGGCGGCAATGGTCAGGCCGGCGTAGCCCTGGGTGCCGACGTTCGCCCCCTTGAGCAGACCGACGCACATCTGCGCGACGGCCGCCGGCAACTGCATGCCCCCGCGCTCGTAATCCTGACTGGCGGCCATCAGGCCGGTGTCCCGGAGCACATCCAGTGCCCGTTTGACCTCGGGCCGCATCACCACCCGGCCCTGCTCGAACCGGGGTTCTTCCTCGTCCACCAACCGGGCGTGGGGCGCAAATTCCTCGGCTGCAACTTTCAGGGCCAGGTCGAGGGCGGCCTGCAGGGTCTCCCGGCTGTGATCGGCATAACGATCAAACCCCAGAACCCGTTCGACGTCGTGCAGCTCAAACAGCTGGAACGCCAGATCCTGAGGGTTGATGATCTTCTGCTGCATGGAGCCCCCTTACACCACCTCAAACAGGCCGGCCGCGCCCTGGCCACCGCCAATGCACATGGTGACCACCACGTACCTGGCTCCGCGACGCTTGCCCTCGATCAGGGCATGGCCGGTCAGACGGGAACCGGTCACGCCATAGGGGTGACCGACCGCAATGGAGCCGCCGTTGACGTTGAGTTTTTCCATGGGAATGCCAAGCCGGTCGCGGCAATACACCACCTGGGACGCAAAGGCCTCGTTCAGCTCCCACAGGTCGATGTCGTCCATGGTCAGGCCATTGCGCTGCAGCAGGCGCGGAATCGCGAATACCGGGCCGATGCCCATTTCATCCGGTTCGCAGCCGGCGACCGCGAAGCCACGGAAAATGCCCATGGGTTCGATGTTGTTCTTCTCGGCGTAGGTGCTGTTCATCACCGTACACACCGAGGCGCCGTCGGACAGCTGACTGGCGTTGCCGGCGGTGACAAACTGCCCCTCCCCGCGCACCGGATCCAGGCCCTGAAGACCTTCAAGCGTGGTGTTCGGCCGATTACACTCGTCCCGGTTCAGGGTCACGTCTTTCTGGCTGACCTCACCGGTTTCCCGGTCCTTCACCAGCATGGAGGCATCGAAGGGCACGATTTCGTCATTGAAACGGCCAGCCTCCTGGGCGGCCGCAGTGCGCTGCTGGGACACCAGGGCGTACTCGTCCTGGGATTCCCGGCTGACCTTGTAGCGCTGGGCCACGATGTCCGCGGTTTCGATCATCGACAGGTACAGCTCCGGCTTATGCTTCATCAACCAGTCATTGGTAGCGTGGAAGCTGTTGAGCTTGTCGTTCTGGACCAGGGAAATGGATTCGACCCCGCCGGCCACCATCGCCGGCACTTTCTCCGACACCACCCGCTGGGCGGCAATGGCAATGGACTGGAGCCCGGAGCTGCAGAACCGGTTGATCGACAGGCCCGCCGTCGTCACCGGCAGGCCGCCGCGGATCGCGGCCAGGCGTGCCATGTTCTTGCCCTGGGCCCCCTCGTGAAAGGTAGCGCCCAGGATTACGTCTTCAACCACGTGCGGGTCAATGCCGGCGCGCTCAACGGCGTGGCGGATCACGTGGCCCGCCAGGTCAACGCTGTGGGTGTTATTGAGGGCGCCACGAAAGGACTTGCCCAGACCCGTGCGGGCGGTGGAAACAATCACTGCATCAGACATAACTACTTACCCCAATAGATTTACAGATCTCCGAAGGACTTGCCCTCGGCAACCAGTTTTTTCAGCAGAGCCGATGGTTTCCACTGGTCACCTCCGAGTTCGTCGTAATATTTCTCCACCGCCTGGAGAATGGTATCCAGGCCAAGCTGGTCGGCCCAGAACATGGGGCCGCCCCGGTAGGCCGGGAAGCCGTAGCCATAGATCCACACCACATCGATATCCAGGGCCCGGTCCGCGATCCCCTCTTCCAGAATCTTGGCGCCTTCGTTGATCATCACGAACATGCAACGCTCCAGGATTTCCTGATCGCTAATCTCGCGCGGCGTGATGCCCTGCTCCTTGCGGAAGTCGGCGATGATGGCGTCCACCTCCGGGTCGGGAATCGGCTTGCGGCTGCCTTCTTCGTATTTGTAGACCCCGGCCATGGTCTTCTGCCCCAGGCGATTCTGCTCCACCAATTTGTCCACCCAGCTCGCGGGCACATTTTCACCGGCGTTGCGGCGTTCCTCACGGATGCGGTAACCCACGTCAATGCCGGCCAGATCCGACATCGCAAACTGACCCATGGGGTACCCCAGATCGGTCAGGACCTTGTCCACTTGCTGGGGCGTGGCCCCCTCGTTGACCAGCGACATGGCCTCGGCGCCGCGCTTGTGCAGCATGCGGTTACCGACAAAGCCGTAGCAGTTGCCGACCAGCACACCCACCTTTTTGATCTTCTTCGCCACCGCCATCACCGTGGCCTTCACCTCATCGGAGGTCTTGCTGCCACGGACGTTCTCCAGCAGCTTCATGACGTTGGCCGGGCTGAAGAAGTGCATTCCGACCACATCTTCCGGACGCCCGGTGGCCGAGGCGATCTCATCGATATCCAGGGTCGAAGTATTGGATGCGAGAATGGCGCCGGGCTTACACACGGCATCCAGTTTGGCGAAGATCTCCTTCTTGATCGCCATGTTCTCGAATACCGCCTCGATGACCAGGTCGACCTCTTTGAAGTCGTCGTAGGTCAGGCTGCCGGAGATCAGCGCCATCCGCTCTTCCACCTGCTGCTGGCTGATGCGGCCCTTCTTGGCGGAGTTCTCATAGTTCTTGCGGATAATGCCCAGGCCCTTGTCCAGAGCCTCCTGCTTGACTTCAACAATGGTGACCGGGATACCGACGTTGGCGAAATTCATGGCAATGCCGCCGCCCATGGTGCCGGCGCCGATAATGCCCACGCTGTTGATGTCGCGAACCGGCGTATCCTTGGCCAGACCCTTGACCTTGGACACCTCCCGCTCGGCGAAGAAGGCGTGAATCAGGCCCGCCCGCTGGGGCGACTCCATGCATTCGGTGAACAGTTCACGCTCGCGCTTCATGCCCTCGTCGAAGGGCAGCTCGAACGCGGCCTGAATCGCATCGACACACTTGAATGGCGAGAACAGGCCCCGGGCCTTCTTCTCAAGGCTGGCACGGAACTGGTCGAACACGTCGCTGCCCTTGTCCGCCTCCAGTTTTTCGGTCAGATCGCGTACCCGACGGACCGGCTTGCCCTCATCGGCAATTTTCTGCGCGAACGCCAGGCCGGCGGCCTTGATGTCGTCGCCGTCGTCCACCGCATCGACAATGCCCAATTCCAGGGCCTCGCGGGCATCGACGAACTCACCGGTCGTGATCATTTCGAGGGCTTTTTTGGCACCGGTCAGGCGCGGCAGGCGCTGGGTGCCACCGGCACCGGGCAACAGGCCCAGCTTCACCTCAGGCAGCCCCACCCGGGCACTGCTCAGGGCAATCCGGTAATGACACGCGATGGCCGTCTCAAGACCGCCACCCAGAGCCGTGCCGTGGATAGCCGCCACCATCGGTTTGTCACTGTTTTCGTAGTGGTCCATGACCTCCGGCAACCCCGGTGACTGCATGGGCTTGCCGAATTCGCGGATATCCGCACCGGCAATAAAGGTGCGCCCCTCGCACACCAGCAACAATACCTTGGCGCCGGAGTCCTTTTGCCCCTGTTCCAGTGCGGCCACGAGGCCGGAACGAACCGCGTGACTGAGGGCATTCACCGGGGGATAGTTCACCGTAATCACGCCAACGGTGCCTTCACGGTTGTAAGTTACGACCTCAGACATAATTTCTCCTCGCCTAATATGGAATGTAGTTTTAACAAGCGAAACATGGGTACGATTTAATAGGAGTTTTTCCGACGTTTCAACCACCAATTAAAGACCAGACACAAAAAAACCGCAGAGTTTCCTCTGCGGTTTCTTGGTAAGACCCCGTGGCTAAGGCACTTCAGTGGTGCCGGCCCCGGCGCTCAGACGCCCAGGGATTCGATATCGCTGGCCAGCATGGCCAACTGGTGGGCAATGGTTTCGCGCAGTTTCTCGCCCGGCACCAGGTAGGAGGGGGCGGCACAGGTCAACGCCATGATGGTGCCATCCTGCAGCTGGATCGGAACGCCGGCGGAGTTGATGTTCCGGTCCCACTCACCGAGCGACAGACAGAAACCATACTTTTCATAGTCTTCCTTGGCGCGCTCAAGCCCTTCCTTTTTCTCCGGCCAGCCTTCGGGGCCGTATTTGGCCTCCATGGCGTCATCAATCATTTTCCGGGCCTTGTCACTGATGGCACAGTAATACGCGCGACCGGCGGAGGTGGTGGCCATCGGCAGCTTGAGCCCGATGTCCATGCGCAGCAGAGAGGCTTCCGGCGGCAGGCGATTCTCCACATAGATCATGTGCAGGCGGTCACGGCAGGTCAGGCCAACCGACATGTTGGTCTGGCGGGCAAACTCGTCCATGTAGGGTTTGGCGAGCTGGCGAACCTTAAGGTTGGAAACGTAGGCATACCCCAACGCCAGCACACCGGAACTGAGCTGGTATTTTTCCAACTGCACGTTGTAGCTCAGGTAGCCCAGCTTGGTGAGGGTGTAGGTCATCCGCGAGACCGTGGGCTTGGGCAGACCGGTAATCCGGGCGATGTCCTGGTTGCCCAGGATCACCGAACCCTGGCTGAAGGCGCGCAGGACATCAAGCCCGCGCGAGAGTGCCTCGACGAATTTGCGATCCTTCTCCGGCTTCACCGGTTCACCATCACCAGAGGCAACCATCAGTTCCGGTGAAGTGGTTTGTGCTTTCGACATAGTGAGGCGTCCTCCGACAGCTTCGCCTGATCCGGTGTCCGGGATATAAGTCCCATGCATACAAAAGATGCGGTATTTTAATCGCTGATGAAATCAAGTACCACAAGGTCTTTTCAAAATCTGTGCCGAATATGAAACACTCTTCCCGAATGTTTCATAAATTTAATGCTAACGGCTGGCTGAAGGCCGTATTTGGTGATTTTTTTCGGCATTTCGTTTTACTCAGTAAAATAGCATAACCAGATAACCCTGATATTTCGAGCGTGGAGCCGCCATGAAAGTAGTTTTTGTCGCCGGTGATCCGAAACCGGAGCGCTGGACCGCACCAATCAGAACGCTGTTACCCGAGGCGGAAGTGTTTACCTGGGATCCGGACGGCCCCGCCGTCGAGGCAGACTATGCGATCGTCTGGCAGCCCCCTGCGGCACTGTTCGAACGGGAGAAGAACCTGAAAGCGATCTTCAACCTGGGGGCTGGCGTGGATGGCCTGATGGCTGTTTCGGCCCTGCCCCCGGAGCTTACCGTCGTGCGCCTTGAGGATGCCGGCATGTCCGTGCAGATGGCGGAATACGTCCTGCATCAGTTGGTGGAGGCCAGCCGTGACATGAACCGCTATCGGGAACAGCAGCGACAGTGCACGTGGAAGATCCATCGCCCCATCCGACGTAACGAATGGCCGGTCGGCATCATGGGCCTGGGCCAGATCGGCCAGCGGGTCGCCCGCACCCTCACGGCCCTGGACTACGAGGTCAACGGCTGGGCCCGGGGCGAACACAGCCTGGACGGCGTCACCACCTATGCGGGCTCCGGCCAACTGGGGCAATTCCTGAACAGGACCCGGGTACTGGTCAACACCCTGCCGCTGACCGATGCCACCCGTAATCTGATCGACTATCCGCTGCTCAGCCAATTGCAGCCGGGCGCGGTGGTGATCAACGTGGGGCGGGGGGAATCCCTGGTTGAGGAAGACCTGCTGCGCGCTCTGGACGAGGGCCAGGTGGCCCGGGCCTCGCTGGACGTGTTCCGGGAGGAACCTCTGCCGGCGGACCACCCGTTCTGGCGCCATCGGGGCATCACCGTCACGCCGCACATCTCGGCACGCACGCTTCGCGAATCCACCATCGAACAGATCACCGGAAAAATCAGGGATCACGCCGCGGGCATGCCGATCAGCGGCGTGGTCGACCGCTCACGGGGTTACTGACCCCCGATCAGCGCAGGATTAACGCCAGGAACGCCAGCAACAGCGGCACCGCGATCAGCACGAACACCCCGTTCCAGCGGAACGCCACCTTCCAGCGGGATATCTGCCCGAAGCGCGACAGCAGCATCACCGACGGACCAAACGGCGACAGCATCATCGCCAGCGAGAACCCGATGACCAGCGCAACCGCAATGGGCAGCGGGTCCACGCCCTCGGCAACCAGCTGGGGCAGGAATCCGGCCTGGATGCTGAGCACAGTAATCGGAATGATGCCGATGGCCGACAGCAGCGGCAGCATCAGCAGGCCGGCGGCGGCCAGCACGAACACGCCGCCGGCCTGAGCGGCCAGGCCGCTCAGGGCATCCCCTGGTATAACGGCGGACAGGGTCACACCGAGAATGGCCGAGGCGGCAAAGATGGCCATCTCGTTGCTCATTGCGGATATCTGGACCGACGACTCCCGGGCAATGGTTACCGGGGACCGGTCCAGCCACAGCATGTAAAGCAGGGTAATGGCCGGCACTGCCAGCATGGCCGCCGCCGACACCTTCAAGCCGGTGAGCGCCACCAGCGTTGCCATCACGGAGAAGACCACGAGGACCAGAACCAGCAGCCTGACCGTGCCGGCCGGCCACTGGTCCAGCGCAACGCGCTCAGTGCTGACCTGCCGGAAACGGCGCTGTTCAAGCAGCCATCCCAGCAGAACCAGGGCAACCGCTGCGGTCGCACCGAATGGCAGCAGCATGGACCAGCTCAAGACCGGTAGTTCCCGGGTCAGGATCGCCACCGCCACGCTCGTGGGGGCAACCAGAGGCACCAGGGCAAAGCCCCGAAGCGTACTGATCAGCACACTGCGCAACCATCGCAACCTGGACTGACCGGTGATTCCGCGTTCGCTCAGCGTCTCCGACAGGGTGCCGCACAAGAGATTCATCATCCCGAAGCTCAGTACGGACGCAATCCCACAGCTGACGAGGGCGTATTTCGGGTACAGCCAGACCGGGCGACCGCCCAGCAGCACGTCGTGGATGCGCCGCAGCACCTCGAACCGCCGGACCAGGCACTGCATCATGCCGAGGCTGCCGAGAAACGCGGCATAGAACGCGGCATCCGCCGATGCCTTGATGAGCTGGGGCGTCGTCAACTCGCCCTTATAGGTCAGCCACGCGGTGACCGCCAGCGCTACCACCAGAAGGGCCCGGGAGTAGGCTTGCAGGCGCTTACCGGCCCACAGAAACCCCACCAGAAACAGCACGCCGGCCAGGGCACTCAACGACTGGCTGGCCAGGCACATGGCAACCAGTTCCAGGACAACCGCAATTGGCAACAACCCGCGTTCCACTGCCGTCATGATTCAACCGGCCCGAAAGGGATGGTCTCTGCTTGCATTTCAAACACACCCGGATTAGTCTTTCGTGAACTCATT
This sequence comes from Marinobacter albus, assembly GCF_030238305.1. Lineage (NCBI taxonomy): Bacteria > Pseudomonadati > Pseudomonadota > Gammaproteobacteria > Pseudomonadales > Marinobacteraceae > Marinobacter > Marinobacter albus. The sequence goes on along the minus strand of NZ_JASSQD010000002.1, from coordinate 357,264 downwards.
ACAAAACTGTGTTTCGCTTAACGAAACTATACTAGCATAAATGACCAGGCAGACCCGACAGCTTTCTTCGCCGGGCTCTTCAGCTCACAATGACATCTGGTCCCCTGTATATAGAGGAAGCAGCCATGAGCGCTTATATCTATGACGGACTGAGAACTCCCTTCGGCCGTCACGCCGGCGCCCTCGCCCCGGTTCGCCCCGATGACCTGCTGGCCAGCGTGATCCGGGCCCTGGTTGAGCGCAATGCCTTCGCCCCCGAGACCTATGAGGACGTGATCGCCGGCTGCACCAATCAGGCCGGCGAAGATGCCCGTAACCTGGCGCGCCATGCCGGGCTGTTGGCCGGCCTGCCGGTTGAGACCGGCGGCTTGACCGTCAACCGCCTGTGCGGCTCGGGACTGGCCGCCATTATTGATTCCGCCCGTGCGGTCAGGTGTGGCGAAGGCGACCTGTTTGTTGCCGGCGGTGCCGAGAGCATGAGTCGCGCGCCGTTCGTGATGGCCAAGAGCGAGTCCCCGTTCAGCCGGGATTTCCGAGCCTTCGACAGCACCATTGGCGCGCGCTTCCCGAACCCGGCCATCGAACGGGCGTTTGGTGCGGATACCATGCCGGAAACCGCCGACAACATTGCCCGGGAGCTGAATCTGGACCGGGACCTGGTTGACCGGTTTGCTGCCCAGAGCCAGGCCCGCTTCGAGGAAGCCCGCCGCGCCGGCTTCTACACCGACGAGATCCTGCCCATCGAGGTGCCGCAGGGGCGTAAAAAACCACCAGTCACCGTCAGCGAGGACGAGCATCCGCGCCCGCAGTCCACGGTAGAAGCCCTGGCCGGTTTGCGGCCGCTGTTCGAGGGCGGCGTGGTCACCGCCGGTAATGCCTCCGGCATCAACGACGGCGCCGCGGCCCTGATTATTGGCTCCCGGGAAGCCGGCGAAAAAGCCGGCATGCAGCCCCGGGCCCGGATCGTGGCTTCCGCCATCGCCGGCGTGGCTCCCCACGTCATGGGCTATGGCCCGGTTCCCGCCAGCGAAAAAGCGCTGGCCCGCGCTGGCCTGAGCCTCAAGGATATAGACGTTATCGAGATCAACGAGGCCTTTGCCGCCCAGGTTCTCGGTTGCACCACCCGATTGGGCATTGACCCGACCGATTCCCGGCTGAATCCGAACGGGGGCGCCATTGCCGTCGGCCACCCCCTCGGCGCATCCGGGGCACGAATTGCACTCACTGCCACCCGCCAGCTGGAACGCAGCGGCGGACGCTACGCCCTGATCAGCATGTGCATTGGCGTCGGCCAGGGCATTGCTGCTGTTATTGAACGGGTTAACCACTGATTTTTACCGAGGAGAAACACCATGGCTTCCGCACCCTGGGATGATTTACTGCAACTCGATACACAACTGGATGAAACCGAGCGCCAGGTTCGCGACAGCATCCGCTCTTTCTGTGACCAGCGCCTGATGCCCGGCATTATCGAAGCCAACCGTCACGAGAAGTTCGATCGCACCATCTTCAACGACATGGGCGAGCTGGGCATGCTTGGCGCCACGCTGCCGGAAGAGTATGGCGGCCCGGGCCTGAACCATGTCTGCTATGGCCTGATTGCCCGGGAAGTGGAGCGGGTCGATTCCGCCTACCGCTCCGCCCTGAGCGTCCAGTCGTCACTGGTCATTCACCCGATTCACGCCTTTGGCCAGGAAGCCCTGAAAAAGCGCATCCTGCCGCAACTGGCCTCCGGCGAAAAGGTGGGCTGCTTCGGCCTGACCGAGCCCAACCACGGATCTGACCCGGGCAGCATGGAAACCCGCGCCAAGAAAGTTGACGGAGGCTATCTGGTCAGCGGCTCCAAAACCTGGATCACCAACTCCCCCATTGCCGACGTGTGCGTGGTCTGGGCCAAACTGGACGGCAAGATCACCGGCTTTGTGATCGAGCGCGGCGCCAAGGGCCTGGAAACCCCGAAAATTGAAGGCAAGTTCTCCCTGCGGGCGTCCGAGACCGGCTCCATCTTTATGGACGAAGTCTTTGTCCCGGACGAGAACAAGCTGGACGTGGAAGGTCTGAAAGGCCCGTTCAGCTGCCTGAACAAGGCCCGTTACGGCATCAGCTGGGGCTCCCTGGGCGCCGCCGAGTTCTGCTGGCACGCGGCCCGCAACTACACGCTGGAACGCACCCAGTTCGGTCGGCCCCTGGCGGCCAACCAGTTGATTCAGAAAAAGCTGGTGGATATGCAGACCGAAATTACCCTGGGCCTGCAGGGTGCCCTGCAACTGGGTCGGATGATGGACGCCGGCAACTACTCAACCGACGCCATCTCTCTGATGAAGCGCAACAACTGTGGCAAGGCACTGGACATCGCCCGGGTTTCCCGCGACATGCATGGCGGTAACGGTATTTCCGACGAATACCACGTGATCCGCCACGTGATGAACCTGGAAGCGGTCAACACCTACGAAGGGACCCACGATGTCCACGCCCTGATTCTGGGCCGTGGTCAGACCGGCATTGCTGCCTTTAGCTGACCCCGGGGCGCGTCAGGAGTCAGGGCCTCGAGGTCTGCGCAAATATCGCAGTGAGGTTCCTGACACCGGGCGACGGAATGCTGGACAAACGCCCGGGCCAGCCCCGGCTCACCCCGTGTGAGCCGACCGGAGCATACGGCAACATGGCGGTACAATCCCTCCACCGCCTCCAGGCGTGAATCGTAGGGGCCGAGCTCCGGGATTTCCCGGGTCCGGACCAGCCACCGGCCATTCCGGTAGACCAGTCGCTGCTCGATTTCGAACAGCAGTGTGGTTTGCATCAGTTCCAACATGACGTCCACTCCTTTATCCGGGGCTCGACTCCGGGCCAGTCGTCGCTGCCCCGGAGCCGGAACCCGCCAACCGGCGCCCTAGCGAACACCTGCCCGACGCAGTGCCGCAGGGGTGTACTCCCGCGAACTCCGCTCAGTGCCGTACTCGTAAGGGTTGTCCTCCTCGTTGGTCATGCCCATGACCAGGTACCGGCCAGACAGCAGATCGTAGAGGGTTTCGAACGCGTACGCGGGAATGTTGGCGTCGTAGATCTGCATGGCGTGCGCTTCGGCGACGCGCCACAGATTGCCGCGGCCATCGTAGTGATCGACCAGGGCGATCTGCCAGGTGTCCTCATCCAGATAGAAGTCCCGAACCTCGTACACGTGCCGCTCTTCATCCTTGAGGGTGGCCTTCACATGCCAGACCCGATGCAGCTCGTAGCGGGCCAGGCTCTGGTCAATGTGACCCGGCTTGATGATGTCCTCATAATCCAGCTCGCCACTGGCCAGACGGTAGGAGTTGTACGGGATGTACATCTCTTTCTTGCCCACCAGTTCCCAGTTGTACTTGTCCGGCGCACCGTTGTAGAGATCGAGGTTATCGGACGTCCGCTGACCGTCCGCCGCGGTACCCGGTCCGTCGTAGGCAACGTTCGGGGCGCGGCGCACCCGGCGCTGGCCGGAGTTGTACAACCACGCCCGACGGGGCTCCTTCACCTGGTTAATGGTCTCGTGCACCAGCAGTACGTTCCCGGCCAGTCGCGACGGCGCGGTGATCGCCTGCTTGAAGTAGAACATGACGTTCGGATCCTCCGCCGGATCGTAGTCTTCCAGCGCCACCCGCTCGGTGAACGACTCGGTAAATTTCACCGGACTGAAATCGCCATTGGGTTGCGGTGTCACCTGGGCGACGTTGCGGGTGAACGAACCGCCACGGTAGCGGGTGATGTGATTGAAGATCGCCTCCAGGCCATTCCGGGGAATCGGGAACGGTGTCGCGGTCTGGTAGTTCTTCAGGCCATTGCCGCTTTCCACCAGTTCCACCTCGGTGGCATTTTCCATGGTCTGCTGCTGGACCGCTTCCGGGTAGGTAGCCGTCCGGCGAGTCTGGTAGACCGGGAGGAAGTAATCATCGTGGGACTTGATCATGGCGATCTGGCCGGGGCTCAGCTTGTCGGCGTACTGGTCCAGATTGGCCTGATTGATCCGGAACAGCTCGTTGTCGCCGGCGAACGGGTCTACGTACCGGCCGTCGCCCTTGTACGCCGCCGGCGCCTCGGTCAGACCACCGGTCCAGGCCGGGATTTCGTCGCCATTGCCCGCCTGCTTCGCACCCATCGGGGTCAGGGTGTCACCCAGTTTGGCCGCTTCCTGCGCGGAGACCGCGGCAACCGCAGACCCGGATGTCAACAAGGCACTGGCCACTGCGCCATACATAAGGGTTCTGATCGTGTTCATGGATTGCTCCTGTTACGTCACGCGTTGATTAAAAGGAATAGGAAACTGAGGCAGCCACAAAATCACGGTCGTTCGTGACGTTGTAATCGCCGCCAAAGTAAGTGGTGTAACTGAGGTTCGCCTTGTAGGCGTTCTGGTAGGTGGCTTCGAGGCCGAGCCCGATGGACTTGTTGCCTTCGCTGAAGTTGCCGCCCGGATCCGGTGCGTAGCCTTTTACATCGTGGGTCCAGAACAGTTTCGGGCGAAGATTCACGCCTGCCACCGCGTCCGGGTAATCCCAGACGAACAGTGTTCGGTAGCCCCACGAGAACGAGGTGGTGAACCCGTCGCCTTTGCAGTTGGTCGCGTTGATGTTCAGGCGTGGATCGCTGTCCGTGCCCTGGCTACAGAAATCGCCGGAGAAACTGGGGCCATCCAGCGGTACCGGCCCGACCCCGTAGATGCCCGAGCGGCCATAACGGGCCTGGGATTTGCCGGGGAAATCGTGGATGTAGGTGGCGCCCACCTCACCGACGATAATGAAGCGGGCCGCGCCCATCACCCGGTCGATAAAGTGAATCGCGGTCGCCTGGGCCTGGGACACCTTGAACCGGTCATAACCATCCACGGCATCACCGGCATAGTTGCCGCCGCTGGCCCGTTCCCGCTGCTCCAGCTTGCTGACCACCTGGCCGTCAGGGCCACGCTGTTGCAGGCCACCGTAGATCAGTTCGAAGGTGTTCCACTGGATCGGCAGGTTGGGCCGGAAGCTGTATTCCGCGCCAAGCGAGGTGCCCGTGGGCAGCGTGGTGTTGATGCTCAGGCCGAACAGGTCGATGCCCTTGGGATACTCGATGAAGTAACTCGGGAACCGGGAGAACGGCTTGCTCGGATCGTTGAACTGGTTGGCCTCCGGTGACTCCGGATTATTCACCACTCCACTGATGTAGGGCAGGCGGCTGTGGTAACGGGTGTAGAACAGCCCGAGTTCGGCATCCAGGTCGGTGATGAACCAGCGGGCGGCCATGCCGAACTGATCCTTGTCGCCGGGCTCCCTGTCCCCCAGGCGGGGTGCGATGAAGCCTTCCTCGAACGCCTGGGAATCGGGCACCTGGCCTGCCAGCAGAACCGGCCCGCAACCATCGGCGGCGACGTCCGCGGAGGAGAAGAAGGTACCGCAGTCATCAATCCGGAACGGCTCCCAGTCGGTCTGCACAAAGGCCTCGATGGTGACTTCCGGGGTAATGCCGACCGAGGTGTACAGCATCTCCACCGGCAGGAGGACGTCCTTCAGTTCTGCGCCCGGCGCCCGGAAGGCCGGCACGTCAATTGGGTTAATGGCATTGATGCCACCGAGGATGAAGGTGCTTTCGCCCCAGTTGACGACCTGGCGACCGTAGCGGAGGGAGACCGGGGTATCCCCGAAATACCAGTCGGTGAAAACGTAGGCATCGAGCAGGTCCGCCCCCGCTGCGTTGTCCTTGGCTTCCTCATTCAGTTCCCGGCGCTGCCCGACCGGATCGACCGCCCGGGGATTGTCCTTGAGCTCGTGATCGTAGTAGTAACTGCCGCGCACGAGCGCGCCGACCCGGGTAAGCACGTCGCTGTCGGGGGCGTAGTCCAGGAACAGCTCACTGCGACCGCGCAGGATCTGGGAATAGGGTTCGCCCTTTTCAAAATTGAGGTTGCCGTCGTCGAAGTTATTGGACGACGCGCCGGTGTCACTGAACGCGAATTCCGGCCCCAGGTTGCCCTGGGAGATCAGGTCCTTGTCCTGGTCTTCAAGACGATAGGCAATGCCGGCGGTCAGAGTCGTACTCAGGGAGGCGTCGATCTCGTAGATGTCGAAATCGAAGGCCGCGACCGATGTGGAAAGGCAGACCAGTTGCACCGCCAGCGCCAGACGGGTCGTTCCGGGGAATGGGGAGTTTGTTGTTGTCATTGCGTTTGCTCCGCAAGTTTTGGGCAAAGCCTCCCCGTGTGGCGAGGCTAACGCCATGATTTACCGTGTATCTGAAGGATTTCAGACCGGTCCCGGCATCCCGGGACCGGTCTCGGGATCAAATTGGCAGGCCACCATCCAGGAGGCCGCCACCGCCGCCTCCGGTGCCACCGTCTCCGCCGGATCCACTACCGTCACCGGAATCGGTATTGCCATCGGCCGTGCAATCGGTGCCGGTTGTATCCGCATCCTTGACGACGCAGGGGTTGTTGACGGTGACCGGATCGTTGCCGGTAAACAGGGTGAGCATCTGGAACACCATTTCGTCGAACACGGCCCGGGAAGAAAAGCTGTCTGCACTCTTCTGACCGGCGGAAATCGGGTTGCCGTGGGAGCCTTCCAGATAGCGGGTGATGTAGGGCAGGTCGGTACCCAGCGGCGTGGACTCCGCCGCCATGGCCGCGGCCAGGGGATCTGTTCCGGCCATCGGCATGTTCTCGCCCTCAATCACGAAGCCGGTTTCCGGAATCGTGGTGGACAGCGGTCCGAGCGCGTAGAGCAAGGGATCGGCGGCGTTGGGAATGGTGTCATCGGTGGGCCGATCAACATCGTCGGGCACCCCGACAATCTCGGTCAGAAGCACAGGTTTATCCCGGTACAGCGGCCCGAACGCGGTCGGATCCGCGGAATCCAGCAGGCCCTGGAACACATTGAAATAGATGTTCAGCTCGGTGCGCCCCTGAGTCAGGAGGCCAGCCGAAGCGGCATCCAGGCCTGGCAGCACCCGCGGCGCGATGGACTGGGAGTTCTCTGCCAGACGGGTAAAGCCGCCGCCGGTGTTCAGGAAGTTCGAGGCCGTGATCGGGCTCAGACTGGCGTTACCGGCTTCGATGGCCGCGTTGTTGACGTGGGGAAACGCTGCGCCGCCCATCCCGCTCAGGGAATGGCTCAGGAAGTAGACCCGATCCGGATCCAGGTTCAGGGACTGCGGGCAGTCGGCACAGGCGTTGATCGCGTCCTCGATCGCTTGCAGTGACGCACTCACGTTCAGCAGGTCCAGCGCCCCCTGACGCATGTTGTCACGGGTGTTGGCGTAATTGGCGAAGTTCAGGAACAGGCTGCCGGACTCCGGCGCTTCCAGCTCCCCCGCCGGCACGGGGCTGAGGTCGGCGCTGGCGGCAAAGCCGAAATGGCGCTCAGTGGCGTCCGCCGAGGCACCGTCCTGGGTGGTGATGGGATTCAGGCCCACGATGCCCTCACCGAAAATACCGTGCAGCGGCTGATCAATGCCAATGGTCACAAAGCAATCGTGGCTGTTGGCAGGGTCCGCACACAGCAGCCCGGCCGCCGTGGCCATCGGCAGGATGGCGGAACGGTCGGTGGTCACCGCATGCTGGTAAATGATGACCGGATAACCTGCGGCCGGCTGCTGGCCGGCAATGACCAGGTTATCCGTGTCCGGGGCCGCCACCACAAGGGGTACGGTGGTGTCGGCAACCTTGCGCGCGAACGGAAACCGGTAGCTGATCCGGTCAGACGGTGCGGCGCTCAGTGTCTCGTCGCCGGAAAAATCGGCGGGCAGCCAGCTTTCCGTGGTGAGCGGGGAACCATCCCCTTCCGCCGGCAGGGCCTGGAAGTAGGGCAGCGTGATCTCGCCCTCATAGACATGAACGTTCAGCGGCGTGCCGGCGACCTCCTGGGCGAGTGCCGGATTAACATCGCCGCCGTCGCGCTGACTGAACACGGAGACCGTGCGGGGTTTGGGCGTATCCACCACAGCTTCGGCGGCCGACGCCAGGCTCTGGGCCCTGGCCTCGACATCGATATTGGCATCGGTCGCCAGGGCGGTTGCCACCTGCACGATGTGTGCGATCCGGCGATCCGAACCGGCATCGGCAACCACGTCGGCATAGAGAACGGGGGTGTCACTGGCGTTGGCGTCCATCAGGATGGTGGCCAGACTGTCGTCGTAAAGACGGAACGCGGGATCTGTCAGGGTGGCGTAAAGCGCCGAGTTGAGGTTGGCCTCTTCGCCGTTTGCACCCTCGCCAAGGGGCTGGTCACTAAGGTTGTAGAAACCGTCAACCAGTTTGCCGAGTTCCTCCTGGCGCTGGGCGCTCGCCAACATGGAACGGTAGTAGGTAAACGGTGCCGCGTTGGCGAGGATCACATCCTCCACCGCGGTGGTGGTGATCGCGGTTGCGTATACCACGTCATCAAAGCCGGACCGGAAACCCGCGGATTCCTCAGATTCCCGCTTGAAGTCGAAATAATCGGTCACGAGCCTGCGGGCCGGCAACATGGCGTCCCGGAACGGCTGGAACGCCGCGTTCGACAACGTACGCTCGGGATCGGCAACGGACTGGTACACCGGAGAGCCGACCAGTGGCTCGCCACTGGCATCCACTATGTCGTTGGTCAGCGCCAGCACGTACTGGGTCTTGGCCGCCAGCGGTGTCAGTGGCAGCACCCGAACCAGGTTGTTCTGACCACCGTCGATGTCCAACAACTCCACCCGGACCTTTTCCGCCAGCAGGTCGCTGAAAATGGCGTCGGCACCGGCGGTGTCACCCTGCGCCTGCAGACGCCGGGCCTGACGATAGCGTTCCGCCGGCGTCAGCCCGGGGGCTTCCGCTTCAAGCGGCCGGAGGGCATCGCCGCTGGCGTACTCGACCGGGACCAGGAACACATTCTGTTCGGGATTCGGGACCACCGCGCCGTCGATCTCGACGAAGTCGCGGGCATCCAGTATCTGCTGGTCATCGAGACTGGCGCTGATCTTGACATCGATGGGCGCCAGTACCGAGGCGCCATCGAGGAACCCGATACCCTGGGTAACCTGATTGGCCGGATCGGTGCCGTTAAGCATGGTACCGTCGTCGATTTCACTCAGAAAAAACAGGGCATCGCTCGGAATCACGAACTCTGTTTCCAGTGGATCGAAGAGTGGATGGGTCCCACGTTCGATCAGGCCGCTGTTGATCCGATAATCGGGATTGGCGTTTTTCTGGGTCTGGCTGCTGCTGTCCAGGCAGCCGGTCAAACCAACGGCGGCTGCCGATATGGCTGTGAACAATACGTTGCGGATAAGCATACTCTGTCACCTTTGGGTTTCTTGTAGTTCGGCGCTTCCATCGCCATTAGCTGCCCACCACGTAGGTCTAATTGCAAAGGTTCCAAAGCCACCCGGAGATTTTCCGAAAAAACTCCGCATACCAGCCTTAATATTTTGATTTTGTTGACATTACCGCCGTTCTTTTTTTTACAATACGGACATACCCGCAGAGGCCCGGGGCTGATAGACTGGGCACACGATAAAAATCAGAAACGTCCTGCAGCACTCTGATAGTGCGAGATGTTTATCAGGGGTATCCACTTGGCCTTGCTTCCGTTTCGCCAATCCAAGTCAAAACGCTTTGAACGCCTGGTCCATCCACACCTCAGGCCGCTGCATACGTTTGCCTACCGGCTAACCGGCAGCCAGCACGATGCCGAGGATCTGGTTCAGGATGTGGTCACCAAGCTGTTCCCCAAGGTGGACGAACTGGAGCGCGTCGAGGATCTTCGCCCTTGGCTGCACCGGGTTCTGTACCGACAGTTCGTGGACAACGTCCGCAAGCGACCGGCAGGGCGAGAGGTCAGCGAAAACGCACTGGGCCCCAAGGACCAGCAGACCCCGTTTCTGGAAACCCTGTCAGGCACCGAACCCGATCCCCTCACCCACACGGACAACGACCGACGAAGCGCCATACTGCACCGACTGATTGGCGAACTGCAGCCCGACCAGAGAACCCTGTTGCTGCTGCATGACTCCGAAGGCTGGCGCCAGGAAGACATTGCCGAGATTCTGGACGTGCCCCTGGGCACCATAAAATCCAGGCTGCATCGGGTACGGGCGCTGCTCCGGACGAAATTGCAGGAGGAGATGGAACCTTTTGAGGAGCAACAACGTGGCTGCCAGTGAGGTGAATGCGATGAACTGCATTGAATTCCGAAAAGACGTGGATGCCTGGGCCGCCGGCGAAGTGTCCGAGACCACTGAGGTGGCCATGCGCGAGCACGTCAAATCCTGCGAAGCCTGCTCCGTGGCGCTGGCGACGGCGACGTATATCGTCCAACAGGTTGCCGCAGACCGGGCGCCTGAGCCCGACCCCGACTTCGAGTCGCGGATACTCGGCCGGGCCATGGCAACCGATCAGCAGACCCCGAAACGACACTGGACCACGTCCGTCTGGAGTGGTGCCGTTGCCGCGGCACTGGTGGTCGGCGTGTTCATTGGCACCCAGTTCAACCAGGCCCCTCAACCGGGGGCAGAACTGGCTGGCACCGCAGAGCCCTCGGCGGTAACCGCTGACCCGACACAGAAAACCGTCCGGCTGGCATTCACGTCTACCGAAGCTCTGGAAGACGTGACCCTGACCCTGGAGCTGCCGCCGAACATGGAACTGGCACCCTTCCCGGGACGACACCGGGTAAGCTGGAAGGTAAACCTGAAGCCCGGCGACAACCTGCTGGCCCTGCCGGTGAACATTCTGTTCCCGGGTGAAGGCACGCTGGTTGCGCACCTGGGCGAAGGCACCAAACGCAAAACCTTCCGTACGGACATCGGCAAGGAAACGGAACCATCGTCATGAAAGTAACAATTCCCGGCCAGGTTCGGCTTGTCTGGCTTCTGATTGCAGGCTTCTCGCTCACGCCGACTCTGGCGGTAGCAGAGGAGGACTATGGCGTTACCATGAGAATGGTGGCGGATGAAGAGGCTCTGGATAATTCCTTCGTTCAGGAAATGGAAATCCCGGAATCGATCAACGAGCTGGACGACGAACAGAACTGGGATGAACTGGATGCCAACGAGCTGTCCAGCGAAGCCTGGAGTCGCGAGGAAGACCTGAGCTTGCAGGCTCGCGAATCCCGCGATGCGTTCGATGCCGAGCTGCCGGGCGAGGAACTGCTGGATGCGCCGACCGTCGAACAGCCGGGACTGGACACCCCCGAACTGGACCTGCCGGGCACGGACTTACCGACGGACGATCTTCTGGATCCCGGACTGGATTTACTCAACAACACCGGGTCCACGCTGGACAACACAGTGAACCAGTAAACGTCCCCTGTCGGAGCAGTTCGAAGAAATATGCTGTCGCCCTACCGACTGATAACGATGCTGCTGATTTGCCTGTGCGTTCCGTTCGTGGTCGCGGCAGAAACCGACTCTTTGTCATCGCCGAAGCAAAAGTTCCGGGCCGGCATCGAGGCATTCCAGAACAATAACCTGGAGCGCGCCCGCGAACTGCTTGAGGCCGCGGCCGAAGACATGGAATCCCGCGCGCTCACCTACAATCTCGGCGTCCTCTATTTCAAAATGGGTGACTACGTCAGCGCGGAGGAGATGTTCCGAAGGCTGCTCGACACACCCCAACGGGCACTCGCCTTCTACAACCTCGGCCTGATTGCTCTCGCCCAGGATCAAACGTCAAAGGCCCGCCAGGCATTTCGTGAAGCCGCGCTGGCAAGCAGTGAGGACAATCTGAGCAAGCTCGCCCGGGGCCAGCTTGCCAAGCTGGGAGCGCCGCCCGCCCCTGATCGATGGCAAGCCCTGCTGTCGCTGTCCGCCGGGTACGAAGACAACATCGCCCTGTTCCCGGACAGTGCCGCCAGCTCCCTGGACGGCGCTTTCTTCGAGTCGGTCAATGCCATCTCCGGCTACCCATTCCGATCCGGCGATCAGTCGATCAAGACCGACCTGCAGCTGTATGGCCGCGAATACACCACTCAGGAAGACTTCAACACCCATCTCGTCCGCCTCAATGTGGCGGGCGTCCATGCCCCCGGTAACTATCGACTGAGCCTGGGCATTGGCGGGGATCAGGTCTGGCAAGGGGGCAAATCAAGGGAAAACCGGGCACGCCTCAGTTCCGGACTCCGGAAATCGGGTTGTACCCTCGGCAGCGAAACCGCCGTCTGCTCGATTTCTGTCGACGCGGAGCAGGTCAACGCGGCAGACCGTTACCGGGCCTACGACGGTCAGCATTACCGCCTGGACACGCGCTACCAGGCGCGACGCCATTCCTGGCGGGCAAGCGTGAAATACCAGGTGGACTACGATGACCGCCGCAATCTCGATACCGGCACCGAGTACTACAGTGTTTCTCCGCTGGGCCAGACCCTGGCACTGGGACTCGGGTACGCCCTTACACCGGCCCTGGAACTCGGCACATCTGCCAGTTACCGGTTCAACTACTACCGTACTCCGCACCGGCTCGAGGTCCCTGAGGGGCTACTGATCATCCGCCGGGAGGACCAGCGGCTGACGTTCTCGATTGACGGGGAGTACCGGGTCAACACGACGGTGTCCCTGCTGCTGAACCTCCAGCAGGTTCAGAACGACAGCAACATTGCCCGGTACGATTACGATCGGCGAACAGCAACACTCGGCGTTGCTGTTCGCCTCTGAGCCCTGGCCGGCTACTCGATATCCACCAGCACCTCACCCGGCACCACGCGGTCGCCCTTGGCAATGGAAACGCCCTTGACGGTTCCGGCGATGGTGGCCTTGACCTCGGTTTCCATTTTCATGGCTTCGATGATCAATACCGGGTCTCCGGCAGCGACCTGATCGCCCTCCTTGACCAGCACATCCACAATGTTGCCAGGCATACTCGTGGTCACATGACCTTCCTTGGTAGCACCGGCCCGACCGCCGCTCTTGCGACCGCCTTCACTGCTGTCGCCCTGGGACTCCAGGTGAATTTCCTCCGGCACGCCATCCACCGTCATGTAGAAACGGCGCTCGTTCTCACCCGTCGGATTGGCACCGGTGACGTCGATGTCGTAGCTCTCACCGTGCACGGTGATCTTGAACTTGGACGAGACGGCGCCGGAGCGCCCGCTCGGAATGGGTTCCAATGGCTCGGACTGGAGCGTGCCATCCCGGCGCTGCTCCAGATACGCCTTGGCCTGATCCGGGAACATGGCGTAGGTCAGCACATCCTCATCGCTCTCGGCCAGCTCGCCCACCTGCTTGCGCAACTCCTCAAGCTCGCGAGGAATCAGGTTCGCTGGCCGTTCTTCAACCAGCTCCTCCTTGCCAACCGCGCGACGCTGTAGTTCGGCGTCCACCTCGGCAGGCGCCTGGCCATACCAGCCCTGGAGGTACTTTTTCACCTCGTTGGTGATGGTGTCGTAGCGCTTACCTCCCAGCACGTTAATGACCGCCTGGGTGCCGACAATTTGGGAGGTCGGGGTAACCAGCGGCGGGAAGCCGAGGTCCTTGCGAACCCTCGGGATTTCCTCGAACACCTCCTGGATGCGGTCCAGGGCGCCCTGCTCCTTGAGCTGATTGGCCAGGTTGGACATCATGCCGCCCGGCACCTGGGACAACAGCACCGAGGTATCGACACCGTTGTAGGCGCTCTCGAACTGGTGGTACTTCTTGCGCACTTCCCGGAAATGGCCGGTGGCCTTGTCCAGCAGCTCCAGATTCAGGCCGGTGTCGAAGCCGGCGTCGTGCAACGCCGCCACCAGCGATTCCGTAGGCGGATGGCTGGTGCCGCCGGCAAAGGCCGACAATGCGGTATCGATGTGATCGACACCGGCTTCCATCGCCGCCCACTGGCACATCGGCGCCATGCCCGAGGTGGCGTGGGAGTGCAGGAACACCGGTAGATCAAGGGTGCTCTTGAGCTTGCCCACCAGCTCGGCGGTGACCGCCGGCGTCAGCAGACCGGCCATGTCCTTGATGGCGATGCTGTCCGCGCCCATCTCGGCCATGGCTTTGGCCTGCTCCAGATAAGCATCGGTGTCGTGCACCGGGCTGACGGTGTAGCACAGGGTACCCTGGGCGTGCTTACCGGCTTTCTTGACGGCCTTGATGCTGGTTTCCAGGTTGCGCACGTCGTTCAGGGCGTCGAACACCCGGAATACATCGATGCCGTTTTCAGCGGCCTTGGCGACGAAGGCTTCCACCACGTCGTCGCCGTAGTGGCGATAGCCCAGCAGGTTCTGCCCGCGCAGGAGCATCTGCAGACGGGTGTTGGGCAGGGCCTGGCGCAGCGTGCGCAGGCGCTCCCAGGGGTCTTCCTTCAGGAATCGGACACAGGCGTCGAAGGTGGCACCGCCCCAGCACTCCAGGGACCAGTATCCGGCCTGATCGAGCCATTCACAGGCCGGCAGCATGTCTTCGGTCCGCATTCGGGTGGCGATCAGGGACTGATGGGCGTCCCGCAGGATAACGTCGGTAATATGAATCTTGCGCTTGGTCATTCTGGATCTCTCCGGTGTTCGGTTTACAGGCCCGCCTGGGCGGCGATGGCCGCGGCGATGGCTGTGGCGATGGCTTCAGGACGGGTCTTGGTGCTGTACTCCAGCAACTGAGGATTTGCTTCGACAAAGCCGGTGTTAAAATTGGCGGCCTGGAATTCCTCATGGTTCAGGATCTGTTGGTAATAGGGGATGGTGGTCTTGACCCCGTAGATGGCCATATCGTTCAGCGCCCGGCGCGAGCGGGCAATCAGCTCCGGCCAGTCCATGGCCCAGACAATCAGCTTGGCGCACATGGAGTCGTAGTAAGGCGGGATCTCGTAGCCGGTGTACATGTTGGCGTCGGTACGCACGCCCGGGCCACCGGCCGAGTAGTAGCGGCTGATCCGGCCAAAACTGGGCAGGAAGCCGTTCTTGGGGTCTTCGGCGTTGATCCGGAACTGGGCGGCAAAGCCCCGGTAGCTGATGTCCTCCTGCTTGAGCCACAGCTCCTCGCCGGAGGCAATCCGGATCTGGGCCTTGATGATGTCCACCCCGGTGATTTCTTCGGTGATGGTGTGCTCCACCTGCACCCGGGTGTTCATCTCCATGAAATAGAAACTGCCGTCGTGGTCGAGCAAGAATTCCACGGTGCCGGCATTCTCGTACCCGCACTGCTTGGCCACCCGCCGCGCCAGTTCGCCGATGTACTCACGCTGGTTCTCTTCCAGCTGCGGCGATGGCGCCAGCTCAATCAGCTTCTGGTTCCGGCGCTGGATCGAACAGTCACGTTCGTACAGGTGTACCACGTTGCCGTGGCTGTCTGCCAGGATCTGCACCTCGATATGGCGGGGGTCGATGATGCACTTTTCCAGAAAGACCTCGGCGCTGCCGAACGCCTTGGTGGCCTCGGAAATCACCCGCACGTAGTTCTGACGCAGCTCCTTCTCGTTGTCGCAGCGACGGATACCCCGACCACCGCCGCCGGAGGTTGCCTTGAGCATGACCGGATAGCCAATCTCAGAGGCCTGCCGAACCGCGTCTTCGACATCTTCCAGATTCCCCCTGGACCCGGGCGTTACCGGCACACCGGCGGCCTCGGCCGTCTGACGGGCCTGGGTCTTGTCACCCATGGAGGCAATGGCCTCTGATGACGGGCCGACAAAGGTGATCCCCCGCTGTTTGCAGATCGCCGGCAGCTCGGCATTTTCCGAGAGGAACCCGTAGCCGGGATGCAGCGCATCGCAGCCGGTTTCAACTGCCATATTGACGATATGATGGGGGTTCAGATACCCGGATAGCGGATCCTGACTGATCTGGTAGGACTCGTCGGCTTTTTTGACATGCAGGGAATACTCGTCCGCCTTCGAATAGATGGCGACCGAGCGTATACCCAGTTCGCTACAGGCCCGGGCAATTCTGACTGCAATCTCACCGCGATTGGCAATCAGCAGCTTCCTTATGGCCATGAAGTTACCTCCGGTATTGGTTTTGGTTGATGTTGACGGCCGGCACTCCCTGGCCAGCTCCGCCATGCCCGGACCGGCCCCGAGGGGATGCCGGGGCCGAACCGGGCCGTGCTAGTTCTAGAAATTCCCCTGAACGACATTCACGATTTCCGAGAACGACGACGCGCGATGCTCAAGGTCGATGGGAATGTGGAGCTTTTCGACCAGCTGGCTGGCCGAGACAATGCCACGCAGGTACTGCTCGCCGGCGTTGTTCCGGTCGTCGTCCACGACCAGCAGGTACTCCTCATGGACCGACCTGAAAGTACTGACAAGGTCGCCGACGGAGGCGCGGCACAGGTCCTGGTAGTGGATCGCGGGGAGGCTGCTGAGGGGGGTCATGATGTCCCTGACCCGAATTTCCCCGGGTAACACCCCCCGACGGTTGGCAAGGCTCAGGGGCAACTCGCCGTTGATGTCTGCGATGGTGATGACCCCGACACACTCGTTGACCCCGTTCTCCACCAGCTTGAATGCGGTATCGGCCATTTTCATCCACAGCCTCGCCTCGGAGACGCTCATGTCTGAGTTCAGGGCCGGTGGACGGCGCGCGCGGAAATCGGTCAGCAGATGAACCGCAGAATCATTGCTGCCGATGTTGTAGGCGGGCTGGAGGGTGGCCAGGGAGTGGGTACGTCCCAGGTCGCGTACTGGTATCGCGTGAAAGTGCTTGCTCATGATGAACCTCACTGATTCCGGATGTTCGCTGTAACACTCCGCCTGTTCTGGCCAGGCAATGGGAGTGCGGTTAATCGACGGAGATCAGGTGAGCGAAGGCGGGCCCTGAGGCAGGGCGGGATAGCTAACGAGGCGAACCGGCGGCTCGATGAAGGATAGATTCGGGGAATGCCCCGGATATCCCGTAATGAGGGGAAGGCCAGGGCCCAGTGAACCGGTCAGCCCGGCTTCGCCGGATGGTGAATCCCCGGATGCATCCAGCATGGTGACCTGGAACGATCCCGGTTCCTCCAACTGAGGGTCCAGCGCCGGCACGTTGAAACCCGAAGTGGCCCACGCGAGAACGACCAGTGCCATCACAGTTGTCAGGCAAAGACGAACCTTGTTTTCCGATGCTCGCAAATGGGCCATGAAAATCCTTTGGCGGGCGCTAACGTCCAGACTATTTAATTTCTATCACAGTTGAATCAGCAGGCATGATCGTTTTTTTGAGTGTTTAAATTCGTTTTTTTCGATGTCCTACACCCAGAATCCCGCAACCCGCTCCACCAGCCAGAAGGACGCGATACCACCGATGGCATAACTGGCCACCCGCTTCCCGGTGCTCTCGAACCACTGCAAGCCGACATCCCGACGCTGGAATGCCCTTCTGGCCAGATAGCCGCCCAGAACCACCGCAACGACAAACGCGATCTGACCCGCC
Organism: Marinobacter albus; assembly: GCF_030238305.1. Classification (NCBI taxonomy): domain Bacteria; kingdom Pseudomonadati; phylum Pseudomonadota; class Gammaproteobacteria; order Pseudomonadales; family Marinobacteraceae; genus Marinobacter; species Marinobacter albus. The sequence goes on along the minus strand of NZ_JASSQD010000002.1, from coordinate 339,967 downwards.
TCCACCCCCAGATTAAAACTCAACAGCGCCAGCGGGACGTCCCCCGCGGGCAGACCGATCTCCCTCAGCGCCCCGGCAAAGCCAAAGCCGTGCAGAAGACCAAACGAAAATGAAACCAGCCAGGGATAACGGGTCGTGAGTCTCTGACTATCCGTCGGCCGGGCCAATTCCGTGGCGAGGAACACAATCGACAGCGCGATCACCGCTTCCACCGGAGGTGCCGGGAGCGTGAACATGCCCAGCGTCACTCCGGCCATGGTCAGGCTGTGGGCCAGGGTGAAGGAGGTCAGCGCGGCAACCAGCATCCGGAGGGTTGGAATCAGGAGCAGCAGGGCAAAGACAAACAGGAGGTGATCGAAGCCTTCGAGAATGTGTTCGACACCCAGCGCAAAGTAGCTGGACAGCACCGAATCAAAGGACCCTGTCCGGGCAATATCGAAAGCGACGGCATCCGGCGTCAACCGGGTCACCACCGGCGCCGCGCCGGAATCCGGGCTGTAACGCACCAGCACGTCCGTTCGCGTGGCTTCCAGGCCTCGGACCGCTACCGTGCCACCCTCCAGTCCTCCCGCGCAGGTGGCTACCCAGCGGCTGACAAAGGCGCGGCCATCGAACTGCATCGGGCCGGGCGCGACTCGGGGCGCGCAGGTCTCGGGCAGCACCGCCTCGATCACCATCGGTTGGCCGCGCACCTGGGGCACCCGCCAGACCGCCTGCCAACGGTCGTTACCGGCCGGCGCCAGGCTCAGGAAACCCGGCTCCAGGGCATGGGCCTGAAGCAGTGACGGCACAGTCATTAAAACGGCCAACAGGACCGCCGGCACCACTCTGGTCATTGCGATACCCCGTCCACATCCGGTACGGAGATGTCGTAGTCCGATTTCATCGCCAGCAGCTGTTCCTTGCTCAGCCGTTCGGCGGTATCACGGCGCCAGGCGTCCTCCACCTGCTCCCGGATAGCCTCGAAGCCGGGCACCGTGCCAGTGGTTTTTCCGGTCACTTTCACCAGGTGCAGGCCAAAAGCCGACTGAACCGGGCCGGCCCAGATGTCCGGTGGCAGGGTAACGAGCTGGTCAAAGAATCCGACGCCGAAATTCGAATCCACGGTGGTCGACACACTGGGCCGCATTTCCGGCGCCAGCAAGGTGGCCTGCCCGACCTCGCCCGGCGCCGCGCCCGCCTCAAGTGCCTGACGCGTGGATGCCACCGTTGCCTCGTCGACGGTTTTACCCAGGAAAACCTGCTGGAACCCGACATTGGGCCGGGTGGTAAACAGCTCGGCATTGGCGCGGTAGTACTCTCTCAAAGCCTGGTCAGACGGCACCAGAGACGCGACGGCGCCATCAAGAATAAATTCCATCTTTTGCCTCAGGCGCTGGCGAATCACCGCATCACCGGTGTCGAGCCCCATGGCCAGGGCTTCCCGGACCAGGATTTCTTCCTGCACGTACTTGTCGACCAGGCGCTGCAGCTCTTCACGGGTTGGCGGTCGTTGCCAGACCTGCCGGAAATTGCTTGCCAGTTGCGCGACGTCACCTTCGGTGATCACCAGACTCCGGACCGACGTGTCTTGAGGCGCGTCGTTCAGCCAGCCATAAAGCCCGAAGAGCGCCACTCCGATCAGCAGGAAGTGAACGAAAGGCTCGGTTACCAGTCGTTTGATTGATCGATCAGCCACCGGATCAGCCCTCCGGTCCGTACCAGATGGGTGAGGTGTAGGCGCGGTCGACCACCTCCATAGGCGTGCCTTCCGGCATTTCAATCTGGAAGTACTTCGCGTCGTAGGCCGTCCAGCGGGGTGTCGGGATCTCCAGGACGCGCACGTAATAGAAGGCGCGCTGGTCCGGATCGAACTCGGGGTCGGTCCAGTGGCCGGCCAACGCGGCGCTGCCGATATCGTTGGTGTAACTGGCGTTGGCAACGTTCACGGTATTGCCGACGTCGCGGTCGCAGCCGCCGTCCACGATCTCGCGTCCGGCACAGGCGACATCCCAGATCTTCTCGTGGGTATCGCCGCTGTCATCAACCCAGCCCTTGATCATCTGAATCCGGTCGAGGTTGGCACCGTCCGGATCCCTCAGGGCCCGAACCATAAAGGTTGGCGCCTCCTGGCCTTCCGGTGCCGGCCGCAGATCGCCCCCCATGGGCACACCCCGTGAGTAGCCGGCATCGGCAAAGTCCGGGCGCAGCACCTCTTCCGGCTGGAAATCCCAGCCCCCGAACACCCGCACGCGGAGCCGGCTGCCGGAAGTGGCGAATACCTCGCGCCGGGCGAAAGCATCCCAGATGGCTTCCCGGGTGTTTTCCGTGGCCCAGACCCCGGCCAGGCCAGAGGCCCCCAGGTCAATGTCGTAAATGGACAGCTTCGGATCCACGGTGCTTTCGATCAGCACGCCTTCCTTACGGTGGGGCGAGGGTTCGACGATGTAGGCCTTGCCGAACCAGTTCTCCTCCCGGGTCGAAGGCAGGGCGTTGTGGGCATCGGTCGCACCGATCATGCCGAACTTGAAGGGATTCACGCCCAAACGTTCGGCTTCGGCGAGCCCTAACTTCAACGCGGAACGGGCGTATTCGGTGCGGAGCATCTCCTGCTCCTTGGCCGCGGAACCGGCCAGGTTGGAGGTGTCGATAATTTCGTGGTCGGCAAAGGCATCGTCCGGCGACAGGAAAGGGTGGGTTTCCCCTGTGCCCTTGGGCTGGGTCACTTCGACCACCGGCTCAAAATTTGCGCGCCGCCGGGCGTAGGCTTCGTCGAACGCATCACCGTCGAAGGTTTCCAGCATAAACATCATGCCGTTGGACAGGTTGCCGTTGTGGGGAATGGCCAGCACCTGGCCTCCCGTGTCCTTTTCATAGGCCTCGAGGTAGTCCCAGAGGTCTTCGGGGTCGTCGCTGTCCAGTGCGGAAAAAGGCACGACCTGACGAGTCCGGTCGGCGCCGTCCCGGAAGATGACGTTCCGGTGCAGGTTGTTTCCGTCCGGGCCGGAGGTCCATTCGTAGCCGATAAAGGTGGTGAAGACGCCCGGTTCATAATAATGCTCGGCATTGTCGATCACCTTTTGCCAGACCGCAGCCACCATCTCCGGACTCTTGATCATGTCCTCACCACGCCCGTTGGCCGCGATCCATTCGATGAACGCATCGTAACCATCCCCGGCCTTAAACATCTGGTACCAGCGCTCGCCACCTTCGGTGCGGCGCACGAGCGGATCACCGCGTTCCAGGTAATCCGATAGCCCCAGATTCTCGGCGTGATCAGCGACGACCACGAAATCCAGGGGTCGAATCAGCTTGAACGGGCCCGCAGTCTGGCTTTGGACCACCTCACCGCGCGCGGCGCGGTAGGCCACGTCCGGACCCGGTTTTGCTCCGCCCATGCCAGCGTCGGCGGACCAGGCGGTGTGCAGATGGGTATCACCAAAATAGACATTTTGGGGGAAGTGATCGTCGACGTAGGGGGAATATGGGTTCGCCGGCGCGGCGTACTCATCTTCGCTGATGCTCAGATCCTGGCCGTGGGTTCCCTGGGTCATGAAACCCACTGCAAGGGGCAACAGACAACAGTGCCAACCTCTTCGGTTCATCGCGGACCTCCTGATCCTTAACTCTGGTGCTCGCTTAGACCAGACCGCCATCCTTGGTCACACCGACATTTACGAAGCACTCATTACTATAGCTCACTTTCTGACCAGCGAACCGACAACCGGAACTACCTGTCAGGCACCTCCGTCCGTGCACAAAAAAGCCCCGGCACGGGGGACGTTGCCGGGGCTGAAGATGCAAAGCGAGATTTGCGTTAACTCAACTCAGGTGGTTCCTACCGCACTCAGAAACTCAGCTTCGCAGATGCCATCACCTGCTCGTACTGATTGCTGCCACTGCCGGCAATCTCGCCGAAGTCCCAGTAGGCGTACTCCAGGCCCAGGGTCAGGTTGGAATGCGCGGACCAAAGCAGGTTCACATGAGCCGAGGTGGAGGAGTCGAAGTAGCTCAGGGTTCCCGCCGGCGGTGCAGTCAGATCGTCCACGATTTCGGTGTGGGACACGGTCACCGTGGAGCGCCATGCCGGCGACCAGAAATGGCGGTAAGCCGCGGTCGCGCCGTAGGTATCCAGTGCCTTCACCTCGCCACCGGCCTGGGCCACGAGATCCACATCCGGGTAGGTGAACAGCCCCATGTAGCGACCCAGCGCGCCGTAGCTGTACTGCAGACGGATGTCGTCCTTGCCAATGGTCGGAATGCGGGCACTGACGGAAACGGCACCGGCCAGCTCAGACTCACCGGAGGCGTCGTCCTCCAGGTTGCGCAGCAGACCTGCAACCGAGTAGAACCCGTGTTTGCCGCGAATCTGGTAGCGGGCGGTGAGGTCCGGATAGGACTGATCGTCATAGGAGTTGGTGCCAAACCCGTCTTCCGGGTTTTCCAGGGCCATCATCAGCTTGCCGCCGGGAACGGCCATGTTGTAGCGAATCATCGGCTGGGTCACGTAAATGAAGGCGGCCTGTTTGCCCTGATTCAGGATTTCCGGCATCGCCGCGAGGTCGGTAAAGGTGGTGTAGGTCTGGCCGAACTCCCAGCCATTCCAGTTGCCGTAGGCCTGACGCAGGCGCGGTGAATAGCTGTTGGAGACCACCTCGTTGCCGGGTGCACCAATACCCTGCTGGAAGTCCATCTCGAGGTAAGTGCGCAGTTGATGCCCGGCCACGCCTTCAGTGGAGGTACCAAAACTGAAACGGGATTCCCGGGCACTGAACCCGACCTTCCAGTCGTTGTCGGTCGCGGCCGCGGACGCGAAGGTGCGGGGCAGCCCGACGGAGTAGGTGTTGCGCTGACCGTTGCCGTTGGAGCCATACATCATGTCGGCCTTGATAAAACCGCCGAAAGAGATAGTGGTACCACCGATTTTCAGGCCGTCGCCTTCGCGCAGGATGTAGGGATTGTCTTCGCTCGCCTCCGGAGCGGTGGAAACCGCGCCTTCCAGCTTGCTCTCGAGCATCTGCACACGTTCCCGCAACTGGTCCAGCTCGGCGTTGCTCTGGGCGGAGACGCCAGCGGACGCAAACGTGATCAGTGGCAGGCTGGCGAGGGCCATGGCACGGGCAAGCGGACGGGGTTTGAAGGATGTTCTTGTTGTCATAACTAACCTCTGACGGAGTTGATTGTGTCTTTGTTATTGAACTCTCCGGCGCCGGTACAGCGGGACGCACTTTCAACCTTTCAGTTTCGCACTGCGGTATTTTTTATATTTAGATTTCCGCATAGCGGTACCAGCTTCCGTGTTAGCGACTATAGACAAACGCATTTACACCATCAACCCGCATTTAATATTTTTTTATGAAAGCAATGGTTACCTAGCGTTTCATAATTTCATTATCGTTGACACGGGGCGAATTATTGAAGGATCATTGAGTAATTCTGCTATGCGGTATATATTTTCGCTGTAATGCAAACGAGGTTATCTCATGAACATGAACTACACGGCCGAGGAACTTGCCTTCCGAAATGAAGTGCGCGCGTTCCTGGATGAGAAGCTGCCGGCGGATATTGCCGCCAAAGTGAAAGGTTTTCGCCGCCTGACCAAAGACGACCATCTGCGGTGGCAGAAAATCCTCAATGCCCAGGGCTGGTACGCCACCCACTGGCCGGAAGAGTACGGCGGCGTTAAATGGACGCCGGTCCAGAAACACATCTGGGATGAAGAGTCCTGCCGCTACGGCGTACCCCGTTCCATTCCATTCGGGGTCAACATGGTGGCACCGGTCATCATCAAGTTCGGCAACGAGGAGCAGAAGCAGCGCTACCTGCCCCGCATCCTCAGCGGCGAAGACTGGTGGTGCCAGGGTTACTCTGAGCCGGGCGCCGGTTCTGACCTTGCCTCGCTGAAAACCCGTGCCGTGCGCGAAGGCGATCACTACATTGTTAACGGCCAGAAGACCTGGACGACGCTGGGCCAGCACGCCAACATGATTTTCTGCCTGGTCCGCACCAATACCGAGGTGAAGGCCCAGGAAGGCATCTCGTTTTTGCTGATCGATATGGATACCCCGGGCATCACCGTACGTCCGATCATCACGCTGGACGGTGAACACGAAGTGAACGAGGTGTTCTTCGAAGACGTGAAGGTGCCGGTGGAAAACCTGGTGGGCGAAGAGGACAAGGGCTGGACCTATGCCAAGTTCCTGCTTACCTACGAACGCACCGGACTGGCCGGCATCGGCATGTCCAAGGCGGCGTTGTCACACCTGAAACAGCTGGCCTCCCGTCGCATCAAGAATGGCCGACCGCTGATCGAGGATCCTTCCTTCAGCCAGCGCATTGCCAAAGTCGAGATTGACCTGACCGCGGCGGCCATCAGCAACCTGCGCATCATCGCCTCGGTCGAGGGTGGTGGCGTGCCGGGCGCCGAAAGCTCCATGCTCAAGGTCAAGGGGACCGAGATCCGTCAGTCCATCAATGACCTGGCACGACGCGCGATCGGCCCCTACGCGATCCCCTTCGTCGAAGAGGAACTGGACTACGAGTACGACGGCGACTTCCTGTCAGACGAGAACGCCGCCCCGCTGACCGCCCAGTACTTCAATAACCGCAAGCTGTCGATTTTCGGCGGATCCAACGAGATCCAGAAAAACATCGTGTCGAAAATGATTCTCGGGCTTTAAGGAGGCGACCATGGATTTCCGACTGAATGAAGAGCAGCAGATGCTGCAGGACACCGTGGCCCGCCTGGTGCGCGGTGAATACAGTTTTGAAAAGCGCCTGGAGTTCAGCGAAACCGACGCCGGGTTCAGCGAGGCCTTCTGGACCCAACTGAGCGAGCTGGGTCTGACGGCCGTGCCTTTTGCCGAGGAGCTCGGTGGGTTCGGCGGTGGTGGCGTGGAGGTTCAGTCGGTAATGACTGAGCTCGGTCGCGGCCTGTGCCTGGAACCGTACATGCAGTCCGTGATCCTCGGCGGCGGCCTGATTGATCACGCCGGCAACGATAGCCAGAAAGAGCGATGGCTGACCGGCATCGCCAGCGGCGAACTCAAGGCCGCCGTGGCCCTGCAGGAGCCACAAAGCTTCTACAATCTGAAAGACGTGGCAACCCGCGCTGAAAAGTCCGGCGACGGCTACGTACTCAACGGCCGCAAAGCCGTGGTGATCGGCGGCCACTGTGCCGATCTGATCCTGGTGTCCGCCCGCACCTCCGGTGACAGCCGCGATACCGACGGCATCAGCCTGTTCGCACTCAGTCCGGAGCTGGCCGGCGTCGAGCGCCGGACCTATCCCACGATCGATGGCTCAAAGGGCTGCGACATCACCCTGAATAACGTCGAGGTGGGCGCCGATGCCCTGTTGGGCGGCGAAGGCCGGGCCGGCGAGATCATCGAGTACCAGAGCGGTCGCGCCATTGCGGCCGTGTGTGCCGAAGCCGTTGGCGTTATGGAGATGGCCAACGAACTGACCCTGGACTACCTCAAGCAACGCAAGCAGTTCGGTGTGCCCATTGGCAAGTTCCAGGTTCTGCAGCACCGCATGGTGGACATGATGTCGGAGCTGGAACAGGCCCGTTCCATGGCCATCCTGGCCGCCAGCGTGGCCGATGCAGAGCAGAGTGACGAGCGGCGCCGGATTCTGGCCGCCGCGAAGAACGTGATTGGCCGCAGCGGCCAGTTCATCTCCGAGAACGGCATCCAGTCCCACGGCGGCATCGGCATGACCTGGGAATACAACTTTGCCCATTACGCCAAGCGGCTGATCATGATCAACCACCAACTGGGCGATGACGATTTCCACCTGGAGCGGTACGCGGGCCTGTTGCAGGCCAGCTGACCCCCTTCACCAGTGAGCCTGGGGCCTCTCTCCTTCCAGTCAGAGGTCGTGTTCGGGGGTGCCCTTCAGGCCACCCCCTTTTTTTGGTTCTGCACCAATCGAGGTGATCACAATGACAACAGACGCCCAACACACCAACACCGAGTCGCTGAACAAGGCCGAATGGCAGGTGCGCACGGAACTGGCAGCCGCTTATCGGCTGGTGGCGCTGTTCGGCTGGGACGACCTGGTCTTCACCCACCTGTCGGCCCGGGTGCCCGGTCCTGACCATCATTTCCTGATCAACCCCTACGGCCTGCTGTTCCACGAAATCACCGCCTCGTCGCTGGTGAAGGTGGACCGCGATGGCCAGGTGGTGGCCGCGGGTGGCCTGGGCCGGGTCAATCCGGCCGGTTTCACCATCCACAGTGCCGTGCACATGGGACGGGCGGACGCCGGCGCGGTGATGCACCTGCACGCCGCCGATGGCGTGGCCGTGTCGGCCCACCGGGACGGCCTGCTCCCCCTGAGCCAGACTGCCATGCTGTGCCTGGACCACCTCAGTTACCACGATTACGAAGGGGTGGCCCTGAATCTGGACGAGCGCGAGCGGCTGATCCGGGATCTGGGCGACAAGTCGATGATGCTGTTGCGCAACCACGGCGTTCTGACCGCCGGTGAGTCGGTGCCGGAGACCTTCACCTACCTGTACTTCCTGATGAAAGCCTGTGAGATCCAGGTCAAGGCGCAGAGCTGTGGGCCCACCTGGATGCCGTCGGAACAGGCGGTGCAGACCACCGCCGAGCAATCGAAAAATCTGGGCGCGGCCGCGAAGCTCACCTGGCCCGCGCTGTTGCGCCTGCTCGACAGCAAGAACCCGGGCTACGCGGTTTAAGGGGAAAACAGATGATTGAAGTCAAATTGGACGAACTGGCTGATAAAAAAGGCACTCTTGTCAGTCACAGCCCCTGGTTGACCGTCACCCAGGAGATGATTGAAGCGTTTGCTGACGCCACTGGCGACCATCAGTGGATTCACATCGATATCGAACGGGCGAAGAAGGAATCCCCCTGGAAAAGTCCGATTGCCCATGGCTATCTGACCGTGTCATTGATATCGCGGCTGAACCCGCAGGCTCTCAAGGTGACCGGGCCCACGGCAACCATCAACTATGGCCTGAACAAGTTGCGGTTTCCGTCTGCGGTTAAGTCCGGATCGGATATCCGCACCAAGGTCCAGCTGCTCGACGTCAACCAGGTGGATGAGCACCGTTATATGGCCAGCTACCTCACCACGGTAGAGATCAAGGGCGAGGACAAGCCCGCGTGCGTCGCAGAAAACCTGGTGATGTACGTGATCTGACCGGTTGACCGGGCCCTCAGGCCCGGCCTTCCAGTGCCGCCCGCATCTTCAGCGTGACCAACACGGTATTCAGGTGTGGAACGGCAATGCCTTGACGCTCGGCAATGGCCACCACATTGCCCAGCACGGCATCCCGCTCGATGGGGCGATCGTTGAGGTAATCCAGTGCCATGCTGTTCTTGTAGGGCGGCATCTTGCGGGTACCGTCAATGTTCTGATCAATCAGCGACTCGTCCATGGGGTAACCTTCCGCTGCGGCCACGGCCATCACTTCGCCGATCATGGCCCGAATCAGCGCCTCTCCGCCGTCGGTATCCAGAATGGTTTTCGTGTCAGCACCGTTGGCAATCACCGACAAAGGATTGAATGGTGTATTCCACAGACATTTGCGCCAGCGTTCGCCCACCACAGCTTCTGTCACATCCACCTTGATCCCACCTTCGATGAACAGTTCCGACAGGGTCCGGCAATGCTCGTCGATGCCCCGGGGGTAAGTCCCCATAACCAGTTTGCCATAGGCCTTGTGCTCAACAACGCCCGGTTCCGTCCGACTAGCGGCAATAAAGGCCAGACAGCTGATGATGGGATTCTCAGGGAACGCCTCCGCCAGCTCCTGCTCGATGCCCAGACCATTTTCGATCAATACCAGGCGGGTGTTCGGCCCCATCCAGGGCTTGACCAGTTCGGCCCGGTTGACGCCGGGTAACACTTTCACACACAGAATGAGGTAGTCCGGCCAGACCTCCGGCGTACCACCGTCACGGTATACATGATCCGGCCGGAAAGACAGGTCCCCCAAGGGGCTGGTGATCCGGATACCCTTTTCCCTCACCACTTCGTACTCGGAGCGCAAGACGGTGTCGACCGGACATCCGGCCTTTTTGAGGATGGCCCCATAGAAGCTACCGATGGCGCCGGCGCCAACAATCAGGATGCTTGGTTTTTCAGTCATTTTCTGCTCACTTTGCCTGCTGCGATGCCCTGTTTTATCTTCGTACCGGAGCCATGCCCAGGTGCGCTCCACCGTCGATCAGCAGGGTCTCGCCGGTGGTCAGATCCCCCCCTACGATAAGCCCGAGACACACATCGGCCACTGATTCCGGGGAAGCGGTATCGTTCAGCGGTGCGGCGCCTTTGGTTTTGGCCAGCAACGCGTCATATTTGTCTTCGCCCAGCCCCTTTTTCAGCCACTCGCCCTGAACAAAGCCCGGACATACAGCATTCACCCGCACTTCCGGACCCATCACGCGGGCGAGCGATCGAGTCATGGTGATCAGCGCGCCCTTGGAGGCCGCGTACGCAATTGAACTGCCAATTCCTGCCAGTCCGGCGATGGAGGCCATATTGATGATGTGGCCGGACCCGTTTGCTCGAAGCGCGGTCTCAGCTGCCCGGGTCATCTGGAACGGTCCCACGGTATTAATCGCATAGAGGTCCAGAAAATCCCGCTTGTCCAGGCCCTCAAGGTCACCGTGGTTACAGAACTTCGTGGTTCCTGCGTTGTTGACCAGGATGTCTATACGACCAAACTGCGCCAGGGTTTCGTCCACAAGGGCACGACAGTCTGCATCCTCTGACACATCGGCCCGGCACACCAGCGCTTTTACACCATACTGTTCACAGTCCGAGGCCACGGCGCGTGCACCAGTCTCGTTCCGACTGAAGTTGATCACCACATGACAGCCATGCTCGGCAAATAATCGAGCCACTGCGGCTCCAATTCCTGACGAGGATCCGGTCACGATGGCGACAGAGTCTTTCAGTTTCATAGAGCGCCTCACCTACCAAAAAAAGGGGCAGGCCATTCGTGGCCTGCCCCCTGTTTAACACAGTGACGTTTACTCGATCTCTTCCTGAACAATCTTGCCATCTTTTACCACGGCCAGCGTGGTATCCGTGACAAAACCGCCCTTGTCGGTCACGTTGGTCACCTCATACGGGTTCTTGCGAGTGGGCATGTTCTTCAGGGCATCACCCATGGCGGCGCGGATCACCTTTGGATCGGTCGACTCGGTGGCATCCATCGCTTCCACCAGCCCGTGCAGGGCCAGGTAGTTGTAGGCGGCTTCCGATCCCGGGGTCTTGCCGTATTCGGCCTCGTAGCGCTTGATGAAGTCCTGGGCGGCCTCGGTCTCATAGACGCTCAGGGGCACCACGCCAACCGCACCTTCAACCATCTCCAGCCCGCCAGCGACATTGGCGACCTCGTCAATCTTGGCTTGATCCATGACGATGAAACCGCCCTGGAAGCCCATCTGTCGGGCCTGCTGAACCACCAGACCGGTCGGCTCGGAGGCACCACCGACGAACATCACGTCCGGGTCCTCGGCAATGATCCGGCTCACGCCGGTGAAGAAGTCGGCGGACTTGTTGTAGTCCATCGGGTTGTTGGCCACCACTGTACCGCCCTTGGAGGTCCACTCCTTTTCAATCATGGAGGCCCAGATCTTGGCATACTCATGGGTCGCACCGGCCATGCCCAGGGAGGTACCCAGGTTTTCCAGGGCATAGTCCGTGAACGCCCGGACATAGCCATCAAAGGTCGGCGGGATTCGTATGGTCAGGGCATTCCCCTTTTCGGTCACGGTCGGCACGCTGGTGTAGGCCATGATCAGGAAATTGTCCTTCTCATTGAAGTCCTGCAACGCAAACACACCCCCGGAATGCGGGATAAAGATCGCCGGCACGTTCGATTCCTGCTTCAGGCGCTTGGCGTTGGTGGCCGCCTGGGCCGGGGAATAGCGGTCGTCCAGGGAGACCAGATTGATGGTGGTTTTTTCCCCGTTGAGGTCGAAACCGCCGGCGGCGTTGATTTCTTCCGCGGCCATACGCAGACCGGACAGGGTGTTCTCTCCGTACAGGGCGGCGCCACCGCTCAGCGGGCCGGTGAATCCAATGTTGACTTCACCCGCCATGGCGCCGGCGGTGAGGCTCATACCAAGGGTCGCCGCTGCAACCGTTTTCCCCAGTGTCTTTGCTGTTTTCATTGTTGTCTCCTGGTTGATTGTGCTCGTCGAAATTCACTTGCCGGAGCCGTCAGGCCCCGATATATGCCTTACGGACCTGCTCGTTGCCTAGCATGGCCTCGCGGTCACCCTCCATGACGAGGTGCCCGTTCTCCATGACGTAGGCCCGGTGGGCGATCTTGAGGGCCGCAAAGGCGTTCTGTTCAGCCAGCAGCACCGTAGTACCCAGGCTGTTGATCTGCCGGATGGTCTCGAACATCTGCTTGACCACCAGCGGCGCCAGACCGAGCGAGGGCTCGTCCAGCATCAAAAGCCGCGGACGACTCATCATGGCGCGGCCAATGGCGACCATCTGTTGCTGCCCCCCGGACAGGGAGCCGGCCGGCTGCTGGGCCTTGTCCTCGAGGATCGGGAACAGCTCAAGCACCTCATTCAGACGCTTCCGGTTGCCCTGCCGGTCACCCCGATGGACATAGGCGCCCATCATCAGGTTCTGCTGGACGGTCATCTGTGGAAACAGCTTGCGACCTTCGGCGCACTGCACCACCCCGCTGGACACAATGGCGCTGGCCTTCATGCCGTTGAGTTTCTTGTCCTCGAACCTGATCTCGCCGGCGGCGGGCTTGACCAGTCCGCTGATGCCGTTGAACAGGGTGGTCTTGCCGGCCCCGTTGGCGCCCAGCAGAACCACCAACTCGCCGGTTTCCACAGTCATGGAGATGTCGGTCAGGGCCTTGAAGCTGCCGTAGCAGACATCCACGTGATTAAGCTGCAGCATCTTCATCCCCTCCCAGGTAGGCCTCGATCACCACCGGATTATTACGGACCTCCTCGGCTGTGCCCTCGGCAATCTTCTCGCCGTGGTCCAGCACCATGATCTTGTCCGCAAGGCTCATGATCATGTCCATCTTGTGTTCGATCAGGCACACGGTCAGGCCGTTATCCACCATCTTGCGCATGAGCGTGGCAAAACCTTCGGTCTCCTCCGGGTTGATCCCGGCGGCCGGCTCATCCAGAAGCACAATCTTCGGGTCGGTAGCCAACGCCAGGGCGAAGGCCACCCGCTTGCGCTCTTCCTGGGTGATGTCCGCGATGAACTTGCCGGCTACGTTGGTCAGCCCGACGAAGTCCAGCGCTTCCATGGCCTTGTCCCGGGCCGCCTTCTCTTCGCGCTGCAGCCGCTGGCTGTTGATCAGCACGTCCCAGAGCCCGGATTTCGTCCGCAGGCGATGGCCAACAATGAGGTTGTCCAGAACAGTTGCCTGTTCGAACAGGTTGGTGGTCTGGAAGGTCCGGCCGACACCGAGCCGCGCGACCTGGTCGCAGGGCATGCGGGTCACATCCTCGCCATCCAGCAGAATCCGGCCGGACGTGGGTTGATGCAGCCCGGAGATCAGATTGAAGAACGTGCTCTTGCCGGCGCCGTTGGGCCCGATGATCGCGTTGATCTTGCCCGCCTCGAATTCCACGGACACATCGTTTACCGCGGCCAGGCCGCCAAACATCTTGGTCAGGTGCTCTACCTTAAGCATTGTTCTCGGCCTCCCGGGTCCGGGTTGTGGTCACCTTGCTCTCGGTGCGCTTCTTCTCCGGCGCAACGCTCTGGGCCTTGCGATGCATCCAGGTCAGGAACGAGCCGGTGATGCCCCGCGGGAAGAAGATCACCAGCAGCACCAGCAGCGGACCGAAGATAATCATCCGGTACTCTTCCAGGAACTGCAGCGACTGGGTGATCCAGACGATACCGACGGTCCCCAGCAGTGGCCCGGTGATGGTGCCGATACCGCCAACCAGCAGGTAGGTGATCATGTCGAAGGTGTGCACGATGTTGGCCTCTTCCGGCCCGATGAACCGGACCATCCCGGCGTAGAGTGCACCGGCCAGACCGGCGTAGGTGGTGGACAACACGAATGCCAGCACCTTGTTGCGCATCAGGTTGATACCCAGGGACTGGGCCAGCTCATCGCCGTTACGGATGGCGATGAAGGTACGCCCCAACAGGGAACGGGAAAGCCGCCCCATGAACCAGATCGCGAACACCAGAAACGCCAGCACCAGGTAATAGAAGGGGGTGGTTTCGGTGAAGTCCACCAAGCCAAAGCCATAGGGTTCGGCAATGTCACGTACCCCGATAGGCCCATGGGTCAACTCCTCCCACTTGTCGATCAGCAGGTAGATGATGAACCCCACACACAGCGTGAAAATGGCAAAGTAATGCTCTTTCAGACGCAGGGACACGATGCCCACGAAAAATCCCAGGACGGCGGTCACCACCAGGGCGGCCACAAAGGCAGGCCAGAAACTCCAGCCGGCATCCGCGGTCAGCAGGCCCAGGGTGTAGGCACCGATGGCGAAGAAGCCACCGTGGGCCAGGTTCAGCTGACCGCAGAAACCGGTAATGATGTTCAGGCCGTATACCGCAATAGCCCAGACGAAGGCCGACGCCATCACATAGACCTGGTACTCGTTACTGGCGAGAAATGGAAACACGATCGCAAAAACCAGCAGTGCCAGTTTCGCGCCCGGTGTCATTAACATGGCTCCAAGCTTGAACAACATGGTCAGTGCGCCCCCTTTGCGAACAGGCCCTGTGGGCGTATGGAGAGAATCAGTACCAGCAGGCCGAAGGCGATAATGTCCTTGTAGGCGGTGGAGATGTAGAAGCCGCCAAACGCCTCGGCAAAACCGATGATCATGCCGCCGACAATGGCGCCGGGAATGCTGCCCATGCCGCCAAGGATGATGATCACGAAGGCTTTCATGATCACCAGATGCCCCATGGCCGGGTACACCAGGTTGATGGGGGCATACAGGGTGGCTGCCACCGCGGCCAGGGCACCGGATATCGCGAACGTCATCATCGCCACCCGGTTGGCGTCGATACCGACCAGGAATGCGCCTTCCCGGCTCTGGGCCATGGCGATAATGGTGGCGCCGGTCATGGTCTTGCGCAGGAACATCTGCAGCGCAAACACCAGCACAAAGGCAGCGACGATGATGAGCAGGCGCTGCTCCGGAATGATCAGACCGTCAAAATTCATGATGCCGGTGAAGGGCGAGCTCATGCGGCGGAAATCGGCGCCCCAGAACATCTGCACCAGCGCCTCCAGGAACAACAGAATGCCGATCGCGGCGATCTTGTCGTGGATGGGTGGCGAGTGCCTCAGGGGGTGGAACACCAGTCGCTCACAGACAATGCCCAGCAAGGCGATGACGGCCGCAGACCCTGCCATGGCAAGCCAGTAATGGACACCGAGGTCGACCATGAAGAAGTAGGACATGAATGCACCGACCATGTAGAGCGCGCCGTGTGCAAAGTTCGGAATGTGGAGTATTCCGTAGACCAGGGTCAGCCCCAGGGCTACGAGACCGTAGATGCTCCCCAGGGTTAACCCGTTGATGACTTGCTGCAGGAAAAGGTTCAATTCTGCCCCTCCGTTGGTTGTTTTTATCGGAAATCTTTGAGGCTAAAGTCTGCAGGGCATGGCGGCCCTGCGGCTTGATTGAAACAATTACATTGATCGTCTCAATTGTCAATTATTTAAAATCATGTTTCGCAGTGCGAATCTTAGGTATCGATTTTAAATATTTCTAGGCATTTTTCTTCCACTCTTCTTCCTGAAGGGCGCGCCACATCAATTTACCGGTGGGCGACTTTGGGAGCGTCTCCACGAACTCGACCAGCGTGGGCACCTTGTAGGCGGCCATCTGCTCCTTGCACCAGCCGGTGATGTCCTCGACCGAGGTCTTGCCGTCCGCTTCCGGGGTCAGCACGATGCAGGCCTTCACGGTCTCGCCCCGCTTGGGATCGGGCGAGGAAATGATGCAGACCTCGTGGATGGCCGGGTGCCGGTACATGAGACCTTCCACCTCGGACGGCCAGACCTTGAAGCCCGAGGCGTTGATCATGCGCTTGACGCGATCGACCATGAAGAAATAGCCATCCTCGTCGTAGTAACCCAGATCTCCGGTGCGGAAGAAGCGTTTGCCGTCGATTTCCACAAAGGCCGCCTCGGTCTCCGCCGGCCGGTTCCAGTAGCCGATCGTGACCTGGGGGCCACAGGAGACAATCTCGCCGGTCTCGCCCGGGGCCTTTTCTTCCAGGGTTTCCACATCGATGATGCGGCTGTCCACGTCGAACACCGGGATTCCCAGACACTGGGGTTTGGGATTGGCGTTCGGATTGATGTGGGTAGCCGCCATGGTCTCGGACAGGCCATAGCCTTCGATGTAGTCCAGCCCGGTCATCGCTTTCAGCTTTTCAGCCACTGCAACCGGCATGGCGGCGCCACCGCCCCCGATCATGTTGAGGCTGGAAAGGTCGTACTTGCCGATGTCCGGATTGGACAGGAAGTCCACCGCCATGGTCACGATGTTGGTCCAGCCAGTGACGCTGTACCGCTCAATGAGTCGCGCCGCCGTGGTGCGCTCCCAGCGGGTCATGATCACGGACGTCGAACCGCTGTAAATGGGACCGTTCATGGAGCCGGTCATGCCCGTCACGTGGAAGAACGGCAGGGTCGCCAGCTGCACGCTGTCCGGGGTGCTCAGATTCCAGAACACCCGATGTACGGCCGTGGCCATCACCGACCGGTGGGTGTGCATGCAGCCCTTGGGCGCACCGGTGGTTCCGGAGCTATAGGGAATGACCGCCAGGTCATCCGGCGTCGCCGTATGGGGCGCCGGCGTGTGGTGGGCGGCCATGGCCGTTTCCCAGCTCACCATGCCGGGAAGATCTTTGGACCACACCGGCGCCGCCACTTCCGCCGGCAGGTCCAGATCGGTATCCGGCTTGATGTAGGCGCTGTAGGACGCCACCACCACCTGTTCAAGATCGGTTTCCGACAGCAACGGCGAAATAAATCCGGCCAACTCCTGGCCGGCGAGGCACACGGAAGCCCCCGTATCGGCGATGTAATGCTCCAGTTCAGCAGCCCGGTTCATCGGGTTGACCGGAATCACCACGGCATCCGCACGGAGAATGGCGTAGTAGGAAATGACGTACTGGGGCGAGTTCTGCATGTACAGCAGCACCCGGTCACCCTTCTTGACGCCCTGGGCCTGCAGGTAGCCCGCCATGGCCTCGACCTCATCCAGCAGCCGACGGTAGGTGATCGGTGCATCGTAGAAAATGATCGCCGTGTGGTCCGGAAACCGTTGGGCCGAGATCTCCAGATTGGTGAACACACTGGTCTTCGGAAGGGTCATGGTCTTGGGCAGTTCGTGGGGCCAGACCTTGTAATGGCGCGTGAACATCATTGTTGTTCTCCAGGTTTTAATCAGTCAGCCGCCAATGCGGACAGATCGAATTCGTTGACGCCCCCGGGCAGGGGGTCTTCGTGTCGTAGGGGGGTAATGGCGATGGCCTGGTTCCGCAGCACGGTCACGTCGGCGTCCGGCGCAACGATGTGGCGGGAGTTGCGATCAAAGCCGAGCCACCAGTAGGGCAGGCTCCGGGCGTCCCGTCCGGCCATGAGCCGGGCGCGCTGAATGGAGCCGGTGGACTGGCGGCACCAGTGAGCCCGGGTAATAGCGGTGGCCTCGCAGGCGGGGAAATTGACGTTCCAGGCCCGCACCTGGTCCGGCTGAAAGAGTTTGCGGACAACGGCCTCGCCAAAACGCCGGACCGGGTCCCACTGGATACCCTCGCGGGACAGAAACGCCTGACTCAGGGCGATGGCCGGAATGTCCATGTGCACGGCACTGAGCACCGCACCGACCGTGCCGGAGTACTGCACCGAATCACTGATATTGGCCCCGCAGTTGACGCCGGAAAGCACCAGGTCCGGTGGACTCTCCTCGAACCACTTGGCCAGGGAATAGAGCACACAATCCGCCGGGGTGCCGGACACCGCAAAGCGCCTCGGACCGGTTTCGTAAACCCGCAGCGGATCGTGGATGGAGATGCTCTGGCCGGCGCCACTGCGATCATGCTCCGGCGCCACCACCCAGACCTCTTCGGCCAGGTTGTTGGCAATGGCCTCCAACACCGCCAGCCCGGGGGCGTTGATGCCGTCGTCGTTGGTGATCAGGATGCGTTGAACGATGGGACCCGTCATGACTTTGCTCCTTCGCTGGCGATCTTCCAGCCCACCTGAGCGAGCAGGCTGGCGCGTTTACCGACGTCCAGGGCGTTGGCATTGGCGGCGTTACCATCCAGGGCACGCTTGTAGACACCTTGCAGGATGGCGGCCAGACGGAACAGCGAGAACGCCAGATACACATGCCAGTCATCAATGCCGTCACGTCCGGTCCGGGCGCAGTATCGGGCGATGGTTTCCTGTTCGTTGGGAATCCCCAGCGCCTCCAGGTCCTCCCCTTGCAGCCCTCGCATGCCTTCCAAATCCGATGGCAGGTAATAAGGCAGGCAGTAATAGGCCAGATCCGCCAGTGGATGCCCCAGGGTGGACAGTTCCCAGTCCAGGATGGCGATCACCTCGGGCTTATCCGGCGCCAGCATCAGGTTGCCAAACCGGTAATCCCCATGGGCGATGGCGCACTCGTCGCTGGACGGCAGGTTCTCCGGCAGCCACGCCATCAGTTTGTCCATGGCTGGCATGTCATCGGTCTTGGAGGCCAGGTATTGCTTGGTCCAGCGCGACACCTGCCGGGCCACGTAACCCTCGGGCCGGCCAAAATCACCGAGGCCGACGGCGTTGACATCCACCGAATGCAGCTTTGCCAGAGTGTCGATGGCGGAGAGGTGGGCCGGCAGTCGTTCATGACGGTCCAGCGCCCGAAGGGCCGAATGGCTGACAATCCGGCCTTCCATGTAGTCCATGACGTAGAACGGGGTACCAATGACATCGCTGTTCTCACACAGCACCCGAACCTTTGGCACTGGCACGGTGGTATGCTCCGACAGAGCACGCATTACCTTGTACTCGCGCTCGACCATGTGGGCGGAGGGCAAGGTTTTCCCGGGCGGTTTCTTGCGCAGGACATAACGGCCACTGTCGGTGTCCAGCAGGAACGTGGGGTTGGACTGACCGCCCTGAAATTGTTTGACGTCCAGTCGGTTACCAATCTCTGGCAACTCTTTTTGCAGCCAAACCAACAGCCTGGACTCGTCGAACTTGTGTGCTGGCAGAACGTCCACCAACTCCGGCTCAATACTCATCGTCTCAGCCTTCTTTAACTCTTTGTGTACCGCAGCCCGCAACGGTTTCAGCGGACGGCGGGTGGGTTGCCTTTCTGCAGGGAACAAAGGTGTCTGAGCGCAGCGAGTTCTTTTTTCCGGAAGAAAGGCAACCCACTCGCCGGCCCACCGCCACTCACAAGGACCTGCCTCAACAAATGGTTTCCCCACCATCGGCGACGATCACCTGACCAGTGATATAGGCACTGGCCTTGGTGGACAAAAACACCGCCAGCCCGGCGATGTCGACCGGATCGCCGATTCTTCGAAGCGGAGTCTTGTCTTCCGCGCGCTTAACCCGGACAGGGTCTTCCCAGAGCGCCTTGGCGAAGTCGGTCTTGATCAGGCCGGGGGCGATGCTGTTGATGCGGACGCCTTTCGGGCCCCACTCAACCGCAAGGTTCCGGGCCAGCGCCGCTTCCGCGGCCTTGGACACGCCGTAGGTACCGATGGTGGTGTTGCCCCGGATACCGGCGATACTGGACAGCAGTACCACGGCGCCTTCGCCTTTCTCAGCCATCTGCGGCAGCACCATGTTGGTGAGCCAGAAGGTCCCCTTGACGTTGGTGTCCATGATCTTGTCCCAGGCCTCGTCGGTCATTTCGGACGTCGGGCCGTAGACCGGGTTGGTGGCTGCGTTGCACACCAGTACGTCGATGGCACCCCAGGTTGCGTTGGTTTTCTCGACCAGGTTCTGAAGGTCTTCTTTCTTACCGACATGGCAGGGAATGGCGAGAGCCTCGAAGCCCTGCTCCTTCAGCTCGTTGGCCACCTGCTCGCAGGCGTCGGCCTTGCGGCTGGAGATGACGACTTTCGCGCCCAGGCGCGCCATTTCTTCCGCAATGGAACGGCCAATACCCTTGGTGGAGCCGGTAATCAGGGCAACCTTGCCGGTCATGTCAAAAAGCGGGTTGTTCATAACAAGATCCTCATACTCAAAACTCGCGACACACGTGAACAGCGGCCATGATTCAAATCAGCGGTACTGGCGAAGTTCCAGCTTGGCCACCGAATCCAGGTGTACCTCGTCCGGCCCGTCCGCCAGCCGCAACGTCCGCACCTTGGCCCAGGCCGCTGCCAGGAAGGTGTCCTGACTGACACCGGCACCGCCGTGCACCTGGATGGCCCGGTCGATTACCTTCAGCGCCATGCTCGGGGCAATCACCTTGATCATGGCAATCTCCTGGCGGGCCACCTTGTTGCCCACGGTGTCCATCATGTGGGCCGCCTTCAGGGTCATCAGGCGGGCCTGTTCAATCTCGATGCGGCTGCGGGCGATGTCCTTGCGAATGGAATCAAAGCTCGACAGCGGCTTGCCGAAAGCTTCGCGTTCGTTGGCGCGCTTGCACATCAGCTCCAGCGCCCGCTCGGCCACGCCGATGGTGCGCATGCAATGGTGGATGCGGCCCGGCCCGAGACGGCCCTGGGCGATCTCGAAACCCCGCCCTTCTCCCAGCAACATGTTGCTGGCCGGCACGCGGACGTTCTCATAATGGATCTCGGCATGGCCGTGAGGCGCGTGGTCGTAGCCGAACACCGTCAGCGGCCGGATCATCTTCACGCCAGGCGCGTCCAGCGGCACCAGGATCATCGACTGCTGCTTGTGCTTTTCCGCCGTCGGGTCGGTCTTGCCCATGACAATGGCGATCTTGCTGGTGGTCGTCATGGCACCGGAGGACCACCATTTCTTGCCGTTGATCACGTACTCATCGCCCTCGCGGCGGATCTCGCAGGCAACGTTGGTGGCGTCGGAGGACGCGACATCCGGCTCGGTCATGGAGAAACAGGAGCGGATCTCGCCGGCCAGCAGGGGTTTCAGCCACTGTTCCTGCTGCTCGGCGTTGCCATAGCGGGCGATGGTTTCCATGTTGCCGGTGTCCGGCGCTGAGCAGTTGAACACTTCCGGTGCCATTTCCGAACGCCCCATGATTTCGCACAGGTGGGCGTATTCGAAGTTGGTCAGGCCGGCGCCGTACTCGCTCTCCGGCAGGAACAGGTTCCACAGGCCCTCGGCCCTGGCCTTGACCTTCAGTTCCTCGATGATCGGCACCGGCGCCCAGCGGTTCTCGGCCTGCTCGACCTGTTCATGGTGCTTGTGCTCGTTCGGATAGATGTGCGCATCCATGAACTCGTTCAACTGCGCCTGCAGTTTTTTTGCCTTGTCAGACAGCTCAAACATGTCCGCTTCCTCTTGTTGGTCTTGTCAAAAATTCAGATCGGGACGCCTTCCGGCTTGTCGCTGCCAGACCGGATCCGGAAGGTGCCTTCGGCAATGGCCAGCAGGTTGCCCTGGTCATCGTGGACTTCACCGGTGCTGTTGAAAATCCGGGTACCACCGGCACGCTTGCGGCCAGTCACGCGGATGGTTCCGCCCGAACACTGGCCGGTGAACGTGGTGGTCAGAGACAGGGTGATGGCCTTGCGCATTCGACCGGGATAGGGGCAATAGGTGCCGGCCTGTGCCATGGCGATGTCCAGCAGCGAGGTCAGCACGCCACCGTGAATCACACCGGCGAGGTTCAGGTGCCTGGGCTGGAGTTCCAGCGCAATGACCGCCTCGCCCTCGACCCATTCCGCCTGTTGATAACCCAGCAGGCTGTGGAAGCCCGACAGCTCGGCGCCATGGAGGAACTCGGAATCGTGATCGCCCATCAGACTTTCATCCCCGGCAGGTTAAGTGAAGCGGTGTTGCCACCATCCACCGCCAATGCCTGGCCGGTGATATAACTGGCATCGTCACTGGCCAGAAACAGGATGGCGGCCGCAATTTCCTCGGGGTCGCCGTAGCGACGCAGTTCGCAGCGGGAGCCCAGCTTGTGGGCTTTCTCGTTGGCGCGAGCGTAATCGAATACCGCCCGGGTCATGCCACTTTCGACCAGGCCCGGGCAGACCGCGTTCACCCTGACATTGTCGCTGCCCAAATCGCAGGCCGCGGTCATGGTGAGGTTGATCACACCTGCCTTGGAGGCACTGTAGGCGTTGCCGCCGGCGCCGGAACGAATACCTGCCACCGACGCCGTATTGACGATCGAACCCAGCTTGCGGGCCTGCATGTGCGGCGCCACGTGCTTGATCAGGAGCATGGTACCCACCAGGTTTACCGACAGGACCTTGTCCCACTCCTCGCGCAGGTTACCGGTGACCGGCGGATGCTTGCCTGTGGTGCTGGCGATGCCGGCGATGTTGCACAGGACATCAATCTTGCCGAAGCTCGCCAGGGTTTCCTCGACCAGGGCTTCCACTTCGGCTTCGTTGGCCACGTCCACCACACGGCGCAGGTGCTTCGAGCCCTCGGGCATACTGTTTTCCGTTTCAACCAGTCCCGATTCGGAGGTATCCGCCATCACCACCCGGGCCCCCTCACGGGCCAGGCGCAGGGCCGTCGCCCGGCCGATACCGCTGCCGGCACCGGTTACGATGGCAGTCCGGTTTTCAAAACGCGCCATGCCACTTGCTCCTTATGTTTCTGGATTCTTGTTGTCCCGGCGGCTATTACTGTCGCAATAATTTGTCACGCCTTCCGGTTTTGAGTCAATATATTCGAAAGATAGTTTCACTAGTCAAAACACCATAGCACCGGAGCGTCGCAAAATGAAAAACAACATGCAATCGATGCCCGTCTTCGCACCCGTGGAGGCCGGCGAACCCCTGAACCCCATCGGACACCAGATCCAGCAGCACGCCAGTCAACGGGCAGACCAGCCGGCAATCATCGACGAGGAGGGGACCGTCAGCTGGGGCGCCCTGATTGACCGGGTCAACCGGATTGCCAACCGCCTCCGGGAGGCCGGCCTGGAACCGGGCGAGGCCGTCGCTGCCGTGTCCGAAAACAGTGCAGACTACGTCGCGCTGTACCTGGGCACCCTGGTTGCCGGTGGGTGCATGGTGCCGCTGTCCGGCATGGCCAGTGCAAACGCGCTGGCCCTGATGCTGGAGGACTGTGAAGCGCGCTTCCTGTTTGTGTCGCCGAAAAATGCCGAGCTGCTGTCAACGTTGCGGTCGCAACTGACAACCCTGGACGACAGCCGCATCCTCGCGCTCCGGGGAAACGGGGACGGAATCGGTGCCTGTCTGCCGGACTGGCTTGACGGCGTTTCTGCCATCCCCGCACCAGCCGCCGTCACCCTCGATGCCCCCTTCAACATTATTTACAGCTCCGGCACCACCGGCACGCCCAAGGGGATCCTGCACGACTACCGTTTTCGCCAGCGCCAGATCCTGCGCATGAGCCGGTTCGGTCTGGACGGCGATGCCATCAACCTGGTTTCCACCCCGCTGTACTCGAACACCACCCTGGTGTCGGTTTTGCCGACCCTCTTCTACGGCGGCACCCTGGTCCTGATGGCGAAATTCAACGCGCATCGGTTCCTGGAGCTGTCGGAGCAGCACCGGGTCACCCACGCCATGCTGGTCCCGGTCCAGTATCAGCGCATCCTGGCGGAACCGGATTTCGACCGGTTTGACCTGTCCAGCTACAGCTTGAAGCTCTGCACCAGTGCGCCCTTACGGGCCGAGGTAATCGCCGACGCCATGGCGCGCTGGCCCGGTAACATCCGGGAAGTCTATGGCCTGACCGAGGGCGGCATTTCCACCTGTCTGGACTGTGCCGCCCATCCGGACAAGTGGGAGTCGGTAGGAACGCCCACCGAAGGCGCCGAGGTACGAGTGATTGACGAGGCCGGCCGGGAACTGGGGCAGGGCGAGATTGGCGAGATTGTCGGGCGCGCCATCTCGATGATGCGCGGCTATATCAACCGGCCCGAACAGACGGAGGAGATGCTGTGGACCAGCCCGGAAGGCGAGATTTTCTACCGCAGCGGCGACATGGGACGCATTGACGAGGACGGCTTCGTCTACATTCTTGACCGTCGCAAGGACATGATCATTTCCGGGGGGTTCAACATCTACGCGGTGGATCTGGAGAAAGTGCTCCTGGCCCATCCGGCCGTGGCTGATGCCGCAGTAATCGGGATTCCCAGCGAGCACTGGGGCGAGACACCGCTGGGGCTGGTGGTAAGGCGCCCCGGGTACACCGACAGCGTGGCCGACATTCTCGACTGGGCCAATGAACGGCTGGGCAAGTCCCAGCGCCTGGCCACCCTTGAATTCCGGAACGACCTGCCGCGTTCAACCATCGGCAAAGTGCTCAAGCGGGAGCTGCGCGCGCCCTACTGGGACAGGCACGCACACTGACAGTCAGCGCCGGCCCAGTCGGGCCAGTGCCGCCCGGCAGTCGTCCGACCGGAGCCGCTCGGTAAACACCGTCCGCTCCCGCTCCAGCGCTTCCTTGATCTGTTCCCGCCAGGGCGCGCGCATCAGTTGCTTGCTGGCCCGCAAGGCGTCCCGCGGCTTGCCGGCCAGCCGCCGGGCCAGCGCGAGCGCCTCGTGCACGGCGCAGCCATCATCCACCACCTTGCTGACCAGTCCGCACTCCCGGGCCTCGTCACCGTTGAGCACCTCACCGAGCAATAACAGGTCCGCCGCCCGTCGGGCCCCCAGGTGCAGCGGCATGGTCACCGTCGAGGCCGCCTCCGGCACCAGGCCCAGATCGACGAATGCGGTCTTGAAGGTTGCACTCCGGGCCGAGATTACCGAATCGCAATGCAGCAGCATGGTGGTACCGATACCGATGGCCAGGCCTTCAACGGCGGCGATCACCGGGGTATCGCAATTCATCAGGGTTTCGATAAAGGCCAGTCCCGCCGAGGGCCTGGGGTTGTCATCGGTGGCGCGGGCGCGGAAATCATCCAGATCGTTGCCGGCGGTAAACACCGCTCCGGCCCCGGAAACGACAATGGCACTGACCTGCTCATCCTCGTTGGCAACGCTCACCGCGCGGGCCAGGGCCTCGTACATGCTCCGGGTCAGCGCGTTTTTCTTTTCCGGACGGTTAATCACGAGGTGGAGAACACCGTCGGCCTGCTGAACGTCGATCATTGGGCTATCCTTCTGACACAGTTTTCGGTTGTGGTGCCCAAACATCCTATTGCAAACGACCGATCTTGTGATAGATTCAGAGAACACAAATTCACCATGCAGTTAACAGTTCTGCACAGTGAAACACCAAGAGACATCATTACAACAACGAATGAGGCCCCTCATGACTCTTTTTGCACATGCCCGCAAAACCCTGACCGTTTACGCGTCGGCCCTGACCCTGGGGATTTCGGCCGCCCTGAGTGCCGGCCCGGCCGCTGCCCAGGAAACCTACACCTGGAAGGTCCAGTCACACTGGCCGGGTTCCAGCAGCTCCTATACCGACAGCCTCGAACGACTGCAGCGGGTTCTGGACGAGCGCACCGATGGACGTCTGCAGCTGAAGCTCTATGAGGCCGGCGCCCTGTTCAAGGCCAAGGAGACCTTCAACGCCGTCAGCCGTGGCATTCTCGAAATGGGCACCATCTCCCCGGCCTACGCCCAGGACAAGATATCGCTCGCCGGCATTGCCTCCGGCCTGCCGTTCGCATTCCGCAATGTCTGGGAAGCCGCTTACTTCCACCAGAACCTGGGCTTCGAGCAAATGCTTCGGGACGAAGCTGCCGAGCATGGTGTCTACTGGGCCACCGACAAGGTATACCCGACCGAGATGGTGGTGAAGAAGCCGATCACCAGCTGGGACGATTTCACCAGCCTGAAGATCCGTTCTTCCGGCGCACTGCAGACCTTCCTGACCGAAGCAGGTGCGGCCGCTTCCTATATACCGGGCGGTGAGCTCTACACCGCGCTGGATTCCGGCATTGTCGACGGCGCCCATTGGGGTGCGTCCCAGGGTGCCTTCAGCATGGGTCTTTACGAAGTCGCCAAGTACCACGTGCAGCCCGCCCTCAACATCGCCGGCACCGACGCGATCATTGTCAGCCAGAAAGCGCTCGACAAGCTGCCGGAAGACATGCAGAAAATCGTCAAGGACACACTGCAGGAGCAGTTCTGGATCCGCACCAACGAGTACCAGTATAAGGAACGCATCACCCTGGCCAAGGCGATTGCCGAGCAGGGTGTCGAGGTGAATGTCCTGCCGGACGAGGTCCAGAACAAGCTGGTGCAAACCGCCCAGAAAATGTGGGACGAGGAAGCCAAACGCAGCGACAACGCCAAGAAGGCGCTGGCCATGCTGAAAGACTACCTGGCCGAGCTGGGTTACCTGTAAGCCCCGCATACCAGGCACAAACCAGGCCGGAGCATCGCGTCTCCGGCTTTTTTGCCTCCGATAAAAATCACCGTCCTTCTGGAGAAAGCCATGGGTGTGTTGACCGCATTCATGAGAGGGGTCACCCGTCTCAATGATTTCGTCGGGCGATGGATAGCCCTCCTCATTTTCGCCATGTTCGCGTTTCTGTTGCTGGAGGTTGGCTTTCGCTACCTGCTCAACTCGCCCACGGTCTGGACCAACGAGCTGACCCAGATGCTGTTCGGAATCTACGCGGTGATGTCCGGCGGTTACATCATGGCCCATCGCGGGCACGTGAACGTCGACCTGCTGCATTCCCACCTGGCGCCGCGCAAACGGGCGCTCATGGATATGTTCACATCACTGGTGTTCTTCATTTTTACCCTGGCCCTGCTGTGGTTCGGGGTCGACATGGCCCAGGAATCCATGTCCAGCTGGGAAACCTCCTACTCGGCCTGGAATCCGCCGATCTGGCCGGTGAAGCTCGCCATCCCCCTGGGCACCGGCCTGCTGGTCCTGCAGGGGCTGGTCAAGCTGCTGGAAGACATAGCCGTAGCGTTCGACCTGGATTACTACACGCCGGACGCGGGTGATTCCGAAGGAGAACAGCTGTGAGCATTGAAGTCCTGACCCTGCTGTTCTTTGGCGCCCTGCTGTTTTTCCTGCTGCTGGGACTGCCACTGGCATTCGTGCTTGGTGGCGTCTCCGTGGTGTTCCTGTATTTCACCTGGGGCTTTGACTCCTTCTATATGGTGGCCTCCCAGATCTGGGGCACCATGGGCAGCTTTACGCTGGTGGCAATCCCGCTGTTCGTGTTCATGGCCATGGTGCTGGAACGCACTGGGGTAGCCCGGGACCTGTATCGCATGATGCACCTCTGGTGCGGCGGCCTCCGGGGCGGATTGGCGCTGGGTACCCTGATTATCTGCGCGGTGTTTGCCGCCATGGTGGGCATCAGTGGCGCGGCCGTGGTGGCCATGGGCACGATCGCCCTGCCATCGATGCTGGAGCGCGGCTATGACCGCAGCATGGCCCTGGGCGTGATCAACACCGGCGGTGGCTGGGGCATCCTGATACCGCCCAGCATCCTGATGATCCTGTACGCCCTGATCACCGGTGTGTCGGTCGGCCAGATGTTCGCCGCCGGCATCATGCCCGGAATACTGCTGATGGTGCTCACCGCCATCTATATCCTGGTCCGCTGCCACCTGCAGCCGGAACTGGCACCCGCACTGCCGGAAGAGGAACGCGCGAGCTGGCCGGAGAAATTGCGCGCCCTGCGGGCCGTTCTCCTGCCAATCGGCGTGGTGATCATGGTCCTTGGCTCCATCATCGGCGGCATCACCACACCGACCGAAGCGGCTGCCATGGGCGTACTCGGGGCGCTGATTTCCGCCGCGGTTTACCGCCAGTTCAAGTGGAGCGTGATGCAGGAAGCGGCCATCCGCACCTTCAAGCTCACCGGCATGATCATGTGGATTCTGTTCGCCGCCCATGCGTTCAGTGCGGCCTATCAGAGCATGGGCGCGCAGGAACTGATTGAAAGCCTGATGAACATGATTCCTGGCGGGCCCTGGGGGATCATTATCGCGATGATGGTGATCGTGTTCCTGCTGGCCATGGTTCTGGATCCGGTCGGCATCATGCTGATCACCCTGCCGGTGTTCATGCCCATCGTGGAGAACCTGGGCTTCGATCCGATCTGGTTCGGCATCCTGTTCGTGATCAACATGGAAATCGGCTACATGACACCGCCGTTCGGATTCAACCTGTTTTACCTGAAAGGCATCGTGCCGCCCGGCATCACCATGACCGACATCTACAAGTCGATCATTCCGTTCGTCATCGTGGAAATCGTCGGGCTTGGACTGATCATGGTGTTCCCGGAGATCGCGACTTGGTTACCAGATCTGTTCTTCTGACGGTCTGAATCTGCCACCCCGGCCCCCTGTGGGTGGCAGATTTCCGAACTACGCATTACTCTCAGATCACGGCCCCGGACTCAAGGAACCGGGGCCGATCAACAAGGAGAGTACCCATGATTCAACCCTACCCCGACCACCAGAACCCGCTGGCCCACCTGCTGACCCCGTTACTGATTGCTGTTCTGGCCCTGGCTTCCCTGCCTGCCCAGGCCCGCGACCTGACAGAACAGACCATCCGCTCGTTCGTTGACACCATGAAAGCCGCGGAGTCCCTGGAACCCGAGTTCGAAGCACTCGCCGATGAGATGGCCACCGACCAGGAATCCGAGATGCCGGATTTCGCCCACATCTTTTCCGACACCCTGTCCTCGATGGAAGGCCAGCCGGCCTATGGACGCCTGGAAGATATTGCCCAGGACCACGGCTTCAGCGATCTTGAGGAATGGGGCGCCACGGGTGACCGGATCTACCGCGCGTGGATGGCGATTGAACTGGAACGGCAAAACCCGGAGGCCCGGCAGGAAATGGCTTCGGCCCTGGCGGAGATCGAGAACAGCCCCCACCTGACCGAGGCCCAGAAAGCGCAGATGCGGGCCATGATGGAGAACGCCATGAGAGCCATGGAGAGCGCCAAGGATGCGCCTCAGGAAGACGTTGAAGCGGTCCGCCCGCACCTCGATATCCTGAGGTCGTTCTCGCAGCCCGAGTAGGCCTCCCGGCACAAAAAAACCCGGCTCACGAGGAGCCGGGTTTTCGGTCTGACGACAATTGCCGCCGGATCAGGCCATCAGGTTATAGGCAAACACGATGACGACCGCAACCGGGGTGACGAAGCGGATCAGGTTGTACCAGAGGGTGAACGCGCCTCCTTCCAGAGCCAGGTCCAGCTTCAGGGACTCCCTGGCCACAAACCAGCCGACAAAGACCGCGGTCAGCAAGCCTGACAGTGGCAGCATGATATTGGCAGTCACATAGTCGAGCAGATCGAAGATGGTCTTGCCGTCAAACCGCTCAAACATACCCAGCGGTGCAAAGTCCGACCAGACGTTCAGCGAAAGGATCGAGGCGATGCCCAGCGCCCAGCACAACACCCCCACCAGAATGGCACTAGCGGAACGACCCAGGCTGCTTCTCTCTTCCACCCACTCGACCACGGGTTCCAGCAGGGAAATGCCGGACGTCCAGGCGGCGAACAGCAGCAGAACAAAGAACAGGGTGCCGAAGAGACCGCCCAGGGGCA
The DNA here is from genome assembly GCF_030238305.1 of Marinobacter albus. Taxonomy (NCBI): domain Bacteria; kingdom Pseudomonadati; phylum Pseudomonadota; class Gammaproteobacteria; order Pseudomonadales; family Marinobacteraceae; genus Marinobacter; species Marinobacter albus. The sequence continues at coordinate 310,377 of NZ_JASSQD010000002.1, read as the reverse complement.
TGTTGCCGAATGCCAGCGGCAGGGTCTGGAAAATCAGTCCAGGACCCGCACCGGCTTCCAGGCCGTTGGCAAACACCACCGGGAAAATCGCCAGCCCGGCCAGCAATGCCACCACCGTGTCCATGATCGCCACGCTGATCGCGGTACGGGCGATGGAAACATCCCGGCCCAGGTAGGACCCGTAGGCCATCATGATCGCCATGCCCAGACTCAGGGTGAAAAAGGCATGTCCCAGGGCAATCAGCACACCACTGATCGACAGGGCACCGAAGTCCGGGGTGAACAGGAAGCTGACGGCTTCACCGAAATGGCCGGTGGTGGTGGCGTAACCTACCGCAGCCAGCAGCAGAATGAACAGGGCCGGCATCAGGATCGTGGCGGCTCGTTCCAGGCCACCCTTGAGGCCTCGGGAAACCACCAGAACCACCAGAGCCATGAAGATGGTGTGCCAGATCAGTAACTGGACGGGGCTCGCCAGCAAACCGCCGAACAGATCACCGATGGATTCCGCGGTACCCCCGGTGAAGTCGCCCATGGCCGCGTGCTCAATGTAGGACGCCGACCAGCCACCGATCACCGAATAGAACGACAGAATGACGAACGCGGCGATCATGCCGACAATCGCCGAGGCCCGCCACAGAGGCGATTTCAGGTTGCGCTCGGCCACCAGACGCATGCTGGTGATCGGGTTGTGCCGGCCGTTACGACCAATGAAGACTTCCGCCATCATGATCGGAATACCGATCACGGCGATACACAGCAGGTACACCAGTACGAAGGCACCGCCACCGTTCTCACCGGTTACGTAGGGGAACTTCCAGATATTGCCGAGGCCGACGGCAGAACCGGTTGCGGCCAGGATGAAGGCCAACCGGGATGACCAGAGACCGCGAGAAGCCGCTGCGCCATTGCCCGAAGCCGAAGTGGACTGAGTCATGATTGCTTCCTGTGCGTGTGGCTGAGGAATAGAAAACGACGACGAACGCCCGGGCCATGCCCGGACTGTTGGAGCGCGATTCTGCCAGCACTGGCGGCGCGATTCCAGCGTCGGCACGGCATCGGACGGAAGGTGCCCGACGCCGTGCCGGAGCACGAAAAGCTAACTAGCCGTTTTTGCTGATAAAGCGTGCCACCAGATCTTTCAGGCCCCGGGACATGTCACTGAGGTGGTCGCTGCTCTTTGATTCGGATCTGAAAACGAAACGACGGACCGCAGGTAACCATGCCCATGCTACCCATTGTAGTTATCAGGCACGATCCTGTAATCCGGTCGATATCGGCAAGACCGTCAAAGACCTTAGTACGAGCAAATACCTACGCTGTTGCCACGAGGCGGGCGCGGGGATGGAAGCGGGCGTTGACCCACAGCGAAAAGGCGATCACGCCGCCTCCGATGGCCAGGCGCATCAGATCGGCATCCCGGTTCCAGATCAGCAGGTTGACGAGCAAACCGGCGGGCACCAGCGCGTTGTTCATGATCGCCAGGGTACCGGCGTCCACATAGCAGGCACCCCGGTTCCACAGGAACAGGCCAAGCCCCGAAGCGGCCAGGCCCAGCCAGGCCAGAATGCCCCATTGCAGGGAGGTGGACGGCAGGCGCTCGGCATTGCCGAAAATCAGGAACGACGGCAGCGCAATGAGCAACGCACCGATAAAGAAATAGCCAAAGGTGCGGAACGCGGGCAGCTCCAGGGGATAGTGCCGCATGATGTGCTTGTACCCCACCTGACCGGCAGCAAAGGTGAAGTTCGCGACCTGCAACAACAGGAAACCGGTGATGAAATCCTCGCTGAGCCCGTCGTAACGAATGATGCCCGCGCCCAGGGTCGCGATGCCCGCGGCCACCAGTGCGACCGGTGAAAAGCGCCGGAACAGGGCATCATCGATCAGCGTCACGTAAAGCGGTGTGAAGATGGTAAACAGCAGGACTTCCGGCACCGTCAGATAACCGAACGACCGGTACAGGCAGAGGTAGGTGATTCCGAACTGCAGCATGCCGGTCACCAGGATGCCCAGTTTCATGCCGGAGGGTACACCCCGCCAACGGGTAAATGGCAGGAACACCAGGGCACCCAGCAGGACCCGGCTGAGTACCGCGAAATCACTGTCCACCTGGCCGGCCAGAAACTCGCCGATCAGGCTGAACGAGAATGCCCACAGAACCGTAACAAAAACCAGTAATCCCATCGTGACAGCCACCCTTGAAAACCGAGGCGCGTACTTTACCCGTTTTGCGCGGAATTTTCAGGCGGGGACAGGGCCAGACGCAGAAACCCCGATGCCCGCACCCGGCACGAATGGGTTACCATGCCTACCCTGCCTGCTCGTGGCAGGGAACGCCAATATCATGAACGGACACCCGGACCTGCCACGCTATGGACGAAACCCACCAGCCCCTACCGGAACCCCGCCAGCCGCTGGTGCACCAGACCCTGGGCGAATGGCGAACCCTGGCGATGCTCGGCGGCCCCATCCTGATTGCCCAGGTTGCGCAGATGGCCAACGGCGTGATCGATACTGTTATGGCCGGCCATGCCAGCGCCGAGGACCTGGCGGCCGTGGGCATTGGCAGCAGCCTGTGGATGCCACTGTTCCTGTTCTTCATGGGGCTGCTCGGAGCCCTGCAGCCGATCATCTCCGGCTACAACGGCGCCCGAACGCTGGACCGGATCATGCCGGCCACCTGGCAGGGGTTGTACCTGGCGGCCGCCGGGTCGGTGGTAATGATCCTCTTGCTGACCCACGTGCACCCGGTGCTGGCCCTGCTGAACCTGGAAGTCCACACCGCCGGCATTACCCAGGGCTACCTGGATGCCTTTGCCTGGGGCGTGCCCGCCATGCTGATGATGACCGCCCTGCGGGGGCTGACCGACGGACTTGGCCATACCCGGGTGATCATGGCCTTCTCCGTCCTGAGCACCCTGATCAACCTGCCGCTCAACTACATTTTCATCTACGGCAAGCTGGGGCTACCGGCAATGGGCGGCATTGGCTGCGGCTGGGCCACCTCCCTGTCCAACGGCGTCGCCGCCGTTGCACTGCTGGTGTACCTCAATCGCAGCGCCGCCTATCGCCGGTTCCACCTGCTCGCCGATTGGGTAAAACCGGAGCTGGCCGGCCTGGTCTATATCCTGAAGCTCGGTGTGCCCATCGGCTTCACGATTTTTGTCGAAGCCAGCATGTTTTCGGTCATTGCCCTGTTTCTGGCACCTCTGGGACCGGTCGTCGTCGCCGGCCACCAGATCGCCCTGAACGTGGTGTCGCTGCTGTTCATGCTGCCCCTGAGCATTGGCATGGCGCTGACCTTGCGAGTGAGTTTTCTCATGGGCGCCGGCACACCCGACACCGCCCGGCTGATTTCCCGCAGCTCTTTGATCCTGGCGGCAGCCACCGCACTGGTCTTCGCCGTGCTGCTCTGGGTATTTACCGAGGGCATCGCGGCGCTATACACCAGCGAAGTCGAGGTGCAACAGGTCACCATCCGGCTGCTCCTGTTTGCTGCCCTGTTCCAGATTGCGGACGTAATCCAGGTGACCTGCATCAGTGCCCTGCGGGGTTACAAGGACACCCGGACCCCCATGTTCATCATGCTGTTTTCGTTCTGGGGCCTGGGGCTGCCGCTGGGCTATCTGCTCACCTTTACCGACGTGATCCGGCCAGCAATGGGAGCTGCCGGCTTCTGGGTGGGGCTGACCGGAGGGCTTACGTCAGCGAGCATTCTTCTTGGCTGGAGGCTGTTTCGCTTTGCTCCGGGTCCGGATCCGCATAAATGATGCAATCGCGACCGGAGGCTTTTGCCTGGTACAGGGCGGCGTCGGCGCGGGCCAGCCAACTATCGACACTCTCTCCGTGCGCGAGCTGGGCGACACCGAACGACGCGGTGACCGGGCCGCCGGGGTGTTTGAGGTGTTTCCGGAGAATCTGTTGCAGATTGTTCAATGCCGTTTTCAGCCCGGCGCCATGGGTACCCGGTAACAACAGCACGAACTCTTCACCGCCGTAGCGAAACAGGTGATCCGTTCGCCGGGTGTTCTGCCGGGTCAGGGCGACCATATCCACAAGCACTTCATCACCGACGCTGTGACCGTACTCGTCGTTGATTTTCTTGAAGTGATCGAGATCCAGCAGGGCCACCGCGTAGGGCAGGCCAGTGCGGTCGGCACTGGCGACCGCGAGAGCCAGTTCCTGATCCATGGAACGCCGGTTGCGGACACCGGTCAGCGGGTCAATGGTGGCCAGGTGCTCCAGTCGTTCACGCTGGCTTTCATTCCGGTGGGCAAAAACGTAGGCACAGGCACTGACGACCACCGCGCCCGCCGCGAACGACCACATCTGAACCGCCGACCGGAAGATATCGACCTGGACCATCAGGGCAAGGATGGCGCCGATGTTGATGATGATGGCCAGACGCGGACGCGCCAGAAAGAAACTGGTGACCAGACAGGGAAATACCCAGAACAGACCCGGCTCGCCGGTTACTGCCCCCACCACCACAGCACTGGAGGAGGTCATCACCGCCAGGAACAGCCCACTGCGTTCAGTTCGGCCGGTCAGCCAGGCGTAGGTTACGCTGACGATAATCCCCGCCAGGATAGTGACGTCGACCAGCGCGGCCAGAAGATTGCCCTGCACGAATCGAAATACCGCAAACGGTGTTATGCCCAGAATGGCACTGGCACCGAGCAGCGTGATAATCGAGAGGCGGAAATCCGTCTTGAGGCGGTAAAACATCAGGTATGAGAACCGATGATAGGGTTGTTTAGCTCGGTAGCTTAGCTCAAGGCTCGGGAAGGTTCCCTATGCCAGCACGAGATTTTACAAATCGGTGACGCACCGTCACAAAACGTGAACCACTGCTCAGTCCTTAAACCCGCTGCCGCCCTTTGCACTGGCAAATCGGGCAAAAGAAGCCTCCTGCATCAAGGAGATATAGAGGCCGAAGCCCGTTCGGGGGTACACTCGTACACTGTTAACTCTGTCAACAGGACACTCGATCTTGCGCAATCTTGTCCGAATCGCACCCGGCGCTCTTGAGCTGGGCCGCCCCCTGCCGTGGAACGTCTACGACGCCGACGGCAACGTATTGCTGCGCCAGGGCTACGTGATTCAGACCAATTCCCAGCTGGAACAACTGTTCGAGCGAGGCCGGTTCGAGCCGAGGAAGATCGAACGTCCCCACGAGGAGATCTTCGAGGATGCTCGCGAACGAAATCCGTTTGCCGATTATCCCGACCTGCTTCATGCGCTGGAAACCACGCTCAACGCCATAACAGAAGGCGATCCCTCAGCCCAGAAGCAGCTGATGGGACTTTCGCGGATGATTGAACGGACCTGCTCCGAGGCGCCCGATGCCAGCCTTGCACTGGTTCACCTCTATTCCATCGGCCCGAACATCCTCGAACAAACGCTGTTCTATGCCATCCTCAGCCAGTTCGTCGCGCGCCAGTTCGGACTGGAGGAAAAACGCATCAGCGTGCTCACCGCCGCTGCTCTTACCGCCAACCTCGCGCTGGTGCCGGTTGCCGATCAACTGAATGCCTCCAACAAGTTGTTGACCGACGATCAACGCAACGTGATTCAGAAACATCCGCAACGCAGCATCCAGGCCCTCCAGGCTGCCGGCATCAATAACAAGCTGATGAATACCATTATTGCCCAGCATCACGAACAGGCGGATGGCTCCGGCTATCCGCAGGGATTGAGCGGCAGCGACATACGCCCGGAAGCGGAAATTCTGGCACTGTCCGAGCGTTACGTGGCCATGATTACCAAACGGGCCTATCGCGCCCGTATGAACGTGGCGGACGCCCGCCGGCTCATCGCCACGCTCGGCGACGGCAAGTTCCGCCCAGCCATTCCCAGGGCGCTGCTTCAGGTATTGGGGGACTATCCGCCCGGCATCCTGGTGAGGCTCGACAACAATGAAGTGGGAGTGGTTACCAGCCGACCGCTCCGCGCCCGCGGCCCGTTCGTGCAGGCCATCTTCGGCCCCCGTGGCAATCGCTACAATGGCACCTTTGAACGGGACACCAGCCTTCTGGAGTTCAATATTCGGGCTCTCGAAGAGCCCGAAATCATGCCCTCGATGGATTTCAGTCGAATCTGGGGCTTCCGGACCTGAATCCGCGCCGCCCCCTGATCAGCGAAGCCCCAGAGCCTCGGCGTGGTAGACGAGATGATCGTCGATAAACGAGGCGATGAAGAAATAGCTGTGGTCGTAGCCGCGATGCATACGGAGATTGATGTGATGATGGAAGGTCTCGCAGGCCTCCGCGAGGGCATCCGGGTTGAGCTGGGTGTCCAGAAAGTCATCCGCGGTTCCCTGGTCAATCAGCAGCGGTAACCGTTCCCGCGCCGTTGGAATCAGCAGGGTGGCGTCCCACTCCTCCCAGGCTTTCACATCCTCCCCAAGGTACCCCGAAAACGCTTTCCTGCCCCAGGGGCACTCGGTTGGATTGGCTATCGGCGCGAAGGCTGAGACCGAGGCGTAGCGACCCGGGTTTTTCAGGGCCGCAATCAAGGCACCATGCCCGCCCATGGAGTGGCCGCTGACGGATCGCTGGTCAGTCACCGGCAGCTCGTTCTCAACCAGCTGTGGCAGTTCCTTGACCACGTAATCGTACATCCGGTAATGGGGCGCCCAGGGTTGTTGCGTGGCGTTGATGTAAAACCCGGCGCCGGTGCCGAAGTCGTATTCGTCATCCTCTCCGGGGAGATTGAGGCCGCGAGGGCTGGTGTCGGGGCAGACGATGGCGAGGCCCAGCTCCGCCGCCCGTTTCATGGCCCCGGCCTTCTGCATGAAGTTCTGGTCGGTGCAGGTCAGACCTGAAAGCCAGTACAGCACTGGTACTTTGCGCGTTTCCCGAGCCACCGCCCGCGGCGGCAGGAACACCGCAAATTCCATGTCGCATTCCAGCGTCGCTGAGTGGTGCCGGTAACGACGGTGCTCGCCGTCGAAACAGAGATTGGTGGATAGGAGTTCCATAGCATCCTCGGCTTGGAGAAAGTTGGTATCAGTCGTCAGCACTGACGAACTTGGGCAGCTCGATTCCGCAACCCGCCCGCGCCAGTTCCGCCAGAATAGCCGTACGCGTCACAATACCAATCAGTTTGCCATGATCCACAACCGGGAAAACTTTGGGCTTGCCGGCCCCGAGGTTCTGGGCGAGATCCACAACGGCCATCTCCGGCGAGATCGTGACCGGCTCGCGGAACATCACGTCGTCAACAATGGGATCCCCCTCACAGTGGTAACTGCTGACCAACAGGGAATGGATGCAATCCTGTTCCGACACAAAGCCCAGTACGTGCCGCTGATCGTCGACGACGGGCAACCCAGTCACATGGTTCTGGAGAAGGGTTTTCACCACTCGAGTCAACGGCGTGCCACACCGAACGGGTTCAATGTGATTCCACATGACATCAGAGACTTTCAGTGAGCGCATGGACAGGTCTCCTCCCGCTGAATCTGATTGCAGTGGCTCCCAGATGGAGCCCCTTTCTATAACCATAGGCAATGCAACACAGAAAGGAAAACAGAAAAAGTCCTCAACCGTTTACAGATCAAAATTATCACTTAAACTCATTCGGTTAAGCCCCACAAGGGCACCCATTGCTAACTACGGGAGATCCCCATGGAAGCCATATCCTCGCTCGTCGGACAAATCAATTCACTGGTGTGGGGTCCGCCCATGCTGGTTCTCATCCTCGGGGTCGGGCTGTTTCTGAGTCTCGGCCTGAAGTTGATGCCCATCCTGAAACTGGGTGCCGGCTTCCGGCTGATGTGGCAGGGCCGCAAAGCCGCCGGTGCCGAAACCGAGGGCGAGATACCGCCGTTTCAGGCATTGATGACTGCCCTCTCAGCCACGGTGGGCACCGGTAACATCGCCGGCGTGGCCACTGCTGTATTCCTGGGCGGTCCCGGCGCCCTGTTCTGGATGTGGCTGACGGCCCTGGTCGGGATGGCGACCAAATACTCGGAGGCCGTCTTGGCCGTGCGTTTCCGTGAGGTGGACGAGCGCGGCGCCCACGTCGGTGGCCCGATGTACTATATCCGCAACGGGTTGGGCGCCAAATGGGCCTGGCTGGGTGTGCTGTTTGCCGTATTCGCGGCCATCGCGGCTTTCGGGATCGGCAATACCGTCCAGGCGAACTCGGTGGCCGACGTGATGGAAGCGAGCTTCGACATACCCCACTGGGTGACCGGTCTGATTCTGATGGTTCTGGTGGGCGCGGTGCTGATCGGCGGTATCCGCCGGATCGGGCACGTTGCCAGTGCCCTGGTGCCGCTGATGGCGCTGTCCTACCTGATCGCCGGGCTGCTGGTGCTGGCCATCAACGCCGCCGACATCCCGGCGGCCCTGGGGCTGATATTTGAACACGCCTTCAGCCCCATCGCAGCCGAAGGCGGCTTTGCCGGCGCCGCCGTCTGGGCCGCCATCCGATTTGGTGTGGCGCGCGGTATTTTCTCCAACGAAGCCGGTCTCGGGTCGGCCCCCATCGCCCACGCGGCCGCCCAGACCAAGAACCCCATCAACCAGGGCATGGTGGCCATGCTGGGCACCTTCATCGATACCATTGTCATCTGCACCATCACCGGGCTGGTGATCATTACCTCCGGCACCTGGACCGCCGGCGTGTCCGGCGCCGAGCTGACCTCCATGGCCTTTGCCGAGGCCCTGCCAGGCGTCGGTAACTACCTGGTGGCCATCGCCCTGGCGGTCTTCGCGTTCACCACAATTCTGGGCTGGTCCTTCTATGGTGAACGCTGCATCGAGTTCCTGTTTGGGGTAAAAGCCATTGTCCCGTACCGGGTCGCCTGGATCGCTGCCATACCCGTCGGCGCGACCCTGAAACTGGGCTTTGTCTGGCTGGTCGCGGACACCCTGAATGCCATGATGGCCCTGCCCAACCTGATCGCGCTGCTGTTGCTCAGCCCGGTGGTGTTCAGGCTGACCCGGGAGCACTTTGACCAGCAGAAAACCGTGGGCAACGTCTAGGGCCTTGTTTTCCGGCCCTACACGACCCACGTTTGTTGTATAGACTGAGTAAACATTCCGGCGGATACGCGGCCGGTCAACGAAAACTGCCGAAGCTTGCAGCAAAAGGAGAGTAGCTTATGAGTTTACGTCTTGGAGATACCGCACCGGATTTCGAGCAGGATTCAAGTGAAGGGAAAATCTCGTTCTACGACTGGCTTGGCGATAGCTGGGGCATCCTGTTCTCGCACCCGGCCGACTTCACACCGGTGTGCACCACCGAGCTGGGGCTGACTGCCAAGCTCAAGGACGAATTCGCCAAGCGCAACGTCAAGGCCATTGCCCTGAGCGTGGACCCGGTCGAATCCCACAAGGAGTGGATCCAGGATATCAATGAAACCCAGGGCTGCTCGGTCAACTTTCCGATCATTGCCGACCAGGACCGGAAGGTGTCCGAACTGTACGACATGATCCATCCCAATGCCGACAGCAGCATGACGGTTCGCTCCCTGTTTGTGATTGATCCCAACAAGAAGGTGCGCCTGATCATCACGTACCCGGCCAGCACCGGTCGCAACTTCAATGAGGTTTTGCGGGTAGTCGATTCCCTGCAACTCACCGACGATCACAAGGTTGCCACCCCCGGAAACTGGGAGCGCGGCGGCGATGTGGTGATTGTTCCGTCCCTGCAGGACGAAGACGAAATCAAACAGAGATTCCCGCAGGGCTACAAGGCGGTGAAGTCCTACCTGCGGATGACACCGGATCCCAAGGCCAACTGGAGTGGCGACTGATCACCGCACTCCATCACACCGATGGCCCAAAATAAAAAGGCCGGGCAGCGAAGCTGCCCGGCCTTTTTTATCCGTCGTTCCGGCCGTGGGCCGGCGCACTTCAGAACGCAGGAACCACAGCGCCCTCGTAATTTTCCTTGATGAACGCCCTGACCGAATCGGACGTCAGGGCGGCAGCCAGCTTCTGCATGGCTTCGCTGTCCTTGTTATCGGGACGGGCAACCAGAATGTTCACGTACGGGGAATCGGAACCTTCAATCACCAGCGCGTCCTCGGTCGGATTCAGACCGGCCTCAAGGGCATAGTTGGTGTTGATCAGCGCAACATCGACCTGGTTCAGGATCCGCGGCAGGGTCGCCGCTTCCAGTTCCTTGAAGTCCAGATTCTTCGGGTTCTCGGCAATGTCACGGGGCGTTGCCGTGATCTTGCTGGCATCCTTCAACGTGATCAGGCCGGCTTTCTGGAGCAGCAACAGGGCACGTCCGCCATTGGTGGGATCGTTCGGAATGGCGACAACCGCACCGTCTTCCAGTGCTTCCAGGGAATCGATCTTGCTGGAGTAGGCGCCGAACGGTTCTACGTGAACACCGGTTACTGTCACCAGATTGGTGCCACGCCCGGCATTGAACTCATCCAGATAGGGCTTGTGCTGGAAGAAGTTGGCGTCCATCCGTTTCTGGTCCACCTGGATGTTGGGCTGGATGTAGTCGGTGAATACCTTCACATCCAGTTCCACACCCTGTTCCGCCAGGGTCGGCTTCACAAATTCCAGGATTTCCGCGTGGGGAACCGGCGTCGCCGCTACCGAGAGCTCCTCGGCGGAGGCGGCGGCAGAAACAGTTACAGCGGCAGCCAGCGCCACCAGGGATTTCTTGAGATTCATTCTACGTTCTCCTGTTTGAATTATTTACGGCTGAAATAGAGCACCAGACGGTCACCGGCCATCTGCAGCACCTGAACGAAAATCACCAGCAAGGCCACGGTAATGACCATGACATCGGTCTGGAATCGTTGATATCCGAAGCGGATCGCCAGGTCACCCAGACCGCCACCGCCGATCACACCGGACATGGCGGCGTAGGAAACCAGGGTGATTGCGGTAACGGTAATACCGGCAATGATGCCCGGGAGGGCCTCTGGCAGCAGCGCGCCGAAGATGATCTGCTTGACGCTCGCGCCCATGGCCTGGGTCGCTTCGATGATGCCGCGATCCACCTCACGCAGCGAGGTTTCCACCAGCCGGGCAAAGAACGGCGCGCCGCCCGCCACCAGCGGTGGAATCGCGCCGGCAACGCCGAGGGAGGTGCCGATCAGCATCACCGTGAACGGAATCATCACAATCAGCAGGATGATAAAGGGCACCGACCGCAGCACGTTCACCACAAACGACAACACGGCATAGGCTACCGGCTGCTCCAGCAACTGGCGCTTGCCGAAAAGAAACAGCAACACACCGACGGGCAGGCCGATCAACACACTGAACAGCAGGGACATGCCCACCATGACCAGGGTGTCCCAGCTGGCCCAGCCGATTTCCGACCAGTCAACGTTGCTCAGTAAACCATCCATCAGGGCGTCCATCAGCGCAGCACCTCCACGTGAACGTCGGCGGCCTTAAGGGCGTTCATGGCGACCTCCAGATCGCCACCGACCAGCGACAGAGTCAGCTGCCCGTAGGGCGTATCCTTGATGTGATCGATCCGGCCGGACAGGATACTGAAATCCACGCCGGACTCCCGGGCCACGCTGCCCAGCAGCGGCTTGTAGGTAGCATCACCCTTGAAGGTGAGGCGCATGATACGGCCATCGGCCTTCTGCAGATCTTCCTGAAGCTCCTCACTGTCGATGCTTTCGCTTTCGAACACGAAATCCCGGGTGGTCGGATGCTGCGGATGCAGAAACACCTCACTGACCGGCCCCATTTCCACCACACGACCGGCGTCCATCACCGCTACCCGGTCGCATACCCGGCGCACCACATCCATTTCATGGGTAATCAGAACAATGGTCAGGCCCAGCTCACGGTTGATGTCCGCCAGCAGTTTCAGCACGGACTGGGTGGTTTGCGGGTCAAGAGCACTGGTGGCCTCGTCGCACAGCAGAATGGTCGGCCGGCAGGCCAGGGCTCGGGCAATCCCGACCCGCTGCTTCTGCCCGCCGGACAGCTGGGACGGGTACTTGTTGGCATGGTCAGTCAGGCTCACCCGGGCGAGCAGCTCCTCTACCCGGTCACGGATCTCGGATTTCGAGTAGATGCCGGCCAGTTTCATGGGAAAGGCGATGTTGTCCGCGACGGTCTTGGACGACAGCAGATTGAAGTGCTGGAAGATCATCCCGACCTTGCGCCGGAAGGCCCGCAACTCGGCGGCGTTATAATGGGTAATGTTTTCGTCGTCGATCAGAATCCGGCCATCGGTGGGCGGTTCCAGCAGGTTGATCAGACGCACCAGCGTGGATTTACCTGCGCCGGAGTGACCGACGATGCCAAACACCTCGCCGGTTTCAATGGTCATATCGGTGGGATGCAGCGCGGGGATCGCCCGGCCGCCTACCTGATACGACTTCTGTACCTGGTCAAATACAATCACGGTAGCGCCTTGTGGGTGCAGCGTTAAAACCGGCGATTATAGCCCATTCACTCGCCAAACCCGAATCCGCAGGCACCGATACCCGTGGGTAAATGCCCTTACACAAACGGTTACCTGACACCGCATCGGGCGGTGAACTAAACTGGAGACCAAACAATAACCTCCGTGTTCCCTGAAGCGCTCTGCCCTGAGACCACCCAAGTGACCAACCAAACCGATACGATGCCCTCACGGATGACCTCGACCCGGGCCTGGGTCACCTACCTGAGCAAAGTGGAGCTGCCGGTACTGGCCAACACCCTCCGGCGCATCAACGAGCTGACCGACAGCCGCAACAGCACCGTCAACGAGCTGGCCTACGTGATTCTCAACGATGCCCAGCTCACCTCCCAGGTGCTGCGGCTGTCCAACACAGTGTTCTACAACCAGACCCGCACCCAGGTCAGCACCGTCAGCCGGGCCATCACCCTGATTGGCTTCGATGCCGTGAAATCCATGGCCATTTCCTCGCTGATTGTCGACGCTCTGCTTCAACTCAATGACCGGCCCCACCTGTTGCGGTGCCTGGCCCGAGCCATCCATGCCGCTGTCCAGGCCCGCTGCCTGATGCCGAAACGGAATGAAACCGCGCTGGAGGAAGTCTTTATTGGCGCCCTGCTGATGAACATCGGGGAACTCGCGTTCTGGTCCTGCGAGACCGAACAGGCCACCGAACTGGAACAGCGGTTGCGCCTGGAAGAACCACCGGTGGAAGCCCAGAAGACCGTGCTGCACACCACCTTTACCGAGATTACCCGGGGCCTGGTGGAGGCCTGGTCGCTGGGACCGTTCATCAAGGACGTGGTAGCGCCCGGGCAGGCCAATTCCCCCAATGCCAGCCTGGTACGGCATTCGGTGGAGATGGCGCGATTGTCGGAGCAGGGCTGGCGCGGCGCCGAAATGGACAAGGTGCTGGAACAGCTGGGCAAGGATATCGGCGAAAATCCGGCGACGGTTCGTGACCAGGTCAAGGTCAATGCCACCGAGGCTGCCCGCGTGGCTGTCTCCCTCGGCATTCCGCAAATCACTGCCCTGATGCCCGGCAACCAGCAGGATGGCGACAAGGCGGCGGCGAAGGCACCCGAGATGGATCCGGAACTGCAGCTTCAAATTCTGCGCGACCTGACCGAGAGTCTGGCCGAAAAGCCGGACATCAATGAAGTCTGCCAGCTGGTGATCGAAGGCATTCACCGGGCCATCGGCATGCAGCGGGTCGCACTGTTAATGGGCGATCGCACTGGCCGGGAACTGGTGCCCCGGAAACTGAGCGGCCGGGGAACCGATGACTGGCGTGACCAGCTCACCGTCCCAAGGGAGGGCTCTGGCCCGCTGGGTAAGCTGGTGCCGGACGCCGGCTGTTTTATCTACCGTCCTGACGCCGATGCCGGCCAGACCGGTTACGACCGCTGGCTTGGCCGGGTGCCGGCGCTGGTGGGCCCACTCCGGGCCAACGGCCGTCTGGTGGGCCTGTTCTACGCCGACAATGCCGGCGGCGGTTACACCCCTTCCGAGCAACAGCTGTCGGCGTTCGGTCACTTCATCCAGAACGCCCAGCTGTGCCTGGCGCTGATCGCCGCCAGATGAGCCTGTATTAAAGCTCGTAGAGTTTGGTCACGTGCAGAATCGGGCCCGTGGGCGCGCCGGTCGGTGATCCGCCCAGGGGCTCAAGGCTGATCGCCAGGGTTCGACTCTGCGACAATGCCGTCCGGGCCTCATCGGTCAGGGTCACCTGATGCACGCCACCGGCGGGAATCACCCCGAGCGACAGCGGCTGCCCGTCTTCAGGCACGATCCAGAGCTCATAGTCCTTGCCGGCATCGGCGGCGCTCGCGGCGACCGATCGCAATTTCAGCAAATTGTTCTGCCCGGACTCGCTGACCAGCCAGAGCGGGTCACTGATATCGGCCTGCACAATCGCGCCGGATAACTGCGGCGTTGGCGTTGGCTGCTGGACCAGCAACACTGCCAGCACGACGGCAGCCGCCGTTGCCGCCAGGCTCCACCCCGGCCAAATCCAGCGCAAGCCGATGCCGGAGCGGGCCTTGACCCGGGCCGTCTGCGGCCAGAGCCGACGTTCGATGGATTTCCAGGCGGACCGGGGTGGAGTTACCGGCGGCACTTCTGAGGAAAGCTGGCCCAGCTTCTCCTCCCAGAACCAGACCTCCTGGCGAACCCGGGCCGACTCCATCATCCAGCGCTCGAACCTGACCCGGGCCTGGCCCCTCAATGAACCCAGCACATACTCGGCGGCCAGGCTTTCGATACGTTCCGGTGTCTTTTTCATTGTTCCAGGCACCTCTTCAACGCCAGCAAACCGCGCCGGATCCAGCTTTTCACCGTACCGATCGGCGAACTCAGGGCCTGAGCCAGTTCCTCGTGGGTGAACCCGCGATAGTATGACAGCAGGATGCTGTCCCGCTGTACGTCCGTAAGCTCTTCCAGACAGCCCGTCAGTTGGGCCGAGCCGGCGTTGCGCAGGGAATCGTCCAGGGGGCCGGCTCGCTGGTCTTCCACGTGTTCAAGGTGATCATCACCAGCGGTCTGCCTGACTTTCCGGGACCGGATCAGATCCAGGGTCCGGTAACGGGCAATGGTCATCATCCAGCCCATCGGCGTTCCACGCCCTTCATGGTATTCACCGGCGTGGTGCCAGATCTGGATAAAAGCCTCCTGCAGAGCTTCCTCCGCCAGCTCCCGCTGGCCTGCCAGTTTCATGCACAACCCGAACATCCGCGATGCGATGGCTTCATACAGCCGCGCAAAGGCCTTCCGGTCCTGGTGCGCCACCGAGAACAGCAAGCGCATCAGGTCCTCCTGATCAGTCTGGCCTGGATTCATAACATCTCCGCTTATTATTGGCTCTGGTTCCAGTACGCTCAAAGTAGGCATAGGGATGCGAAACCTGCCCAAAAGATTATTTTTGTTCGGTCCTGCATCTTTCTTCCGAAGGCTCCCGTTTCCTCCTGTGAACCAACCGCACAAAAAGAGGAAAAAGGAATGAAAACGATTCTGAAACGCTCCGGCCTGGCAATCGCCGTTGCCGGGTTTTGCCTGAGTGCCACGAGCGGCCACGCGTCCAGCCACCGGGAAGCACCCTTCATCACCGAAATCCCGAAAGTTGATGGCACCGATTTTTACATGTTTCGCAGCTACGAATCCGGGCGCGCGGATTATGTGACCCTGATTGCCAATTATTTGCCCCTGCAGGACGCCTACGGTGGCCCGAACTACTTTGATCTGGATGAAGACGCGGTCTACGAGATCCACGTCGACAATGATGGCGACGCCCGGGAAGACATCACCTTCCAGTTCAACCTCCGGGACCAGTTGAACGATATCCAACTGCCCGTGGGCGACGAAGGCAGCCAGGAAATGGTCTCCGTGCCGTTGAAGAACATCGGCGACGCCTCTGCCGACGGCAACGTCCAGTTGCAGCAGCAGTACACCGTGACGGTGATCCGTGGCGACCGCCGGAACGGGCTTTCCTATGCCTCGACCAACGTCACCAACGGAACCGAAACTTTCAGCAAGCCCCTGGATAACATCGGCGGCAAATCCTTTGCGGACTACGCCAGCTACGCCGACCAGCATATCTTCGGCATGACCATTCCGGGCTGCAGCACAGACGGCCGTGTGTTTGTCGGCCAACGAAAAGAAGCGTTCGCGGTCAACCTCGGCGAGATCTTCGACCTGGTCAACACCAACCCGCTGGGCATGCGCAATGCGGAAGGACCTGGCGATCTGGCCAACAAGAACGTGACGTCGTTTGCCCTGGAAATCCCCACCGAGTGCCTGACCGGCACCGCCACCAACACAAACAGCCAGCCGGTTATCGGCGCATGGACGACCGCAAGTGTTCGCCAGGCGCAGATCATCAACCCGGGCCCCTCTGCGAATGGCAAGGGTGCCACCGTGGAAGGCGGTGCCTACACCCAGGTGTCCCGTCTCGGTATGCCGCTGGTCAACGAGGTGGTGATCGGCCTGAAAGACAAGGATCAGTTTAACGCCAGTGAGCCCAAGGACGACGGCCAGTTCGCGACCTACGTAACGCATCCGACACTGCCGGAACTCCTGGAAATTCTCTTCGGGGATGCCGGTGCGGTCGCGCCGAACAACTTCCCGCGGACCGATCTCGTCACCGCCTTCCTGACGGGCGTGCCAGGCGTGAACATGCCGGTGGGCGTGACCGCCTCGGAAATGCTGCGACTCAATCCATCCGTCCCGGCGACACCGGCGGGCTCCCAGAATGACCTTGGTGTACTCGGCGGAGACAACGCCGGTTTCCCCAATGGCAGGCGCCCGGTCGATGATGTTGTCGATGCGGCGCTTCGTGTCGCAATGGGCGCGCTCACCGACGATGCACCAAACAAGGACGTTCCGTTCACCGATGGTGTCCAGCTGGATCCCGCGGAGCTGAGAACCACCTTCCCGTACCTGGCGACCCCGACCCCGGGTTCACCGAACGGCCTGTAGGAGGGAGCGCGTATGTTTTCCATCGTGAAAATCGGATTGGCGGTCACCATGGCTGTTGCCCTGTCAGGCTGTTTCAGTGACTCCGGCAACTCCGGCCAAGGCCCCAACCTGACCCTTGATTTCACCACGTTCGTGAAGGCGCAGGTCAAGGCCACATCTAATACCGGGGCTCCCGAGAGCCTTGACCGAATCAACTTCAGCTTCAACGACCAGAACAACCCTCAGGCCTACGATGACCTGCTGCGGTAATGCATCGCTTCGCCGGATCCACACTGGCCTGTCTCCGGCGTTGTTTTTCCCTGCCCTTCGGGGCAGGGCTTTTTCGTTCTGGATCGGTCTTGTGAGCCTGATGGCCTGGCCGCTTCCGGTCGCCACGGCGCCGGCCCCGATCCAAACCAATTTCGCAGACGAAGCGATCCTCGCCCGCCTGCCTGATGCGGTACCCCGGAGCACCCGGCTACCGCCGAGCGCGGCGGCCATGGCGGAGGAGGTCCAGGCCCTGATCGACCAGGCGCGGGGAAGCGGCGACCCGAGATTTCTGGGCTATGCCGAAAGACGCTTCCAGCAGTGGCCGGACGACGCCATGACCGACCGCCTGCGCGTTCTCAGGGCTACCCTGGCGCAGAGCCTCCACCGTTTCGACGAGGCTCGGCAGGATCTGGCGGAGGTGCTCAACCGGAGTGCCGATCGCCGGCAACGCATTCAGGCCCGCCTGACCCTGGCCAACCTCGAAACTGTCCAGGGTCGCTACCACCAGGCCCGTACCCATTGCCAGCGGTTGTCCACGGAATTCCCTGGCCTGATTGCCGCCAGTTGCCTGGCCCAGGTGGACGCCCGATCCGGTGCGCCACGGGCCGCCTACGACCGTCTCGCGAACCAACTGGCCGCCGCTGGTAACACCGGATCCGCGGGCTACCTCTGGGCCAGGGGCACCCTGGGGGATATCGCAGCACAACTGGGACTGGCTTCCGCCGAGGCGCACTGGCAGGCCGTTCTCGCCAGTAGCCCGACGGATCTGTATACCCTTACCCAGCTGGCAGATTGGTACCTGAGAAACGGGCAGGTCCAGTCGGTCATGGCGCTGACCCTGGGATACGAGCAGGTCGACGCGCTCGCAGTCCTGCGGGTGATTGCCATGCGCCGAACCAGGCATCCAGACCAGGACGGGCTGGCCAACCGGATTCGGGAGCGTTTCGAGGAAGCACAGTGGCGCGGGGCCCTGCTGCACAAGCGGGACTTTGCCCGCTTCCAGCTGGCCATCGAGGAACGGCCTGATATTGCGCTGCGCCACGCCATGGCGAACTGGGAGACCCAGCGCGAACCCCTCGATACGGCACTGGCACTCCGGGCGGCCATCGCCGCTGATGACCAGGCGGCGGTCAGGACGCTGCGAAACTGGCTGGAGCAAACCGGCCAATCCGATGCCCGATATCCGGAGCTACCATGAGCCGATCAGCCCCCTGCATGCGGCTGATCGCGGCCGTGCTACTGATGTTTCCCCTCGCCACTCCCGCGCTGGCACACAAGGCCAGCGACAGCTTCCTGTACGTCGACACCGGCCAGTCGGAGCTGAGGATTGATGTTGCCCTGCGCGACCTCGCCCTGCTCATGCCGCTGGATCGGAACGGCGATCAGCAACTATCCGGTCGGGAGGTCCGCGCCCAGCGCGCCGTTATCACCCGAACCCTGGAAGAAGCCGTCACGGTTGTCAGCGCCTCCGGCTCCTGCTCCCTGACCGGAACGGACTGGGGCATCAGCACTCACAGCGATGGGCATTATTCTGCCGCCCGCTACCGACTGGGCTGCCCGAACGGCGAGGCGCCCCAGACCTTGAGTTACACCCTGCTGTTCGATCGCGACAGCCTGCATCGTGGCCTGGTCCGCATCGACTCGGCCGATCGACATACCCTGGCGGTGCTGTCACCGGCGGAGCGTACCGTCAACCTCCTTCCCGGGACCGCGCCGGGGGCGTGGGGCATCTTCACGACCTTTCTCTACGAAGGGGTGATTCACCTGCTGATCGGGTTGGACCACATCCTGTTTCTGCTGGTCCTGGTGTTGCCCGCGAGC
The DNA here is from genome assembly GCF_030238305.1 of Marinobacter albus. Taxonomy (NCBI): domain Bacteria; kingdom Pseudomonadati; phylum Pseudomonadota; class Gammaproteobacteria; order Pseudomonadales; family Marinobacteraceae; genus Marinobacter; species Marinobacter albus. Next base: position 291,435 of record NZ_JASSQD010000002.1, on the reverse strand, counting down.
CTGATGTCCGCATCACCGGGCAGCACCGGACCGCCCGGCCTGCGGCCGCGACTGATTCAGCTTGCCGGCATAGTCACCGCGTTTACCCTGGCCCACTCCGTCACCCTGGCACTGGCTGCGCTGGGAATCGTCCGGCTCCCCGTTGCCTGGGTCGAGACCGTGATCGCGCTTTCCATCGCATTGGCGGCATTGAATGTGGTCTGGCCGGTCTTTGGCCGGAAAACCTGGCGGCTGGCCTTTGCCTTCGGGCTGGTTCACGGCTTTGGGTTTGCCAGTGTCCTGGGAGATCTGACCGGCGGCGAGGCCAATCTGGCCGTTGCCCTGGCTGGCTTTAACCTGGGGGTCGAAGTGGGACAACTGGGCTTACTCGTACTCGGTTTCCCGGTGCTCTACCTGCTGGCGCGTTTCCGGCTTTACCAGCGGGCGCTGGTTCCCGCCGTGCTGGCCGGCGTGGGCGGTATCAGTCTGCTCTGGGTAATAGAACGGGCGGCCTCGATCTGAGGCCGGAAGGGAGGTGTTCAGTGCCGCCGGCGCCCTCGGCCCCGGCGGCTGTGGGCAGATCAGTGCAGGGCGCGCATCTGACGCGGGTAGAGCGCCGCAGTTACCTCCGGCTCTTCCAGCAGATCGGCCAGTTCCCGGTCGACGGCAGTTTCCTCACCCTCATCCGGTAACGGTTCGAACAGCGTGCTGAGCCAGGCAGTGACGGAAGGTGCCTCGTCGCGCTTGTAGTCGGTCGACAACGCCTTGATCCGGCGGAAGCCGATGATGCGCTGATGCTTTGGATCCCGGATCTGCTCGAAGCCCCGCCAGTACACGTGATCACGGGTGTGCAACTGGACGAACAGGGTGTCGATCGGGCTGTTATCGCCATCGTCGGACTGCTCGACAGGATCCTCAGTAAGTTGTTCCGCCTCCGGTTCGGGTTTCTTCTGACGAATGGTGGTCCAGGCCGGGTACAGCACCGCCACCGCATCCGCTTCCACATGCTCGCGGGCTGCACGGAGGATCAACCCCCAGCGGGCCTTGTCGGCATCGGTTTCAAGGGAATTAATGGGCAAGTCGTAGCTTTGTTCGCTGGACAGGACGATTGCCATCATCGGGGCATCCAGCTCCCCCATGGCTTCGGCCTGTGCTACTGATACCAGATCATCGATTGCCATCGGTTGGTTCATAATACGCTCGCCTCCTCGATGCCATCAGGGTCTATCAGGAAGAAAAGGGTCTTCCTGATAAACAGCATAGCCTGTTCCGCATACAAAGATAAACGTGGAGTTTTGGCAAGCGGATCACAACCCCTAACTGTCGAAGGCGTTCTCAAGGCGTTCATACTGGCCAAACCAGGGGCTTGCCTCCTCCAGCTGGGCCGCCAGCTGTAACAGGCGTACCTCGTCTCCATGACGCCCTCCGAACTGGACGCCGACGGGCAGGCCTGACGCGGTCCAGTGCATGGGGACCGACATCGCCGGCGTACCGGTCAGGTTGGCAAGCTGGGTGAAGGGGGTGCGGGCGAGGCTCTCCAGAACCATCTGATCGACCTGGCCGGTGCGGTGCACCAGCTTGCCCGCCTTCAGCGCCAGCATCAGTCTCGCGACAATCTTCAGGTGGGCCGGTGTCTCCAGCTCCCCGATGCGAGCCGGAAGCTGGCCGGTGGTGGGGCACAGATACAGATCGTAGCTGCCAAAAAACGCGCCGAGAGCGCGGGCAAAGTCGTTCCACTGCTGCCGGCGCCGAACGTAATCGGACAGGGGCATGGAATTGCCCAGCATTCCGATCAGCCGGGTATCCAGCTCGAAGTCTTCGTTCCGGGCCCCGAAGCGTTCCCGGGCCTGCGCCATCAACGCCGATACTTCACCGAAATACAGCCCCAGGTAACAACGGGCCAGCGCCATACCGTCAAATTCAGGCCGGGCGTATTCCACCTTGTGGCCCAGGTTTTCCAGCACCCGGGCCGTCGCCTCGACCGCGGCAACACAGTCTGGCGCAACCTCGGTATCGTAGGGCGAGGAGGTGAACACACCGATTTTCAGGGTACCCGGCGACTGCTGGCTCAACTGGGAAAAAGGCGCCGGCGGCGCGGGAATGGCGAACGGATCGCCGGCGGCCGGGCCACTGAGGATATCCAGCATGGCCGCGCTGTCCCGCACGGTCCGGCTGACCACGTGGTCGGTGGAGGCGCCGGTCCAGGCCTCACCAACCAGTGGGCCGCTGGAGATGCGCCCGCGCGAGGGCTTCAGGCCGAACAGGCCGTTGTAGGCGGCCGGGATCCGAATGGATCCGCCACCATCATTGGCCCCGGCCATGGGGACAATACCGGCCGCCACAGCCGCCCCGGAGCCGCCACTGGACCCCCCGGGCGTGAGGTCGGTATTCCAGGGGTTCCGGGACGCGCCCCAGAGTTCGGATTCCGTGACCGCTTTCAGGCCGAACTCGGGCGTTGCCGTCCGACCCAGAAACACCAGACCACCATCGCGGGCACGTCGGACAAACTCGGAATCCTGGGTCGCCACGTTTCGGGTGAAGCCCCGACTGCCATAGGTACAGGGGTGACCGGCCTGTTCCTGAGCCAGGTCCTTGAGCAGCAGGGGAACGCCGGCAAAGGGTGCCTGTTTCGGAAAGTCCTGGGCGGGTGCTTCGGAAAACTGTGGGTAACAGATGGCATTCAGGGTACCGTTTACACGGGTGGCCCGCTCCGTGGCAGCCTCGCAGATTTCTCGTGAGGTAACGTCGCCACGCCGGATCAGATCGGCCAATGCCGTGGCGTCGTACCTCAGATATTCTGATTGCTTCATTATCGGTTCCGTTTGTTATTGTGTTATCGGGAAGGTCACGGATGTTACGTGTATGAACTGGAGACTCATGAGCTTACGACAGCTCTGCCTATTTTTCATCCTGGCGTGCATTGCCTTGAATCAAGCCAGCGCCGAAGCAGACCCACCAACGGCCCCGGCCGACTGGACCCGGGTGGTGCGGGATACTCCCTACTGGGCCAGCCAGGGTGTTTACAGCAACATCCTGACCATTCGCGGCTGGGTACTCCGGGAATCCGGCTACTGCAGCGACATTGATCGCCATATCCTGTTCGACATGCGGGGCCAGTTCCTGGCCTGGATTTCCGACGGCGCAGACCGTGAAGAAACCCAGTCACGCCTGAACGACACCCGACGTTCCCTGCACAACAACCAGCGCACCGACACCTGGCTCCCGGGGGAAGCAGGCCAGACCGGCTACCCGTTTGCACTGGCCTGCAACCAGCCCCACGTCAACCTGGATGAAGCACTGGCCCGATATCTCGGCACTCTGCCCGCGGACCGCATCTGGGGCGCCTGGGACGATCTCTCGTTCGCTTCCGGTGACCAGCCGGGCTCGCTGCACGACGCCTTGATGTATGTGTATCGGACCCGCATGGATCAGGACCGGCTGGACCTGCCACAGGCTCTGCCGCGCTACCTGGCCGGGCAAATCCTGATCGAGAGCGGAGGCCAGGTCCGGGCTCATTCCGGGGCCAATGCCCGCGGCATCCTGCAACTGTCACCCTCGGCACTGTCGGACTGCCAGATCAAACCCCGGAACTACTGGCACCGGCTGGCGCAGATTGACTGTGCACTGCGCCTGATGGACCAGAATGCCAGTAATCTCCGGCCGGTCTTCCAGCAACGTTTTGGCGATCTGCCCGAGACCAAGCAGCAACGCCTGTTCACGCTCCTGCTGGTGCAGGCCTACCATGGTGGCGCCGGCCGCGTTGAGGCCCTGCTGATTGATGAGGAGCTGTCCAGACCCGCCGCCTATTTTGCCGAGCACCACGAGCGCTTCACGGCGGGTGATATTGCCTTCGGTATGGTGTTTCACAATCTGGGCCGTGATCGCCTGGGGCTGGCCTCACTTTACTACGTGGCCGACGTGCAATTGGCCACGGAGGCCCTGTGCCGGTCGCCCCGGCTGGCCACCACGGAATTCTGCGAATGGAACTGACCCTGCTGCCCGACAGCCTGAGCGGGCCTGTCGCGGCATTCCTGCTGGCTTGCTCGGTTCTCACGTCGATGATCACCGCCAGCCTGGGCGCCGGTGGCGGCGTGCTGTTGCTGGTGTTGATGGCCACCTGGATGCCGCCCGCCGCCATCATCCCGGTGCACGGCATGATCCAGCTCGGTTCGAACGGCGGGCGGGCCCTGCTGACCCGTAACCAGGTGGACTGGCAAGTAATCGCCGCGTTTGCCCCGGGTGTGGTGGTGGGTGCGGGCCTGGGTGCCTGGCTGCTGGTCGACCTGCCCGCGCCGGTATGGCAACTGACCATCGGCGTGTTTGTGCTTTACCTGTGCTGGGGGCCGCCCCTGCCCAGGGCGTCCTTTGGCAAACCCGGCATATTTCTGGCTTCCGGGCTCACCAGCTTTGTCAGTCTCTTTGTTGGCGCCACCGGCCCCCTGGTGGCGGCGTTCATCAAGCAGATCCATGTCGACCGGTTTGCCACGGTGGCCACTTTCGCCACGGCAATGACTCTGCAGCACGCGCCCAAGGCGCTGGTGTTCAGTGTGGCGGGATTTGTCTTTCCGGAATGGCTGGCGTTCATACTGGCCATGATTGCCTGCGGCTTCGCCGGGACCTGGCTGGGCCTGCACCTGCTCAGGTCACTGAGCAATCGGTGGTTTCATCGCACGTTCAACCTGATTCTAACCCTGTTGGCACTGCGACTCCTGTGGCAGGCCGGCAGTGCGACGGGCTGGTGGGCCTGACCCGTCAGGACCGGGCCGGCCCCGAATCGTCCGAGGGCGCCGGAACCACAACCACGGCGTTTCGACCCCGGGATTTGGCGATGTAAGAGCCTTCGTCGGCGCGCGAAACCACTTCCCTGGGACCACTGTCACCCGGGGTCAGTTCGGTCAGGCCGATGCTGGCGGTCACCCCGAAGCTGCGGCCGTCCTGTTCAATCCGAAGGTCCTGCACGCGGGCACGGATGCGTTCCGCCAGCGCTTCGGCCCGTTCGAGGCCGCAGGCGGGAAGAATGATCCCGAATTCGTCGCCCCCCAGCCGGGCAACGATGTCAGACTTCCGCACCGCCTCCTTGAACAGATCCGCCAGTCGCTTCAGCAGGTCGTCACCCACCAGGTGACCGCCCTCGTCGTTGACCGGCTTGAAATGGTCCAGGTCGATCAGCATCAACACCGAGCGCACGGTCTGATGCGGTACCTCCGCCATGCACTTGACCAGCGAGGCGCTGAACGCCCGGCGATTGAGCAGCTGGGTGAGGCTGTCGTGGGTCGCCTCCCAGGACAGCCGCTCTTCCTCGCGCCGGCGCTCACTGTCGTCCCTGATGACAAACACCATGCGTTCGTTGTGCTTGCCCTGGCGAACGTGGAGCATGGTCAGATCGATGTCGAAGACCTCATCCTTCTGGTTGCGCAGCGTCCCGTACAGACTGTCGACATTATCTCCGGTCAGGAAATCGGCATGAGCCAGAGGCCCGTCGTTCGCCTCAATAACCACCAGATCGAAGAAGTTGCGTTTGAGACACTTACCATCGGTACCCAGGAACACGCATGCGGCCTGGTTGGCGTAGCGAATCCGGCCCTGTACGTCCACCATCAGGACGCCCTCCTGGAGCACGCCGAGAATGTGCTCCGCCCGTTGCTGCTCCTCTCTGAGCGCCTCTTCAACCTCGAGCTCACGGGAAATATCCCGCACCACGGTTATGCTGCCCAGCGCCTTTTCGGGTGTCTCGATCACCGCCGTCATGACGTCGCCCCAGATCAGCTCGCGCTCGCCACGGCTCGGAATCCGGAACCGTCCCCGGAATATCTCCTTGTCCCTGAGGGCCTGCTGCCAACCGTTCCGGACCGCTTCACGATCGGCTTCGTAAACACCGTTGATGAGCTGAGTATGCTGGAGTTCGGAGGCAGGGCGACCGATGAGGCTCTCGAACGCGGGGTTCACGAAATCAATCCGGCCCAGGACATCGGTCTGGACGATGCCGATCGGTGCGCTCTGGGTCAGCGAGCGGAAGAAGGCTTCACGCTCTGCCAGCGACCCGAGGACTTCCTCGCGCTCGTCCATCACCGTGTTGAAGATCTCGGCAACCTGACGAATTTCACGGCCGCCGGAGACCTCCACCGGGTTGGTCCGAACCCCGAGATGACGCTCGTTGATCTGCCGGCCGAGGGCGCGAAGCGGCGCCATCAGGCGCTGAAACACCCACAGCGCCAACGGTCCGATGACGGCGATGACAGCAAGCAGGGTCCAGCCAAAGGCGTCGGCCATTCGCGTTATCGGGGCAAAGGCTTCGCGGGCCGGCCATACCACGGCAACGAACCAGGGCACCTGGGCCATCTGCTGCACCGACATGATGGCGCCTTCACCCTGGCCATTGCGGGTCTGACGGGTGCCTTCGAAGCCTCCCATGGCGTCTTTCAGCACCGGATCCTCGACCCGCACCGGAACCATGACCTCATCGGTTCGGCCATGGGCCAGGGTAATTCCGCTGCGGGTGCCAATCTCAAGATAACCGGTTTTGCCGATCCGGATTCCGGCGAACTCCGCCATGAAGTTGGAGCCCTTGAGGAGGATCGCCCCGCCAATCATGCCGAGGAACTTTTTCCGATGGTCAAAAATGGGCGCCGCGATCATGACCGCCGGCTTGTCCCGGTAGTTCGACACGTAGGGATCGCTGATCACCGGCGTCATGTGATGGGAAACGTCCTGAAAATACTCACGGGTGCTGACGTTCAGACCGGTCTGCTCGAACGCCTCGGGGTACTCGGCCAGGACCACGCCGCTGGCATCGATGAGATAAAGGCCATCAAACAGGTGCTGCAGCGCGGTTTGCTGGCGAATAAGGACCCGTGCACGGGCGTTGAGCACGGACTCGTCCATGGTGAAGCTTTCGGCGACGTGGCTGAGGGTTTCGAGTCTCAGGGCGAGCTTGTCGTCCAGTCCGCTCGCTACCAGACGCGCCATGGTTTCGACCTGGTTTTTCGCCTGTTGCTCAAGCTCACCCTGACTGAGCATGGCACCTACGATGGTGACCACCAGTGCGGACAGAAGAATGACCAGAATCACCAGGGCCACCGCGCGATTAACGAGGCTGCCGAACCAACGTTTGATCATCGCAGCGTTTCGACTCCGAATACAGGGGCGTTACGGTAAATAGAGACTCTCCACACCTGGCCGCCGCACAACGATGGCAGCATGCCTTGATCACTGATCATTATTCGAATCTTAACAGAGCCTTCGGGAATGTCAGGTTACACCTTGCAAACTTATTGATAATCGTTATTATTTAGATCACCAATTCCAGTACCGAGTCGAATGCCATGCCAGAGACTGCCATGCTCCCTGCAACCGAACCCTTCGGAAGCCTGCTTTCCCGTTTGTTCGACATGGGTGGACCGGTAATGATGGTGCTGGTGGCTATCGCCGTGGCCGGCGCCATTACCTTCATCTATCTGATGCTCATGGGCACGTTATACGCCCCCCGACTGACCGCCAGACTTAAAAAGATTGTGACGATCTGGCAACAATCCCCGGCCACCGTGCGACCAGCAGATCTGCGCCGGCAGGTGGGCGCGGTCGGTCGCCTGAACCCGATGCTTCATCTTATCGCCGATACCATCGAAGCCTGCCAGCATCAACAAGACAGCGGGAGAGTTCGAAGCACAGCGGCCCGGGACGCCCAACAAGCCCTGGAACCCTTCGAGGCGCCGTTGAAAATCATTGAAGTGATCGCGGCTCTGGCCCCGCTTCTCGGGCTGTTGGGGACCGTCATGGGCATGATGGAAGCCTTCAGTGCCATGGCGGCAACGGAAGGCCGCGCCAATGCTGCCCAGCTGAGCGGCGGCATCTACGAGGCCCTGACCACAACCGCGGCTGGCCTGATCATCGCAATCCCTTTCGCGGCGCTGGCCGCCTGGATCGAATTCCGGCTGCGACGCATCCACAAGACCATCGACGGCACGCTGGTCACGGTGCTGAATGCCACCAACCACGTGGACGCAGACCGACCCGAGTTGCAGACACCCGCCGTTGACACCACAGCCGAGGTCCGTGCCCACCGGAATCCGGAAACGGCCCAGGACTATCCGGACCATGGCCGGCCGCGCTTCGCCCATGCAACTGGTTGAACCCCGTCCGCGACGGCCGATCCCGATTCGAATGACCCCACTCATTGACGTGGTGTTCATCCTGCTGGTGTTTTTCATGCTCACCAGCCGGTTGCTGCCGGTCGGGTTTCTGGAACTGGGCAATGCCACGCCGGAGCGACAGTCGGTGACCGGGCAATCGATCCCGGAGGTGACCGTCACCGGGACTGGCGAGGTACTGTGGCGGGCACAACCCCGCTCGATTGAGGAGCTGATGACCGAAATGACCGCGAACGGCATCTCGGAAGTAAATCTCAGCACCCGGCCGGACACCGGGCTCGGGGACTTTACCCGGATCCTCAGTCGTCTCGACAGCGCCGGCATCGACACTCACTGGAAACGGCTCCACACACAGACACCATGACCCATCTGGTTCCCCCGCCATCAACCTCTGGCAAGACGCTGATGGAGCGCGTGGAAGACGCGCTGCTGCCGCTGGTCAATCTGGTGTTCCTGCTGCTGATGTTCTTCATTGTCGCCGGACAGATCGCTGACGAACCCTTACCGGAATTGCCAGGCGCCTCGAATCTCAGCGAACAGTCGGCCCATGCCGATCTGCTGGTGACCGCCAGCGGCGACTGGCAGGTGACCGGTGAAATTCTCGGCTCCGAGAACCTGATCCACCGTCTGCCTCCGCCCGATCCTGACCGCCCCCTGAAAATCGCCGCCGCAGAGTCCGTCGCCATGGCCGACCTGGAAACCCTGTTCCGCGTGCTCGAAAAAGGCGGCTACACCGACCTCGTCCTGCTGACGGAGCCGGCATCATGACCACCGCTTCAAGGCGGGTGCGTGCAGCTTTGCTGCTGGTCGCGAGCCTGACCATCGTGCTGGCCAGTCTGCTGGCCGCCCCGGATCAGCCTATCCGACTGCCGGTCCTGGGCGATGCTGACATCAACACGGCGCCAGCCATCAGGATCAGCCTGGCTGCAGAACCCGCGCCCACCCCGGAGCCAAGCCCGGCACCCCAGCCCGCTCAACTGGCGCCGACCGCGGAGCCAGAGCCAGAGCCAGAGCCAGAGCCAGAGCCAGAGCCAGAGCCAGAGCCAGAGCCAGAGCCAGAAACGGTACCCGACCCCGCACCGGAGCCAACCCCCGATCCTGTCGAGGAAGCTCCCACCACGCCGACAACATCGGCGGGCACCACCAGCTCCGAACCCGCGCCCCAGCCTGCGAACCAGCAGGTTGAACTGGATGCCGGGCGTTCTGCCACGGTCGACAACTACCTGGCTCGCCTGGGCCGGCATCTCGGCCGTTTCTACAACTACCCCAGGCGAGCCCGCCGTCTGGGGCAGGAAGGCACGCCGGTGGTGGTTTTCAGCTTCCGGCGCGACGGCTCCCTGCTCACGCATCGCCTTGAAACCAGTTCCGGGCACCAACTGCTGGATGGCGCCGCGCTGGAGATGCTGGAACTGGCGGCCCCGCTGCCGGCCGTCCCACCGGACATGAAAGGCCGACGCTTCAGCTACGCCCTCCCGATCCGATTCCGGCTGCGCTAGACCGTTCAAACACCTGTTCCAGAGTGCAGCATGTCGCTGAAAAACGCACTGAACGGGTGCGGCCACGGACTGATCGCAACCTGCACCTCGCCCGGGCAGTGCTGACAAGACCCTGAAATAAAATACCTTTTATAGCTATCCAGACACTCTGGCACGGTCTCTGCAAATGCTTGGGCAACGGAGCCAACGTCGGCTCTGTTCACAGCGACAGAATATTTTCAGACGACGGCGTCTGCTCACCCCTGCACTCCTGAACGCGGCAGTGGGCGAGCAGCGCCGTTTTTTTGTGGGCTAGAGGAACGAGTTATGTCTTATATTTTACCTTCGGAGTTCGTCACCAAGATGGTGGACGCCGGCGAATCCAAGATCTACATGTCAACGCGGGACACCCTGATCCGGGCCTTTATGGCCGGTGCCATCCTGGCTCTGGCGGCCGCCTTTGCCATCACCGTTGCCGTCGAGACCGGCGTCTTCCTGATCGGCGCCGTGCTGTTCCCGATCGGCTTCTGCATGCTGTACCTCATGGGCTTCGACCTGCTGACCGGGGTGTTCATGCTAACGCCGCTGGCGCTGCTTGATAAACGCCCGGGCGTGACACCGAAGGCCATCCTGCGCAACTGGGGCTGGGTATTCCTCGGTAACCTGGGTGGTGCCCTGACCGTTGCGGTCATGATGGCGTTCATTTTCACCTACGGCTTCAACACCGACCCGGGCGCTGTCGGCGCCAAGATTGCCAGCGTCGGCGAAGCACGTACCCTGGGTTACGCCGAGTACGGCGCAGCTGGCTGGGCCACCATCTTCATCCGCGGCATGCTGTGCAACTGGATGGTCTCCATGGGCGTGGTTGGCGCCATGATCTCCACCAACGTCAGCGGTAAGGTACTGGCCATGTGGATGCCGATCATGCTGTTCTTCTTCATGGGCTTTGAGCATTCCATCGTGAACATGTTCCTGTTCCCGTCGGCCATCATCATGGGCGGTGAATTCTCGGTGATGGATTACCTCTGGTGGAATGAGATCCCGACCGTACTGGGCAACCTCGTGGGCGGCCTGGCCTTCACCGGCCTGACCCTGTACACCACCCACGTGCGCACGGCTCCGAAGCGTCCGGCTCCGGCGGCCTATAACGACTCTGCCCTGGCCAACCGTGCCTAAGAGTTGCGTTGTTCCGGCCGCCGCACAGGCCGGATTGCCCCCGTCGGCTTCGCGGCCGGGCGGGGGCTGATTTATGACGGGCACCCTCACCATCTCCGTCGGCCAGTATTCTGACAAGGGTCGCAAAGCCCTGAACCAGGACTTTCATGGCCTTTTGATGCCCGACAATCACCAGCGCGCCACCAAGGGCATTGCCGTCGCAATCGCCGACGGCATCAGTTCCAGCAACGTCAGCCAGGTCGCCAGCGAGTCCGCGGTCGCCGGCTTTCTGAGCGACTACTTCTCGACCCCTGAAACCTGGTCGGTCAAACAGTCTGCCCAACGTGTGCTTCGGGCCACCAATGCCTGGCTGCACGCCCAGACCCGGCAGAGTCAGTACCGATACGACCGCGACCGGGGCTACGTCTGCACCCTGAGCGTCATGGTGCTCAAGTCCACCACGGCGCACATCTTCAATGTCGGCGATTCCCGGGTGTACCGGGTTCACGGCCGCACGCTGGAACAGCTCACCACGGACCACCGGCTCTGGCTGTCCCGGACCGAGAGCTGCCTGACCCGGGCCATGGGCATGGAGCACCGGCTCGACATCGACTACCGCCAGACGCCATTGCGCGTGGGCGACAGGTTCCTGCTGGCCACCGACGGCGTATACGAGCATGTGCCGGAGCCCGAGGTTATCCGGCTGCTCGACGAACACGCCAATGACCTGAACGCCGCCGCCGAGGCCATTGCCGGGGCGGCCCTGGCGGCGGGCAGCGACGACAACCTGACCGTTCAGGCGCTGCGCATTGACAGCCTGCCGGACGCGCGGGAGGCGGGTGAGCTCTACCAGGCGCTGGGCCAGTTGCCCTTTGCGCCGGACCTGGCACCGGGCCAGACTCTCGATGGCTATCGCATTGTCCGGCAACTTCACGCCAGCGGCCGCAGTCACGTCTTCCAGGCGGTGGACGAGGCCAGCCAGACACCGGTGGTCATCAAGACCCCTTCCATGGATTTGCGCGACGATCCGCAGTACCTGGAACAGTTTGTCGCCGAGGAATGGATCGCCCAGCGTATCAGCAACCCCCATGTGGTCAGGCCCTTCGCGCCGGACCGGCCGCGAAGCTGCGTGTACCTGGTGACGGAGTTTGTCGAAGGCCGGACCCTGAAACAATGGATGCACGACCACCCCGCGCCCGACCTGGAAACCGTGCGCCGCCTGATCGAACAGGTTGGCCGGGGGTTGCGCGCTTTCCACCGGCTGGAGATGGTGCACCAGGACCTGAAACCGGAGAACATCCTGGTCGACGCCGAGGGCACGGTTACCCTGATCGATTTTGGTGCCACCCGAGTCGCCGGGCTGCAGGAGCTGGCCGACAGCGACGAGGCCCACCACCCCAGGGGCGCGGCCCTGTACAGCGCGCCGGAAACCTTTCTGGGCGAACCGGGCAGCTGGTTCGCGGACCAGTTCTCACTCGGGGTCATCGCCTACCAGTTGCTCACCGGGCGACTGCCCTACGAAGCCGAAGTGCCGCGGATTCGCAGCCGCAGCCACCAACGCCGACTGACGTACCAGTCGGCCCGACCCTACCGGGAGGACGTTCCCGTCTGGGTCGACGACGCTCTGGCCCGGGCGGTCCACCCCGAACCGCACCGGCGCTATCCGGCGCTGTCCGAATTTCTCCACGACTTACGCCAGCCCGGCGCAGACTGGCAAAGCCGGCACCGCCCGCCGCTGATGGAGCGGCATCCGGTCACCTTCTGGCAGAGCGTGTCCGCGCTGCTGTTCCTGGCGCTGCTCGCCACACTCGCCTTTGACGGATAGATACCGGCCTCCAGGAATTCAGCCAGGACATTACGGCTGGCCGTTGTGGTTTTTACCCCTGCGCCGGCAACGGGTATCATGAGGTCTGATGTCACTGAATGAAGTATCCGCTTGATGATAAGTGCGCAGGCCCGGCAACTCGGCCAACTGATGTGCGACACCACCTATGACGTGCTCTGGCGACCCGCCGCGGGCTGGGTTCGGGACCGGTCTCCGGGCAGTTCGCTCGTTTGTCGGGTGGGCTCAGGCCAGGCCACCTACCACCGTTTTGATCCCCAGCATAAACAGCACCTGATTACCTACGGCGTTCGCATGGTTGAGGCCAAATACCGGCCGACCACCGCCCAGGGCTGGCTCTCAAGCCGGGAAATCCGTGAACGGGCGTATTTTGGCGGGCAGTTGAGCCCTCTCAACCTGTTGGCCCATACCTGCTGTCACGAGTTCGCTCACCTGCTGCAGCAGAGTGCCGGACAGCGATTTCGGGGCTCGGTGCACAACCGGCACTTCTACGGCATTCTCGATGAGCTCCACGAAAGCGGGGGCGCCGAGGCGACGCGACAGGCCCTGGCTGACCGTGCCGCCGAAACCGGCCTGGCGTTGTCCGATGCCGCCTTCGAACTACCGGATCCAGTGGTCGAGCGGTCTCACTGGGAGGTGGGCGAGGCCGTTGCCTTCAGCTCTGGCGCCCGGGAGGTTCACGGCAGCATTCTCCGGGTTAACCGCAAGACGTGCACCGTCAAGGCGACCGGGCGTACCCGGACTGTGCGCTACCGGGTGCCGATCCAGATGCTGCGCAAGCTCAACTGACGACCCCGTCAGGACGCCACCTGCGCCCGCTGCGGCAGAGTTTCCGTCAACAAACTGCGCAGTTCCGGGACACAGGAGCCGCAATTAGTACCACACTTCAGCGCCTCGCCCAGAGCTTCAACACTGTCCTGGCCCGAACGGATGGCACTCTCGATCTGTTTTTCACCGACCTGGAAACAGCTGCACACCAGCGCACCGGCGTCTTCGGTCTCCACCGACCGGGCCGCGAGCAGACACTGGCGCTGTTCACGGCTTAGCCGCTCGGCTCCAAAACACTCATCCAGCCAGGCCAGATCCGGCAAGTCGGCGGCGGCTGTGTCGACCAGCAGAACCGCCTGCAACTGGCCATCCAGAATCCGGGCCGCACGGAAACGACCGCAGGCGGGGTCCCCCATCAGTACCTGGGGCGCACCCCCCAGCCAGGCTTCGACCTCGCGCGCCCAGTCCACCGGCTGGTAGCCCGCCAGCCACCAGCTCTGACTGTGGCCCAGCGGTTGCCGGCTCCAGTAACCGTCCGGACGGGCCTGATCCGGCTGCCAGTCGTGGCCCGGACGCCGCATTAATCTTGCGTGCCAACGGCTCGGCGCCGGCTGCAGCCTGGCCACCCCGTGTTTGCCCTCCGGTTGTCCAGAGAACGGGTCGGTCACTGGCTTCATCAGGTTGGTTGCTATGCCCTGCGAGGCAAACCGGTCGTTCCAGTGGATAGGCACAAACACCTCACCCGGCCTCTGATCCGGAGTGATCCGGATCCGGCCGACGTAAACACCAGCGTCCGGGCCGGTGAGCCGGCCCAGTTCACCCTCCCGAAGCTTCAACCGCTCGGCATCCGAAGGGTGCACCTCGATAAAGGGTTCCTGGCGATGCGCCAGCAGGCGCGGGGCCAGTGCGGTCCGGGTCATGGTGTGCCACTGATCGCGGATCCGGCCGGTGTTCACCACCAGCGGATGGCTCTGCGTCGGCGCCTGTCCCGGGGCAATCGTGGCCACCGGCACCAGACAGGCCCGCCCGTTCGCGGTTGAAAAGGCGCCATCGGAATACAGCCGGCGGGTACCAGACAGGTTCCCCGCCGCATCGACGGCCAGGGGCCATTGCACCGGCGCCAACCGGTCATAGTCGGCTTCCGTCAGCTCACCCAGGGCACCAATATCGAATTTTCGCTGCCCGTAGGCCTCGCGGGCTGCCAGACCGGACAGCGCCGCATGCTCCCGGAAGATCTCCGCCGGCGTCTGGTAATCAAAGGCCTGACCATGGCCCAGGGCCCGGCCCACGGCGCTCAGTATCCACCAGTCAGGCCGTACCTCTCCGGGCAACGGCAGGAACGAACGCTGGCGCGAGATACAACGCTCCGAGTTGGTCACCGTCCCGTTTTTCTCTCCCCAACCGGCTGCCGGCAGCAGAATGTCGGCAAATGCGGTGGTGTCCGTTTCCGCCATGCAGTCGGACACAATCACCGTGGGACAGCGGGCCAAAGCCTCGCGTACCCGCGCCGAGCGGGGCAGACTGACCGCAGGATTGGTGCCCATGATCCACAGTACCTTGATGTCGCCCCGATGCACCGCCTCAAACAGATCCACCGCCTTCAGGCCCGGGCTCTCGGGCACCGCGTCTGCGCCCCAGAATCGGGCCACGTTCCTCCGGGCACCCGGGCTGTCGTAATCCATGTGCGCCGCCAGGGTGTTGGCCAGGCCACCCACCTCTCGTCCGCCCATGGCATTGGGCTGCCCCGTGAGCGAAAAGGGACCGGCACCGGGCAATCCGACCCGGCCGGTCGCCAGGTGGCAGTTAATGATGGCATTGCATTTATCGGTGCCGGCCAGCGCCTGGTTGATGCCCTGGGAAAACCCGGTCACCGTGCGCGGGGTCTCCGCGAACCAGCGATAGAAACTCTCGACATCGCCAACCGGCAGATCACACTGTTGGGCAACGGAACTCACCGAGGGCGCCGCCTCAAGGGCAGCCTCGAGGGATGCGTCATAACCCTGGCAGTGGCGGGCGACATAGTCATGGTCGACGGCCCTGTGCCTGGCCAGCCACACCAGCAGCCCGTTAAACAGGATGGTGTCGGTGCCCGGCTTCAGTTTCAGGTGCAGGTCCGCCAGCTCGGCGGTGGCGGTACGGCGGGGATCAATCACCACCACCCGCCGTCCGGTCCGGCCCGCCGCCTTCATCCGCTGATACAGCACCGGATGGGCCCAGGCCGCATTGCTGCCGGCCAGCACCAGCAGGTCCGCCAACTCGAAATCCTCGTAACAGCCAGGCACGCAGTCCTCGCCAAAGGCCCGCTTGTGGGCCGCCACCGCCGAGGACATGCAAAGCCGGGAGTTGGTATCCACATGGGGCGTGCCGATAAACCCCTTGGCCAGTTTGTTGGCCACGTAATAATCCTCGGTCAGCAACTGTCCGGAAAGGTAGACGGCCACCGACCCGGGCCCGTGCCTGGCGACGGCCTCACGGATGGCCCCGGACACCGCCTCCAGCGCGTCTGGCCAGCTGCGGTCCTCACCCGCCACCCTGGGCGTCAGCAGCCGGCCGGCTGGCACCAGGGTTTCATGCAGTGCAGAGCCTTTGACACACAGGCGACCCTGGTTCGCCGGATGATCCTGATCGCCGGTGACTCCGTCGGGGCGCGCGGCAACACCGCAGCCAACGCCACAATAAGGGCAGGTGGTCTGAATCCCGGTTGCGGAGTGAAGCTTGGTATCCACGTCTCGTCCTCTTGGCTCACCAACAAAAAGCCCCTCGACTGCTCACGGGTGGTCCGGCGGGCAGTGGAGGGGCTTCTTTGCCTGGTTTCAATATTTGGTCAGTAGTGCTGGCAGTTCACGGTGCAATAACAGGGCCAGTGCTGCCCTGAGCGGGGTAATGATGCTCCAGGCCTGTGTCCATGCCGCCCCGGGGCCCGGGCTCGGCATGATCTCCGACTGGCGCTCGCATCGAAGCCCGCGCAGGCAGGGCCACAATGGTGCAGAAAACCATCAACATGCACTAAAACAACCCGGCGCGACCGTCGCCAGAACAGCCTCTGTACCCACATGGATTTTCTTACCTACTGTTTTCGCAGTCTTTTTGATCACTGGCACAGGCTGTGCAAACCCTATCCGTGAACATTCGAGAACATCACAGATTCGACAGGCATCGGCGCCTGCTTTCCGGCAACGGAGAGCAGGCGCTTTTTTTTTGCCTGAAAGAACATCGCGAGGTAAGGAACCATGAAGACATCCCTGACAACCGTCACCGGAACACTCCGACAGCTGGCCGGGCTGGCCGCCGCGGTCTCGCTGCTGACCGGCGCCAGCATGGCCCAGGCAGAAATTGGCGCGCCGGAAAAGCCGGACCTGAAACTTGGCTTCATCAAACTGACGGACATGGCCCCGCTGGCCGTGGCCTGGGAGCAGGGCTTCTTTATGGACGAAGGCCTGTTCGTCGAACTGGAAGCCCAGGCCAACTGGAAGGTCCTGCTCGATCGTGTGATTACCGGTGAACTGGACGGCGCCCACATGCTGGCCGGCCAGCCTCTGGGTGCCTCCATCGGTTACGGTACCCAGGCCGACATCATCACCGCCTTCAGCATGGACCTGAACGGCAACGGCATTACCGTTTCCAACGACGTCTGGGAAACCATGAGCCAGCACATCCCCGAGCAGGATGGCAAACCCGTGCATCCCATCAGCGCCAGCGCGCTAAAACCGGTGGTGGAGGAATCCCGGGCCAAGGGCGAACGTTTCCGTATGGGCATGGTGTTCCCGGTCTCCACCCACAATTACGAGCTGCGTTACTGGCTCGCCGCCGGGGGCCTGAATCCGGGCTACTACGCGCCCCAGCGCGGCGACACCAGCGGCACCCTGGACGCCGACGTGCATCTGTCGGTCACGCCACCACCGCAAATGCCGGCTACCATGGAAGCTGGCACCATCCAGGGCTACTGCGTCGGCGAACCCTGGAACCAGCAGGCTGTGTTCAAGGGCATCGGGGTACCGGTCATTACCGACTACGAGATCTGGCCGAACAACCCGGAGAAGGTCTTCGGCGTCACCCAGACCTGGGCCGAGGAGAACCCCAATACCCACCTGCACCTGCTGCGTGCCCTGATCCGCGCCGCGCACTGGCTGGATGAGAACAACAACGCCAACCGGGAGGAAGCGGTCGAGATCCTGGCCCGTCCCAGTTACGTCGGCGCCGATGCCGAGGTCATCGCCAATTCCATGACCGGCACCTTCGAGTACGAGAAAGGCGATATCCGCGAGGTACCCGACTTCAACGTGTTCTTCCGCTACCACGCCACCTACCCGTACCCGTCTGACGCCATCTGGTACCTCTCGCAGATGCGTCGCTGGGGACAGATTCCGGAAGCCAAGTCGGACGACTGGTACATGAAGACCGCCGCCCAGGTCTACCGTGGCGACATCTATGCCGAAGCGGCCAAATCCCTGATCGAAGATGGCCTGATGAATGCAGAGGATTTCCCCGACTTCAGCCAGGAAAACTTCGCCCGCCCGGACCAGGGCGAGCTGATTGATGGCGTCGCGTTCACACCGCGCAAGCCCAACGCCTATATCGACAGCTTCGAGATTGGCCTGAAAGGCTCCGACACACCGTAACCGGGAGTACCCAGGAGAACGACATGAGTACGTTAACCACCCCCACTTCCAGAACCGGCGCATCCGGCTGGCTGAAACTACTGGCTGACCGGTTTACCGGCGCCGAGCTGGCCCAGGGCGGCAAACAGCTGCTGCTGCCGACCATAGGCATTCTGATTTTTCTCGGCTTCTGGCATCTGGCCGCGCCCCAGGTGGACACATCCCTGGGCACCTTCCCCGGGCCCGCGCAGGTCTGGGAGCAGGGTGGACAGCTGTGGCAGGAACACGCGAACCAACGGGCACGGGCGGACCAGTTCGTGACCATGCAGGAGGAGCGCAACGCCCGGATCCTGGCCGACAACCCTGAAGCCGAGGTCAAAATCCGTGACTACCCCGGAGCTCCGACGTTTCTGGATCAAGTCGTCACCAGCCTCATTACCGTGCTGGCGGGCTTCATACTGGCCACGATCATTGCCGTACCCCTGGGCATCGTGTTCGGCCTGAACCGCTATTTCCAGGCTGCGGTCAATCCCCTGATCCAGATCTTCAAGCCGGTGTCGCCCCTGGCCTGGCTGCCGCTGGTCACCATGGTGGTATCCGCCACCTACGTCAGTGACGATCCGATGTTCGAAAAGTCGTTCCTGACCTCGATGATCACGGTGACCCTGTGCAGCCTGTGGCCCACCCTGATCAACACCAGCGTCGGCGTCGCGGCCGTGAATCCGGATCTGCTGAACGTATCCCGGGTGCTGCGGCTGTCGTTCTGGACCCACGTCCGGAGGGTCGTCCTGCCATCCTCGGTCCCGATGATCTTCACCGGCCTTCGGGTGTCCCTGGGCATTGCCTGGATGGTGTTGATTGCGGCCGAAATGCTGGCCCAGAGCCCGGGCCTGGGCAAATTCGTCTGGGACGAATTCCAGAATGGCAGCAGTCAGTCCCTGAGCCGGATCATGGTGGCGGTACTGGCCATCGGGTTTATCGGCTTCCTGCTGGATCGCATCATGCTGCTGATCCAGAAGAAAGTCGCCTGGAACGAATAACGGAGATGATCATGACTAAAGCGCATTTGGAACTGACCGGGGTCGAAATGGCCTTCGATACCCCGAAGGGCCCCTTTGTGGCCCTGGACAACGTCGGCCTGAAGATCAAGAAGGGCGAATTCGTGTCCCTGATTGGCCACTCGGGTTGCGGAAAATCCACGGTCCTGAACATCGTCGCCGGCCTGCTGCAGGCCACCAAGGGGGGCTGCGTGCTGGACGGCCATGAAGTCAATTCACCCGGCCCGGAACGGGCGGTGGTGTTCCAGAACCACGCACTGATGCCCTGGCTGACGGTGTACGAAAACGTGGAACTGGCGGTGCAGCAGGTGTTCCGAAAATCCATGGCGAAACAGGAACGCCGGGACTGGATCCATCACAACCTGGAACTGGTCAACATGGCCCACGCCGCCAACAAGCGGCCGGGGGAAATTTCCGGGGGTATGGCCCAGCGGGTGGGCATTGCCCGGGCCCTGGCCATGAAACCCAGCGTGTTGCTGATGGACGAGCCGTTCGGGGCGCTGGATGCCCTGACCCGGGCTCATCTGCAGGATTCGCTGATGGATATCCAGCAGGAGCTGAACAACACGGTGATCATGATTACCCACGACGTCGATGAGGCAGTACTGCTGTCTGATCGCATCATCATGATGACCAACGGCCCGGCGGCCACCGTTGGCGAGGATCTGCACATCGACCTGCCCCGACCCAGGAACCGTGTCACCCTGGCCGACGATCCGACCTACGTGCATTACCGGCAGGAGGTCCTGAAATTCCTTTACGAGAAGCAGCGCAAGCTGGAGCATATTGCGCCCCGACGAGGCAGCCAGCCTGCTGAGACAACCCCGGAGACGAACTCTGCCCAGGCCGCAAGGGCCTGAGCAGTTCCTCCTTACTTCAGAACATCGGCCATGGAGACCAGGGCCCGGGCTACCTCGGGCAGCTTCTTGCCCTGATCCATGGCCAGTTTCCGCAACACCCGGTGGGCCTCGTCGTTGTCGATCTTGCGATGATCCATCAGCAACAACACCGCCTTCTCCTGGGTTTTCCGGTCTTCCAGCGCTTCCTTGGCGCTCTGCAGTTCGTCATTCATCTGCTGAAGCCGGCGGGTCTGCTCCTGCACTAGGTCGAATATGGACCGACCAAACTGCTGACCCACCCCGTCACTGTTCCAGGATTCGCCCGCCCGGGCATCGTCGCCGGAATCGCACAACACCAGTAGCGGCTGGGAGGGCGTGTCCTGTTGGTCCAGTGAGGCGATCAGGGTTTCCTGATGCGCCAGGGAATTGCGCGCCTCGGCGAAACGTTCCACACAGCGGGTATGAAAGCTGCCTTCCACTGCATCTTCCACTGTCTTGAGCTCGTCCATACGCTCTGACATCAGCCTGAACCAGTGGTCCGCCAATTCCGGATCCAGCGACTTGTAACGCCCCACCGAACAGCCGAGCTGGCGCAACCGCTCGATCTCGACCTCGCGGTCATTCGCACGCAGGGTCTGCCACAATTCGCGACTCTGGTCGTCGGAGAAACTGACAAACACCTCAAAACAGCGCTCCTGCGCCTCAACAAGGTGCATCATGCGCTTCGATAGTGCGCCGTCAAAGCCGCCACTGGAAAATCCGGCGGACCCCACCGCCCGCTCCTGGCCACAGAATTCCTTACCGTTCATCAGATGCACCATCGCCACCAGCAAGCCGGCAATGGAGGGATCGACCGCGGTGTCCGCGGCCTCGAAAACCACGGTGATGAACTCGTGGATCAGACCGGAATAGGCTTCGGTGGCTTCCGCCGCGGACAAGCCCCGGCTTTCAACCCCCGCCCTCAGTGCCGGCAATTCCTCCAGCCCGTGCAGGGCGCTGGCGATGTGGTTCAGCAGGTGACTGCTGACCGGGTGGGCCGTCAGCTCCTCGTGCACTTCCGCCAGGGCCTGTTCGAAGATACCGGCCAAGCGCTCCGATTCGGCGATCGTTGCGCGCCGCTCGTTCACGAACTTCTCGCCCCCGGACCCGAGGAACACGTTGGACGCTCCCCGTTCCCGCTGCAGTCCGTGCACCAGATTGCTGATGCTCTGGACCACCTTGCCCATTTGCAGGAAATACTGAAGGTTCATCAACTCACACTGCCGCGAGGCAATCAGGTAATCCGCCGCAGAGGGCGGAGTGGGGGCTTGCTGCTTTCGACTGGTGTTCATGGCGTGACTCCCGGCACGTAGCCGTACTTTCTCGATACCGAATAACTCAGCAATTACCGCGCCAGCAAAAGCCTCAAAGTCGTGCAATCCGCCCCAGTACAGGGCAACCGATTCCGTGTTTCCCCGACCCTTCCGCCCCCATTAGTACGTATCCAACTGATTTTAATAGCCTTAAAAAAGTGGCACGAAGATCGCTTAGCCAAAACCAAGGACGAACGTCCCGGCCATGGATTGGGCCGGACCATCAGATCATAGTTGTTGGCATTGGCGCCGGACCATCGATTCCCCCACGGGGATGAGATGCTCCGGCTTTTTTTGTTTGTTCGGAAAGTAAGAGGAGCAGGTATGACCCGGAACAGGGAACGCACTCTGGTCGTCTGTGGCCATGGCATGGTGGCACAACGATTCCTGGAGGAGCTGGTGGCCCGGGATCCTGCGCCCCGTCTGAACATTGTTGTCTTCAACGGGGAATCCCGTCCGGCCTATAACCGGATCCAGCTGTCGGCACTGCTGAGTGGCGATGCCGACGAGGACAGCCTGACCCTCAAACCCGGGGACTGGTTCAGCCGCCACGGCATTCAGGTCCATGGCGGCGAGTCGGTCCGGGCCATCGACCGTCAGGGCCAAACCGTGACAACCACCACCGGGCGCGTCCAGCGGTACGACCGACTGGTGATCGCCACCGGATCCCGGCCCGGACAGCTCGGCATTCCCGGGGAGGACCTGCGCGGGGTTACCCAGTTTCGGGACTTCAATGACACCTGCCACCTGATTGAGCAGAGCCGGACCCGGCAACGGGCGGTGGTGGTAGGGGGCGGCTTTCTCGGTCTGGAGGCTGCCGCCGGCCTGCTGCGTCGGGGGGTAGCCGTGACCGTCCTTCATCGCAGCGGGCACCTGCTGAACAGGCAACTGGACCCCACCGGCGGCAACCTGCTCGCCGACGCCCTGACGTCTAAGGGCATGGACATTCTGACATCGACCGCTCCGGTCCAGTTTCTGGGTCGGGACAGCGTTCGGGCGGTGCAGCTGAACGATCAGACCGTCATCAGTACCGACCTGGTGGTCGTCGCCACCGGTATCGTGCCGAACCGGGAACTGGCGGAAGCGGCAGGCCTGGACTGTGGCCGTGGCATCCGGGTGAACCGGCAACTGCGCACCAGCGATCCAAACATCCATGCCCTGGGGGAATGCTGTGAGCTGGAGAGCGAGACCTTCGGCCTGGTTGAACCCGGATACCAGCAGGCCAGGGTGCTGGCCCAGGTACTTACCGATGAAACCAGCAGCGCCAGCTACCGGAGTTCGGTGCTCGCCACCCGACTCAAGATCAGCGACGTTCCGGTCTTCTCCTGCGGCCTGCAAGCCCCGGACGACAGCACCGAATCCCTGATCTGGCAGGACTTCGAAACCGGCGGTTACAGCCATCTGATGATCCGCGAGAACCGCCTGGTCGGCGCCATTCTGGTTGGCGACACCGGCCAGGGCCCCTGGTATCAGGAACTGATCACCGAGAACGCCAACATTGCCCGGTTCCGGGCGCAACTGCCCTTTGGCAGGCAATTTTGCGAGGTGGCGGCCTGAGCCGCCACCCAGGAGAGAGGACATACCCATGAGCAAGAAAACCCTGATCGTGATTGGCAATGGCATGGTGGGCCATCACTTCCTGGAACAATTCGTTGCCACCCCCTCGGCCTCCGACTACGAGATTATCGTCTTCGGTGAGGAGAAGCAGCTGGCCTATGACCGGGTCCACCTGTCCGAATACTTCGCCGGCTCGACCCACGCCGATCTCGCCATGGGGACTGCGGACTGGTACACCGAACAGGGCATCCAGCTGCGTCTGAACGAGGCGGTCACCAGCCTTGACCGTGACCAGCGCACAGTGACCACGCCCAAAGGGCAGTACCGTTACGACGAACTGGTGCTGGCCACCGGCTCCTACCCGTTCGTACCGCCCATCGAGGGTCGCGAGCACCCGCACTGTTTCGTGTACCGGACCCTTGAGGACCTGGACGCCATCCGGGCCAGTGCCCAGAGCGGCAAATCCGGCGTGGTGGTCGGCGGTGGCCTGCTCGGCCTCGAGGCCGCCAACGCCCTGAAAAGCCTCGGCCTGCAGGCGCATGTGGTGGAGTTCGCGCCCCGGCTGATGCCGGTGCAGCTGGATACCGACGGCGGCGCGCTGCTGCGCCACAAGATCGAAGAGCTCGGTGTGCAGGTTCATACCGAGAAAGCGACCACCGCCATCGTGGAAGGCGTGGATGCTCGCCTGCGCATGAACTTCAGCGATGACAGCCACCTCGAAACCGACCTGATCGTGTTCTCCGCCGGTATCCGCCCCCAGGACGCCCTGGCCCGGTCCAGCGGCCTGGAGATCGGTGAACGCGGTGGCATCGTCGTCAACGACCAGTGCACCACCTCGGATCCGCACATCCACGCCATCGGCGAGTGCGCCCTCTGGGACCAGCGGATCTTCGGCCTGGTCGCACCCGGCTATACCATGGCCCGCACCCTGGCCTCGGTGCTGAACGGCGATGCCGAGGCCGCTTTCACCGGCGCCGACATGAGCACCAAGCTCAAACTCCTTGGCGTGGATGTCGGCTCCATCGGCGATGCCCACGCCCAGACCCCAGGGGCGCGCAACATCCGCTTCAACGACGAACAGGCTGGGCATTACCGCCGCATGGTGATCAGCGAGGACGGCAAGACCCTGCTGGGCGCCATCCTGGTGGGCGACAACAGCCATTACGACACCCTGCTGCAGTACACCCTGAACGACATCACCCTGCCGGACAATCCGGAAACCCTGATCCTGCCGGAAAGCCAGGGCGGCGCCCCGGCATTGGGTCCGGATGCGTTACCGGAAACCGCGTCCATCTGCTCCTGCCACAACGTCAGCAAGGGTGACATCTGCGGCGCCATTGACGCTGGCTGCGGCGACCTTGGCAGCGTCAAGGCCGAAACCAAGGCCAGTACCGGCTGTGGTGGCTGCACCGCTCTGCTCAAGAATGTCGTCGACAGCGAACTGGAAAAACGCGGGGTCGAGGTCAGCAAGGATCTGTGCGAGCACTTCCCGTACAGCCGTCAGGAGCTCTTCCACCTCGTCAAGGTCAACGGCATTCGCACCTTCCGCACCCTGATCAGCCAGCACGGCAAGGGCCACGGCTGCGACATCTGCAAACCGACGGTGGCCTCCATCCTGGCCACCTGCTGGAACGACCACATTCTGGCCACCGACCACGTGCCACTGCAGGACACCAACGACACCTTCATGGCCAACATGCAGAAAAACGGCACCTACTCCATCGTGCCGCGCATCCCTGGCGGTGAAATCACCCCGGACAAGCTGATTGTCCTGGGCGAGGTGGCCAAGCAGTACAACCTGTACACCAAGATCACCGGCGGCCAGCGGGTCGACCTGTTCGGCGCCACCCTGAGCGAACTGCCGGAAATCTGGGAAAAACTCATCGCCGCCGGCTTCGAGACCGGTCACGCCTACGGCAAGTCCCTGCGGACGGTCAAATCCTGCGTCGGGAGCACCTGGTGCCGGTACGGCGTCCAGGACAGCGTGGGCATGGCCATCCTCCTGGAGAACCGCTACAAGGGCCTGCGCGCGCCGCACAAGGTCAAAATGGCGGTGTCCGGCTGCACCCGGGAGTGCGCCGAGGCCCAGAGCAAGGACTTCGGGGTCATTGCCACCGAGAACGGCTGGAACCTCTACGTCTGCGGCAACGGCGGCATGCGCCCGCGCCACGCCGACCTGTTTGCCACCGATCTGTCGGACGAGGAACTGATCCGGACCATCGACCGGGTGATCATGTTCTACGTGCGCACCGGCGACCGGCTGCAGCGCACCAGTGTCTGGATGGAAAACCTGGAGGGCGGCCTGGATTACCTGAAGCAGGTAGTACTGGAGGACAGCCTGGGGATCTGTGCGGAACTGGACGAGCACATGGACGGCATCGTCGACACCTACCAGTGCGAGTGGAAGACCGCGGTGGAGGATCCGGAGAAGCGCAAGCGGTTCCGGGAGTTTGTGAATGCGCCGGAGCAGAAGGACCCGGTGCAGCAGTGGACTACCGAACGGGATCAGCGGCGGCCGGTTTTGGAGTCAGCCTAGCCTGTTTTCTGGGTGCAGGAGCGCGGCGGCATGGGGATATTTTCCTCTGGGAAAAAGAACTCGCTGCGCTCAGACACCTTTTCCCCGGCGGAAAATATCCCCATGCCGCAGCACTCACTGAACTTTTGAAAACAGAAAGACAACGAATTAAGGAGGAAGACCATGAAAGCTCGGACCTGTTGGGACGCAGTTTGTACCGTTGAGGATCTGGTGCCGGAATCCGGTATTGCGGTCTGGACTGACGACGGACCGGTGGCGGTATTCTATCTGCCGCACCGGCTGCCCGCCCTGTTCGCCATCAGCCATACCGATCCGTTCAGCGGCACTAACGTTCTGGCCCGGGGCATTACCGGTGATCTGAAAGGCGAACCGGTGGTTGCCTCACCGCTCTACAAACAACACTTCAGCCTGGTAACCGGTCAGTGCCTGGAAGATGAAAACGTGTCGGTCAAAACCTATCCCGTGCTGTTGGACGGCGACAAAATCCGTCTGGAAGTGCCAATCGACCAGTCAGAATCCGCCGTAGCCTGAAAAGCGGTCTATCTGAGCAGCCGAACAAGCCGATTTGGGGGTACGGTGTCTTTTTTCTGCCAGGAAAAAGCTGTCTGAGCGCAGCGAGTTCTTTTTCCCAAAGAAAAAAGACACCGTACCCCCGAAGCGGCGATACCCCCCCAAAGAAGACCGCTACCGGCCAGCCCCCGAAGCAGCCTGCCAACGCTCCCGCCAGCCCAGAACAACAATGGTCAGCGCCGGCAGAAACGTCACCGTCACAATAGCCGCACCCACCAGGCCAAACAGCACAATCGCCCCCACACCACGATAGAGCTCCGTACCCTCGCCCGGCAGGAACACCAGGGGCGACAGGCCACACAGCGTGGTCAGGGTCGTCATGGCAATGGGGCGCAGGCGGGTGCGGACCGCATCCGTAACCGCGTCCACCACCGAGGCGTCCTTGTGGCGCAGGTTCTGGCGCGCCTGGTCCAGCACCAGAATCGGGTTATTCACCACCGTGCCCATCAGGATCAGGAAACCCAGCATGGTGATCATGTCAAAGGGCTGGCGCAGGGGCTGCAGGCCGATCAGGGGCAGCTGGCCCCCGACCAGGTTCATCAAGGCCAGGCCGACAATGCCGCCGGCGACGCCCAGGGGAATCGCGGTCAGGATCAGCAGGGGGAAGCCCCAGTGCGCAAAGATCGCCACCAGCACGAGGTAGACGATCGCTATGGCGATGATGAAGTTGCCGGCCAGGGCGTCACGGGTGGCGTTGAGCTGGTCACTGGCGCCGGAGATGTCGACGTTCACGCTGGCCGGCAGCGTGCCTTTCTCCCGCATCGCCTGCAGCAACTCGGTACGCACCCGTTCCACGCCGGCTTCCAGCGGGACATCCCCGGGTGGAATCACGTTGAGCGTGACCGTTCGCCGACCGTCCACCCGCCTGACCACACTGGTATCCACGGTTTCCTCGATGGCCGCCACACTGGACAGCGGCAGGGTGGCGCCTTCCGGAGTGTGCACCATGACATCCGGCAGCCGGGCGAGCTTTGAACCCCGGCCCTCTCGGCCGTACAGGTAGATATCGATCTTGTCGTCATCGAGGAAGAAATCGTCGATGTAACTGCCTTCCGTCAGCGACGCTACCGTGAAACCGATGGCTTCGGTATCCAGGCCCAGTTCGGCCGCCCGGTCCCAATCCGGGCGGATCTGGATCAGCGGCTGCGCCAGGGACAAGGTGGGCGGCTGGCTCTGGATCCGGGGGTTGTCGAAAATGGCCTCGGCCCGCCGGTAGGCGGCGTTGGCGGCCTGATAGACCGAGACCAGGTCCGGGCCGGAAATATCCAGATTGATGCTGCGGGTGCCGCCATCATTGCTGGAAATAATCGACCCCTTGGCGGCAAACGCGCGCATGCCCGGAAACTGCTCATAAACCCGGGTGATCTCGTCCATCAACGCCTCGATGTGCGTCGGCTCCAGGGTCTCCGCGATGATTCTCAGGCCGGTGGGCGTGATCTGCAGGTTCAGGTAGGCCATGGGTGGAACGCCGGTCTCGCCGGCTGCGTAGGCCGCGCCATCCGCATTCACATGGGGCAGGAAATGGTCCTCCACCTGCTGCCCGATCGCGGCCATTTCGTCCAGGTTGTAGCCGGGCGGTGCGCTCATGGCGGCAAAGGTCTTGGGTTCCTCGCCCTCAGGCAGGTACTCCGCCGGTGGCGTCAGGAACAGGATCACCCAGGCGCTGACCAGCACCGTCGTGGCGATCACCAGGATGCGGCGCATTGATCCGGCCACCAGCCAGCGCACGGCCGCCATCACGGTGGTGGCCCAGCCGCCGGCGGTCTCATTGCCGTACTGGTCGGTCTGGACCGATCCGCGGCCAAAATCGAGCCGGGCACACAGGGTCGGGATCACCGTGATGGCCACCAGCATGGACGCCAGGATGGCGGCCGAAATGGCGATGGCGACGTCGGAATACAGCTGCCCAGCTTCCTCTTGAATAAACAGGATCGGCAGGAAGACCAGTATGGTGGTGGCGGTCGAGGCCAGCACCGCCGGCCAGACTTCCTTCACGCCCTTGAGCGCCGACTCGAAACGATCCAGGCCCAACCGTCGATGCCGTTCGATGTTCTCCAGCACCACGATGCTGTTGTCCACCGTCATACCGATGGCGAAGGCAATGCCCGCCAGCGAGATCACGTTGATGGTGCGACCGGTGATCAGCAGGCCGAGGAAGGCTGCGATGGCACACAGGGGGACCCCGCACACGCCGGCCAGGGTGGCCCGTCCGGAACGAAGAAACAGGTACATGACCAGGGTGGCGAACACCGCGCCTATGCCCAGGTTGGTCCAGACGTTGGCGACGGATGCCTCGACGTAGCGGGCATCGTCGGCCGTCAGTTCCAGGACCAGACCCGCCGGCCGGAGGACCTCCTCGTTGATGACCGCCACCTCGTTCATCATCGCGTGCTTGATGTCGATAACGTTGGAGCCGCTTTCGCGCCGGACCTGCAGACCAATCACCCGGCGGCCATTGATCTTCGCCAGTTGCCGGATGCGCGAGTGCCCGGGCTCGATCCGGGCAACGTCCGCCAACCGCACCACACTGTCACCCGTGCGCCGCACCACCAGCCGTTCAAGCGCCTCGATATCGTCGAAGCGGCCGACGGTGCGCAGCAGGTAGCGGCGCTTGCCGGACTCGATTTCGCCACCGGAGATGTCCCGGTTGCGGTCGGTAACCGCATCGCGCAGCTCCACCAGGCTCAGGCCACGCTGGGCCAGCGCCGACGCGTCGACAATGATCTGCAGCTGCCGATCGGCGCCACCACCGACTTCCACCTCGGACACCCCGGGTACGCTTTCCATCCGGGGGCGCACCCGGTCTTCAATGAAATCGCGCATCAGCTCGATGTCCAGCTCCCGCGGGTTGCCTTCCAGGGTCGAGACGCGCAGGTACATGAACGAATTGGAGGAGAAGGAGGCGGCTACAATGCGCGGTTCATCCACGTTTCGGGGGTAATCAGGAACCTGGCTGAGGGCATTGTTGATCTGAATGAGGGTTTCGGTGATGTCGACACCGAACGGAAACTCCAGCTCGATCTCCGCATAGCCACTCTCGGAGGTCGCCATCATCCGGCTCAGGTTCGGCACATTGCGCAGGTAACGCTCCTGCTCGATCAGGATCTCTTTCTCGATGTCCTGGGGCGTGGCGCCCGGCCAACGGGTTTCCACGGTCACGGTACGGACTTCCAGGTCCGGGATCATCTGCACCGGTATCCGGAACGCAGCCGCCGTCCCGAGAATTGCCACAATCAGCGCGATAACCGCAACGAGGGTGCCGTGTCGGATGATGCCGGCAAACATCAACGCGCCTCCCGCTCGGCAATCCGGACGGTGATGCCCTCACTGAGCGACTCGTTGCCCCGGACCACGACCTGCTCACCGCCGCTAAGGCCATCGGTCACCTCGACCCGCCCCTTGAAGGCGGTCCCCAGGCGGATTCGTTTCTCACTCACGGTGTAGGTTCCACCCTCGGCGGCCCGGGCGATCCAGACCGTCACCCGGCCCTCCGGGTAGCGATTGATCGCGTCCCGAGAAACGGTCAACCCTTCTTTGCCGGTGCTGACCCGAAGGACGGCCTGCACCGCCATGCCAGGCCAGAACCCGGCGCCTTCCGGCTGCAGCGCCCGAAGCAGGAA
Organism: Marinobacter albus; assembly: GCF_030238305.1. Classification (NCBI taxonomy): domain Bacteria; kingdom Pseudomonadati; phylum Pseudomonadota; class Gammaproteobacteria; order Pseudomonadales; family Marinobacteraceae; genus Marinobacter; species Marinobacter albus. The sequence continues at coordinate 261,938 of NZ_JASSQD010000002.1, read as the reverse complement.
GGTTCTGGACTGCGGGTCGGTTACCGGAACCCGGACGTTGATGGTCGCCTGAGCAAGGTCGGAACCCTGCCGCACAAGCAGCTGCGAGCGCTCATCCAGCCGGTTGAAATAGTCCTGGGGTACCTGGAAATCCAGCCGAAGGTTGGTGGTATCCACCAGCCGGAGCAGTTCGTCGCCCGGGGTCACCCACTCGCCCAGGTCACTGCTGCGCTCGCTGATGACGCCGTCAAAGGGCGCCCGGACGTGATGCCGACGGACCCGAACCTCCATCTGGTTGAGTACGGCGTGAAGCCGCGCAAGGGCAGCGCGGGCCGCCACCACTTCACTCTCGCGGCTTCGAACCTCGGTGGCGGCAATGTTCCGTCCGGCCCCCACCGAGCGGGCTTCCCTGAGCCGCCGCTCCGCTTCCGCCAGAAACGCCCGGGCCTGATCGGATTCGGCCCTGGCGGCCGCCAGTTCGTAGACGGCCTGCTCGTCATCGAGCTCGACCAGCACATCATCCCGGGCTACCCGGTCACCGGTTTCAACCCGCACCGAATCCAGCAGCCCGGCCACCGCCGGCGAGATTGAGGACACCCGCAACGGGTTCACGGTGCCGTTGAGCGACACCTCCTGGATGATGGCTTCCCGGGACACGGTTTCGAGCCGCACCCCGGGCGCCTGCTGCGCCGCGGCCATTGCCGCTACCTGCAGCATCAGCAACAATACCCCGCAGCGGGCACCCCTGAGGGCAGTACTGGTTTTCTGTCCTCCCGCTTCGCGCACCCGCAAACCTCCGATCTGGTTGATAGCCTGAATCAAAGACTACGAAATGAACCTTAGACCAGACCTGACCGTCGGCAACCCCCGAATTCGCGAATGGGTCAATTAAGGCCGCTGGTAATTACGCTACTATCTGCGCATACGACCAATAAAAAGGATGGCAGCGTGAAACCCCTGAGCCCCACCGACCAGCTGTTTCTCTGGCTTGAAAAACGGCAGCAACCCATGCATGTGGGTGGCCTGCAGCTGTTTTCGTTTCCAGACGACGCCCCGGATGATTACGTCGCCCAACTGGCCGAACAATTGCGCCAACACTCCCAGGTAACGGCGCCCTTTGACCGGCGGCTGGACACCCGACTGGCACAACCGGTGTGGGTACACGACGAACACCTGGATCTGGAACACCATTTTCGCTTCGAGGCGCTGCCCACGCCCGGGCGAATCCGGGAACTGCTGACCTTTGTCTCCGCCGAGCATTCACACCTGATGGACCGGGAGCGCCCGCTCTGGGAGTTTCATCTGATCGAGGGGCTGAGGGATCGGCAGTTCGCGCTCTACATCAAGGTTCACCATGCGCTGATGGACGGGGTTTCTGCCATGCGCATGGGCCAGCGCATGCTGAGCACGGATCCCTCAGAACGGAACATGCCACCGATCTGGGATCTGCCGCTGGGCGGCCGCGGGGAGACCGATGACCGGGCAACACTCTGGCGCAGCATTGCCCACCTGCTGGGAGAATCCGGGAAACAGTTGGGGACGTTACCGACGGTGGCACGGGAAATCCTGCGCACGGTGAATGAGGCCCGCAAGAATCCAGCCTACGACTCCATCTTCCACGCACCACGCAGCATCCTGAACCAGAAAATCACCGGCTCCCGTCGTTTCGCGGCACAGTCTTACGGTATGGAGCGCATTCGTCAGGTCTGCCAGGCGTTTGGCGCGACCGTGAACGATGTGGTGATGGCGATGTGTGCCAGTGCGCTGCGTACCTACCTGATGAACCAGGATGCCCTGCCTGACAAGCCGCTGATCGCCATGGTGCCGGTTTCCCTGCACCGCGACGACAGTGCCGAAGGCAACCAGGTCGGCATTATCCTGGCGTCCCTGGGCACCGATCTGATCGATCCGGTGGCCCGACTGATGCACATTCATCAGGACGTCAAGCTGGCCAAGGACCGCTACGCCAAGATGTCCTCGGAGGAGGTCATCAATTACACCGCGCTGATCCTGGCGCCGGCGGCGTTCCACCTCCTCACCGGGATGGCGCCGAAATGGCAGACCTTCAACGTGGTTATCTCCAACGTTCCCGGGCCCAAAGAGACCCGCTACTGGAACGGTGCCCGGCTGGAAGGCATGTATCCGGTGTCGATCGCCATGGACCGACTGGCCTTGAACATGACCCTGACCAGCTACCGTGACCAGGTCGAGTTCGGCCTGATCGGCTGCCGCCGTACCCTGCCAAGCCTGCAACGCATGCTCGACTACCTGGAGGACGGCCTGGTGGAACTGGAGCGGGCGGCCTCCATCTGATCAGTCGAACCGATGCTCCCGGTTGCGTTCGGAAATCTGGTCGTTCAGGGTCCAGAAATCGTAGAGCACACCCAACAGGAACAGGCCGCCGGTGAGCAGGTAGATGATGCCGCTGATCCATTTACCCATGTACATCCGGTGCAGGCCGAATACGCCGGTGAAGGTCAGCAGCAGCCAGCCAATGTTGTAGCTGACCTCGCCCTCGCGGAACCGGAAGTCCGCCTCCCGGTCCATGGACGGGATCAGGAACAGGTCGATGATCCAGCCGATGAAGAGCAGGCCCAGGGTAAAGAACCAGATGGTGCCGGTGATGGGTTTGCCGTAGTAGAAACGGTGGGAACCGAGGAATCCAAAGATCCAGAGGAGGTAACCGAAGAGTTTGCTGTGGGTGTCAGTTCTGGTTTCCATGATGCTTTCCTTCTGGCTTCCATTGATGGTTCGACTGCGGACCTGGCCTTTGGGGTTTGGTGGCTGGCCCGGGGGCTGGATTATTTTTCCCTTGGAAAAAAACAACTCGCTGCGCTCAGACATCTTTTTCCTGGCGGGAAAAATAATCCAACCCCCGCCCGTCAAACAATAAGGGCATAGTCCCTGAATTCAAAAAATAAACATCCACCCTGCGACCACACGTCCAACCAGGCAGCCCCAAGAACCGAATTCCCAACCTCAGGGCCCCACCTCCGGCGCCGGATCCGGCCCGTCCTCCCGAAACTCGCTGGCAGACTTGCCGGTCCACTTGCGGAACGCCCGGCTGAAATTGGACAGGTCCGCGTAGCCCAGTTCGTAGGCAATTTCGCTGACCGACTGATTGGTATAACGCAGCAGCTGGATGGCCCGGTCCTTGAGCACCGCCTCGACGATTTCCCGGTAGTGGGTGTCCTTTTCCGCCAGCCGCCGCTTAAGGGTCCGGGACGAGACGCAGAAGCGCTCGGCCATGACCTCCAGTGACGGCAGGGGGCCCGGCATCATCCTCAGCATGTTGCGGATGGCCAGGGAGATGTCGCCCTGCTCCTTGAGGGCTTTCTGCAACTCGAATTCACACTGCTCGCGGGCCATCTCCGAGGCGTCCGCATCGGCCAGGCGCATGCGAACCTCCAGCAATTGCCGGGGGAAGACCAGCATTTCCTCCGGCTGACCGTACTGGAACTGGACCGGAAACTGGTCGGCAAACCGTCGATAATAAGGCGGCTCCGGCGCGCTCAGGCGCACGGTGACACCCGGCAGTTTTCCCTGCTCGAGGGCGAACCCCTTGCCCTGGGCATCGTCGCGGTCGAGCAGCTGTTCGGTCAGGAGAATCAGGGTGGCGCTGACGGTTTCGGCCAGAAACGGGTAGAGCTCCGGCACGTCGAACTCGGTGCACAACTGCACCAATACCCGCTCGCCAGCCAGGGACTGCTTCATGCTCAGAAACGGCGCGCGCAACTGCAGGTATCGGTGCACCGAATCCAGCGCACCCTCAAAGGTGGGGCTGGTGAGGGCGGCAAAACCGAGCGTTCCGTGAATGGTCAGACGCAACTCGCGGGCGAGGGCGAAGCTCAGGCCGTCCGGCCCCGCCAGATCGAGGGCACGTTGTGCCATCAGGATCGCGTCGGTCACAAACACCCGGCTGTCGTTGGCTTTGAGGTCATCGGCGGTAAAGTTGAGGCCCTCGTAGAGCTTCCGATCATTGTGGCCGAGCTGCCGGACCGTTTCCGCCAGTACCCGCATGTAGACACCGGGCACCAGGAACAGCCCCAGCGTCCGCAGCTCGTTTTCCGGTCCGGTTGTTGCCATACAAGATCCTTTAGGGAAGGTTTCGAAACGCGACACCCCGACTCTATCAGAAGGTCCCCGGCGCCACAGTGGGGCGGGGGGCAGGTATGGTTCCGTCAACATAGTCAATCGTCACACCTGCTCTGGCCCATCCTGAACGATGGCCGTCCCTTTCGCGCATTCCGTCCCGGCGTTGACTCTCCCACACTTGAGCCATGCCATCAGCCAAAGTGAGGAGTACACAGATGCTGAGCACGAAAACATCGGAAAAACGGGCAGCAGCCGTCCACAAGGGGTCCAACACCCCCGACAACGTCACCATCAGGCCCCAGCGCATGGGCTTTGAATTCGACGTTCGAGTGCCCCGGTACTGGGTCGACAACAACTACCTGATCAGTCACACCATGAACGCCCTGTCGGTCCTGTTTCCCGAGGGCGAGCAGTTCTTCGTGGATTCCGTGCGTGCGTTCCGAAGCCAGATCCAGGACCCCAGGCTCAAGGACGAGGTCCGGGGGTTCATCGGACAGGAAGCCATGCATTCCCTGGAACACATTGCCATGAACCGGCATGTGCGAGACCAGGGCATGCCGGTCGAAGCCATGGAGAAAGATCTCAAGGTACTGCTCGATGTGGTCCGCCTGCTGCCCAAACGCCATCAGTTGGCAGTCACCTGCGCCCTTGAGCACATCACCGCGATGATGGCCGACATGCTGCTGGAACGGGACGACGTGCGTGAAGACATGGACGAGAGCATGCGTCCACTCTGGGTCTGGCACGCCATTGAGGAGACCGAGCACAAGGCCGTGGCCTTTGACGTGTTCCAGCAGGCCGGCGGTACCTACGCCGAACGCGTGGTTTACCAGCTGGTGAGTACCGGCGTGCTGGGCGTGGTAGCGACCTGGTTCACCGGGCGGATGATGCTCAACGATCGCGGGAATTTCTCGGTGAGGGCGGCGGCTACGGGGATGTGGCGCATGTGGGGCATAAACGGCTCTTTCTCCAGCCTGATTCCGGCGTGGCTGGAGTACTTCAAACCGGGTTTTCACCCCTGGGACAAGGACAACAGTGACCTGATTGCCCGGTTCAAGGAGGAGATCCAGCAGTACATCGCGCCCGAGTACCAGAACGGCAATCGCCGAACTCTGCAGTAACGCCGCTCAGGGCGGCGATTCGGACGTCCGGAACCGGGTGGCAAAGGTCATCCGGCTTCGTCCTTCCCGGACATGACGACCTCGCCCTTGCGCCACAGGCGCCATTCACCGGGCCGGTAGATGTCCCAGACCTCGTCCGTTGTCAGCGGTTCGGTAACAATCACGCTGACCACATCATCGGGCGTGGTTTCGGATTCGAAGTCGACGATGACATCGGCATCTTTCAGCCTCGCCGGTCCGAACGGGGCTCGGCGGGTGATGCTCGCCATCTTCGTGCTGCAGAAGGTGAACAGCCAGTCGCCGTTACTGAGCAGGAGATTGAACACCCCCGCACGCGCATAGCCCTGTGCCAGTGCCACCAGATGCGCGACGATGGTTTCCGTTGGGGTATCACGGCCACAGTCACGCCGGAGGTGATTGAGAATATCGCAGAACAGCGACTCGCTGTCGGTGCTGCCGACCGGTTCGTAGAAACCCGGAGTCGGCCGGAATCCCGAGATCTGGCCATTATGGGCGAATACCCAGTAGCGGCCCCAGAGCTCTCTCTGAAACGGGTGTGTGTTGGCCAGACAGATTGCACCGACATTCGCCTGTCGGATATGGCAAATGGCCACCTCGCTCTTGATCGGGGTGGTCTGGACCACTTCGGCGATGCGGGAGTTGGCACTGGCATCGACATCGTGGAACGCCCGCACCCCTTTGCCCTCATAAAACGCCACACCCCAGCCGTCCTTGTGGGGCCCGGTATCACCACCGCGACGGGTCAGACCGGTGAAGCTGAAACAGAGATCCGTGGGCGTATTGGCACTCATGGCCAGGAGTTCGCACATGACGGGCATTCGTTCCTTGCGGGAAATGGCTCATGACCCAAGGGTACCGGATTTAACTGGCCCGACCAGAGAGAATTTCACGCGGTATCTGCGACGCCACGCCATCGGGGCGGGCGACGCAGTTACGGCCGGACCGTTTACCGGAATACAGGCCGCGATCGGCCATGCAGAACAGGGTCTGGACGTCCCGGCCATCCGCCGGCCACTGGGCAATGCCAAACGAGGCCGTAACCCTGATGTGAACCTCGCCGTAGGTCAGGTCCCGTTCAGCAATACGCTGGCGTAGCTCGTCCATCAATTCGAACGCCACCGCCGGCTTCACGTCCCGCAGGATCAGGCCGAACTCCTCACCGCCCAGCCGCCCGACCGAATCCGTGGTCCGTAGACGCTCGGTCAGGCGCCGTCCGATGCTTTTCAGCACCTGGTCGCCGGCATCGTGGCCCAGGGTGTCGTTAACAACCTTGAAGTGGTCGATATCCATGATCACCAGTGCAAATTCGGTACCGCTGCGTGCGCTTTCGGCGATGGTACGGTTCAGGATGCCCTGGAATTTGCTGCGGTTGGCCAGCCCGGTCAGGGCATCGGTTTCCGCCATATCCACCAGGCGCTGTTCGGCTTCTTCCCGCCAGATTTCATAGACGTGTATGAACGCCAGCATGAGTACACCGCAGAGCATCATATTCAGGAGGTCAATCAGCATTTCCGGGCTGCCGACCCTGCCAAGGTGCAGGTAGTAGACAACTCCGCCCAGAAGCATGAACGGCACACTCAGCAGCATACCCTCGCGTTTGCCCAGCAGCAGATACGCCAGCACCGGAATCATCAGGACCCAGACAAACGCCGACACCGAAGCCTGCGGCAGCAGCATGATGATCATGAAGAACGAAAACAGGGTAATCAGGTAGGCGTAGGTCCAGTGCTGGAGGTGCGGTGTGGCACGCAATCTGCCCACGCCAAAGAACAGGAGCGCACTGGCAAAGAGTTCCATGGCACCCACCCACCAGTACCCGTTCAATACCTGGAGGCAGGCAAACACAACCAGAGATGAACCGGTGACCGCGAACAGGAGTCGCATGATCGACCGGCGATGGCTTTCCCTGAGGCCAGAACGACTCCGCTCCAGAGTCGCCCCCAGATCCGTATGGAGAGGCGTGTTCATGCTGGATTCTTTCCCTGAATGAACCCCAAGTATAGGACCTGCCTCGACTGTATGTAAAATGTACAGCAGGTGTTACCCCTTTCCACCTGCCGCCATTCTGTTATGCCTCAGACATACAGGTTCTTGCGGGAGAAGCGCTCAACCAGCGGCTGATACGCGGCGCCCAGCAATCGATTGATGGCCTCGATGCCCCAGGCATCCGGGCCGACCAGAATGCGCGACTCGTCCCGGAGTATGCCTTTGACGATGATTTCCGCCGCCTTTTCCGGCGTGGTCATCGCCAGTTTGTCGAAACCCTTGCGCTGGGCGGCCGCGTTCTCCGATTTGCCCATGCGGGCGGCGTTCGCGATGTTGGTGCGGATACCTCCCGGGTGTACGCAGCTGACGGCAACCGGCTGATTCTCCAGTTTCATCTCCTGGCGCAACGCTTCGGTGAAGCCGCGAACCGCGAATTTGGCGGCGTTGTAGGCGCTCTGCTTGGGTACACCGATCAGGCCGAAGACACTGGAAATGTTCACCACATGGCCCTCGCCGGAGGCAATCAGATGCGGCAGGAAGGCCCGCGTGCCATGGGCGACCCCCCAGAAATCAATATCCATGACCCACTTGAAGTCTTCATCGGTCATCTCGCGAACGCTGGCGGAGAGGGCCACGCCGGCGTTGTTGACCACGAGATTGACCTGTCCGAAATCCTTTGCCACCGCGGCGGCGTGGGCATAAATGGCGTCCCGGTCCGACACATCAAGGTGGTAGCTCTTCACCTCGGTACCCTTGAGCGCGTCCACCGTCTCCGCCAGCCCGGACTCGTTGACATCGGATACGGCCAGACGGCACCCGCGCTTCGCCAGCGCCAACGCCAGTGCCCGCCCAATACCGGAGCCTGCGCCAGTAACCACTGCAACCTTGTTGTTCAGATCCTTCATGGCCACACGACCTCTTGTTGTTGAATGTCCTGGAAAGCCATCACTTTAACAGCTGCCCCGGTGCCGGATATGGCTGCAGTCGACATCTCACTCAGGCATTACGGCCACCCTGAGACGCGCCCGCCGGATTTGGGTACAATCGATCTCCGCTGGCGGGCAACCGCCGCCCCGATCACCACTATGGAACAATGGAAGTCGTATATGGAATGGAGCCTTACGCATTTCTGGCTGATCCTCGCCCTGGTTCTGAGCCTGGCCGAGCTCACCTCCGGCGTCCTGCTGTTGCTGGCACTGGGTGTAGCGGCGGCACTGACCTCACTGCTGGCGTTCTTTGGTGCGTCCTTCGAATGGCAACTGGTCGGCATGGGCGTTTTTTCCGGCCTTCTGGTTCCGATCGCAATACGCTGGATCCGGCCCCGGTTTTCCCCACGGGGGGTCGCCTACGGCACCACCGGCACCGGTGTTGAACATGGCCAGCGCTATCGCATCCTGAAACGGGATTTTGACGGCGCCTGCGGCATCAAGGTGAACGGTGACTTTTATCGGCTGAGAGTCGAGAGCACCGGCACCTCCGAGCTTCCCGAAGGCACCGAGGTTATCTTTAAGCAATTTGACGGCACCACCGCCGTCGTCGAAACGATCACTCACACGGAGCAGTAAACATGGAACCGTTCATCACACCGGGGCTGGTTCTCAGCCTGGTTTTCGTTGTAATCGGCATTTTTATCATCGCCAAAGGCCTGGTGATTGTCCGTCAATCCGAGGTGATGGTTATTGAGCGCCTCGGGTCCTTCAACCGGGTCCTCGAAAGCGGCGTCAACATCATCATTCCGTTCATCGAGCGGCCGCGCCCGATTACCATGATCCGCTACATGCGCGTGGGCGAGGAATACCACCCGGTCACCACCGACGAGACCCGCATTGATCGCCGTGAAACGGTCATGGACTTCCCCGGCCAGCCGGTCGTCACCACCGACAACGTGACCGTGAAGATCAACGGAGCCCTGTATTACCAGATTATTGATCCACGCCGGGCGGTGTACGAAGTCGCCAACATGAGCCAGGCGGTGGAAGTCCTGGCCAAGACCACACTGCGCTCGGTGGTCGGCAAGATGGAGCTGGACAAACTGTTTGAATCCCGCAGCGAGGTGAACAACGCCATCCAGGCGGAGATGGAAGAGCCAGCCTCCAAGTGGGGCGTGAAGCTGACCCGGGTCGAGGTCCAGGACATCAGCATGCCCGAAGAGGTTGAGGAGGCCATGCGCCTGCAGATGGCCGCCGAGCGGAAGCGCCGGGCCACGGTCACCGAGGCCGAGGGCGAGAAATCCGCTGCCATCGCCATGGCCCAGGGGCAGCGGGAATCCGCCATCCTCAACGCCCAGGGCGACAAGGAATCGGCGATTCTGCGCGCCCAGGGCGAGCAGGAGTCCATTCGCCTGGTACTCAGCGCCATGGGCGACTCCGAAGAGAACAAACAGACCGTCATCGGCTACCTGCTGGGCCAAAGCTACATCAAGGTCCTGCCGACGATGGCGAAAGACGGTGAACGGGTCTTCGTTCCCTACGAATCGTCAGCGCTGCTTGGCTCCATGGGTATGTTCCGGGAACTGGCAGGCAGCCCCGAAGACGCAGTCCGCCAGGCGTTACGCCGTGACGGCCTGAAGGGCGGTCTGGTGGGCTCCGCCGCCGACGCCTGAAGGCAACCAACCGCCTCCCGGAGCATCACTCCAGCAGGTTATCCAGTGGCTGTTCGTAACTGGGCGCAAAGACGCTCATGAAATAGGCCACTTCCCGCAGCCCGTCTTCCTCCAGACGGGCCCGGATCTGTCTCGCGGCCGGTTCAAATTCCTTGTTACCGGCGCGGATTTCCGCCTGGCACTTGAGCCAGGCGGACAGACGATCCGCCGCCTTGATCAGTTCCCTGTCCTCCGCCGGCAGCCTCGATTCCCGCACGTAGGGTGAAAAATCCGCCCGCAGATCCTCCGGCAGCAGCGCCAGCAATTCGGCCTCGGCCTTGTGCTCAATGTCACCGAAGGCCTCGCGCATCACCCTCGAGTGGTACTTCACCGGCGTTGGCATGTCCCCGGTGATGACCTCGGTGGCGTCGTGGTAAAGGGCCGCCGCTGCGATCCGGTCAGCATTGGCCTGGCCGCCAAAGTGCCGGTTACGGATCAGGGCCAGGGCGTGGGCCAGGGTTGCCACCTCCCAGGAATGCGTCGCCACATTCTCTTCAATGGCGTTGCGCATCAACCCCCAACGCTTGATCCAGCGAAGTCGGGAAACGTAGGCGAAGAAAGGGCTCGACGCATTAACCATGACGCGGCTTCCGGTTTTGCATAAGTTTATAATCCAGTTGTTCAGTCCCACCCATTCCAGTGCTAGTCTGAATGAGTATTCATTCTTTACAGGTGTAAGACCCAGCGTGCCCGCAACCCATCGAATGAGCAGAACACTGGCTTTGGTCACCGGCGTATTCGCGATGTGCTGGGGCTCGGCCGCATCCCCGAAGACCGAGATCACCGTCGGTGCCTACTATTTCCCGCCCGTTGCCGAAATCAGCCACACCAACGAACCTCAAGGCTTGCTGGGTGACCTGATTCAGGGCATCGAGGCTGCCAACGAGGACGTCGAGATCCGGGTCTTCTACACCTCTCCCAAGCGTCGCTATCTCGACTTCGAGGCCGGCCTCTACGACGTCATTTTCTTTGAGAGCGCCGACTGGGGCTGGTCAGACCGGGACGCCACAATGAGCCGTCCGATCCTCACGGACGAGGAGCTCTATGTTGCCCTGAAAAAACCCGATCGCGACCTGTCGTTTTTCGAGGACATCAGCCGCCATCATATCGTGGCGATGTCCGGTTACCACTACGGGTTTGCCGATTTCGAGACCGACAGCCAGGTCCTCCTGGAAAAATTCAATATTGAGTTTTCCGACAGTCACAGCCGCAACCTCCAGCTCATCAAAGCCGATCGGCCATCGGTTGCGGAGGTGGCGATTATCAGCCGCTCCTACCTTCAGATGCACCTGTCGGAACACCCCGAGGACTGGCGTACCCTGCTTATTTCGGACAAGCTCGACCAGCGCTACCAGCTCCGCATCATTGCCCGGAAAGATGGCCCCGTGACTGCCGATGACATGCTTCATCTCATGGCGCCGCTGGTAACCAACGGCGCCTATCGACTGATGGTCGAAAAATGGGGCCTGCAGCTGCCCCGGGGCTTCCTCACCGGCTTCGACCTGCCCTAGCGAACATCCAGAGTAAACTGGACGGTCACCGCGCCATCGTCGTTGACGTTCGCGTCGCGAGAGGGGTCCAGCATGAACAGCTGGTCCGCGGGCACCTTGTGGGTATCCAGCAATACCTTCCGGACCGCAACACCGCGGGCGGAGGCCAGATCGTTCAAGGCCTCGGGCGGTAATTGACGCTCACCGGCGAGGTAGGCCTGCTTCGCCGCTTCCCACTCGTCATCGGACAACGATTTCCGGCCACCCGATGTCAGTTCCTCCCGCAGCAACGCCAGGCCATCCGCCTCGGGTGCGACACCGCCACGGACGTTCAGCAACAGTTCCGGACGCTCCAGCAGGCCGTCCGCGAGGGCCGCGAGCTTGGCGGGTTCGCCTTCGGTCAGCGCCACGCTGCCTGGCTGGAAACTGACCTGCCCCAACTCGTCGCTGCTGAACCCCGCTATCTCGGCAATGGACCCCAGCATGCTGAACGGCGACGTCGCTGCCTTGACCAGCAGGTTCACGAAGGCTCGCATGATCACCTGGCCCAGGCTGAAATCCGGGTCCGAGAGGTCACCGCTGATGGGCAGATCCACCTCAATCACGCCGTCCTGATCCTTGAGCAGGGCCAGCCCCAAAGCCACGGGCGCATCGACGGCGTTCTCACTGGCGACCGGCTGCCCCAGCTCGAAGCGGTCCATGACCACCAGGTTGCTGGCGTCTATCCGGCTACCTGAAATTTCATAGGCCAGGTCCAGGTCCAGCTTGCCGCTGTCCACGCCGTAACCGATGTAGCGGCCGAAGTACGGTGACAGCGCCGGCAGCGACAAACCCTTCATGGTCAGCTTCAGGTGGCTTACATCGTCGGTACCGAGGGCCCCCAGGGTGCCCCCAAACTTCGCTGTGGCGACGTCACTCACGCGCCCACTGATGTCCACCTTGCCCTGCTGCGGAGGAATATTACTGAGCCCGGTCACTGACCCACTGAGTTCGTCGAAGGAGGTGGTAAATGCCGGGCTGATGCTGCGGTCGGTGTAGGCAATCGCCCCCTGCTCAAGCATCAGTTGGCCAATCCGGAAGATGAACCCGGGCTTGTCACCAGCAGCTTCATTCGATTGACCACCGGCGCCGGAGCGGACAATACGCGACAGGTTATGCACATTATTGCTCGCGCGCACCACACGGACTTCGGGCCCGGTCAGTGTCACGGTGCCGATTTCCAGTCGGGCCGGATTCACGTTGTATTCGATGGGCGCCAGGCGGAGAGATTGCCAGGTCAACAGCCGATCGTTCCCGTCCCTCAATTGCAGCGCGAGGCCGGCCACTTCCGCCGTGCCGCTAAAAGTGCCGGTCAGGGGCTCCTGCTGGCCATCCAGGTCGAGGTTGCCATCGACCCCGAGGGTACCGTCGGCAATGGTCAGGTTGGCCCCTTCCTGCACGTAGGGTTCAAACGCCGCCAGCGCCACCTGGGAGCCGGATATACCGGCTTCGAGGGTAAACGGCTTTGGCGTCAACTGGCCGTCGAATGACAGCGTACCGCCACTGGCGAGGTTGGCCTGGAGCTGATAGTTCACCGGCTCATCGAGTCTGTGGCTCAGGGCGCCGGTGGTCAGGGAAATTTGTTCCAGAGTCAGATCCGCCGGAGTCTCCGTCCGACGATCCTGCCACCGTACGCGCCCCTCCGACAGGCTAATGCCGGCGACGGACCACCGGAAAGGACGGGCTCCCGCTGAGGCCCGCGAGTCAGATTCCCCGTCGGTTGTTTGCCCGTCCTCCTCCGGGGCCAGCGGCGCCAGCCAATCGATTGTCCCGGTTTCATCACGGGCAAGGGCAAGCTCCAGGGCATCGAGGGAGACCTGACCCACGCTGGCCTCCCTGGCATTGAGATCGAAACCGATCTGGTCAACGCTGACGGTCCCGGAAGTCAGGCGGGCTTCTTCGCTGTCGGCATTGACGGCGACCGCCAGATCCTCGAGCGAAAGGGTGCCGTTACGGGTTGCCAGGAACAGCATGTCGCCGGCCTGGAGTTCATAATCCGAACGCAGGCTGACCCGGCCACCACGCAGATCGTAGGGCAGGTAGGGGGCGAGAAAATGCTTGAGGGTCTGGAAACCAATGCCGCTGATGCTGAGCGATCCCCGGGAGTACAGGGGAGTGACACTGAGGTCGCCCTGCCACTCGATAGTCTCGTCCCCGATGGCAGCCTGAAGGCTGTAATTGCTGTCCTCCCCATCCCGTGGCCAGGTCGCGAGATCATTCAGGCTGAGATCCAGCGGGGTTATCCGGAACTCGGCCGGCTCGGCCTTGCTATAGTCCCGGAACAGCAACTCACCGCCTTCAATGGCAATCCCGGTGAAATAAAAGCGGGGTGGGCCTGACTCGTTACCGTCAGGTGCCGTCTCCTTGGTCGTCGGATTGTTGTCCTGCCAGTCCCGGGCGAAATTGACGCTGTAATCCTCAAGCAGGTCCAGCCGGATGAACGGTTCCTGCAACTCAATAGCCTCGAACCCGATGATCCCCCGAACCAGCTGAAAAAAGTTCAGGTTCAGGGACAACCGGTCGAAGGCAACGACTTTTTCGTCATCACTGTCCCGCGCCGAAAGGCCAAGCGTCTCAACACTGAGTGCGAATGGATTGACCGAGATCCCGGTGACTTCGGCCTGCCACCCCATGCGCTGATTCAGCTGCTCGGGCAGTGTCCTTTCCAGCCACCAGGGCAGGAGGAGGAAACCAGCAAGCCCGTAGAGAACAACAAGTACGAGGAGCCCGATGAGCAGGTTCCTGGCGAGGCGGTTCGGTTGACGGCTCTCGGCCACAGATCTCTCCTTGTAAGAGGCACAATCCCGGGGGCTTCGTCGCCCCCGCCTGTTCACAAGGATAGTCGGCCCCGACCGGTTTTGTCAGCTGCCACGGACCTGGCCGGGCAGGGCCAGGTCCGGATCGGCCTTCATGTTGGCGAAATGTCCGATCTCGCCCGGGTCACGGGGCAGCATGGCTGCCCGCACCAGTTTTCGGCTTGAATTGCCGGTGGTCGGGAAAACCGACTGACCAATGCGCCAGGTTATGGCCACACCGGCGGCAGTGATTGATCTGTCAATCTGTCGCAGGTGCTTGTACATGAACGCGTGATCGGCACTCTCCGGGTCTGGCACCAGGGCCACAAAGGCGCTGGATGAATACCGGGCGAGGTATACGGTTTCGGTCAGAACCCCCCGCACGGCGTTACTGATCTCAAGCACCGCACTCTCCAGCTCCCGATGCCCAAGCCGGTCAGCAAGTTCCCGGAAATTGGCAACATCGAGATAGAGCAGCGCAAACGGATGCTCACGCGCGTCGGGCCGGGCAAGGTTATCCAGTAGCTCCTGCTCCAGTCCCGAACGATTGGGCAGCCCCGTTACCGAATCCACAAACGCCATCCGTTCAACCCACCGGCTTTCTTCCGCCTTCTTGAATTCAAGCTCCCGCCGGGCGCGCACATCCAGAACGGTCACCACCAGCGCGACCATCAGGAGCAGGACACAGGCCACCGCCAGGGGAATACCGATCCATTCGCCACGCAGGCCATTGTCTACAGCAGGCACGGCATCCGCCGGAAACTGCAGCGCAACCATGCCGGTGTAATGCATACCGCAGATTGCAGCAGCCATCACCAGGGCCGCCGCGAACTGAATCGTCATGGCACGTCCGCCTTGCAGCCCCTGCAGCTTGCGACATATTGCCAGGGCCGCTCCGGACGCCACCACGGCGATAACCACGGAGAGCACCAGGAAACCGGTATTGACGGTCGGGTCCGCCGACATTCGCATGGCGTACATGCCGAGGTAGTGCATGACCACCACACCGCCGGACATCGCCAGTGTGGCAGCGGCAAAGAGCGCAACGCTGATCCGGGAACGACCGATGATGTTCAGCGCCACGCCGGAGGCCACGACAGCCGCGAGCCACGACACCGCCGTCATCACTGAATCAAAGGACAAGGGGGCCTCCATCGGCATCGCACGCATGCCCACGAAGTGCATGGTCCAGACGCCGGACCCCATCAGCAATGCTCCGGTTGTCAGCCAGCGCCGGCGCTCGCCGCCACGGGCGGCGTTTAACCGGGTTCCAAAGTACAGGGCGGTGTAGGCCGCGAGTACCGCGACCACATATGACGCAATGACCAGCGAAAAATCGTATTCTAACAACATGGTTTCTTCTCTCTTTTTTCAGCGCGGCGTTCCCGATTGGTATCGCTGCGCCCTGGCACCAATCAATGTGGGAAGTAATACGGGGCGAAATGTGAACCAGCGCTCACTCTTTTGTTTATTTGTGTAACCGAAACGGACATATGCGACGCCTGACAGCCGACACCGAACCGGTTATGCTCAGCGGTCGGAGTGATCTTGACTTGTTAATGACGAGGGGAGCGGTATGGACATCGGCGATATGCGCCGGGACTTTGAAAGCGAAGGGCTTGATCGCGAGGCCCTCGACGACAATCCAGTGCGCCAGTTCCAGCACTGGTTCGAGGATGCCCGCAATGCCGGGATTCTCGAACCCAATGCCATGTCATTGGCAACTGCCGGCCGGGATGGACTGCCCGACCTGCGAACCGTGCTGCTGAAATATTTCGATCAGAACGGCTTTGTGTTCTACACCAACTATGGCAGCCGCAAGGCTCGTGAAATCGAGGAAAATCCCCAGGCCGCCCTGCTGTTTCCCTGGATCGGTCTGAATCGGCAGGTCCGGATTCAGGGGTCGGTGGAAAAGGTCAGCAAGTCGGAGTCCCTGCGCTACTTCGCCTCGCGCCCCCGCGGCAGCCAGATTGGTGCCTGGGTATCGGAACAGAGCAAGGTCATTAACTCCCGGGGATTGCTGGAGCAGAAGGTGGCCGAACTCAAGCGCAAGTTCAGCGTTGGCGAAATCCCGCTGCCCAGCTTCTGGGGCGGCTACCGGGTGGTGCCCGACCGGATCGAGTTCTGGCAGGGTCGTCCAAGCCGGCTCCATGACCGATTCGAATACGTGAGGGATGGCGATGGCTGGCTCATCCAGCGCCTGCAGCCCTGATCCGCGGCCGGCAATATGGCTGTGCCGGGAGGGGCGCCGGGAATCCCCCGGATTACCGGACTGGCTCACAGACTACGAGCGCGAGACGGCGGCCAAGTTCAGCGGCCCACGCAAGCGCGAATACCTGTCGAGTCGTTGGCTGATCCGCCGGGCGATCGCCGGAGCCAGCGGTCTGGAGGCCTCCGATTGCAGACCGGTTAATGGCCGTCCGGTGGAGTCGGCGGCGCCGGTTGGCTGGCACTTGTCACTCAGCCACAGCCACGGTCTTTCTGCCTGCGCAACCAGCCCGGGGCAAAGAATTGGTCTGGACCTTGAGCCCTGTACCCGCCATCCCCACTGGCAACGGGTCGCCAGGCGCTGGTTCACGCCACGGGAGCAGGCATGGCTGCTTGCTGAGGATTGTCCGGAAACATTTCTCAGGGTCTGGACGCTCAAGGAAGCCTGGCTGAAAGCCACGGGCCGGGGCATCGCCGGCAACCTGCAAACCCTGGAAGTCGGGCCGGGCTTCGAACTCCGGGGCGACCAGAACGAACCCGACTGGCAGGCCGATTGCTGGAAGGTGGACGGATTTCTGGTGACGCTGGTCTTCCGCCAGACCGACCCGGCGCCCCCGGCACTCTGGCGGCTTGGCTCTCCACCGGATGACTTCGGTCTGGCCGGGACAGGAGCGGTGCGAGGCGCCGAGCCCCCGATGTTGCGTCGCCGCATTTCCCCTGCAACCCGTTACTCAGAGGAGCGAAAGTAAGCGATGACAGACACCGGACGCTGCCCCTGGTGCGGCACCGATCCCCTCTACGTGCACTATCACGACACCGTTTGGGGACGGCCCGAGTACGATGAGCTGGCCCTGTTTGAAAAGCTTTGCCTGGATGGCCAGCAGGCCGGTCTGAGCTGGATCACCATCCTGCGCAAGCAAGGCAGCTACCGTGAGGCATACGATGGCTTCGATCCGGAACGGATCGCTCGATACGACGACGCGAAAGTCGCAGAGCTGCTGGCCAACCCAGGCATAATCCGCAACCGCCTGAAAGTCCGGTCGATCATCAAGAATGCACGGGGATTTCTTGAGTTTCGCGAAAAGGGCGAAAGTTTCAGCGACTTTCTGTGGTCGTTCGTCGACGGTGCCCCGATCCAGAACGCCTGGGAGCACTTCGACGAAGTCCCGGTCACAACCCCCGAATCCGAAGCCATGTCCCGGGCACTAAAGCGAGCCGGCTTCACCTTCGTCGGACCAACCATCGTCTATGCCTTCATGCAGGCAACCGGCATGGTGAACGATCACCTGGTTCGTTGCCCCCAGCATCAAAGGTGCCTGGCGCTCGGCAACTGATCTCATTGCGTACCGGAGTCGTAACACTGGCAATAAAACCAACTCCGGAGCTTCACAGTGAGAATCACCCTGGAAGAACTGCGTAACAGCAAAGGTCCGGTCATCGAACTGCTGGAAATCATCTCCCTGGAAGGCCAGCACTACATGGCTCGGCTCACGCTGGATGGTCGCCTCCTGTTGCTGTCTGACAAGGACGGCGTCACCAGCCTCTTCCGAAGCGCCTGGCAGATCCAGGACACCCTCGCCGGGTTTCAGGTTCGCGAAACCCAGGTCGTACACCCGTCTGCCTACCACGAGATGGTGGGTATGGAGCCTGCCGACATAGAGCCCATGCGTATACGGGTCCAGAGGGAAAAAACGTGATTGCCGTCGCCCGATTGGCCATGGTGTTTGGCGTCGCCGGCCTGCTGCCATTCCTCGCCGCGGTGGTGACTGTGTTCGTGATGCCGCAGTACAGCGTCGCCGCCGTTTCCTGGTTTTATTTGTACAGTGCGGGGATCCTGGCGTTCATGGCGGGTGTGTACTGGCCCATCTCCATGCAGCTGGACGATTGCTGCTACCCCCAATCTCCACTCGTTACCATGGTATTCAGCCAGCTGTTCTTTATCGTGGCGGGCGTCGGGCTGTTGCTGTCGACGCCCGGACGGATTCTGCTCTACACCGTCGCATACATCGCCCTGTACCTGGTTGATGCACGCTGGATGAAGATCTACTGGCCGGACTGGTACCTGCGACTGCGCCTGATTCTCACCTTCGTGGTGGTGCTCTGCCAGGTAGCGATAGGCATCTGGTACGTCTTCTTCCAAGGAGCCTGACCGGCTCAGGCTCCGAACACGTCCTCGGGATTATTGAATCGACTCTGCAGCTTCTTCACCGCCATTTTTTCGATCTGGCGGACCCGTTCCCGGCTGATACCAAGGTCGTCGGAGATGGCCTGCAGCGTCTCGGGCTCGGGCAGTCCAAGGCCATAGCGCCGTGACAATATGGCCTGCTCGCGATCGGTAAGCTCCCCCAACATGGCAGTCAGGGTCCGGCTACGGTCCCGTTGGGACATCGGGTGATCCGGCGCGAGCTGCTCCCCGGCCTCAAGGCTATCGCCCAGGGTTACAGACCCGTCGTCGACCAGCGGAACGTCGGTGGATACCTCTCGCAGCGCGAGCGCACGCAGCTCGCCGATCCGCGATGGAGATGCCTCCATCTCCCTGGCCAGTTCCGCCTGGGAAGGCGTCCGGCCCAGCGTCTGGTGCATACCCAGCGACACCCGGTGCAACTGACGAATTTCGTCAACCACGTTCTCCGGGGTATGCACCAGGCGGGTTCCGCGCTGCAGACAGCGCTTCACCTCTTCGCTGATCCACCAGTATGCGTAGGTCGAAAACCGGAAGCCCTTGCCCGGATCAAAACGCTCAGCCGCCTTGATCAGACCGATGTTCGCATCCTGGATCAGGTCTGACATGGGAATACCATGCTGGCCATAGCGACGTGCAATGTGGACGGCCAGACGCAGGTTGCTCTGGATCAGCTTGCGACGGCAGGCCGTCGCCAGATGGAAGGCCCGGCGACATCGCGCTGAAAAGGCACAGGCATCCCCCAGGCTGCCGATCACTTCCCGAAACGTCTGTGGCGTGTCTGCCGGCAGCGCCAATTCGGTGCTGATGATGCGGTAACAGCGTGTCAGCTTGCGGGAGAGACGGCGTTCTGCCGCCTCAGTCAGGAGCTCATACCGGGACGCATCCCTGAAGTACAGCCCAACCAGGGAATCCCTTTCGCCATCGTTGGGCGTGGTCGGAGACGGTCCCAGCCTATCCGTTTTACGCATGGCTATGGTACCGGTCGGAAATTTAAAGAGAATACGTTGGTCAGTCGCCGATGGATTTACCGTCGGTGAGCTTCCGGGCAGCGGGTAAGGGCGGGAAATCGCAGGTTAGCAGGCGGTCCGCAGAAGGGATCGGACGGTGCCCGACCTGAAAACCTGCGAACGCAGGTCGTACAGCCGGGCACCCCGATCTGGAGGCAAGACAACCTCCATTACCCGCAGAAGAAGCGACCGGTTTCCGCTGCGGGTAATCCGTTACTCGATCGAGGCCGCCACGATAGCGTACTCGTGGTTGTGTGGCTCAATCAGGGCACCGTGGAGGGCTGCGATGGCCTTCTCGTAATGGTCCTCGTCTACCACAAACTGGATGTCCACCTGACGCATACACTGGTGGATAGCCAGCACACTGATTTCGTTATCCGTCAGCGAATTCACGGATCGGGCGAGAATGCCCGGCACCTTCATGTCGCTGCCAATCGCCGAAACCAACGATACCTTCCGTGTACTGAGCTCAGCGTTGGGGAATTCTTCCTTGAGTGCCCGCACCACCCGCTTCACGTGCTTGAGCGTGCTGTCCACGTAGTGGGTGATGGTATTGGCATTGGTGTCCTTGGCCATGAAGCGCACCTTGAAGCGACCCAGTACATCCAGGATGCGGCGGTCGGAACCGGGCTCGCCCTGCATGTCCTGATCAAACACTTCGATGGCAAACACGCCCTTCGCACCGGCAATGATTTCGACCTGCGGAGTCTCGCTGACGTAATCACCGGTGATCAGTGTCCCGGTGTGCTCCGGCTCGAAGGTGTTCATTACCCGCAACGGGATTTCGTTCTGGCGCATGCCCTTGCCCGCACGGGGGTGGATGGCTTCCATCCCGAGGTTGGCAAGCTGGTCCGCCACGTCGTAGTTGGTGCGACCCAGCGGAACCACCTTGTCAGCACCGACGATGTTGGGGTCGGCGGAACTCAGGTGGTATTCCTTGTGGATGATGGCCTCACGGGCTTCGGTGATCACCGCCACCCGGCTGAAGGTCATTTCGCTGTAGCCCCGGTCGAAGGTGCGCATCAGACCTTCCTTGCATTGCGCGTAACCGGTAACGATCGGCAGCTCCCGGGTCAGGTCGACCGCATCGAACGCCTGCTTGAGCTTTTCATCCAGCGGCAGCAGTTCCGCATCCCGCCAGCCGGTCAGATCGACAAAACGGGCATTGATGCCTTCCTGCTGAAGCTTCAGGGCGGTGTTGAACGCACTGTGGGCTTCACCAATCCCGGCCAGCATTTCACGAACCGTCAGCAGGTGCTCCTCGAGCTGGAACTGACCGTAGGAGCACAGGCGCTGGAGATCGATCAGACAGCCCCGGACCCCTTCAATGCGGTCGGTGATGAACTGGTCGGCCTGCTGCTTGAGCATCGGGTCTTGGAACAGCTCGCCATTGATGTCGGTCAGAAATTTGACCAGCTTGGTGAGGTCATCCCCCCAGGCCCAGTCCGACTCGGCGTCGGCAAACAGGGCGTAAACGCCCGGCTCGCCGGTTTTCTTGTGTTCCAGCAATTCGTTGGTAACGCCACCGTAGGCCGAAACCACGAAGATACGCTGGTACAGGTCGTCCTTTTCACGATTACCGATAATGATGTTATCGCGGACGGCCTCGTAGTTGCTCATCGAGGTACCGCCAATTTTTTCGACGGTATGTTGTTGAGTAGTCATAGGTTTGCCTTCGCTATCCTGCAGAATGAATGTGCTTAGCAATGAAACATCTCAGGATGCCTCGCTGACCCCTTCCTGCATGATCTCGTCGACGCTTTCACCCAGCAGCGCGGCGCCCTTCTTCAGGTCATCCTCACTGGTGGTAAGCGGCATCAGGCACTTGATGACCTCGTCGTTCGGACCACTGGTCTCAATGATCAAGCCACGCTCGAACGCGCGCTTGGTGATCGGACCGGTCAGATCGGCGTTCTTGGCTTCGATACCGCGCATCAGACCACGACCTTTCATTTTGAACTGGCCGGGATACCTGTCGCAAATTACCTGCAGGGCATCGCTCAGCACCTTGGTCTTGGCTTTCACCTCATTGGCGAAGGCGTCGTCTTTCCAGTAGGTCTCGACAGCCGTGCGCGCGGTGATGAAGGCCATGTTGTTGCCACGGAAGGTACCGTTGTGCTCGCCCGGATCCCAGACGTCCAGCTCCGGCTTGAACAGTACCAGCGCCATCGGCAGGCCATACCCACTGAGGGACTTGGACACGGTCACGATATCGGGCTTGATGCCCGCGAACTCAAAGCTGAAGAACTCACCGGTGCGGCCGTTACCGGCTTGGATATCATCCAGAATCAACAGGATGTCGTGCTTCTTGCACAGCTCGGAAAGACCCTTCAGCCATTCTGCGCGACAGGCGTTCAGACCACCTTCGCCCTGCACAGCCTCAACGATCACCGCCGCCGGCAATTCAAAGCCGGACGAGCCATCGCTCAGCAGCTTGTCCATGATGGCAAGGGTGTCCACATCGTCCCCGAGGTAGCCGTCGTAGAACATGAAATCAACGTTACCCAGTGGCGTACCGACACCACCGCGGTGATGCTTGTTGCCGGTAGTGGCCACGGCGCCCATGGTTACACCGTGAAAACCGTTGGTGAAGGAGATGATACCGCTGCGGCCCTTGACCTTGCGGGCCAGCTTCAGGGCAGCTTCAACGCAGTTGGTACCGGTCGGGCCAGTGAACTGCATCTTGTAGTCCAGGCCTCGCGGATCAAGGATGTGCTTCTTGTACGATTCCATGAAGTCATGCTTGGCCGTGGTAAACATGTCGAGTCCCTGGCTCACGCCATCATCCTCGATGTACTCAAGCAGGGCTTTCTTCAGGATATCGTTGTTGTGGCCATAGTTCAGGGAACCGGCACCGGCCAGGAAATCCAGGTATTCCTTGCCGTCTTCGGTGTACAGGTGCGCGTTCTTCGCGCGATTGAAAATGACCGGAAACGCACGGCTATAAACACGTACTTCGGATTCAGTTGACTTGAAAATTTCCATTGTCTTGCCTCTTAGCATGTCAGGTTCGAGGTAGATGCGCGGGGGGCCTATCGGGTAATGCAGAGTCGGTCGCGATAAGCCCGCCGTGCGTTGGTTAAAGCCTGATGGCAGACCTACCTCAGTGGTCTGCCGGCTAGTCCAAAACACAGTCTCACAGTCGTTCACGGCCGGCGGTCACCGGCGTGGACCGGGGCTCTCAGACAGGCTTCGTGAAGGGCCCAATGCGCAGCAGAAATTCGGAATCATGCTGCCCACCAAAGTGGGTCTCTTTCTCGAAGTGCTCGTGGTAGGTGAGCTCGGCTCCCATATCACGGGCGAATGAGCGGAACAATGCCCATGAGGCCTCGTTGTCAGCCGTGATCGTCGTCTCCATGTGCGTGACGTCTTTGCACGCATCACGAGCAACGATCTCTTTCAGCATCCGCTTGGCCAGGCCCTGTCCACGACCTTTCTCGTGAACGGCCACCTGCCAGACAAACACGGTCTCGGGCTGTTGGGGAGGGATGTATCCGGAGATAAAGCCGACCAGATCGCCTTCCTTCTCCGCGGCCACGCCGGTCTCGGCAAAGTGGCTGCACTGCAAGAGATTGCAGTAAATCGAGTTGGGGTCCAGCGGCGGGCACTCTGCCACCAGCTGGTGGAGCCTGTAGCCATCATCCTTCACCGGTGTGCGAAGCGAGATGGCGGTGGTATTCGATCCTTCAGATGTCATAACGTGATCAATTCGCCTCAAAAAGTTAGTGCTGAATTATATAGACCACAAAATATAATTCAAGTCAGCTTTCCTCGGCACCCCTGAAGCGGGCCCCGACTCGTTCTTTCAGAATAGACCGGATTGAGGCATTCGCCAGTGACAAAATGGTTAGGAAACGGAAGGAAAAACCATCTCACCGGGATCCAGGGAAGTGCCCGCGAGAATTCGCTGTCGATAGGATTCCGCAGCATCCGAGCCCGCTGGCCAGAGATCGTCGAACCGCTCCAGCCAGGCTTGGGCATCAAAGGCTACGGGCAGCAGGGAGACAAGAGCGCCCGGCTGCTCACAGCCTGCCACGGCCTCGATCGGGGGGCGGGAAAGACCAATCCGCGTAATCAGGCCCCGGGGATCCTCCCGCAGGTTACCCATGCCCGCCGAGCCGTTATTGACCACTGTGCGCACCCGGCCCTGAACCCGCCCCGACCAGAGCACGGGCAGGCAGGTGTGAGTGCAGGCAATGACATCGGCACCGGTGGCACGCAGCCACTCCTGCACCACCAATTCATTAGCTGCACTAAAGGACTCGTGGGCCAGCCCCCAGCCGGCCAGGGATTCCGGATCGCCGTGCAGAACCAGAATCTTTAGGCCTCCAAATATCAGACACAGGTATCGGGGGAGCAGTGACAGCCGGTTCTGGAGATCAGGGTGGCGGTCAGCCACCCCCTGAAGCCGAACCATGATCCGATTCGAACGTTCAACCACTCCCTGATCCACAAAATCGGGGTAGGCACAGCCGCAGCCAGCTTCAGCACTCGGGTTGGCAAGCTCGTATTCAACATTGCCCAGACTGACGGTATGTTCGAGGACCCGCGTATTGATGTCGCGAAACAGGTCATCACGGGCGTTGAACCAGTTGAAGTCACCGTTGAATACCAGCCGGACCCGATGCCCAAGGCGCTCCTCGGCAGCGACCATCCGCTCGATTTCGTCCAGGGCATAGGGATTGCCGTAAAGTCCGCCGACGATGTAGAGCACTTCCTCAGACACAGGCGTAGCCTGTTCACACAGGGCGTCGGGACGATAACGGTAGGCTAGCGGACAACTCCGGCCTGCACTCATGACACCACCTCAGGCCTCCCCGGCCGCCAAAGAGCGACCAGCCAGACGGCGCAGCGCGAGCGGCACGAAGAACCCGAAAGAGCAGATCAGGAAGCCATAGGCGTTTACCCCGAGCAGCATGGCGTACTTGCCATCACCGATGGCCCAGCTGTCCGGAATCAGACCGGTCGCGAGCAGCACACCAAGCCCCAGGCCGGTCCAGAAACTCAGATGGAAGCTCCAGGGCGACCAGCGGGTGAAGCCATAGAACAGGAACACCGGCGCCAGCCCCATCACCATGGTGCCGGAAATGGTGGTCGCCTTGAGGATATCGGTGCCGGCAAACATTGGCAGATTGCCGGCAATGGCAAAGATCACCATGACCACCGCACCCACCCGGATACTGGGTAGACGGTTCTTTGCCCGTCTGGCCAGCCGCGGCAGGTCCACCGCCAGGGATTTGGCCAACGAGGTGAAAGTGGAGTCCAGGGTCGAACCGGCCGAGGTCATCATCACCACGCTCATGAAGAACAGCGCCGCCAGACCAAGGGACTGGCCAACCGCCGCCGGAGCGTTGCCCATGGCGTCAATGCCATTGAGACGGGCATGCACGCCCACGAGACTGAAGATAAACACCGCCACAAAACCCAGCAGCCCGGCGACCACGAAACTCTTCAGCATGGTCTTTTCCTTGTTCACAAAGCCCCGGTCGGTCAGGACCGGATCGTGGAACGGATAACTGAACATCTGCAGCAACGCCACCAGCAACAGGTCAAAGCCGGCATCCAACCTGAACTCGCCATTGCTCAGAAGGGCACTCGTGTCATTGGCAGGAATGATCAGGAACAACACCGCGCCAACAAAGAAGACAAACACAAACGCCTGAATCACATCGGTGAAGATCGACGACCGCAAGCCACCCTTGAGGCTGTAGGCGAGGGTAAATACCGTGAAAAGCATGGCCGCCGCGTAGTACTCCCATTCGCCGGGTAAGCCAAAGTAACCACCCACAACCGCCGTGTTGCTCCAGACCTCGTTGTACAACCGGATCAGAATCGCCGCCGCAAAGGCCAGAGAGGCCAGCCGGCCAAACCGCGACGTCAGGAAATCCTGCAGACTCCGGGCCCCGGTCTGGGTCCGGATCAGATAGATGATGTAACCGGCCACCGGAATCGACAGCCAGTAACTGGCGTAGGCCAGGCCCCCGGTGACGCCATAGGCGGCACCCAGATTGGCGGCGTTGGTCACGGACTTGGCAAAAATCCAGCTGATAAAGATACTCGCCGTCAGCGACCACTGACTCACCGGATTACCCTGATCGTCAGCACCTTTATAAAAGGAATTCGCGTTCTTGCTCCGAGGCGACAGCACATACATCACAATGCCGTAAACCACCAGAAACCCCCAGAACAGGGCACCTTCAAATGTCGTCATCTCAGTATTCCAAGTCTTTACCAACGACCAGCACGGCGTTACGTGCGGTCTGTGGGGCGGGAATTAATTTCCGCCAGAAAAATATGTCTGAGCGAAGCGAGTTATTTTTCCAAGGAAGTTAATTCCCGCCCCGCAGGCCGCCAACTCCCAACAAGCAGGCTGCGACAATCAACCGGGCGCCGAACAACTCGCCCCAAACCGATAACAGGAAAAGCACCGGTGATGCCGCAGCATAATGCGCTCATCCATGCTCTCCGCCAGCGACCCGCCCAGATCGTACTGCGGATCATCATCCACCAGCGTGCAGGCATACACCCGAACCTTATCGCCCTTCTTCACCAGCATCCGCGTATAGGTACACATGAAGTGCGCCCGACTCTCCCGCGTCGGATACTTCTCCATGCACGCCTCGGTAATCTCCGGGCTTCCGTCTTCCGAGCCCGGCGTGCCCAGATCCGGAAACGCAGTGAACGCCAGGTTCTCCGGAATCTGCCGCGCCCGGAAGATTTCCCGGAAGGCGGCCTCCACGTCCGCCGGAATTTCCTCCGGATCGGTCTGGCGGGCAATCGACACCTTGAAGCCCTGCTCCAGCAGCCAGCGAATGCCCTCAAGCGCCTGCTCGAAACTGCCCTCGCCCCGATCCCTGTCGTGCCGGGCGAGATCCGGGAAATCCAGACTGACCCGGAAATGAATCGGGTAGGCGTTGTCCAGTAACGGCAGCACCTGGTGCCGGCGCTTGAGCAAGGGCTCGGTGGCGTTGGTCAACACGAAACAGGGCCGGCGCTGACTGGCGTAATCCAGGATGTTAACGAAATCCCGGATCACGAAGGGCTCGCCGCCGGTGAAGGAGAATTGTTCGACACCCATGTCCAGGGCTTCATGGATAAACGGCTTCACATCGCTCAGCTTCATGCCCGGGATACGGCCGTCTCCGGGGTGAGAACCCTCCAGACAGAACGGGCAGGCCAGGTTGCACGCCGTCCCGGTGTGAATCCACAGCTCCTTGAGCTTGTCCGCATCGATGTAACCCCGGGGGTCGCCCTGGCGGGTATGGGTCCAGCTGTCGAAGGCACGAGGCTCAAGTATTTCCACCGCCGGGATACGCTTCCGGGCTGGTCGTACTTCAGTCAGGGGCATAAGCGCTCCTTGATACATTGGTGTCTTTTCCACGGCGCCAGCCGTGCAGTTTTTCCAGCAGTTTCAGCACCCCTTGGGGCGCATGAGCCCGCTTCCACTCGCCAGCCGCGAACTTGGCCGACTCATTCCAGGTCGGGTAGGGATGGATGGTGCCGAGAATCTTGTTGAGTCCCAGCCCGTGTTTCATGGCCAGGGTAAATTCGGCCAGGATTTCACCGGCGTGGGTACCCACCACTACGGCCCCCAGGATCTTGTCCTTGCCCGGCGGGGTCAGCACCTTGATAAAACCATGGTCATCGCTCTCGGCGATGGCACGGTCGAGATCATCCAGACCGTAGCGGGTGACCTCGTAGGCCAAACCCTGGTCCTTGGCCTCCGCCTCACTCAGACCCACCCGGGCCACTTCCGGCGAGGTAAAGGTGACCCAGGGCATGACCCGGTAATCCACATTGAAGCGCTTGAACTGGCCAAACAGCCCATTCACAGCGGCATACCAGGCCTGGTGCGCGGCGGCATGGGTAAACTGGTAGGGGCCAGCCACATCGCCGCAGGCGAAGACGTTGGGGTAGCGCACACTCATGTCCTCATCCACCGGGACCGTGCCATTAGGCAGTGTTTCCACACCGATCCGGTCGAGATGAAGACCGTCCGTATTGGCCGCCCGACCAACCGCCACCAGCACCTGATCGAATACAATCCGCACCCGCTCACCCCGATGTTCGCAGTAGACCACCTTCTCACCGTCCTCAATGACAAACTCCCTGGCGGCATGGCCCAGGCGCACATCAATGCCGTCCTGTTCGAAGCGGTTTTTCACCAGTTCCGACACGTCGCTGTCTTCCCTGGCCAGCAACCGGTCGCCCATTTCAACCTGGACCACCTGGCTACCCAGCCGCGCAAAGGCATGGGCGAGTTCCGATCCGATAGGCCCTCCACCAAGCACCAGCAAGCGTTCCGGCTGGGTGTCGAGTGACCACAGGTTGTCGGAGTTCAGCGGTTCCATCTCCTTCAATCCCGGAATCGGCGGCATCGCCGGTTTACCGCCCGTGGCTACCACGATACTGCGGGCGGTCAGTCGCTCGGTGCGGCCATCGCTGTGCTTTACCTCAAGCTCCCAGGGAGATACGAAGCTGGCTTCACCGGAGATGCACTCAACCCCCAGCTTGCGGTAACGCTCCGGGGAATCGTGGGGCTCGACTTTGGCGATTACCTTCTGGACCCTGTCCATGATCGTCTTGAACGAGCCCTTCACCGGCACGGCTTCCAGCCCATAGCGATCCGCGTGGCGCAGGGTGTCCGCCGCCTTGGCACTGCGTATCAGAGCCTTGGAGGGAACACAGCCGGTGTTGAGGCAGTCGCCCCCCATCTTGTGTTTTTCGATCAGCGCCACTTTGGCCTTGACCGCCGCCGCAATGTAGGCAGACACCAGACCGGCGGAGCCACCGCCAATCACCAGCAGATTGTAATCAAACGATTCCGGCTTCCTCCAGCCGGCATATACCCGGCGACGGCGGATGAACCCCACCACGAACTTGGCTATCAGGGGGAACAGGCCGAGCAGGGCAAATGACAGCAAGAGATCGGCGGAAACGATGTCGCCGGTGGATTCAATCTGAGCCAACTGGGTACCCGCGTTGACGTACACAAAGGTGCCGGGAAGCATTGCTATCCAACTGACCAGGGCATAGGTGCGCAACTTCATGCCGGTCAGCCCCATGGCAATATTGATCAGGAAGAACGGGAAAACCGGGACCAGGCGAAGCGTGGCCAGATAGAAGGCGCCATCCTTTGCAATGCCCCGGTCCATCCGGGCGACGGTGGCAGCGTATTTTTCCCGAAGGCTGTCGCGCGCCAGAAAACGGGCCACCAGAAAGGCAATGGAGGCACCGATCGTGGAAGCAACTGACACCGCGGCGAGACCGTAGAGATTGCCAAAGAAAGCACCGCCGGCCAGGGTCATGATGGTGGCGCCCGGAAGTGATAATGCAGTGACCAGGATATAAACCAGCATGTAGCCGCCCACCGCCAGCCAGACATTACCGGCAATCCAGGCGTCCAGGCTCTGCTGGTGGGCTTTGAGGGATTCGAGGGTGAGATAGTCGTGGGCACCGCTGCTCCAGAAGGCAATCACCACCACCAGAATCGCCAGTATCATCAGCCACTTTTTCCGGTTCATCACTTTATCCCGCGTCGTTGATTGGTTGCATCACTGACTCAATAACGTTTCCGTTGTTACAGATGCCGTCAAAAATCCTCGGCACTGACGGCAGCATCCTTTTCGAAGGGTACGTGGTTTTCTGCCCAAAGAGGTCACAAATTCATAACAATCCCGTCAAAAACACCTGACATGTCCTAAACTTGCAGACAATCTTCCGTTTTTATTCCGGTTCCGGGAACCGCGGCTCTCTTGTACTGACCAGGGGCCGGGACCAACGACCGACAGAGTAAGTACGCGTGATTCAACAAACAGACCTTGACGAAAGCAGCCTGGTTGAAGCCTTGAAACGCGGCGAGTCGTCAGCGTACGCCCGGGCAGTCGCGCACTTCAGCCCTGGCATGCTCGCGGTGGCCCGATACTATCTGGATGCAAGCAGCGCTGAAGAAATCGTTCAGGATTGCTGGGTTTCCGTTATCGATGCGATCCAGAAATTTGAAGGGCGCTCCGGTCTGAAAACCTGGTTGCATCGAATTGTCGCCAACCGATGCAAAAACAAACTGCGATCCAGCCAACGGGAAATCCCCACCGACTTTTCCGAGCGCCTCGATCCGGAGCTGGCCAGCCGATTCAATACCTCAGGTCGTTGGGCCTCGCCCCCGAAGCTGCGCTTCGACGAATCCGCTGACGCTCTGATGGAAAACGAGGCCCTGAGTGACTGTCTCGACAAACACCTGAGTCACCTGCCGGAAACCCAGCGCTCGGCCCTGATTCTGTACGAGGCTCACCAGCATAAATCCGAGGACGTCTGTAACATTCTCGACGTCAGCGCCTCTAACCTGCGTGTGATGCTTCACCGCGCTCGGCAGAAAATCCTATTGATGGTGGAAACCTTTCAGGAGACCGGCGAATGCTAATGTGTCGCGAACTGGCTGGCATTGCCAGTGACTACATAGACGGGGAACTCAGCGCCGGCCGGAACCTGTCCGTGAAAATGCACCTGACGATGTGCAGGCACTGCCGGTCGTTCATTGGCAATCTACGCGCGAGTACCGAGCTGATGCGGGCGCACTCATCCGCCCGGGTAGACCCGGCGGTTATCGACCGAATCAGTGACCGGGTATCCGAAGCTCTGCGCGACCGCTGGCAACGGCCGCAGCAGGACGACTAGGCGCCGCCAGCTCCGGCAGGGCAGCATCCCGCAGGAACAGGTAAAAATGCCCGTGTTCCGGATGGTCACTGCGGTGCGCGTGGTAATAGTACTGCGAGCCCGTGGAGGCGTCGAAAACGTCGTCTTTCGGGTAGTGATCCAGCTCGTAAAAAGGCCCTTGCCCGCGAAGCACTTCGCCGACGATATTCAGGTCACCCTTTTTCAACACCCGGTAGCATTCGCGGATCTCGGCCACGGCCTCAAGGCTGGCGCGAATGCAGGGTTCACCCAGCATCTTCAGGTCTGGTATGCGAAGCTCGGTCATTGCCATTGCTCCTGGACCTTCAGCATGTAAGCCGTCAGTGCCGCCAGCTCCTCACTGTCCCACGGGAGCGGCTCATCGGCCATGGGCTGCACCATGCAGACCTGGACCATTTCATCCATGTGCACGGACTCCATGCCGAATATGTTTTGGGCCATGGCCACGGAGTGCGGATAGGCATCCGCGAAAGTGGCCTTGTAGCCCGCGCCGTCGTTGTGGCAACTGGAGCAGGACAGGCCATTGCTGCTCAGCGAGGTATCGTTGAACAGTTTCTCACCGGTGGCCACTAGCGCACAGGGATTGCCCTCGTACGGCTGGTAACCGGCCGGTCGGGTCACCCGCTTGGCGGCACAGGGATTGGGCTTGGCGGCGCACTGGCCGGTCGCGGCGCACGGGTTGCAGCTTTTCGTAGCGCAGGGGTTCTTGGTAGCGCATGGATTCTTGGCCGCACACGGATTTTTACCACTGCATGGGTTCTTGCCGCTGCACGGGTTGCACTTGGCCTTGCACTGTTGGGTGGCGCCGCATTTACCCTTGCAGGGCGAACAGGGGCCGCAGGCCGCTGCCGCCCCGCCAGGGCCAGCCAGCATCGCGGTCATCAGAACTGCCGACCACCAAGTGGTACGTCGGTGATCATGGCTCGTGCGAATGGCTTGTCGAAGTGGATGGATTGTAGTCATGACCTCTCTCCCTGATCACAGAGTTAGTGAGGGAACCCTTAGGGTCCGCAACCGCCTTTTCAGGCGGCCACTCAAGAGACACATGACTTATGCAACTATTACAGCAATTGCTGAAATTAATTGCTCTCGAAAATTAGCGTATCCGGGTGAAAGGTGTACCAGGCGAACCAGAACGCCCGGGTTGCCGGCAGCAGTGCGCCGTTCTCATCCCGAAGCTCCGCTGATGGGACGTCCGGGTCATAATGGACAGTTACGGCCTTCCCTCCAACCTCATCCCTGAGTGCTCCTTCGTGCCTGGCCAACTCGGGAAAAGGCCATACCTTTGCCTCGCCGTTGTGACTCCAGCCCAGCACCCAGGTCTTCGGATGATACTTGCGGCTGGTCTTGGATACCGGGAAGTGAAGCCGCTCCGACTGATCATAGTTGCCATATGGGGACTGCCGGTAATTGCGACGGTGGCCGGTGTCGGTCGACAACACCCTCGCCCGGTCACCAACCCGGTCGCGCCACTGTTGCCACAACTCGTGACGCACCGGCACCCGCTCCAGTGATTTACCGGCCAAGGGGCCGGAGACTGCCCGCCCCTCGATCTGCGACCAGAGCGACTCCGTTTGGTGGTCATACATCAGCAAATCGCTGTTATAGAGCAGGCCCGAAACACCGAAACTCAGTTCCCGACCGTCAACGACCGGATCAAATCCGATGCCTGATCCACACAGGGGGCAGAAAGTGATCAGCAGCGATTGGTCAGGCAGCTGTACATTGACGATTTCGTGCCAGTTCAGAATACCCACCGGAAAGGCCCGACTCTCACCGTCACCGTCCCAGGTCAACATCAGGTCATCCGGCTGCCAAGGCTGTGTGCTATCCGGGCGTTCGAACTTGGGCTCCCGGATCGCCGGAATTCCGTCCCGGGGCGGGCCACCCCGCAGGATCTGTTCCGCTGGAATTAGCGCGGACTGGAGGTCAAAACCGTTCTTCTGCTGGGCGTGCCCCCCGGCGGAGCCCAGCAACAGACACACTCCCAGCCAACAACTCAGCTGCCAATTCCGCGCCCTTCGGATGCTATAAGTGAGTGTGCCCATGGCTGGCACCCCTTCAACCTCGTTTCGTTTTTTGCGCAGTAAACACGCAACCAACCCTTAGACACTGCGGGTACTCGCTTGTTACATCCGGCACAGATCTGGTGACTCTGAGGACAGGTCCGCTAAAGTATAGGGAGTTGTCATTTAAGACGCGCCCGAGTAATACCCGGCTTAACCCGAGGGCGGCCGACGTCTTAAGGTAAGCCCGTATCGGATGAGCCGGCGAAGGTTGTTAGAATCGGCGCAGTTTTTTGATCCCGGCTCTCCAAGTCATCAGTCCGTGCCACCGTCGCTGACGAAAGCACGGCAACAACCCGGAAGGACCTGACCATGAAAACCCTGTTAGCAACCACACTGTTAGTACTGTCTTTGGTCGCGACCCCGCTCCTGGCCCAGGACGACACAATCCGGGTCGGCATGTCCGGCCAGTATTTCCCGTTCACCTTCGTTGAGCAGGACACTTTGAAGGGATTCGAAGTCGACGTTATGAATGCTGTGGCCAAAGAGATGGGTCGCGAGGTGGAGTACAAGACCGCGGCCTTCTCGGGCCTGTTCGGCATGCTCGGCGCGGGGCGGATTGATACCGTGGCCAACCAGATCACCATCACCGAGGAGCGCCAGAAGGCGTACATCTTCAGTGAGCCGTACGTCTACGACGGCGCACAGGTGGTCACCAAGGCCGGCAATACCGAGATCGAAGGAGTCGAGGACCTGAAGGGCAAGACCGTGGCGGTGAACCTCGGCTCCAATTTCGAGGCCCTGTTGCGCGATTTACCCTATGCCGACGAGATCGATATCAAGACCTACGACAGCAATATCGAGCGGGATACCGCGCTGGGCCGCGTCGACGCCTTTGTGATGGACCGGGTCAGCGCCAGCCAGATCATCAAGGAAAAACCCCTGCCGCTGGAATTGGCCGGCCCCACCTTCTCCCAGATCACCAACGCCTACCCGTTCAAGGACACCGAGGAAGGCCGGGCCCTGCGGGACGAAGTAAATGCAGCCCTGAGCGCGCTTCGAGAAAAAGGCACGTTGCGTGAAATTTCCGAGGAATGGTTCGGCACCGACATCACGTCCCCCTAACGGCACAGGACTCTGAACTATGGGCGCGCTCGACGTCGATTACATGCTGGGGCTGGTCCCCGTCCTACTCGGGTACCTGCCGCTGACCCTGCAATTGGCGTCCGTGGGCATGGTGCTGGCGCTGATTCTGGCGTGCCTGTTTGCGGTCATCCGGGTGCTGCGGATTCCGGTGCTGAACCAGTTCACCATCATCTTTATTTCGTTTTTCCGCGGCACGCCGCTGCTGGTCCAGCTGTTCCTGTTCTACTACGGGCTGCCCCAGCTGTTCAGTGCCCTGACCGTGATCGACGGCATCACCGCCACCATCATGGGCCTGACCATGCACTTCTCGGCGTACATGGCCGAATCCATCCGGGCCGCCATCGTCGGCGTCGATCGCAGTCAGACCGAGGCCGCGCTGTCCATCGGCATGACCAACAGTCAGCTGATGCGCCGGATCGTCCTGCCCCAGGCCACCCGGGTGGCCCTGCCCACCCTGATGAACTACTTCATCGACATGATCAAGGCGACCTCGCTGGCCTTCACGCTGGGTGTCACCGAACTGATGGGGGCCACCCAGAAGGAGGCCTCCGGCAGTTTCCTGTACTTTGAGGCGTTCATTGTCGCGGCAGTGATGTACTGGATCGTGGTCGAGATGCTGTCCTGGCTGCAGGGCAATCTGGAAACCCGCCTGAACAAGGCCTACAGCCGATGATTGAACTCAAGGGACTACGCAAGCAGTTTGGCGAGGCCGTGGTGCTCGACGGTATCGACCTGACCATCGAGAAGGGCGAAATCGTGGTGATTATCGGCCCCTCCGGTACCGGCAAATCCACCTTGCTACGCTGTGTGAATTTTCTCGAACAGCCGACCGGCGGGGAGATCACCGTTGGCGACCTGACCGTGGATGTGAACCGGGCCCGTAAAGCCGACATTCTGGAATTGCGCCGGCAGACCGCCTTTGTCTTCCAGAACTACGCCCTGTTTGCCAACAAGACGGCGCTGGAAAACATTGCCGAACGGTTGCTGGTGGTGGATCGCTGGCCCAAGGCCAAGGCCCATGAGCGGGCCCGGGAAATTCTCCGGCGCATTGGCCTGGAAGACAAGGCCGACGCCTACCCGGCCTCCATGTCCGGCGGCCAGCAGCAGCGTGTCGGCATTGGCCGGGCCATGGCTGCCGGTGCCGAGGTCATCCTGTTTGACGAACCCACCTCCTCCCTTGACCCGGAATGGGTGGACGAAGTGCTGTCGCTGATGAAGCAGCTGGCCAGGGAGCGCCAGACCATGTTGCTGGTGACCCACGAAATGTCGTTCGCCCGGGACGTCGCGGACCGCGTCATCTTTATAGATGGCGGCCGGATCGTGGAACAAGGGCCGCCGAGTGAGATTTTCTACCATCCCAGGGACCCCCGAACCCGGGATTTCCTGCAGAAAATCCTGGCCACCCATCAGGCCTGAACGCTGCCCCTTACCAGGACTCGCCGAAGGGCCGGACATCCAGTTCGAAAGTCCAGGCTGACGGATCCTGCTGGGTGAGCATCCAGACCGCATCGGCCACCGCCGAAGGCTGCACGAAGAAGTCGTCCGGTTTGTCGCTCATCGCCTTACGGGTGCGCGGCAGATCCACGACCCCGTCGATGACGACTATCCCCACATGGATCTTTTCTGGCCCCAGCTGCCGCGCCAGGGACTGCGCGAGGCTGCGCTGAGCCGCCTTGGCGGAGGCGAAGGGTGCGGTGTTAGCCCGGCCCCGCAGGGCGGCCGAAGCACTGGTGACGACAATGCTCGCGCGGTCGTGCTGCCGCAACTGGGGCAAGGCGGCCTGGGTGGCGGCCACCAGGCCTTTGACGTTCAGCCGCCAGTTGGCCTCGAAATCCTCCAGGCTGGCGTCCACGGCGCTCTTGAACACGCCGCCACCGGCGTTATAGAGCAGCACCGAGACCGGGCCGAGTTGCTTTTCGATCGCCTTGAACGTCTCACCCACCTTGTCGGTGTCGGTGGCGTCATAGGAGAAGGCGTGACTATTGGCGACGCTCTGTGCCAGGGATTCCAGATACTCCCTGCTTCGCGCCAGCATCGCCACCCGATAGCCCTCTTCGCTGAAACGCCGCACGAGGGCCTCACCATTGCCCTCGCCCACACCTATCACTACACACACTTTGTCCACGACCCTTTCCCCCCTGATTATTGGCCGGCAATGCCTTCTGACAAGCGTAGACCAGCGGGGGCCATGAGGGGTCGTAAATCGAGATTCGGTGAAGCGGTTTAACGGATCGAGAAACGCCAGGATCAGGAGCTAAGGTGAAGCCAGCGCGAAAGACGGGACTGCGGCCTGCGGCTCAGATACCAGGGCAGGGTGCTCATGATCACCAGAATCAGGGCGGCGGCGGCAACGGTCAGTAACGGATTGAACTCAAAACTGTGGCCGAGCCCGGCAAAGACAAAGGTCATCGGTAACATGCCGATGGCCGAGGCCAGGGCGAAACGCCAGGCCCGAATCGCCGTGACGCCCGCCGCATAGCTGATCAGGGCGAACGAGAACAGGGGGATCAACCGGGTAATCAGGACCGCAACAAACAGGAACCGCTGCGAGCCGTTCACAGAAAACACCGGATTGTTTTCAAGCTTGCGCTGGACCACTTCTCGGCCCAGTACCCGGGCCAGGTAAAACGCGATCATAGCGCCGATCATAGCGCCTGCCACAGCAATCGCCGTGCCCTTGACCATGCCGAAGGCAAGACCCGAGGCCGCGCTGATCGGCAAGGTTGGAATCGGCCCGACAACCACCCCGAGGATCATCATCAGCATCAGCAACAGCGGCCCGAACATGCCTTGCTGGTTGAGCCAGTCGGAGATGGCTGCGGGCGACAGACTGGCCGGCATCCCCAGTTGGCGAAGTACCAGCCAGGTGGCCGCCATCACCAGCGCGACAATGGCCAGAAAGGAGAGACGAAATACCCAGTGTGAACGGTTCATTCGGGCATTCTACCCGTCAGGCGAGTCCGGGGAAGAAAGAATTAATGAATGAATGCGCAACCCTTCGCCTGTTTAGGTGTCCAAACGTTGTAAGGCATCTACCTCCGTTGGCCTGTCGGAGGCGGATGGCAGCAACAGACATGGAGGACATAGCGATGAAAACCCTAACACTGGCCGGACTCTTGCTCGCTTTCGCCATGAGCGGCTCAGTTCTAGCCGAAGGCGTAAGCAGTGAGGACCTCAAATGTGAAAACAACCCAGCTTGCCTTCAACAACCAGCGGGAGAAGACAGGCGTTAACGGGTCAGGCTATTGACCTGCCCAAAGAAACCGGCCGGCACTGGAATCAGGTGTCGGCCGAGTGATAAAACCGTCGTAGTAAACCTTTCCGCGACCGTGAGCGAGGTCGAAAACAAAACGCCCGGTGAATCCTCACGCTTCCTGGGGCTCTGACAGTCGTTTCACGGCGAGCCGGGAGACCGTGGAAAGTTCCAGGCCATCAGACTCGGCATAATCAATGATCTTCTGCTTCATGCTGCGAGCCCAGAACTTCCGAAGGTGGGTCGCGATCACCTCGGCAGACTGCTCCGCATCGCCATGGTGGAGATTGTTGGCACTGATCTGGTTGACCATCTTGATCAGATGCTGGAGCTGCTGATCACTCATTCCGACGTCTCCTCGCAGGCTGGGGCGTCCCCCCGGTTATAGATCACGTGTCGGCCGGGTCGGGCGAAGCCGATCAGGGTCATGTTGGCTGTGCGGGCTTCCCGAATGGCCAACGCGGTAGCGGCCGACACCGCCACCAGACAGGAGATACCGACACAGGCGCTCTTCTGCACCATCTCGAAACTGGCCCGGCTGGAGATCAGGACGAAGCCGTCGTCAAAGGCATCGGCGCCGTACCTCCGCATGCGGGCGCCGATCAGCTTGTCCAGGGCGTTGTGGCGACCGACGTCTTCCCGGGCCTGCAGGATCCGGCCGGTAGCGTCGCACCAGGCCGCACCGTGGGTGGCCCCGGTCTGGGCCTGCAGGGCCTGATGCTCCTTCAGCTGCGCCAGGGCCGCCTGCACGACGG
This sequence comes from Marinobacter albus, assembly GCF_030238305.1. Lineage (NCBI taxonomy): Bacteria > Pseudomonadati > Pseudomonadota > Gammaproteobacteria > Pseudomonadales > Marinobacteraceae > Marinobacter > Marinobacter albus. The sequence goes on along the minus strand of NZ_JASSQD010000002.1, from coordinate 224,519 downwards.
CGTCCACGGGCACCGGCCAGGGCGGGACCGACGGAATCGGCCGTACCGCATGGGCCAGGGATTCGGTGCCACAGAGACCGCACCCGGTCCGACCGGTCAGGTTCCGGCGCTGTTCCCGCAACCGGGTGAACCGGTCGCCGGCGATGCGCATCTCCACCGACACGCCATCGCCGGTAACCTGGATGTCCAGATCAAACAGTTGCTCGGCGCGATCCAGGATCCCTTCACTCAGGCTGAAGCCCAGGGCGAAATCTTCCAGATCAGACGGCGACGCCATCATCACGGCATGGGAGACGCCGTTGTAGACCATCGCCACCGGCACTTCTTCGGCCACAGCGTCCTGCCCGGTCGCAGCACCCTTGATGCCGCCGCGCCCCTCCACCGGGGCGGAACTGACCGCCGCCGGCAGAGCCTGGTGACTATCGAGCGGATGAACAATCACCGGACTACTTGAGTGCCGTGGCATCGGAGGCCTCCGCGTGGATGGCGGCCGGGGTCAGCAACTGGTGCTGGCGCTGGTCGAACTGTTCGAAGTGGCGCTGCCAGGCCGAGGGCTGGGTGACCTTCTCCACCTGCACCGCCGTGACCTTGTATTCCGGGCAGTTAGTGGCCCAGTCCGAGCTGTCCGTGGTGATCACGTTGGCGCCACTGCCCGGATGGTGGAAGGTGGTGTACACCACCCCCGGCAACATGCGTTCGCTGATCCTGGCCCGCAGCACGGTCTGGCCGACCCGGCTGCTGACACCCAGCCAGTCGCCCTCGTGGACCCCCCGGAGCTCGGCGTCGCTGGGATGAATCTCCAGCACGTCCTCGTGGTGCCACTGGCTGTTCTCCGTACGCCGGGTCTGGGCGCCGACGTTGTACTGGGAGAGGATCCGGCCGGTGGTCAACAACAGCGGGAACTTGCGGTTGGTTTTCTCCTCGCTGGCAACATACTCGGTGACCGCAAACCTGCCCTTGCCGATGGGGAAATCGAGGGTGTGCATGGTCGGGGTTCCGTCCGGGTGCGCCTCGTTGCAGGGCCACTGGATACTGCCGAGCCGGTCCAGCTTTTCGTAGCTGACACCGGTGAAGGTCGGGGTCAGCCGGGCGATCTCGTCCATGATCTCGGACGGGTGACGGTAATCCATGGGATAGCCCAGGGCATTGGACAACGCCATGGTCACCTCCCAGTCTTCCAGCCCGGCCACCGGCGCCATCACCTTGCGCACCCGGTTGATGCGGCGCTCGGCGTTGGTGAAGGTGCCGTTTTTCTCCAGGAAGGTGGCGCCGGGCAGTAACACATGAGCAAACTTTGCGGTCTCGTTCAGGAAGATATCCTGCACGATCAGGCAATCAAGGGCCGACAGGGCGGCCTCCACATGCTGGGTATTGGGGTCGGACTGGGCGATGTCCTCGCCCTGCACGTACATGGCCTTGAAGCTGCCGGCGATAGCGGCGTCAAACATGTTGGGAATCCGAAGCCCGGGCTCGTCGTCAATGGTCACGCCCCAGACGTCCTCGAACCGGGCCCGCACCGCCGGATCACCGACATGCTGGTAGCCCGGGAGTTCGTGGGGGAAGGATCCCATGTCGCAGGAGCCCTGGACGTTGTTCTGGCCACGCAACGGGTTCACGCCCACGCCTTCCCGGCCGATATTGCCGGTGGCCATGGCCAGGTTAGCGATGCCCATCACCATGGTCGAGCCCTGGCTGTGCTCGGTGACCCCCAGGCCATAGTAAATGGCGCCATTGCCGGCTTCGGCGTAGGCCCGGGCGGCCTCCCGCACCAGCTGTGCCGACACCCCGGTGACCGCTTCCATGGCCTCGGGCGAGTTCCGCTCCCCGGCGATAAACTCCCGCCACTCATTGTACTGCCGGGGCTCACAGCGGCTCTCGATAAACGCCGTGTCCTCCAGACCCTCGGTCACCACCACGTGGGCGAGGGCATTGACCATGGCCACGTTGGTGCCCGGGCGCAGCGGCAGGTGGAGGCCCTTGCCGCCGTGGGGCGTGCTCAGCAGATCGATCCGGCGCGGGTCGATGACGATCAGTGTCGCGCCCTCGCGCAAGCGACGGCGCATCTGGGAGGCGAACACCGGGTGAGCATCCGTGGGGTTGGCCCCAATGACCACTATGGTGTCGGCTTTTATCACCGAGTCGAAGGTCTGGGTACCGGCGGATTCTCCGATGGTGGTTTTCAGACCGTAACCGGTCGGGGAGTGGCAGACCCGGGCACAGGTGTCGGTGTTGTTGTTACCGAACGCGGCCCGGATCAGTTTCTGCACCAGGTAGGTTTCCTCGTTGGTGCAGCGCGAGGAGGTGATGCCACCGATGCTTTCCCGGCCGTATTTGGCCTGGGTGTCCTTGAGCTTGTTCGCCGCAAACGCGATGGCCTCGTCCCAGGACACCACTTCCCACGGCGCGTTGGTGGCCTCCCGGATCATCGGCTCCTTGATCCGGTCCTTGTGGGTGGCATAACCAAAGGCGAAGCGGCCTTTCACACAGGAATGCCCGTGGTTGGCGTCGCCGCCCTTGTAAGGCACCATCCGCACCAGCTGATCGCCTTTCATTTCCGCCTTGAACGAGCAGCCCACCCCGCAGTAGGCGCAGGTGGTGACCACGCTGTGCTCAGGCTGACCAGCGTCGATCACACTCTTTTCCATCAGGGTTGAGGTGGGGCAGGCCTGGACACAGGCACCGCAGGACACACATTCGGAATCCATGAACGGCTCACTCTGGCCCGCGGCCACCTTGGACTCGAAGCCCCGGCCCTCGATGGTCAGGGCAAAGGTGCCCTGCACTTCCTCACAGGCACGCACACAGCGCGAGCAGACAATGCACTTGCTGGGATCAAAACTGAAGTAGGGGTTGGAGTCGTCCGTCTCTGCGTCCAGATGGTTCTCGCCCTGGAAGCCGTAACGTACCTTCCGCAGGCCCACGGTGCCGGCCACGTCCTGCAGTTCGCAGTTACCGTTGGCCGGGCAGGTCAGGCAGTCGAGCGGGTGGTCGGAGATATACAGCTCCATGATGTTGCGACGTAGTCTGGCGAGCTTGGCATTCTGGGTGGTGACCGCCATGCCCTCGGCCACCGGCGTGGTGCAGGAGGCCGGGTAGCCCCTCTGGCCCTCGATCTCGACCGCACACAGCCGACAGGAGCCGAAGGCCTCCAGGTTGTCCGAGGCACACAGTTTGGGAATGTTAATACCCGCCAGTGCCGCAGCCCGCAGCACTGAGGTGCCCTCGGGCACACGGATGGTGGTGCCGTCGATCGACACTGACACCTGGGCATCCGAGGGACTCGGCGGCGTCCCGTAGTCCAGGTCGGGGTTCAGGCCACCGGTGCCGGGATCGGTCTTGCTCGGGTCGTAGTAGTCCAGCATGGTCATGCCTCCACGCGCGTCGGTCGGACCGTCAGGTCGTCCGGAAAATGTCTGATCACGCTCTGCACCGGAAACGGGGTCATGCCCCCCATGGCGCACAGCGACCCATCCACCATGGTCTCGCACAGCTCTTCCAGCAGTACCAGGTTGGCATCCGGGTGGTCGCCGGCACGTATGCGGTCGATCACCTCCACCCCGCGCACCGAGCCGATGCGGCAGGGTGTGCACTTGCCGCAGGACTCGACGGTGCAGAATTCCATGGCGAAGCGGGCCTGCTCGCCCATGTCCACGGTGTCGTCAAACACCACCACGCCGCCGTGCCCAATGCCCGCGCCCAGTTCGGCGAAGGCTTCATAATCCAGTGGCGTATCCCACTGACTTTCGGGCAGGTAGGCCATCAGTGGTCCACCCACCTGGACGGCTTTCATCGACCGCCCGGTGACGGTGCCAGCGCCGAAATCCTCCAGTATGGCCCTGAGCGTGGTGCCGAAGGCCAGCTCGATCAGGCCGCCCTGCCGGATATTGCCCGCCAGCTGGATGGGCAGGGTACCGCGGGATCTGCCCATGCCGTAATCAGCATAGGCCTGGCCGCCGTGGGCCAGGATGAACGGCACCGCCGCCAGGGATAGGACGTTGTTGACCACGGTCGGCTGACCAAACAATCCCTTGATGGCCGGAAGCGGCGGTTTGGCCCGCACCATCCCACGCTTGCCTTCCAGGCTCTCCAGCAACGACGTTTCCTCGCCACAGATGTAGGCCCCCGCCCCCAGCCGGACTTCCAGGTGGAAGGCCCGGCCGCTGCCCCGGACATCATGGCCCAGATAGCCCGCGGCCCCGGCCCGCTCGATGGCCTCGTTGAGAATGCGATGGGCCAGCGGGTACTCCGAGCGCAGATAGATATAGCCCTGGGTGGCACCAACGCCCAGTCCGGCGATGATCATGCCCTCGATCAGCATGAACGGGTCGCACTCCATGACCAGCCGATCGGCGAAGGTGCCGGAGTCGCCCTCATCGGCGTTGCAGACAATGTATTTCTGTTGTTGCCAGGCTTCGTCGTGCACCGTCTGCCACTTGATCCCGGTGGGAAACGCCGCGCCGCCGCGGCCGCGCAGGCCGGAGGTTTTGACTTCGTCCACAATCGCTTGTGGGGCCAGGGTCACCGCCTTGTCCAGTCCCGCAAAACCGCCGTGGGCCCGATAGTCGGCAATCGACAGCGGGTCGATGATGCCGATGCGGGCAAAGGTCAGGCGCTGCTGTCGCCGGAGATAGGGCAATGTCTCGATGTCCCCGTGGCACAGTGCATGATCGGTGCTTGCCTCGAACAGGCCTGCCGCCACCAGGGCCGGAACGTCGTCCGGCTCCACCGGCCCATAGGCGACGCGGCCGTTGGGCGTCTCGACTTCCACCAGTGGTTCCAGCCAGAACAGGCCACGGGAGCCGTTACGCACCAGCTCGATGGGGTGTCCACGCCGGTCTGCCTGGACCTGAATCTGGCGCGCTACCTCATCGGCACCAAGCGACAGCGCAGTGGTATCACAGGGCACGTACACTCTCGTCACCATGATGGTTGCTCCTGTGGTTATTCCAGTTCCAGGGTGGCGGTGATCAGCCTGTCCGTCAGCCGGTCGAACTTCTGCGGGGTCATGCGGCCGTGTATGTCGTCATTGACCCGGATATTGGGTGCGCAGGCGCAGTTGCCCAGGCAATACACCGGCTCCAGGGTAAATTCGTTATCCGCCGTGGTGCCGTGATAGTCCACCCCGAGCCGCTGCCGAACGTGCGCCTCCAGAGTCCGGCCACCCATGGCCTGGCAGGCTTCGGCCCGGCATACCTGCACCGCATGGCTGCCGGCGGGCTGCGTGCGGAAATGGTGGTAAAAACTGATCACCCCGTGCACTTCGGCCCGGGTCTGCTGGAGGGATTCGGCGATGATGGCAACCGAACCCTCGGGGATGTAGCCAATCCGGTTCTGGACCGCATGGAGGATTGGGAGCAGGGCGCCGGGCTTGTGCTTCAGGGCGTCCACTTCCTCCCGAATCATGTCAGGCGTCCAGTCCCCTGCGCCGGCCATCATGACACCATCCACTGGTTGCTTGGCCCGCTCCGAGATATGCATAACTATTCCTACCTGCTTTTGTTCTGATAGAGTAATAGGCCTACGCTAGCACCCTGCCTTCGGCCACGGAATATGAAACTCTATGCATAGTAAGAAGCTGAACATCACACCCGCCTGGGTCTTTCGCACCGACGACGGCGAACTGTTCGAGCCGATCCTGTTCCGTCTTCTCGAGAGCATCCGCGACACCGGCAAACTGACCGCCGCAGCGCAAGGGGCCGGTATCTCCTACCGGCACGCCTGGAACCTCCTTCATCGTGGTACCGATTTCTTTGGCATGCCACTGGTTGTGATGCAGAAGGGCCAGGGCACCCGACTCTCGGAACTCGGCGACAAGTTGCTGTGGGCCGACCAGCGGGTGAAGGCACGGCTCGGCCCCCAGATCGACAGCATGGCCTCGGAACTCAACGACCAGATCCAGCAACTGCTGGCCGGCAGCCATCCCGTCCTGCAGCTTTACGCCAGCCACGGATACGCGGTGGCCCTGTTGCCGGAATTCTCGGACCAGGTCGAGACCAACCTCCAGTATCGCAATCCCGAAGAAGCCCTGTCGGCACTCGCCAACGGCGAATGTGATCTGGCCAGCTTCCACTTCCCCACGTGCCCGGAGCGGGCCCGGGACATCCTTGCCCACTACCGGCAGCATCTGTCCAACGACAACCTGAGGCTGATCCGCTTCGTCACCCGTCGCGAGGGCCTGATGATGCGCAAGGCCGACCAGGACCGGATCCGGAGCCTGCAGGATCTGGCCGCCTCCCAGCTGCGTTTCATCGGCCGGGACCGGCATTCAGGCAGCCGCGTTCTGTTTAACCTCCTGCTTCAGCAACAGGGCCTGGGGGAGGACAGCATCAACCGATCGCCTCAGCACGAATTCACCCACACCGCCGTGGCCGCCTTTGTCGCCGCCGGCATGGCGGACGTCGGATTCGGCGTGGAAGCCGCTGCCCAACAGTTTGACCTGGGATTCCTCGAGCTGGCCCGTGAGCACTATCTGCTGCTCTACCGCGAAGACCGGGTAAACCGGACCAGCCTCAGTCATCTTATTGACCTGATGCGTTCTGAACCCTTCATTGCCCGCCTGCAGGAGCTGCCCGGTTACGATCCGGACAAGCCCGGAGACGTCACCAGCTTTGAGGCGCTGATTGCCGAGGATGCCTGAACCAACCCGGCGGACGGCAGAAGAATGAATCAGGGCACAGGGGGCTTTGGAGGGAAAGCCGGAACCGGACAGTGCCGGTTCCATGGATACCAGATAATGGGTACTTAAGGCGGGATTGAGCTCAACGGAGCTCAGGGTTCAGGGTATAGGTCCCTGTCACCCGGGCACTGGCCAGAACGTGACCGGCCATGGCTTCGCGCACATCATTGCCATCAAATTCGCCACTCAGGCCCAGACTTTCCACGTCCAGGGCATGAACCTCGAAATGGTAGTGGTGGATGATTTCATCATTCCAGGGCGGGCAGGGGCCGTCATAACCGGCGTAGGTACCGGCCATATCCGGGTTGCCGGCCAGGAACTGGGTGTAGTTGTTTACCCCGCGGATGCCGATGGGGCCCGGACCAGGCTCCTTGCCCTTGGGAATGACGCCATCGCTGTCCTCACCCTCGGGAATGCGGCTGATGGTGGCGGGGACATCCACCAGCAGCCAGTGGAAGAAATCCACCCGGGGCAGGTCTTTTGCCACGGTCTTGCCTTCCTGGTTCACATCGTCCGCGACACTTGGTACATCCGGATCGAACATCATGACCACGAAGCTCCTGGTACCTTCCGGTGCGTCCTCCCAAACGGTCTCCGGGTTGCGATTGGGCCCGAAATTCATATGATCTTCTTCGCTGTAAACGCCAAACGCGAACTTTTCCGGTACCGGCTGACCTTCTTCGATGCCTTGAACCTTTAGTTTCACGGCGTTGCCTCCTGTTGATCGTTGGCTTATATCTCAGTCATGGTGTCTGGAACAGACCCGATCTGTGATAAAAGGGTTTTAGCAAGGGTATTGCCGGTCTGTCCAGATTAGCAGACGGCGAAGTTTCTACGCCCGGCGACTAGTACAGGCTCACTCACCACCACGGGAACCACCATGAGCGACCAAAATTCCGGCCAACCACAGCCACCAGAAAACCAGATGGATGAAGACGCCATTGCCTTTGCCCAGGGCCTTTTCGAACTGGCCCGCAAAGGCGCCGCAGGCCTGCTTGTGCCCCTGCTGGACGCCGGCGTGCCGGTGGATATCCGCACCAGCAACGGGGAAACCCTGTTGATGCTCGCCGCCGCCGGCAATCACGCTGACACCGTGCAACTGCTGCTGGAAAAAGGCGCTAACCCCGAGGCAACCGATGTCGACGGCACCACCGCGCTCGGCCACGCCCGCGCGGCCGGAGCCCAGGACACGATCGCCAAACTGAGTCAGTGACCGACCGATGCTCAACAAGGGGGAAATCATTCACCATGTTCGGGATACCCTCGGCAGCATCCTGGTGATCGACTACCGCAAGCATCGGGTCCTGACCTTCAACTCCGTTTTTGAGCAGAGCAAGATCGACCGCCGTCGGCCCTACCTGCCGGTCCACGAATACAACCGCGCGATGATGCTGCCAGCGGCCTTCGCCTCACCCGGGCACGTCACCATTCTGGGCCTTGGCGGCGGGGTCATGGCCAGCGCCTTCCACCACCTTTACCCGGAATGCCACATCCATGCCGTGGAACTGCGACAGGCCGTGCTGGATGTGTCCCGGGCCTTCTTCAGCCTGCCCCAGAGCAACCGGCTGACCGTCTCTGTCGGCGATGCCCGCAATGCCCTGGAGCTGCTCCCGGATGCCAGTACCGATATGATCCTCGCCGATCTCTACAATGCCGACCGCATGAGCCCGGCCCAGGCCCAGCGGATGTTCATCAATCACTGCAGCCGCGCGCTCAGTCCGTCGGGCTGGCTGGCCCTGAACTACCATCGGACCCCGGACCCCGAGGGTCCGTATTTTCGGCAGCTGCGCAAACAGTTTCCGGTGCTTCTGATGTTCCGCAGCAAAACCAACAACACGGTTATCTACGCCAGCAAGAAACCCTTCGAAGCCCTGCATGAACGGGACCCGGCCCTGTTGGCGCTGGAAAAGCGGCTGCCCATCGGCTGGCGCAAATTAATGACCAGGGTGAGCCGGCTTTGAACTCGCACCCTTGATCAATGGTCAGGATGATCCATAGTAATAACTAGGGATGTTTGCCACTTGAGGGGACAGGTCATGAGCGATGAAGACTACAAGAAACTCCACCCGATACTGAACGAGGTCACCCAGACCTACGTGAGCCTGTATACCAACAGACCCAATGAGAAGAATCGGGAACAGCTGATCAAACTCGAAGCCCTGTTGCACGAAAAACTGGAGCAGCTGAAGAAAGCGCGGGACGAAAACGAATAACCCAACCGCCAATCCGAGCCGTGCCCGCAGAACGGAAACATCACACCACCGCTTCCGTGGCCTTGCGCTCAAAGTAATCCCGGGTCATCCGGACCACCAGGGGGGAAAGCAGCAGCAGCGCGATCAGGTTGGGCACGGCCATCAAGCCGTTGGCGATGTCGCACAGCCCCCAGATCAACTCCAGATCCATCACTGCACCCAGCGGCAGTAGCAAGCAGAAGAGTTTCCGGTAGACCCGAATCCGCCGGTTGCCGAACAGGTAACCGGTGCCACGATCGCCATAGTAGCTCCACCCAACCACGCTTGAAAACGAGAAGAACAACAACGAGAGGGTGACCGCCAGCTTGCCCAGATCGGGTACGGCGGAATTGAATGCCATGGTGGTCAGTTCCGAGCCGCTGACCCCGGTGGTCCAGACCCCGGTGGTGATGATGACCAGGGCGGTGATGGTGCACACCACCAGGGTATCGAACAGTGGTCCGTTCATTGCCACCAACCCGGCCCGCACCGGCTCATCTGACCGGACTGCCGCCATCGCAATGGGCGTTGTTCCCAAGCCTGCCTCATTGCTGAACACACCCCGGGCCACGCCAAACTGAATGGTGGTCATGACCGCCGCACCGGCAAAACCACCGGTGGCGGCGGTACCGGTAAAGGCATCGGAAATAATGCTGACGAAGGCTGCCGGAACCGCGTCCGCATTCAGCCCGAGCACCACCAGCGCACTGCCGACATAAACAACAAACATCAGCGGCACCAGCCGCGAGACCACCCGGCCAATGCGGCGGATCCCGCCCACGATCACCAACCAGATCAGCGCGCCATAGAGGATGCCGATGGCCAGCTTGACCCCGAAAACCGTCCCCACCCGGGGCTCGTAGCCGACGATGTCACGCAAGGAGAACTCCAGGGTATCGGCCACAGAATTGGCTTCCACCATGTTGCCCGTGCCATAGGCGGCGATGATTGCGCAGAGGGCAAAAAACTGGGCCAGGGGTTTCCATTTTGGCCCGAGCCCGCGCTCAATGTAGTACATGGGTCCACCGGCATAGCCGGTTTCCGGGTCGTAAACGCGGAACCTCAGGGCCAGCGTGGTACTGGCAAAAACCGTCGCCATGCCGACAAGGGCGGTAACCCACATCCAGAAAATGGCACCCGGGCCACCCAGGGCGATGGCGGTCGCCACACCGGCAATATTGCCGTTGCCAATGGCCGCGGACAGGGCCACGGTGAGTGCGCTGAAATGACTGAGCTCGCCGGTCAGGGAATCTTCCACATCCCGGCCGCTCGCAATCCGAAGGGACAGGCCGAGACGGAACAGCTGGATAAAACGCAGGCGCACGCTCAGAAAAAGTCCGGTTCCGACCAACAACGCGATGGTCAGCGGCCCCCAGACAATTTCTCCGACGCCCTCCACCAGTTCCTGCATGCCAGCATGTCCCTTTTGGCCGGGCCCGTAACTCTGATCAGGTCCATTTTTCGTGCGGCGGCCGGTACTGACGGAACCCTTCCAGAAGCTGCCCGGGAGTATCCGCCACCACCAGCATGTCGATGTATTCCTGTTTCAGGAAACCCGCCGCCTTCATGGTCCGGACCATTTCCAGCAGCGGATCGTAGAAGCCACCAACGTTGTAAAGTCCGCAAGGCTTTCGATGGAATCCAAGCTGGCCCCAGGTCCAGGCCTCGAAGATTTCCTCGAGCGTCCCGATGCCTCCGGGCAGGGCAATAAAGCCGTCGGCCAGCTCGGCCATCTTCGCCTTGCGCTCGTGCATGTCCCGGACCACAAACAGCTCGGTTAGGCCCGAATGAGCCAGCTCCCGATCCCGCAGGTGCTCCGGAATCACGCCATAGACCTGGCCGCCACTCTCCAGCACCGAGTCGGCAACGACCCCCATCAACCCGACGTGACCGCCACCGAACACCAGATCCACGCCATTGGCACCAAGGAATTCCCCCAGCTCCCTGGCCTTGCGGGCATACTGCGGGTCAGTTCCCGATCGGGAACCGCAATACACGGCAACTTTCATCCAATCCTCACTCGTTCGTCTGGCGCCGGAAAATCGATGATCTCCTCACAAAGTAGCAGAGAGCTGGCTCCGAGGTCGCATTGAGCCATCGCCCAGAAGCTCTAGCATGAAGTGTCAAACAACAAGAAATCCCAGGAGTTTCCCATGGCAGGGCGCATCGTGCTCTTACTGGCGTGCCTGTTCTTGCTGTCCAGCGCCCGTGCGGAGCTGTCGGAAAGTAAGCGGGCGATGATCCAGGAGCTGTTCCCGAAAGCGACAGTGATCGACGACAAACTGTCGGATTTCCCCGTGTACCCGGTGTATCAGCTCCAGGAACTGCTGGGCTATGCCTACGAATCGGCGGATCTGAGCCGGCTACAGGGGTTTGCCGGCAAACCGATCCAGCTGCTGGTCGGGTTGGATGCCCGTGGCCGTTTTACCGGGGTCCGGGTGCTGGATCACCACGAACCGGTATTCCTGCATGGCCTCGGCGAGCAGCCTCTGTTCGACTTCGTCGACCAGTATACCGGGCGCTCCCTGCGCGAACAGATCCTCGTCGACACTTCAAACTCCAGCCGCAGCAGCAAGGACCCGGACGGTAATGTGGTCCATTTTGACGGAGTCAGCAGGGCCACGGTGTCGGTGTTGATCGTCAATGATACCGTGCTGTCGTCGGCCCTGAAGGTTGCCCGCGCTAAACTCGAGGGCTTCAGCCAGGCCACTCCCACCCGCGCCCGACCGGATTTCTTCGAGCCGTTGTCCTGGCAGGAGCTGATCGATCGCGGTTACCTCAGTCATTGGCAGGTGGCCAAGGATACGGTGGAACAGGCCCTGGGCCGGCCTCTGTCAGATTACCCGGGCACCCCGGAACCCCGGCCCGGCGAGCCGTTTACCGAGCTGTTCTACGGCTACGTGAATTCGCCCATGGTGGGGCGCAACCTGCTGGGACAGGAGGGCTATGCCCAACTGCGGGAGAAGGCCGGGGACGACGCCAAGATTCTGGTGGTGATGTCCCGCGGGCGGTTTACCCATCTGTCCGAGGACTTTGTCCCCGCCAGCGCCCCGGACCGGCTGGGCATGGTCCAGAACAACCTGTCACTGGAGCTTCGGGACCTGAACATGTTCGGTGGCAGTATCCAACTGCAGGCCGATTCGATGCCGGAATTTGCCCAACAGACCCTGTTCCGGGTCGGAGGCAACGCCGGCTTCAATCCCGGCGCCGCGGCGACGCTCCGCCTGAACGTGGAGCTTGCGCGCAATCACCTGATGGTCGACCGGACCACGCTGGACGTACCGGTCGCCTTCCCCGAAAAACTGTTCGAGACCGTCGAGGTGGCGCCGTTGCCGGAGCAGACGCGGGCGCCGGTCTGGGTGGGCCTGTGGAAGGAACGCTGGTGGCAAATCTCGTTGCTGGTTAGCGGGCTGGCCGTACTGACGGTGTTCTTCGCGAAACAGCGAACCCTGAGCCGGTATCCGGCCCTGGTGCACCGGTTCCGTTGGGGCTTCCTGTTCTTCACGCTGTTCTTTATCGGTTTCTATGCCCAGGGTCAGCTCTCGGTGGTCAACATCTACACTCTGTTCCTGGCGATCTGGGATGGCTTTTCGCTGGATGTGTTCCTGCTTGATCCCATTCTGTTCATTCTCTGGACCTACACCTTCATTACGCTGTTCATCTGGGGACGTGGGCTGTTTTGTGGCTGGCTGTGCCCGTTCGGGGCTCTGCAGGAGATGGCCGCCTGGCTCGGCGAGAAACTGCGGTTCCCCCAGGCCAAGGTGCCGGAACGGTGGCACCGCAGGTTGATCCTGCTCAAATACCCGATCCTGCTCGGGCTGGTTGGCACGGCCTTCTACTCGCTGACGCTGGCTGAACAGCTGGCCGAGGTGGAACCCTTCAAAACCGGTATTACCCTGTTTTTCGTCCGGTACTGGCCGTTTGTGGCCTATGCCGTAGGCCTCCTGCTGGTGGGCATGTTTATCCACAAGTTCTATTGTCGCTATCTGTGCCCACTGGGCGCCGGGCTCGCCGTTCTCGGCCGGCTGCGCCTGTTCAGCTGGCTGGATCGCGTGGAACTGTGCGGCAGCCCCTGTCAGCACTGCAAAAACGAGTGCGGTATCAATGCCATCCGCAAGGACGGGCGAATCGATTACGACGAATGCATCCAGTGCCTGGAGTGCGTGGTCATCCTGAACGCGGAGGACGAGTGTGTCGACAAACGCCTCCAGAACCGGAAGCGGGAAAGGCAGGCCAGCATTCTGGCGACGGACGCGGGCTGAGCTCGCGTCCGCAACGCGCGTTCGCCTTGCTTATTTGGCTTTTTGCCAGGCGAACTTCTGGAACGCCTCGTCGACCGGCGTCTCGGCAATGTGGTTTATGTAATTGCTCATCACCTTTTGCGAAAGCACCAGAATCACCTCAAGAACGTGGCGGTGCTCGTATCCGGCTTGATAGAAGGCATCGAGATCCTCCCGATTAACCTCGCCGCGCTTGCGCGTCACTGCCAGGGTGAAAGTCCTCAGTGCTTCCAGCTTCTCGCTGGGTAGCGGCGTCTCGTCGCGCAGCGCGTTAATAATGTCGTCGGATACTTTCATGCTCTTGGCAATACCAGTGTGCGCGGGCACACAGTAGTGACAAGCATGCTCGACGTTGATGGTTTGCCAGACCACCGTGGTTTCGTCGTTGTCGAAACTGCTGTCGAGGACCAGTTGATGCAGTTTCTGGTAGCCCTCCAGCACCGTGGGTGCCTCTGCCATTACTGCGTGCAATCCCGGTATCATGCCGAACCCCTTCAGCGAGTTTTCCAACAGAGGCTTGGCCCTTTCCGGGGCAGTAGTTTCATCGTGCAATGTGAAATCGGTCATAACAGACTCCTTTTTTGAGTGATCGTTCAATAATGACTTCAGGCTACCTGTTCTTGAGCAGTCATTCAAGTTATAATTGAGCGGTCACTCAAAATATCTTTTCACGACACACTGACACTATGGCCAGAAACGCCCGATACGACCGAACAACGGCTTTGCAGAAAGCGGTCACCCTGTTCTGGGAGCGGGGTTATCACGGCAGCTCCATGAAACAGATCGAACAAGCACTGGACATGCGACCGGGCAGCATCTATGCCTCGTTTGGCAACAAGGACAATCTGTTCTCCGAAGCACTGGCCATGTACGCCGACCAGGGTGCGCAGGAGCTGTCGGGCTACCTGCAAGAGGCCCCGTCCATCGTGGATGGTCTGCAGGCCTATCTGCGGGGGATTGCCAATGGCGGCAGGAAAGCCGTAGCCCAGCCCTCACGCGCGTGCATGATCGTCAAAACCCTGCTGGAATCCAGCAACACGCACCCTGCGCTGGCCCGGCAGGCCCAGCGCATCCTGGCGTCCATTCAGGATGTGATTCATGATGCGCTTGAACAGGCCAAGGCGCAGGGCGAGCTGATCGAAACCACCGATTGCCAGCGACTGGCGCGTCTGCTGCAGGCCCAGATCGTTGCCCTCCGCTCCATGGCCGAACGCAAGCTGGCGCCCGAGGAGCTCTCCGAACTCGGTGATGACGTCGCCTCGATACTCGACAGCTACCGCACCCAACACTGAGGTCCGGGGGTGCCCATTGCACTTCCGTAGAATTGTGCCTGCGCCATTGCTCGCGTTACTATTATTCGGGTCAGTGTTAGCACCCTACCTTTTCACCAGGCCCAGTGACGACAGCCAAGCGCTTTGCCCCGAAGAGTGCTTGGCTCTCTTCACTTAAAGGGCTGATTGTTATGGATAACCTTCATCATATAGTGGTGGTTGGCGGTGGTGCCGGCGGACTTGAGCTGGTGACCAGTCTGGGCGACAAGCTTGGCAGGAAGGGCAAGGCCCGGATCACGCTTCTGGATGCCGGCCTGACCCATGTCTGGAAACCGCTTCTGCACGAGGTCGCGTCCGGCTCGCTTGACGCCAATGCCAACGAAATCAACTATCGCGCCCACGCCCGCAAACACCATTATGAGTTCCAGCTGGGCCGGATGAGTGGCCTGGATCGCTCGTCAAAGCAGCTTGTGGTGGCGCCTTTCCACGATGAGGACGGCGAGGAAGTGGTGCCCGAGCGCCGAATCAGTTATGACACCCTGGTGATTGCCGTCGGCAGCACAGCAAATGACTTCGGTACGCCCGGCGCCCAGGAGCACTGCCTGTTCCTGGACAGCCTGAAACAGGCCCGCCGGTTCCATAACCTGATGCTCAATGCGTTTTTGCGGAAGAACCACGAGGCGCTTGAGGGTGAGGACCATACCCTGAACCTCACTATTATCGGGGCCGGCGCCACCGGCGTGGAACTGGCGGCGGAGTTGCGCCTGGCGTCAAGGGAACTGCCGGTTTACGGTATGAATCACCTGAAATCCTCGGATGTTTCAATCACGGTCATTGAAGCTGCCGACCGCATTCTGCCGGCATTGCCTGCGCGACTGTCAGCTGCCGCCAACCGGGAGCTGGAACGCCAGCACATTCAGGTACTCACCGGCCAACCGGTCAGTGAAGTCCGGGCAAGCAGCATTGTCATGAAAGACGGCAGCGAATTGCCCTCGGAAATGACCATCTGGGCCGCAGGCATCAAGGCACCGGCGTTCCTGGCCGAGCTCGGACTGGAAGCCAACAAGGGCAACCAGCTGGTCGTCAAGCAGACGCTTCAGACCACCAGGGACGAGGACATCTATGCCTTCGGTGACTGCGCCGCTTGCCCCCAGCCGGATTCAGACCGGTCGGTACCCCCTCGGGCCCAGGCCGCTCATCAACAGGCAGACGCTCTGTTCAAAACTCTGTGCAACCGCATCAAGGGTGGCGAGGCCGTCCCCTTCGTCTACAACGACCATGGCTCACTGATCAATTTCAGTCGCTACACCACCGTCGGCAACCTGATGGGCAACCTGTCCGGTCGGAGCATGTATATCGAAGGCAAGGTGGCGAGGTTGTTCTACGTGTCCCTGTACCGCATGCACCAGGTGGCGCTGCACGGATTTGTGCGAACCGGCATTATCTGGTTGATGGATAAAATCAGCCGTGCGATGCACCCACGTCTCAAACTACACTAGAAAGGAACCGGGCACTGTCCCCGGAAGCAATGGAGCGGGTGAAGGGAATCGAACCCTCGTATGCAGCTTGGGAAGCTGCCGTTCTACCATTGAACTACACCCGCATTAGTTGATGGCCGCGAGAGCAATATAAGCGGTCATGGCGCCTATGGGCAAGCCTTCTGTCTGGAGCAATAATGGATCCAACCCTCACCCTGCTTGGCGCTCTGATGCTGGTGATCAGTATCCTGCTCAGCCCGTTGTCCAGCCGGGTCGGCATGCCGGTGCTGCTGATTTTTCTGGTGGTTGGCATGATGATGGGGGAAGACGGCCCGGGCGGTATCCAGTTCGACAATTTCGAACTGGCGTTTCTGATCGCCAATCTGGCACTGGGCGTCATCCTGCTCGACGGCGGCATGCGCACCCGGGCCGAAACCTTCCGGGTCGGCCTGCGCCCGGCTCTGGTACTGGCCACCCTGGGGGTGTTCATGACCGCCGCAGGGGCCGCCGTGGTCGCCCGCTGGGTGTTCGATCTTGAGTGGCTCACCGCACTGCTGGTGGGGGCCATCATCTCCTCGACCGATGCCGCTGCCGTGTTTTCGCTGCTGCAGGGCCGGGGCCTGCACTTGAACGAGCGGGTCAGCGCCACGCTGGAGATCGAATCCGGCAGCAACGACCCCATGGCGATTTTCCTTACCCTGGTGCTGGTAACCCTGATCGGCAACACCGGCGAGGGCGCAACCTGGTCGGTCCTGATCATGTTGGTCAAGCAATTCGGGATTGGGGGTCTTGCCGGAGTCCTTGGCGGTTTTGCGGTGGTGGAGTTGGCTAATCGTGTCCGGCTGACACCGTCACTCTACCCCCTGCTGGTCGCTGCTGCCGGAATTTCCGTGTTTTCGGCCACCAACGCGCTCGGTGGCAGCGGGTTTCTTGCGATCTACCTGACCGGGGTGGTCATTGGTAACCGCCACGTCCGGATGATGCCAATGATCCTCCAGGTACACGACGGCCTGGCCTGGCTGGCGCAACTGTGCCTGTTCCTGATGCTGGGTCTTCTGGTGACCCCCACGGACCTCCTGCCCCTGCTGGGTAGCGGTCTGGTATTGGCACTGGCATTGATCTTCATTATCCGGCCGCTGACCGTGGTACTCACGCTCTGGCCTTTTGGCTTCAACCGACGGGAACTCGGATTCATCAGCTGGGTAGGCTTGCGCGGAGCCGTGCCGATCGTGCTTGCGCTGTTCCCGATCATGGCCAACCTGCCGCAAGCCCAACTGGTCTTTCACGCGGCTTTCTTTATTGTGCTCGTGTCGTTGCTGGTGCAGGGCACCACCATGGCGCCCCTGGCCCGAAAACTCCGGCTGGAAGTACCGGCCGGCGAGGATCCCTATCGTCGGCTGCCCCTGGACACTCCCGGCGCCGGTGACCATGAACTGATGCTGTTCCCATTGCGAGGAGAAATCTGGGAAACTCCGCGCCGGCTGAGCCAGCTGCGGTTTCCGGAAAACACTGCGGTCGCCGGCGTGTTTCGCAACCGGGTGTGCCTGCAACCGAAAGGTGATCTGGAAGTGGCCAGTGGCGATACGGTCGCCATGTTCGCAACGCCCAACGTACTGCCGGAGCTGGGCAAGGCACTGAGTGGTCGTCATGCGCCCAAGTACCTTGCAGAACGGGCCTTTTTCGGCGACTTTGTACTTAATGGCGATGCCCTGCTGGGCGACGTCGAACAGGTCTACGGGATCGAATTTGATGATCTGCCGCCGGAGCTGTCACTGGCCGAGTGCTTTGCCAGGCGCACCAAAGGCCATCCGGTCGTTGGCGACACGGTGACGCTCGGCCCGGTCACCCTGGTCGCCCGGGCGACCAACTCCGATCAGGTCACCAAGGTCGGTCTGAAGATGGATAGTTCACAAAATGTCTGATCCGGAAATGAGATAACCAAAAAAGTTAACAAAAGCTCTCAACAACATACTGATAGCCTGTGCTATAAACGTGCATGAAAGAAGATTAACCATTGGTAAGCTAAGATCATGTTCACGCGCTATTTCATTGCCATTTGCCTGCTGACAGGTTTTGCTCTGTCTCCGGTTTCCGGAGCCGCCAGTGAGATGCTGGCCAAAGCCGACACGCGCATGCCGGAGGCAGCTCCGTTCCAGACCGACGCCCTCAGTATTGATAAGGTTCTGGTGCGCAAGAGTGAACGCCGTCTCTACCTGATGGACGATGGCGAGGTGGTGAAAAGCTACCGGATTTCCCTTGGCGACAACCCCACAGGGCACAAGCTGTACGAAGGTGACGAACGCACGCCCGAAGGGGATTACACGCTGGACTGGCGCAACGCCGGCAGCGACTTCTACAAGTCCATTCACATATCCTACCCGAGCGAACGGGATCGTGAACTGGCCCATGCCTGGGGGCTCAACCCCGGCGGCAGTATCATGATCCACGGACTGCCCAACGAGGCCGCCGATATGGCCTTTGCCTACCGGGGGCTGGACTGGACCGACGGATGCATTGCCGTGACCAACGAGGAAATGGACGAGATCTGGCAACTGGTCGCCAACGGCACCCCGATTCGAATCGTTCCCTGAACATCTCCTGACAGCAGCATTAAGTTGTTGTCATAAGCCGATTAAATATACGTATCCGTAGTTAACATTTTGTCTCAGAGTGTTTTACACTGTTTGACGACTCCGGTAGTCAACGCCTATCCGGCCGGTTTGACAGGAAGTCGTCCATGTACTGAACTGACTTCCGGATCACAGGAAAAAACTCGACCAATAAGGGGATTTACAATGCGTAAACTGACGATCGCTGGGTTTGCACTTGCTACTGCTCTGACCGCAGGCTGTGCCTCTAACCAGGCTGCCGTAGACGAGGCGAATGCAACTGCCAACTCTGCAGAGCAGACTGCTGAAAATGCACTGAACACCGCTAACAGCGCTGCAAGCTCTGCCCGCACTGCCCAGCAGACCGCCGAGGAAGCTCTGGCCGCTGCCAAGGCTGCTCAGCAATCAGCTGACGAAGCCAACGAGCGTGCCAAGCGTATGCTTGAGCGTTCAAGCATGAAATAAGGCTCGGCTTACGCTGACGCTTAAAAGGCCGGGAATCCCGGCCTTTTTTGTGCCCGCCCCCTATTCGGGGGAATCGTTGGATCCGCCCTGCGTGTTGCGGAACGACTTTTCCATGAAAGGCCGCACCAGGTCCATGGGCATCGGGAACACGATAGTCGAAGAATTCGAGCCACTCATATCTGCCATCGTTTGCAGGTAACGCAACTGCATGGCCCCGGATTCGGCGGACATCACCCGGGCCGCTTCTACCAGTTTCTTCGACGCCTGCAATTCGCCCTCGGCGTGGATCACCTTGGCCCGCCGCTCGCGCTCTGCCTCCGCTTGACGGGCAATGGCCCGGATCATGGATTCGTTCAGATCCACGTGCTTGATCTCGACATTGGCCACCTTGATCCCCCACTCCTCGGTCTGAGCATCAATGATCTCCTGAATGTCCGAGTTCAGTTTGTCCCGCTCTGACAACATCTCGTCCAGATCGTGTTTGCCGAGCACGGACCGCAACGTGGTCTGTGCCAACTGACTGGTGGCCGAGTTGAAATCCTCGACCCGGATGATCGCCCGCTCTGGGTCCACCACCCGGAAATACAGCACCGCATTGACCCGCACGGTGACATTGTCCTTGGAAATCACGTCCTGGCTGGGGACGTCCAGAACAACGACCCGGAGGTCCACCCGGACGATCTGCTGGATACCGGGAATCACAATGATCAGGCCGGGGCCTTTCACACCCTGGAACCGGCCCAGGAAAAATACCACGCCGCGCTGGTACTCCGGCAGGATCTTGATCGCCGAGCCGAGAATCAGCAGCAACACCACCATTGGTGCTAGATAGGGAATCAGTTCGCCAATCATACGGCCTCCTTGGTTTGCCGTTGCCTTGTGTCTGCGCCGGGTCAACGGTTCTCGTCAATGACCTCAACGGTTACCGTTAACCCTTCCATCGCCTTGACCCGCACCCGATCGCCTTCACTGACGGGTTGCGGGCAGACGGCTTTCCAGCGTTCGCCATTGAGGCGCACGTGGCCCCGGTAATGGTCACGCTCCTCGATAAAATCATCCAGGGCAGGCCCTTCTTCGTGGGCCATCTGTTCGCTACCGCTAACCGGGCCCTTCCGGCGCAATCCGATGAACCGGGTGACGGTCCAGAGAATGAACCCTGCAGCAACCACGGCGGTTCCGCCGACGGTGGGTAGGGAGATATCGCGATGACTGCCGTCCATCAGAATCACCGAGCCGGTCACAAACGCCACAATCCCGCCCACACCGAGGATGCCGAAACTGGGCACGAACGCCTCCCCGACAATAAACGCCAGCCCGAGCAGGATGAGTGCCAAGCCCGCGTAATTAACGGACAGTACCTGGAAGGCGAAGAGGGCAAGGATCAGACTGATTGCGCCAATCACCCCGGGAACCACCGCACCGGGGTTGGCGAGCTCGAAGATGATGCCGTAGAACCCGATGATCATCAGGAAATAGGCCACGTTGGGGTCGGTAATTACGGAGAGCAGCCGCGTGCGCCAGTCTGGCCGGGAACGGACCAGCTCCAATGACGCCGTTTTCAGGGTTCGATCCGTTGACGCCATGCGCACGGTTCGACCGTCAATCTGACGGAGCAGGTCGCCAAGGCTGGACGCCACCACATCGATCACATTTTTCTCAAGGGCGTCATTGGCACCGAGGTTGACCGCTTCGCGCACCGCTTCTTCGGCCCAGTCGGCGTTGCGGCCGTGGCGTTCCGCCAGGCCCCGGATGTAGCTGACCGCGTCCTCGAGGACTTTCCGCTCCATGGCGGTATTGCCGCGACGCTTACCGTCGCCCTCCGGGTCTCCGATCCCGGGCGCATCGCTCGATCCGTCACCGTCCGGGGGTGCCTGTTCGGGTTCGGAGCCCGGCAGTCCCCCCATCTGGACCGGTGTTGCCGAACCGAGATTCGTGGCCGGCGCCATGGCGGCGATGTGGCTGGCGTAGAGGATGTAGGTGCCGGCACTTGCAGCCCGGGCGCCCTGGGGGGACACATAGGTGGCGACGGGAACATCGGAGGCGAGGATCACCTTGATGATGTCGCGCATGGAGTCCATCAGCCCCCCCGGCGTATCCATCTCCAGCACCACCAGGCCGGCGCCCTCCGACTCCGCCCGCCGGATCCCCCGGGTTACGTAATCCATGGTGGCGGGGCCTATAGCGCCCTCGATGGTCAGCACGAGCGCGGTATCCGCCGCTTCTTGCTGGGCAAATACTTTATGAGCCAGGGAGCCGAGGGCCAGCAGGCCCCCAACCAGAAACACCGTGCTCCAGACCCTGATGCGCGTTGCGCGGGCGGGGTTCGCGGGTTGGTCTGCCGGCATAATGCCTCCCCGGATTTAGTGAAGGATCAGAACATTTTGGCCAGTACCGGCACCGGTAGGCGCCTCAGCAGGAATCCTATCGGAGTCCACGGCCAGCGCGGCACAAAGCACTCGTTTTTTCCGGACTCAATGGCTTTTACCATCGCCTTGCAGCCGGTCTCTGCATCCACACGGAACGGTGCGTTTTTAACGCTCTCGTTGATGGCCGTTCGGATGTACCCTGGATACAGTGTAGTCACGCGAATCGGAGATTTCGCCTTTGCCAGTTCGACACGAAGGCCCTCCGAAAGTGCCGCGAGGCCGACTTTGGTCGCCGCGTAGGTGGTAATACTGGATGGCATGCCCCGTACCGCGGACACCGAGGATACGGTTACGAGGTGCCCGTGGTTCTGCTTTCGAAAGATTTCCATGGCCGCTTCCATCTGGGCCAGGGCGGAAACAAAGTTGGTTTCAGCGGTCTGACGGTTGGCATCGAAGTTGCCGGTACCCAGTGCCTGGCCCTTGCCGATTCCGGCGTTGACGATGATCCGTTCCAGTGTCCCGAATTCTTCCTGGAACGCCCGGAACACTTCGAAGACCTGGTCGTGGTTGTCGACATCGAGTGCCCGGATGCTGATTCGGGCGGCGGGGTATTTTTGCTGGAGCTCATCCCGCAGGGTTTCCAGACGATCGGTGCGGCGCGCGCACAGCGCGAGCTGGTCGCCCCGGGCGGCAAACTCACGGGCCATGCCTTCGCCCAGGCCGGAGCTGGCACCGGTAATCAGAATGGTGCGACTCATGGACTCTCCTTGGTTGTGGTTATTATCAGGTGAGCCGGGCGCTGAACGGATCAGAAGTAGAGTGTCTGCTCCGGTTCACCGGCCGATTCCGGTGTTTTATCTTCGACGGTCTCATCTGCCGCCATCCGGGCGACCCGTTCGCCGATCATGATCGGGATGCCATCGGCCTGGTCCACCGCGATTTCGATGGCCCGACGTTGCATTTCGACACCGGGATGCTGTTTCTCGAAGGCCTCGACTTCCGTGAACACCTGCCGCCAGAGCTTGTCCCGGTCTTCCTGAGGGTATTCCTCGTTCGGTCGGTGCACCTCGAGCCACACTTCTCCTCCCGACATGCCGATCTTCACCGGATCCCGGACTACCTGAACCGAAGTGCCTTTCTCGACCTGGTAGATAAAGCGGGAGATATCCTCGTTGTACATGCGGAAACAGCCGTGACTGACGGCCATGCCGACTCCGAATTTCTTGTTCGTGCCGTGGATCAGGTAACCCTTTTCACTCAACATCAGGGCGTGGCTACCCAAAGGATTGGAGGGGCCGGGCGGAATCATCCGTGGCAGGAACTCACCGCTTCGCTCGTACTCGGCGCGAATGCTCGCCGGCGGGTACCAGGCCGGTGACTCCAGCGGCATGGTGACCTTGGCATCGGTCAGGGGCGACGGATTTTCCTCCGACCCCACTCCAACGGGGTACACCTGCACGCCGTTGTCGGTGAAGTAGTAGAGACGGTACTCGGCCAGATTGATCACAATACCTTCGCGGCGGGCATCCGGCATCACGTACTGGCGGGGCAGGGTAATTGTGGTGCCTTCACCGGGCAACCAGGGATCGACGCCGGGGTTGGCCTTGACCAGCTCCAGGTAGCCCATGGCAATGCGGTTGCCAATGGCGGCAAAGGTGTCCTCGTAGCGGGTGGTAAAGACGTCCAGCTCGCCGGCCAGGTCCCCTTTCAATGGGAACGTGGGCACCCGAGGCGTGCGGTCCGGAGTTCCCTCAACTTCCTCACCACCGGCCTGGACCTTGGCGTCCTGGTCGGGCTTGGCGTCCTCCGCAGCCTGCAGAGGTGCCGTGACCATCGCAGCGGCCAATAGAATAAAATATATAAGTCTCAATGACATAGAGATTCTTTCCAAAAAGTCTTTTCCATTCGCGTACAGTGACAGCCACCGGCGTCAGGAGTTCATAAAAGTGGCCGTCACAGTCACAATGGCCAGCACCAGAAACAGGATGCTCGCGCTGATTCTTGCCGTGGCAAGGGGCAGCCTCTCCATCAGCCAGCGCCCTGCCATGATAACCGGTATGTTGGCAATCAACATCCCCACCGTGGTACCCAGGATTACCCAGAGGGTTTCGGTAAAACGAGCCGCGAGCACCACGGTAGCAATCTGGGTCTTGTCCCCGATCTCCGCCAGGAAAAACATGATGGTGGTCGCCAGGAAAGCCCCCATGCCCAGATATCGCGAGTCCTCACTGTCGTCCTTGTCAGGTATCAGTAGCCAGGCGGCAATGGCGACAAAGCTTGCAGCCAGAATCCAGGGCAGCCAGGCCTCCGGAATGAACCTCGCGATCCAGGCACCAAGCCAGGCCGAGAGAGCATGATTGAGGACCGTCGCAACAAATATGCCCAGGATGATCGGCAGGCGCTTACTGTAGCGGACAACGAGGAACAGGGACAGTAACTGGGTTTTGTCACCGATTTCAGCGATGGCGACAGCCGCAGTCGAGGCGAGGAACGCTTCCATATAATACAACTCCAGGGCGGATTGTCAGACATGAGACAGGCCATCTTCCGCCCTACGGAGATGGTCTGCCTCAGGTCTTGCCAATTCCACCAATACTCTGGTGAAACACGGTAGCCATGGAGATTGAGCTCCAAGTATGTTGACTACCGTCCGAGCGGCATCGTGTGCCGGGCCCGGAGGCTACTCCCCTGAAGGGATCCGTATCTTAGTCAATCATCGCCGTGCTGGCAACTAGGCCCGCATCTTCCACACCGGAATGGCTGCGACCGCAACGAAAACGGCCACCAACCACCAGGCCGAGTGAAAGGCCGTAATGGTCGGCATACCACCACTGTGCTCACCGAATTCAATGGTCAGGGCGACCATGTTGACGCCAAAAGCACCACCAAGCTGGCGAGTAAAATTGATGGTGCTGGATCCCGCTCCGAGCTCTTCCGGCGCAAGAGGGTTC
This sequence comes from Marinobacter albus, assembly GCF_030238305.1. Taxonomy (NCBI): domain Bacteria; kingdom Pseudomonadati; phylum Pseudomonadota; class Gammaproteobacteria; order Pseudomonadales; family Marinobacteraceae; genus Marinobacter; species Marinobacter albus. The sequence goes on along the minus strand of NZ_JASSQD010000002.1, from coordinate 200,192 downwards.
AGGGCTCCGGTCGACAGCGCCGGCAGCATGAACCCGATACCGATGCGACCGACTATCGTCCACAGCGCCAGCCAGCCAAACGCCAGCGACAGGTCCGAGAGGGCGAACAGCGCGGCGGAACAGGCAAACAGGGTGATACCAAAGATCACAAGCTTGCGGGCACTCTGTTTGTCCGCCAGCCGCCCGGCCAGTGGGAAAGTGAGTCCGAGGACAACGCCAGCCGGCAACATCAGCAGGCCCGCTTCGGTGGCGGTAAATCCAAGAGCGGTCTGGACGAACAGGGGGATCAGGTAGGTCGAACCGAACAACGCCAGACCAAGCGCCATGGCGCCGAGGTTGGCATACAGGAACACCGGCTTGCGCAGCAACGCGACGTTCACCAGCGGGTGCGGGGTGCGGCGCTCGCGCAGCACAAACAGACCCAAGGCCAGCAACGCCAACAGTCCACCGATGACCACCCGGGATTCCTGACCCGACAGCTCCTGCAGCCGGTTCAGCGTGTCCAGCGACAGCGCCAGGGTTGCACCCAGCAACACCAGGCCAGGCAGATCGAAACGGTAGGGTGCGGGCCGGGATGGCGGCAGGGGCAGAAAACGCCAGGCCATGAAGACGCCAATCAGGGTGACCGGTGCCGGCGCGAACATGACATAGCGCCAGCTCAGCTGATCGACGAGAAAACCGCCCAGCACCGGCCCCAAGGCCGGGGCGAGAATGACCCCCATGCCATAGATACCCATGGCCTGACCGCGTTTCTCACGGGGAAAGATCCGGAACACCAAATACATTCCCATCGGCTGCATCAGGCCCGCCATGGCACCCTGGGCGACCCGTGCGGCAATGAGCTGATCGGGGGAAACTGCGAAGCCACCGGCGACGGAAATCACGGTGAACATGAACATGGCACCGGCCAGGGTCTTGCGCACCCCGAAGTGATCCAGCAACCAGGACGACGCCAGCATGGTGGTGGTCATGGCGGCGATAAAACCCGTTGCCAGCCAGTGCACCTGACCCTGCCGGATACCGAATTCCAGCATGATGTCGTGCAGGGCGACGTTCACCACCGTGGCACTGAGCACCGTGGCCATGGTGCCCAGCATCACCGTTGCCACCGCCAGCCAGCGCCAGCGTTCCCCGTAGCGGGCCCTCAGGCCCTCGACAGTATTGTCGCTCAAGGCTTACTTCTGCTTTTCGGCGTTTTCCAGGATCTTGTGGAATACCCGGACGGTGCATTCGATGTCCTCATCGCTGATTCCCTCCAGCATCTGTTCCCTCAGTTTCTCGGCCCGTTCCGACAAATCGTCCATAAACGCCCGGCCAGCACTGGTCAGATGCAGTCGGCGGGCACGGCGATCGTTGGGACAGGGCCGACGTTCAATCAGCCCCTGTTGCTCCAGACTGTCCAGAAGCCGCACCAGCGTCGGATTCTCAATCGCCATCAGGCTGGCCAGCTCCCGCTGGGTCAACCCTTCGCCTCCCTTGTCCAGATACACCATGGTGCTCCACCGGGCCTGGGTAACGCCCAGGTCCTTCAGACGCTCGTCGAGCATTTTTCTCCAGCGCCGGGTAACCCGGGCCACTGCAAAGGGGAACTGGTCTCTCATACCTCAAACTCCGTTCAAAAAGGCCGGTTGGCGCTGCACCCGATGCAGGAACTGGCCGGCCAACCTTATGCTTACATATCGAATAGGTAACAATAGTATGCTAACCATTACAATAAATACAGATATGAGAGTGAAAACACCCTTGGGGAAAACCGAGAGCAGCGTCAGCCAGCCTGACGCTGCTCCTCGAGAACCATCTCCTCGACCGCCGGGGACTCGTGGAACTCGACGTTGCGAGGATCCAGCTCAGCCATGACCGGCGAGGTTTCGGGCATGGCAGGGACATAGTGCTCCTGCTCCTGGACTGGAACATCGGCAGTATGACTGATGCGATAACTGGTGATTACGGCAAGGACCAGCAAGAAGCCGGCGTTGCCAAAAAACAGCCCGGACGGGCCAAGCAGATTGATCAGCTCGGCCATGGCAATCGGGCCGACCACGCTGCCAACCCCATAGCTGAGCAGAAGGGTGGCGCTGGCCGCAACAATCCGACTGCCTTCCATGCGGTCATTGGTGATTGCCACTGCCACCGGATACAGGGTCGCAGACAGACCCGTAAACAGCCCCACAAACAGGGTCAGCAGCCAGAGATTCTCGGCCCCGAGCACCGCCACCGCGCCGGCCGAGCTCGCGGCCATCACCGCAATCCAGAACATCACCCGGCGCCGGTCGAAGTGATCACACAGGCGACCAAGCGGCCACGCCATAATCATCGCGGCGACGATGGCACTGGCCATGAAGGTCGAGGTCCTGGCCACATCCAGCCCCACCAGAGTGGCGTAAACCGGCCCCAGGGCGTAGAAACCGCCAATCATCACGCCACAAATCAGGGCACCGGCGACGCCGGTGAAGGATTCCCGGCCCAGGGTGAAAATCGAGATTCGCTGTACCTGTTCTATGACCGGCGCTTCCATCCGGGTCAGCGCGAGGGGCACGAGCGCCAGGGTCAGCAGAATAGCGGCCAGAGAGAACGGCATGAAGTTGGCGGGGTCGCCGACATTGACGATCAGCTGGCCGCCCGCAGCGGACAGGTAAAACACTATCTGATAGACCGCAAACAGCGCGCCGCGATTGGCGTTGGTGGCCCGGCTGGAGAACCAGCTTTCGATCACGACCAGGACACCCGCGATGCTGAAACCCGACAGCACCCGGAGCACGGCCCAGAACAGTTCTGAAACGGCCATGGGGTACAGCAGCGCCGCCACGGCGGACACGGCGGCAAACACCGCAAAGGCACGAATGTGACCCACCCGGCCAATAACCTTATGGACGTACAGGGTGCCCAGGACAAAACCGATGGAATAGCACACCAGAATCCAGCCGATGATATCCGGTGATATCGCCTCGATACTCAGGCGAATGCCCAGCAACGTCATCAGGAAGGCGTTACCACTGACCAGCAGCACAATGCTCAGGATCAGGGCAGACAGGGAAGCAACCATGCGGGTCATTACAGCGGACTCCGGGGTAACGGGATACATTCGTAACAGAGGGGAAGATAGCATCAAGGTCCGGAATTCGCCGGAGGCGTATTAAAACAGCAGGCAAACCTGGTAGCTACTAAGCACTTCCCGAAACCCGCGTGACCTCCCTGATGACCTCTGTAAGGCCGTCACCGCGCGGTTTGACAGGGTTTTACATTAATGGGTCGTAACAGACCGGGGTTGCCAGAGCAGGTAACATGAGTCGCAGTTATTCATTGGACCCGTGAGCGACTGGTTATGAAAAAAACGGACTGGCCCATCCGCTGGGATCTGCTGCTTCGGTACCGACTGATCGAAACCATTGCGCTGTGGGAAGGTCGACTGACCACCAACCACATCTGTTACAGCTTCGGCATCGGCCGCCAGCAGGCATCCAAGGACATCAACACTTACTTGCGGGAACTGGCCCCGGGCAACCTGGTTTATGACCGGCACCTGAAGGGTTATGTTCCGGCAAAAAGCTTCCGTCCGGTAGTCACCCGTGGGCAGGTCAGCGAATACCTCGATCTGCTGGCGCGTCAGCAGAATCTGAGCAGCACCTTCGAATCGCTCAACATCAACCTGCCCGAGAGCACCGTGGTGCAGGGACCGAACCGGGTTATCTCCCCGGAAACCATGCGCGCAGTGGTTCTGGCCACCCGTCACGGACGTCAGCTTCGAGCCAGTTACGTCTCCCTGAGCCGACCGGAAGCGGTGGAAAGCATTCTTGAGCCCCATACCCTGGTCTGCACTGGCAACAGCTGGCACCTCAGGGCCTGGTGCGAGTCCAACCGGGAGTTCCGGGATTTCGCCCTGAGCCGGTTCCACCGACCACCCGAGGCACTGCGCCAGCGGGCCAAACACGCCCGTCAACAGGACAGCGACTGGAATCGGGAAGTAACCATGGTGTTGACCCCGGATCCGCGCCTCACCGAAGCACAGCAACGGATCATTGCCCAGGATTACGGCATGGAGCATGGCCGCCTCGAGATTGATACCCGGGCGGCACTGGCGCCATACATGCTGTCGCGGCTGGGAATCACCCTGGACAATCAGCACCCGGACCCGCTCGTGCAGCAGCTCGAGCTGGCCAATCCGGACCAACTCGGCTTTGGCAGCAAGCGGGAACGGGCACTGAAAGCTGTTGCCGGACTCTGCTAGACTGCCGGAGTGACAGTCCTCCCCCGACGCCTTTTTCGATATTTGATACTGACCCTGCTGCTCCTGCCGAAGGCCGGAGTGGCGGCTTCCTCCTGTGGCCAGCCCGCCAGCACCATCGCCAGAATACAGGGCACTGGCCCGCAGTCACCGGTGGTCGGAGAGACCGTAACCGTCGAGGGGATCATGACCCGGGACGCCCGCATACCGGGCGGGTTCAAGGGCTTCTACCTGCAGCAGGCAGACCACCAGACCGATAATGACCCGCGGACTTCCGAAGCGCTGTTCGTTAACACCCGTCGGTCCGAGGGCGAGCCTGGTGATCGCCTGCGAATCACCGGCCGGGTGAAGGAATACCACGGGCTGACCCAGCTTGTCGGCATCGGCGCAATGACCGTTTGCGGGCGGGAAGCTCTGCCAGGCCCCACGATCGTACGGCTGCCCTGGTCCGCACCAGCGGAAACCCTGGAAAACATGCGGGTACGCTTCGAGCAGCCCCTGACGGTGATCGACAGTTACAATCTCGGCCGTTATGGCGAATTAACCCTGGCTCCGACCGACCAGGTGGGGGCCACCGAATACTTGCCGCCCGGACCGTCTGCCGTGCGCACTGCGGAGCGAAACCGGGACCAGCGTGTGCTGCTGGACGACGGTCGCCTGCAGACGAATCCCCGCCCCGTTCCCTGGCCGCCCGGTGGCCTTTCGCCAGAACGGACGGTACGTGCCGGGGATCGGGTGACCGGACTCATTGGCATCCTGGATTTTCGCTTCGGCACGTGGCGGCTCCAACCCGAACCTCCCCCGGTGTTTGAGCAGGTCAACCCGAGACAGCCTCCGCCTTCCCGGCCGACCGAACCGCACATCCGCATCATGACCATGAACCTGGCCAATTACTTCAACGGTGATGGCCGGGGCCAGGGGTATCCAACGCCACGCGGGGCAAAAACCCGGACCAACTATCAGGACCAGCACCGGCGTCTGCTGGCTGCCCTGCAGGCTCCGAATCCGGATATCCTGGCCCTGACCGAAATTGAGAATGACGGCTACGGGCCGGACAGTGCCGTGGCCAACCTCGCCCGTGCCCTGGGACCGAACTGGCGCGTTGTCGAGACCCCGGGTGCCGACGGGTCGGATGAGATCCGGACGGTCCTGCTCTACCGCACAGACAGGGTGGACGTCACCGGCACCCCCGCTAGGCTGACAAGCGGCCCTTTCCAGCGTCGTGGGAGACCACCCCTGAGCCAGGCCTTTCAGGCCCGGGAAGGCGGGGACGCCGTGCGAGTTGTGGTCGTTCACCTGAAATCCAAGTCCTGCCGCAACGCCACCGGCGCCGACCGCGACCAGAACAATGGCGAAGGTTGCTACGCCAGCCGTCGGACCGGCTCGGCCAGGGCCATTCTTGACTGGCTGGCCTCGCTGCCCGCGCCGCCGGATCTGGCGGGCACCCTGATTACCGGCGACCTTAATGCCTATGCCCGGGAAACACCCCTGGACGCGTTCCGTGCGGGCGGATTCACAAGCATGGTGCATGACCACCACCCCTGCACGCCCGAGGCCTGCCCCAACTACACATACCGCTACAAGGGGGAGAAAGGCTCGCTCGACTATGCCCTGGCATCCAGCTCACTCCGACCCCACATCCTGACGGCTGCCACCTGGCTGCTCAATGCCGACGAGCCCCGGGCATTGGGATACCAGGGCCCCTTGGACATCGTGCAGCCTCTGCCCTGGCGCACTTCGGACCATAACCCGGTGGTTACCGACGTCCGCTACTGACCGGACACCCGGCGCCATGGGCCCGTCCTGTTTTTGCCTCGCCGCCGCCAACCTCCGGCTTACTGGCCAACGCGCTCCTGGCCACGGGCGGTAAACTGATCGGACATCTTGTCGCCAGAGTGACGCGTACGCACATGAGAATCCCTGCCCCCAACCTATGGCCCGTGGCCAGGACCGGACAGCGCCTGTTGCTGCAGGCCCGGCGCCGTGAAGCCCGGCTGGACAACCACCGGATGGTGTACCTGGAGCGAGGCAAGCCCGGTCCCGATCGGCCAACTGTGGTGCTGATCCACGGTTTCGCGGCCATGAAGGAGAACTGGGGCTTCTGGCTGCAGCGTCTGCCCCGTCACTGGCACTTGCTGGTTCCAGACCTGCCGGGCCTCGGCGAAAGTGAGTACAAGGCAGACGCCAGTTACAGCTACGAAGCCCAGGCACTTCGGATGCGTGACTGGCTGGCCAGCCTCCCGACCCGCAACATTCACCTGGCCGGCAGCTCCATGGGGGGCGCCATTGCCGCTGTCCTCGCCCACAAACTGGATCCGGCACCCCGCTCTGTGACCCTGCTCAACAGCGCCGGGATCCCGGAGCACCCCGACGCAGATCCGGATGTGCCCTTCGAGTCAGACCGGGACAGCCTGCTGATCCCCCAGGACTGGAAAGGCGTTTATCGCATGTTCAACAGCGTTGGCAGTGGCCGGCCCACCGTATCGGGCATGGCCATGACAGGTCTGCTGGGACCCGACCTGCTGCAACGTACCGACGCCCTGCGGCATATATTCGGTGACATGCTGACCGACGCCCTGGCGCCAGCGCGCTATCTGGGCACCACGACTCCCCCCCTGCAGGTACAGTGGGGCGACCGGGACGTCATTACCCCTACCCGCTGCGTAAACTGGTTTGCAACCGCAACACCGCATGCCGAAGTTCACGTTTTTCGCGGCGTAGGGCATCTTCCCATGCTGGAAAGTCCGGCACGCTCTGCGGCGGTTTTGCAGGACTTCGTCCAGCGTCACAGCCAGTAGTCCCGGGGCTCGCGCCCCCTGTAAGGCTGGTCATCGGATCCTGGCCGGATGGGCCAATTGGCCCATCCGGCCCACTCACCCGTCATTGGAGTCATGGGGGCAGACTCCCCAACAGGTCATAATCGATAGCACTAGAAAATCCCTTACATAACAAGAACAGAAACAAACGAGGAAACCCCATGCGCGCCTCAGCCTCAAATGCACAAGACCTGGGCATGCCGGCCATCTACCTGCACCTCCTGGCCGAACTGCTGCATACCATCGGTGTCGATGAACGGGACCTTCTGCTCCGGGTTGGCCTTGACCCGCTCCGGCTCAATTCCACCGATCTTCGTGTCAGCCAGTCCCAGGCGAGCGAGTTCGTTACCCGGGCCATCATCGAAAGCGGCGAACCGGGCCTCGGCATCATGCTGGCGCGGGAACTGAAAATGCCGCTGCATGGGGCGCTGGGCACCGCAGTCATGAGCAGCCGTACCCTGGAAGAAGCTCTGGAGCTGATGACCCGCTACCTGACCCTGCGGGCACCACACCTCCATGTCACCAAACGCCGGGGTGGCAGCAACGCCTGGTACACCGTCGCCTGCGACATGGACCTGGGTCCGCTTCAGGGCTTCATCATGGATGCCATGCTGTTTGGCTGTATTTTCATGGGGGCGCAACTGACGGGCGCCATTGTGGAGGGATCACGGGTTCTGCGACGGGGGCCCGAACCCGCCTACTTTCACCGGTTCCGACAACTAATGCCGGTACCGGTGGAATACGGCGCGACCGAGGATGCACTGGTGATCCCGGTGTCCCAGCTGGACCTGCCGATCCGCTTCAGCGACGAGCAGCTCGCCGCGACCTCGCGGAGCCAGTGCGAGGAAGCGCTGCGGCAATTAACCGAAGATGCGGGCTTTGCCTGTCGGGTCCGGCGGGTGATCGAAACCAGCCATCCCTTCCCGCCCAAACTGGCGCGCGTAGCAGCCACCCTGTTTGTCTCCGAACGCACACTGAAACGCCGGCTGCAGGAGGAGGAGGCCAGTTTCCAGGCCCTGGTGGACCGGGTTCGCCTGGAGCGGGCAGGCGAGTTGCTCACCAATACCGGCATGAACCTGAGCCAGATTGCCGACGCCCTTGGCTACGCCGATGCAGCGAATTTTACCCGCGCCTTCAAACGCTGGACCGGAACCAGCCCGAGCCAGTATCGAAACCACACGCGGCGGCCACAGGGAATAGCGGCCAAATCCATGCTCACTGCAACGGTCTGATCAGTCGATGCCGATGATCTTGTGCATCTGCAGGGTGAGACGCCACTCGGGGTGGGCCAGACAATAGTCCGTGGCCTTGCGGGTATTGCTCTGCTTGACAGGATCCGGGCCGTCCTCGGGGACCGCCGGTGACGCCATCGGCGAGAGAAAATAATGGCCGGCGCGAATGTGCCGGAAACGCTCCGGCATCGCCAGGGGCTGCGGGTACACCAGTTTGAGTTCGTCGCATGCGTCCACCACAACGGTGGCATCGGCCTTGGGACTGACACACAACCAGTCAATGCCCTTGGGCACCGGCAGAGTGCCGTTGGTTTCCACCCCCACCTCGAAACCCGCCCGGTGCAGGGCATCAATCAGGGGTTCGTCCAGCTGCAGCAGCGGTTCACCGCCGGTGCAGACCACGTAGGGGTTCCCGGGTGCATCCGGCCAAAGACCGCGGAGGTGCGCGGCCAGCGCTTCAGGCGACTCGAACTGACCGCCATTCTGGCCATCGGTACCCACGAAATCGGTGTCACAGAAATTACAGACCGCCGCCGCCCGGTCCTTTTCCCGGCCGGTCCACAGATTGCATTTGCTGAACCGGCAGAACACCGCGGCGCGGCCGGCCTGGGCGCCTTCGCCCTGGAGCGTGTAAAAGGCTTCTTTTACCCGGTACATCAGGCACGCACCTCGTATTCAAGCGGATCCTGAACGCCATTGGCGGCAAAGGCTTCCAGACGCTCAACGCACGACCCGCAGCGACCGCAGGCCCGCTCCCGGCCGTTGTAGCAGGTCCAGGTCTGACCGTAATCTAGCCCCAGCCTGAGGCCCTCGGCCAGAATCCGGCCTTTGTCCATGTTCATGAACGGTGCCTCGATGCCCACCGGTTCGTAATTGGCAACCCGGCAGACCGCGTCCATCTTCTGCACGAATTCCGGTCGGCAATCCGGGTAGATGGCGTGGTCGCCTCCATGCGCGCCATACCAGACGGCCCCGGCGCCAACCGTTACGGCATAGCCGGTGGCCAGGGAGAGCAGGATCATGTTGCGGTTCGGCACCACCGTGGCCTTCATGCTGTCTTCTTCGTAGTGACCCTCGGGCACTTCAATTCCGGAGGTCAGTGCCGAGCCCGACATCACCTCACTCATGGCCCGGATATCAATGATCTTGTGGGGAATACCCAGAGACTGGCAAACGGAGGCGGCACACTCGAGCTCCCGGACGTGGCGCTGGCCATAATTGAAGGACAGCGCATGGACCCGATAGCCGCGGTCGCGTGCCAGGTGCAACAGGGTGTAGGAGTCCATGCCTCCGGAATAGATCACAACCACGGTTTCAGTCATTCGGAATCCCCATATGGTGTCGTGCGGGCCGGACTGGTTTACTTCCGCCCCCCGAGACAGACAGCTGTCATCGGGCTTTTACAATGAATGGACATATTGTAACAGTGCACGCACAGGTTGGGTTCGCGTCTCGGCATCGGGGCGAGTAAACTCAGCGAAAAACAACGTAACGACTACACTGAGCCAATGACCACTGACATCCGCCCGGCGTTCATTGATTTTGAGGCCTCAAGCCTCGACCTGATTGCGAGCTACCCGATCGAGGTGGGCATCTGCATGCCGGATGGTACGCTGCACAGCTGGCTCATTGCACCCCATGTCCTCTGGCAGGATTGGTCAGAGAGCGCCGAACGCATCCACGGGATTTCCCGGGCGACGCTGGAAGCGGAAGGCTCATCCGTGCGGGAAGTGGCGCTCCATCTGAACGAAATACTGCCGGGACAGGTCTTTTGCGACGCCTGGACCTTTGACAGTTTCTGGCTCCACCGCCTGTACCGGGCAGCCCGGGTTCGGCCAAATTTCCAGCTTGAGTCCATTTCCATGCTGCTGGACACACCGCAGGTCCGGGAATGGTCCGGCGTTCGCCAGCAGGTGATCTCGGAACTCGGATTACCGGTGCACCGGGCGGCCAATGACGCCCTGATTCTTCACAAGACCTGGGAAAAAATCAGGCCCTGGAACGGCGAGACCGCATAGCGATCACTTCCAGACCATCCCTCAGCGTGTTCAACGTCCAATAGGTGACCAGCGCCATCAGTCCTGCGCCGGCAACGGTGAAGACAAGATCCTCGCCCACAGCCTGGTGTCGTGCAATCAGCATGTAGAGCGCCAGGGCGACGACCAGAACGGTTTCAATTACAATGTGGGAATGGAATTTCTTGCGGACAGATCCGGCTTTATCGGCCATTTACTTAGGTTTCAACCTCTGTGTCTGGTGACTTCAACGATAAGTTAGTGTGCGAATTATCGCCAAAATGACGCAGAAGATCTGTACGAAGTAGTGGCTACGAGCTTTCCACTACCCAAAAAAAACGCAGCCCAGCGGGCTGCGTAGAAAGGAGAGATCCATTCGACTTCTGGCGCGGCAGAAGTCATGGATTGCACAACGTAAAAACACGTGACAGGGCGAAGTATGCGTGCTCCGGGCAAGGCCGTCTGTACGGGTTTGCCGAAGCCTTCGGACGCTTGCAAACCGCCAGACAACCGATACACTGATCCTGAACCGAACCCTGAAAGAGCCGTTATGACCGGAATAATCTCACAGTCCCGATTCAACACCGTCCCGGATTGCCGTTCCGCGCAATCTGCGCGCGCCATGGTGAAAGATATCTAACGGCTTTCGGTCAGTCCCGGGAGCCATAGCAGCGACCGGGTCAGCTTCTCCGCCAAACCCCGGTTGCCCAGGCTCCGGGGTTTTTGTTTTTGCAGCCGCAAAACGATAAGGAGAACATCATGAAGAGACATCCGACAACACGAGCAGCAAACCAGCCCATCCCCGGTCGCCAGGGCCCGCTCAAGCGTCCCGAAAAGCTGCCGCTGCTGGATGCGATTTGCAGGAAACTGAACCAGCGCGTCAACCTGGATGACGAGCAGCGGGTGCTCGGGCTCTATGAACGGGGCTGGATCTTCAAAGGTGTGCTGGGCAACCTGGATGGCGCGGAGGCCCGATATGTCCGGGCCCTCGCGAACCGTTACAACTCCTGGATCGCGCGTCAGGTTGCCTGACGCCCGTCCATGTTTCCGGCCATGCCGGACAGGCCCGAACCGGTCAGTGGCGCCGGTTCAGGCCCTGCATCATGGCCATATCACCGCCATGGACCATGGCGTAGTTGTTGACCACGTCGTGGATCTTTTCCTGGGAATAGGGTTTGACAACATAGCCGTTGGCGCCGGCACTGATCGCGCGCTGAATGCTGTCGATGGAGTCGTCCGCCGTGACCAGAACAATGTGCTGTTCTGCCCGGATCTTTTTGAATTCCTGCATCAGTTCGTGGCCATCGCCATCCGGCAAGCCCAGGTCCAGCAGAATAATCTGGAACTCCTGGTCGGCAAATGCGGCCCTGGCCGCCGCCGCATCCACACATTCGGACACCTGAGTTGCGCCGGCCCGGTACAGCATCTCGATCAGTCTTTCCCTCATGACCGGCTCGTCTTCCACTACCAGAACCCTGAGGTCACTCATTGATTGTCTCCTGTCTTACTCTTGCATCCGGACATTGTCTCAGTACTCTCACAGGGAATCATTACCCGTTCGCCTCGGCAGATCCAGCGGCGCGGGACGCGGGGCCGACGCTCGCCCGGAGGCCGACGCCGGGTCACTCACGCCAGCTTCGGACACCAGCTCTTCGGCACCGGAGCGGATAAGAATGTTACTGATGCTCACTGCCGTCGAATACAGGGAGATGGCAATGATCAGCAGAATGGGCTGGACGAAGGCGACAAAGCCCGGAACCTCGGCACTGCCAATGATGCTCAGTATGAGGATAATCGACGGCCCCAGCACCAGAAACAGGGTGAGGGCAATGAAGAAGACGATCCGTTCCTTGTAACGACCCAGGTCCCGGTTGGTCACCAGCCCAAGCACGAACTTGCCAATCGCCAGGCCAGCCAGGATGGCCGCGGCAATGCTCAGGTCCGGACGCATCAGGGTTTCGTATAGTCGGCCCTCCCAGAGCCGCTGCATACCGATTACGAGGAACGGGAACAACACGAACAGGATATCGGCGTAGGTCCCGTACATCATGCTGAGGCTGTACTGCTCACTGCGGGGTTGGCTGTCGGTCATTGGCCTGTTCCTGTCGTTACTCTTCTGGTTACGGTCATGTCGGGATCTCCGCAGCGGTGCGCGCGCGGTCTATCATGTCATTGAGCGTGTCGAGCTCGCCGCGAACCCGGTCCCAGTCCGGGCTTTCGGTTTTCAGCAAAGTCTCGACCACGCCGGCCTGCCGGGTCATGGCCGGATACCCCATGGCACCCGCGGTGCCCTTGATCTGATGCGCTTCCGATTTGAGAGGTTCGGTGTCCCGGTCCTGCCACGCCGTCTCCATCCGGACCCGACGGCCCGCCAGTCCGTTCAGGAACTGCGGCACCAGACCCTCGATTTCGTCGTCCTGGCTATCCTCCCGACTGCCGGACGGCCGTTGCAGAAAACGCTCCAGCAACGCCTGCAGGTGCGTCTGGTCGATGGGCTTGTCCAGCACCCCGTCACACCCTGCCTCCAACAAGGCATCGGTCTCTTTCTGGTCGCCGGCGGTGAACGCGATGATGGGCCGCCGAAAACCAGTCTGACGCAGCAACCGGGTCGCGTCGACACCGTCCATGCCGGGCATGTGGCTGTCCATCAGCACCAACTGGATGGATTCTGACAGGGCGCGGCGTACGGCATCCTCGCCGCTGGCAACCGACAGCACCTCCAGCCCATGTCGGCCGAGCATCCGTTCCACCAGACGGCGGTTGTCATCGTTGTCTTCCGCCACCAGAACCCGGCCAATGAACTCCCGGTCCGGCCTGCGGCCCTGGTCCGGATCAACCGTGAGGTAGCGGGCGAGGGTCTCGTAAAACCGCTGCTTGTCGATGGGCTTGGCCAGATGCTCATTGCAGCCCGCCAGCCGGTAGTCGGCAATGTCCTCGGACATGACGTTAGCCGTCAATGCAATCACTGGAATGTTGACGCCAGCCTCCCGAAGCGCTGCGGTTGCGTCCCGGCCGTTCATGACCGGCATCTGAATATCCATCAGGATCAGGTCAAACTCTTCACGCAGGGCCAGGTCCAGGGCTTCGGCCCCATTACCGACATGGACCAGTTCCGCTCCGGTCCGGGATACCAGCAGCGACACCAGTCGCCGGTTGGTCTCGTTGTCTTCCGCGCACAGGATACGTCCGCTCAACCGCGGCGCCACCACCATCGGGATGGCACGCCGCCGCTGGCTCAGCTCGGAGGCGTCCCGCAGGAAATGGACATTCGCCAGCGAGCCGGTGCGGATCGACAGTTCAAATTCGCTGCCCTCGCCGTACGTGCTGTTGACCTGAATGCTGCCCCCCAGCATCTCGGCAAGCCGGCGGGAGATACTCAGCCCCAGGCCGGTGCCCCCGTACTGGCGGGAAATGGCGGCACTGCCCTGGGCAAACGGATCAAACAGCCGACCCAGTTGCTCCGGCTTCATGCCGATGCCGGTATCAACGACCCGGGCAATCAGCTCTTCATGGTCGCGATCGCAACGAACCACCAGGGAAATCGAGCCCTTTTCGGTGAATTTCAGCGCATTGCCACAGAGATTGATGATGATTTGCCGGAACCGGGTCGGGTCCGTGAGTACCTGTTCAGGCAATGGATACTCGCAGATGATGCTGAAATCCAGTCCTTTTTCCCGGGCGCGGGGGGCGAAGAAGGCCCGGATTTCGTCCAGCAGTTCCGGCAGATTGACCGACACCACATCCACGTCGAGCTTGTTGGCGTCGATCTTGGAGTGATCGAGAATGTCGTTGACCAGGTCCAGCAGGTGACGCCCGCTCCGGACCACCGTTTCGGCGCTGCTGTGTTTTTCCTGATCACTCAGATCCGGGTCCAGCAGGGTTTCGCCATAACCGATGATGGCGGCCAGCGGTGTCCGGATTTCGTGGCTCATGTTGGCCAGGAACTGGCTCTTGGCTTCGGCCGAGTTGCGGGCCAGCTCCTTCTCCAGCCGCTCCTGTTCGCGCTCACGCTCGATGCGCTGGCGCTGGTGGCTCTCGGTCGCATCGATGCAGGTGCCTTCCAGATGAGCCGGCTCGCCATCGGCGTCATACACCGTGTGCAGCGAAATGTTGGCCCAGCGTTCCTCGCCGTCCCGGGTCAGGTACCGGGCCTCAATCCCTTTAACCGTGCCGCGGGCCTCCAGTTGTTGGACCACCAGGCGCCGCAGCCGGTCATCGGCAATGCAGGTTTCCAGTACATCGGGGTTACGCTTGAGCAACTCCCGGCTGCTGTTATAGCCCATCAACTCGGCCATGGCCGGATTGGCGGTGATGAAGCGGCGGTCCGGTGACATCTGGAACACCCCCTCAATGGCGTTATCGAACAGCGACTGGTAGCGCTGCAGGTTTGACAGGGCCCGCTGGCTCCAGCTCAGCGCCTCGCCCTGAACCTGCTTGATCCGGTCCGCCAGTGCGAACGAGAACAGGATGATTTGGGCAGTGAGGCCGATCTGTGGCGAATAATTGGTCAGCGTGTTCAGCGGAAGAATGCCCATGACCGTCAGGGCGTATACCAGGAACCCGATCAGCGCCAGGGTCCACGCAAAGAAGTACGCTCGGGCTGCCGGGTTGTAATAGCGCCAGGAGAGGTAACTGACCACGATCAGGACCAGACTGAGAACCACCGACCCGAGCACGATCCACTCCATGGCCACGTGATAGGGCAGGAACAGGGACAACACGAAGGTCGTCGCCACCGAGTACAGGCAGAGCCGGAGCACCTGGTCGAGATCGGCGGAACGCTCCCGGGTCTCAAGCAGGTGACGGGCCATCAGCAGGCCCCAGAACCAGGTCATGATGATCTGGAAATGCAGGTACTCCTTGTTGAACAGCGCCGGCCGGCTGTCCAGCAACTGGATGCCATGCACCTGTTCGGTGACGATGAAGATGGCGGCGGACACCAGGTACAGAACGTAGTAAATGTTGCTGCGCTCACGAACCGATACGGCAACGAACAGGTTGTAGGCCAATATCGCCAAAACCGCGCCGAGCAGAAGACCGCGAACGACTTCGTCAACCGATACTTTTTCAATGTAACTGTCCGGGTGCCACAGACTGATCGGCAGGCGGAAGGTGTTGGTGTTGGTGATTCGCAGGTACACCGTGTTCACGGCATCCGGTGCCAGCGACAGACGGAAGGTCGGATTGGGGACGGCCAGGTCGCGCTGGGTCCAGTTGTCGAGGTAACCGGCGCGACTCTGCTGGACCAGCTTACCCCCGCGAACCAGATACAGCCGCACCTCATCGACCAGCGGCAACGCCAGCTCCAGGATCCATTCGGTATCGCTTGCGGTTCCGCGGGTGCGGATATCAAACCGGGTCCAGTAGGCCGACTCGGTATAGCCAAAATTGAGGACACCGCCCTCGTGGCGGGTGAAAGCATTGAGCCCCCGATCCTTGACCTCATTGAACGTCAGCTGCTGATCCGGATCTTCGAGGTACCAGATGCAGTTGCCCAGGTCCCTGACACTTGCGGTACCACTTCTCAGGACCAGATCACCCTCTCGACAGGCTTCCTGGGCTCCGGCAACCGCCGGCACCAAGGCCGTCAGAACAAGCAGCAGGGCCAGCAGGGAGCGAGCCACTGCGGTGAATGCCGGATGATTCCGTTGCCGCAAAATGTGATCTCCGCGAGGGTAGATGCCTATATTATCGTTTATTGTCAGCATTCGAGGCGGGGCTAACAGCCCTGCGGGTAATCACTTTAGCCGTTTACCAACTGCCGCGCACCCCAGAGCCGTTCTAAATGAGACATTTCTGCAAGTTCAGTGCAATTGCCTTCGCCACGCTGTTACTGGCTGGCTGCGGTCCTGAGGATTCCGGACCCACCGCCTTCAATCCCGCCACCAACGTGGATCTCACCTTCTCGACGTTCACCCTGACCGAACAGACCGAAAATAGCCTGTTCGGTGACCTGGTAACGGCCGTGGAGCCGGCCGATGCCAATAACAGTGAGGCCCAAGCCATTGCCGACGGCATTCGCACCCAGCTGGCGCTGTTTCTCGGACTGACCTATGCGCAGGATGAGGGGCCGTCAATCGAATCGGTACGCAACCCGATGGACCTGATGCGCAGGGTCATTGGTGAAAACGAGGTCGCCAATTTCATTGATGCCCGCCAGTACATCAGCTCACGCATTGATGCTGGCCAGGCAGGGGAATACAGCAACACCACCAACGACGTCTCCATCCGCTTCACGGACCAGAAAGCGTTCACCGAAGGGCTGCCCGTAACCGAATACAACTGGCGTTACCCGATTGCAAAGTGGGTATACACACCGGATACCTCCGGCCTGGTGACGCGGGTAATCAGCTGGGTGGCGTCGGGCGACTTCCCGGCTGACTCCACGCGCCCCAGCGCCACCCTGGGCACCGAGTTCCGAGCCCGCGATTTCCAGACCTCCGGCTACAATGACGGCGCACGCCTGCACGCCGAGGGCAGCCTGGTCATCAAGGGGGAAAGGGAGTTGGCTTTTATCCGGGAATATCAGGATCTGAACACCGATACCGTGTTAATCGATGGCACTGCGGTTGGAACCAGTGAGGGCACACAGGGTGGTCCGGAATTCGAATTCGCCGGGGACACGGTCGATTGCCTGAAGATCGAGATGGACTATGCCGGCCCGTCGGTGGAGGTTTTCACGTCGCTGGATCAGCCTCCCCAGATGGAGGATCCGGACAATCCGGGCCAGACCATGGCCAATCCGGATTATTGCCTCAATCAGGATACCGCAACGGCGGGCTATCCAACCCGGCAAACCGGCTTGCGGATGTGAACGGTCACGGGAGCTCGACCGGCTAGCAGGTGCCCCTGCCAGTCAGCTTCCAGTTCTGGAGAAAACCTTTCTTGCGATCAATCATTCGCTCGTAGGTGGAGATCATGATCGCAGCGTGGGGCGCTTTAGTCAGTCGCAGGGTCTCGATGCGCCGTTCAAGGCGCTCGACTTCCGAGCTGACCTGCTGGTGAACATGGTCACGAACGCTGTCATGGTGATCAAGCTTGACCGTTCGTTCGGATCGGTCGGCGAAGGTCTGAGGGGGCTTATCCATTCGTCTTCTCGTCCAGTGAGTCGTGATAGATCCTGTTCCCATTTCGGAAGTCTGCCCATCTGTCCGGCAAAGTGCAATAAAAATGAATTTAGTTTCATTTTTATTGCCGGACCCGATTCGAGGACCTGCTCTTCACACGCAAAAAGCCCTGCTATAGTTCCCTGTAACATGCAGATTTTTCAGTATGATTCTGACCAACGCCCGGGAACTGCCATGACCCAGACCTCCGTCGCCGATACCCTCCGTGAATACCTGTCCCTGCTCGAGCTGCTGGACGATGCCTACTGGGAAGCCAGCAGCATTCATCACAAGGATATGCTGTACGACATCATCAGCATTTTCAGCCAGGAAGTGTCCGAGATAAACAAACTCAGCATCCAGGACCACCACTACCCCTATGAAGTGATCACCGAGGGCATTCGCAGGGTCGTACCGAAACTCGAGCGGCTGGATGAAAACCGGGAGGAGGTGATTCAGCGCACCCAGACACTGACAGATTTCCGGGACATCCTGTCGTCAGTGCTGGGCATTCTTGAGGAACAGTTGCGGACCCTGTGAATTCAGGCCGCAACCAGTGGCCGCTGGCTCTCGGGAATCAGGGGAAAGCGATTGCAGACGGTGTAGACGAATTTCGCCAGCGCCGGCAGGTGATGCCCAACAATGGGAATGCCGGTATTGAGCAGGCTGACTGAAATATCCCGCGCCGGATCCGCCCAGCACAGTTTGTTAATCAGGCCAATGTGACCGAAGGCGTAACGGCTCTGCGGTCCCCACAAGCCCACCGGGTTTCCACCGAGCATCATGCCGGCGCTGAAGCGCATGGGAATCATCATCGTCCGGTCAATCTGCAGCGAACCGAACTGCTGTATGGCCCGCCGAACCGTCATTTCACTGCAGATGCGCTTGCCGTTCCAGACCCCGCCATTGAGCATCATCTGGAAGAAGCGGCCCATTTCCTCGGCGGTACCACACAGATTACCGGCGGGAATGACCGCTTCCTGGAACCGGGGATCGTTGGAGACCTGCTCCACGGTCCGGATATCACTGCCCAGAGCGCGGCTGACAATCCACGAGACCGGAAACCGGGGGGTCGGACCAGTGGCGTAGTTGGTCGCCAGCTCGTGCAGGTGCTCCGGGGCAATCCCGTAAGTGAACCACTTCATACCCATGGGCTGGCGCAAGTGCGTGTCCAGGTAGTGCTCAATACTGTTGCCGGTGACCTTTTCCAGTACCCGCTGCAGCACGAATCCACCGGTCACGGCGTGGTAGGCCACTTTAGCGCCATCCACCTCCACTGGCTTGGCCTGACACAGCAGACGCCAGATTTCATCCTTGTCCCACAATACGTCGATAGGCGTTTCCCGCGGGATCGCCGGAATCCCGCCACGGTGGGAGAGCACCTGGTGCAGGGTGATCGTTCGCTTGCCGCCCCGGGAGAACTCCGGGCAATAATAGGCCACCGGGTCGGTCAGGCTCACCAGCCCATGCTCTGCAAGCATGTGGATCAGCAACGCCGTGACCGCTTTGGAGGCGGAGAAGTAACAGACGGGGGTTTCGGTCGTCATCGGTGTCTTCAGGACACTGGCGTTGTCCCGGGGACCATTGCCCGTGGCGTGCCCGATGGCCCGATGCAACACCTGTTCACCACGATGGCGCACCGACAGCTGCAACCCGGGATGAACGCCAGTCCGATACAACGCCTCGACACTGCTCCAGATGGCGTCAATCGCCTCCGAACTGACACCGGCCGCGTCAGGGTGCTCACCGGCGGCATCACGGTAGGTGACGGCAGACAGGTCTTTGGGAACATCACAGGTGTGCAGGGCACGGCGGGCGATTCGATTCATTCGGGTACAACCTTATTCAATGTTCTTTTGTTATCGGCGATTCAGGCACCATTATGAACATGCTCGGAGAGCTCTGCCATCGAAACGCAGTTGCGGCCCTGTTCCTTGGCACGGTACATGGCCTTGTCGGCGGCCGCACACAGGTCCGCAGCGGTCAGGCCATGACTGGGATAGACCGCCACTCCGATACTGATGGTCAGTGGCACGGTGTTACCGTCCCCCAGAGGGTGCGGCATGGAAGCGACCTGACGCCGCAGCCGCTCCGCGGTTTCCCGGGCCTCGACCACTTCCATCTCCGGCAACACGATCACAAATTCCTCGCCGCCAAACCGACCCACCGAATCGACCGTGCGCACGCTGTCCAGCAACAGCGCGCTGACCGCCTTCAGGACCGAATCACCGGCGGCATGGCCGCAGGTGTCGTTCACCTCCTTGAAATGGTCGAAGTCGATCCAGAGTAAGGCCATCGTGCGGTGATAACGCCTGGCACGCTCCAGTTCTTCCTCCAGGAGCCTCGACACCTCCCGCCGGTTGAGCAGACCCGTCAGCGAATCGCGGGTCGCCAGTTCCGCCAGTTCGTTCTCCAGCGCCTTGCGGTCAGAGATATCCAGAACAATGCCCTCCAGCACCGTTTCACCATCATCGTCAACGACGCCACGGCCCCGCTCCCACACCCAGATCTCGTCGCCGCCTTTGCGGATCAGCGAGTACTCCACCGAAAACGGCTCACCCCGGTCCAGCGCCGCCTTCACCTCCCGCTGCAACCGTTCGTTGGCGGCATGGTCCATCAGGTCGGCAAAACTGAGCTGGCGGTTGTTGACCAGGGCCGCCGGCTCGTAACCGGTGAGATCAATACAGCCATCGGAAACAAACAGCATGGTCCACTGGCTGTCGTAGCGACAGCGATACGCCATGCCGGGAAGGTTATCCATGAGTACGGTCAGCTGGCGCTCCCGCGCGCGGAGCGCCTGGCGCTGAGCGAACTGGAGCCTGAGCAGGGCGCGGTCCCGGTAGAGCTGGCGCAGGATCACGACGAACAGAACGAGTCCGGTGACCAGAATGAAGAAGGCCCCCTTCCAGGTCTGCAATCGGGCCAGGGTTTCCGGGTCCTGAAACCAGGACTCAAACAGACTGTCGGAAAACCCGATCCAGGCAAACCCGACCAGCAGATAGGTCAGCGCCACCCAGAGAGCCCGGCGGACCGGAAGCAACTGATCGGGGAGCTTGCGCTCGTTGGACTGTTTCATTCCAGTACCGCGTGTTTGCGTGGCGGCCTTGGCGATGAGCAGCCTGTTTTGGATAGTGTCATGCCGAGAAAATAGTCATTCTTCTGACATAAGTCGAGTCATGCCGGGAATGGGGGCGCTATTCTCCACCCTGACTGTGTTACCTTTTCAGAACGGACAATCAGGCAGGAGACGCCATGACCCCGGGGATCAACGCCACCAGGAAAGCCAGGATCAACCACACCATCCACGAGTACGATCACGACCCCGCCAGCGAGAGTTACGGCTCCGAAGCGGCCGACAAGATGGGGACCGACCCCCGTCGGGTATTCAAGACCCTGGTGGTTGCCATTGACGGCAAGGAACTGGCCGTTGGCGTGATTCCGGTCAGTGCCATGTTGAGCATGAAGCGGATGGCCCGGGCAGCCAATGGCAAGAAAGCAGCCATGGCCGATCCCCAGGAGGTCATGCGCAGCACCGGTTACGTCCTCGGCGGGGTCAGTCCACTGGGCCAGAAACGACGGCTGAAGACCTTCATCGACGCCTCGGCCCGGGAATTTAAGACCATCTTTGTCAGTGCCGGCCGACGGGGGCTGGAAATTGAATTGGCCCCCGACGACCTCGCCACACTGGTGAACGGTCGCTTTTTGCCAATTCAACAGGAGTGAAGGGTGTCCCACGCACTGGATCTGCTGTTGATCGGAGGCATCATGCTGGTGGCCCTCGCGGCCCACTCCCTCGGCCAGAGGGTCCACGTTCCCCGGGTGACGCTGCTGTTGCTGGTGGGCGCCCTGGCCGGACCGGAAATGCTGGACCTGATACCCCTATCAGTGAGTCACAATTTCTCCCTGGTCACCGAACTGACGCTTGCCATGGTGGGCTTTCTGCTCGGGGAACGGATGTCCTTCCGCGATCTCCGACAGGGCCGCGAAGCCATTGTCATCAGCCTCGCGGTGACGCTCATCACCGCGCTGCTGATTTTTGTGGGCATCTGGCTGGTCACTCAAAACCTGGTCGCCGCGCTCCTGCTGGCCGCAATTGCCACCGCTACCGACCCGGCTGCCACTCTGGATGTGATCCGGGAAGCCGGCGCCCGGGGGCCACTGACTCGCCTGGTGACGCAGGTGGTGGCCATCGACGACGCCTGGGGTGCGATACTGTTCAGTGTCCTGCTGGTGTTTGCTGAACTGGTGTCCGGCAACGGCGCCGAGCTTATAGAAACCATTGGCCATGGATTCTACGAGGTAGTCGGGGCCATCGCCCTGGGAGCCCTGCTCGGGCTACCCATGGCCTGGCTCACCGGGCGCCTCAAGCCCGGTGAGCCAATGCTGCTGGAATCAGCTGGCTTCGTTTTTCTGGCGGCGGGAATTGCCGGAGCCATCGACGTTTCGTATCTGCTGACCTGCATGGCGCTGGGTGTGACCGTCGCCAACAGGGCGCATCACCACATCCGTCCGTTTCGTTCGATCGAAGGCATCGTCGAGCCTTTCCTGGCGATGTTCTTCTTTTTGGCCGGTTTCAGCCTGGACTGGGAAGTGCTGCCAACTCTCGGGTTAATCGGTGCGGTCTACATCCTCGTTCGGATGATAGGCAGGGTCGCCGGGGGGTATGTTGGCGGGGTGCTGGCCGGCTCCGGGCACAAGATCCGTGTGCACACCGGCGCCTGCCTGCTTCCCCAGGCTGGTGTGGCGATGGGGCTGGCGCTGGTCGCAACCGACCGGATGCCGGAAATGATCTTTATCCTGCCACTGGTGATCGGCTCAACCGTTCTGTTTGAACTGCTCGGGCCGCCGATTACCATGAAGCAATTGCGCCAGGCGGGGGAAACCCGCAAGGACCCTCGCTAAAGACCAGACGACGATCACCAAGACACAAAAAACCCGGAGAACCTGGGTAGGTTGTCCGGGTTTTTCGGGAGGGACCGGCCCTTCAGGCCCGCCCCCTCAGCCTTACTTAACCGAGGCACGAGCCTCCTCGAGGATCCTGTTCAAGGTCGCACTTGGCTGCATGATCTCGCAGACCTTCTCCATCGGCGGGTGATAATAGCCGCCGATATCGGCCGGTTGGCCCTGAACCACGGTCATTTCCTCCAGGATCTTGTCCTTGTGCTCCTCCAGCTGCTTGGACAGCTTGGCGAAGAATTCCTTCAGCTCCTTGTCGCTGTCCTGCTTGGCCAGTTCCTCGGCCCAGTAGCGGGCGAGGTGGAAATGGGAGCCACGGTTATCGAGTTCACCGGTGACCCGGGACGGCGACTGGTTGTTCTCCAGCAGGCGCTCCGTGGCCTTGTCCAGGGTCTGACCCAGCAGGCGAGCACGCTCGTTGCGCTGCTTTTCACCGAGCTCATCCAGGGACACTGCCGTGGCCAGGAATTCACCGAGTGAATCCCAGCGCAGATGGTTCTCCTGGATCAGCTGCTGCACGTGCTTCGGCGCGGAACCGCCGGCACCGGTTTCATACAGGCCACCGCCGTTCAGCAGCGGCACGATGGACAGCATCTTGGCACTGGTGCCCAGCTCCAGGATCGGGAACAGGTCCGTCAGGTAGTCGCGCAGGACGTTGCCGGTGACGGAGATGGTGTCCAGGCCGCGAATCAGGCGCTCCATGGTCCAGCGGATGGCACGGACCGGCGACATGATGCGGATATCCAGACCCTCGGTATCGTGATCCTTCAGGTAAGTCTCGACCTTCTTGATCAGCTGGGCATCGTGGGCACGCTCATCGTCGAGCCAGAACACCGCCGGCATACCGGTGGCGCGGGCACGGCTGACCGCCAGCTTGACCCAGTCGCGGATCGGCAGGTCCTTGGTCTGGCACGCGCGCCAGATATCGCCTTTCTCGACGTTGTGCTCGGTCAGCACGGTACCGTCCTCGGCAATGACCCGGACCACACCGTCTTCCTTGATCTCAAAAGTCTTGTCGTGGGAGCCATACTCCTCGGCCTTCTGCGCCATCAGGCCCACGTTCGGCACCGTACCCATGGTGGTCGGATCGAAGGCGCCGTGGGTCTTGCAGAAGTTGATGACTTCCTGGTAGATGGTGGCGTAGGTGGACTCCGGCATGACCGCCTTGGTGTCCTTGAGCTTGTTGTCACGGGCCCACATCTTGCCGGAGTTGCGGATCATCGCCGGCATGGAGGCGTCAACAATCACGTCGCTCGGTACGTGCAGGTTGGTGATGCCCTTGACGGAATCGACCATCGCGATTTCCGGACGGTGCTCGTAACAGGCGTGCAGGTCTTCCTGAATCTGCTCCTGCTTGGACTCCGGCAACTGCTTGATTTTCTCGACCACACTGGACAGGCCGTTGTTCGGGTTAACCCCGATTTCATCAAACAGATCACCGTACTTGTCGAACAGGTCCCGATAGAAAACCTTCACCGCGTGACCGAACACGATCGGGTGGGAGATCTTCATCATGGTCGCTTTCACGTGCAGGGAGAACATCACACCGGTTTTCTCACAGTCTTCGATGGCGTCCTCGAAGAACTTGACCAGCGCTTTCTTGCTCATGTACATGCCGTCGAGCACTTCACCTTCCTGCAGTGGAAGCTCGGATTTCAGAACGGTCTGCTTGCCCTGCTTGTTCTCGAACACGATACGGGCGGTGGTGGCCTTGTCGAGGGTGACCGACTGCTCGCTGGAGTAGAAGTCACCGCCGCGCATGTGGGCAACGTGGGTCCGGGACGCCGGGCTCCATTCGCCCATGGTGTGGGGGTATTTGCGGGCAAAGGCTTTGACCGCTGCCGGGGCGCGACGATCGCTGTTGCCCTCGCGCAGAACCGGGTTAACGGCGCTGCCCAGTACCTTGGCGTAGCGGGACTGGATTTCCTTCTCTTCGTCGGTCTCCGGATCTTCCTTGTATTCGGGAACCTTGTAGCCCTGCTCGTTCAGCTCTTTGATGGCTGCGCGCAGCTGGGGGATGGAAGCAGAGATGTTCGGCAGCTTGATGATGTTGGCATCCGGGTCCTTGGTGTACTCGCCCAGCTCAGCCAACGCATCCGGAACCCGCTGGTCTTCTTCAAGGTAGTCCGGGAAGTTCGCCAGAATACGCGCCGCGAGAGAAATGTCGCTGGTTTCGAATTCAATGCCAGCCGGCTTGGCGTAGGTTTCCAGGATGGGAAGAAGCGACCGTGTCGCGAGGGCAGGTGCCTCGTCGGTCAGGGTATAGACAATCTTTGCTTTGGATGATGTCATTTTCGTCCTCAGGCTAATGGGTGGGTTCAGGACGGTCACGGCGGGGTCAGGCGTCTTGTGGACGTCCGACCCGAGCGATGACTGATTAGGAACTTTTGATAGACCTACTAAGATACCATTTTTTCATGAATTCTGGTTACGATCTTAGTATAAGAACGGACGAAAAGTTCGCTAATTCCCGTTACAGGACGATGAAAAACCTCGAATTTACGAAACTTTAGTACATTCCGGGGTTTCAAGCCGGCAGGCCGCGAGGGTTACCGCCCGCCAAAACCTGCGCACAGTTTTGGCGATCAGTAACCCCTCGCTGGTCAGGCCCTGTCGGTTTTACCCGTTCGGCAGCAGGCTGGCATCGGCCAGCTGGTTCCGGATGTGATCCAGCGCTTCCGGGTTCGACAGGGCATCCCGGTTGTCCGCCTTGGACGAGCCATTGATCAGGCGGGCCACCGCCAGTTCGACTTTTTTGC
The DNA here is from genome assembly GCF_030238305.1 of Marinobacter albus. Taxonomy (NCBI): domain Bacteria; kingdom Pseudomonadati; phylum Pseudomonadota; class Gammaproteobacteria; order Pseudomonadales; family Marinobacteraceae; genus Marinobacter; species Marinobacter albus. The sequence continues at coordinate 175,086 of NZ_JASSQD010000002.1, read as the reverse complement.
CACTGCGGGTGTACGGGATGTCAGCCACTTCGACAATGTGCTTGGGCACATGCCGGGGGCTGGCACCTTGGCGGATGCGGGTTCTGAGCTGCTTCAGCAGATCGTCGGTGATGGTCTGGCCGTCGGCCGGCACCACCAGCAGCACCACTTCAACATCGCCGTCGATCTGGCGGCCGACCACCAGACTGTCCTTCACCTCGGCCACGGTTTCCACCTGGCGGTAGATTTCCGCGGTGCCGATGCGCACACCCCCCGGGTTCAGGGTAGCGTCGGAACGGCCATAGATAATGGCGCCGCCGTGCTCGGTGAATTCGATGAAGTCACCGTGCGCCCAGACCCCGGGGAAAGTATCGAAGTATGCCGCGTGGTAGCGGGCACCGTCAGGATCGTCCCAGAAACTGACGGGCATGGAGGGTAGTGGCTGGCGACAGACCAGCTCGCCCCGGCCGCCACTTACCGGCCTGGCGTCCTCGTCGTAGGCCACGGCGTCGACGCCCAGGAACCGGCACTGGATTTCACCGCGACGGACGGGCAGCAAGGGGGTGGAACCCACAAAGCAGCCGCAGATATCGGTGCCCCCGGCAATGGAACCCAGCAGCACACCGGGCGCGCCATCGCTGTAGACCCAATCGTAATCCTCCGGCAACAGCGGCGAGCCGGTGGAGAACAGCACCCGCAGGGCGCTCAGATCCAGCTCCCGCGCCGGCTTCAGCTCGGCCTTGCGGCAGCCGGCCAGGAACCGGGCACTGGTTCCGAAATGGGTGACTTTCTCACCTGCAACGGTGTCCCAGAGGAAACTCAGACTCGGGTACCCCGGCGAGCCGTCGACGGTGATCACCGCAGCCCCGGTCATCAGCGCAGAGGCCTGCCAGTTCCACATCATCCAGCCGCAGGTGGTGAAATACAGGAACCGGTCTTCCGGGCCGACGTCACCGTGCAGCATCAGTTCCTTGGCATGGTTCACCAGCAAACCGGCGTTGCCGTGCACGATGCACTTGGGTTTGCCGGTGGTGCCCGACGAATACAGGATGTAAACCGGGTGGTCCGGATCCAGGGGCGTAAAGGAGGGCGCCTGGCCGGTACCCGAAGCGATGGCGTCCTCCCAGGGTGTTATCAGGTCGCCCGGAATCGGCGCCTGATCTGGCAGCTGCTGGACGCTCACCACGCATTTCAGGGTCGGCAATCCTGCAACGAGTTCGGCAAAGTCATCCTGGCGGGCGAAGACCTTGCCGCCGTAGCCGTAGCCATTGACCGCAATAAGCGCGGACGGCTCGATCTGACCGAACCGGTCCAGGATGGCACCCACGCCGAAATCGGGCGATGCGGAGCTCCAGATCGCCCCGAGGCTGGTGGCGGCAAGCATGCCAACCATGGCTTCGTAGCCGTTGGTGACCACGCCGGCAACCCGGTCACCACTCTTGATGCCCTGACCACGCAGGAAGGCCTCCAGGGCTCCCACATCGGCTTTCAGTTCGGCGTAGGTACGGCGCAGGACCGGCCGGGTCTCACAGTAGGCCACGACCGCCTCGTGATTGGCATGGTCGCCGTCGGCCAGGCGCAACAGGTTGGCCGCAAAATTCAGTTTCATGCCCGGGAACCACTCCGCCCCCGGCATGTCACGCTTGCCCAGCACCTTGTCGGCGGGGGTGTCGCAGACCAGCCCGCAGTAGTCCCACACTTTGTCCCAGAAGGTTTCCAGCTCGTCGATGGACCATTGGTGCAGTGCGTGGTAGTCGGAAAACGGGCCGTAGCCCTGCTCTTCCAGCCAGGCCTTGAAACGGCCCATGCGGGAGTTCTTGAGCGTGTCTTCCGAGGGAGACCAGACTACCGGCGATTGTTCTGTCTTACTCATCCGTCTCTCCTGTGTCTTACTGCATGTGCCAGCCGTGACTGACCACAATCGATTGGCCGGTCAGTGCTGCCGAGGGGAAAGCCGCCAGGTGGACCGCCAGTTCGGCAACATCCTCCAGGGTGGTGAATTCTCCGTCCACGGTGTTTTTCAACATGACCTTGCTGATCACCTCGTCCTCGGAGATTCCCAGCTCCTTGGCCTGCTCGGGTATCTGTTTGTCCACCAGCGGCGTCCGGACGAAGCCCGGGCAGATGATGTTGCTGCGCACGCCGTACTCGGCGCCCTCTTTCGCTACTGCCCGGCACAGGCCCAGCATGCCGTGCTTGGCCGCCACGTAAGGCGCCTTCAGCGGCGAGGCTTCGAGCGAGTGTACCGACCCCATGTACAGCATGGTGCCTCCGCCGCTGGCGTACATCTGGTTCAACGCCGCCCGGGTCACCAGGAAAGCGCCGTCCAGGTGCACACTCATCACCTTGCTCCAGTCGGCGAACGACAGCTTGTGGATGGCATCAATGTGCTGGATGCCGGCGTTGGCCAGGGCAATGTCGAGTCCGCCCCATTTGTCCACGATGGCAGCCACGCCCTCATCCACGGCCTTTTCGTCGGTGACATCCATGGCCAGCGCCATGGCGGTGCCGCCGGCCTGCTCAATGGCTGCCACGGTGTCCTGTGCCGCCTCGAGTGTCAGGTCAGCCACGGCGACCTTGGCGCCTTCGCGGCCATAGGCCTCGGCAATGGCCCGGCCGATGCCACGGCCGGCACCAGTAATCAGTGCAATCCGGTTTTCCAGACGCATGGTTATTGTCTCCTTAATCGTAAGCCACGCTGGGCAGCCAGGTCGCGATTTCCGGTACCACGAACACAATGGCCAGTGCTGCCAGCTGGATAATGATGAACGGAATAACGCCACGATAAATATCGGTGACCTTGATCTCCGGCGGGGCCACGCCCTTGATGTAAAACAGTGCAAATCCAACCGGCGGCGTCAGGAAAGAGGTCTGCAGGCACATGGCGAACAGGATGGTGAACCAGACCAGGTCGAAACCGAGGCTTTGCACAACCGGCGCGACCAGGGGCAGGATGATCAGGGTAATTTCCACCCAGTCCAGGAAGAAGCCGAGCAGGAATACGCCGAACAGAATGGTCAGAACGACGCCATAAGGACCAAACGGCAGACCCAAAAGCGCGTCTTCGATCACCTGGTCGCCGCCAAGCCCCCGCAGGACCACGGAGAACGCGGTCGCGCCCAGGAAGATGGCAAAGATGAACGCAGCCGTTCGGGTGGTCTGCTGCATGGAGGAATTGAGCACTTTCAGGTTCAATCGGCCAGCCATCAGTGCCAACAGCAGAGCACCCAAAGCGCCAACACCGGAAGCCTCCGTTGGGGTCGCAATGCCGGCAAAGATGGAACCGAGCACACCCAGGATGAGCGCGGCCGTCGGAACAACGGCTTTCGCCACTTCCCAGACGATGGCCCAGCTCACTTTTTCGGTGCCCGCCGGTACCGGCGCAATGTGGGGTTGCAGCATGGGTCGGATAATGGCGTAGGCCACGTACATGGCACCCAGCATGAGGCCGGGGAAGAAGGCGCCCATGAACAGATCGCCGACCGACGCTTCCGGAACGGCCAGCCGGTCCGCCATCAGCACGAGCATGATGGACGGGGGAATCAGGATACCCAGGGTCCCGGTGGCACAGGCCGTGCCCACCGCAAAGCCCTTGTCGTACTTGTTCTCCATCATCACCGGCAGGGACAACATGCCGAGCAGCACGACAGAAGCACCGATGATACCCGTGGTCGCGGCCAGCAGTACGCCGATGACAATAACGGTAACCGCATAGCCGCCACGGACGGCGCCAAAGAGTTTGACCATACTGTTCATCAGGCGTTCGGCAACACCGGACTGATCAAGCATAATGCCCATGAAGATAAACATGGGCAGGGCAACAAGGGTCTCGCTACTGACCACCTTCCAGATTCGTTCGGGGACCAGCCCCATGGAGGAGGAGTAGTCGAACCACAGATTGGCACCAAAATTCTCGACGGCGATGACACCAACAACGGTCCAGATGACCGCGGTGCCACCCAACACCCACGCAACCGGATAACCGGTCATCAGCAGCGCCCCGAACGTGAGGAACATGCCGATTACGAAAAGGGTTTCAAGCTCCATCAGGACGCATCCTCTTTCTTGTTGTCACAGGACTCGACCCGGATTGGCTTCGGGAAGCCGAAAAGCAGGGCAGCAACTTTCATCAGACGGGACAGGGCAGCGATTATCAGGAGCACAAAAGACAGTGCCAGAACGCCCTTGAGGATCCAGCGGTAAGGCAGGCCCGCCGGCGCCTGGCTGGTCTCACCCTGTTCCCAGGAGCTCACGGCATAGGGAATCATTTCGTAGACCGCCAGCACCAGAAACGGCAACAGCAGAAACACCAAACCCAACAGTTCAATCCACGCCTGGCCTTTGAGCGAAAGGCGTTCATGGATGACGTCCACCCTGACATGGTCATCGGTCACCAGGGTATAGCCCAACCCCAACAACCAGCCGGCACCGGCCAGATGCCACTGGACTTCTTCAAGAGTTACCGAACCCTGGCCAAAGGCATAGCGCCCCACTACCGCGTAGATGATCACGCCGGTAACCACAATCCAGAGCCAGGAGGCACTCTTGCCTATCGCAGAAATCACACCGTCCAGGACCTCGCTCAGCCGGGTGGTCGGAAACTCGGTGTGATGATGAATAAATTGACCGGCATCCGACGCCGATGCATGGACATCGGACGAAGAGCCCTTATCAGACACTGTCATACAACAGTTCCTCGTTCAGAAAGCCTGCCGTGAAACAAGGATGGCCCCGCAGGGCCATCCAGACTAAATCAGAGGGCACCGGCATAAGCTCCGGTGCCCCTTTTGGTCAGCCCCGAACCTTAGAGGTCCGCTGGAACATAGGCGCGGGTGTCCCACACCTTGTAGGATTCCATGAACTCCTGCTGACTCTCGTAAACACGCTTGAAGTCGGCATCCTTGGACGCTTCTTCCTCAAGCACTTCCTGAGTGACTTCCCTCAGCTTGAGCAGAACGTCGCGGGGGATCTGATCAGCCTGAACGCCCTTTTCCTGGAACTCGGCCAGAACCTTGCCGTTCTTGTACTCGCCCTCAGCCAGACCACGGGTGGTAGCCGCAGTACAGGAAGCCTCAACCAGCGCCTTCTGAGCCTCAGTGGCGCGTGCCCACTCATCCTTGTTGATCAGCATGTACTGGGCTGTGAATTGCTGGTGCCAGCCCGGGAACAGGTTGTACTTGACCACCTGGTTAAATCCGAGGATCTGGTCGATGGCGGGCATGGAAAACTCGGTGGCATCGATGGTGCCCTTTTCCAGTGCCTGGTAAAGCTCGCCGCCGGGCATCATGGTTACAGAGGCGCCCAGTTTTTCGAGAACCTTACCACCGAGACCAGCGAAGCGGATCTTCAGGCCCTTGTAGTCTTCCAGTGTTTCGATGGGCTCGGAATACCAACCCGCTGTTTCTGGCCCAATGATGCCGCACAGCTGGGCGTGAACATTGAAGCCCTTGTTGGCATAGGTTTCCTGCAGCATTTCATGACCGCCACCGAAGTAATACCAACCGATGTAGGCCGGTGGCTTCATTCCAAAGGGGACAGCGGCAAACAGGGGAATTGCAGGCACTTTGCCCTGGTCATACCCGATCCAGGTGTAGCCCGCCGATACCTTGCCGTCAGAAACGGACTGAAGAATGTCGAATGGCGGCACCAGCTTGCCCGGCTCATAAACCCGGACCTGGATGCTGCCATCAGAAGCGGTGGTGAGGTTGTCTGCAACCCAGGCTGCGGGAGAACCGAGGCCAGGCAGATTGGTGGCGAAAGCAACAGGCATTTTCCAGCGCAGATCGTCTGCGAAAGCGGAACCCGTCGTCAGGGCAATCGCACCGGCGATACCGGTGATGGCCTTCAAGAGTTTCATTGGCAAGTCTCCTAGCATTGTTGTTGTATACGGCCTGGCGGTCGCAAATCTGACAGGCCTGGTCTGAGTATAGCCAGACATCGCAGAAAACAGACCGACCTGGGTAATTTGGGGGTCCAACAATAAGCGTCAGTCTTGTTTTCTGCGTTGTTCTGACGTTCTGCATCCCGGTACTTGCAGACAACGTGCCAACCAAACTTTCACCTGTTTTTTCATAAAGATAGAGTGATCTGCTGGAAACAAGGCAGACGAAAATCGTCCGGATAACCGGACACATTTAGACATCAGTCGTAAGGGTTTGTACGGATTACAGGACATCTGTCCTGATTTCAGGACAGTTTTGCCAGCTTCTCGTAAAGTACGGACCGGGAAATGCCAAGCAACTTGGCGGCGCGGGTCCGGTTACCGCGGCTGGCCACCAGCGCCTCTTCAATCGCCTGGGCTTCGGCCTCCGCCAGGGTCCGGGCCAGGGGGCGCACGGGCTGTGGCGTCAGCGACGACACCAGGCGCTTGCCAGTTCGAGGCAGCACCTTGAAGACCGCATCGGCATCGAGCAGGCCACCTTCCTCCCCCATCGTCAGGGCCCGCTCCAGAACATTACGCAGCTCCCGGATATTGCCTGGCCAGTCATAGCTGCCCAGCGCAGACACCCCGGCATCGGTAATTTCGCCACGCAGCTCGAGCCCTTCACAGATCTCGCCCAGCAGAGCCTCGCACAGCACGCCCAGATCCGCGAGCCGGTCCCGCAACGGCGGAATGGGAATTTCGAGCACGTTGAGCCGGTAATAAAGATCCGAGCGGAAACTGCCTTCGGCGATCATGGCCTCGAGGTTACGGCTGGTTGCCGCGATCACCCGGACGTCCACCTGCTCGACCTTATTCGAACCCAAGGGCTCGATTTCGCCCTCCTGCAGGGCCCGCAACAGCTTGGCCTGCAAGGGTAACGGCATGTCACCAACCTCATCCAGGAACAGCGTGCCGCCGTTGGCAAGCTGGAACTTTCCCTCCCGGGTGCGCCGGTCGGCACCGGTGTAAGCGCCCGGTGCCACACCAAAGAACTCCGCTTCCAACAGGTTGTCTGGGATGGCCGCCACGTTGACCCCAACGAACGGCTTCTCGGCCCGGGTAGAGACCGAGTGGATGGCCTGGGCCAGAACTTCCTTGCCCGTACCGGTTTCACCCAACAGCAGCACCGGCATCTCACGACCGGCCGCCAGGCGGGCACGGCGTTTTACTTCCAGCGCCGCGGGACTGGCCCCGACAAAGTCCCCGAGACTGTAACGCGTCCCACGAACCTTCTTCGCCAACGCCTTTCGAGCGGCGGCCAGATCCTGATGCAGACGTCGGTATTTGGCCACCAGAGGGGTCAGAGGCTGCAGATCGTCATACAGCACGAACGCCACAGCGCCCACGATCCGGCCTTCCTCGTCATAAAACGGCAGGCGGGTGACCACCAGCTGCTGCTCGTTGTGCTCCATGATGTCCAGCAGCAGCGGCTTGCCACTCTCTACCACTTCCGGCATTCGGGTCTGGGGTATCACCTGGCGCACCGGTTTGCCCACCACCCGCGACGGGTCGCCCAGTCCCAGCAGATGGGAATAACTGCTGTTAATCCAGGTGATCCGGCTGTCCTTGTCCACCGCGATGGCACCGGCGCTTGCGGCCTCGAACATCGGGAACAGGGCTTCGATCAGATCACGGGTCAGCCCGCTCTTGTTGTTCTCGGTAAACAGCTGTGTCATGTACCCTGCACCACCACCGGCCTGGATATCGTTCATGGTAAAACCCCACGCACCCGGCAGTCCCGGATGCAGTCACGGAAGTATATGGGCCCCCTGAGGCGGGGGCAAACGGAGCCGCCCCGAAACTGAACAGGGCGGCGGTGGGCCGGAGCCTTACTCCGGAATGCGCAGCTGGTTATCCACGAAGCGGATACGGTCGGTCGCTGCGGGGTCGGCACTGATCGCAGGGAGGTTGGCCTCGGTCAGTGGCGTGGTGATGGCACCACGGGGTACCGTCCGGACCACCTGGCTCGGCGGCAAGGGCTGCCGGTCCGTCAGCTTCGCCCACACCAGGTCCAGCGCCTGGAAGTAGTAGTGGTGCAGGGGCACATAGCGGTCTGCGAACCCGGGAAACCCGTTCAACACATCCAGGTGGTGGGCGTTGAGGATTTCGTAGTAGCGCAGGTTGCTTTTCTGGCCCTCAACCCGCTGGTTCAATCCGAAGTACGGACGCGAGGTGTGGTTGATGGGCAGGATCGCATCCGCCCGCCCGGTCACAAACACCGCCGGTTTGCCGTGCAGGTCACCGGACGCCCGCACCTCCGAGATGCCCATGGCGATGGCATCCGCCAGGGCTGCGGCATCGCCACTGAGTGCGCCACCGGTGACCGCATCACTGCCCTGGGCCAGGCTTCTCAGGCAAAGCAACGCGTCCAGGCCGTAATCCAGCTGACTGGAACTGGGTGAGGCACTGGCGGCAAGATGGGTGGGCTGCCCGAGGGCACCGTCGTAGACCAGGTTAACGCCCGCTGTCGGCGGAATACCGTTGCTGGCGGAGAACAGTGCCGCCTCGGCCGCCGGGGCCAGAGGCGTCACGGCGCCGGAAGCATCGGTTGCCGCCATACTGAGGCCGCACACCCGATCCTCCACACCGGCCCGGCCGTAGGCGTTGGCGTAAGTCATGGAAATGCTCTGAGCCACCGCCAGGCCGAAGTGCACCGGCGCCAGCAGGTTCTGCTCCGGCTGGATACCGAAGTTCTCATTGAGAATCCGCAGCGCGTCGGTGGCCCGCTCATCCAGGGTGGCCCCGGTAACCAGCCCCTTGTTCGCCAGGGAATTGCAGATGTTCTCATCCACAACCGGTGAGTTGAACACGGCATTCAAGGGTGCGGTATCGCGTATCGCCGGCGCCAGGTTGGCGCAGCCCTGATACACCGCCAGCGCTGTGGTGTAATCCAGCAGACTCCGGCTGTGCTCGGTGATCACCGGCCCGTCGCCCTGGCGAATGGTAAAGCTGGTATCCACCCGGGGGTTCACGTTCGGCTCCGATACCGCGACCCCGTCAATCAGGCCTCGGTGATCCTGCTCCGCCGCCCGGACCGAGGAACCACCCCCGTTGGAAACGCTGGACGCGATGACCACCGTGTTTTCCGGCTTGATGGTAATCAGGGTTTCACCATTGGGCAGTGGCCGCCCGAATCGCTCATTGAGCACGTAAAAGCCAAATTCGATGGACTGCAGCACGTGCTGGCCCCAATCCGCCTCCGGGTTGACCTTGGAATGGGCGTGCTTGAAGGCAAACCGGTCCGGCCAGAGCGCGCTGAAATCTCCGCGGGCGGTATCCGACAAATCCGCACGGAACTGCACGGGCTCATCCGCATCGGTCAGCGTGCCATTGCGGCGTTGGGCCGAATCGGTTTCCAGGTTATGGGAGCCGGTTCCGGTGCCCTTGTCCGTGTAAACCACCGCACAGCCCTTTTTCAGGCCCCACTCGCCGGACGTGCCGATGGCCCCGTAGATGCCCCGCGAGCCGGAAGAGGGCGCGGTCACCATACAGGCGTTAGCGGGATCGAAGCTGTCCGGCACCTGGGCCATCACAATCACCGGCACGTCGCTGCCCGGCACGGTCATGTAGGCAAGGTATTCCTCGCCTGAAATCAAGCCTTCACCCGCCGCGCCGACACCGGGCCCGAAAAAGGTGCCGTAGCCACCACCCGGCACGGTATCGACCAGCGCCCGGTAATTGTTGTAGATCGCCAAACGCCGGAGTTCAGCAGGGGTTGGCGCGAGCACATCGTTGAACACCGGAGCGGGACCGGCGAGGCCGGAAGCACCGAGCCCTGCCGTCAGCAGGTCGTCGGTGATACCATCATATGCGGTCTGTGCGATTTCGCCCTGGATAAACCCGGGCAATGTGTTGAGGGCGGGATTGTTGGTCGCCCAGGCACTTGAGGCAAACACGGAGACACCGATGACGGTGCCCAGCATTATTCGTTTCATGGTCGTTCCTTGTTTGTTGTTTTTGACGAACAGGCACCGACCCCCGGGCCGAGCCCTGCGGAACTCCCCATGCGTATCCTGTGCCAATTGCCCAAGACACTGTTTTCTATAGGAAACCAGAAACCCTGCTCGAAAACCGTACAAATTAATCCGGGTTTCCGGACACCCCCCCCGGCAGGTGAGGCCCGGAAACCGGCACCACCCGGTTTTCAACCAGGCCGTCCTGCCTTCCGGACACTGTACTGAAACCCGGACAAGTCCGCCCCCGATGTGCCCCATACCCTCTCCGCATCCGCCAGGCGCCAATGATCGTACAATCGACCAACGGTCTCGAACGACAGACAGGAGAGGGCAAGCGGTGACGAACCGGTTCAGATGGTTACAGCAGGTGACGGAAGGGTTGCTGGTCGGTGCCGTACTGGCGTTGACTGGCTGTGCCAGTCATCAGAACGCCCCCAGTGGGGACGCGAGCGTTGAGCGAGCCCAGTTTTCCGTAGAGCGGAACCTGCAGTTTTCCCCGCCCGACTGGCCGCAGGCACTGTTTGCCGACCTCTACCTGCCGGATCGGACGGTGTCGCCGGTGGTGCTTCTGGTGCATGGCGGTGGCTGGGAGCGGCGGTCCCGGGACGACATGGACTGGATCGCCGAGGAACTGGCCATTCACGGTTTCGCGGTTATGAACATCGACTACCGGTTTGCGCCGGACCATACCTTCCCGGCGCAACTCCACGACCTGCAAATCGCGCGGTCGTGGCTGAACCGCAACGCGGACCGGTACCAACTGGATGCCTCAGCGGTCAGTGGCTTCGGGTTCTCTTCGGGAGCTCATCTGGTGACCTTGCTGGCTGTGGTGGCCAGCTCTGACAGTGAACTGAACCAGCCCTTCGGCGGGCCGGACACCCGGCTCCGGGCCGTCGTTGCCGGCGGGCTGCCCGCCGACCTGACGGCGTTTGACTCAGGCCCGCTGCTGCGCCAGTTCCTCGGGGGCGAGCAGCAGGAGATTCCCGGGGTTTACCGGGACGCCTCCCCGATAACCCACGTCACCCGTCAGACCCCGCCGGTCTTTCTGTTTCACGGCGCCATGGACGCACTGGTGCCCTTCAGCCAGGCGGAGCGGTTCCAGCAGGCCCTGGCAGCCCATGACATCGACAACGAACTGTTCAAGATGCACCTAAGGGGCCACATCACCAGTTTTCTGACCGCCGGTGACGCCGTGGATGAGGCCATTCAGTTTCTGGTGAGACAGGGCACAAGGGAGGGAACCGGCGCTAGCCGATCCGAAGGAAGGGCAGGAGGCTGATGCCGGCGATCACAACCACCGCCACCACCGCGGCCAGTGTGCGCACGGGACGCCGCCGGATCATTGACCAGATACCACTGCCTTCGCCGGCTGCCAGGCGTTCCCGGAACGCCTGACGCTGGGTCTCAAGACGCTGTTGCTGATACTCATTGAGCAATGCCCGGGCCCGGGCCGCCTCGTCATCGTCGTGAACCCAGAACCCTCCCATGCTGACCCCCCACCGGCTCGGCGGGGTCTCGTAGTAACGCACGTCGTGGGCCTCGAACAGTGCGCGGATCTCCTCCGCTTCATCATCGGGGACATGGCGCAGGTTCATCAGGTGGTGGGGCATGGGAGCTCGTTATCTGGTATCGGTAGCCGGAATCCCTATATCCTAGCATCAAAGGACAAGACACCGAATTCACCACCGGGATACTGCATGACCGAAAGCCCCCTCCACCTGTTGCTGGAGTTCGACGCCCGCAGCCAGCGGGACCAGGATCAGCCACCGGCCTTCCTCCATCGCCGGGACCGCAAGTTTGCCCTGAGTTGCGAGCAGCGGGGCGAAATCCCGGATGCCCGGCTCTGGCTCGAGCACATGGCGCGGCTGAGCGGTCCTGGCAATCACCCGTCCATCGCGGACACCACTGGCCGGCTCTGGAGCCGGATCAATGCCGGCTTTGCCACCGCTGGCGTTCTGCTGGGCATGCTGACGATGCTCGGCCTGCTGTTCTACGACGGCGGACAGCGCATCAACATCACGGTCTTTCTGGCCTTTGTGGTCCTTCAGCTGTTTCTGGCGCTGTTTACCACGGCCCAGGCACTGGTGGGCTGGCAACCCTGGCGGTGGCTGGCGCACCGGATTATCCCACGGGGCAGAACCGGGATGGTCAGCCGCCTGAACCCGGTTCTTATGGCCCGGGCGGCGCACTTCGGTGGGCTCGGTTTCGCGCTGACCGGACTGCTGACCCTGCTGGTCATGGTGGTGGTTCAGGATCTGGCGTTCGGGTGGAGCACCACCCTGGAAACCAGCGCACCCGGCTATCACCGGCTTGTGGTGGCGATAGCCACCCCCTGGGGCTGGCTGTGGCCGGCGGCGGTACCCGAGCTGGCCCTGGTTGAAGCAACGCGGTTCTTCCGGGCGGACATCGGGGCCGGCGCGATCGAACCCCAGCGTTGGGGCCAGTGGTGGCCCTTCGTCACCATGCTCTGGACAACCTGGGTCCTTCTGCCGAGAGGCCTGCTGACCCTGGTCTCGGTGGCACTCGTACGTCGCCGCGCGCGGCAGCTGCTGGCAGACCATCCCGGCATGCATGCGCTGATGTACCGGATGGAAACCCCGAGCCTTGACACCGGCAGTCAGCATAATGATGCCGCAGATATGCCGGACACCGGAACCCGGACGAACGTGCAGCCACTTCCGGACAGCGACATCCTGCTGTGCTGGGCCGGCGCCGGTGAACCCGAACTGCCGCGGACCCTCACCGGCGCGACCACGCGGATGCTTCAGGCCGGCGGGGCGGCGAGTCTGGAGGACGATCAGAAAGCGCTGAACCAGATCGAAGAATGGCTCCGGCAAGGTCCGGACCAGGCGGTCCTTGTCGTCACCCGCAGTTGGGAGCCTCCGACCGGAGAGCTGCAGGACTTCCTCACCGCCGCCCGAGAGCTCTGGCCCCGGGGCACCCGGGTAGCCCTCGTACCCCTGGGTCTGGACGCCCGGAAAGAACCGGAAGCCCACCAGCTTCGGCAGTGGCTGCGCTTCGCAGACCGCGTCGGTGAGGACTTTGTCGGTGTCAGCGTACCCAGCCTCGAGTGGCGCCCCCCCTATGCCGACCAGGGAGACCTGGTATGAACTCCGCCCCCGTGTTTGCCGTGGTCGGCCACCCCAACAAGGGCAAATCCAGCGTTGTGGCAACCCTGTCCCAGAACGATGCCATAGCCATTGCCCTCGAGCCGGGCACCACCCGCCAGCGACAGGCGTATCCACTGAGCGTCGACGGTCGGGCCCTGTACACACTGGTGGACACCCCGGGCTTCCAGCGCCCGCGCCGGGTACTCGAGTGGCTTCAGGCCCACAGCGTGTCCGCCTCCGATCATGCCGAAACCGTCCGGGTCTTTGTCACCCAACACCAGGGCGACGGACGGTTCACCGATGAGTGCGAACTCCTGGCGCCACTGGTCGACGGTGCCGGCATCATCTATGTGGTGGACGGCTCGGTGCCCTACAGCGCCGAACACGAAGCAGAGATGACCATCCTGCGATGGACCGGACGCCCCAGTCTCGCCCTGATCAACAGCATTGGCACCGATGACCACAGTGACACCTGGCAGGCGGCACTCGGCCAGTTCTTTCAGGTTGTAAGGAAGTTCGACGCAGTTCGTGCCCCGTTCGAGCAACATCTCAGCCTGTTGCGGGCGTTTGGCCAGCTTGAACCCACCTGGGAACACCCCCTGGCGCAGGCCACGGAGTTTCTTTCCGACCAGCGCCGGAAACGCCGGCAACAGTCAGCGGCACTGATTGCCAGGGCCCTGGAAGACATGATGGCGTACCGGGAGAAACGCACCCTGACCCTCGACCAAGTCGCCGGAACCAACGACGCGGACCTCGCCGGGCAGCTGCGCCAACGCTGGTACCGGCACCAGCGACAACGGGAACAGACCCTGCGCATCAACATCGAACACCTGTACCAGCATCAGCGCATTCAGCGCCAGGAGGCCGAGCTGCAGTGGCACAGTGACCATGACCTGTTTTCCGAGGACAGCCGCAAGCACTGGGCCGTGGGCAAGCGCTACCTGGCCACCGCCGGATTCGGTGCCGGCGCGGTCAGCGGTGCCGGTATCGATGCGCTGACCCTGGGCCATTCCCTGGGTGCCGGTGCCCTGGTCGGCGGTCTGATCGGTGCCGCCGGCAGCTATCTCTACGGTGACCGGCTGGCACTGCCGGCGTTGAACATCGGAGTCCTGCAGGATGGATTGAAAACTGCCACCTTCGGCCCTGTACAGGACAGCCAGTTCGGCTATGTTGTACTAGGGAGGGCCGTGGATCACTGGTGGCATATCAGCCAACGCAACCACGCCGGACGGGACCTTCTGGACCTGGAACCGGCAGATCACCACTGGCTCGAAAGCCTCGACAGAAAGTGCCGGCAGGATATCCAGCAGGCCTTCGACAAACGCCGAAAGGGCCGGCCGCTTGATGACCGGCAGCGTCAGAAATTCATCGCTGCCATCGAGCAGGGCATGGTCGCTTACGAGGATTGGCGGTTGAACCGGACCTGAAAGGGATGTTTATACTGTATGGCTATTCCATCACACAATGAGGAATGCTAATGAAGATTGTACGAGTGCAAGACATCATCGGTACCGAGCGGGAAGTGACGGGTCCGGGCTGGACCAGTCGCCGGATGCTGCTGAAGAAGGACGGCATGGGATTCTCGTTTCACGAGACCATCATCCCGGCAGGCGCCGAACTGAACCTCTGGTACAAGCATCACCTGGAAGCCGTCTATTGCGTTGCCGGCAACGGCAAAATTCTGGACAAGGCGACCGGTGAAACCCACGAGATTACAGACGGTACGCTGTACGCACTCGACAAGCACGATCAGCACACCTTGTACGGTGGCACCGAAGACATGCGACTGATCTGTGCATTCAATCCGCCGGTCACCGGCCGCGAAGTCCACGACGAAGACGGCGCTTACCTTCCGGATACCGGCGAAGACTGATCCTCGCCCGTGGCTGAAACCGGAGCCGCACCCGCACCGCCACCGCCAGCCCGACTGCTGCCGGTGGCGGTCTTGCTTTGGCTGGCCGGTGTGTATCTCCGGATTCCGATCCTGGTGGCGCCACCCCTGGCGCCCTTCATCAGCGATGAACTGGCCCTGTCCCAGGCCCTGACCGGGGCCCTGACGACCTTACCGATCCTGATGCTCGCCGTGGGCTCCATGCCCGGCTCCCTGTCGATAGCCCGCCTCGGGCCACGCAATACCCTGGCCCTGGCCCTGGTCATCATGGTGATCGGCTCCGCCGGCCGCGGCCTGGTCCCCGATACCCTGACCCTGATGGTGGCCAGTGCCGTGATGGGGCTTGGCGTGTCCATGATGCAACCGGCCCTGCCGGCCTTGCTGCCCCGGTGGCTGGAGCCACATCACCTGGCGCTGGGTACGGCGATCTACATGAACGGCATGCTCATGGGCGAGTTCATTGGCGCCGGCATCACCCTGCCGGTGCTCATGCCGTTGCTGGACAACAGCTGGCGCGCAACGCTGCTGGCCTGGTCCCTGCCGGCATTGCTGGTGGCCGGGGCGCTGTTCCTGCCCAAGCGGGACCGGGCTCGGCCCGTGCGCGACGTGGCCTGGCTGCCGGACTGGAACAATCCCCTGACCCTCCGAGTCGGCCTGTTGCTCGGACTGTCCGGCTCCCTGTTCTTCGGCCTTAACGCCTACATGGGCAACCTGCTGCAGTACCAGGGCCAGTTCGAACGACTCCCGGATGCCCTGTTCTGGTACAACCTGGCCCAGGTTTTCGCCTCCCTGACCATGCTGAAAATGGCCCGCTACTGGGTCGGCCGCCCCGGAGTCATCGCCACCCTGGCCAGCGTCGCCATTCTCGGCGCGATCGTTGCCGTCCTATCCAGCGGCTGGTGGTCGATCGTAAGCGCCACCCTCATGAGCCTGGTCGCCGGCATGCTGCTGATCCTGCTCGTGGCCATACCGCCCCTGGTCGTCTCCCCCGCTGAAACCGGCCGACTGTCCGCCGGCACCTTCCTGGTGGGCTACACCGTTGCCTTCACCGTGCCCATGCTCGGCGGCGTCCTGGCCGACTGGACCGGCGACGCCCGGCACGCCCTGATGGTGATGATCGCCTACGCCCTGCTGGTGCTACCCCTGGCCTTCACCCTCGACCTGGAACGAAAAAAGGGCCAACCCGAAAGCTGACCCTTTCAAAGGGACGCCCCACCCAAGCCAGCAAGCCGTGGGGGGCTCATTTCCCGCCAGAAATGGATGTCTGAGCGCAGCGAGTTCCATTTCCAATGGAAATGAGTCCCCGCCACGCGGCCACCTCTGGTTTCAGACGTAATAGTCCCTCAACGGAGGAAACCCGTTGAACTCCACCGCACTGTAGGTGGTGGTATAAGCGCCGGTGGACAGCCAGTACATCCGGTCCCCGATCGCCAGATTCAGCGGCAGCGGGTACTTGTGATGCTCGTACATGATGTCCGCACTGTCGCAGGTCGGCCCCGCAATCACACAGTCCTCGCCTTCACCCACCTTGTCCGTCCAGATCGGAAACTTGATGGCTTCGTCCAGGGTCTCGATCAGCCCGGAAAACTTGCCAACATCCGTGAACACCCAACGGTGCAGCGCTGTCCGCGACTTGCGGGAAATCAGTACCACCTCGCTCACCAGCACACCAGCATTGGAGATCAGCGAGCGGCCCGGTTCAATGATGATCTCCGGCAGATCGGCGCCAAAATCCTCGTGCAGGAAGCGCGAAATTTCCTCGGCGTACACCTTCAGCTCGTTGGTACGGGTGATGTAGTTGGCCGGGAAACCGCCGCCCATATTGATCATCTTCAGCTCAATGCCGTCTTCTTGCTTCAGGCGTTCGAAAATGACCTTCACCTTGCTCAGCGCAGCATCCCAGGCGCCGATCTCACGCTGCTGGGAACCCACGTGGAACGACACACCGTAGGGCACCAGGCCCAGGTCGCGGGCCAGGATCAGCAGATCCATGGCCATATCAGTCTGGCAGCCAAACTTGCGCGACAGCGGCCAGTCAGCCGTCAGCGTGCCTTCGGTGAGGATCCGGACGTACACCTTTGAGCCTGGCGCGGCCTTGGCAATGTTGCGCAGGTCCGCTTCGGAGTCGGTGGCGAACAGGCGCACGCCCTTCTCGTAGAAGGTGCGGATATCCTTCGCCTTCTTGATGGTGTTGCCGTAGCTGACCCGGTCGCCGGTCACGCCCAGAGCCAGCACCTTGTCGAGCTCGTACACCGAGGCGATATCGAAATTCGCGCCCTTGTCCCGCAACATGGTCAGAATCTGCGGGGCCGGATTGGCCTTCACCGCGTAATACACCTGGGCGTACGGGAATCCTTCCACCAGTTCGTTGTACTGACGATCGATGGTGGCGGTATCGATCACCACAAACGGGGTTTCCCGGGTATCGGCAAAGGCTTTGATCCGGCTAAAGGTCTCGGCGTCGTAGTAATCCGCGAGATTGGCGTTGGCTGACTCGGTCATGGATGATGTTTCCCTCCACAGGGCAAACAGGCATAAAAAAAGGGCGCTACAGCCTGGCTGCAGCCCCCCGGGAATTGACGCGATCATCGGGCTTTTTTTCAGGCTCCGATATGAGCATATCTACCCATACGCACGGGGTTCCGGCACACCGGGCCGTGGCCGGTTTTCACGATGGGAAACAGGGTCTTAAGGCGATCAGGCTCAGACCGCCGTCGACCAGACCTGTTCCGGGGCCGTCGGATCGTTTGGCCCGGCAGGTTCGTCCTGACGCTGCAGGTACTCGAGAATGGCGTCCTGCAGTTCGCTGCCCAGGCCAAGGCCCTGGTTGCCGAACAGGCGGTTGAACTCCAGCACGTAGGGATAACCTTCCACCAACGCGATGTCGAACCCGGCATGGTCCACCCCCAGCTCCCGCGCCAGCCTCAGAGCCAGATCCGTGACCACCGACGGCACCGGGCTGCTGTCGACGCGCCCGCCCCGCGCCAGGTTGTTGTAGAAACCCTGATCGGCCTGCGTCCGCCAGTAGGCTGTCAGTACCCTGTCACCAATCACCACGACTCGGGCATCCCGGTCGATCGGCAGGTATTCCTGAACATAAAGCACGTCCGTTGCTTCACAGTAACGCCGCCAATCCGCCCGGGTTTCAATCAGCCAGACACCCTCGCCCATGCTGGCCTTGGGCAGCTTGGCGACAAACGGGTGGGTCATGGTGTTCCAGACCTGGTCACGCTCATGGGGTCCGTTGGCCTCGATGAGGGTCCAGGGCGTATGGGCCGGCGCCACGGTCTGGAAAGCGCGGGTCATTTCCACCTTGTCGTGGCCGATGCGGTAGCTGGAAACGCTCGGGAAAACCCGGCACTTGAGGCCGTGAACCAGCGCATTCAGCTGCCAGTATTCCGGAAACAGCACCCAGTCAGCCTCGGTCAGAAGTTCCCGATGGCGCAGGAAATGGTCCGGTTTGAGAACCGTTGTGTTGGGTAAGCCGAGGGTGCGAAAAACATTGAAGGAGACCAGGTTCATGACTACGACCGGATAGGTTAAGAATTGCGCGATTGTATTCGGACTTCGCTTGCTGGCAAGTTATTTTTCGAAATGTTCACACCCCCCCGTCGACGCGGCCATCTGCTAGTCTGTTCTGTAACAGCACGAACCTACACAGCGCGAACTGGGGGAATGCCCATGGCCGACCAACCAACCAACCCGGTGCTGTCCAGACTCAAAAGCGATTGCCAGTCCGGCGCTACCCGATTGGCACTGCAAACCCTGGAGGATCTGGCGGACTACCTGCGCACCGCCCGACCGGGCGCCGAGGAGCGGGCCGGATTGCTGGCGGAGCTCCGGCAGGCGAGACCGAGCATGGTAGTGATTGGAAACGCCATTGACCGAGTGGAGCGAGCCCTGAACCGCAACGGCGACGAGCCCTGGAATCTGGTCGAGTCGGTACGGCGGGAGTTCGAGGCAACAACGGATCGGATTGTCGAAAACGCGCTGGGCCAGATTCACGACGGTGCGGTGATCATGACCCACAGCGCCAGCTCCGTTCTGATCCGGCTGTTTCGGAGAATGGTGGACGCTCAGATCGCGTTTTCGGTGATCTGTACCCAGAGCAGCCCCGGACAGGAGGGCCATGGGCTGGCCTCGACGCTGAATGAACTGGAAGTTCCCGTCACCTTGATCACCGATGCCCAGATGGCGCTGTTCATGAGTGACGCCGATGTGGTGATGACCGGTTGCGACAGCTGGCTGACCGACGGCCATTTTGTCAACAAGAGTGGCACCCATCTTCTGGCACTGGCGGCATACGCCCACAACGTCCCGTTCTGGGTGCTGGCCGACACCTTCCGCGACAGCCAGGACACCCGGGAGTCGGTGCACCTGGAGGAACTGCCGGCCACGGAGCTGAATGCCCCGGAGGGCAAGTGGATAACGCCTCGCAACGTCTATTTCGAGCCGGTTCCGGAGCAGCTGATCACGGGCCGGATCAGCGAGCTGGGCGTTTCTTTGTGCCCTGTTGAGCTTCAGCGGTAAGGGGATCCTCCGGCCAGGGATGCTTCGGGTACCGTCCGCGCATATCCTTGCGCACTTCCGGGTAGGCATTGCGCCAGAAGCTGGCCAGATCGGCCGTGACGGCAAGCGGCCGCTGGGCCGGGGAAAGCAGGTGAATCACCACCGGTATGCGGGCACCGGCCAGTCTCGGGGTTTCATTCCAGCCAAACATCGCCTGAAGTTTCGCCGCCAGAACAGGGCCATTGTCGGCAGTGTAGTCCAGCGACACCGTCTGACCGGTGGGTATGGTCAGCGATGTCGGTGCCAGCTCGTCCAGCCGTTGTTGTTCCCGGTAGTCGAGGAGGCTCTGGAGCGCCGGAATCAGGTCCAGGCGCTGCAGATCTGCCCACCTCTGCATGCCCGCGAGGAAGGGTGCCAGCCAGGTATCGAGGCAGGCCAGCAAGGTATCGTCGCTGACGTCCGGCCACTCCCCCGGAAAAGTCTGGGCAAGCAGCCGAACGCGTGCCTGCCACTGCCGGGCCGCCCCGCTCCAGGGCAGACTGTCCAGCCCCTTGTGCCGGACGGCATTCAGCAAGCCCTGCTGAATCAACTCCGGAGCCGGTTGGGGCAGGGCCGTTTCCTCCAGCACCAGCTCCCCGAGCCTGCGGACCCGGCGAGCGATCACCGTGCCCCGCCGGTCATCCCACATCGCCTCTGCGCGCTCGTCTATGTGGCTTGCCAGATCCTGCTCCAGATCCCGAACCTCGACCGGCGCCGCCAGATAAATCATCGACTCCCGGGTTTTCCCGTCCAGGTCCGCGGCCACCAGCCAGTCGTGGCGGGCAAGGGCATCGTCCTCGCGCAAGGTCGCGCCCTTGCCGTTGCTGAGCTGATACCGGGGGGCGTGCCGCGACCGGCGCCGGCCGATCCGGTCCGGGTAGGCCTGGGCCAACAGCCGGCCGACCTCGAACTCGGTCGGCACCGGACCCGGTTCATACGATCCGTTCACGAGTCTTTTTGCGGCCTGCCGGATGGACTTCAGGCGCGACGGGTCCAGGTTTCGGCGGCCTCCTTCGCCCTGCAACACCCGGACGCGTTCGTGCATATCGGCACCGGCCCCCGGTCCCAGCAGGTCTCGCTCACTGAGCAGCGCCGCCAGATCCGCCGCAAGCACGGGCAGTCCCAGCTCACGGCCCCGCAGGACCATGTGCGCCAGACGCGGATGCACGCCCAGCTCCCGGGCCGCCTTGCCATGCCCGGTGATGGCACCGTCGGCATCCAGCATATCCAGCCATTGCAGCAGCGTGACGGCCTGATGCCAGTGGGCCTGCGGTGGCGGATCGATCCAGGCCACCTGGTCCGGCGTTCGGGCACCCCATTGCGCCAATTCGAGCACCAGGGGTGCCAGGTCCGCTTCCCGAATCTCCGGCGGGGTAAAGTCTGCCAGCCCGAATTGCTCGGACTCACTCCAAAGCCGGTAACACACCCCGGGCTCGATCCGCCCGGCCCGGCCCTTGCGCTGCTCCGCCGAGGCCTTGGAAACCCGCCCCGTCATCAGTCTTGTCATCCCGCTATTGGGATCAAACACCGCCCGCCGCTGCTGGCCGCTGTCGATCACTACCCGGACGCCCTCGATTATCAGACTGGTTTCGGCAATCGCCGTGGCCAGTACCACCTTACGCTCGCCCTCCGGCGCGGGCGAGATCGCCCGGTCCTGCTCCTCGGACTTGAGGTTGCCATACAACGGCGCCAACACCACATCGTCGGCAACCCGCCCCCGCAATTGCTGTTCGACCCGTCGGATTTCACCAGCGCCCGGCAGGAACACCAGGACCGAACCGGATTGCTCCGCCAACGCCTCCTGAACGACCGCAACGACCCGATCCACGGTGCGGGTGGGTCGGACCTGGGACGGTGCCGGCCGATACAGAACCTCCACGGGGAAGGCCCGGCCCTCGCTGCTGATCACGGGCACATCCCCCAGCACCCGCGCAATGGGGGCGGTATCCAGCGTCGCCGACATCACCAGCAGCCGCAGATCCTCGCGCAACACCTGCTGGGACTCCCGCACCAGTGCCAGGCCGAGATCCGCCTGCAGGGAGCGTTCGTGGAACTCATCAAACAGCACGGCAGCGTAATCCTGCAGCATCGGATCGGCCTGAATCAGCCGAGTGAGAATACCCTCGGTCACCACCTCAACCCGGGTGGCCCCGGATACCCTGGTGTCCAGCCGTGTCCGATAGCCCACCGTCTGCCCCGGCTTCTCGCTCAGCTGGCTGGCCATAAACCGGGCCGCCGACCGGGCCGCCAGCCGCCTCGGCTCAAGCATCAGGATCTTCCGATCGTCCCGCCAGGGCGCATCGAGCAGCGCCAACGGCACCCGCGTGGTCTTACCGGCGCCCGGCGGCGCCTGCAGCAGCGCAGTGGCGGTTTGTTCCAGGGTTTGTTTCAGCTCGGGGAGGATCTGGTCTATTGGAAGCACGTCGGTCTGGCTTTGATTGTCGAATTCCGGTTGTCGTGACAGGTTACCACGGGCGCACCGCGATCAATCCCCCAAAACCAGCACTCCTAGAAAGAGCGGGCATGCCACTCCTCAGCCCGAGGCACAAAAAAGACAAACACCAGTCCGAATGCCAGAGCCGCCACCCCGATACCAAACGCCGATCCCAGGGTGCCCCCCATGTCCAGCCACTGCTTGGTCAACCAGGGCCCGACCATTTGGGTGAAGCCATAGAGCGCCACCATGGCAGCGGACAATCTGGGGCCCTGATGGGGATGAAGCGCCCGGCCAATGCGCTGGGTCAGCAGCACCGTGCCCAGAAAGGTACTGCCCACCAGGGCAGCGCACAGCACAAGGCCGACCGCCCCGGGCCAGAGCACCGCGGCCAGGACACCCAGTAGCTGAATCATGAAATTCAGCTTTAATGCAGGAAGATCGCCGATTTTCGCGCCCAGTTTGTTCCAGATCCAGGGAGCGGGGATGGTACACAAGGCCACAATCAGCCAGGTGCCATCGAGCATCCAGTGGTCGCCGGGGAGTTCCAGTGTCGCCAGCAGGGGCAGGAAGGTCATCGGCAGAATATAACCCAGCCCCGCGCCGGCGTAGGACAGGAACAGGGGAATACTGGCACGGTCCAGCAACGCCGTGGTGTCGGGCGTGTGACCGGACAGGTTTTGCGGTCGCACCGGAACCTCCAGTCTCATCAGCCTCGCGCCACCCCACCAGGCCAGCGGGATCGAGAGCAATGCCGCCGGCCACCAACGCTGGGCACCCGCCAGCAGATCGGCCGTGCCGGAAACCAGACCACTGGATACCAGCAGGCCAAGACCGACGCCGATGTACACCAATCCGCTCATGGCGGCTCGATTGCGAAGCACCAGCCATTCCAGAATCAATGCCGGGGCGTGAACAAACACCATGCCGTTAGCGACACCATTGAGCCAGCGGCCGGCGGAGATCACGGTCAGGTTATCGATCTGGGTGACCAGCAGGGTGGTAAGTACATGGACCGCCAGCGCCACCGGTAACAGGATTCGGATCTGGTCGATGCGGTACCACCGGATGGCCATCAGCGCCCCCACCAGGTAGCCGAGGTAATTCCACGTGGCAACGGCAGCGCCTTCCCCGGCGCCGAACAGGCCATCCTCAACCAGATGAGGCAGCAACGGTGTGTAGATGAATCGCCCCAGGCCGTGGACGACCATCAGCACGATGGCGCCGGCCGCGAGCACGGAGAGCAGTTGGCGAGGAGTGGTACAGCTTTGGAGATTGGAAGGCATGGGCTCGGCTCGTGGATTAACAGCCGGAAAGTCTAGGTCAGAACCGCAGGCCTGTCAGTTTGACCTTGGCCGAAGAGCCCGCTCAGGCGCTTCAGGAGCTGACTTTTAGCCGGTTGTCCCGGGCCCACTCATAGATCCGTTCGAACGCTTCCGCGAGTGCTTCGGGATCATGGGGCGGCTGGATGACCGCGGCCAGCCTGCCATCCGGGTTCAGCAGCGCGAAATGGCCACTGTGGTCCACCAGCAGTTCACCGTCCACCTGACGATGGACAAACACCGCATTCAGGCTCTTGGCGAGCGCCCGCAGGGTCTCCAGGTCACCGGTCAGCCCGTGGAAGTTGTCGCCGAAGAAGTCGGTGTAGGCCTTGAGCTTTTCCGGACTGTCGTGCTCCGGATCGGCGCTGACCAGCAGGTAATCCGGTTGTGGTAATTCGCTCGAAAGCAGTTGCTCGGTGCGCCGGAGGTTTGCCATGGCCGCAGGACAGATATCCGGGCAGTTGGTGTAACCAACGAACGCAAACGTCCAACGGCCCTTCAGGCTTTCCCGGGTCACGGTTTCACCCTTCTCGTTGGTCAGGGTGAACTCCACCAGTTCCCGGGGCTGGTCATAGACATAGGTATTCAGCTCGACCAGTTCAGGTGCCGGTTCCGGCTGCTGGTCTCCGACCAGGTAAACCTGGCGCCCGATCACCAGTCCGAAGATCAGAATCACCAGCAGCAGTAACAAAAACAGGGTCAGGCGAATCGAGCTGTTCATCTAGGTTCCAGTAAAACACCGTTCTGAGTCAGAAGAATACAAAATGATCCACCAGCAAGACCACGAACAGCGCCATCAGGTAGGTAATGGAGTACTTGAAGGTGGTCAGCGCAACCCGGCGGTCATCGCCTTTCAGCAATCGAACCGCATAGTGCAGGAAACGCAGGCCAAGGGCCAGGGCACCCACCAGGTAGATACCGCCGGACATGCCGGTCACAAAGGGCAGCAGGCTGACCGCCAGTAACATGAAGGTGTACAGCAGGATATGCAGCTCGGTGTACTTGTTGCCATGGGTGACCGGCAACATGGGAATACCGGCCTTGGCATACTCTTCCTTGCGATGGATGGCCAGGGCCCAGAAATGGGGAGGCGTCCAGGCGAAGATGATCAGCACCAGCAACAGCGCGTGGCCCTCCACCTGGCCCGTTACCGCGGTCCAGCCCAGCAGTGGCGGCATGGCACCGGCGAGACCGCCGATGGTGATGTTCTGCGGCGTCGCGCGCTTCAGGAACAGGGTGTAGACGCCCGCATAGCCCACCAGGGACGCCAGGGTCAGCCAGGCGGTCAGTTCGTTCACCTGCCACATCAGTACCGCCATACCGATCGTCGCCAGAAGCGTGGCGAACAGAATGGCGTCGATCGGGGAAATCTTGCCGGTGGCGACCGGGCGTTTGCGGGTCCGCGCCATGACGGTGTCGATCTTCTGGTCAACGACGTGGTTGACCACCGCGGCAGCACCTGCCAGCAGGGCGATACCGAGGTTGCCATACAGCAGAACCTCCCAGCCCGGCACCCCCGGCGCCGCCAGCAACATGCCGATCACGGAGGTCAGGATCATCAGTGCGACCACCCGGGGCTTGGTCAGCTCCAGGTAATCCCGCCAGGAAATGGGTGTGCTGGATTCGTGGGCCGTTGTCTGGGCCGGCAGTGCTTCCACTCGCTCACTCATGCCGTAACCTCCCGGTTAATTGTTGTTGGGTGTGTCGCGTCCGCGGTGTGCGCCTGAACAAGTTTGTGGTTCCGCCAGATCAGGTGGACCACGGTCAGCAGCAGGCCCGCACCCATGGCGTTATGGGCCACCGCGATACTCAGAGGAATATTGAAGAAGACATTGGCCAGGCCCAGTCCGATCTGGGCCGCGAGGGCCACGGCCACTAGACCGATGGCACCAGAGAGGCCCGACGTTTGGCGCCTGCGCCACATCAGTGCCAGCAGAACGGCGAAGTAGCCGAGTACCACCATCGCGCCAAGCCGGTGGGTGACATGAATCGCCACCCGGCCATCGTTGGTGAGCTGGCCTCCAAGGTAGTTCGGGCCCACGTGCTGGGTAACATCGAAACCGTGTTGGAAGTCCATATCAGCCGGCCACCACTGGCCCTGGCAGGTGGGCAGGTCGGTACAGGCTACCGCCGCGTAGTTGGCCGCGGTCCAGGCTCCCAGGGCAATCTGCACCACAATCAGGAACAGGCCGGCGTACAGCCACGGACTGAAGGCCGGGGAGGTTTGCCCGGACACCGGAGGGTCGCGGTACGGGCTCCGCGCTCTTAGCCGGAGTGCCAGCAAGGTCAGCAGGGTCAAAGTGGTGAAGCCACCGAGCAGGTGCAGGGCAACGACCTGGGGCCAGAGCTTCAGGGTGACCGTCCACATGCCGAAGGCTCCCTGCAGGATAATGAACCCGGCAATAAACAGCGGCAATTTGACCGGGACACCGGTTTTTCGATGGCGGACGGCGTAGGCCGCCAGCCCGAAGACGACAAGGCCCAGGGTGCCCGCGGCGTATCGATGGATCATCTCGGGCCAGCCTTTCTCCACATCCACCGGGGTCTCCGGAAAACGGGCATTGGCAATCGCAATACTGGAGTCACTCTGGGGCACCGTCAGGAAGCCGTAGCAGCCAGGCCAGTCCGGGCAGCCAAGACCGGCATGGACAAGCCGCGTCCAGGCGCCCAACATGATCACCACCACCGCCAGAAGAGCGGCGATCAGCGCCCAGGTCCCCATGCGGCGGGCGTGGGTGGACGGGATTGAAAACTGCTGGTTCAAGGCCGGATCCTCCAAGCCATTGCTCATCCGATCTGGGAAATCTTGAGCAGGTGCTTGAGGTCCTCAAGCAGCTCTTTGCCAGTGTTGCCGGCCCCGTAATGCATCATCAGGTTGCCGAACGGATCCACCAGCAGAATTCGCGGTTCAGCCTCGGGGTCGATACCCGCAGGCCAGGCCGGAGTGGTTCCCGGCGCGGGGATCAGCCGCTCCATCAGGCTGTATTCCGTCTGCCAGCGGGATGCCAGCTCCGCCGGCACGCTGCCCAGAGCGGCGGCACGGGACACCCGATTGGCGTTCTTGCCCAGGGCAATGTTGACCTGCCGGGCCAGGTACAGCAGCTCTTCACACTCGCTACCGCACTCGCCAGACACCACCATCAGCATCCATTGGGGCTCGACCTGGTCCGGCCCGAACCGTTCCGTCAGGGGCTTGCCTGCCGCGGTTTCCAGATTGAGTGTCTCGACCGGCACCACCGGCTGGATGAGAGTGCCATTGTTGGTGTGGCCAGCCGGATTCAGCCAGCCGGTGTAGAACATGATGGTGGCAAAGACCATCGGTCCAAAACCGATGGCGAACAGCAACAGAGCGGTGCGGCGTCCGCGCCGGACCTGCTCTGGTGAGGGTCCGTCGTTCTGGTCGGGTATCCGGTTAGCCATTGTCGTTGTCATTATTGGCTCCTGTCTTTCGGTAACTCGCTACTACCGTCAATATACTCAGTACAACCGCCAGCGCAAACCATTGAGTGGCGTATCCGTAATGGGTCTGTGGTCCCATCAGATCCGGTGCCCAGTCCGCGCGAAAGGCGCCCGGCTGGTCATTGCCGTCCAACCTCACGATGGCCGGCGGCAACGCCGGCACGTCCCGGGCGGCAACCGCCCTCGGCAGGCTCTGCACGCGCCGGGGCCATCCCTGCTCAGGGCCGGTCTGGTCCGTGAGGACCGGCGGTTCCGGGTAATCGCTGAGACGTCCCGCCAGCTCAACCTTCCCCTCCGGCGTACCAACCTCCGGCAATTCCTCCCGGGTTCGTGGAGCCTGGAGCCAGCCCCGGTTCACCAGGACCGGCGGGCCTTCGAGCGGGTAAAACACTGTTAGCACTTCGTAGCCCGGGGCGCCGTCCCGGGTTCGATTGTCCAGTAACCAGCTGCGCTCATCGTAGGTCCCGGAAAGGGCAACCGGCCGCCCTGCATCCAGGCCCTGGCGAACCAGTTCCGGCCATTCCAGATCCAGCGCGTCCTGCTGCCATTGGTCCAGCATCTGCTGCTTCTGACCTGCCCGGTCCAGTTGCCAGAACCCCAGTCCAATGAGCAGTGGCAAAAAAACACCGGCGAACAGCAACAGCCGCCAATCGAACTGCCAGTGACGGCGATTGCCCTGTGCATCAGACATGCTCTGCTATAGTGACCTCTGGGTTGTGTGGAACTCGCCAGCCCGCCGACCAACAATGCCTATGAATCCGGGAAATTCCATGCTTAAAGCCGTAATCGTTGTGTTGATGCTGGCCGTGATTGTCAGTCTGTTCAGCGGCCTGTTCTTTCTCATCAAGGATGGCGGAAAAACCAATCGGGTGGTGAACTCCCTGGCGGTCCGGGTCACGCTCAGTGTACTGCTCCTGGCGGTAATTCTGGTTGCGCTGTGGCAGGGCGCCCTGACACTGAATCCGACGCCCTGACCGGCATACTCAGAGGATGTAAACGAACACGAACAGGCCCAACCAGACCACATCCACAAAGTGCCAGTACCAGGCGGCTGCTTCAAAACCGAAGTGGTTGTCTGCCGTGAAGTGTCCCTTGCTGATGCGAGCCAGCATGATGATCAGCATCAGTGACCCCAGCATCACGTGGGCTCCGTGAAAGCCCGTCAGCATGAAAAAGGTACTGCCGTAGATGCCGGACTTCAGTGTCAGGTCCAGATCCTGGTAGGCATGCATGTACTCGTAGCCCTGAACGAACAGGAACACCAGGGCAAGGGCGATGGTCAGGCCGAGCCAGAGTTTGGTTTTGGCCCGATGGCCCGCTTTCAGGGCGTGGTGAGCAACCGTCACGGTGAACGAGGACGTCACCAACAGAATCGTATTCATCAGGGGCAGACCCCAGGCGCTGATCACCTCCTTGGGTCCGGGATAGGCTTCCGGATCCGGGTTGTTGATCAAAGGCCAGGTGGCCTGAAACCCTTCCCAGAGCATGTTGGAACTGCCGCGATCACCCTCGCCACCGAGCCAGGGCACAGCAAAAACGCGCGCGTAGAACAGAGCGCCGAAGAAGGCAGCAAAGAACATCACCTCAGAAAAGATAAACCAGCTCATGCCCCACCGGAAGGAGCGATCCATCTGGGGGCTGTAGAGCCCCGCCCGGCTTTCCCGGATCACATTGCCAAACCAGCCGAACAGCATGTACGCCATGATCAGCGCACCGATCATGAACATCACCCAGGAGCCTGTCGTGCTTTCGCCCTGGTTGCCGTTGACCATGATGGAGGCCACCCCGTACAGGGTTAACCCAAGCCCGACGGTGGCAATAATGGGCCATTTGCTCTGTTCAGGAACGTAATAGGTCTGGTTATCCGCCATGACACTCTCCGATGGCTTAGCCGTTTTCGTTTGTTGTTGTGATTGCTCGAACAGTCCCCGACACCTTTGCCTGTTTACTCTGGTCATACAGGGTATAGGACAGGGTCAGCTTGGTTATGTGCGCAGGCAGATCCCGGTCCACGATAAATACCAGAGGCATTTCCGTGCTTTCCCCGGCCGCCAGGGGCTGCTGGTTGAAACAGAAGCACTCGGTCTTGTGAAAGTACAGCGTGCCTTCCGAGGGTGAGAGACTGGGAACCGCCTGACCGACCATTGCCACTGCTGTGGGGTTTTGGGCGAAGAAATTCACCGTCACCGGCTCTCCCGGATGAACCTCGATGCTGCGGGTCACCGGCCGGAACGTCCAGGGCATGCCCGGCCCGTTCTGGGCCAGAAACTGGACCTGCACGGTGCGGGTCACATCGGCGTCGGCGCCCACGGTTGCCTCGTACCGGCCGCCGGTCTTGCCATTGATACCCGTCAGCTCGCAGAACACGTCGTACAGGGGCACCAGGGCAAAGCCGAACGCGAACATACCTATCACGCCCGCCATGCACCAGGTGATGACCCGCGCATTGCTGCGCGCGGGTCGTGCCAATGCCGATGTCCGATCGTCCACCCGCGGCCCCGCTTATTTCACTTCCGGTGGCGTGACAAAGGTGTGGTAGGGCGCCGGCGATGCCACCGTCCATTCCAGACCCTCCGCACCATCCCAGGGGTTGGCCGCTGCCTCCTTTCCGCCACGGATACACTTCACCACGATGAACAGGAACAACAGCTGGGTCGCCCCGAACATGAATGCCCCGACGCTGGAGACCATATTGAAGTCGGCGAACTGCAGCGCGTAGTCCGGAATCCGGCGTGGCATACCCGCCAGGCCCAGGAAGTGCATCGGGAAGAACGCCAGGTTCATGCCGATGAACGACAGCCAGAAATGGGTCTTGGCCAGGGTTTCGTCGTACATGTGGCCGGTCCACTTGGGCAGCCAGAAGTAGGCGGAGGCGAAGATGCCGAAGATGGCTCCCGGTACCAGAACGTAATGGAAGTGGGCCACCACGAAGTAGGTGTCGTGGTACTGGAAGTCCGCCGGCGCAATAGCGAGCATCAGCCCTGAGAAGCCACCGATGGTGAACAGGATGACAAAGGCCACCGCAAACAGCATGGGCGCTTCAAAGCTGAGCGCGCCGCGGAACATGGTGGCGACCCAGTTAAACACTTTTACCCCGGTTGGCACCGCAATCAGCATGGTGGCGTACATGAAGAACAGCTGACCGGCGATGGGAATACCCACGGTGAACATGTGGTGCGCCCAGACCACGAAAGACAGCAACGCAATCGCACCCACGGCATAAACCATGGAGGCATAACCGAACAGGGGCTTGCGGGAGAACGCCGGAATGATGTGGGAGACCGCCCCGAAGGCCGGCAGGATCATGATGTAGACCTCGGGATGCCCGAAGAACCAGAACACATGCTGGAACAGCACCGGGTCACCACCGCCGGAGGCATCAAAGAAGCTGGTGCCGAAGTTGATGTCCATCAGCATCATGGTCACGACCCCGGCCAGGACCGGCATGACCGCGATCAGCAGGAACGCGGTGATCAGCCAGGTCCAGACGAACAGCGGCATTTTCATCAGGGTCATGCCCGGTGCCCGCAGGTTGAGGATGGTGGCAATCACGTTGATCGCGCCCATGATCGAGGAAATCCCCATGATGTGGACGGCAAAGATAAAGAAGGTGGTACTGGGCGGCCCGTAGGTCGTCGAGAGGGGCGCGTAGAAGGTCCAGCCGAAGTTGGGTGCACCACCTTCCATGAAGAGGGTGGACACCAGAATCAGGAAGGCACAGGGCAGCAGCCAGAAGCTCCAGTTATTCATCCGTGGAAGTGCCATGTCCGGCGCGCCGATCATCAGCGGAATCATCCAGTTTGCCAGACCGACAAAGGCCGGCATCACCGCACCGAAGACCATGATCAGGCCGTGCATCGTGGTCATCTGGTTGAAGAATTCCGGCTGCACGATTTGCAGCCCGGGCTGGAAAAGTTCTGCCCGGATGACCATGGCCATGGTTCCGCCCAGCAGGAACATGGCGAAACTGAATATCAGGTACATGGTCCCGATATCCTTGTGGTTCGTGGTCAACAGCCAGCGGCTGAAACCTTTTGCCGGGCCGTGATGATGATCCTGGGCGTGGGTATCTGCAACCGCACTCATGAAAACCCCCGTTACCGCCATTTATTGTGGCTGGTGATATCTGTTATCTGGCGTTGATTACTGCTGGTTCTTGTAATCAAAAATTTCTTTCGGAGTGACCATTTCGCCGGTGTTGTTACCCCAGGCATTACGCTCGTAGGTAATCACCGCGGCCAGGTCCACTTCACTGAGCTGGCCACCGAAGGCCTGCATGGCCGTCCCGGACTTGCCGTTCACCACAATATCGATGTGGGCAGCCATGTCCTCGGTGGCAATCGGACTCCCCTTGAGCGCCGGGAACGCCGGGGGCGCGCCGCTTCCGTCGGCCTGGTGACATGCCGCACAGGCCGTTTGATAGGCCTTCTCGCCGCGCTCCATGAGTTCGGCCATGGTCCAGTCTTTCTGGGTCAGCTCGCGCTCTTTCTGGGCCGCAACTTTCTGCTCGGCCACCCAGGTGTTGTATTCCTCTTCCGGCACCGCCTTCACCACCACCGGCATGAAGCCGTGGTCCTTGCCGCACAGTTCAGTACACTGGCCGCGGTAGGTGCCGGGTTTGTCGACCCGGGTCCAGGTCTCGTTGATAAAGCCGGGAATGGCATCCTTTTTCACGCCGAAGTCCGGGACCCACCAGGAATGGATCACGTCGTTGGCGGTCAGCAGAAACCGCACCTTTTTACCCACGGGAATGATCAGCGGGTTATCCACCTCCAGCAGGTAGTTCTCACCCTTGGTCTGGCGGTTGTTGATCTGTTCCCGGGGCGTCGACAGGTTGGAGAAGTAGCCGAAATCCTCGTTGATGTACTCGTACTGCCATTTCCACTGGTAGCCCGTCACCTTGATGTCCACGTCAGACTCGGTGGTGTCGTACATGTCGACCAGGGTCGCGGTGGCCGGAATGGCCATTACCACAAGGATGACAAACGGAATGATGGTCCAGAGAATCTCTACCAGGGTGTTCTCATGAAAATTCGCAGGCTTGTGACCCTGGGATTTTCGATGGGCAAAGATGGACCAGAACATAACTCCAAAAACCACGACGCCAATGGCGACGCAGATCCAGAGAATGATCATATGAAGGCTGAATATCTCGTTACTGGTGCCGGTAACCCCCGGGGTCATGTTCAGAGTCCAGTCCGCCATGGACCAGGCGGGGAACATCAGACCGCCTAAAAGGGCACCTGCCCGCTGAGCGTGCACGCGCATACTGTGTCTCCACAGAGTGTTATTCTTGTCGGATTTGCGTTATCCCACTGACCTTTCCGGCGCTCGCATACACCTGAAAAATCAGAGTGGAAGCCTGCTTATGGATACCTCACAGTCGAGTATAGACACAGATCGGGAAAAGGCTAAAAAATCGGTTAAATCCAAAACTGCTAACCACAGGATCTTAAGAATCAAAGCGAATATGAAACCTTCCCTGCCGGCCACAGACCGGCGACTCTGGGCGCTGGCGTGGCCATTGATGCTGACCAACCTGACGGTGCCGTTGCTTGGTCTGGTGGACACCGCAGTCCTTGGCCATCTGGAGAGCCCGGAATACCTGGGTGCGGTGGCCGTCGGCGCCAATCTGTTCAGCATCCTCTACTGGACGTTCGGGTTCATGCGCATGGGCACCACCGGCCTCGCCGCCCAGGCCTGGGGCAAACGCGACAGCTTTGGCCAGATTGCCCTGCTGCTGCGCTCCGTCCTGCTGGCCGTCGGTATTGGCCTGCTGCTGATCCTGCTGCACCAGCCTCTGATCTCGCTGGGGCTGACCCTCATGAACCCCAGCCCGGACGTGACCGGCCTGGCCGCGGAATACGCCGCCATCCGGATCTGGAGCGCCCCCGCCGTTCTCTGCCAGTACACGCTGGTGGGCTGGCTGATCGGCACCCAGTTTCCGCGCGGCCCGATGATCATGCTGATCGTGGCCAACGGCGTGAACATCGCCCTCGACGTTCTGTTTGTCACCGGACTGGGCTGGAACAGCCGGGGCGTAGCCATCGCCACGGTCATTGCCGAGTACGGTGCCGCCGCAATCGGTTTTGCGATCGTGCTGTCCCGGATGCCCGAGGGTCAGACACTCACCCGCGCCCTGTTCGGGGAGCTGGCGGACTACCTGAGAATCCTGCGGGTTAACCGCTACATCATGGTCCGCACGGTGGCGCTGCTATTAGTGCTCGCCTTTTTCACCGCTCAGGGCGCCCGACAGGGCGATACCATTCTCGCCGCCAACGCGGTGCTGATTACCTTTCTGCTGATCATCTCCAATGCGCTCGACGGATTTGCCAACGCCGCCGAAGCCCTGGTCGGCGAAGCGATCGGCAAGGGCAGCCGGCGACGGTTCCGGGTGGTTTTCCAAAGTGCGCTGCGCTGGTCGCTCTGGGGAGCCCTTTTGCTGACCATCATCTTCGTCGTCGGGGGGCGTGGCCTGATTGCACTGCTGACCGGCATCGAAGCGGTACGCACTACCGCATGGCAATACCTGCCCTGGCTGTGGTTACTGCCATTTGCCGCGGTCTGGGGGTTCCTGCTGGACGGTATCTTTATCGGAGCCACCCGCACCCGAGACATGCAGAACACCATGCTGTTTTCGGCACTGGGAGTCTTTCTTCCGGTGTGGTGGCTGACGACTGACTGGGGCAATCACGGCCTCTGGTTCTCCCTGATCTGCCTGATGCTGGCACGGGCTCTCAGCATGGGCTGGCTGTGCTGGTCACACACCCGAAATGGGCGCTGGTTCAACGGACATTGAGACCCTGTTCAAGCTGTAACATTTCGCCTTCTGAATTTCGGGTCGGGGAACCGGCAAGGCGCAAAATGTCGACTACACTTGTCAGAAATGGCAGGCCTGTTGCGGTCCTTCAACCCCTGCTTTCCTGCCCTGTTACTCGTTTCGGACAACGGGAGGCGCCTTGCGACCTCAATTCGTTCAGACATCGGCTTCTCCTGAAATGACACCACAGGTAGTTCTCGAAATCATCGATCAGGCACGGCGCAAGGAAGCCCGTTCAGGTACCTTTCTCCAGCAGCTCCGTGAGAAAGCCGCCGGTCTGCCCGCGTCTGTAATGATTGAAGGCTACCAGCCTGCGACCTGCCTGTTCCAGTTCGCCGTTGAGTACATTGAAATGGCGCCACGCCTGATCGAATGCGTGGAAGCCTGCGCCCGGGAAGCGGGTAAAGCCGAGCTGTTCGAACCCTTCGTAGAGTCTGCCACCCGATACTTCACCCAGCCCTCAGCACTGCTCGTGAAATACGATGGCCTCGACGGCTTGCTGATCCGCGCCTACCTCTGCCATCGCCTGATGGAAGAAATGTATGAGAACAACCGTTCAATCCGGGCCAGTGAATTGGTGGATCTGGAAGCTACCCGTGCTAACCTGTTGGCTCACCAGCTTATTGGCGAGCCGTTTGCCAATGAGCTGGACGATTCCATTACCGTGACCGTGCTGCAGATTGCGGGTACGCCTGACTACTATGAACTGAACCTGGATCCGTTTGTTGATCAGGTCAACAATGCCGCCTGGGACTGGATGCGGCACTACTGGGAAAACCTGCTGGTAAGGAACCACATTCGATTTTCTCTGGGGTCCGGTTTGGCCTGAAAGGTTCAGAAGTTTGATAAAGAAACTGCTTGTCGTTGTGCTGGTACTCCTGACTTGGTCCACACCAGTTCTGGCATCAGAGCTCACTGTCACAGTGACAGACAGTGGCAGTAACGAGCCTGTTCCCGATGCTGTCGTCTATCTGGACCGCATTGATACGCTCACGCCGGTGACAGCAGAGATTTACCAGAAGGACCGCGCATTCCACCCGACCGTGTTGATCGTCCCGGTCGGATCCCTGGTCGAGTTTCCAAACCGCGACAACACCCAGCATCACGTCTATTCATTTTCACCCGCGAAGACCTTCAACATTGAGCTCTACGCCGGCAAGCCGGAAGCGCCGATCCTGTTCGACAAGCCGGGCGTTGTGGAGCTGGGCTGCAACATCCATGATCGGATGCGGGCGTTCATCATCGTCACCGACACCAACGCCATCGGGAGAACCGACGCCGAGGGCAGGATCACACTGGCAACGAGTGCCGAAACCGGCCCGCTCACGGTGAATATCTGGCATCAGCGCCTGCCCGACAATACCCGGCCGGTGGAGCGGAAACTGGACAACCTTGTCGCACAAACCCTGACCATTGATCTGGCTCCGAAGCCAGAAACGGATGACGCCATTAACCTCCTGCAGCAACGGTTTCGGGAACTCTGATGAGACTTGCTGAGCGCATGGGGTTCCGGGGTCGGCTGATTGCCGCGATGATTGCCCTGGTAGTGCTCGTCAGTCTCGTGATTGGTGCACTGTTGATGGTGTATCTGTTTGAGGACGAAAAAAGTCGCGCCGGGGAACAGCTCACGATCGGTGAACGGATGGCCCGGGAGATTCTGAAACGGCGAACAGATCTGAACCTGTCCCGGCTGTCGGTGGTCGTGCAGGATTTTGGCTTCCGCTCGGCAGTGGCCAGCGGCGATCCGGCGACCATCGACAGCGCTCTGGAGAACCACAGCCGGCGGGCCCGGGCGGATTTCGCACTGCTGGTCAGCAGCGCAGGCGACCTTCTGGCCTCCACCCTGAACCACCAGATTCCGGACGTCTGGAGCCCTCTGAACCAGCCGGGGTCGCCCCCCGGCAGTGCCCGAACCTTCATTCACATCGGCGGCGAGGGCTATGAAGTTCTCAACGTTCCGGTCGAAGGCCCGGGACTCCGGGCCACGCTCGTTGCCGGTTTTGCTCTTGACCAGCCGCTGGCTGACCTGATTGCCCGTCTGAGCGGAACCGAGGTCATTTTCAGGGCTCGGACAAATGCCGACGAGGCTTTCCAGGTGCTGGCGGCGACGGGTAGCCGCGAGATGCCCATGGAACAGGAACTGACCCCGGCACCCCAGGCCAGAAGCCTTCTGGATCCCGCCCGATATTTCAGTCGTACGATCAACCTCGGTGGCACTTCCGCGTCGGAGATCGAGATCGTCCTGATGATCAGTCGCGAAGCCAGCCTGCAAAACTACTACGCCCGGGCGAAGGAAATCGCCCTGCTGGTCAGCGCTATCCTTGTCTTCGCCATCCTGCTGGCCCTGATCATTGCCCGCTACCTGGGCAAACCCTTGCTGCAGCTTGCCGACTACGCCCGGGCCGTGGGTGATGGCGAGAACCCGACTCCTCCCGAATTCCGGACCGGGGGCGAGCTGAAACGGCTCAGGAACGCCCTTGGCGATATGCTCGTGGGTCTGCGCGAGCGAGAAGCCCAGATCCGCTACGCGGCAACCCATGATGATGTCACCGGCCTGGGGAACCGGAACGCGCTGATGCAGTCGGTCCGGGAACTGTTCGACGAGCAGGGCGCCTGTACCCTGATCGGGGTTCGGCTGGATGACCTGTCCGACGTCAATGACACCCTGGGCCTGGAGTTCGGAGACAAGGTACTGACCGGCATTGCCGAGCGCTTGCAGACGGAACTGCCCGATGCACGCATTATTGCCCGAACCGGCGGCGGCGAGTTCCTTGCCCTGGTGCCACCCCGGAGCCCCGAGCACGTTGACTCGCTGACCCGCCGACTCCATGGCGTTATCGAGTCGCCGCTCCAGATCAACACTACGCCATTCTCCATCCACGCCGTCATGGTCACCATGGAGCTGCCTGCGGACGCGGGCAACACCAACGAACTGCGCCGCCGGCTGAACCTGATCTTCGAGCAGGCCCAGGAACACCCGGAACCGGTCACCCGCTACCAGCCAGGCCAGGATGAAAGTCACCTGCGCGAACTTCAGATCATTTCAGATCTGCATACGGCAATCACGACCAACGGCCTGCACATGAACTATCAACCGAAGCTGGATACCCGATCCGGGCGGTTGGTGCAGGTGGAGGCCCTCGTTCGCTGGATTCACCCGGAACTCGGCTTCGTTTCCCCCGAGGAGTTCATTTTCCTGGCCGAGCAGTCGGGACAGATCCATGATCTCACAGCCCATATCCTGGAACGCGTTGCCGCCGATACCAGGGCCTGGATGGAGCAGGGCATCGAAGCCGGTGTCGCCATCAACCTTTCAGCGAAGGACCTGACCTGGCCCGCCCTGACCGACCACGTGGCCGAAAATTTCGCCGACTGGCACCCCGACCTCAAACGCATCACCCTGGAAGTCACCGAAAGTGCCCTGATGGAGGATCCCGCCGAAGCACTGGCGACTCTGGACCGGCTCAAGGCGCTGGGAGTGACGCTGTCGGTGGATGATTTTGGAACCGGGTATTCCTCCCTGTCCCAGCTCCGCAAGCTACCGGTTCAGGAATTGAAGATCGACAAGTCGTTCGTCCTGAAACTGGACACCGAGCCCCAGGACCAACTGATCGTGAAGTCCACGATCGACATGGCCCACGGTCTGGGCCTGAAAGTGGTGGCGGAAGGCATCGAATCCCTGCAAGCCTGGCAGTTACTGCAGCAATGGGGCTGCGACCTGGCCCAGGGGTTCTACCTGAGCCGTCCCGTGGCCGGCGCCGACCTGGCAGAAACCGCGAAGGCTCTGGCTGCGCGGCATCAGGAACTGACCCAACGCACCACGGAGTATTCTCAATGAAAGACGTCCCGGTGCTGCTGGCGGCACTGCTGTTGCTGACCGCCCAGAGTGCGTTCGCTGACATCGGCAGCCGGATCTGGGCAACGGGTGGCGTAACCACCATTGAAGGCAGCGCCGGCGGCGGGCTTGTGCCTTGGGCTCTGCTCGGCAGCTACGCCAGCGACGAAGAGTGGGGCGGAACACTGGCCCTGAGCCGCGCGGAAACGGACGACTATACGCTTGCCGTCACCGCCGCCGGCATTAACTGGAATAATCGGGTGGAACTGACCGTGGCCCGGCAAAGTCTGGATCTGGACGCGCTGGTGTTCACCCTCAGCAACGGTTTTGGCCTGGAACAGGACGAACTGAACCAGGACATTTTCGGCGCCAAGATCCGGCTTGCCGGGGATGTTCTCTACAGTCCCTGGGGACAGTGGTCAGCCGGAATCCAGTACAAGCGGCAACGGGACTTCACGGTGCCCGCAGCCATCGGTGCCAGGGATGACAGCGGCACCGATGTCTATTTCAGTGGCAGCAAGGTGTTCTTTGCCGCGCTGTTTGACCGCAACCTCCTGGTGAATGCCACCGCGCGGGCGACCCGGGCCAATCAGGGCGGACTGCTGGGCTTTGGTGGCGACCGCAACAACAGCTACGAAGTGATGGCGGAAGCCAGCGCTGGCCTGTTCCTCAACCGGCGCTGGCTGGTTGGGGCCGAATACCGGCAGAAGCCGGACAACCTTGGGTTTGCCGGGGAAGATGACTGGTGGGACCTGTTTGTCGCCTGGGTTCCGGACCGTCGCCTGGCGGTGACCGCAGCCGTGGTCAGCCTCGGCGACGTGGCAACACTGGAAGATCAACAGGGCCTGTACCTGTCACTGCAGGGGAGTTTCTGACATGACCCGCCTGATTTCCAAAGCGGCCATCCTTGGTCTCGTCGTTACCGCCGGCCTGACCCTGGCGGGCTGCCAGTCGGCTCCAGAAACGCCCGAGGCATCGCTGTACCAGCAGTTGGGTAAACGCGCCGGGATCGCTCAGATTGTCGAGGATCTGCTGTTTCTGATCGTCGACGACGAGCGCATCAATCAGCAGTTCAAGGGGGTGGACGTGGCCAGCTTCCATCGAAACCTGACGGACCAGCTGTGCCAGCTCAGTGGAGGTCCCTGCACCTACAGCGGTCGCGGGATGCGCGAGGTGCACGCCGACATGGCGATTACCGATACCCAGTTTAACGCCCTGACGGAAAACCTGATCCTGGC
Source organism: Marinobacter albus (assembly GCF_030238305.1). Taxonomy (NCBI): domain Bacteria; kingdom Pseudomonadati; phylum Pseudomonadota; class Gammaproteobacteria; order Pseudomonadales; family Marinobacteraceae; genus Marinobacter; species Marinobacter albus. Next base: position 136,571 of record NZ_JASSQD010000002.1, on the reverse strand, counting down.
CATGGAGGAAAATGGCGTCGGCACCGGCGCCCAGAACCGGCTGCTGAAACGGCTCATTCCCCTGTACCCGGATGTCCGCAACCTTTGAGGGTCGGCCCCAACCGGGTATGCTTGCCAGCTGATCATTCACTGATATTGGGAGAACCCTGCCTTGCTAGAAAATGCCGATCTGGGGAAACTGATTATTCGCCTGACGCTGGGCGGCCTGATGCTGTTTCACGGCATTGCCAAACTGCTCAACGGCGTCGGTTTCATCGAGAGTGAACTGGCCAGCCATGGCCTGCCCGCCTTCTTCGCCTACGGCGTTTTCATTGGTGAACTGATCGCCCCGCTGATGGTGCTGTTGGGCTACCACACCCGAATCGGGGCCCTGTTGATCGTCTTCAACATGCTGGTCGCCATTGCCCTGGTACACAGCCACCAACTGCTGTCACTGGGTGGAAACGGTGGCTGGGCGCTTGAGCTCCAGGGTTTCTTCCTGTTTACCGCCGTGGGCCTGATATTCCTCGGGCCGGGCCGCTACAAACTGAAGAACTGACGCAAACTAGGGCTCATCCGCGGACGCCGTGTGCGCTCCGCGGAAGGCCATCACCCGGTTGCGGCCAGCCCCCTTGGCCTCGTACAGGGCTTCGTCCGCTCGCCGGATCAGTTCGTCGTATGTTTCCTCCGGCGGGGGAATCACGGTGGCCACCCCCACGCTGACGCTGAGGTTCACCGCAGCTTCCTGGGCGCCCGGATACACCGTCGCATTCTCAATGGCCTGCCTCAGCCGCTCGGCCACCTGCAGCGCCCCGTCTTCCGGAGTAGTCGGCAGCAACACCGCGAATTCCTCGCCACCGAAACGGGCCAACAAGTCCCCGGAACGCTGGATCTCATGGGCGCAGATAGCGGCCACTGTGATCAGACAGTCGTCACCCACCAGGTGGCCATAACGATCATTGACCGACTTGAAATAGTCGATGTCCAGCAACAGCAGGCTGAGGGGCTGCCCGTGGCGGCCCGCCCGGGACCATTCGTCGCGAATCCGTTCATCGAACTGTCTCCGGTTCGGGATCTGGGTCAGGCCATCAGTGAAACTGATGGCCTGAGCCTTTGGTTGGCCCGCTCCAGTTCCTCCGTACGTTCGCAAACCCGCTCTTCCAGCGTCTGGTTGGCCTGGCGCTGAATCGCCAGGGCCTGCTCCTGGGCTTTCAGCCGGCGCCGGCGTTCCAGGTTGATGCGATGGGCGAGGGCAAACGACAGCAGAATCACCTCCAGGGCGACACCGATCTGGGGCCCGAACTCGGTCAGGAAGGTCCGCGGCAGATAGCCAAGTTTGCTGACCGCGAGAATCAGGTGCCCCAGCAGCAAGGGCGTCCAGGCCAGCACGTAGAAGCCCGCCAGTTTCTGACCCCGACACCAGATGTAGATACCAATCACCCAGGCCGCCGGCGTGGCGATCGCCGCCAGCACGGCCACCAGGGCAATGCCGGACTGGTAGGGGCCGAACAAGCCATAGACCACGCTGAGCCCCGATCCGATCATCAGCGCCATCAGGAAGTGGTAGCAAAATCGACTGTACCGGGCTACCGCCAGGAACTGGATGCTGAACATGATTGCGGCCATCATGGCCAGTCCAATGATGGGAACCGTGAAGTACCGGTTCAGAATGGGCAGGTCCGGCCACCACCACTGGAACAACAAACCGTGAAAGTTCAGGTGGACCAGCCCGGACGACACCACGGTCAGGACATACCAGAGATAGGTGGTCTGACGAACGATGAGGAACAGAAAGAGGTTATACAGCGCCAGGGCCACAATGATGCCAAGGAACATCGCCTGCCAGCCGTAGGTCAGCTGCTCGCCGGCCAGGAAGTCGGCCGAGGGCACCACCTCAATCGGGATCTGGACCGCCCCCTGGGTTTTCACCCGGACAAAGGCGGTGACCGTGTCGGTATTCGACGGCACCAGGAACACGAAATTGCGATGGTACAGGGGGCGGCTTGAAAACGGCCGTGAATCCCCGCTCTCATAGCGCCGGATGATGTCGCCGTCCCGAACCCAGAAGATGTCGACCACGTCCAGCAACGGATAGCGGATTTCCAGCACCCGGTTCTTCGGTTGGGGCGGTACAGTCACCTTGAGCCAGAAGGCACCGTCGCTGAAGCCGAGATTGAGCACCTGGTTGGGGTCGAAAGCCCGCCACTGATCGGGTTCCAGGGCCATGACCTCCCTGGCGCTCAGCTGGTCATCCCGGTCCTCCAGCCAGAGATAGTCTGAAGTGGCAGCGGATACCTGCCCCGCACCTGACAACAGGACCAGCAACAGGTACGACAAGACCGCTTTGATCGCAGGGTGGCTCATAGCGGGTTCCGGTTTCCGGGCCAGGCAACTTGAACTACACTTCGGGGTCCCTGAATAGAGATTCCGGGCACCTGGCAATACAATGCCCAAGTGTAAACTGTTCAAGCCGGGACGTCCCCTATACATGGGTAGACACTGACTTGCTCGCAAAGAGACCGTACATGACCGAAAACAAACACCCGATTCGACCGGGCCGTTACCGCCACTACAAGGGCAAGGATTACCAGGTCATCGATCTGGCCCGCCACAGTGAGACTGAGGAGTGGATGGTGGTGTACCGATGCCTGTATGGCGACCACAGCCTCTGGGTCCGGCCTCTGTCCATGTTTCGGGAAACCGTGGAACTGGCCGGAGAACAGGTGCCCCGCTTTTCCCGCGTCGGCGACGACTGATCACCAGCCCCTGCGCAACCATCCCGCTTTGACTGTCGCGGTCAATTCCTGCACATTAGCGCGCTTTTCGTGAACCCGGCCCTCACGAGGGGCCGGATAATCCAGCTATTCCTACCCGGAGTCTGCCATGAATGCCGTTGTTGCCGCGGTTGCCATCATGCTCGTCCTGAGTTTGTGCCGCATTCACGTTGTCGTCGCCCTGATCATCGGAGCCATTTCCGGTGGCCTGATCGCGGGCCTGTCTCTGGAAGCCACCATCGAGGCCTTCAATAACGGTCTGGGTGGCGGCGCCACCGTGGCCCTGTCGTACGCCACCCTCGGTGCCTTCGCCGTCGCCATCGGCAAATCCGGCCTGGCCCATGCCCTGGCGGACAGGGCGCTGGCATTGGTGGGCCGCCAGGAGGACGGCGCTGCGGTTACCGGCGTCCGGTTCCTGATCATCGGCCTGCTGCTGGCCATTGCCATCTCCTCCCAGAACATCCTGCCGATCCACATCGCGTTCATCCCGCTGGTCGTCCCGCCGTTGCTGTACGTGATGGCAAAGCTGAATATGGACCGGCGTCTGGTGGCCTGTGTACTGACCTTTGGCCTGATCACGCCATACATGTTCCTGCCAATCGGCTTCGGCGGTATCTACCTGAACGAAATCCTGCTGGCGAACGTGGCCGAGAACGGCGTCGATGCCGCCGGCCTCAATGTCATGTCGGCCATGGCCCTGCCTGCCCTGGGCATGCTCTGCGGCCTTCTGGTTGCGGTGTTCTTCAGTTACCGTGGCGAACGCCGTTACAACATGGACGCCATCGCCCGCACCGAGCGGGTAGACGTGCAGTACAGCCCCCGGACCCTGATCATGGCGTTGATTGCGATCGTTACCGCATTCGTGGTGCAGCTCTGGCTGGGGTCAATGATCCTCGGCGCCCTGGCCGGCTTCGTACTGTTCAACCTGTCCGGCGTGGTGAAGTGGAAAGAAGCGGATGACCTGTTCACCGAAGGCATGAAAATGCTGGCCATGATCGGTTTCATCATGATTGCCGCCTCCGGCTTTGCCGAGGTAATGCGGGAAACCGGCGAGATTGCCACCCTGGTTCAGAGTTCGGTCGCCACCATCGGCGAGAACAAGCCGCTGGCGGCCCTGCTGATGCTGGTCGTCGGCCTGCTGATCACCATGGGCATTGGTTCGTCCTTCTCCACCATCCCGATCATCGCCGCGCTATACGTGCCGCTGGCCCTGCAGATGGGCTTCAGCCCGCTGGCCATCGTAGCCCTGGTGGGCACTGCCGGCGCTCTGGGTGATGCCGGTTCCCCGGCCTCGGATTCCACCCTCGGCCCCACGGCCGGCCTGAACGTCGACGGCCAGCACAACCACATCTGGGATACGGTGGTACCGACCTTCCTGCACTATAACCTGCCGTTGCTTGGCTTTGGGTGGTTGGCGGCTATGGTCCTCTAGCTATCGGAGCTGGCCTTCGGGACCTAGCCTGCTGATTTGGCGGGCTGCGGGGTCGCGGGGGTACTTTTCTGCCAGGATCCAAAAGGCCATAGAGCTGCAACGCTCTGAAGAGTTCTGACGTGAGGGGGTAGGGGGATTTTTTACCGCCAGAAAAGGATGTCTGAGCGCAGCGAGTTCCATTTCCAAGGGAAAACATTCCCCTGCTCCCTCGCAGCCCCCAGAACCATCAGGCCAGGCGAACAAAACTCAGTCGTCCTGACCAGCCTTGAAGAACACCACCTGCTTAACGGTGTGATCGTCCTCGTTACTGCGCTTGTTCACCCGCGTCTCCAGCTCGGGATTGGCCGACTGCTCGGTGTCGGACACCGCGTCGGTAAACCCGCAGGCCACGCATTCGCGCACCTGGTCCTCGTCATCGGTGGTAAACATCATGATCTTGTCCATCTCCGCACAGCGGGGACAGACAGCGCCGGCGATAAAGCGTTTCGGACTCGCCATAACTCAACTCCGCAATTGGGTACTCCAGCTGTCAATACGACCGCCGGAACACATTGGCTCAGGCGGCTTCGTCAGTGATGCCGGATTGTTTCAACAGGGCGTCCACTTGCGGCTCGCGGCCACGGAAGGCCTTGAACAGCTCCATTGGCTCCTGGGAGCCGCCCTTTTCCAGGATGTTCTGCAGGAATGCCTTACCGGTTTCCGGATCAAAGATGCCTTTCTCCTCGAACAGTGAGAAGGCATCGGCGGCCAGTACTTCCGCCCACTTGTAGCTGTAATAGCCGGCCGCGTAACCACCCGAAAAAATGTGCGAGAAGGAGTTCGGGAACCGGTTGAACGCCGGCGCCTCCACCACAGCGATTTCGTCCCGGACCTTGCGGTGCATGTCCAGCGGATTGGTGGGCGCCTCGTCGCTGAATTCCGCGTGCAGGCGGAAATCGAACAGCGAGAACTCGAGCTGGCGCACCATACCCATGCCGGACTGGAAATTCTTCGCCGCCAGCAACTTCTGCAGCAGATCCTCGGGCAGCGGCTCGCCGGTCTCGTGATGAGAGGCAATCAGCGCCAGGGACTCCGGGTTCCAGCACCAGTTCTCAAGGAACTGACTGGGCAGCTCGACCGCGTCCCAGGCCACCCCGTTGATGCCGGACACGTCCAGAACGTCCACCTGGGTCAGCATGTGGTGCAGGCCGTGACCGAATTCGTGGAACAGGGTCGTGACTTCGTCGTGGGTCAGCAGCGACGGCTTGCCGTTCACCGGGGGCGTGAAGTTACAGGTCAGGAAAGCCACCGGCAGCTGGAGCGTGCCGCGCAGGTTACGCCAGCGGACCCGGCAGTCGGCCATCCAGGCGCCACCGCGCTTGCCCTGACGGGCGAACAGGTCGAGGTAGAACCAGGCCAGGGGCTCGCCGTTTCGGCTGATGCAGTAGGCGGTGGCATCCTCGTGCCAGGTCTCTACTTCCGGCTTGGCCTCGATCTGGACGTCGAACAGTTTCTCAGCAACCCGGAACAGGCCGGGCACGACTTTGTCCACTGGGAACCAGGGCCGCAGGGTCTCGGGCGAGATGTCGTAACGCTGCTGACGGAGCTTTTCGCTGTAGTAGCCGACATCCCAGGCCTGCAGATCCTCAATGCCGTATTCGTCCCTGGCAAACGCCTTGAGTTCGGCAAATTCCTTCTCCGCCACCGGCTTGGACTTGTCCGCCAGCTGGTTCAGGAACTCGAGTACTTCGTCAGTGCTGCGTGCCATCTTGGTGGCCAGGGAACGCTCGGCGTAGTTGTTGAAGCCCAACAGCTGGGCGAGGGCATGGCGACGCTTGAGAATCTCAGCCATCAGCGGCGTGTTATCCCAGGTACCGGCATCCGGGCCCTGATCGGAGGCTCGGGTGACAAAGGCCTCGTACACTTCCCGGCGCAGGTCGCGGTTGTCGCAATAGGTCATGACCGGGTAGAAGCTCGGGAAATCGAGGGTGATCACATAGCCATCCAGCTCTTTCTGTCGGGCCGCCTGCCTGGCACCCTCGATGGCGGTCTCCGGCACACCCGCCAGCTCGTCGACGTCGGTGATGTGCTTGTACCAATGCTGGGTGGCGTCCAGCACGTTATCGCTGAAGCGATTGGACATTTCCGCCAGCTCCCGGGACAGGGCGGCGTAGCGCTGCTTCTGTTCCTCGGGCAGGTCCACACCACCAAGGTGGAAATCCCGCAGGGTGTTATCCACGGACTTACGCTGGGCCTCGCTCAAGTCCTTGAAATCATCCCGCGCGGCCAGTTTCTTGTAGGCCTCGCACAGAGCGGCGTTCTGACTGACTTCGGTGCTGTACTCGGTCAGCTTCTCCAGGCAGTTCTTGTAGACCTTGCGCAGGTCGTCGTTGTTCATCACCCCGTTGAGGTGGGAGATCACCGACCAGGCATTGCTGAGATAGTCTTCCATCGCCTGCATGGGCTGGGCGAGGGTCTCCCAGGTGGGATCGTCCTGCTGCGCCAATGTCGCGATCTTCACGCGATTTTCGCTGAGAATCTGGTCAATGGCGGTTTCCATGTGTTCGGTGCGGACATGGTCGAACTTCGGGAGCAGATCGTTCGTCAGTAGCGGGTTATTCATAGGTCCCCTTCTCAGCTCTTAATTTGTCAGGTAGCGTCTTTATATTCCGGTTCGGGGCAGGGCCATTCCCACAGACACTCCGATCCTCCGGGTAATTCGCGTAAAGGTATATGTAATGACGAATGTACGCTCACACAAGGGCAAAGCACCACAATTTGGTGAACGCAGCTGGGTTGACCCCAGTGCCGTGGTCATCGGTGACGTGCAGACCGGCGACGACTGTTCGATCTGGCCGATGACGGTGGTGCGCGGCGACATGCACCGAATTCGCATCGGCGACCGCTGCAGCATACAGGACGGCTCCGTGCTGCACATCACCCACGCCAGTGACTACAACCCCGGCGGATACCCGCTCACCATCGGGGACGACGTCACCATTGGCCACAAGGCGCTGCTGCATGGCTGCACAGTGGGCAGCCGGGTGCTCGTGGGTATGGGCTGCATCATCATGGACGGCGCCGTCGTTGAAGACGAGGTCATCGTCGCCGCCGGTTGTCTGGTGCCTCCCGGCAAAACCCTGGAATCCGGCCACCTGTACGTTGGCTCGCCGTGCAAGAAAGCGCGGGCGCTGACCGAAAAGGAACGGGGGTTCTTCAAGTACACGGCGGCGAACTACGTGAAGCTCAAGGATGAATACCTCAACGACGTCTGAATCATTGGTCTGAAGGCCCTCCGGCGACGTATCGACGCTACGCGATTCTCTGGAGAACGCCATGACCACTGGCTCCGGTGTTACCCGGGCACGGCTGCGGACACTGTTCTGGTTCCTGATCCTGAACACGCTCCTGCTGGTTCCGGCATTGGCCCTGCCCGGATCAATGCCCTGGCTGTCGGTTGAGGCCCTGGCGCTGTGGGGCTTGCTGTGCCTGGGACCGCGCCGGTGGCCGGGCCTTGGCAACGTCCTGACGCTCGTCTATAGCCTCCTGGCCCTGCTGGTTCTGGTTGATGTCCTGGTTCGCCAGAGTCTGGGTCGGGGACTGAATCTGTACCTGGAAGTTGGCCTGCTGGACGCCGCCTGGAACCTGCTGGATACCAACCTGGGGCCGGTAACCGCTGGACTGGCGCTTGCACTCCTGATAGGGCTGCTTGCTGCCGTGGGCCGGTTGTTCTCTATGAGTCTGGAACGCCTCCGTCAACAGGTCCCGGAAAGCCCGCTCAAGCCACTGCTGTTGGCCGCTACTCTGGCTCTGACCGGGGTCGCCACGCCCCTGATCGGGAGCCCGACGCTGGCGTTGATCGCCCATCAGGCCGAGCTTGTTACCGAGACCCATCAGGCCTTCGCAGCTTTCTCGGAACAGCTTCGCGACCAGCCCACCACCGAAGAAGCCCCGACGCCACTGCCCATGCTGGCCAACCGGGACGTGATTCTCGGCTTTCTGGAATCCTACGGCGTCAGCACCCTGACCGACAGCCGGTACCGGTCGGTGGTCGGACAACGGCTGGAAGCCATGTCCCGGGAACTGGCCGCCGCCGGGCTTACCGTTGCCACAGGCCGGCTGCAGTCGCCAATCCAGGGCGGGCAATCCTGGCTTGGTCACCTCTCCGTGCTCAGTGGCCATTGGATTCACAACCAGCTCACTTACGAGACCTTCCTGAGCAGCGGGCTCCCGACCCTGATCGACGACTTCCACGGCACCGGTCACCAGACCCTCGCGGTAATGCCCGCAATCACCCAGGCCTGGCCCGAGGGCCGACTGCTCCGGTACGGTCAAATCTACGCCCATGACGATCTGGATTACCAGGGCCCGCCATTTAACTGGGTAACCATGCCGGACCAGTACACCTGGCACCGGTTCCAGCAGCTGCGCGAGCAGGCCCCCGGGCCGCTGTTTGCCGAACTGGCGCTGATCAGCAGCCACGCGCCCTGGGTCCCGGTGCTTCCGGTGCTTGAGGACTGGGACGCCATCGGCAACGGGCGGGCGTTCGAACGCTGGCGGGACGCCGGCGAGCCTCCCGTATCGCTGTGGCGGGATCCGGACCGGGTGCGCACCCAGTATGCCCGGGCAATTGACTACACGCTCGCCGTGGCGAGCGGCTTCGCGGCGAGGAATGTGGGGCAGAAAACGCTGATGATCCTGCTCGGCGATCACCAGCCAGCGCCATTGATTACCGGCGATAACGCCAGTCGGGATGTGGTTGTCCACGTCATCAGCGGCGATCCTGCCCTGGTGCAGCCCTTTCTATCCGGTGAACTGCCGGGATTCCGGCTCGGGACCCGGCCGGACCTGAAAACGGCGGGCGCGCCCATGAGCCGTTTCCGGCCGTTCCTGCACCGGTCTTTTGGCAGACATTGAAGGCGGCTTGATGCCGGTCAAAATTCGATCAACTCCTCCCTTGAAAACCCTTAGATCGCGCCTACATTCGGTAGTAGCAGATGTTCACGGATTACCACCTGGCTAACGCCACCGGTGTTAGACAGTTCCGCGAGCGAAGCTGAGAGGTAATTTGCAGATTCGTTTTCGTGAATGAGGAGGGTGTTCCCATGAGCAACGTAACTCGCTGGAATCCGGTCAGTGAATTTGAAGACCTGATGAACCGGTACAATCGAATGTTCGGCCTGGCCCGCACCAACGAGCGTGAAAGCAAAGATATGTTCAGCCGGAGCGACTGGTCGCCCGCCGTCGACATCAAGGAGACCCCGGAGGCGTTCACCATTGACGCCGAGTTACCGGGCATGTCCAAGGATGACGTCAAGGTGACGGTACAGGATGGCGTGCTGACCATTGAAGGCGAACGGAAACACGAGGAGGAATCCGGGGACAAGAAGCACCACCGTGTCGAGCGGTTCTACGGTAGCTTCCTGCGCCGGTTTACCTTGCCCGACAATGTCGATGAGAACAGTGTCAAAGCCAGTTTCAAGGATGGATTACTGAGCCTGACCCTGCAGAAGGCCGAACCGAAGGAACCCAAAGCCATCGAAGTGGACGTGCAGTAAGCTACGCGGTCGGACCAGCCGCGCCGGGACTCAGTTCCCGGCCGCGGCGGTTCGTTTTGCTCCAGCCTGTTCCAGGGCCCGCGCGTAATCCACGCTCCGACGATGCTCGGAGATGATGTCCAGAATGGTTTCGCCGTTTTCATTCACTGCGTTCAAATCCCGTCCGGCTTCCACAAAGAAGCCGATAAAGCGTTCGAAGTCCCCGGCACGCATGGCCTGATAGGCTTTCAGCAGAGCATTGAAGTCAGGATTTTTCGCCGTATCGTAGGGTTCAATGGCGAGAAAGCTCTTTACGCGCTCGTCGCTCCACTCCTCACCAATCACTTTGGGCTTGTCAGGTCCGCTCATATTCGCTCTCTCAATTTCGGATGCTTGGGGTGACTGAGTTCGGGGTTACCGTGAGCCAGCCCCGGGCGCCCCAGTATAAGGATCTGAAACTGGGACAGTTATATGAATTGCGCATGAGATTCTTCGTCCCGGCTATAAGGCGTTGACGCTTTTGGTCGCTTCCATGTCGTAATGGTTCCACCTGCCGACGCCAAACCCCGTCACATTGAGGCTATCAGCAACACCCGCCAAAGGGGGACACAGACATGGCCGTCAAAATCGAACACGCACGCCAGGATAATCCACAACTGCGAGCCGGGGCCGCACGCCAGCCGGACTCGGTCGACCAGAGCAACCGCAAGGTACCGATCAATCTGCGCCAGTCCGGCCCGACGCCGGTGGAAATGCTGATTTCCACCCGGGTCCGCAAATCCCCGTACTGGCATCTCGCCTATGAGGCGGGCTGCTGGCGCGCCACCGTTTACAACCGGATGTACCATCCCCGGGGCTATGTTCGGCCCGAGCAGGGCGGCGCCATGCTCGAGTACGAATCCCTGGTCAATGACGTCACCCTCTGGAATGTGGCGGTCGAACGCCAGATCCAGGTCAAGGGTCCGGACGCCGAACGCTTTGTCAATTATGTGATTACCCGCGACGCCACCAAAATCAAACCAATGCGGGGCAAGTACGTCATCCTCTGCAACGAGGAGGGAGGCATTCTCAACGACCCGGTCCTGTTGCGGGTGGCAGAGGACGAGTTCTGGTTCTCCCTGTCCGACAGCGACCTGGAACTCTGGTTGCGCGGCGTTAACGTCGGCATGGGTTTCAACGTCAGCATTGCCGAGATTGATGTCTCCCCGCTGCAGATTCAGGGCCCGAAATCCGAAGCATTGATGGCCGACCTGTTTGGCGAGGCGGTCCGCGACATTCCCTATTATGGCCTGATGGCAGGCCGCCTGGCCGGGCACGATGTGATCGTTTCCCAGACCGGTTTCACCGGCGAGAAGGGTTACGAAATCTATCTCCCGGAGTCCACCACCTACGCCGAGGACATCTGGTACGCCGTGCTTGACGCGGGCGAAGCCCACAATTTGCGGGTAATCGCCCCCGCCCACCATCGACGGATTGCCGCCGGCATTCTTTCCTGGGGTCAGGATCTCGATGCCGAGACCTTGCCCTTCCAGTGCAATCTGGCCTATCAGGTGCCCCGCAATAAAGACGCGGATTACATCGGCAAGCAACGGTTGGAGGAAGTGCGCGCCCAGCTGGAGGCCGGACATTCGCCCTTCACGCACACGCTGGTGGGTCTCCGGTTCGGAGGCGGCGCGGTCACCGATTATGCCAACGACTTCTGGCTGATCAGCGGGCCTGACGGAGGCAAACCCCAGGGGTACGTCACCTCACCCTGGTACTCGCCGGAGCTGGAAACCAACATCGCCCTGGCCTACGTACCCCTCGCCCTGCAGGCCGTCGGTACGCGACTCACCGTGCACCTGCCGGTGGAGTACGCCGCCATGGACGGGTCGACAGACGTCGAGGCCGAAGTGGTGGACGTGCCCTTCCGTCCCTCGGTCAATCCGAATGCCAGAGAACGCGCACGCGCCAAAGGCATTGACTTTGCCGACTGACAGCCGGGCTTTCCGGATGAACGGCAGCTGCCGGTTACCACAGGATGATGCGTTATGACTCTGGCAAACCAATCCGAGGCCGGAAGGGCCTCGAGAGACCGCGGCGCTGATGCCGACGAGTGCCTTCAGGGCCTGGTGCGCTCCGCGTCGATTGAAGCAACACCACGGCAGATTTTTGCGGCCGAGGACCTGCCCCAGCTGTTGCCGGCCGGGACCCCGGTGTACGTGCCCTTTCTCCCGGGCGGGCAGTTTGATGACACCCTCGCGGCCTGTCGACGTCTGCTCGAGCAAGGTATGCAGGCCGTGCCCCACCTGCCGGCCCGGATGATGGAAAGCCAGGGGCAACTCGACGACTGGTTGGCGCAGTTGCAGGAAAGCGGCGTCGACCGCTTGCTGCTCATTGCCGGCGATCGGGATTCCGTTGCCGGCCCCTTTCCGGACACCCTGGCGGTGCTCGAATCCCACGTACTGTCCCGGTTCCGTTTCCATGGCCTTGGGGTGGCTGCCCACCCTGAGGGCCATCCGCGGGCAGACCGGGCGGCACTGACCCGGGCCCTGCGCATCAAGCAGGAATACGCCCGAACCACCGGCACCCACCTGTGGGTGGTCACCCAGTTTACCTTCGATGCCCAGATCGTCATCGACTGGCTGCAGGGCCTGGGCGCATTGCTGGAACAGGTCCCGGTCTACATTGGCCTGGCGGGCCCGACACGCATGAAGACCCTGCTGAGCTATGCCGCCCAATGCGGCGTTGGCGCCTCGAGTCGCATGCTGCTGCGGCGTCCGGGCAGCGCCAGGCTGCTCCGGGCCTGGAGCCCGGACGAGATGGTGCAATCCCTGGTTCGGTATTGTCTGGACAACCCCGAGACCCTGCTCAAAGGGATACACCTGTTTCCCTTCGGGGGGCTGCGCCAGTCGGCGCAGTGGATTCAAGAACACAGACGGCCCCTTGAGGACCCGAGGAGACAGGCCAATGGCTTCCCGGTACAGTGAGCAAACCTCCGAAACCCCGGTGCTGGACACCCGCCCGCTGACACCGCCCCCGGACATCGAAATTGCCCGGTCGGTTCAGCCCCTGTCGATCCTGCTGTTGGCACAACAGCGTTTTGGGCTGCCGGCGGAGAGTTTAGTGCCTTTTGGCCACTACAAGGCCAAGCTGGATATGGCCTATGTCGACACCTCCGACAAGGCGCCCCGCGGCAAGCTGGTCCTGGTCACCGCGATGACCCCTACCCCGGCAGGCGAGGGCAAGACGACCACCAGCGTCGGCCTCAACGACGGTTTGAACCGTCTCGGCCTGAGCTCGTCGGTGTGCCTGCGCGAACCCTCTCTGGGGCCCTGCTTTGGCATGAAGGGCGGTGCAGCCGGCGGTGGCTGGGCCCAGGTCATTCCCATGGAGGATATCAACCTGCATTTCAATGGCGACTTCCACGCCATCACTACCGCCCATAACCTGCTGGCCTCGCTGATCGACAACCATATCCACTGGGGCAACGAAGCAAGGCTGGACCCACGACTGGTCAGCTGGCGCCGGGTCCTGGACCTGACCGACCGCTCGCTCCGGAACCTGGTCTGTGGACTCGGCGGTAAAGCCCACGGCGTGCCCCGGGAAACCGGGTTCGACATCACCGTATCCTCCGAGATCATGGCCATTCTCTGTCTGGCCGAAGGGCGCGCGGATTTGCGCCAGCGACTGAGCAATATGATTATCGGTCGGCGCGCCGATGACAGCCCGGTCACGGTCGGTGACCTCGGCATGGAGGGGGCGCTTTCGGTACTCTTGAAGGATGCCCTGCAACCGAACCTGGTCCAGAGCCTGGAGCACAACCCGGTGTTTATCCACGGCGGGCCCTTTGCCAACATTGCCCATGGCTGCAACTCGGTCACTGCCACCCGGGCAGCGCTGGCGCTAAACGACGTCGTGGTGACCGAGGCGGGGTTCGGGGCGGACCTGGGCGCCGAAAAATTCATCGACATCAAATGCCGGCATTCGGGCCTGCGGCCCGACGCCGCGGTCCTCGTGTGCACCATCCGGGCCCTGAAGATGCAAGGTGGTGCCAGCCGCAGCCGACTGTCAGCGCCGGATCTGGCTGCGCTGCGCGCCGGCTCCGTCAATCTGGAGCGGCACATCCGGAACCTGCAGCTGTTCGGTCTGACCCCGGTCGTCTGCATCAACCGGTTCCCCGGGGATACCGAGGAGGAAACCACACTCATCAAGACCATCTGCCAGCACCTGGGCGTGCGCGCCGTGTCCGGGGACCACTGGGCCTCCGGCGGCGATGGTGCCACGGAGCTGGCGCAGGCGGTGCTCGACCAGCTCAGTGCCGACGAACCCGGGGTCCGGCTTCTGTATGAGGACAGCCTGCCTCTGGCTGACAAGATCGAGACCATTGCCGAGCGTATCTATCATGCCGACCGGGTCGAATACACCGCAGCGGCCAAGCGCCAGCTGCGGGAGTATGAAGCCATGGGCTACGGCCACCTGCCGGTCTGTATTGCCAAGACCCAGTACAGTTTTTCCGCCGATCCAGCCTTGCTGGGGGCACCGTCCGGTCACACCCTGCCGGTCCGGGAGGTGCGACTGGCAGCCGGCGCCGGGTTCGTGGTAGTGGTGTGCGGTGACATCATGACCATGCCGGGACTGCCTCGCCGGCCCGCTGCCCTGGATATCGGGCTGGATGAGAATGGCCTGGTGGTCGGGCTAACGTGAGCCGGCGTTCTTGGTAAGCATACCGTAGTTGGGTTCGGTACTGGCACGCCGTAGCGCCTCCCGCGAGGAGGACGCCGGGGCCGGACTGGCGTCGGTATGACCATCGGTAGCTGTGCCCGGCGGCCAGACGACCGTCCGCTCCTGCCGGGGTGCCCGCCCCATGGTTTTGCGATAGCAGCGGCTGAAATGGGTGGCCGAGACAAACCCACACATGGAGGCGATTTCGACGATTGAAAAGGATGTCTGTTTCAGGAGTCGACGGGCCCGTTCGAGTCGCACCCGCAGATAATACCGCGAGGGCGTGCAACCCAGGTGTTTCAGAAAGAGCCGCTCAAGCTGACGCCGGGAGGTGCCGGCCAGTGCCGCCAGTTCCCCGAGGTCCAGCGGCTCCTCGATGTTGGCCTCCATCAGTTGCGCGACTTCCGCAAGCCGGGGTTGCGAGCTGGCGAGCCTCGGCAGCACCGGCACCGGCTGCCGCTCGGATTCCTCGCGCAACCGGTCACAAACGAACATGTGCGATACCGCGTTGCTGAGTTCACGGCCGTGGCGGCGTGCGAGAAAACTGAGCATCATGTGCATTGGGACGGTGCCGCCGGTGCAGGTCATTCGCTCCTCTTGGACGGTAAACAGCCGGTTGTTGGTTTGGACCCGGGGAAAGCGTTCCTGTATAGCCTCCAGGCATTCCCAGTGCGCGCTGCAGGCGTAGCCATCGAGCAGCCCGGCACTGGCCAGGACATAGGCCCCGGTGCAAACCGCCGCCAGCAGGACATGACGGCGCGCCTGCTGTCGCAGCCAGCGCACCTGGACCGGAGAAAAACTGTGGATGACGTCCACGCCGGCCACGACGATAACCAGATCAAACTGGTCATCGTCCCGAATCCCGGCATCGGGCATCACGACCATGCCGTCGCTGGCACGCACCATACCGCCATCGGCGGTCAGCAGCGTCCAGGAATAGAGTTCGGTGCCGGAGAGGGTGTTTGCCACGCGCAGGGGTTCGACGGCCGTGGCCAGCGCGATCAACGTGAAGTTGTCGATCAGCAGAAAGCCCACCCGATAGGGCGTCTGGGAGACACGAGAACCTTCGTTCGTGGGCACGGTACCTCCTCCATAGGTTGGAGGGCCTGGTTGCGGCCTGGGCCGGTCATGCGAACGGGACCGCTTGCCCCCTAACAATAGTTTCCATTTTTTGATCAGGCAACGTTGATAAGGTTCCGTTACCACGACGTTCCCGGATCAGGCTTGCACCCGCTCATTGTCCGGATCAAGCAGGGCACGATACCCCACCGCCTCCACCCGAATTGGATACTGTTCCTGGAAGTATTCCAGCGTCAATTCCCGACCTTCCTGGGCGTATTCGTCGGGCAAATAACCCAGCAGGATGTTCTTGCCCAGCGACGGTCCCCAGACAATGCTGGTGCTGTAGGAGCGCCGGCCACACTGGTCCACCAGCACCTCACCGGTCTGCGGATCCAGAATGGGCCACTGGCCCACCGGATAACGCAATACCCCCGCCGAGTCGCGATGTTCGGTCATGGTCATGGTGCAGAGATAGGCCACTTGCCGGGACAGTTTACGCTGCTGTACGTAGGCCTCCTTGCCGAGGAAATCCGCATCCTTGACCTTGGGCCGGGCCAGCCCGGCCTCATAGAGGTTGTACTCCACTTCCAGGTCGACGTTCTGCAGGCGCAGACTCTTCTCCAGCCGACGGGAGTTGGCGTAGGTTTCGATCCCCACCGGGGTCGCGCCCGCGTCGTACAGCAGGTCCCAGATCCTCAGGCCATAACTGAACGGGAAATAAAGTTCCCAGCCCAGCTCCCCGACGTAGGATATCCGGAACGCCCAGACCGGCACCCCCTGGACTTCCAGCTCCCGGGCGGTGGCAAAAGGGAAGCGCTCATGGGACAGCTCGTCCGGGTTACTGACCAATGCGGCGAGCGTCGCCCGGGCTTTGGGCCCCCAAAGGCCAAGGGTGGCCAGGTCATCGGTACGGTCGTCGATGCGGACATTGTCAAAGCCGTGTTTCCTGGCCATCCGCGTCATCCAGCAGTAGTCCCGATACCCGGTATCGCCGCCGCAGACCACCCGGTAGTCGTCGTCGCTCCGCCGGATGATGGTCAGGTCGGACCGAACGCCGCCCCGGGCATCCAGGAAGTGCGTGTACACACCCTTGCCATGGGGGGTATTGCCGCCCACCTTGGCCACGGACAGGAATTCCAGCAACGCTTCGGCATCTGCACCGGACACGTCGAAGATGGCAAAATGGGACAGGTTGACCATGCCCACCGATTCGCTCATCTCCAGCTGTTCGGCGTTCGACACATCCCAGAAATGCCGCGCATCCCACTCGTTCTCCCGCACTGGAACCTGGTCGCGGAACTTGTTCAGAAGCGTTGCCTCGTTGGCAGCGTAGCCGTGTGCGCGCTCCCAACCCGCCGCCTCCATGAAGTAGCCTCCGAGTTCCACCTCCCTGGGATAGAACGGACCGGTGCGCATCTTCCGGCCGGTCAGATAGGGTTCGCGCGGATGAACCGCCGGCGTGTATATCTTCTTGGCGGTTTCGTAGCAGCGGCTGTAAACGTAAGCAGGGGTTTTCTGTAACGGGTAATGCCGGGCAATGTCGACACTGTGCGGGTCCATCTCCGGCATACCGGTGGTCATCCAGTCCGCCAGCAGTTTGCCGGCCCCCGGACCGTCCTTGACCCAGACCGCTTCGCAGAACCACAGGTTTCGCACCTCCGGCGACTCCCCCATCAGCGAGCCGCCATCGGGCGTCACCGACAGCAGGCCATTGAACGAGTGTTTCTCTTCCCAGCCCAGTTCTCCAAGAATCGGCGTCATTTCGATGGCTTTCTCGTAGGCATCCATGACCTGATCCAGTGACAGGTCCCGCATGGAAGGGGACATCCGGGCTTCACCAGGTTCGGCAATGGCGCCGGGGTAGACCAGCCTGGGGTTCTCGGCCTCGTAGTATCCCCATTCGATGCGGCCACCCTCGGTGGTGGTCGGGTCACCGGTGTCGCGGACGTAAGCGGAATTGCCCTGGTCACGGAACAGGGGATAGACAATCTGCTTGCCGGTGCCGGTCAACGCCTCGTAGGGGCCGAAGAACAACAGCGGGTGCTCCAGCGGCATCAGCGGCAGTGCCGCCTTCGCGGTGTAGGCCATCAGCGGTCCCCAGATCCCCATGGCAAGTACTACATACTCGGTTTCGATGTAGCCCTTGTCGGTCTCGACACCGCGCACCCGGCCATCCTGCACGTCGATGCGTGTGGCCGGTGTGTAGGGAAAGGCCTGCAGCTTGCCGGTTGCCACCGCCTCTTCCACCAGGTCGCCGGCCACTTTCTGGGAGCGCGGCACCACCAGGCCGGCATCCGGATCCCACATGGCGCCCTGGATCTGGCTTTCCTCCAGCAGCGGAAACAGTTCCTTGGCCTGGCTGGGGGAGATCAGACTGACGTTGGTGCCAAAGGCCTTACCCGAGCCGACCTTGCGGCGCAACTCGTCCATCCGTTCGTCGTCATCCACCCGCGCCACCTCCATGCCACCGCATTTCACATAGTTGCCGCGTTGCTCGTAGAAGGCCTGGCTGTATTTCGTGGTGTAGATGTTCAGCTTGTCGTGGGAGGTGGTGAAGCAGAAATCCGAAGCGTGTGACGTCGAGCCGATGTCGGTGGGAATGGCCGACTTCTCCAGCCCAACGATGTCCTCCCAACCCTGTTCAATGAGGTGGTGGGCTACCGAGGAGCCGACAATACCGCCCTGGCCAATGATCACCACTTTCGCGCGTTTGGGTAATTGTGCCATCAGTCTCTCCCCTTTCCTCAAGCCCGTCCTCAATCCCAACCCGCGCACCCTGACCGAGCGCGCCGAACTTCATTTCAATGTGGCTCTGATTCGGCACCCGAAGTGATTCCAATACGACATCGAGCCGTCCAAAAACGGCACCAGTACCTGGGTCAGGGGGAAAGGCGGGGGCACAGGTTTCGGGCAAACCGTTGAGGGTATCGCGAAACCGGACTTTACTTGCTGTATGAACAGGGTCGGCGTTCAACAGATGGCGTACCAGATCGGTGTGGTGACAGTGATGGCCATTGCCGTGGGTACGGCTGGCTCGCTTGCGGCCATCGGCTTTGTCGAGGCGGTCCACTATCTCAATGATCGTCTGCTGATTTCACCCTACGCCCGGGTGCAGGCCGACAACCAACCCGGACTGGTGGCGGCCGCAACGCTGCTGGTGCCGGCCCTGGGCGGGCTTCTGGTCGGTCTGGTGGTGCAGTTTCTGATTCGGGAAAGGCGCGGCCTTGCGCCGCCCGACGCCATCCTCGCGGCCCAGACCCCCGGGCCCACGCCGGGCCTGGGCAGCGGCCTCGCCTCCACACTGGCGGCACTGATCTCCCTGGGCAGCGGGGCGTCGGTCGGCCAGTACGGGCCGCTGGTCTACCTGGGCGCCCTGTTCGGCAATCTCGCCGGCCGCTTGCGCCTCAATCTCAGGCACCAACGGTCGATTGCCATCGCCTGTGGCGTGGCGGCGGCGATCTCCACCGCGTTCAACGCCCCGATCGCCGGACTGGTCTTTGCCCACGAGGTCATCCTGCGGCACTACTCGTTGCGGGCCTTTGCCCCGGTTACGGTGGCAGCGGCCACCGGCTACATCATCGCCAACGTGATTTTCGACCGCCCGGTCCTGTTCCTGGTGGATTTCACCCGTGTTGAACACAGTTACGAATTCCTGCTGTTTGCGCTGGAAGGCATACTGTGCGCCGGTCTTGCGTGGTTATTCGTGGTGCTGCTGAAATACAGTACCCACGCCGGCCGGCGCTGCATAGCACTGCCCTGGGCGCGACCGGCGGTCGCCGGACTGGTGGTGGGTATCGTGGCGTTGTGGTTACCGGAGATCCTCGGGATCGGACAGGAAACCCTGCGCTTTGCCACCATCCGGGACGCCTTCGGAATCGGTGAGCTGGCTCTTATCGTGACCGCCAAGCTTGCCCTGACAGCGCTCTGCGTCGGGTTCGGCTTTGTCGGGGGTGTTTTCAGTCCCGCCCTGTTGATCGGCATCCTTTTCGGCGCCCTGTACGGTATGGTCCTGCCGCACCTGGTACCTGTGCCTTACTCCGGCCTGGTGGTCTACGCTATCTGCGGAATGATGGCGCTGGCCAGCTCAGTCATTGGCGCCCCACTGACCACCATCCTGATTGTTTTTGAGCTGACCCGTAACTACGATCTGACCATTGCCGCCATGGTGTCGGTAGTCTTCGCCAATGTCATTTCCTACCGGGCAATCGGCCGGTCCCTGTTTGACCTTGACCTCCGCGACCGGGGGTTCGATCTATCCCTGGGACGGGA
The DNA here is from genome assembly GCF_030238305.1 of Marinobacter albus. NCBI lineage: Bacteria > Pseudomonadati > Pseudomonadota > Gammaproteobacteria > Pseudomonadales > Marinobacteraceae > Marinobacter > Marinobacter albus. Next base: position 116,835 of record NZ_JASSQD010000002.1, on the reverse strand, counting down.
CAAGGCCATTCTGGGATCCCGCCTGATCCGGGATTACCTGTCCACCATCTATACCACCGCCCGCGGCAGCCACACCGTCGAGGCCGTGCGTAAGCGGCTGGTTGACGAGCACCGCGCCGAGGCAATGATCGTCGACGAAAAAGGCGTTCTTCGGGGCATCGTGCGGTTACAGGGCATTCTCGACAGCCCCGAGGGAACCCCCATTGATCAGCTGGCAATCAGGGCGTATACCCTGTTCGACGAGCACACCTCGGTCTGGCAGTCCATGGAACTGTTACGGGGCTTTCTGGGCGAGGCGGTGCCGCTGGTCTCCGAGGATGGAAAACTGCTGGGGGTGGTGCCCGAGGAAGCGGTGATCCGTGCCTACCTGGAGATCGTCCACGAGCTGCGGGAGGAGGAAAATGAAGCGGCCTGAGGGGCGAGTGTATCTGGTACTGGCAGCGTGGCTGCTGAGTCCGGGGTTTGCCGGATCCAACCCGACCGGGGAGCAGGAAGCCGAGGTACTCACCGTGGCGACCTGGGGCGGGGCCTATGAGGAGAGTCAGAGGCGGGCCTATTTCGAGCCCTTCACCGCGGCGACCGGTATTGCGATCAGGACAGTGCCTTACGACGGCGGCGTCAAGGATCTGGAAAACCATCTGGCGGCTGGAGACGTGCAGTGGGATGTGATCGACATGATCCAGTCCGACGCCAGCGTGGCCTGTGACCGTGGCCTGCTGGAGCCGATCGACCCCGGAATCATAGCGCCTGCGCCCGATGGCGCGCCGCCGCAGGAGGATTTTATGGAGGGGGCGATCCAGCCCTGCTTCATCACCCAGATCGTATTTTCAACGGTCATTGCCTACAACGACCGGGCCTTTCCCGGGGAAAAACCGGACAGCGTCGAGGACTTCTTCGACCTGAAGGCCTTTCCGGGAAAACGGGCCCTGCGCCGATCACCGGTGGGGCTCTTTGAGTGGGCGCTGCTATCGCTGTCCGTGCCCCGGGAGCAACTCTACGACCTGCTGAGCACTCACCGGGGGCTGGAACTCGCATCCCGACGTCTGGACAGTATCCGGGACTCCATCCTCTGGTGGCGAAGTGGCGAGGAGCCGGCGGCGCTGCTGGCCAGTGGCCAAGCAACCATGGCAACGGGCTACAACGGCCGGTTTTTCCACGCCAGGGTGATGGAGGGCCTGCCCATTTCCGTGATCTGGGATGGACAGTTGATCGGCTTCAACAGTTGGGCCATTCCCCGGGGGACCGGTCAGGCCGAGCAGGCCCGGGCTTTTATCGGCTTTGCCACCCAAACCGAGCGAATGGCCGCACAGGCAAACCTGATCAGCTATGGGCCGACCCGGAAATCCGCCCAGAAACGAATCGGGCTGCACACCGATATGGGCGTGTCCATGCAGCCCCACATGCCGACCGCCCCGGCGCACATGGACAATGCGATCTTCCGGGACCACCACTGGTATTCGAAAACCCTCGAGCTGCGTGAACAGTGGTTCCAGAACTGGCTGGATCAGTGACGGCCGGCACCCACAATCACTAGGGCCAATCACTAGGGCAGAATTTCCACCGGTAGCTCGCCTGTCGCTGCCGATTCCTGGCACTCGGGGTCGCGGATGGCAATCTCCACCCTGCGGTTCAGGGCCCGGTTTTCCGGGGAATTGTTGGGCACCAGTGCGTTGGTTTCGGCCCGGCCGGCTGCCACCACCCGTTTCGCCGGCACCTGACGGTTCAGCACCAGCTCATGCACCACCGAGACGGCCCGGGCCGCCGACAGATCCCAATTGGACCGGAACCGACTGCTGGAAATGGGCCGGTCGTCGGTATAGCCGGACACAAAGACATTGCCCGTGCATTCGGCCAGCACATTCACCACCCGTTCGATGATCGGAATCATCTCCGGCTTGATATCGGCCTCGCCCGAACGGAAGGTCGCCTCCTCGGAAAACCGGATAACCACCTGCTGGTCGTCGTAGTTCACGCTCAACGCTTCCGAGGCCACCTCCGATTCCAGCTCGCGGATCAGACGACTGGCCAAGTCGATAACACCACCGGGTATCCTGGTCTCTTCCACCGAGTCGTCGCGTTCGTCGATGAACTCCGGTTGCCGGGCCTGCCTCTCGGCAGGTTCGGGCAGCGACACAGTGTCCGATTGGATCAGGGTGATCGGAGAGCCCCCGACATCCTGACCCACGACGTTGCTGGATCCCAGGGCCACGGCCATGGAGTTTGCCATGGCGCGGTACTTGTCCACGTCCATTTCAGCAAACGACAGCAACAGGATGAAGAAGGTCAGCAGCAGCGTCGCCAGATCGGCAAAGGTGACGATCCAGGCCGGCGTCGAGGTCTTCAGGCGGGTGCGGTTTTTGTGCTGAACAACTCCCAAGGCCTCAGGCCTCCCGCTCCGGCACCAGGCCAGTACGCTGATCCGGGTGGACGAAGGACGATAACAACTCGGTCATGACCCGGGGATTCTCGCCGCGCATGATGTTCTTGATCGAGGTGATGATCAGCATCTGATTGCGGGTTTCATCTTCCGCCTTGAGCTGCAGCTTGTCCGCCAGGGGCAGGGCGATCAACTGGGCAAGGAACGCGCCGTAGAGAGTGGTCAACAGGGCAATGGCCATGGCCGGACCGATGGAGGAAGGGTCGTCCAGGGTGTTCAGCATCTGGACCAGCCCCACCAGGGTGCCCAGCATGCCGATGGCCGGCGCCGATTCGCCAATACCCCGGAAGACCCGCTCGGCCACTTCGTAACGCTCAACGGACTGGCGGGCTTCCTGGGCCAGGGCTTCTTCCACCAGTTCCGGGGGATGGCCATCGACACACAGGTTGATGGCCTTGCGGAGGAAGCCGTTGTCGGTCTCGTGGTTTTCCAGGCCCAGGATACCCTCCTTGCGCACCACCATGGCGAGCGCGCCAACCTCCCGGATCAACTCCGTCGGACGGTCAACCCGATCGATGAATGCGGCGCTGAAGGCCAGCCGGAAGGCGCTCATGACCGAGGGCATGCGGAACTTGATCAGGGTCACGGCAAAGGTGCCGCCCAGAACGATGGCAAGGCCGGGCAGGTTCAGGAAAGTCAGCAGCGAGGCATTGGCCAGCATGGCCATGCCCACAATCAGAACACCTGCGACAAGCCCGACGAGGGTAAGAATATCCATGGAAAACCCTTAGTAAATTTGACCCTGAGCATAGCCCAAACCCCGGCCACCGGCTCAGTCGTTACGCAATTCTTCAATGACCGGTACGGTATCTGGACGGACTCCCCGCCATACCCGGAAGGACTCCGCTGCCTGCTCCACAAGCATGCCCAGGCCGTCGAACACGTGGCGGGCGCCCTGGTCCAGCGCCCACTGGTTGAAGGTCGTTGTCTGCAGAGAGTACATCATGTCGTAGATCACGGTGTCGGCGCCGATCACATTTGCCGAAAGCGGCGGCAGATCGCCCTGCAGGCTGGCACTGGTGCCGTTGATGACGAGGTCGTAGGGCTCGTCGGGCTGATCGAAACCACAGGCGCTCAACTCGGTTCCGTGGGCGTCTGGCGTAAACAGTTGCACCAGCCCTTCCGCACGGGCAACCGTACGGTTGGCGATGGTCAGCGACGCCGGATGCTGGGCCAGCAGCGGGCCGATCACACCTCGCACTGCACCGCCAGCGCCCAACAGGAGGATGCGTGCCTTCGCCAGAGTGACACCGTGGTTCCGGGTCAAATCCTGCACCAGACCCTGGCCATCGGTATTGTCGGCTGTCAGCTTGCCGCTCTCGTCCCGATACAGGGTATTGGCCGCCCCGGCCTTCTCCGCCCGTTCCGTTCGGCAATCCGCCAGCCGCCAGGCCTCTTCCTTGAAGGGGATGGTGACGTTCAGGCCTTTGCCCCCTCGGGCGAAGAAGTCGTGGACGGAGCCGGCAAAATCCGCCAGCGGCGCCTGGAGCGCCGTGTATTCCACCGCCTCACCGGTTTGGCTGGCAAACAGGCTGTGGATTCTCGGCGATTTGCTGTGACTGATCGGGTTGCCAACCACGGCGTACAGGTCATTGTGCATTCTGCGTCTCCAGCCAGTCTCGTCCAGTCAGGAAGAACTCGGTCAGTCGGGCTTCCTCGGTGCCAGGTTCCGGCACGCGGCTGTAATCCCAGCGCACCAGGGGCGGCAGCGACATCAGGATGGACTCGGTCCGTCCGCCGGATTGCAGCCCGAACAGCGTGCCACGGTCGTACACCAGGTTGAACTCGACATAACGACCGCGCCGATAGAGCTGGAAATCCCGCTCACGGTCGCCAAAGGGGTGCGACCGACGCCGCCGGACGATCGGCTCATAGGCATCAATATAGCTGTTGCCCACCGATTGCATCAGACCAAAATCCTGATCGAAATCACCGGTGTTGTGATCATCGAAAAACAGCCCGCCAACGCCGCGCGGCTCGTCCCGGTGTTTCAGATAGAAGTAATCGTCACACCAGTGCTTGAAGTGGTCGTAGAGACCGTCGCCAAACGGATCGCAGGCGGCTTTGGCAGTTCGGTGCCAGTGCACACAGTCTTCCTCGAAGCCATAGTAGGGGGTCAGGTCGTAACCTCCGCCAAACCAGTACACCGGCTCGGCGTCTTTGGGGGTGGCGATGAAGAAACGGACGTTGGCGTGGGAGGTGGGCACGTACGGATTGTTGGGATGCATCACCAACGACACGCCCATAGCCTGCCAGGGTGCACCCGCCAGGTGGGGCCGATGGGCGGTAGCCGATGCGGGCATGGTCTCGCCCATGACGTGGGAGAAATTCACGCCGCCCTTTTCAAATACGGCGCCATCGGCGATGACCCGGCTGACACCGCCGCCGCCCTCGGGCCGGTCCCAGGCGTCGCGCGCGAAGACGGCACCATCTTCCAGGGCTTCGAGACGGGCGCAAATGCGCTCCTGAAGGCCCAGAAGGTAGTCTTTCACGGCCTTGATGTCGGGTTGCTGAGACATGAACTCTCCTAACGAAGCTGCTGACCACTGACAATATCAATAATGCGGCTCGGGTTGCGACGCCCGCCCAACGCCCCCGGCACAAGCCAGTCGAGCTGCTGGCCGAAGTACCGGCGCACCTGCCAGGAATAACGCGCTGGTTGACGCCCTGCCGGGTTGCACGATGTCGAAACCAGGGGCATACCGGCAGCGTCGCACAGGGCACGAACCACCGGATGGCTGCTGACCCGGACTGCGATGGCACTGTGACGTCCCCGCACCCACTCCGGAATCTGCTGTTCCACGTCGGGCAACAGGCAGGTCACAGGCCCCGGCCAATGCCGCTCGGCCTCGCGTTGCAAGCCGATGGGCAGGGGGTCGAGCAGGAAACGGATCTGGTCCAGGGAGCTGGCCACGAGGATCATACCCTTCTCCATGGGCCGGTTCTTCAGCTCAAGAATACGCTCAACCGCCTGGATGTCCCAGGGGTCGCAGCCCAGGCCCCAGACCGCTTCCGTTGGGTAGGCGATGACGCCGCCGCCGAGAAGGGTTCTGCGGGCGCAGTGAAGCTGCCAGTCGCTGAGGGGGGAGGGAACTGTCATGTTGGTGTCTTGGGCTACTGTCGGGTGGACTCTCACACCGGGTTCAGGCGAGTCGCTGGAAGCCCCCCGGGGCCGAACCCGCCAGGCCCTGCAGCTCCAGAAGCAGCAGCGCCTGCATGAGCTGGTCCGCGGGCAGGCCGGTCACTGAACTCAGTGCATCTGTTGACTGCGGATCATACCCTAAAGCCTCGTATACCGCGATTTCCCGATGCTCCAGACCAGCGAGTTCCGGGCGCCGGACGTCCGGCTCTGAACCTGACGATGCACCTGGACAGACAGGCTCCGAGAAGGACCACCAGGTGCCGAGTTCCTCAAGAACGTCGTCCACCGTCTCCACCAGGCGCGCACCCTGCTTGATCAGGTGATGACAGCCACGGGAGACCGGGCTGTGCACCGAGCCCGGAATGGCAAAAACCTCCCGGCCCTGTTCCAGCGCCAGCCGGGCGGTGATCAGCGAACCGCTTTTCAGCCCGGCTTCCACCACCAGAACACCCCGGCTGAGGCCACTGATGATGCGGTTGCGCTGGGGGAAGTGGGCGGCCCTGGCCGGCGTTCCCGGCGGATACTCCGACACCATCAGGCCTCGCTCGATGACCCGTTGCCCGAGCCGTCGATGCTGGCTCGGATAGATCCGGTCGAGTCCACTGCCAATGACAGCCAGAGTCGGAAAGTCGCTGTCCAGGGCGCCGGCGTGAGCGGCGCCGTCAACGCCGAGGGCCAGGCCACTGGTCACCAGCAGGTGTCGGGCACTGAGTTCCGCGGCGAACTTGCGGGCATGATCCAGGCCCGCGCGACTGGCGTGTCGACTGCCGATGATACCGATCTGGTCCCGGTCCAGCAGGGTGGTGTCGCCCCGGGCATAGAGGACCAGCGGCGCATCGTGAATGTGGCGCAGGGCCTCGGGAAAGCCGGGGTTCTCGCAGGTGATGATCGTGATCGCCAGGCGCTCGCAGTCCCGCTGAATCTGCCGGACGCCCGCCACCACCGGATGATCGGAATCACCCTGTTGCCAGGCGCGGATAGCTTCCCGGGTCTCGGCCGGGAGGCCGCAGGCCCTGAGCGTGGCCGGATTCAGCCAGAGCAGATCGGTCAACCGGGGATAGGCAGAGGCCAGCTTGCGCCGGCGTCGCAGCCCCAGGCCGGGCAGGTTCGCCAGTGCCAGCCAGCGGGCAGTGTCATCAGGAACGGGGCCCGGATTCCGGGCATCGGGAACGGGTAGGTCGGTCACAATATCATCCTTGAAAACGAAAAAAGCCGGACCTTCCTGGCCCGGCCATCATCAGAACCCGACGCTTAGTGCATCAGGGGTTGGTTACCTGGTCGCCCACCGACAGGGCGCGGGTGGCCTGCAAGACCAGGCCATAGCTCATCTTTTCATAGGACCTGAAAACCATCATCAGGCCGGCACGCTCAGACGGCAATTCGATGGTTTCCCCGGTGATCGGATCGCGAACCATGTTGCCGCTCTTGAGCACAGCCATGACGTTGCCCGGCTTCAGGCCATCACGCTCGCCCCGGTTGATGGTCACCACGTCAAACTGGCCAATCTGGCTGACACCGCCATCGACGGCGATCATCACGCCTTCAACCTGCTGGTCGGGCGCACTGGGCACGAAACTGGTGGAAATCGGGCGATTGACGTTGGTGAGCAGACGATCACCAATACGGATCTCCTGATTGGACTTCGTCAGCCGCAGAGTCAGCACATCGCCGTTTTCCGCCGTGACATTGCCGGCACCAATGCTGCGGGCCTCCAGACCGAGAAACTCGCCGGTTTCCGGGTCAATAAATTCCTTGGTGCGGCGGAAGATCCCCACTTTATCCGCGGGCTTGTCGCCACGCGCGTAGATGCGATCACCGGCGCCGGTGATGATTCGGCCGTCTTCACCTTCCAGCACGTAAGGTGCACCGTTCAGTTCTTCGGGTGTCACGATGCGTGTGTCGGTCAGGAAGCTGCTGATGGCGTCCAGCGGAATGGCAGGAATCGGCGTATCAATTGGCTCGGAGCGAACCTTTGGCGACAGCTTGACGACATCGCTGGAAGCCACCTTGGTCACGCGGGGCTGGCCGTCGATGTAGACCAGAGCAAGGCGATCGCCAGGGTAGATCAGATGAGGATTCGCAACCTGAGGGTTCACGTGCCAGATTTCAGGCCAGTACCACGGGTTATTCAGAAAACGCCCCGATATATCCCAGAGGGTGTCACCCTTTACGACAGTGTAACGCTCGGGATGATCCGACCGCAGCTCCGGTGCAGCCTGGGCCCAGGAGGTGAACAGCAGCGTAAATGCTGCCAGAGCGTACAGCAGTTTCCTCATTGTGTAAGTCCTTGATCGCGTGCCTTGAGTCTTTGCATTCTTTTTGGATGCAGCCAGTTATCCGCAGCTTATTACGTTGTTATTCCTGATACTATAGAAGAAGTCCCGGAATTTGTGATGTTATCTTTTGTTCTTCCAGTAAATTCTATCCTTCCGGCGAGAGATTTTAACTATTAACTGATCAGTTTGTACTCAATCGACGAATTGTTGGATAATAGAGAAATCGCGTTAACGCTGCTGGCAGCCGTTGAATCCTACGGTTCCGTCCCGATCATCTTAGGTAAAGGGTGATTTTTTGCGCAGTACGCTGTCGCATTTTGGCGATCAGTTTCACTCGCTTGCAGAAATTTACAAGGGATACAAACGTTAACACTGCACTCAGATATACAGGTCAATAAACGAGCGTCATGATACTAGATATTCTCGAATACCCGGATCCCCGTCTGCGCACCATCGCCAAGCCGGTGGACGAGGTTACGGACGATATCCGCAAGCTAATCGACGACATGTTCGAGACCATGTACGATGCGCCCGGCATTGGTCTGGCGGCCACTCAGGTGAATGTTCACAAGCAGATCATCGTGATGGACTTGTCGGAGGACAAGAGCGAGCCGCGGGTGTTCATCAATCCCGAGGTCGAGGTGCTTGATGGCGAGCTGGAGGACATGCAGGAAGGCTGCCTGTCGGTACCGGGCTTCTACGAAGACGTCAGCCGCATCGAACACTGCATGATCCGGGCCATTGACCGCGACGGCCAGCCCTACGAGCTCGAAGCCCGCGGATTGCTTGCAGTGTGTATCCAGCACGAGATGGATCACCTGAACGGCAAGCTGTTTGTCGATTATCTCAGCGCCCTGAAGCGTAACCGGATTCGCAAGAAGCTGGAAAAGCTGCACAAGAAGAGCGCCTGACCGGGCAAGCGTGGAACACTGCCAGGACAGGTAAACAGACTTCGGACCGGGTCGCGACCCGGTCTTTTCGTATTCAACGGAACAGAGACTTCAGCACCGTGCGACTCGTTTTTGCTGGCACCCCGGACTTTGCAGCCACCGCCCTGACAGCCCTGCTGAACACCCGCCATACCGTGGTCGGTGTCTATTCCCAGCCGGATCGACCCGCCGGCCGCGGCCGCAAGTTGATGCCCAGCCCGGTCAAACAGGTGGCCCTCGACGCCGGTATTCCGGTGTTCCAGCCGGAAAGTCTGAAAACGGAAACTGCCCAGCAGGAACTGGCAGACCTGAAACCGGACGTGATGATCGTTGCGGCCTATGGCCTGATCCTGCCCAAAGCCGTGCTCGACATTCCCCGGCACGGCTGCCTGAACATTCACGCCTCGCTGCTGCCGCGCTGGCGCGGCGCCGCACCGATTCACCGGGCGATTGCCGCCGGTGACACCGAGACCGGCATCACCATCATGCAGATGGATGAGGGCCTCGACACCGGCGCCATGCTGCTGAAATCCATGACCGTGATCGAAGCCGATGACACCGGCGGCAGCCTCCATGACCGTCTGGCGGCGCTCGGCGGCAATGCCATTGTGGAAGCCCTGCGGCTGCTGGAAAAAGGCGAACTGAAAGCCGAAGCCCAGAATGATGATTTCGCCTGTTACGCCCGAAAGCTGACCAAAGACGAGGGCCACATCGACTGGTCGAGCGACGCGGCGAGCATCGAGCGCCTGATTCGAGCGTTCAGTCCCTGGCCTGGCACCTACACCGATCTGGACCAGCAACGACTCCGCATCCACTCGGCCACAGTCCTCCCCGATGATAGCCGGAAGCCCGCAGGCACCGTCCTTCGCCGGGAACGGGACGGCATTGACGTGGCCTGCGGCACCGGTACCCTGCGCATCACTCGCCTACAATTGCCGGGCTCCAGGGCCCAGAGTTCGAGCGACCTGATCAACGGTGGCAAACAGTTGCTGCTTCCCGGTCAGGAGCTGCACTGACATGGGGGGGCACAGCCAGCCCGTGAGAGCCGTTGCCGCCGATGTACTGCTCGCGGTGGAAAACGGTCAGTCCCTTTCCCAGTGTCTGCCGCCGGCGCTGGCCCGGCTTCCCATCAACGAACGCCCGGTCCTCCAGGCGCTGTGCTATGGCACCTGCCGATGGTTTCACCGGCTCGACGGCGAACTCCGGGGCCGGCTGAAAAAACCGCTGCGTAGCCCCGATCGCATCGTTCACCACCTGATGCTGGTGGCGCTGTTTCAACTCCGGTTCAGCCAGCACGCCACCTACGCGATTCTCAATGAGACCGTGGAAGCCTGCCGGGCACTGGACAAGCCGCACCTCACCGGTCTGGTCAATGGGGTGCTGCGGGCCGCCGAAAGGGAAGGGGCCCCGGCGCCGGCCAACGACGCGGACCGGTTCAGCCATCCGGCCTGGATGGTGGAGAAACTGCGCCACAACTGGCCGGATGACTGGCAACGGATTCTCGATGCCAACAACGCCCAGGCCCCCATGACGCTGCGGGTCAACGCCCTCCGCTTCACCCGCGAGCGCTACCTGGCCCTGCTGGCCGAGGCGGGTATTCAAGCTGCACCCACCCGGTATGCGCCCTGCGGTATCCAGCTGGATCAGCCGGTACCCGTGGAGCACCTGCCCTGGTTTGCCGATGGCGCCGTCAGCGTCCAGGACGAAGCCGCCCAGCTGTGTACGACGCTGCTGGATCTGGCCCCGGGCCAGCGGGTGCTGGATGCCTGCGCCGCGCCCGGCGGCAAGACCTGCGCCATTCTGGAAGCCTGCGGCGATCTGGCCGAAGTGGTGGCGATCGACGAATCGGCCGCACGCCTGCCACGGGTGCAGGAGAACCTCGACCGGCTGGATCTTGAGGCCACGCTGATCCAGGCCGACGCCGCGGACATTGACCAGTGGTGGGATGGCAACGCTTTCGACCGGATTCTGCTCGACGTGCCCTGCAGTGCCAGCGGCGTCATCCGGCGCCACCCAGACATTAAGCTGCTGCGTCGGGAAACAGATATCGTGCCCCTGGCCGGAATTCAACTTGGCCTGCTGGAGGCCATGTGGTCTATCCTCAAACCCGGCGGGCGGCTGGTGTATGCGACCTGTTCGGTGTTCCCCCAGGAAAACCACCGTATAATCCAGCGATTCCGTAAACAGCAGGACACCGCCGTGCTCGTGGAACCGGAGGTTTCATGGGGACGGGATATGGGCGCGGGGCGGCAGCTGCTCCCCGATCCGAACAGCCATGACGGCTTCTTCTACGCCGTACTGGAGAAACCCGAAGCATGAAGATCATGATCCTCGGTGCCGGCCAGGTGGGTGGCACACTGGCCGAAAACCTGGCGAACGAAGCCAACGACATCACCATTATCGACAGTGACGGTGCCCGGCTACGCGAGTTGCAGGACCGGCTCGACATCCGGACGGTCCAGGGCGAGGCGTCGTATCCGACGTCGCTCCGGCAGGCCGGGGCGGAAGACGCCGACATGCTGATTGCCGTCACCAGCAGCGACGAAACCAACATGGTGGCGTGCCAGGTCGCCAAGCTTCTGTACAAGACCCCGACCACCATCTGCCGGGTTCGGGCCAACGCCTACCTCGCAAAATCGGATCTGTTCTACCAGAGGGACCGGAAGAAAGACCTCGACAGTCTGCGCGGCTTCCCCATTGACGTCCTCATCAGCCCGGAACACCTGGTTACCAAGCACATCACCCGCCTGATCGAAAACCCAGGCGCTCTGCAGGTGCTCGAGTTCTCCAAGGGCCTGACCCGGCTCGTGGCGATCCGGGCCATGAAGGGTGGACCGCTGGTCGGCCATGAGTTGTCGTACCTGCGCACCCACATGCCCCGTATCGACACCCGGGTGGCAGCCATCTTCCGGAAGGACCGGGCGATCATGCCCCAGGGCGACACGGTGATCGAGGATGGCGACGAAGTGTTCTTCATCGCCGCGTCCGACCACATCCGGTCGGTCATGAGCGAATTGCAGCCCCTGGTCAAGAACTACAAGCGCATTTTCATCTGTGGCGGCGGCAACATCGGCCAGCGCCTGGCGCACACGCTGGAGAACCGGTACCAGGTCAAGCTCCTTGAGCGGAACCACGAGCGCTGCGTGATGCTGTCGGAAAACCTGCGCAAGACAGTGGTGCTGGAGGGCAACGCTGCCAACAAGGACATCCTGCTGGAAGAGAACATCGAGAACACCGACGTGTTCTGCGCCGTCACCAACGACGACGAGGCCAACATCATGGCCTCACTGCTGGCCAAGCGGCTTGGCGCGCGCAAGGTGCTCACGCTGATCAACAACCCGGACTACGTGGACCTGATCCAGGGTGGCGACATCGACGTGGCCATCTCGCCCCAGCAAACCACCATCGGCAGCCTGCTGACACACGTGCGCCGGGGCGACGTGGTGAACGTTCACTCCCTGCGCCGGGGCGCTGCGGAGGCCATTGAAGCCATCGCCCACGGCGACCACCGCTCCTCCAAGGTGGTCGGCAAGCGACTGGATGAAATCAACCTGCCGGAGGGGACCACCATTGGTGCCATCGTGCGGCACAACGAAGTCCTGATCGCCCACGATCACCTCCGGGTCCAGCCCGATGACCACGTGATCCTGTTCCTGGTGGACAAATCCCGGATCCGGGATGTGGAAAAACTGTTCCAGGTGGGGCTGACGTTCTTCTAGTTCAAAATCAACGCAGTGAACTCCTCTTAGAAATACCGCTTTGGCAAGCGTATAATGCGCCTTTTTTCAGAGTGCCCCGGCGGAATCGGGGCGCCACACTCAGACCGATCAGTAGGCAAACGTCGTGACAGACAAGGCAACGAAAAATACCGCTCCGGACATCAGGACCTTTCAGGGCCTGATCCTGGCTCTGCAGAATTTCTGGGCGCAGCACGGCTGCGTGGTACTCCAGCCACTGGACATGGAAGTGGGTGCCGGTACGTTTCACCCGGCGACCTTCCTGCGAGCCATCGGGCCGGAAACCTGGAATGCCGCGTACGTCCAGCCCAGTCGTCGCCCCACTGATGGCCGCTACGGCGAAAACCCGAACCGCCTCCAGCATTACTACCAGTTTCAGGTGGTGCTGAAGCCGTCCCCGGACAACATCCAGGAACTCTACCTCGAGTCGCTGAAGGCCCTGGGCCTGGACCCGCTGGTCCACGACATCCGGTTTGTGGAAGACAACTGGGAATCCCCGACTCTGGGCGCCTGGGGCCTGGGCTGGGAGATCTGGCTAAATGGCATGGAAGTGACCCAGTTCACCTACTTCCAGCAGGTCGGCGGTATCGAATGCTATCCGGTAACCGGCGAGCTCACCTACGGTCTTGAGCGGATCGCCATGTACCTGCAGGGCGTGGACAGTGTCTACGACCTGATCTGGACCGAAGGTCCGGACGGCGTGGTCACCTACGGCGACGTCTTCCATCAGCAGGAAGTAGAGATGTCCACCTACAACTTTGAGCACGCGGACACCGACTTCCTGTTCCACAGCTTCGATGTTCATGAGCGCGAGAGCTCCCGGCTAATCGACGCTGGCCTCGCCCTGCCGGCCTACGAGCAAGTGCTCAAGGCCTCCCATACGTTTAACCTGCTGGACGCCCGCCACGCCATCTCGGTGACCGAGCGCCAGCGATTCATCCTGCGGGTACGTACCCTGGCAAGGGCCGTGGCCCAGGCCTACTTCGACAGCCGCCGCAAACTCCGCTTCCCGCTGGCGCCCGAGGCCCTGCGTGAGGAAGTACTGGCCGCGGCGGACGCCGCCGATGACAAGGCCAACGGCAAGAAAGGCAAAAAAGCGAAGAAGGCACAGCAGGAACAGGGGAACGCATAACCATGGCAACACAGGATTTTCTGGTCGAACTGGGCACCGAAGAACTGCCCCCGAAAGCGCTCAAGCCGCTGTCTGATGCGTTCACCCAGGGCATTGCCCGGGGCCTGGAAGACGCCGGCATCGAGTTCGGCAAGGTTGAAGCCTTTGCCGCGCCCCGTCGTCTGGCGGTCCGGGTTCGGGATCTGTCCGACGCCCAACCGGACAAGCCCGTCGAGAAACGCGGCCCGGCGGTGAAAGCCGCCTTCGATGATGCCGGCAACCCGACCCGCGCACTGACGGGCTTTGCCACTTCGCTGGGCGTCACCCCGGACCAGCTCGACACCCTGGAAACCGACAAGGGCGCGTGGGTGGTCTACCGGACCGTCGAAAAGGGCAAACCCACCGTCGAACTGATGCCGGAACTGGTCGAACAGTCACTGGCGGCGCTGCCCATCCCAAAGCGCATGCGCTGGGGCGCACACCGGACCGAGTTTGTCCGCCCGGTGCACTGGGTCGTCATGCTGTTCGGCAACAAAGTCATTGATGCGCCGATCATGGGCCTGGCGCCCGGCAACAAGACCCGCGGCCATCGCTTCCACTGCCCGAAAGCCCTGATCGTGCCGACCCCCGGCGATTACGAGGTGGTGCTCAAGCAGGAAGGCTTTGTCATTGCCGATTTCGCCGAGCGCCGGGAGCTGATCCGGGCCGGCGTGGCCGAGCTGGCCGAGCGCGAGGCCGGCGGCAAGGCCGTGATTGACGACGACTTGCTCGACGAAGTCACCGCCCTGAACGAATGGCCAGTACCATTGATGGGGCGCTTCGAGGAACGCTTCCTGGAGGTTCCTGCGGAAGCACTGATTTCCTCCATGAAGGAACATCAGAAATACTTCCACGTGGTGGCCGCCGACGGCGAGATGCTGCCGCTGTTCATCACCGTGGCAAACATCGATAGCAAGGACCCGTCCCAGGTTATCTCCGGGAACGAGAAAGTGATTCGTCCACGCCTGTCGGATGCCGCGTTTTTCTACGAAACCGATCGCAAGACCCGGCTGGAAGACCGTATCGACCAGCTCAAGCCCATCGTATTCCAGGAAAAGCTGGGCAGCATCTATGACAAGTCGGTCCGGGTGGCCGCCCTCGCAAAGAAAATTGCGGATGCCATCGGCAGCGATCCGGCCCTGGCCGAACGTGCCGCCATGCTGGCCAAGACCGATCTGGTCACCGAGATGGTGCTGGAGTTCACCGACCTGCAGGGCATCATGGGCCAGTACTACGCGGCGAACGACGGCGAAGCCGCGGACGTTGCCAAGGCGTTGAACGAACAGTACATGCCCCGCTTTGCCGGTGATGACCTGCCAACCACCCTGACCGGCTGTGCGGTCGCCATTGCTGACCGGATCGACTCCCTGGTCGGCCTGTTCGGCATCAACCAGCCGCCATCCGGTACCCGGGATCCGTTTGCGCTGCGCCGCGCGTCCCTGGGCGTGCTGCGCATCATCGTTGAACGGGAGCTGCCGCTGGACCTGCAGACCTGCTGCCAGTGGGCCGAGGAGAACTTCACGGTGCTGACCGAGCAGAACACCGCCAGCACTGTGGTGGATTACATGCTCGAGCGCTTCCGGGCCCACTACGATGAGCAGGGCATCGGTGCCGAAGTCTACCTGGCCGTGCATGCCCGCCGTCCGACCCGTCCGCTCGACTTCGACCAGCGCGTCAAGGCGGTCGAGGCCTTCCGCCAGCTGCCCGAGGCCCGGGCCCTGGCCGGCGCCAACAAGCGGGTGTCCAACATCCTGACCAAACAGGGCGGCGATCAGATCGGTGAAACCGTGGATACCGCTTTGCTGCAGGACCCCGCCGAACAGACGCTGGCAGACCGGGTCGATCAGCAGGCCCGGAAAGTGCTGCCGCTGTTCGAGCAGGGCGACTATGCCAGCGCTCTGAGTTCGCTGGCCAGCTTGCGGGAGCCGGTGGATAACTTCTTCGACGAGGTCATGGTGATGGCCGAGGACGAGGCCATCCGCAACAACCGTCTGGCTCTGCTGAACCGGCTGCGCAACCTGTTCCTCCGGGTCGCAGACATTTCGCTGCTGCCGACCGCCGGCTGACAGTGAGTTAAGAGAGGCAGGGGCGAACGGGAAACGATGCTGATCATCCTCGACCGGGACGGGGTCATCAATGAGTACGATGGCAACTACATCTGCTCTGCAGATGAATGGCACCCCATTCCCGGCAGCATTGACGCGGTGGCACGGCTTTGCAGCGCCGGCCACCGGGTCGCCATTGCCACCAACCAGTCCGGCATCGCCCGGGGCTACTACGACACCGACGAGCTGGATGCCATGCACGAGAAGCTTGAGCGGATGGTCGAGGCGGCCGGGGGCTGCATTGATTTCATCGCTTACTGCCCCCACCACCCGGACGATCACTGTGACTGTCGCAAGCCCCTGACCGGCCTACTGGAGCAGATCCGTTCCCATTTCCACCTGACGTCGCTCCAGGGTGCCATTATGGTGGGGGACAGCCGGAAGGACCTGGAGGCCGGTTTCGCCGGGGGCTGCCAACCTGTGCTGGTACGTAGCGGCAACGGAAAAGAGACGGAGCGGCACCTGGACGCCCGACCCATACCCGGCGCGCGGGTCACGATCTACGATAATCTCAGCGCTTTTACGGATGCGCTTTTGTCGGCCGAGGGCTGGTAAAACCAGAGTGAATCCGTATAATACCGGCCGTTGATCGGCGTGTGGCGCAGCTTGGTAGCGCACTTCGTTCGGGACGAAGGGGTCGCAGGTTCGAATCCTGCCACGCCGACCATTTTCCCGTTTTGCCTTTACTTCGTTACAGAAGCCCCTCGATAGGCAACAAAGAAAACACAAACACCATCCCCCGTTTGAACGCCCCGGCCTCCGGATCATGACTGTGGCGGACGACCTCATCGCCATTACGCTCGATCCACTGAAGATCGCCGTCATCATCCAGCACCACCTCGTAGGCAACTGACGCGACCTGTTCGTCAAATAGGGTATCCAGCATGCCCGCCAGCTCTCGGCTTTCGATGATGAATCCCAATTCGGTATTGAGGTGGGTGGAGCGCGGATCGAAATTGAAAGAGCCAACAAACAGGGTGTCGCCATCCACGGCAAAAGTCTTGGCATGAAGGCTGGAAGAGGAGCTTCCCGACAGGCCCGACTGCAGGCCCCGTTCCAGGGATTTGCCTTCATCCAGCTTACGCATCTCGAACAGTTCGACCCCCGCTTCCAACAGGGGTTTCCGGTACTTCGCATAGCCCGCATGAACCAGGGCCACGTCGTTGGCTTCGAGGGAATTGGTCAGTACCCGTACCTCGACCCCCTTGCTTTCGAGGTCACGAAACAACGCTAACCCCGCTTTCCCGGGTATGAAGTAGGGTGATACCAGGGTAAAGGAAGAAGTGGGCTCGCCCAGCGCCTGGACCAGCTGCCGGCTCATCAGCTTGTCATCATCGCTATCGCCCAGGGCCTTGGCGGGATCATCACTCACCATGGTCACCGGCGCCCAGGTAAAGCGCAGATTGCCTTCGAAGAGCCTGGACATGAAACCCGAGTCCGCCACCGAGCGCACGTATGCAGTCGCCTCCGGGCTCTGCTCCAGCGCCTGGGCCGACTCAATGAGCTTCGTGAGTTCCTCCATTTCCACGTCCGGCAACAGCAACTCGGCCGGGTACGCCGACGCACTGGACCAATACCTGTCAAAATCCGCAGAGAGATCATCAACCACGGGGCCAATGGCGAGAATGTCCAGGTCGGCAAACAGCGCCCCGTACCCGGCTCCGAAATACTCATCCGCGACGTTTCGACCGCCGATGATGGCGGCCTGGTTATCCGCCGTGAAGGATTTGTTGTGCATTCGGTGATTCAGGCGCGAGAAATCGCTCAGGTAACCCAGCCATTTGGCACTGCGCGTGGGGAAAGGATTGAACAAACGCACTTCAATGTTCGGGTGGCCATCCAATGCAGACAGGGGCTGATCCAGGTCGGCAATGCCGTTGTCGTCGAGCAACAGCCGGACCCGGACACCCCGCTGGGCGGCCCGGTACAAGGCATTGAGCAACAACCGGCCGCTGATGTCATAACGCCAGATGTAGTACTGCACGTCCAGCGAGGCATCGGCCCCTTCCGCCAGCAGGACGCGGGCGGCGAAGGCATCGTAGGGATCCGCCAGGGTCACGATCCCGCTTTTGTCGCCGTGCTCTGCCAGCGCCGGGGCAATGGCCCGCCCCAGCCGGGTATCTTCGGTCTGCTGGATCGGGAGTGCTGCGCTTTCCGTGCGTTCGGACATGGCGGGCAGGGCACAGCCAGTTACACCTGCAATGACCATGGTCAGGATGGCGATGCTCTTGAGACGTAGAACTGTGTTGTCGGTCACCGCAATTCCCTTCTGGTGAACCCAGGAGACCCGGACCAGTTGGTCCGGAACGTTGGACTCCAGTGCAATGTTTTCAAAATAGTCCCAACAGACCGGTTTGTCATGACCGAGGTTCCGGAACAGGCCGGTCCCCGGCAGAGGGATGGGCGGGGCCAAAGCTGATTCACGGGGGCCGCCGCATGTGCTTAACTAGCTAGGCAAGCACCCATGAGGTAGAGGAACCCATGCAGCTATCCGCGGAAACCCGATTGAAAGCCATCCTGGAAGGCACCGGAGCAGGTACCTGGGAGTTCAATCTGGACACCGGGGAGATCATCTTCAACGACCGCTGGGCTTCCATGCTGGGTTACACCCTCGACGAGCTGTCACCGGTCTCCTTCCAGACCTGGGAACGGCTGTGTCATGCCGACGATGTTCAGGCCGCCCACCAGGCCTTGGCCCGGTATCTTAATGGCGAGGATCCGCTGTACGAGTGTGTGGTCCGGATGATGCACCGGAGCGGCGAATGGCGGTACATCCATACCCGGGGCACCCTGCTTACCGACCACGACGATCTCGGTGGCCGATGGCTGATGGGTACCCATCTGGATGTGACCGATGAGAAGGTCAGTCAACACCAGCTCCAGAAACTGGCCGAATCGCTGCCGGGCGTCATTTACACCTTCGTGATGGAACCGGATGGCAGTTTTCACTTCCCGTACCTGAGCCAGAAGACCGAGGACTTCTATGGCGTTTCCGCGGAAGACGCCAGGGCCAATCCCAACCTGATGTTCGACCCGATCCACCCGGACGATCTGCCACGGCTTCAGGCATCCATCGGCGAGTCCGCCCAAACCCTGTGTCAGTGGGTGTGCGACTTCCGTATCGTGCAAGGTGACCGGATACGCTGGCTTCGAGGGGTGTCGCGACCGGAGCGGGATATCGATGGCAGCATTACCTGGCACGGCGTGATCACGGACATCGACGACCGCAAACTTCTGGAGCTGGAACTGGAACAGCTATCCATTACCGACGAACTCACCGGCCTGTACAACCGCCGGTACATGCTCCGGAAACTGGAAGAACTGGCCGCCGAGACCGAGCGCTACGGCCACACTTTCTCGCTTGTCTCCCTGGATATCGATTTCTTCAAGGCCATCAACGATTCCTGGGGCCATCCCATGGGCGACAGCGTGCTTCAGACAATTGCCCAACTGATCGAATCCCGCACCCGGAAGGCCGACATCGTGGCCCGGACCGGAGGCGAGGAATTCATCGTGCTGATGCCCAACACCACCCTGGGCGATGCCCGGCATGTGGCGGAAGCCCTCCGGACCGGCATGGAATCCCTGGCGTTCGTCAGTGACGAGGGGGAGTCCTTCAGTGTTACCCTCAGTGCCGGTGTGGTCAGCTGGTCGACCAACGTTCCGTCCGTGCGCGACCTGCTGGCGATGTGCGACCAGTCGCTGTACCAGGCCAAGCGGGCCGGACGGAACCGGGTGGTGGTCAGCGGTGCCGAAGACAAATGAACCACACCCATTGATCCCGGCAGGAAACTGCCCGTATTTATGCCAGAACCCCAACCTCAAACGGAGCAAGCACTATGATCGGATACGTCACCATCGGTGTCAGTGATATGAACAAGGCGAAGGCATTCTACTCGGACCTGCTCGCCGACCTGGACGCCAGAGTCCTGCTGGACATGGGCCGGATTGCCTTCATCGGCAAGAGCATGGGCACCCCCATGCTGGCGGTGTGCGAGCCCTTCAACAAAGAGCCCAATCACCCCGGCAACGGCAACATGGTGGCGATCAATCCCGGTTCCAAAGAGGCCGTGGATGCCCATTACCGCAAGGCCATTGAACTCGGAGCCAGCTGCGACGGTGAGCCGGGGCAGCGGATTCCCGATCAGTTTTACGGGGCCTACGTGAAGGATCCGGACGGCAACAAGCTGGCGTTCTTCCACTTCGGGTAACGCAAAAGGCCCTCTGTCGAGGGCCATTTGCCATTACCGGTTACCCGGGGCCACCTCAGGTGACCGCCGGCACCACCTCGGCCTTGCCCACCTTGACCAGGGCGTAGCCAAAACCAATCACCAGTGATCCGACCGCAATCGCGATGAGGTAGGGCAGCACGGCGCTGACCGCGTGGGGAATCGCCAGCACAAACAGGCCGCCATGTGGCGCCATCAGCTTGACCGAAAACAGCATGGACAGCGCGCCGGTGATTGCACCGCCCACCATGCACACCGGAATCACCCGTAAGGGGTCCTTGGCCATGAACGGAATGGCGCCCTCCGAAATAAAACACAGGCCCAGCACGAACGAGGCGCGGCCGGCCTGACGCTCGGCCTCGGCAAACTTCCGGCGGGCAACGAAGGACGCCACCCCCATACCGATCGCCGGCACCATGCCTGCCGCCATGATCGCCGCCATGGGCGCCGAGCCACCGCTGCCTTCGGACAGCAAGCCAACCCCGAAGGTGTAGGCAGCCTTGTTCACCGGCCCACCCAGGTCGAAACACATCATGGCACCGAGGATCCCGCCCAGCAGGATGGCGTTGGTGGTACCCATGCTCTCCAGGAACCCGGTCAACGCCCCCATGATTGCGGCCATGGGTTCTCCGATCACGTAAATCATGCCCAGGCCGGTCACCAGGCTGGCGAACAGGGGAATGATCAGGATCGGCTTCAGCGACTCCACACTTTCGGGTAATGGCAATTTCTGGCTGATGAAACGCGCGACGTAACCGGCCAGGAAACCGGCCACAATCCCGCCAAGAAAGCCGGCCCCCAGTTCCCCGGCCAGGAACCCTCCGATCATTCCGGGCGCCAGACCGGGGCGGTCGGCAATGGACCAGGCAATGTACCCGGCCAGTAACGGAATCATCAGCTTGAAGGCGGTACCGCCGCCAATCTGCATCAGCGCCGCCGCCAGTGTGCCCTGCTCCTGAAACGCCTCGATGCCAAAAACAAACGACAGGGCAATCAGGAGACCACCGGCCACCACCATGGGCAACATGAACGACACCCCGGTCAGCAAGTGCTTGTACGGACCCCGGTTCTCACCACCGGCGCTGGCCGCCTTTTGCTGGCCAACGTCCAGGAGCGTCGCATCGGCCAGGGCCTGACGCACCGTGTCCGCCGGCTTTTTCAGGGCTGCTCCGGTTGAGGTCCGCCAGACCCGCTTGCCGGCAAAACGGCCAGGGTCCACCTCAATGTCACAGGCCAGGATAACCACATCGGCCGCGGCAATCTCCTGCTCGGTCAGCGGGTCCTGGGCCCCCACGGAGCCCTGGGTTTCCACCCGGATACAATGACCGGCCGCTTCGGCCGCGGCCGTCAGTGCCTCTGCTGCCATGAACGTGTGGGCCACGCCGGTCGGGCAGGCGGTCACCGCGACAATGTTTCGGACTCCAGGGGCGGGGCCGTCGCTGCCGCCATCAGTTCCGGATACCACGGGCGCGTCATCCGGCGACCACGGGCTGGCCTGCTGTTCGGCGGCATCAAGCACGGCGGCCGGATCCGGCAAGGCCGCGGTAACGGGAATCTGGTACAGGGGTTTCCCGGCATAGGCGTCCAGCCCAACCGGGACGCCCAGCGCGGCGATCACCAGATCGGCCGCGGCAATCGCCGAGTCCCCGGGGGGATTCGGCGACTGGCCACCGGGACCCCGGACATCGGTGGTGACCTGCCAGCCGCGCTGGTGGGCGGCCCGTTCCAGGGTCCGGGCCGCCAGGAAACAGGTGGCGAACCCCTGAGGGCAGGAAGTCACAATAATCAGGTTCATAACGGCATCTCCCCATGGTTGTTATCCCCGGGCCAGGGGTACACCCGGGTGTTGTCGAGCAAGGTGGTGAAATCAGGCGCCGCCGGATCGCCCACACCTGCATGGCGCACGCACTCGGCGGACAGGGCGGTGGCAAACTGCAGGCGCTGGGTCGGGTTGCGCTGCTCTCCAGGCAGCAACTGGCCGTGAAGCATGCCGGCCAGCAGGGTGTCGCCGGCGCAGACGGTGCTCAGTACGGAGACCGGCGGCGGCAGGGAGCGGTAACGGCCCTCGGGCCCGAACCAGAGCACCCCGTCCGGGCCCAGGGAGACAATCACCTGCGTTATGCCCTGAGCCTGAAGCCGGGCCGCCACGTCAGCGACCTCACGGCGGGACGTCAGCGCGCGACCGGCCCAGGCCGACAGTTCCTCGAGGTTGGGCTTGATGGCGTCAGGCGTCGCCGCCAGACCATGGACAAGAGCCTCCCCGCTGGTATCGAGCCAAACCGGCTTGCCCGCCTGCCGGACCATGGTGACCAGCTCCGCCACCGCCGACGGAGGCATGTTGGCCGGAAGGCTTCCGCCAATCACAATGACATCATGCTCCGGGATCAGGGGCGCCAGCCGGAACTCCAGGCACTTCAGGGCATCGGCGGGTATCTGGAACCCGGCTCCGTTGAGGTCGGTGACCCGGCCACCCTGTTCGGCGATCTTGATGTTGATGCGATTCTCGCCCGGAATCCGGACGAAACTGTCGTCCAGTCCGGCATCCGCAAACAGCCGCTCAAACGGCGCAGCATTGTCCTCACCCAGCAATCCGGTCACAGTAACCCGGTGGCCCAGGCGTGCCAGCACGCGGGCCACATTGAGCCCCTTGCCGGCGGCATCCAGGCTGGTGGCGGTGGTCCGGTTCACCTGGCCGGGCGTCAGGGTCTGAAGGTCCGCGTTCAGATCGAGTGCAGGGTTCAGGGTAATGGTCATTATCCGGGCCATCAGAACGACTCCAGGGCATCGCGAACCTCGGCAGCAGAGGCCTTGGTCAATGCCAGTTCTGCCTGGGCCCGGGCCTCGTCCAGGGTGAGCTCGCGAATACAGGCCTTGACCAGGGGTACCCGGCGGCTGGTCACCGACAGTTCATCCACTGCCAGACCAACCAGAACCGGAATCGCCTGGGGATCCGAGGCCAACTCGCCACAGACGCCGACCCAGCGCTGGTGGGCGTGGGCGGCCTCCACCGTCATCTGGATCAATCGCAGCACCGCCGGATGCAGGGCATCGGATTCGGCGGAGAGCTGGCCATGCCCGCGGTCAATGGCCAGGGTGTATTGGGTCAGGTCGTTGGTGCCGATGGAGAAGAAGTCCACTTCCGGCGCCAGGGTTCCGGCCAGCAGGGCGCAGGACGGCACTTCAATCATCACGCCCACCTGCACATCCGCGGCAGCCACTTCCGCCTGCACCCGCTTCACAATCTCCCGGGCGGCCCGGAACTCTTCCAGATCCTTCACCATGGGAAACATGATGCGCAGCGGCCGGTCCCCGGCAGCCGTCAACAGGGCCCGGACCTGAGTTTCCAGGATTTCCGGCCGGGTCAGCGATAACCGGATACCCCGCAGGCCCAGAAACGGGTTGTCCTCCTGGGGCAGGGGCCAGTAGTCCAACGGCTTGTCGCCACCCACGTCCAGGGTGCGGGCCACCAGGGGCAGACCGTTCAGGGCATCGAAGGCGTGCCGGTACTCCCAGACCTGGGTGTCGAGATCCGGCGCCTCCGGATGCGCCATGAAAATGAACTCGGTCCGCAACAGGCCGATGCCATCGGCACCTCGTTCCACGGCATCCGGGGTATGGGCCGTATTACCCAGGTTGGCGCACACTTCGATGGAGTGCCCGTCCCGGGTCGTGGCCGGCCGATGACGGTGGTCGTAGGCGGCGGCCTGAAGGGATTCCAACTGATCGATGCGCCGGAGGACCCGTTCCCGGCGTTCACTGCCCGGATTCGGCACCAGGCAGCCACGCTCGCCGTCCACCACCAGTTCGGCGCCCTCGGCGATCGCCAGCACCGCCTCGCCGGCACCCACCACGGCGGGCAGACCCAGCGCCCGGGCCAGAATCGCGCTGTGGGAGGTGGCACCACCACGGGCCGTCACCAGCCCCCGGACCCGGGAAGTATCCAGCCGGGCGACATCGGACGGACCGAGATCTTCGGCCACCAGCACATAGGGGGTGTCCGGCGGCGTCGGCATGGCCACACCGCAGAGATTGGCCAGCACCCGGCGCCCAACATCCCGCAGGTCCGCCGCGCGCTCGGCCAGCAGCCGATCGGCCAGGGCCTCCTGGCCCTTCGCTGCAGTGTCGATGGCCCGCCACCAGCCGGCTTCGGCCGAGGCGCCCTCGTTGATCGCTTCCAGGGTGGCCTGGTACAGGTCCTCGTCCTGCAGCATTTCCACGTGCACAGACAGTATGGGTGCCGCCTCGCCCCCTTCCGCCTGACGGATCAGGGTCCGGAGCTGGCCATCCGATTCGTCGATGGCACGGTTCAGGCGCTGAATTTCGGCTTCGGCATCCGCAGCGGTTTCCAGGTACGTCAGTCGGGGCTGACGCATCACGAACGCCGGAGCCAGGGCAAGTCCTGGCGATGCCGCAACAGCCTTGAGAGGTTCGTCGTCCACCAGCGGCTCAGGGTCGGTTGCACCGGCCTCGGCCAGGTTCGGGGCACCCTCACGCAGGGGCGAAACCTGTTCACCAAGGCCTTCGGAGATGGCCCGGGTCAATGCCGTCACCGCCTGTTGCGCTTCATCGCCGGTGGCCGACAGCACCAGGGTCTGGCCACGGCGGGCCCCCAAGCCAATGACCCGGGTCAGGCTGGTGGCCGAGACGGCACTGCCATCGCCTTCCCGCAGACGCACCCGGATACTGGCGTTGTGACGACGGGCCTCCTGAACCAGCTGTTTTGCCGGCCGCGCATGCAGGCCGTGGGTGTTCAGCAGGGTGACGTTGGCGGTGACCGCATCCGACGCTTCGCCGGAAAGTCGTGCCAGCAGGGCATCAATGCCCAGGCCATCAATGCCGCCATCGCCCGCCAGGAAGTTATCCATGCGCTCCAGAAGTTCGTGGCACTCGTCACCCGGACCGGCCAGACAGAATACGCCCTGGAGCTCCGGCCCCGGTTTTTTTGGCGTCGCCAGCGACAGCGCCGGACGGTGGGCCCCCAGAGTGTGATGGACCAACCAGAAGCCCCGCCCCAGGGCCACCGGCGGCTGGGTTATGATCTCGGTCAGAAAATCGGCGTCGATACAGCGCAATCGCTGGAGCCGGGCCGCCGCCGCCAGCGCCAGCTCCTGCGCCGTCGTGGCCTCGATACCCAGGCACAGGGTATCGCCGTCGCACTTGGCCACCACCGGCGGTTTGGAGAGCAGCGCCACCAGTTCACCGGCATTCCCGGCTTGCGCCAGCTTTTCCGCCAGCCCCGGCTTATCCAACACCCGGGTCAGATGACGAAGGATATCCAGATGCTCGTCGGACTGGGCCGCGATTGCCACCAGGACATGCACCCGGGCGCCGTCGTGCCAGGTGACCCCGTCGGGGAACTGAAGAATCCGGATGCCGGTCTCCAGGACCGCCTCCCGACTTTCCGGCGTGCCGTGGGGAATGGCGATGCCGTTGCCCAGCACGGTGGACGACTGCTGTTCACGGGCGTTCATGCCAGCCAGGTAAGCGGAAGAGGTTCGGCCGGCCGTTTCCAGGTCCCGGCCAGCCTGGGTCAGGGCATCCTGCCAGTCACTGGCGGTAGCCCCGAGTCGTATGTCGTTGGCGGTCAGCGTCAGCATGGGTGTTTGCCTCGCTTTGTTGTTGTGGTGTTCCGTGGTTTATAGTTGCTGAATCGTGTCAGCATGCTTAAAATCGATGATGGATCAGATATGCTCAGAAATCAAGCAATCCTTGAACAGGGAAGCAACCCATGACACTCGCTGAACTTGCCCGGCTGGCCGGGGTGTCGAGAACCACCGCCAGCTATGTCATGAACGGTCAGGGCGTGGCCCGGCGCATCAAACCGGACACCATTGACAAGGTCCTGGCCATTGCCCGCGCCCACCATTTCCAGGTGGATGCCCAGGCGGCGGCCCTGCGCGGTGGCGCCAGCAAAACCCTCGGTTTTATTCTGCCGGACCTGGAGAACACCAGTTACGCCCGGCTGGCCAAGCTGCTGGAACAGCGCGCCCGGAGCCACGGCTACCAGCTGCTGATCGCCGGTTCCGATGACGACCCGGCAACGGAAAAATCCCTGGCCCGGGCCCTGAAGGCGCGACGCTGTGATGCCCTGATCGTGGCAAGCGCGCTTGGCGCGGACGACCCCTTCTATCCGGAACTGCAAGCCAATGGCCTGCCGGTGGTGGCGGTTGACCGGGCCCAGTCGCCGGGCGTCATCCGCTGTGTGGTCAGTGACAACCAGAGCGCGGCGGACACCCTGACCCGGTCGGTTCTGGGCGACGACACAGGCACCGTGGCCTGGCTGGATGCGGTGCCGGAAATCGCCATGACCCGGGAGCGCCGGGCCGGATTCGAGGCGGCGGCACGCCGGGCCGGCTGTCACGTGCTGGTGCAAAGTGGTGCCCGCTACGATCGCGAGACCGGCGCCACCCTGATGCGGGCGCTGCTGACCGAGACCGGGTTGCCGGATGCCCTGGTCACGGCCTCCTACACGCTGTTGCAGGGGGTGCTGGATGTGCTGCTGGAACAGCCCGGCGGCTTGCCCGGGAACTTGAAACTCGCCACCTTCGGCGATGACCGTCTGCTGGACTTCCTGCCGGCGCCGGTCAATTCCCTGCCGCAGAACCACGAAGCAATCGCCGCCGCCGCGCTCGATCAGGCGCTGGCCGCGATTGACGCCCCCGAAGGGCCGGCACAGCTGGTGACCATCAACCGGTCGTTGAAGGAACGCTCGGCGCCTCAAACCACCAGCCGGGGAGCAGATTCCGCACCGGTGGCTTGAGGAACCGGTCGTCGATCAGCCAGATCACACCCTCGTCCTCCGGTGTACGGATCACCCGGCCCGCCGCCTGGGCCACTTTCTGCAACCCAGGGATCAGGTAGGTGTAGTCGTAGCCGGCACCAAAGCGCTCCTCCAGTCGGTCCTTGAGAATCTCATGCCAGGCATCAAACGGGGGCAGGCCTAGGGTGGCGACAAAAGCCCCGATCAACTGGTTCCCGGGCAAATCAATGCCTTCGCTGAATACCCCTCCCAGAACCGCAAACGCGACGCTGCCAGTGCCTTCCCGGAACTCCGCCAGAAACTCAACGCGTTGTTGTGGGCTCATGCCCGGCTTCTGAGACCGTTGCGGCACCTCCGGTGCCTCCCGGGCAAGCACCTCGCTTACCTCGTTCAGGTATTTGAAACTGCTGAAGAACGCCAGATAGTGACCCGGTCGCTGCCGGAACTGCTGGGCAATGAGTTCGGCAATGGGTTGGGCCGAGGCGTGCCGGTGCGCCTGTCGGGTACTGATCCGCGGGGTAAAATGCACCTGTAGTTGATTAGCGGTGAACGGGCTGGGCAGCGAGGTAAACCGACTGTCCTCGGGCAGGCCCAACAGGTCCCGGTAATAGACCCCGGGGCTGAGGGTCGCCGAAAACAGCAGTACCGAACGGGCGGCCGCAAACCGCTCGCGCAGGAAATCCGCCGGCACCAGGTTCTGAATGGTCACGCTGGCCCGGCCCCGGCCGGTGCGCCGGAACTCGCACAGGGAATGATCGCCAAAAGAATCCGCCAGTTTCATGAACGCCACCGATTCGAACAGCAGTTCCTGCAGCGCCAGGTCCGGCGGGTTGTCGGCCAGAAAGTCGGTCAATGCCGAGACCAGCCCGAGCAGACTGCCGACCAGCGCCAACGGCAGGCTGTCGAGGAACACCGGCGTGTCGCCTCCCTCCCCATGGTCCCGGATAACGCCTTGCCAGGCCCTGGCCGTCCGGTCCAGGTGCGGTTTCAGGACCCTTGGCGCGGTTTTCCGAATCCGCAGCAGGCGCTGCTGGTCCAGGCGCACCGAGTACATACCCCGGGCCCGGTCCACCAGATTGTGGGCCTCATCCAGCAGCACGGCCGCCTGCCAATGGTTCTGGCGGATCAGGCCATGGAGCAGGGCAGACTGGTCGAACATCCGGTTAACGTCGCCCACCACCACATCGCTCCAGCGTGCCATCTCCTGCGCCAGGAAGTAGGGACAGATGCCATGCCCGGCAGCGATTCGCGCCAACGCCTCCCGGGTCAGGGTGGCGCCGGTCTGAACCGCTTCCGCCCGGGCGTCCGGCAGGCGATCGAAGAACCCCTTCGCGAGAGGGCAGGAATCACCGTGGCAGGCCTTGTCCGGATGCTCACAGGCGTCGTCCTTGGACACCAGTTCGAGGGTCCGCAACGGCCAGTGTCCCGGGTTTTCCTGAGCCACCCGCAGGCGCTCGATGGCATCGACCGCCAGCTGCCGGGCGGTGTTGCGACAGGTGAGGTAGTACAGCCGATCCTGGCCTGCACTTGCCATCGCCATCAGTGACGGAAACAGGGTCCCCAGGGTTTTGCCCAGGCCGGTGGGCGCTTCCAGCAACAGTGTGCCGGCGTTCATGGCATTCTTATAGACGGTTTCGGCCAACCGGCGCTGGCGCGGCCGGAAATCCGGAAACGGAAACCGCAGGCCGGAGAGGCGTGCGTCCCGCAGTTCCCGATGATGCTCCTCCTGCTCCGCCCAGGCCCG
The DNA here is from genome assembly GCF_030238305.1 of Marinobacter albus. Classification (NCBI taxonomy): domain Bacteria; kingdom Pseudomonadati; phylum Pseudomonadota; class Gammaproteobacteria; order Pseudomonadales; family Marinobacteraceae; genus Marinobacter; species Marinobacter albus. The sequence continues at coordinate 88,326 of NZ_JASSQD010000002.1, read as the reverse complement.
GAACTGAGCACACAGGGCTTCCAGTTCCTGCCAGAGTTGCACCGCTGTGGCGGTTTCAGTCACCGGCGTCTCCTTGTCCTTGCCGGTGTCGTAATACACCAGGGTCAGTTCCAGTTTCTTCAGATTCTCCTGACGACAGAGCAACGCACCGTAGGCCCGTAACTGGGCCCGGTGCAGTCCCCGCTGGTGTTCCCGGATGCGGGACAGATCGCCCCGGTGGGTCTTGATCTCTTCCAGCCGGCCGCGATGCGGATGATAGCCGTCGGCTCGCCCGGAAAGCTGTAACCCCAGACACTCCCCGGTAAGTAAGTATTCGCTTTTATAGCCATACCCACGTCGGGCCTGGATCGCCTGGTGACCGGCAATGCCCTCGTCGGAACTGGGTGCCGGGGTGTAGCGAAAGTCCAGGTCACCGTGGCGGGCGGCAAACTCACACAGGGTACGAACCGCAACCTTCACCCGCACTCTCCATCGGATTGCCAGCGCACGTAACAGACGCTGGCTGCAATGTCGTTACTGGCGAAAAATGCCAGCCACCGAAGCTGGTGGTCCTGTAACCGATCCCCCGGGCCTTTGACCTCAATCATCCGGTAACGACGGCCGGCATCCGGTGCATCGGGAAAAAACTGGATCAGGTCCGGGAACCCGCTGCGGTGTTCCCGGATGTTCAGCAGCAGGCGCTCGAACAACACGCGAAGATCCCGGGCGGGAATGCAGTCCAGGGCCAGGGTCAGCAGTTCCTCGGTCAGTACCGGCCAGATCACGAACGGGTTGGCAACCCCCTGCTTATCCGCAAAGTTGTCCCGGATGACCCGGCGATAGCCACCGTCTTCCAGCAGTGCAAAGCATCGGTCGAACGACGACTGGCGGCGGGCGACGAAATCCTCCCGGGTGAGGTCCGCCGGGCCGACATGAAACGGATGGAAAAACGCCCCGGGGATGGCCTGGAAGATGGTTTGCCAGCACAAAAGGCCGAATAGTCCGTTGATCAGGGTGTTCTCCACGTAGAACGCCGGCGCGTCCTCCCGGCTCAGGTCGTCCCGCGCCGCCATTTCCACCGAGCCGGACGACGGCGGTACCAGGGTGCGGGTGAACTCCTGTATCGGTGGTGCCGGGGTGACCCGGGGAATTGTCGCTCCCATCCGGGACGCTAGCCGCTTCAGGATTCGGCCCAGGCCCTGGGCCTCGGCGTCGCTCAATTCCCCGGTCTGCCAGTCCCGGGCCAGGTCCCAGGCTTCGTCGAAGCGCTTCATGCGTTCGAGCAGCCGCAACCGTTTCAGCCGGGCTTCACGATGGCCGCTGGAGGCGAGCGCCTCGAGGGCGAGATCCCGGTCACCCTGGCGTTCGGCCTGTCGGCCCAGCTCCAACAGCAACCGGTCCCGGCGGCTGGTCAGCCAGGGATTGTCCGACGCAGCGGGCACATCGGCCCAGACTGCGTCGGCCGGAACGCCCTCGTCCAGCCGTTGTCGGCAGTCGTGCATCGCCAGGTAGCAGTCCACATCCTCGCGCCGGTGGAACGCCCGGGAGTCCGGCGCCAGGGACACCTGTTCGTAGCGTTGGTGCCCGAGTTCCACCAGCACGAAATCGGACCAGCTCTGGCGCAGGTTGCCAAAGAACATCAGTCGCGTGCGGTCGAACAGGGCCATGTGCCGAACCCGGACCACCGGTGCCCGGTCGTGGCCCAGCCACTCCGCCACCGGCAGGACGCCGGCAAAGTCCGGTTGCACCGCCTCGCGCAGCCGGGCCTTGGGCAGGGTTTTCGGCAGTCCCAGGCGCGCCAGCTCGTCGGCAAAGACCGGCCTCAGTTCCGCCAGGGTATAGAGCCGGAACAGGTCATCCAGGCCCAGCCTCGGCTCGCTCTCCAGCCAGCCCCGGTCGGCCAGTTCTGCCAGGGCCTCGGCTTCGGGTACGGTCAGCTCTGGGTACCGCAGTTTGTCGGCTCGAAACAGCTCACCGGCGCGCATCACCATCCGGGTGAGCAGTGCCCGTGCGGACCGGGACAGGTCGAAAAAGCCAATCAGGCGGGCGTATTCGGTCGTCAGCAACAGGTCACGGTGGTGGGTGGTGACCCAGCGCAGGACGGTTTCCATGTTTTCCAGGTAGTACAGGGGGTTCTCAAGATCCGCGGTCTGGGGCCGTGAGTCCTGGGGCTGTGTGCTCATAGGGGATCTGGGCGACCTTGACGCTGAGGGTTAACCGGCCCCCAACTCTACGACGACCGGCGCGATCGCTCAAATCCCCATTTCGGCAGGCTGTACCCGAACGCCGGCCACTTTCCATTCGCCCTCGATCAGTACCATCCGGTAATAGGCATCCCAGCGCTTGCCCTCGGGGCCTTGCAACCGGACAACCTGAATCTCGAACGGACCGTGGGGAACCCGTTCCGCAAACTCGATGGTGCTGGCGCGATGGACGGCCGGGTAGGCTTCCCGGACCATGCTCAGGAACACATCGGACGAACCGAAACGCCGTTTGATGCCCTCGGACGCAATGGTCCAGGCGGCCTCGTCATCGTCGTTGGCAAAGGCCTCGATCTGCAGAAGGATGGCGTTGCGAATGGCAGTATCCTTGTCCTCGGCCCGCAGCGATACCGACGTCACGACAGCCAGGGCGGCAAGCACAATCACAAGCGGCCGAACGGGCCGGGTGCAGAACAATCTGGTTTTCATGAGAGGAACCCTCCTCAATAACCCCTGTTACAGCTTACGCCCTTTGCGGGGGGACGGATGCCTTTTTGGTTAAAATTTGGCCACCCGAAATGGCAGTCTGAATCTCGCGCCACATGCGGTAACCTGTGGCATCAGGATTGAACTGATCACCCGACAAGGATCCCCATGGCCGAGCACGCCGCCATCGAACCCGGCTTTCACGCCATCCACGCCAATCACCTGGAAGACCTGCGACGGGCCGTGGTGTTCCTGTGCCAGCAGACGCCGCTGCCCCCCCTGGAAAGCGAGACCTTTCTGGTCCAGAGCAACGGCATTGCCCAGTGGCTGAAACTGGCACTGGCCGAGAAGCGCTCGGAGGACGGCGACATCGGTGGGCTTGGTATTGCCGCCGGCATGGATTTCCTGTTTCCCGCCCGGTTTATCTGGCAGGCCTACCGGGCGGTGTTGCCGGCGGGGGATGTTCCGGAGCAGTCGCCGTTCGACAAGCGCCGGCTGGTCTGGCGCCTGTACCGGCTGTTGCCGGAACTCGTCGGTGAGGACTCGGTGTTCACCCCCCTGGCCCGATTTCTCGAGGGCTCCGATCCGGACCTGCGGGATTTCCAGCTGGCCGAGAAGGTGGCCGACCTGTTCGACCAGTATCAGGTGTTCCGGGCGGACTGGCTCAGTGCCTGGGAGCAGGGCCGGGATGTGGTGATCACCGCCCGCAACGAGGAGAAGCCGCTGGACGAGGAACGACGCTGGCAGCCCGTGCTGTGGCGGCGCCTGGTCGAGGACATCGGTGCCGACGCCCACACCAGCCGCTCCCAGATCCACACCCGGTTCATGGCACTGGGGCAGTCCGCGACGTCCCCGGCCAACCCGGCCCGGCTGCCCAAACGCATCGTGGTGTTCGGAGTCTCCTCCCTGCCGCGCCAGGCGCTCGAGGCCCTGTCCGTGCTCAGCCGGTTCAGTCAGGTGGTGCTGTGCGTGCACAACCCCTGTCAGTTCTACTGGGCCGACATCATCAGTGACCGGGAGCTGCTCAAGGCCGAACGCAAGCGCGGGGTCGCCCACCCGGCGCTGTCGCAGATCGGCGATCCGGACCAGCTGCACCAGCACGCCAATCCGCTGCTGGCGGCCTGGGGCAAGCAGGGCCGGGACTACATCCGGCTGCTGGACGAATTCGACAATCCGGACGAGTACCGTGACCGGTTCCGGACCCCGGACCAGAAGATCGACATCTTTTCCGAACATGGCGAGGCGGCCAGCCCCCGTCTGCTGCACCAACTCCAGAACGACATCTACAACCTGACCCCGCTGCAGGACATCCGCAACGAGCAGCGCGAGGTGAACCTGACACAGGACCACAGCCTGGTCTTCCACGACGCCCACAGCCCCCAGCGGGAAGTGGAAATCCTGCACGACCAGCTGCTGGCGGCCTTCAACGCCGATCCGGGCCTGCGTCCTCGGGACATCATCGTCATGGTGCCGGACATCAATGTCTACGCCCCTCACATCCAGGCCGTGTTCGGGCACTACCAGGCCGGTCGCAAACGCCACATTCCCTACACCATCTCGGACCAGGGCCAACGCCATCACGAGCCGGTGCTGATTGCCCTGGAAACCCTGATGTCGTTGCCACGCAGCCGGTTCGCCGTGAGTGAAATCGTGAGCCTGCTGGAAGTACCCGGCATCCGTGACCGCTTCGGCATTACCGAGGAAGAGATTCCCCTCGCCCGGCGCTGGGTTGAGGGCGCCAATATCCGCTGGGGCCTGCACGGCCAGCACCGGGAAAGTCTGGCCTTGCCCGGGAATCTGGACCGCAACACCTGGCAGGCGGGACTGCGGTCGATGTTGCTGGGCTACGGCATGGGTGACGAGGAGCCCTGGGCAGGGGTCCAGCCCTATGGCGAGATTGGCGGCCTGCAGGCGAGCCTGGCCGGTCGGCTGAACGAGTTTGTGCACCAGCTCGAGACGCTCTGGCAGGAACTGCAGGAGCCGCGCTCACCGACGGGATGGGAGACCCTGTTCTCGCAGATGCTGGGGCAGTTTTTCGAACAGCTGGAAGGCACCGATCTTTTGCTGCTGAACCGGTTCCGCCGACAGCTGGAGCAGTGGCTGGACGACGCCCTTGCCGCAGGTCTTGATCACCAGTGCCTACCCCTGAACATCGTCAAGGACGTGCTGCTGCAGGGCCTGGATGAGGGCGGCCTGAATCAGCGGTTCCTCGCCGGCAAGGTGAACTTTGCCACCCTGATGCCCATGCGCGCGATTCCCTTTCGCCGGGTGTGCCTGCTGGGCATGAACGACGGCGATTACCCCCGGTCGCGGCCGCCGGTGGACTTCGATTTGATGGCGGAGGACTACCGTCCGGGTGACCGGTCCCGCCGGGAGGACGACCGCTACCTGTTCCTCGAGGCCCTGCTGTCGGCCCGGGAGCAGCTCTATATCAGCTGGGTCGGCCGCAGCATCCGCGATGACTCCGAGCGGCCGCCATCGGTTCTGGTCGGGCAGCTTCGGGATCACCTCGACGACCTCTGGCAGTTACCCGACAGCGACCGGACCCCGGTCACCCGGGCCCTGACCACGGAGCACCCGCTGCAGCCGTTCAGCCGGGCCTACTTCCCGCCGACCAATGGCCAACACAACGGGGCCGACAGTCCTCCGAAGCCGGTTGCGGAGGTTCTCCGGACACGCAGTCTGTTCACCTACGAACGTGAGTGGCGCAGCGCCCACACCGAGGAGGCGCCGTCGGCGACACAAGCGCCGCTGCCTTACCAGGCACCGGAGGAACCCATCAGCCTCAATGACCTGGCGCAGTTCCTGAAAAAACCCGTCGACACCTTTTATCAGCGCCGGCTCCAGGTTCGGTTCGAGGCGGTGGAAGAGGCCGACACGGACAACGAGAACTTCGATCTGAGCGGCCTGGATCGCTGGCGCCTGGACAACGAACTGATCCAGGAAAGCGTGCTGAAGGCCGCCTCGGAGGACGAACTGTACGACCGACTCGAGCACACGCTGGACCGGATGGCCCGGCGCGGCGATCTCGGCATGGGCGTCACCGAACACCGGTTGCGTTCGGAGCTGTCGGGCCGGCTGCCGGACCTGTTCGAACGCTACCGGGCCACCCTGGCCGACTGGCCCGAGGCCCTGGCGGAGCCCCGGGTCCTTGACTACCGGTACAGCAACGACACCGGGGCCGTTGAGCTGGTGGATCTGGTCGACGGGCTACGCGCCAATGACCGGGGCGACCTGTGCCGCCTGGTTATTGCCCGGTCGAGCCTGCTGTCGGGCTCGGCCGGTGGTCGACGGGTACGCTACGCCAACCTGCTGCCGGACTGGATCCGGCACCTGGCCGGCCAGCTCACCGGGCAGTCCTTCAAAACCCTGGTCCTGGCCAAGGAGGAGGGCAGGCAATTCCACTTCTCGCCGCTGCCGCCGGATGTGGCGCGGGGTCACCTGGATACCATCCTGGCCCGCTGGATGGAGGCCACCACCCGCGTCCTGCCCCTGCAATGCGACGCCGGCTTCGCGTGGATCTACAGTTTCTACCAGAGCAAGAAATACCGGGGTGATCACGACCGGGCCATCGCCGATGCCGGGCAGGCCTACGCTAATGCCCTCGACCGGGACACCGGCTACCTGCGGGGCGCCTTTGAATCCCCGGCCGACCTGTTCGCCAGCGACGAATTCGAAGCACTGCTGCACGCGCTGTATGTCCCCCTCTGGGAAGCCGAACAGGACACCACCGCGGCGGCCGCCATCGAGGCCCTGGCAGGAGTAACGAGATGACCAATCGCAATCCGAACCTGGATCCGCTAGCCCTGCCCCTGAACGGCAGCACCCTGATTGAAGCCAGCGCCGGGACCGGCAAGACCTTCACCATTGCCATCCTGTACGTGCGTCTGGTACTGGGTCACCAGCAACCGGAAGGCAGCCCGCTGGCCCAGGGCATGTTGCCACCCAACCTGCTGGTGGTGACCTTCACCGATGCCGCCACCAAGGAACTGCGGGACCGTATCCGGACCCGGCTGACCCAGGCCGCCGAGGTGTTTTCGGGCTCGGGGGACAGTGCGGCAGCCTCACCGGAAACCGCCCTGATTTACCAGTTGCGGGATCACAGCTATCCGGAGCCGGCCAGCTGGCCGGAGTGCCGCAAGAAGCTGCTGCTGGCCGCCGAGTGGATGGACGAGGCGGCGGTGTCCACCATTCACGCCTGGTGCAACCGCATGCTCAGCGAGCACGCCTTCGACAGTGGCAGCCTGTTCAAGCTGACCCTGGAAACCGACCAGAGCGATCTGCTCGACGACGTGGTCCGGGATTACTGGCGCACGTTTATCTACCCCCTCCCGAGCCATCTCATGGAGGAAGCGCTGGGTCACTGGAGCACTCCGGCCGACCTGCGCCAGGCCGTGCGCAACCTGATCCCCGACGCCAACAGCCTGGGAACACCGGACGGCGACGTCACCGGCGCCATTGAGGCGATCCAGCGCCGGCGCCTTGACCGTGCCCGGGAACTGAAAGCCTACCCCTGGGCACACTGGAAGGACGAAGTGCTGGCGCTTCTGGATACCCTGCACCAGAGCAAACGCCTGCACGGCGGCAGCAAGAAACCCATGGTCGCGGCCTGGGACACCCTGCTGGCCTGGCAGGCCTCCGATGCCCTCTATCCGGACGGCCTGGACAAGGCGGGCTTCCAGAATCAGACACCGGCAGTGCTGCCCGCCAAACTCAAGGGCGACCAGCCGGCGCCCGAGCACCCGGCCTTCGACGCCATCGCCGAGCTGATCGCCTTCAGCCAGAACCTGCACAGCGCCGAAGCCGACATTCTCAGACACGCCACCGGCTGGATTGCCCAGCGCCTGGAAGCCGAGAAACAGCAACGCTCGGAAATGGGCTTCGACGATCTGCTGACCCGGCTCGACGACGCCCTGCACGGCCCCCGGGGCGACCAGCTCGCCGCCACCATTCGCCGGCAGTTCCCGGTGGCCCTGATCGACGAATTCCAGGATACGGATCCGGTCCAGTACCGCATCTTCAATCGCATATATCGGGTCGCGGAGAACGATCCGCACACCTGCCTGTTGATGATCGGGGATCCCAAGCAGGCCATCTACGGCTTCCGGGGGGCCGATATCTACACCTATCTGGAAGCTCGCCAAGGCGCCCGTGAGCGTACCTATACCCTGGGCCGCAATTTCCGCTCGGCCGAGCCGATGGTCAGGGCCGTAAACCGGATTTTCGGGTACGCCGACCAGACCAGCCGCGACGGCGCCTTCCTGTTTGGCCAGGGTGATACCTCACCGTTGCCATTCCAGGGCGTGGACGCCAACGGCACCAAGCGGCTCTGGGCGGTTGACGGCGAGGTCCGACCCAGCCTGACGTTCTGGACCCTGGACAGCGACGACACGGCCGGCGGCAAAGCGCGGAGCCTCGCCAAGGGGGCGGCGACGGCCGATCTGGCCGAGACCTGCGCCAGTGAGATCGCCCAGTTGCTGACCCTGGGCCAACAGGGCCGGGCCGGCTTTGCCCTGACCGGCGATCCGGCGGATGTGCAGCCGGTCACGCCCGGCGACATCGCCATCCTGGTCAACAACCGCACAGAGGCCAGCGCCGTGCGTCAGGCCCTGGGCGAACGGCGGATCAAGAGTGTCTACCTGTCTGACCGGGACTCGGTACTGACCTCGCCCGAGGCGGCCGAAGTGCTGTGCTGGCTCCGGGCCTTTGCCGAACCACGCCAGCTCGGCCTGGCCCGGGCGGCCCTGGCAACCCCGACGCTGGCCCAATCCTGGCAGTCCCTGAACCGGCTGCTGACCGATGAGATCGCGCTGGAGCGGGAAATCGAACGCTTCATGGGCTATCAGCAGCAGTGGCAGAACCAGGGGGTGCTGCCGATGCTGCGCAGCTTCCTGATGGATTTCGACGTGCCCGGGCGTTTGTTGCAGCGGCCGGATGGCGAGCGGCGTCTGACCGACATCCTCCACATTGCCGAGCTGCTGCAGCAGGACAGCCTGCAACTGGACGGCGAACACGCCCTGGTCCACCACTTCACCCAGATCCTGCGGGCCGCGGACGACGAGGACGAGCATCGCACCCTGCGCCTGGAAAGCGACGCCGGACTGGTGCAGGTCATTACCGTGCACAAATCCAAGGGTCTGGAGTACCCACTGGTGTTCCTGCCCTTCGGTACCTCGTTCCGGGCCCAGAGCGACAACCAGGCCTGGGTGCGCTACCACGATGCCGGTGGCCAGCTGGTCACGGTTTTCGACCCGACTCCGGCTGACATCGCCCAGGCTGACCGGGAGCGGCTGGGCGAGGATATCCGAAAATTGTACGTGGCCCTGACCCGGGCCCGGTTTTCCACCTGGGTCGGAGTGGCCGCCATCGATCAATGGTCCCGGAGCGGACTGGGCTATCTGGTGACGGGCCAGGCCGTTGGCGACAGCGGTGGCCAGCCGGCGGTGGCCGGATGCCTGGAGCCGCTGGCTCGGGGCGAGGCGGCCATTACCGTGACCCCGATGCCGGAATCGACCGATACCTGCTACCACCAGCCCGAACCGGAAGCCCTGGGTCCTGCCCTGGTTTCCGGCCGGGAGGCGAGGGAAGACTGGTGGATAGCCAGTTACTCCTCCATTGAGTACACCGGGATGACCGGAACCGGCATTGTCTTTACCGGCGAGGTCGAAGACGCCGAGACCCAAAACCTTCTGGAAGAAAGCGCCCAGGCCCGGGACGAAACCGTCCCGGAAACCGGGGCCGCGGGGGATCATCACCAGTTTCCCCGGGGAGCCGGCCCCGGGACCTTCCTGCATGACGTGCTGGAGTGGTGCAGCCAGCAGGGGTTTCAGAGCATTGTGGATAACCCGTCGCTGTTGCGGGACTACCTGACCCGACGCTGCGTTACGCGCGGCTGGAGCGACTGGGTGACACCGCTCGAGCGCTGGCTGCTGGGCCTGATTCGGCAACCTTTGCCGCTGCAGCGGGGATCGTCCGAGCGAGCGAGTCTTGCCGACCTGACCCAACTGCGACCGGAGCTGGAATTCTGGTTCGAAAGCCGAAACGTCAGCATCCGGACCCTGGACTGCCTGGTGAAGGAACGCACCCTGAACGGGGCCGACCGGCCCCAGGCCGAACCCGGCCGGTTCAACGGCATGCTCAAGGGCTTTATCGACCTGGTGTTCGAGCACCATGGGCAGTATTACGTGCTGGACTACAAATCCAATACCCTGGGCGAGGACGACCAGGCCTACACCGACCAGGCCATGGGCGAAGCGATCCTGGACAAGCGCTACGACCTTCAGTATGTGCTCTACCTGTTGGCACTACACCGGCTGTTGAAGGCAAGGCTGCCGGACTACGATTACGATCGCCACGTCGGTGGCGCCGTCTACCTGTTCCTTCGAGGCTACCGGGCGGCCAGTGTCGGTACGTTCACGGACAAACCACCCAGAGACCTGATTGAGCGGCTGGACGCGCTGTTCGACGGTCAGCACGGAACCGGGGAGGCCGCCGCATGAGCAGAACCCGCCATTCCGACCAGCAGTTCGCGCTGGACCTGGATACCGAACCCCGGCAGCCGACCGCATCCGCCATTGATACCCGGCACCTGTTCTCCCGCGCCGAGACCATGGACCATTTGCTCGACCAATGGCAGCAACGGGACTGGCTACGGCCACTGGACGTCGGCTTTGCCCGGCTGATCCGGACCCTGTCGGAAGAGCAGGGCGAACCGGCCCCGCCGCTGGTGCTCCTGCTCGCCGCGCTGGTGTCCCACCAGGTAGGTCGGGGCCACGTCTGCGTGGATCTCGCCAACCTGTTGCAGGATGCCGACGCCACCCTGGCGCTGCCGCCGGACGAGGCGGACCCGGTCGGCACCGACGAGGACGCGACCACCGCCGCGCCTCCGGCGCCGGGTGAGGTCCTCAGCCGAACCAGCCTGAATGATTGCCTGGAGGCGTTGGCAGAGTCTTCCGCGGTAAGTGATGGCTCACTGACTACCCCCTTGGTGCTGAGCGGCACTCGCCTGTACCTGCGCCGGCTCTGGCAGTACGAGCGGCAGATTGCCGACGGTATCCACGCCCGGCTGGCGCTGACGTCACCGCTGGCCGATCCCGATTCCGAAGCCACAGCCACCCTGGCAGAGGCCCTGGAAGTCCTGTTTGGCAGTCGGCCCGGGGTGGACTTCCAGAAGCTCGCCTGTGCGCTGGCCGCCCGAAACCGGTTTGCCGTGATCACCGGTGGGCCCGGCACCGGCAAGACGACCACGGTGGTCAACCTGCTTGCGGCCCTGCAGGCCGTCGCCAGCCAGTCTGCTCAACGCAACGGACGGAAATACCGGATCCGGCTGGCCGCCCCGACCGGAAAAGCCGCCGCCCGCCTGAACCAATCCATCGGCGACGCCACCAGCCGACTGCCGCTGGACCGGCTTCCCGGTCAGGTCACACTTGACGATATTCCGACCCGGGTGACCACCTTGCACCGATTGCTCGGCAGCCGGCCCGATACCCGCCGGTTCCGCCACAACCGGGACAACCCGCTGCTGGTGGATATCCTGGTGATCGACGAGGCGTCGATGGTGGACGTTGATCTGATGGCTTCGGTGTTCGAGGCCCTGCCGTCGACTGCCCAGTTGATCCTGCTCGGCGACAAGGACCAGCTGGCGTCGGTGGACGCCGGCGCGGTGCTGGGTGAACTCTGCCAGCGTGCAACGGCGGCCCATTACACACCGGATACCGCCGGCTGGCTGGCCTCGGTCGTCGGCGGTACCCTGCCGGACGAGCTGCTGGATCCCGTGGGTCAACGGCTGGACCAGGCGGTGGCCATGCTGCGCACCAGTTACCGGTTCGGTGACGGCAGTGGCATTGGCAAACTGGCAGAGGCGGTCAACACCAACGCCCTGGATGGGGCCATGCTCGCGGCGTGTCGCGACGGGGGGTTCGACGACGTGATCTGGCTCAACGGCGACACCCGGAGACCGGCCACGGACGAAACCCTGGCCCGAATCGCCGACCATGCCATCTCGGGCAGCCCTGGCGCCTTCCGCAACCGGGGGGAGGGGCGCCGGGTGAACTCACAGCTACTGCCGCCGCCGGTGGGGTATGGCCACTACCTGTCGTTGCTGAACAATCACAGCCTCACCGAAGCAAGCGGACGGGACGCCTGGGATGAACTGGCGCGGCAGACGCTCAGGGCGTTCTCGGACTTCCAGGTGCTCTGTGCGTTGCGCAAGGGCCCCTGGGGCGTGGAGGGCATCAACGACCTGGTGGCACGCCAGCTGCTGGCCCACAAAGTGATTCCGAGGGCCGAAGGCTGGTATTCGGGCCGACCGGTGCTGGTGACCGGCAACGACTACAACCTGGGCCTGATGAACGGGGACATCGGCATAACCCTGTCGGTGCCCTGGGATCAGGACGACGAAGGGCGACCGGCGCATACCCTGCGAGTCGCCTTTCCCGCCGCCGACGGCACTGACGACATCCGCTGGATCTCGCCCAGCCGGCTGCAACAGCTAGAAACCGTGTACGCCATGACCGTTCACAAATCCCAGGGGTCGGAGTTCAACCACACCTGCCTGGTGCTGCCGGACCGGATCAGCCCGGTGATGACCCGTGAGTTGATCTACACCGGCATTACCCGGGCCCGCAACTGGTTCAGCCTGATCACCGGCGACGCCGGGGTCTTCCGAGACAGCGTAAAACAGCAGGTGGTGCGGGCCTCAGGCCTGGCCCAGGGACTTATCGAGCAGTAGTACCGGGGTCGTCCGGGCCGGCCTCGACCTCACTCTGGTGCTGTTGCTCCCAGAGCCGGGCGTAGTGCCCCCGGCGCACCAGCAGGTCGTTGTGGTGACCGCTTTCGACGATCCGGCCACCATCCATCACCAGGATGGTATCGGCGTCCCGGATGGTGGACAAGCGGTGGGCAATCACCAGGGTTGTCCGCTGCCGGCTGACTTCTCGCAACGCCCCGAGAATGGCCTGTTCCGAGAGCGAATCCAGCGATGAGGTCGCTTCGTCCAGAATCAACAGTGGTGGATTCTTCAGGATGACCCGGGCAATGGCGACCCGTTGTTTTTCGCCCCCGGACAGTTTCAGGCCGCGTTCACCAACCCGGGTCTCGTAACCTTCCGGGAGGCTGTGGATAAAGTTTTCCAGGTGGGCCATGCGGGCGGCCTGATGTACCTCCGCTTCGGTGGCGCCGGGCCGGCCATAGGCCAGGTTACGGTAAAGGGTGTCGTTGAACAGAACGGTATCCTGGGGCACCACGCCAATCGCGGCGCGCAGGCTATCCTGGGTGACGGTGCGGATATCCTGGCCGTCAATGCGGATGGCGCCGGCATCCACATCAAAGAACCGGAAAAACAACCGCGCCAGGGTGGACTTGCCCGCGCCACTGGCGCCGACAACCGCAACGGTGTGGCCGGCGGGGATGCGGAAATTCACGTCGTTCAGGATGGGCCGATCCGGCCGGTAGGCAAAATGGACGTGATCGAACACCACCTCCCCGTCGGTAACCGCCAGGGGCTTTGCATCCGGCGCATCCTCGATGCCGGGCTTGTCCCCAAGCAGACCAAACAGGCGCTCGACATTGACCAGGGCCTGGCGGATCTCGCGATAGACGAAACCGAGTGCATTGAGGGGAATAAACAGCTGGAGCAGATAGGCGTTGATCATGGTGAAATCGCCCAGCGTGATAGCCCCGCTGGCCACCTCGCGTACCGCCATGGCCATGATCACAATCAGCGCCACCCCGATGATCAGGGCCTGACCGGCATTCAGCACCGCCAGTGACAGACGGTTTTTCAGGCGCGCCTGCTCCCAGTCCTGCAGGTCGCGGTCGTACAGCTCCGCCTCGAAGGCTTCGTTGTTGAAATACTTGACGGTCTCGTAGTTGAGCAGACTGTCCACCGCCCGTGAGTTGGACTGGTTGTCCCGGGCATTGGCTTCGCGCACAAAGTGGGTCCGCCATTCGGTCACCCGGATGGAAAAGAGCACGTACACCACGACCGATACCAGGATGGCAACGACGTAGCCGACGTTGAACACCACCAGCAGAATGCCGGCGACCATCAGGATCTCCAGCAGGGTAGGGACGATGTTGAACAGTGTGAAGCGCAGCAGGAAGCTGATGCCGTTGGTGCCCCGTTCAATGTCCCGAGCCAGCCCGCCGGTCTTTCGATCGAGGTGGAACGCCAGCTCCCGGTTATGCAGGTGCCGGAAGACCCGCAGCGATACCCGGCGCATGGCGCGTTCGGCAACGCGGGCAAACACCGCGTCCCGGAGCTCGCTGAACAGGGTGGCGCCAAATCGCAGCAAACCATAGGCGACCACCAGTAATACCGGAATCCACAGCAGCAGCTCAGCACCGCGGTCCTGGTCGAGATAATCCACGATGTACTTGAGTGCCACCGGTGTCGCCACCGTTGCGACCTTGGCGAGCACCAGCAGTGCCAAGGCCAGGATCACCCGTCCGCGAAACTCCGCGAGGTAGGGCCAGAGTCCGGCGATGACTTTCCAGTCCGGTTTGTGATGGGCGGGATAATCGTTGTCGGCGTAGGCGCGCACAGAAAATTCCTTGTCTGACAGGGCAAAGCAACGGCAGGGGCCGTATGATGAACGTCGGCAGTAGAGTGTACCGCAATACCCGCCCGGTTCGTTGAGGCGGAATGTACGTTGAACCCAGGAGGCAGATCATCAACACCCGTCATCGCCAGGCCCTGAAGCTGGTAATCGAATTCATCGGCCCGTATCGCAAGGCCGTGGCCGGAGCCCTGGTGGCTCTGGTGCTCACGGCTGGTATCACGCTGGGTCTGGGGCAGGGGCTGCGAATCCTGGTGGACCAGGGGCTGGCGACCGAATCGCCGGCCATGCTGGCCCGCGCCATTGGCCTGTTTTTTGTGCTGGTGCTCGGGCTCGCCTTCGGCTCGTTCGCCCGCTTCTACCTGGTGTCCTGGATCGGGGAACGGGTGGTGGCAGACATCCGCAAGAAGGTCTTTAACCACCTCATCGACCTGCACCCGGGATTTTTCGAACAGAACCGGGCCCTGGAAATCCAGTCCCGGTTCACCGCCGACACCACGGTGCTGCAATCGGTGATTGGCTCCACCGTCTCCATCGCCCTGCGCAACGCGCTGATGCTCGCAGGGGGCCTGATCCTGCTGTTTGTTACCAACGCCAAACTGGCCAGCATTATCCTGCTGGGTTTTCCCCTGGTGATTGCCCCAATCCTGTTTTTCGGCCGGCGGGTACGACAGCTGGCGCGCCTGAGTCAGGATCGGGTCGCCGATGTGGGCAGCTATGTGGGTGAGAACCTGACCCAGATAAAGACCGTGCAGGCCTTTAACCATCAGCCCCACGACCGGCGGTTTTTCGCCGAGGTCTCGGAGAAGGCCTTCGCCATTGCCCGGGAACGCATCCGCCAGCGGGCCTGGCTGACCACCCTGGCGATCTCGCTGGTGATGGGTGCCGTTGGCGTCGTGCTCTGGATCGGGGGCCTGGACGTGATCCACGGCCGGATTTCGCCGGGCGAGCTGGCCGCATTCGTGTTCTACAGCCTGCTGGTCGGTGTTGCCGCCGGGGCCATCAGCGAGGTGATCGGCGAACTGCAGCGTGCGGCCGGCTCCGCCGCACGCCTATTCGAACTGCTCAGAACCGAGCCCGCCTTCGCCGGCCGAGCAACAGGCGGCGGCAGCCTGCCCGACCGGGTGAACGGCGCCATCGCAATCGAAGAACTGACCATGCATTATCCCGGGCGTCAGGCACTGCCGGCACTGGTGGATTTCTCATTGACCGTCGAAGCCGGGGAAACCCTGGCGTTGGTGGGCCCCTCCGGCGCCGGCAAATCCACCCTGTTCGACCTTTTGCTGCACTTCTACCAACCCGACCAGGGCCGCATTCTGATTGATGGTGTGGATACCAGTACCTGGTCGTTGGCGGACCTGCGCCGGTGCTTTGCGCTGGTTCCCCAAAACCCCGCGCTGTTCCATGGCACAGTGGCCGACAACATTCGCTACGCACGCCCCGACGCCAGTCTCGAAGACGTGATGCAGGCCGCCCGGGTGGCCCACGCCCACGAATTCATTAGGGCCCTCCCCCTCGGGTATGACACCCGGCTTGGGGACGCGGGTCTGGGGTTGTCAGGGGGCCAGAAGCAGCGGCTGGCGATTGCCCGTGCGCTTCTGGCCAATGCGCCTATACTGCTACTGGATGAGGCCACCAGCGCCCTGGATGCAGAGAGTGAGCACCTGATCCAAAGGGCCATGCCGGCGTTAACGGCAGGTCGCACCACGCTGGTGATAGCCCACCGGCTGGCCACGGTAAGGGATGCCGACCGGATCGCGGTTCTCGACCAGGGCCGGCTGCTGGCCGTCGGCAGCCACGAGGAGCTGATGCAGACAAACGACCTCTACCGGCGCCTGGCGAAGCTGCAATTCCGGGACGAGGCGACCTCAGCCTGAGCAACCTCCACGTTGGTCGGTTTGTGGTTCCAGCCCGTACTCCTTACACTGTTTAATGAACGATTCGAACCTGAACTCAGGGAGAAGGCAAAGTGAGCAATAAAGAATTGCAGGCACTCAAAGAACGCTATGTTGCAGCGGGCGCAGCAAGTCCCAATGAACAGTTTGCCGATCACGCAACCAACGCAGAACTCTGGGATGCGGATGGCAAGCGGATGATCGATTTTGCCGGTGGCATCGGTGTACTCAACATCGGCCATCGCCACCCAAAGGTGGTGGAAGCCGTGAAGGCACAGCTGGACAAGCTGATGCACACCTGCCAGACGGTCATGCCCTATGAGGGTTACGTCAAGCTGGCAGAGAAGCTCAGCGGTGTGGTGCCGGTGCGTGGTCACGCCAAGGTGATGCTCGCCAATTCCGGTGCCGAGGCTCTGGAAAACGCGATCAAGATCGCCCGCGCCGCCACCGGCCGTACCAACGTGATCTGTTTTGACGGCGGTTACCATGGCCGGACCTTCTACACCATGGCCATGAACGGCAAGGCGGCGCCCTACCAGACGGATTTCGGTCCGATGCCAGGTACGGTGTTTCGTGCGCCCTATCCGGTTCCGTATCACGGCGTCAGCGAGGATGAAGCGCTCCGTGGCCTGAAGATGGCCATGAAAGCCGATTCCCCGGGCAAGGACACCGCCGCCATCGTCATCGAGCCGGTCCTGGGCGAGGGCGGTTTCTACGCCGCACCCGCCAGCTTCCTGAAGGAAATCCGCAAGATCTGCGACGAGAACGGGATCCTCATGATCGTGGACGAGGTCCAGAGCGGCTTTGGCAGAACCGGGAAGATGTTTGCCATCGAACATAGTGGCGTCGAGCCAGACATGATGACCATGGCGAAGAGCATGGCCGACGGCATGCCGGTCTCGGCCATTGTCGGCACCGACAAGCATATGGACGCGTCCGGCCCCAACTCCCTGGGCGGCACCTACACCGGTAGCCCGACGGCCTGCGCCGCGGCCCTGGCTGTGTTCGAGGTGTTCGAGGAAGAAGACATCCTGGGCAAGGCCCAGCGTCTTGGCGACAAACTCCAGCAACGGTTTAGCCAGTGGCAGGAGCAATTCGAGCATGTGGACAACGTCCGAAACCTCGGCCCGATGGCGGCATTCGAGCTGGTGGAAAGCAAGGACAGCCGGATCCCCAAACCCGAACTGGCGGCGGCGGTCACCAAAAAGGCCAAGGAAAAAGGGCTGATCCTGCTGAGCTGCGGTATGTATGGCAACACCCTGCGTTTCCTGATGCCGGTCACCATCGAAGATGCGGTGCTGGAAGAAGGTCTGGCGATTGTTGAGGAAAGCCTGAAAGAAGTAGGCGCCTGAGCCGGGCCCTGCCCAGCAGACCTGATAAAAACCGGACCCCCTGGGTCCGGTTTTTTTATGCCTTCGGAAGCCCTCCGAATTGTCGTATACTGCCGGCATACCCCGTTCCAAGCAGCACGTTCGGACCTGCGGCAGTTCATCAACCAGGCTGATTTATGACTTCTCCGACTACCCCGACGCACCCTGACCACAAGCCCCGTCCGTGGGTCGACTTGCTGGTCAGCATTGTGATTCCCTCCGTAATCCTGATGAAATTCAGCGGCGACGAGCACCTTGGCAGTGTCAACGCCCTGATTATCGGGCTGGCATTTCCCCTCGGCTGGGGCTTGTTCGAGCTGGTCCGTTACCGCAAGAAGAACTTCATTGCGGTGCTCGGTCTGATCAGCGTGGGCCTGACCGGGGGCATCGGCCTGCTGGAACTCGATGCGGGCTGGCTCGCGATCAAGGAGGCGGCGGTGCCGGCGGTCATTGGCCTGGCGGTGCTGATCTCGACCCGCACCAGGTACCCGCTGGTGCGAACCCTGCTCTACAACCCCAACGTGCTGGATGTGCACAAGATCCACGAGTCACTGGAGGAAAAGGGCAGGGTTGACGAGTTCGAGGCGCGCCTGCTCAAGGCCAGCTACTTTTTTGCCGGTACCTTCCTGTTCTCCTCGATCATGAACTATGTGATTGCCCGCTGGATTGTGACCAGCCCCTCCGGGACCGAAGCGTTCAACGAGGAACTCGGCCGGATGACGCTCGTGAGCTACCCGATGATCGCGATCCCGTCGATGATTATGATGATGCTGATCTTCTACTACCTCTGGCGAACCATCCGGCGGTTGACCGGCTATACCCTGGAAGAAGTCATGGCGCCTCATCTGGCGGAAAAAGAAAAGCAGAAGCGGAACTCGGGCAAGCAAACCGGGGGCTGACCGCCCCCGGAATCGGACTTTCAATACACCAAGGGCCGAGCAAAAAAAAAGCGGCGAGGATGAATGTCCTGCGCCGCTTTTTTTATGGCTGGTTCAGCCGGGGAGTTACACGTCCAGGTTGGTCACTTCCAGCGCGTTGGTCTGGATAAAGACCCGACGTGGCTCGACGTCGTCACCCATCAGCGTGGTGAAGATCTGGTCCGCGGCAAAGGCGTCCTCGATGGTCACCTTCATCATCCGGCGGGTTTCCGGATCCATGGTGGTCTCCCATAGCTGTTCAGGGTTCATCTCGCCCAATCCCTTGTAGCGCTGGATGTTCAGGCCACGCTGCGCTTCCTTCATCAGCCACGCCAGCGCGCCTTCAAAGGACAGCACTGCCTGCTTGCGCTCGCCGCGCTGGATGTAGGCACCGTCTTCGATCAGGCCCTCGAGGGTTTCGCCCATGCGGGCGATGGCGGCGTAGGAGGAAGAATCGAAGAACTCGTGATTGAACACGTGCTCATGGGGCATTCCGTGGACATAGATGGTGACCTTGGGCAGGAACAGATCCCGCTCCGGGTCCTTGGTAACCGAGAAGGTGTACTTGGTGCCGGTACGGGTATCCAGGGTCAGACCCTCGCCCAGGCGCGCTACCCAGCGGGCTACCGCGGCCTCGTCCTTCAAGTGCTCGGACTTGAGGGTGACGTTATCGAGCATCTGCTCCAGAACCTTGGCCGGATAGGCCCGCGACAGACGATCAATCATCGCCATCACCGCCTGGTAATCCTTGACCATGGTCTCCAGGGCCGACTCCTTGATAGCCGGCGCGTCCGGATTGACGAACAGCTGGGCCCCTTCCAGAGCGGTCTGGGTCAGGTAAGCTTCCTTGGCCTTCTCATCCTTCAGGTACTGCTCCTGCTTGCCGCGCTTGACCTTGTACAGCGGCGGCATGGCGATGAAGACGTGGCCACGCTCGATGATTTCCCGCATCTGGCGGAACAGGAACGTCAGCAGCAGGGTCCGGATGTGGGAACCGTCAACGTCCGCGTCCGTCATGATGATGATGGAATGATAACGAAGCTTGTCCGGGTTGAATTCCTCCCGGCCGATCCCGCAACCGAGGGCGGTGATCAGGGTCCCCACCTCCGCAGACGACAGCATCTTGTCGAATCGCGCCTTCTCGACGTTCAGGATCTTACCCTTCAGCGGCAGGATGGCCTGGGTCTTGCGATCACGGCCCTGCTTGGCACTGCCGCCGGCCGAGTCACCCTCCACAATGAACAGTTCGGACAGGGCCGGATCTTTCTCCTGGCAGTCCGCCAGTTTGCCGGGCAGGCCGGCGATATCCAGGGCGCCTTTCCGACGGGTCATGTCCCGTGCCTTGCGGGCCGCCTCGCGGGCCCGGGCCGCCTCGATCATCTTGTTGACGATCAGCTTGGCCTCGTTGGGCTGCTCCTGAAGGTAGTCGGCAAAGCTCTGGTACAACTCCTGTTCCACCGCAGTTTTCACTTCCGAGGAAACCAGCTTGTCCTTGGTCTGGGAGGAGAACTTCGGATCCGGCACCTTCACACTGATGATCGCGGTCAAACCTTCCCGGGCGTCGTCACCGGAGGTGCTGACCTTGGCTTTCTTACCCAGGCCTTCGTGCTCAATGTAATTGTTCAGGGAGCGGGTCAGGGCCGCCCGGAAGCCGGCAAGGTGGGTACCACCATCCCTCTGGGGAATGTTGTTGGTGAAGCAGAAGATGTTCTCCTGGAAAGCATCGTTCCACTGCATGGAAACCTCAACGACGATGCCATCTTCACGCTCACGGGTGAAGTGAAAGACCCGGTTGATCGGCGTCTTGTTGCTGTTCAAATGCTCGACGAAGGCCCGCAGGCCCCCTTCGAACTCGAACACCTCTTCCTTGCCGCTGCGTTCGTCGGTCAGCCGGATGCGCACACCACTGTTCAGGAACGCCAGTTCGCGCAGGCGCTTGGCCAGGATGTCGTAATGGAACTCAATGTGAGTGAAGGTTTCCGAGGACGGAATGAAATGAACCTTGGTGCCGGAGGCATCGGTTTCACCGACCGCGGCCAACGGCGCATTGGGCACGCCGTGGGTGTAGGTTTGTTCGTAAACCTTGTTGTCGCGGCGAATGGTCAGGGTAAGAGAGGAGGAGAGGGCGTTTACCACCGACACACCAACACCGTGGAGACCACCTGAGACCTTGTAGGAGTTGTCATCGAACTTACCGCCGGCGTGCAGCACGGTCATGATAACTTCGGCGGCGGAGACCCCTTCCTCTTCATGGATATCCACCGGAATCCCCCGGCCGTTATCCTTCACGGTAACGGATTCATCCGGGTGAATGATCACACCGATTTCGGAGCAGTAGCCTGCCAGAGCCTCATCGATGGAGTTGTCCACCAATTCAAAAACCATGTGATGCAAACCTGTGCCGTCGTCGGTATCCCCGATGTACATGCCAGGCCGTTTCCGTACCGCATCCAGTCCTTTCAAGACCTTGATACTGGAGGAATTGTAGTTCGATTCGCTCATTAGAGACTCCTGAAGGGGTGTACCGGTGTAGGAGACCTGGGCGCCAAACTTAGCGAACGCAGGTCCGGCCCTGGCCGGTTTTATTCTTCCGTCAATTTGCCATGTTCCACGTGGAACATTCTGTACTCTGGTGCATCGCCCGCCGGCCACAACACTCCGGGTTCCGGGTGTTCGATGGAGGTTATAAAGACCTGGCAACGCAATGCCTGTAATTTTCTGGCCAGCATGGCCCGATGCCCCACATCCAGCTCGGCATTGATATCGTCGAGCAAAAAGGTCACCTGCTTGCCCAGTCCACTCAGCACCATGCCCTGGGCAATCTTCATCAAGATAACAAGGGTCTTCTGCTGGCCTCTGGAAAACGTTTCCGATACGGGCCGGCCTTGAAATTTTAAGCGGATGTCTGCGCGATTGGGGCCATACAAGGTGTGCCCCATTCGCCGCTCCTGCTCCCGGTGGTTCGCCAGGATATCCACCAAGGACTGGCTGGTATCCCAGCCGGGATAAAACTCCAGTTTCAGCCCCTGTGTCCAACCCACGTCCACTTCCCGGACCAACGTTTCAAAGGCTGTTTTGAACCGGTCAAAGGTCGTTTGCCGAGCTTCGCTGATCCGCTCGCTCAGGCCAGTATACTGAGTATCCCAGACCCGCAGCAGTGCTTCGTCTAGTCTACCATTTCTGAGCGTTTGATTCCGCTGTGATGTGACCCTCTGGCACTGTTGCCAAATCCCGGCGAACGAAGGTTCCACGTGGAACACTGCCCAGTCCAGAAATTGCCGACGCTTGCCCGGACCACCCGCCACGATGTCGAAGACGCCGGGATCTATCACCGACACAGGCAGGTGCATGGCCAGCGACGAAAGACTTCTCACACTTTCCCCATCCACGCGCAAGGTCGTCTCTTTCTGCCCTACATCCCGGGCGATGCCGACCCGATGGGCGATGCCACTGCGGTCACGCCCGGGTTCGCCATCCAGGCCTCGGTCGAGCCCCCCAAACACCGTGAACCGCTGCTCGCCATGGCTTACCACTGCCTGGTGCCGACTGACCCGAAACGACCGTCCCAGCCCCAGATACGCGATGGCCTCGAGCACACTGGTCTTGCCACTGCCATTTTCACCGTACAGCAGGTTAAAGGAAGGAGAGAAGCTTACCGGCGCAGACGACAGATTACGGAAGTGCTGGGTCTGGAGTTTCACTAGCGCCATAGAAACGGGAACTCGAGAGGGAGGGTGGGGGATATTTTCAAACGCCCACAAAAAAGGCAGCGTTACCCTTGGTGCAACGCCGCCCTAGTGTACAAAAGCACGCCCCGGAAGGCGAGGCATCACTCAGTGAAGCATATTCAGGCGCTCGTCCATGAACACGTCCATTTCCGGCGCAAGGATGTGCACGTAACGGTCAAAGTACAAGAACTGTTTCAGCAGCAAGGCAAATTCCCGCGGAAAATGCAGGCCATGGCCTTCGCCAATCTTCACCATGTCCATAAGAATGTGATTGACGTCGTCTTCTGCCTGGTCCGCCTCGTAGGGGATCTCGTCCGGCACCATCTTGTCCATCTGCTGATACAACCGACGAAGATCACCCGCCAGTTGATCAACTTGAACAGTCTGGTGGGTGACCCCGATGCGAATCATGGCATCCGCCATGCCTTCGAAATTGCCCACCATCACGGCCGAGATGAAATCACTCACGGCCTGCCAGGTATCCGGTTTGATCCGACCGACAATCCCGAAATCGATAAAACCGACCCGACCGTCCTTGAGCACCATCAAATTGCCGGCGTGCACATCGGCATGGAAGAACTCACACTGGGTGAGACTGGCAAACCAGGTGTTCATGGCCGTGATCAACGTCCGCTCCGGGTCACGGGCATACCCGCGAATGCTCTCCAGATCCGTCAGCGGGACACCGTGGAAACGCTCCATCGTCAGGATCCGCCGGGTACTGCAATGCTCGTACACCAGCGGTACGGTTGCATCGTCGTTGTGGGAATCGTGCAGGAAATTCCGGAACACCTTCAGGTTATTCGCTTCCTTGATGAAGTCGCATTCCTCCATCATGGTGCGCTGGATTTCCTCCACGATGCCGGAGAGGGAAGTCCAGGACAATTTGGGAGCCAGGGTTTCCAGAATCCGGGCCGACAGATACAGGAAATTCAGGTCGGTCAGCAGGATGTTTTCCACCCCCGGCTTCTGCACCTTGATCACCACGTCCTCGCCGGTAACCAGACGTGCCGCATGCACCTGGGCGATCGAGGCAGACGCCAGAGCAACCGGATCAATGTCCGAGTACACCTGATCCAGCGGCCGGCCCAATTCGTCGCGAATAATTTTTTTGATCACACCGAAAGGCAGGTTCGGGGTTTTATCCAGGCAAAACTGGAACTCTTCCACGTACTCTTTCGGGAAAAACGTGGGGGAACTGGCGATGAACTGGCCCAGTTTGATGTAGGTTGCGCCAAGCGATTCAAAGGTTTGCCGCAGCAACCGGGGGGTCGGGGGCCGGTCACCCCGAACCCAGTTGACACCTGTGCGCCCCAACACGGACAGGGTCTGTCCGATTCTGAATGCGCCTTTGATTCCGTTCGTAACGGTGCCCATGTTTTTCCTCCTATAGCCTCATTGGCATAACCACATACAAGCAGCGATTATCGGTCTGGGATTCAATCAAGGCACTGCTGTTCGGGTTCGACAGGGTGATCTTCACCTGATCATCATCCAGTGCGTTCATGACATCCACCAGATAGCCTACATTAAACCCGATCTGGAGGGATTCGCCCTGATAGTCCACAGGCAGCGCGTCTTCGGCCTGTTCCTGATCCGGATTGTTGGCAAACACCTGAAGCTCGTTCGACGCCAGGTTCAATCGCACGCCCCGAATGTTCTCGTGAGAAAGAATTCCCGCCCGCTGCAACGTGTTTTTCAGGGTGGCCCGGTCCGCCATAACGATCTTGTCGCCGCCCCGAGGAATAACGCGGTTATAGTCCGGGAACTTGCCCTCGATCAGCTTGGAGGTAAATGTGTAGGCACCGACTGTTGCACGCAGGTGGTTGTCGCCGATCACCAGGGTCACCGGGGTTTCCACGTCATCCAGCAACCGGGCCAGTTCCAGCACGCCTTTGCGCGGCACAATTACCTGACGTGGATCGGGGCAGCCGGTCGGAAGCTCCAAATGGGCCATGGCCAGGCGGTGGCCGTCGGTCGCCACGGTACGGACATGGCCCTGGTCGACTTCCAGCAACAACCCGTTCAGATAGTAACGGACGTCCTGCTGGGCCATGGCAAACGCGGTTGCGTCCAGCATCCGACCCAGTTCCTTTTGCGGCAATTCCAGCCGGAAACTCTCCGCTTCGTCTTCCACGTTCGGAAAATGCTCCGCCGGCAACGTCGACAGAGTAAAATGACTCTTGCCGCAGCGCAGGTGCAATCGGTCACCTTCGAGCGCCATTTCGATGGGGGCTTCTTCACCCAGCGCCCGACAGATATCCGACAGCTTTCGCGCGGGCACGGTAATCTTCCCCGGCTGATCGACGTGCACCGGTGTCACCCGGCCCACCAGTTCAACCTCCATATTGGTCCCGGTCAGGGTCAGGGTATTGTCTTCCGCCACCAGCAACACGTTGGACAGCACGGGCATGGTCTGTTTCTTTTCCACCACGCCGGCAATGCTTTGCAGTGGGGTAAGCAGGGATTCACGGCTGATCGTCAGTTTCATGGCACTCAGCATTCTTTTAGGTTGGAAGGGTGAATGTTATGCGCTACCGCCCGGTATCAGGTGGTTAGCAATCTCATAAAGTTCTGATAATCCTCGCGGATACCCGGATCAGTCTCCTGCAGTTCCACGATCTTCTTGCACGCGTGCAGCACGGTGGTGTGGTCCCGGCCACCAAACGCGTCGCCTATCTCCGGCAGACTGTGATTGGTCAGTTCCTTGGACAGCGCCATCGCCACCTGGCGGGGGCGGGTCACCGTCCGGGTCCGGCGCTTGGACAACAGATCCGCCACCTTGATCTTGTAGTACTCCGCAACCGTGCGCTGGATATTATCGATGCTTACCTGTTTCTCGTGCAGCGCCAGCAGATCTTTCAGACTTTCCCGGATAAACGGCGGGGTAATCTCAGAGCCGGTGAAGTGAGCATTCGCTATCACCAGACGCAACGCGCCTTCAAGCTCACGGACGTTCGAGCGGATTTTCTGGGCAATAAAAAACGCCGCCTCACTGCTGAGTTTGACGTTCACCTGCTCGGCCTTTTTCATCAGGATTGCTACCCGCGTCTCCAGCTCGGGTGGTTCCACCATCACCGTCAGGCCCCAGCCAAACCGCGACTTGAGCCGCTCCTCCATATCCACAATTTCTTTCGGGAACCGGTCACAGGTGACGATCACCTGCTGCCCGCCCTCAAGCAGCGCGTTGAAGGTGTGGAAAAATTCTTCCTGTGAACGCTCCTTTCGGGCGAAGAACTGGATATCGTCGATCAACAACGCATCTACCGACCGATAGTACCGTTTGAACTCGTTGATCGCATTCAGCTGGAGCGCCTTTACCATGTCCGCCACGAACCGTTCCGACCGCAGGTAAGCCACCTTGGCCCTGGGGTTCCGGCGCACGATCTCGTTGCCGATCGCGTGCATCAGGTGAGTCTTGCCCAGACCCACACCGCCATACAAAAACAGCGGGTTGTAGGCACCACCCGGGTTTTCCGCGACCTGCATGGACGCCGCCCGGGCCAACTGGTTGGATTTACCTTCCACAAAGGTTTCAAAGGTGAACCCTTCGTTCAGAAAGCTCTGATGTTTGATATCGCCTTCGACCTGCACCGGCCGACGCTCGTTCGCGGATTTTGGACGCACCGCGGAGTTGTTGCCAACACTGACCGCAACCCCTTGCTCCTCCTCCGTAACCCGACTGCCGGCTTCTTCCTGGACCGCGCCATTAACCCTTACCGGCACTTCCGAACGGGTTACGGGTTCGCTTTCTCGGGGCGCAGACCCGACCTTCATGTTTACACGGGGCGCTTGACCTCCATTCAGGTCTTTAAGCACCTCTTCTATACGTCTCAAATACTTCTCGTTCACCCAGTCCATCACGAACCGGTTAGGTGCGAACAGCATCAACTGCCCTTCGCGGTGATCGGACTGAAGGGGCCTGAGCCAGGTGTTGAACTGTTGTGCGGGAAACTCATCCCGGAGTACTTCAAGACATTGATGCCACATACTGTTCGGCACGACAGCCTGCTCCCGATAACCCAGAAATGTCTCAGATCAGAATGAGGAGACATCCAATCCAAAGAGGTGACTCCGGATTCTAACCCGACGGTCCCACCAGTGAAAGGGTAAAACCGGTTTCATGAACAGCCTGTGGAAATTAAATTATTTATTTTTCCGCAGGTTACAGACTTACCTACAGGCTTGTGTACAGATTTTTTTTCTTTTGAACTTACCCACACCCCTGTGTGTACACCCTGCGCTTAACCCTGTGCGAAACCCCGGTCGAATCGGTGGATAACTGGCTTCCGAATTCCCCAGGCGACTTATTCACAATTCATAGTGTTCCCGTCCACAGGGCTCATTGGTATTTGTCACAACCCTTATCAATGCCATAACTCCCTGCTTTAAAGAGCCTTTCTTGGATTATCCACAGAAAACAGCCTCAGTAATAACAGTAATAAGTAATCTTTAAAAAGAATTCTAAAAAGACCTATAGATATAATTACTGGCTCGCCACCAGGGATCGGGCGACGAATCCGCACAAGCTCCTAGCAATAACCATTGAATTTCCTCCGGCATTTGCATAGAATGCCGCTCCTGTTTTGGCTGTACATTTTCCAGCCAATTACGAATTCCCAACTTACGAATTGTGAGATCATCACCATGAAAAGAACGTTTCAACCAAGCGTCCTGAAGCGTAAGCGCGTTCACGGTTTCCGTGCCCGTATGGCCACCGCCAACGGCCGCAAGGTACTGTCCCGTCGTCGTGCCAAAGGCCGCGCACGTCTGTCCGCGTAACCAGCTCGCCTCATGAAGGCTTTGAGTTTCCCGAAATCGCACCGGCTTCTGCGCCCGGCCGATTACGGCAAAGTCTTCGATGACGTACAGCTGAAAGTTCCGCACCGGAATTTTCTGATCCTGGCAACACCGAACAATCTCGGTCACGCCAGGATCGGTTTGATTTTTTCCAAGAAAAACCTGAAGCTTGCGGTTCAGAGAAATCGGATAAAACGTCAGGTCAGGGAAACTTTCAGGCATCAGACCGATTATCCGGATCTGGACATCGTGGTACTCGGGCGCCAGGGGCTGGCGAGTCTCGACAACCATGCCATCCGGGCATCGCTGACTGAGCTTTGGCAACGTCTGAAGCGTAAACATCAGCAATCCCAGCCATCCCGGGCGAACTCATCAAGGCCTGCCGGTAGAGGAACGGGTTAATGCGCAAACTCCTGCTCTTGCCCATTCGCTTGTACCAGTATGCAATCAGCCCTCTGATGGCGAGTCATTGCCGCCACACCCCCACCTGCTCGCAATACGCTGTCGAAGCCATTAGTCACCATGGCGCGGGAAAAGGACTTTTCCTCGCGGTCCGGCGCTTATTGAGGTGTCATCCCTGGGCTGAAGGCGGTTATGATCCGGTTCCCGGCCTGGCAGAATCCGCGACCACCCAAACAGCACCCGGCCGGCAGGCTGACCATTCTCAAACCACAACCCAGACCAGACAGTAACTCTATGGATATTCAACGCATCGTATTATTTGCCGGCCTGGCTATTGTCAGTTATCTGATGGTGCTTTCCTGGAATGAGGATTATCACCAGCAGCCGGCCACCGAGCAGGTCGCGGAAACCAGTACCCCCCAGGCCAATACCGGAACCGACTCCATGGTGCTTCCGGAAAAGGCGCAATCCGGACAGGCGGGTGAAGAGTTCACCACACCGGATTCCGGACAGCAGATCACGTCCTCCGCCGACACCAGCGTCGCCGTCGATGACCAGTTCGTGACCGTGAAGACCGATGTCCTGGACCTCACCATTGATCGGGTCAGCGGTAATCTCGTCCAGAGCTCCCTGACTCATTACGACAAGTCCCTGAACAGCCGGGAACCGCTGACCCTCCTGACCAACACCGAGTCCCGCACTTACGTCATGGAAAGCGGCCTGATCGGTCAGGACGGTCCGGACAGCCGAGCCAATGGTACCGCCCCGGTCTACGACACAACTGCCGACAGCTACCAGCTGGATGAAGGCCAGGACCAGCTTACCGTGGATCTGACGTTCACCACGGGCTCCGGGGTGAAGATCACCAAGCGCTATCAGTTCGAGCGCGACAGCTATGAAATCGGTGTCCGTTACCTGATCAACAACGAATCCGGCGAGCCCTGGAAAGCCAACTTCACCGGCAAGATCGTGCGTGACCAGGCTCCGGACCCGACCGCGCAGACCAGCATGGGCATCAAGGCGTTCCTCGGCATGGTGATGAGCTCCCCCGAGGATCCGTACGAGAAGTTTGATTTCGGCGACCTGTCTGAAACGCCGATCAACCAGTCGGTAACCAACGGCTGGCTGGCCTTCCTCCAGCATTACTTCCTGGCGGCCTGGGTGCCTGAACGCGACCAGCCGGCCCAGTTCCAGACCACCCGCCGCGGTCCTCTGTACGTCATGGGGTTCGTCTACCCGGCCACCACCGTCGCCCCGGGGGAAACCGTGGAAGTCGGCGCCCGTGCCTACGTCGGTCCGAAAATTATCGATCGCCTGGAAAATGTGGCACCGAACCTGGATCGGACCGTCGATTTCGGCTGGCTGTTCTTCATCTCCCTGCCGCTTTTCGTCATCATGGAATGGTTCCATAGCCTCGTCGGCAACTGGGGTGTGTCCATCATCCTGCTGACGGTGCTGGTCAAGGCGGTGTTCTTCCACCTGTCCGCAACCAGTTACAAGTCGATGGCCAAGATGCGCGCGGTTGCGCCTCAGCTCACCCGTCTGAAGGAACTGTACGGCGACGACCGTCAGCGTATGTCCCAGGAAATGATGGCCCTGTACAAGCGGGAAAAAATCAATCCGCTGGGCGGCTGCCTGCCGATCCTGGTGCAGATGCCAGTGTTCATCTCGCTGTACTGGGTCCTGTTTGAGAGCGTTCAGTTGCGTCATGCGCCGTTCATGCTCTGGATTCAGGATCTGTCCCAGATGGATCCCTACTTCATCCTGCCGATCCTGATGGGCGCCAGCATGTTCCTGCAAATGCACCTGAACCCGACACCGCCGGATCCGATGCAGGCCAAGATCATGAAGATGATGCCACTGATCTTCACTGTGTTCTTCCTGTGGTTCCCGGCCGGTCTGGTTCTGTACTGGCTGGTGAACAACATTCTGTCGATCAGTCAGCAGTGGTACATTACCCGCAAGATTGAAGCAGAGACGGCAGCCAAGAAGCACTGACCGGTGCGCCTGAACTGACCCAGACAGAGGCTCCTTCACGGAGCCTCTGTTGGTTGTGCCCCGAGGAATCCAGATGAGCCAGACTTCAGACACCATTGCCGCCATCGCCACCGCCCCCGGCCAGGCCGGTGTTGGCATCGTGCGGGTTTCGGGCCCGGCGGCTGCGAGCATTGCCCGGCACATGCTCGGCTTTGCACCGAAACCCCGTTACGCTCATTACGGCCCGTTCCTCGACCAGGACGGTGGCCTGATCGATGAGGGAATCGGGTTGTTCTTCCCGAACCCCCATTCGTTCACCGGCGAAGACGTATTCGAGCTTCAGGGCCATGGCGGCACCGTGATCCTGGACCTGCTGCTTCGGGAAGTCTGCAGCCGCGGAGCCCGTCTTGCGCGACCGGGGGAATTCTCCGAACGCGCGTTCCTGAACGACAAGCTGGATCTGGCCCAGGCCGAGGCCATCGCGGATCTGATCGAGAGTAGCTCGGAACAGGCGGCCCGCTGTGCGGTCCGGTCCATGCAGGGTGTTTTCTCCCGGCGCATTGACCAGCTGGTGGATGCCGTCACCCATCTGCGCATCTACGTTGAGGCGGCCATTGACTTCCCCGAGGAGGAGATCGATTTTCTGGCCGACGGCAAGGTCGCCGGCGATCTGCAGGACCTGCTGGACCGGCTGGATACCATCCTGGCCGAGGCGCAGCAGGGTACGATCCTTCGGGATGGCATGAAGGTGGTTATCGCCGGCCGCCCCAATGCCGGAAAATCCAGCCTTCTCAATGCCCTGGCCGGCCGCGAGGCAGCCATCGTCACCGCCATCGAGGGCACCACCCGGGACGTACTGCGGGAACATATCCACATTGACGGCATGCCCCTCCACATCATCGACACCGCCGGTTTGCGGGACAGTCCCGACGAGGTGGAGCAGATCGGCATTGCCCGGGCCTGGGATGAAATCGGCCAGGCCGACCGTATCCTGCTCATGGTCGATGCCACCACCACGACCGAAACCGAACCCCACGAGATCTGGCCGGACTTCATCGACCGGCTGCCTGCCAATGCGCCGGTCTCAGTGATCCGCAACAAGGTGGATCTGTCCGATGAACCGGTCGGGATCGAGGAGGGCGAGGGCCAGACCGCGCCGGTGATCCGGCTTGCGGCAAAGTCGTCCGAGGGCGTGGAGGTGCTCCGCGACCACCTGAAACAGTGCATGGGCTTTGCCAGCACCACCGAAGGCGGATTTCTGGCCCGGCGCCGGCATCTGGATGCCCTGGAGCGAGCCCGGGATTCCCTGTTCCAGGGCCAGGGTCAGCTGGAAGGCTATGGTGCCGGCGAGCTGCTCGCGGAAGACCTGCGGGCGGCCCAGGATGCCCTGGGGGAAATCACCGGGCATCTGAGCCCGGACGAGCTGCTGGGGAAGATCTTCTCCAGTTTCTGCATCGGCAAGTAACCCGGTACCGCTACGGTTGCCGCTTTAGATCCGGCCGGTTACCAAATAAAACGTTTTTTCCGATACAAATCATCGGTCAGGGCGCGAATCTTGCGTCCTGACCGCGGCACATCCGTGTAGTTTCCAATTGGGAGTGATAAGCCGTGGTAAAGAAAGTCTTGGGTTCTGCGTTGGTTGGCCTGGTCCTGGCGGGGTCGTCCGCACAGGCGGCTGAACGCCTGTACCTGTACACCGAAAATTTCCCCCCTTACAACATGAGTGCCTCCGGCCGGGCGTTCGAGCACAACGCCGAAGACATTGACGGCTTATGCACCGAATTGGTGACCGCCGCCCTGAAACAGACCGATCTGGAATATCGCATCAAACTGCGTAACTGGGATTACGGCTATAACCGGGCGCTGAACAAACCGAATCACGGCATTTTCTGCACCACCTACACCGAGGAACGGGCTCCACAGTTCAGGTGGGTTGGCCCGCTGACCCAGAACCTGTGGACCATCTTTGCACCGGCAGGATCGAAGTTCCAGATGGACAGCCTCGACGATGCCCGCAACAAGGTCTTCGGCGGCTACCGCAACGACGTCAAATCGGAATATCTGATCAAACGGGGCTACGAGGTCTCGGCCCTGGACAGCGATGACCTGAACCCCAAACGCCTGGAGCTGGGCCAGATCGATCTCTGGCTCGCCGATCGCCTTGGTGGTCCCTACCTGGCGTCCCAGCAGAACGTTGAGGGCTTGGTGCCGGTGTTTTCGTTCAACGATACGGAACTGTTCCTGGCGTTGAATCTGGACACCTCAGACGAGGTGGTGGACAGCCTGAACGCGGGCCTTAAAACCATCCGGGAATCCGGCATGTTCGAGGCCATACAGACCAAATACGGCCTGTGATTCCCGGATCGGCTGCCCCGGGACGGGGTTTATCCGGTCCGTTGCAGATTGTCGCGGGTGTGGGGCTGGAGGGCGCCGGTGGCCTCGCGGTTGCCGAGAAATCCGGGCCGCGGTTTGTTGCCGCAGAATGGCTGTACCAGCTGGTTTTCCACACTGTTGTAAACAAAAAACAGATTGCTGCGGGGCCAGGGCGACATGTTGGCGTTGGACGCGTGCAGGGTGTTGCACTCGAAAACGATCAGTGAACCCGCGGGGCCGGTCGGGGCCTTGATGCCGTGCTGGTCGACAATCCGGGCCAGGTCCTGGTCACTGGGTACCCCAAGTTCCTGTTTTTTGAGGGACGACTGGTAATTGTCCTCCGGGGTGCGACCAACGCAGGGCACGAAGGTTTGGTGCGAACCCGGCACCAGCATCAACGGGCCGTTGAACGGGGTATTGTCGGTCAGCGCGATGGAAAAACTCACGGCCCGCATGCGCGGCATGCCGTCCTCGGCGTGCCAGGTTTCAAAGTCGGAGTGCCAGTCGAAACCCTTGCCGTGAAAACCGGGTTTGAAGTTGATCCGGGACTGGTGCACATACGCATCGCTGCCCAGTAACTGCCGCACCATGGCAAGAATGTTCGGGTCCCGGGTCAGCCGGTCGAAACGTTCCGACAGTTCATGGATGCCGAATATGGAACGGATTGCCTGCTTGCCGGGTTCGGTGATCGTGCCCTCGGACCGGAGAATGGCCTCATCGTCTTCGTAGGCGCGCAGATCCTCGCGAAAGTTTCGGACGGTGGCCGGATCCAGGAAGTTGTTGAACACCAGGAAGCCGTCGCGTTCGTACTGCGCCAGATCGGTCTCGCTGAGCGGACCTTCCCTGCGGACCTGGCCGGTGCTGTGGACAACCGGTTCCAGCCGGTCAAAGACCGGGGTGGGGCGTTCGAGTCGGGTGGGATAAAAGTCGTCAGAACGAGTCTCCATATTCGAACCTCCTTCTTTTACGCTCGATGGGTTTTGCTTACCTCATTGGCCGAAAAGTGTCCGGTTAACAAAGCCATCGAAGAGATTGGGATGGCTCCAGGGCAATTCAAGGGAAAAAATCCCTGGATTACCCGGGACTTACGTTTCGGCCTGATCGTTTACCCGATGAACGCCATGTCCTCGGCATCCAGTTGCATCAGGTTTTCGGTGGGGCTCAGCATGCTGGTGGCATGGGCCTGCGCCCGCGGCAGCAGCCGCTCGTAGTAGAACTCGGCGGTGGCCAGCTTGGCCCTGTAGAAGGCCTCGGATTCCTCACCACCCTTGCGCACCCGGTCTGCGGCCACGGCCGCTTGCCGGGCCCAGATGTACGCCATGGTGACGTAGCCGCTGTACATCAGGAAGTCGTTTGCCGCCGCACTCACCACGTCCCGGTCCTTGCGCGCCGCAAGCATGACCCGGACCGTCAGCAGGTTCCATTGGGCGCTCAGCTTCAGCAGTTCCACCGCGTAGGGCCGCAGGCGTTTGTCGGTGAGGTGCTTGCGGGCGAAGTTGGCAATCTTCAGGGTAAAATCCCGTACCGCACCGCCCTGGGTCATCAACAGCACCTTGCGCCCCAGAAGATCCAGGGCCTGGATGCCAGTGGTGCCCTCATACAGGGTGGCAATCCGGGTGTCCCGGACAATCTGTTCCATACCGTGCTCGCGGATGTAGCCGTGGCCGCCAAACACCTGCATACCGAGGTTGGCGGCCTCACAACCCAGTTCCGTCAGGAAGCCTTTCAGGATTGGCGTCAGGAAGCCGAGTTTGTCGTCGTACTTTTCGGCTTTCTTCTGGTCGCCCGCGGTGTGGCCCTCCACCATGTGGTCCGCCAGTCGGGCGGCGTAATAGAGCATGGCCCGTCCGCCTTCGGCGATGGCTTTCTGGGTCAGCAACATCCGACGCACGTCGGCGTGGTAGATCAGGGCATCGGCGATCTGGTCCGGTTCCTTCTTGCCGGACAGCGCCCGCATCGACCGCCGTTCCCGAGCGTAGGCGAGCGCCCACTGGTAGGACAGTTCCGCGGGCCCCACGCCCTGGATGGCGGTGCCGATGCGGGCGGTGTTCATGAAGGTGAACATGCAGTTCAGGCCTTCGTTTTCCGGCCCGATCAGGAATCCGGTGGCGCCGTCGAAGTTCATCACGCAGGTGGCAGAGGCCTTGATGCCCATTTTCTTTTCCAGGCTGCCGCAGGTTACGGCATTACGCTCGCCAACACCGCCTTCCTCCGTCGGCAGGAACTTGGGTACGATGAACAGGCTGATCCCCCGGGTGCCCTTGGGCGCGTCCGGCAGGCGGGCCAGCACGATGTGGACAATGTTCTCGGTCAGGTCATGGTCGCCCGAGGAGATGAAAATCTTGGTACCGGTCAGCCGGTAGCTGCCATCGGCCTGGGGCTCGGCCCTGGTTTTCACCTGGCCAAGATCGGTCCCACACTGGGGCTCGGTGAGGCACATGGTGCCGCCCCAGCGGCCTTCAGTCAGCGGCGTCAGGTAGGTGTGCTTCTGTGTCGCGCTGCCGTGCAGGAAAATGGTGTTCATGGCACCCAGGGACAGACCCGGGTACATGGAAAATGACCAGTTCGCGGTGCCCATCATCTCCTGTTTGAGCAGGCCCATGGACGCCGGCAGTCCCTGCCCCCCGAATTCCTCGGGCGCGGACAGTCCCTGCCAGCCGCCCATAGCGTACTGAACGTAGGCCTCTTTGTAACCGCGCGGCGTGGTGACGATTCCGTCCTCCAGCTTGCAGCCCTCATCATCCCCGGACTGGTACAGGGGGCTCAGCACTTCCTCGCAGAACCGGCCGCATTCGGTGAGAATGGCGTCAACGATGTCCGGCGTGGCGTTGCCTCCGCTGGCAAGGGCCTCGTAGTGTCCGGGATAATCAAACACCTCATTGAGCAGAAATTTCATGTCGCGCAACGGCGCCTTGTAAACCGGCATAACGGTTCCTCGTGTTCTCTTGGTGACAGGGTTGGGAGGTTCGTCCGGCCTCCGTTGCTTTCAGTATTACGGTATTCCCCGTGCCCTGCCATTGACGAAAAGCACTGGTGCGTCTGTCAGGAAAGACAATTGGCTGAAATGACGAAACAGCCGCAAGGCGTTGAGACAGGCTGATCGGAGTCCACGTAAGTGGCGTATGTTCCGGAACAGATGTTCCATCCACGTTTCGTTGTGCGAGTGTAAAAGTCATGCAAATCCCCCTTGTTAGCGTTGCTGTCACTGGTCTGGTCCGGGTTCTCTGGGTATTGTTCGGGGTGTGGCTCCTCGCCGGTTGCGCAGGTCCCTCGCTGGAGGATTACAGTGATCGCGGCCCGGCACTGATTCCGGACCAATTCTTCGCCGGTAACCTGTTGGCCCGAGGCGTCGTCAAGGATTATTCCGGCGAGGTGATTCGCACCTTTGACGCCGATATCACCGCCTCCTGGGATGAGGATGGCACCGGCACCCTGGATGAGGTTTTCCGTTTTGACGACGGCGAGGTCCAGACCCGGGTCTGGACGCTGACGCCCGTCGAACAGGGCTATCGCGCCACCGCAGGGGATGTGGTCGAGCCCGGACTGATGGAATGGCAGGGCAACGCCATCCACATGAACTATGTCCTGCAGGTGGCCTACGGTGATGGCACCCTGGATGTGCGCATGGACGACTGGATGTATCTGGTAACGCCGGACACCCTGATCAATCAGACCACCATGAGCAAGTGGGGGATTGAGGTCGGGGAAATCGTCCTGGTGATCCAGAGGCAGTAGACTCACCTCACGATTGACAGACGCTGGAAGTTCTTATGTGGAAGCAATGGCTGGTTGCACTGATGTTGGTGGTAGTGGCGGCAGGTGCTGCGGTGGGTTACCAGAATCTGGAGGGTGACACCAAGGCACAGGCCGGCCGTGAGCGTCCGGCCAGCGTCGTCAATACCCGGTCGCCGGAGCAGGATACCGTTCGGGATGTGGTCAAATCCGTGGGCAATCTCCGGGCCGTGAACGCGGTGGCGTTAACCCCCGAGGTCAGCGGCCGGGTGGTTGCCTTGAACCTTCAGCCGGGCGCCCGGGTGAGTGAGGGGGATCTACTCCTGCGACTGGACGACCGTCAGGCCCGGGCCGATATTCAGGTAATTGAATCCCAGTTGGCGGACAGCCGCCGACAGTTGGAGCGGGCCCAGCGGCTGCGTTCGAACAACAGCATTTCCCAGGCTCAGGTGGACGAATTGCGGACCGCCGTGAACGTCGCCGAGGCCCAGCTTGCCGCAGCCCGGGTGCGATTGGAAAACCACCGGATCTTGGCGCCGTTTGACGGTGTGGTCGGGCTCAGCGACATTGCCATCGGGGCCTATGTCACTGCCGGAACCCCGTTAACCACCCTGGATTCCACCGACCGCATGGAACTGAACTTTTCCATTCCGGAGCGGTTCCTGGGGCAGCTCGGACTCGGCCAGCCGGTAACCGGGGTGTCACCCGCCTTTCCCGATGTCCGGTTTTCCGGCGAACTCGCCGAGCTGGGTACCCGCATCAACGAACTCAGCAGGACCCTGCCGGTGCGGGCTCTGATCAATAATCCGGACGGGATGTTGCGCCCGGGCCAGTTCATGTCGGCGACCCTGACCTTGAGGGAGCGCCAGGCGCTGGTGATCCCGGAACAGGCGGTGATGATCCGGGGTGATGAACAGTACGTGTTTGTTGCCGAGGATGGCATCGCCCGGCGGATCTCCGTGACCCTGGGGTCGCGGATGCCGGGCAGGGTAGAAGTGGCCGACGGGCTGACCCTGGAGGATGCGGTTATCGTTACCGGCCAGGACCGGATCAGTAGCGGTGACCGCATCGAAGTGGTGGATGGCGAAAATGCCATTCCGGACAACCGCTTCAGCCAGTCCCTGGAGTCCTGACCGTGATCCTCTCCGACGTCTCCATCAAGCGACCGGTATTCGCGACGGTTCTCAGTCTTCTGATCGTGGTGTTTGGTCTGGCCGCGTTGCTGGGTCTGCCGGTCCGGGAGTACCCGGACATAGATCCGCCGGTGGTCTCCATTTCCACCGACTACACCGGTGCCGCAGCCGAAGTGGTGGACACCCAGATCACTCAGGTAATCGAAGGCGCGATCAGCGGCATCGAGGGTATCCGTTCGATCGAGTCGTCGACCGAGCAGGGCGAATCCCGAACCAGCATCGAGTTTTCCACAGCCCGGGATGTGGATATCGCCGCCAACGATGTCCGGGACGCTGTGTCCCGGGTCGCCGACCAGCTGCCGGACGAAGCCGAGTCCCCGGTGGTTCGCAAGGCCGACTCCGACGCCCGCCCGATGATGTGGGTGACCCTGCGCAGCGATGTCTGGGACAGCGCCGAACTGAGTGATTTCGCCGATCGGGTTCTGGCTGACCGGCTGTCCGTGCTTGATGGCGTGGCCGATGTTTCCATCGGGGGCGAGCGCCGCTACGCCATCCGGGTGTGGTTGGACCGGGAGCGCCTGGCGGCCCGGAACATTACCGTGTCCGAGGTGGAACAGGCCCTGCGCAGCAACAACGTGGAACTGCCGGCCGGTTCGGTGGATTCTTCCACCCGCAATTTCACCGTTCGGGCCGAGGGCCGGTTATCCACCGTCGATGAGTTCCGACGGCTGGTCATTCGTCGCGACGGTAACGACCTGCTGCGCCTAGGCGAAGTCGCGAATGTGGAGATGGGTGTGGAGTCGGACGTCAGCCGATTACGCGCCAATGGCCAGACCGCCATTGGAATGGGCATCATCCGCCAGTCCAAGGCCAACACCGTGGCGGTCTCCGATGCGGTCCAGGCCGAACTGGAAAAAATCCGGGAAACCCTGCCACCGGAAGTGACCATCGCCGAAAGCTATGACGAATCGATCTTTATCCGGGCCTCGATCAAGGAAGTGGTGACTACCCTGGCAATTGCCGTGTCCCTGGTGATTCTGGTGATCTTCCTGTTCCTTCGTTCCTGGCGCGCGACTCTGATTCCGGCCGTGACCATCCCGGTGGCGGTGATCGGCGCCTTTATCGGGCTGGGCTTTCTGGGCTTCTCCATCAACGTGCTGACCCTGTTGGCCGTCATTCTCGCTATCGGCCTGGTGGTGGATGACGCCATTGTCATGCTGGAGAACATCCAGCGCCGGATCGACGACGGTGAACCGCCGCTGCTGGCGTCCTACCGGGGCGCGAAACAGGTCGCGTTTGCGGTGATCGCGACCACGTTGACCCTGGTGGCAGTGTTCGTGCCCATCTCGTTCATGGGCGGCAACATCGGTCGCCTGTTCGCCGAGTTCGGGTTCACCCTCGCAGCCGCAGTGGTGGTCTCCAGCCTGGTGGCCCTCACCCTGGCGCCCATGCTGTGCTCAAAATGGCTTCGCCACAGCCCGGAGTCGGCCGAGGGGCATCGGCTCTGGGCCGCCAGTGAGAAATTTCTGGACGGCCTGACGAACGGGTACCGGCGGTTGTTGCGGTTTTCCCTGAATCAGCCCGGGCTGCTGCTTGGGCTCGGGATCGTGGGCCTGATCGCCGCCGCGGTTGTCTACCCGAAACTGCCCCAGGAACTGGCACCGACCGAGGATCGCGGCATCATCATCATGCCCACCAGCGCACCCCGGGGGTCGACGGTGGAGTACACGGATCATTACGTCCGTCAGGCCGAGGAGCAGCTGCTGCCATATCTGGAATCCGGTGTGGCCGACCGCCTCTTGTCCATCGTCGGGTTCCGGAATGAGGAAGACAACGCCTTCATGATCATGGGGCTGGTGCCCTGGGAGGAACGGGACACCAAACAGCAGCAGATCACCAGTGAGTTGCGGGGCAAGCTGAGCCGGATCTCCGGGATCCGGACCGTGGCAGTGAATCCCCCGGGGCTGGGCCAGCGCGGCTTCAACCAGCCGGTGGAGTTCGTCATCGCCGGCCCGGATTACGAATCGGTGCAGGCCTGGAGCGATGAGCTGGTGGAACGGGCAAAGGACAACGCCAACCTGCTGAACGTGGAAACCGACTTCGAGCTGACCCGCCCGGAACTGCGGGTATCCATTGATCGGGAACGGGCGGCGGATCTGGATATCACGGTCCAGGATGTCGGCCTGACCCTGCAGACCATGCTGGCTTCCCGTCAGGTCACCACCTATCTCGACCGGGGGCGGGAGTACGACGTCATCGTGCAGGCGGCGGACGCTGACCGGGCAACGCCGGCGGATCTGGGCCAGATATTCCTGCGCCCCCGGGACGGCGGAAGCCTGATTCCCCTGCAGGCCCTGGTATCGGTCAGGGAAACCGGGGCCAACCCGGACCTGCGCCGCATCGATCGGCTTCCGGCAGTGGTCATCAGCGCCTCGCTGGCGGACGGATACGATCTGGGCTCGGCCCTGACGTATCTGAACAACCTCGCTGTGGATAACCTGCCGCCGGAGGCCCGAGTCAGTTACAAGGGGCTGTCCCGGGAATTCGAGGAATCCTCCGCGGCCATTTACCTGACTTTCGGGCTCGCGTTCGTGATCGTCTTTCTGGTCCTGGCGGCGCAGTTTGAAAGTTGGATCCATCCCCTGATCATCATGCTACCGGTACCGCTGGCGGTCACCGGGGCTTTGCTGGCACTGTGGTGGGCCGGTATCAGCCTGAATATTTACAGCCAGATCGGGATCATCATGCTGCTGGGGCTAATGGCCAAGAACGGTATCCTGATCGTCGAGTTTGCCAATCAGTTACGCGACCGGGGCCACGAGGTGAGGGACGCGATTCTTGAAGGCGCGAGTCTGCGGCTCCGGCCGGTGTTGATGACCACCATCTCCACCGTGTTCGGTGCGGTGCCACTGGTGATTGCCACCGGCGCAGGCGCCGAGAGCCGCGCTGCCATTGGCATAGTGATTCTGGGCGGGCTGGTGTTTGCCACCACCCTGACGCTGTTCATCATCCCGGTGCTGTACAACCTGCTGGCGCGCTTCGCCAAGTCCACCAACGCGGTGGCAAAGGAGCTGGAACGCCAGGCCACCGGTGCGGCCGGGGGCTCCGGCATGGCGGCGGCTCCGCGGAAACGTGCGGACGAGTTCTGAGCCTCGGTCAGAGTGTGGAGGGGAAGGTCATCTGGCCGTGAAAGACCTCGTCCGGGTGCACGTCGACGCAAAGTACCTGGACACCGGATTGAGTCGGAAGGCTTGTGGACAGAGTGATGGTGCGTTTGGCGTCCGGTAGGGCAACGTAGGGCCGGGAGCTGTTGATGTTCTGGGGCCGTTCCAGGGCGTTTCGAAAATACTCCCGATGGCTCCAGCTCGCGCCGGCGGAATGATACAGGGGGTTGAATTTGCCCCGATTGAGGTCCTGGCTGGCGTGGGCAAGGTTGCCCTGCTGCACGCCGTTGCCGTCCAGCAGGAAGCAGCGTTTGACCCCGTCCAGTTCCAGCAGGCGATGACACGAGTGGCGGAAATCGTTGCCGCGCGCCAGGCCGTGGCAGGCATCCATGATCTCGAAACGCAGCAGGCGCAGGTAGTTTTCCTGATCCCGGTGATCCTGCAGCGTCCACTCGCTGGAGTCGGTCACCACGGAACGCAGTCGGGATTCCGACTTTTCCACAGAAGTGTCGGCAATGGCGGCCGGTCGGGCAAACAGGAAACCCTGCAGCAGGTCGGCTTCGGTGGCCAGGGCGATCCGGGCCTGAGCGCCATTCTCGATGCCTTCAAGCAACACCAGGCTGCCACTTTCCCGGATCATCCGCACCAGACTCTCCAACAGGAGACGGGCGCGGTTGTTGTTCTCCGCGTTGACCAGCAGGCTGCGGTCGAGCTTGACGATCAGCGGGTTGATTCGCCACAGGCGTTCGAAGTTGGAATCGCCCATACCAAAATCATCGATGGCAATCTGAAAACCCAGGGTCCTGGCGTTGTGGATAAATTCCATCAGTGCATCGGGGTCATCCGAGGCGGTTTCCACCAGCTCCAGCACCACTTTCTCGGGATGAATGCCGTTGCGTTTGCATTGGGCGGCCAGACGCTCCAGTGACGCTTCGGGATGCACGCAGGTGTCGGGGTTGATGTTCAGGAACAGCCAGACCGGACTGGCTTGGGCAGAATAGTTGGCCAGGTGGAGGTGCAGCAGGTGCTTGTCCAGTTCCGCAGTCTGACCAAGTTCCTGCGCCCGTTTGAACAGGCTCACGGGCGACACCGGCTGGTGTCGCCGGCTCACCCGAACCAGCGCTTCGTAACCGACCAGTTTCTGATGGGTCGGACTCAGGATCGGCTGGTACACGGACTGAAACTGGTGACTGTGGATAACGCTGGATTCCGGGTTCAACCCGGTCCGGGCATGGCTACGGCGGGAAAGCCGGACTACGCTGCTCATGGTCAGCAACCTCGGGCCTTGCTGTTGTTGGAGCCGTCCTGGCCATGGATTCATATCATTAGGACAGTAACGACTGGCGAAATCCGTGCCAAAGCCCGTGGTTCCAGCAAACACGGGCGGTGCAGGGCCTGCAATCAGCGTCGGGACGATCAAGGCTGCACAGAACCGGTGCGTATCCGGATGTTCCCGGAGTTGTCATGCACTAAAACAGGATGGTTGGCAGCCACTCACTGCCTGTGCCTTGTGATGGCCTGCCTGCGGCGTCGCGATGCCGCCAAATCTGTGGATAATTTATTGGACAACCTTCGGATAAGCTCTGGAAATATTTTATTTAAATTAATAAAAACATTTAGTTAGAAGTGGTTTTGCCTCTTCTGGCCGGATGTTTCGGGTGTGGATAACTGTCTTGAAAACTTTTTTGAAATTCGACTTACAAACGTTTGAAAAACTAAGGATTTCGGTTTTCCACTACACTATTTTCAGGTTCATCCTCCGGGTTTTACCCCTGCTGGCGTGGCATCGGCTTTCAACCTGCCCGATCTCTGGTTAAAATTTGCACATTTCGACTGCAATTTCATGGATCAGGCGTTATACTCGCCGGCCTGTTTTTATCCCCCGATTTCCGAGGTGAGCTGTGGATTTTCCGACCCGTTTCGATGTCATTGTCATTGGTGGTGGCCACGCCGGCACAGAAGCCGCGTTGGCTGCGGCGCGCATGGGTTCCCAAACCCTGCTGCTGACCCACAACATTGAAACTCTGGGCCAGATGTCATGCAATCCGGCCATCGGCGGCATAGGCAAGAGCCATCTGGTGAAGGAAATCGACGCGCTCGGCGGAGCCATGGCGAAAGCGACGGATCTGGCCGGAATCCAGTTCCGGGTGCTCAACAGCCGCAAGGGGCCAGCCGTGCGCGCGACCCGGGCCCAGGCCGACCGGGTGCTGTACAAGGCGGCGATTCGCCACGAACTGGAAAATCAGCCCAACCTGACTCTGTTCCAGCAGGCCGCGGACGATCTGATTGTGGAAAACGAACAGGTCACCGGCGTGGTCACCCAGACCGGCATCCGCTTCAACGCCAGAACCGTCGTCCTGACCACGGGCACCTTCCTGGGCGGAGTTATCCACATTGGCATGCAGGCTCACTCCGGTGGCCGTGCCGGCGATGCGCCGGCGAACGCGCTGGCCCAACGTCTGCGCGAACTGCCGTTTAATGTCGGCCGCCTGAAAACCGGTACTCCACCGCGCATTGATGCCCGCACCGTGGATTTCTCGGTGATGGAGCAACAGTGGGGGGATAACCCCGCGCCGGTGATGTCCTTTACCGGCAGCCGGGACCAGCACCCGGAACAGATCTGTTGCTACGTCACCCGCACCACCGAGCGGACCCATGACATTATCCGCAGCGGTTTTGATCGCTCACCGATGTTCGCCGGCAACATCGAGGGCGTGGGCCCACGCTATTGCCCGTCCATTGAGGACAAGGTCAATCGCTTTGCCGACAAGGACTCGCACCAGATCTTTGTTGAGCCCGAGGGCCTGACCACCAACGAGCTCTACCCGAATGGCATCTCCACCAGTCTGCCATTCGATATCCAGCTCGAGGCCGTGCGGTCGATCCCGGGGTTTGAGAATGCCCACATCACCCGGCCGGGCTACGCCATCGAGTATGACTTCCTGAATCCGCAGGACCTGCGCCATACCCTGGAAACCAAGTTCATCCAGGGCCTGTACTTTGCCGGTCAGATCAACGGCACCACCGGCTACGAGGAAGCGGGTGCCCAGGGTCTGTTGGCAGGTATCAACGCCGCCTTGCGGGCCCAGGAGAAAGAAGAATGGTATCCCCGTCGGGACGAGGCCTATCTGGGAGTCCTGGTGGATGACCTGATCACCATGGGTACCAGCGAGCCGTACCGCATGTTCACCAGCCGGGCGGAATATCGCCTGATCCTGCGCGAAGACAACGCCGACCTGCGCCTGACCGAGACCGGCCGCAATCTCGGTCTGGTGGACGAGGATCGCTGGCAGAAATTCAACGACAAGCGCGAGGCGATTGGCCGCGAGCGCAGCCGTCTGGAATCGACCCGCATTCATCCGAACACCGACGCCGGCGAGCGCGCCAACGATTTCCTCAAGCAGCCGATGAACCGCGACCAGTCACTGGCCGAGCTGCTGCGTCGCCCCGAGATCGACTACAGCCACATTGCCGAGATTGGGGTCGAGCGCGCCGACGACGAGACCGTCGCCGCTCAGGTCGAGATCGAGATCAAGTACGAGGGTTACATTTCGCGTCAGGCCGACGAGATCGAGCGTCTGCGGCGCAACGAGAACACGGCCCTGCCGGTGGACCTGGATTACGACGTCATCGGCGGCCTGTCCAACGAGATCAAGCAGAAACTCAAGACCGTCCGTCCGGAGACCGTGGCTCAGGCGTCCCGGGTCCAGGGGGTTACTCCTGCGGCGGTCAGCCAGATCCTGGTGCACCTGAAGAAACGCGATCTGTTGCGTAAACAGAGTGCCTGATCCGATCCTATGACCAACGAACTCTGGCAGCGCCAGCTCCGGGATGGGCTGGCAGCGATGGATCTGTCCCTGAGCGATGCCCAGCAACAACAACTGCTGGACTTCCTGGCCCTGCTCAACAAATGGAACCGGGCTTACAATCTGACCGCTGTCCGCGATGAACGGGAGATGGTGTCGCGGCAGTTGCTGGACAGCCTGAGCATCCTGCCCTGGGTCACCACCGGCCATCTGCTGGATGTTGGCGCCGGTGGCGGCCTGCCCGGGATCCCGCTGGCCATTGCCCTGCCCGAACGTCGGTTCACCCTGCTCGACAGTAATGGCAAGAAAACCCGTTTCCTCAATCAGTGCGTGCTGGAGCTGGGCCTGTCCAACGTCGAGGTGATCCACGGCCGGGCCGAAGCGTGCGCGCCGGAACAGCCGTTCAGCCAGATCAGCAGTCGGGCCTTCACCGCGCTCGACAACCTGGTGGCGTGGTGTGGCGATTTGCTGGCAAATGAGGGCGAGTTCCTTGCCATGAAAGGCCAGTTTCCGGATGATGAGGTGGCTGCCCTTCCGGCCGGCTGGCGGGTAAAATCCCACCAGTCCCTGGCAGTTCCCGGCGCCGATGGTGAACGACACCTGCTGGTGATCGCCCGGGCACAACATTCCCAGTAACCCGCGAACAGGAGGCGAGACATGGCGCGCGTGATTGCAGTGACCAATCAGAAAGGCGGTGTGGGTAAAACCACCACCTGCGTGAACCTTGCTGCGTCCCTCGCCGCCACCAAGCGCCGGGT
This sequence comes from Marinobacter albus, assembly GCF_030238305.1. Classification (NCBI taxonomy): domain Bacteria; kingdom Pseudomonadati; phylum Pseudomonadota; class Gammaproteobacteria; order Pseudomonadales; family Marinobacteraceae; genus Marinobacter; species Marinobacter albus. Next base: position 44,047 of record NZ_JASSQD010000002.1, on the reverse strand, counting down.
CCTGCTCGTGGACATGGATCCCCAAGGCAACGCCACCATGGGCAGTGGTGTCGATAAAAATGCCCTGGACCTTTCCGGTTACGACCTGCTGACCAAGCGAGCGTCTGCTGCCGAGGTGATCTTTCTGGCCGAAGCCTCCGGTTTCGATATCCTGCCCGCCAACGGCGACCTGACCGCGGCGGAAGTGGAGCTGATGAACGAGATTGGCCGGGAGCATCGCCTGCGCCTGGCACTCAACACGGTTCGCGATAACTACGAATACATTCTCATCGACTGCCCGCCTTCCCTGAGCCTGCTCACGGTCAACGCCCTGTCGGCGGCGGATTCCGTGCTGATTCCCATGCAGTGCGAGTACTATGCGCTGGAGGGTCTGGCGGCGCTGATGAACACGGTCGAACAGATCCAGGAAACGGTCAATCCGGAGCTACAGGTCGAAGGCATCCTTCGCACCATGTACGATCCCCGTAACAGTCTGACGCTGGATGTTTCCGCTCAGCTCAGCGAGTACTTCGACGACAAGGTCTACCGGGCCGTCATTCCGCGGAACGTCCGGCTGGCGGAAGCGCCGAGTTATGGCATGCCTGCGCTGAAATATGACCGTGCCTCCAAGGGCGCGGTGGCCTACCTGGCCCTGGCCGGCGAGATGGTTCGTCGCCATGGCTCTAAAAAGACATCCGCGCCGGTTGCGGTGTAACATACCGCCCTGTCACTCAATAACGCACAACGAATTTCAACGGGAAGAATGACTGACACCATGGCGGCGAAGAAACGAGGATTGGGCGAGCGCGGACTGGGCGCCCTGCTGGCGGGCTCCAAGGTTAACCTTGATCAGGAGCTGAAGGGCCACGACGGCGAACTGCGCGAGATTCCGATCGACCTGATCCAGCGTGGCCGATACCAGCCGCGCAGGGATATGGACCCCGCAGCGCTGCAGGAACTGGCGGATTCGATTCGCCAACAGGGCGTCATGCAGCCGGTGGTGGTTCGCCCCATTGCTGAGGGCCGTTACGAGCTGATTGCCGGCGAACGCCGCTGGCGCGCGACCCAAATGGCCGAACTCGACGGCATTCCCGCCATCATCCGTGACGTCCCCGATGAAGCCGCCATTGCCATGGCGCTCATCGAGAACATCCAGCGTGAAAACCTCAATCCTATCGAAGAGGCCTTCGCCCTCCAGCGGCTTCAGGACGAATTCGGCCTGACCCAGGCTCAGGTCGCCGAGGCCGTGGGTAAATCCCGTACCACCATCACCAACCTGCTGCGCCTCATCGGCCTGACCGAAGACGTGCGCCTGATGCTGGAGCACGGTGACCTGGAGATGGGCCATGGTCGGGCCATGCTGACCCTGCCGCCAGAACAACAGATGCTGGTGGCCAAGCAGGTGGTGGCCAAGTCCCTGTCCGTGCGCCAGACCGAGGCCCTGGTTCGCCGGGTCCAGCAGGAGAAGCCGGGGCAGAAAGCCTCCGGTCACACTGCGGTGGACCCGAACATCCGGGCTCTGCAGGACGACCTGGCGGAACGCCTTGGGGCCCGGGTGTCCATTGCCCACGGCCAGCGCGGCAAGGGCAAACTCGTGATCGAGTACAGTTCCCTGGACGAACTCGACGGTATCCTCGGCCATATCAAGTAATTTGGCTCGTTTATCTTATTCTTTCGGACGCCTACGAAAGTTTGTGATCCCTGCGTTACACAACATGTAGTGTTGCCAGTACGCTGACTCGCCTATTTGTGTCCAATCCCGCGCAACGTCAGTCGTTGTGCCCTTTCTTAACGGCTTTTGCGGAATCCGGTTTTGTTGATTCGTGCACATTGAACACATATAATCTGCGGCGCTCGTATCGGTGTATTTGTCTAATTTTTAAACTGCATCGGGTAAAGGCACCGTACTCCCGGGAAGAACATGACGCAGACGACTCCGAGCGGTATCCGCCGCCCGCCTATCGCACGATGGTTTGTCATAGAAAGTGTGGTACTGGTCTGCGTCAGCCTGGCGTTTTTACTGTTTCGGGGCCAGGTTTCCGGTTATTCAGCGCTATTGGGCGGTCTCATTTTTCTTCTGCCCCACGGTTATTTTGCGCTTAAGGCATTCCGCTACTCCGGCGCGCGGTCTGCCAAGAAGATCATGAGTTCTTTTTACCAGGGTGAGGCCGGCAAGCTCATCCTGTGCGCCATCTTTTTCACGATGGTGTTCAAATGGATTCAGCCGCTTGATATAGCGGCACTTTTTTTAACATTTGCGATCATGCTGGTCACCAACTGGTTGACACCGCTTCTGGCGGGCAGCAATACGCAGCAAAGCTAACTGGACCTGGGAAACCGTTATGGCAGGAAGTGCATCCGAATATATCCAGCATCACCTCCAGAACCTCACCTACGGTAAGCTGCCGGCAGGCTATGAGCGTGCCGACGGAACCGTAATCGAAGACACCACCTGGACACTGGCCCATACGGCGCAGGAAGCGTCCGATATGGGATTCTGGGCGGTCCATGTGGACTCTCTGGGCTGGGCTGTCGGTCTCGGCGTCCTGTTCCTGTTTCTGTTCCGCATGGCGGCCAAGCGCGCGACCTCCGATCAGCCGGGCGGGCTTCAGAACTTCGTCGAGGTGATGGTCGAGTTCGTTGATAACAGCGTCAAGGAAACCTTCCACGGCAAGAACAAGGTCATCGCCCCGCTGGCGCTGACCATCTTCTGCTGGATCTTCCTCATGAACTTGATGGACCTGGTACCGGTGGACTTCCTGCCGCAGCTGTTCCATCTGGCCGGTGCCGATTACATGAAGGTCGTACCGACCACCGATGTCAACGTGACGTTGGGCATGTCCCTGTCCGTTTTCTTCCTGATCATTTTCTACAGCCTGAAGGTCAAGGGCGTAGGCGGTTTCCTGGGCGAGCTGACCCTGCATCCGTTCTCGTCTGACAACCTGGTCCTGAAGATCCTGCTGGTGCCGGTGAACTTCCTGCTTGAAGGCGTGAGCCTGATCGCCAAGCCGATCTCACTGGCATTGCGTCTGTTCGGTAACCTGTACGCCGGCGAGCTGATCTTCATCCTGATCGCGCTGCTGCCCCTGTGGGCTCAGTGGACGCTGTCTGTACCCTGGGCGATTTTCCACATCCTGGTCATCACCCTGCAGGCATTCATCTTTATGATGTTGACGATCGTGTACTTGAGCATGGCTCACGAAGACAGTCACTGATCGGACACCATTAAGCCGTAGTTTTAAACCCTAACCGTTAAACTGAAAACCTAACTGAAAACTGGGAGTTATCATGGAAACTGTAGTTGGAATGACCGCGATTGCCGTTGCACTGCTGATTGGCCTGGGTGCCCTGGGTACTGCGATTGGCTTTGGTATCCTCGGTGGCAAGTTCCTGGAAGGCGCTGCGCGTCAGCCGGAAATGACCCCGATGCTGCAGGTTAAGATGTTCATCGTTGCTGGTCTGCTGGACGCCGTAACCATGATCGGTGTTGGTATCGCACTGTTCTTCACCTTCGCCAACCCGTTCGTCGGCCAGATCGCCGGTTAATCGAGTCGCCAGCCGGGGATACCCGGTCAGATGATTCTTAACAACACAGGCGAGAGGTGAAGACGTGAACATTAATTTGACGATGATTGGTCAAGCCATCGCGTTCTTTATCTTTGTCGTCTTCTGCATGAAATACGTGTGGCCGCCTATCATGGCCGCACTGCAGGAGCGTCAAAAGAAGATCGCTGACGGACTGGCTGCCTCAGACCGCGCGGCGCGCGATCTGGAACTGGCTCAGGAAAAGTCAGCTCAGGAACTGCGTGAAGCCAAGCAGCAAGCCGCCGGCCTTATCGAACAGGCCAACAAGCGCGCCGCCCAAATTGTCGAAGCATCGAAAGACGATGCTCGCAAGGAAGGTGAAAAGCTGATTGAGCAGGCCAGGGCCGAAATTGAACAGGAACGTAATCAGGCTCGTGACGCGCTGCGTGCGGAAATCGCCGCTATTGCCGTCGCTGGTGCTGAGAAGATCCTGGAAACCTCTGTCGATGCCTCCAAGCACAACGAAATGTTGGAAAAACTGGCGGCAGAACTTTAAACGACGAGGTTCATCATGGCAGAACTGAGAACGCTGGCCCGTCCTTACGCAAAAGCAGCATTCAAGGCCGCCGAGGAGCACGAGCAACTGGCTGAGTGGTCCCAGGTACTGACGATTGCCGGACAGGTCACCGCGAACAAAAGCATTCGACAGCTTCTCGCGAATCCGGGTCTGGAAGAGCAGAAGAAGGCCGAGCTGATTCTGGAGGTCGCCGAAGAAGGCGTCACCGAACAGGTTCGTAACTTTTTCGCCGTACTGGCAGAAAACCGTCGGCTGACTCTTCTTCCCGAGATTTCAGCGCTCTTCAACACGTACCGGGCTGATCTGGAGCGCACTGTTGATATCGAAGTTACCGCAGCTTTCGAGCTGACGGACGAACAGCAACAGAAGCTCGCCCAGGCACTCTCGACGAAACTCGAGCGGACAGTGTCACTCGCAGCGTCATTGGACAAGTCTCTGATTGGCGGTGCAGTTATCCGCACCGGCGATCTGGTCATTGACGCTTCTGTACGCGGAAAGCTGACCAAGCTGGCCGACGCTCTGGGCTCCTGATTTCAGCACAAGGTTTGAGGATATTGGCATGCAGCAACTGAATCCATCCGAGATCAGTGACATCATTAAGAAGAGAATCGAGAAGCTCGACATCTCTTCCGAAGCAAAAAACGAAGGTACGATCCTGTCGGTTTCTGACGGCATCGTACTGATCCACGGTCTTGCCGACGTTATGTACGGCGAGATGATTGAATTTGCCAACGGCATCTTCGGTATGGCTCTGAACCTGGAGCGTGATTCCGTAGGTGCGGTTGTTCTCGGTGACTACGAAGACCTGGCAGAAGGCCAGAAGGTTCGTTGTACCGGTCGTATCCTGGAAGTTCCGGTCGGTCCGGAGCTGATCGGCCGCGTGGTGGACTCACTGGGTAACCCAATCGACGGCAAGGGCGATCTGGGCACGAGCCTGACATCTCCGATCGAGAAGGTTGCACCGGGCGTCATCGAGCGTCAGTCCGTTGATGAGCCGGTTCAGACGGGTCTGAAAGCGATTGACACCATGGTACCGATCGGTCGCGGCCAGCGTGAGCTGATCATCGGTGACCGCCAGATCGGTAAGACCGCGGTCGCCATCGACGCGATCATCAACCAGAAAGGCAGCGGCATTAAGTGTATCTATGTCGCTGTCGGCCAGAAGCAGTCTTCTATTGCCGCCGTTGTGCGCAAGCTGGAAGAGCATGGCGCCATGGATCACACCATCGTGGTTGCCGCCGGCGCTGCCGATCCGGCCGCTACCCAGTTCCTGGCGCCGTACGCCGGTACCTCCATGGGTGAGTACTTCCGTGACCGTGGTGAAGACGCGCTGATCATCTACGATGATTTGTCCAAGCAGGCTGTCGCTTATCGCCAAATCTCCCTGCTGCTGCGTCGTCCGCCGGGCCGTGAAGCCTATCCGGGTGACGTATTCTACCTGCACTCACGTCTCCTGGAGCGTGCGTCCCGGGTGAACGCGGATTACGTTGAGAAGTTCACAGGTGGTGAAGTGAAAGGCAAGACCGGTTCCCTGACCGCGCTGCCGATCATCGAAACCCAGGCCGGCGACGTGTCTGCGTTCGTACCGACCAACGTGATCTCCATTACCGACGGCCAGATCTTCCTGGAAACCAACCTGTTCAACTCCGGCATCCGTCCGGCGATGAACGCCGGCGTCTCAGTATCCCGGGTAGGTGGTTCAGCCCAGACCAAGATCATGAAGAAGCTTGGCGGTAACATCCGTCTGGCACTGGCTCAGTACCGTGAATTGGCGGCGTTTGCACAGTTTGCTTCCGACCTTGACGAAGCAACCCGCAAGCAGCTGGAACACGGTCAGCGTGTAACGGAACTCATGAAGCAGAACCAGTACAGCCCGATGTCAGTGGCTGAAATGGGTACGGTTCTGTTTGCAGCCAACGAAGGCTTCCTGGACGACGTTGATGTCGACAAGGTTGTTAAGTTCGAAGCGCAATTGCTCGACTGGATGCGCGCCGAACAGAAAGACCTGCTCGCCAAGATCAACGAGAAAGGTGATTTCAACGACGAAATCGCTTCCGGCCTGAAAGCTGCACTTGAGAAATTCAAGACCACTCAGAGCTGGTAAGAAAACGGGCCTGCGACCTTTGTCGCGGGCCGATTTTCGTAGCAACGAGTGTCTAACTTGAGAAGGCAGTGAGTTATGGCCGTCGGCAAAGAAATACGTAACCAGATTTCAAGCATCAAGAGCACGCAGAAAATCACCAGCGCCATGGAAATGGTTGCGGCGAGTAAGATGCGTAAGGCTCAGGAGCGCATGCAGGCAACTCGCCCGTACGCCGAAAAGATGCGTCAGATGATCGGGCACATTGCCAAGGCGAACGCTCAGTACAAGCATCCGTTTATGGTCGACCGTGAAGTTAAGCGCGTTGGCTATATCGTGGTGTCCACTGATCGTGGCCTCTGCGGTGGTCTGAACGGCAACTTGTTTAAAGCGCTTGTCCGTGAAATGCGAGCGTGGAAAGAAAAAGGAGTCGAAGTTGAACTGTGCGCCATCGGGCAGAAAGGCGCCTCCTTTTTCCGGAGCTACGGCGGTAACGTCGTTGCGGCGCTGACCCATCTGGGGGACAGCCCGAGCTCTGAAAAACTCATCGGCAACGTCAAGGTCATGCTCGATTCGTACTCTGAAGGCAAGATTGATCGCCTTTATGTAGTGAGCAACGAATTCGTTAACACCATGACCCAAAGCCCGAAGGTGGAGCAGCTTCTGCCCCTGCCTGAGAGCGATGACGAAGAAGAGATCAAAAACCAGTGGGATTATCTCTACGAGCCCGATGCCAGGCAGATCCTCGATGGCCTTCTGCCACGATTTATTGAATCCCAGGTATACCAGGGTGTGGTAGAGAATCTGGCATGTGAACAGGCAGCCCGGATGATCGCCATGAAGAGCGCAACTGATAACGCCGGAGACATTATGGACGAGCTTCAGTTGGCCTATAACAAGGCGCGTCAGGCAGCCATCACCCAAGAGATTTCGGAGATTGTGAGCGGCGCGGCTTCGGTCTGATCCCGTAAACAATCCAACTGGTTTTATTGACTACTTAAGATAACGAGGAACCGAGCATGAGTAGCGGACAAATCGTTCAGATCATTGGCGCGGTTATCGACGTGGAATTCCCACGTGACTCCGTACCCAACGTATATGACGCACTGCTGCTTGAAGGTGGCGAAACAACTCTGGAAGTCCAGCAGCAGCTGGGTGACGGAATTGTTCGTACCATCGCCATGGGCAGCACCGAAGGCCTTAAGCGTGGCCTGAAAGCAGAAAACACTGGCAAGGCAATCTCGGTACCGGTTGGTACCAAGACCCTCGGCCGTATCATGGACGTATTGGGCCGCCCCATCGACGAAGCCGGCGAGATCGGCGAAGACGAGCGTTGGGCGATTCACCGTAAGGCACCGGGCTATGCTGATCAGGCAGCGTCTGCCGACCTGCTGGAAACCGGCATCAAGGTTATCGACCTGATCTGCCCGTTCGCCAAGGGTGGTAAGGTTGGCCTGTTCGGTGGCGCCGGTGTCGGCAAGACCGTAAACATGATGGAGCTGATCAACAACATCGCGAAAGAGCACTCCGGTCTCTCCGTATTCGCGGGTGTTGGTGAGCGGACTCGTGAAGGTAACGACTTCTACTACGAAATGAAGGACTCCAACGTCCTTGATAAAGTAGCGATGGTCTACGGCCAGATGAACGAGCCTCCCGGAAACCGTCTTCGTGTGGCGCTGACCGGCCTGACCATGGCCGAGAAGTTCCGTGACGAAGGTCGTGACGTCCTGCTGTTCGTCGACAACATCTACCGTTACACCCTGGCGGGTACCGAGGTATCGGCACTGCTGGGTCGTATGCCGTCTGCGGTAGGCTACCAGCCGACTCTGGCCCAAGAGATGGGTGAGCTGCAGGAACGGATCACGTCGACCAAGACCGGTTCCATCACGTCGATCCAGGCGGTCTACGTACCGGCGGATGACTTGACCGACCCGTCACCAGCAACCACCTTCTCGCACCTTGATGCGACCGTGGTACTGAGCCGTGATATCGCCTCCAAGGGTATCTACCCGGCGATCGATCCACTCGATTCCACCTCGCGTCAGCTGGATCCACTGGTTATTGGTAACGAGCATTACGAAGTTGCCCGTGGCGTGCAGACCAACCTGCAGCGCTACAAGGAACTGAAAGACATCATCGCCATCCTGGGCATGGATGAGCTGTCGGAAGAAGACAAGCTGGTTGTATCCCGTGCCCGTAAGATCGAGCGTTTTCTGTCCCAGCCGTTCCACGTTGCTGAAGTATTTACCGGTTCTCCCGGCAAGTACGTGTCTCTGAAGGAGACTATCAGCAGCTTTAAGGGCATCCTCAACGGCGACTATGACGATATGCCTGAGCAGGCGTTCTACATGGTTGGTACCATTGAGGAAGCGGTCGAGAAAGCGAAGGAAATGAAGAGCAAGGCCGAGAAGTAAACTGAGCCGTTGCACTTGTTTCCGGATCGATCAGAGAGGCAACTGACATGGGTATAACCGTGCATTGTGATGTGGTAAGTGCCGAAACAAAGATCTATTCCGGATTGGTTGAAATGCTGATCGCGGCGGGTTCTGAAGGTGACCTGGGCATTGCCCCGGGTCACACCCCGCTGCTGACCGAGCTGAAACCGGGCCCCATTCGGATCATCAAGCAGGGCGGTGAGGAAGAAATTCTTTACGTGTCCGGCGGATATCTGGAGGTCCAGCCCAATCTGGTAACTTTGCTGGCTGATACCGCGGTCCGTGCCAAGGATGTGGACGAAGCCGCTGCTCTCGAGGCACAGAAAGAAGCCGAGAAAGCACTTGCCAACAAGACCGGTGAATTCGAGTACTCCCGTGCCGCTGCAGAACTGGCCGAGGCTGCTGCGCAGCTTCGTACCATCCAGCAGCTGCGTAACAAAATGCGTTAAGCATTTTCGTTTCGGGTTTGCCGAACACCAACGCCGCATCCTGAGCGGCTGGAAATCCAACGCCTACCGTTGGAACTCCGGCCATCCGGGTTGCGGCTTTTTTCGTTTAATGACACAAAATCCAGAGACTCCGGGGGTCTGATTTGTCCATGAGCCCGTTACACGTTGTGATTCTGGCCGCCGGTCAGGGTTCGAGAATGAAATCCGCGTTGCCGAAAGTCCTGCACGCTGTGGCAGGTAGGCCGATGCTCCACCACGTGATCGGGACTGCCAAACAGCTCGGTGCGGAAAAGATTCACGCCGTAATTGGACATGGCGCGGACCAGGTCCGTTCAGTTACCGCTGAAGCGACCGTAAACTGGGTGGTCCAGAGCGAACAGCTGGGCACCGGCCATGCCGTCGCCCAGGTGTTGCCGGATCTGCCGGACGACGCGCGGGTGTTGGTGCTTTATGGGGATGTACCGCTGACTCGCCGGGATACCCTGGAGGCCATGGTTGCAGGACTGGACGACGAAACCCTGGGCCTGCTGACCGTCACCCTTGAGGATCCAAATGGTTACGGGCGGATTGTCCGGGATGCCTCCGGCAACGTCACGTCGATCGTAGAGCAGAAGGATGCCAGCGAGGCCCAGCAGGCGATCCGCGAGGTGAATACAGGGATTCTTGCGGTCTCTGCGAAGCATCTGAAAGCCTGGCTGCCGGCGTTGTCGAATGCCAATGCCCAGGGCGAGTACTACCTCACTGATATCATTGCCATGGCGGTGCAAAACGATCTAGCGATCTCGGTGTCCCAGCCGCGGGATCCTTTCGAGGTTCAGGGTGTTAACAACCGGCTTCAGTTGTCGGAGCTCGAACGTTGGTACCAGCGCCGGGAAGCCGAGCGGCTGATGGCCGAGGGAGCGACCCTGGCCGATCCGGCCCGGATTGATGTCCGGGGTGAACTGACCATCGGCAACGACATTCTGATTGATGTGAACGTCGTGTTTGAGGGCAAAGTGGAGCTTGGCAGTCAGGTCACCATCGGTCCCGGGTGTGTGATCCGGGATGCCCGCATTGCCGATGGCACCCAGATCAAGGCCCACAGCGTCATTGAAGGTGCCAGCATTGGCGCCAACGCCCAGATCGGACCGTTTGCCCGGCTGCGTCCCGGCACCGACCTCGCCGCCGACACCAAGGTTGGTAACTTTGTAGAAACCAAGAAGGCCATCGTAGGTGAGGGCAGTAAAATCAACCACCTGAGCTACGTTGGCGATGCCGCCCTGGGCCGTAATGTGAATGTGGGTGCAGGCACCATCACCTGCAACTATGATGGAGTTAACAAGTTCCAGACGGTGATCGGCGACGGCGTGTTTGTTGGCTCTAACAGCTCCCTCGTCGCTCCGGTCACTGTTGCCGCGGATGCCACCATTGGTGCCGGCTCGACCATCACCAGGGACGTGGCCGACAATGAACTTGCAGTGGCCCGTGGTCGCCAGCGTAATATTTCCGGCTGGGAACGGCCGAAGAAAACCGATTGATTAGCTTACAGGACAGGTGAAAGCAGCATGTGTGGGATTGTAGGTGCGGTTTCGGAACGGGACGTTCAGGGCATTCTTCTGGAGGGACTGCGTCGTCTGGAGTACCGGGGCTACGACTCCGCCGGAATGGCGGTGATCGATGGCGGAACCGTGGTGCAGAGGGCACGGGAAGTGGGCAAGGTTGCGTCCCTGAGCGATGCCATCAACACAAACCCGCTAACCGGGCACCTGGGCATTGCCCACACCCGCTGGGCAACCCACGGAGAACCTTCGCAGATCAATGCCCACCCGCACATGTCCGGTGAACGCCTGGCCATCGTACACAACGGCATCATCGAGAATTATCAGGATCTGCGTGAGGAGCTGAAGAGCGAAGGCTTTGAGTTCTCCTCCCAGACCGATACCGAAGTGGTTGCCCACCTGATCGAGAAGTACTATCGGGAGATGGACAACCTGTACGCCTCGGTCAAGGCTGCGATTGCCCGCCTGCGGGGGGCCTATGCCCTCGCCGTTGTGCATTCGGACGAGCCGGACCACCTGGTGGTGTGCCGGGAAGGCAGTCCCCTGGTAATCGGTGTCGGTATTGGCGAGAACTTCATTGCCTCCGACCAGCTGGCTCTGCTGCCTGTAACGGACCGGTTCATGTTCCTGGAAGAAGGCGATATCGCCGACATCCACAAGGACAAGGTGGTCATCCACGACCGTGAAGGGACCCCGGTGGAGCGCAAGGTCACCCGCTTCGAACACGGTGCCGATTCCGCCGACAAGGGCGAATACCGCCACTTCATGCTCAAGGAAATATACGAGCAGCCAAAAGTGATCAAGGCCACCATGGAAGGCCGGATTACCGACAGCCGTGTCCTGGAACAGGCCCTTGGCACCGAGGCGGCCAACCTGCTGGAGGACGTGAACCACGTTCAAATCATCGCCTGTGGCACCAGCTACCACGCCGGTATGGTCGCCCGGTACTGGATTGAGGAGCTGGCCGGTGTGGCGTGCTCCGTTGAGGTGGCGTCCGAGTTCCGGTATCGCAAGCACGTGATCCAGCGGGACACCCTGTTCCTGTGCATTTCCCAGTCCGGAGAAACGGCCGATACCCTGGCAGCTCTTCGCCAGGCCAAACAGGCCGGTTTCCGGGCCGCGCTCGCCATTTGCAACGTTCCCGGCAGTTCCCTGGTCCGGGAATCCGATCTGGTGATCATGACCCAGGCGGGCCCGGAGATTGGTGTGGCTTCCACCAAGGCCTTCACTACCCAGCTCACGGCGTTGCTGATCTTCACCCTGGCCCTGGCCCGCCATAATGGCCTGGATGAGCAGCGGGAAGCCGACATCGTGAAAGCGATTCACCAGCTCCCGGGTCAGGTCGATCAGGTGCTGGCCCTGGATGGGGACATTGCCGAGATGTCCAAGGCGTTCATGGACAAGAACCACAGCCTGTTCCTCGGGCGGGGATCGCAGTTCCCGGTTGCTCTGGAAGGTGCTCTCAAGCTCAAGGAAATCTCCTACATCCACGCGGAAGCCTACCCGGCGGGCGAGCTGAAGCACGGACCGTTGGCCTTGGTGGACAGTGAAATGCCGGTCGTGACCGTGGCCCCCAACAACGACCTCGTGGAGAAGCTCAAGTCCAACCTGGAAGAAGTCCGGGCCCGCGGCGGTGAACTCTTTGTGTTTGCTGACCAGTCGGCTGACGTCAGACCGGAAGAACATATCCACGTCATGCAGTTGCCGTCGGTGCATGAAATCACCGCCCCGATTGTTTACACGGTTCCGCTGCAGTTGCTGTCTTACCACGTCGCCGTCCTCAAGGGTACGGACGTGGATCAGCCGCGCAACCTGGCCAAGAGCGTGACGGTCGAATAGCTTCACCGCTGTCCGGTGCCAAATCGGGTTGTCGCAGCTAAAGGTTTTGTAGAACCGCGTTTTTTGCTATTTTGCAAAGCAGACTGGCTCATAGCCAGACTTGTTAGCGGGAGAGACTGTGTTGCACTGCTGTGCGACCGGCGCCGAAGGAGCAACTGCCCCGGAAACTCTCAGGCAAAAGGACCGCTAACTTGAAAACTTTCCGAAGAGCTGTCGACGACTGCGTCAGTCGGCACACCGAAGGAGCAAGCCGCCGATTCCGTTGAATCGGCGCGTGAATCTCTCAGGTTCCGTGACGGAAGGGGTGCTTTCTACCACTGTGGGTAGGAAGGAAACCCTGGACGCCTCCTGGAGATGGTTGTATGAAGCGAATTGCAGTAATTGGCGGTGGTATCACCGGTATCACGACCGCCTATACCCTGGCCAAGCGCGGCCTTGATGTCACCGTTTACGAAAAGCACCGCTATGCCGCGATGGAAACCTCCTTCGCCAATGGTGGCCAGTTGTCAGCCTCCAACGCCGAGGTCTGGAACAACTGGCAGACCATCATGAAGGGCATGAAGTGGATGCTCCGAAGTGATGCCCCCCTGCTGGTCAACCCCAAGCCGTCCTGGCACAAGCTGAGCTGGTTCGCGGAGTTTATCGCCGCCATTCCCCAGTATGAGCAGAACACCACCGAAACTGCGCGCATGGCCATTGCCGCCCGGGAACACCTGTTCCAGTGGGCGCAGGACGAGGGCATTGATTTTGACCTGAAGAAGCAGGGCATCCTGCACATCTATCGTGACAAGGACGGTTTTGATCACGCTGCCAACGTCTCCAAGCTGCTGGCTGCCGGCGGTCTCGAGCGCCGGGCCGTCACCCCGGAGGAAATGAAGTCGATCGAGCCCACCCTGGCCGGAACCTATTACGGTGGCTTCTTCACCGAAAGCGATTCAACCGGTGATATCCACAAGTTCACCAATGGCCTGGCCGAGGCGATCCTGCGCCTCGGCGTCAAGACCTGCTACGGGCACACCGTAACCGAACTCAGTGCAGATCAGAACAACGCCTGGGTGACTGCCTACGACGGCGAACAGCAGAATCGCGACACCTTTGACGGAGTGGTGATCTGCGCGGGCACCGGCAGTCGGGCACTGGCGGCGAAGCTGGGCGACCGGGTGAATATCTACCCGGTAAAAGGCTATTCCATCACCGTCCAGCTGGATGACGAGGCTTCCCAGAAGGCTGCGCCGACAGTCAGCCTGCTGGACGACGCCACCAAGCTGGTGACCAGCCGGCTCGGCGATGACCGCTTCCGCGTTGCGGGGACGGCGGAATTCAACGGCTTCAACCGGAATATCCGGGATGACCGGATCAAGCCGCTGACCCGCTGGGTCGAGGAATGTTTCCCGGGGGTCAGCACCCGCCGCGTTGTGCCCTGGGCCGGACTGCGCCCCATGCTGCCCAACATGATGCCGCGCGTGGGTCCGGGTCGCCTGCCGACCGTGTTCTACAACACCGGTCACGGTCACCTGGGCTGGACCCTGTCGGCGATTACCGCCGAGATGCTGGCCGAAGCTGTTGAAAGGTCGTCGTCTGGCGTTACCGTCAGCGCTGCCGGCTAGTCTGGGTTGTTGGCCCGGCCATATTCATTGGCCGGGCTTATCGCCAAGCGAAATCCCGCTCAGGTCCCGTTGCAGTTTTTTCAGAAGGTGCAGCAGACTCACTCCGTCATCGAAGCTCAATCCCTGCAGGGCTTGCTGGTAGAACTCGGTGATGGTGTCCTGCAGCTTGTTCCAGAATTCCCGACCGGATTCGGTAAGCACCACCAGTCGGGCGCGCCGGTCCTGGGGATCGGTAATTCGCACCACATGACCATCCCGCTCCATGCGTTTCAGTACGCCGTCGAGGTTCTGCCGGCTGACGTGCAGGTACTCCTTGAGCTGGTTGAAGGACGTTCCGTCTTCAAACCCTTCCCGTGACAGCGCCCCCAGCACCGCCCACTGCACCGCGCTGATCCCCATTTCATTCTGAACCTGCCGCTGGAGGATGTTTCCGGTCTGGAACAGGCGGAAAAACAGCCGGTTCGGAATACCGCCGGATTCGTTGACGATCATCTGAGCTCCTGTCTGTCCCTTCCCGGCCGGATGCCCAGGAAGGTATGCATCGGCGCCCCGAATCGCGTCGGTCAGGGGGCGCATTACTTGGGTAGGTACTCGCGAGCAATGATATTCTTCATGATCTGCGCGGTGCCGTCACCTATTTGCAGGCCCAGAACGTCCCGAAGCCGCTGGGCAAACGGCAGATCCTCGCCCCAGCCGGTGTGGCCATGGGCCAGCAGGCACTGCTTGACCACATCAAATGCCAGCTTCGGCCCCCACCACTTGTTCATGGCTGCCTCGGCATTGTGGGGCAGGTTGTTGTCCTTGAGCCAGAGCGCATGGTAGCACTGCAGGCGCGCCGCCTGAACGTAGGTCTGGTATTCCGCCAGCGGATGCGTCAGGCCCTGGAACGCGGACAGGTTCTGACCGAAGGCCGTGCGTTCGGTCAGCCACTGCCAGGTCTCATCCAACGACTGCTGGGCCACGGCCAGGCACTGCAGGCCGATCAGCGCCCGGCTGTAGTCGAACCCCTGCATCACCTGTTTGAAGCCTTTACCCTCGACACCCATCATGTTGCTGGCGGGCACTTCCACGTTGTCGAAGAAGATGGAGCCGCGGCCGATGGCACGCTGGCCATTGTCCTCGAACCGGGTAGTGGTGATGCCCGGGCTGTCCATCGGGACCAGGAAAGCACTGATGCCAGAGGCCCGCTGCTCCACCGTGCCCGTGCGGGCAAACACCACCGCCACATCGGCCTGGTCGGCCATGGAAATGGAGGTTTTCTCGCCGTTGAGCAGGTAGGCGTCGCCTTTCTTCTCGGCCTTCAGGCGCAGGTTGGCGGCGTCCGAGCCACCATGGGGTTCGGTCAGGGCGATGCAGGCCACCTTCTGGCCAGCGGTTATGCCGTACAGCCACTCTGTTGCCAGGGCCGGGGTCGCGTGGCTGGCGATGATCTGGCCATTCAGGGACGCCAGCAGGGGGATGTAGCCCACGTTGAAATCCCCTTTCGAGATCTCCTCGATGATCAGGCCGCTGGTGACACAATCCATGCCGCTGCCCCCGAACTCTTCGGACAGCTCACCGCCCAGAAGGCCCATCTCGCCAAGCTGCCGGATGACATCCCGTTCGATGACACCCGCCTGATCCCGCTTGCGGTAGCCCGGCGCCAGCACCTCGGTGCTGAAGCGGGCGACCACTTCGCGGATCGCCTTCTGTTCTTCGTTGAATGCGAAATTCATGGTGGTCTCCGGGCCTTCGGCCTACTTGTAGTACTTGCGGAACTCGGGCTTTCGCTTTTCCTTGAAGGCGCTCACGCCCTCTTTGGACTCGTCGGTGTCGTAGTAAAGGCTCAGGGCCTGCATGCCGAGGGCGCCGATGCCGGCGATGTTGTCGCTGTCGGCGTTGAAGGACCGCTTGGCGATGCTCAGGGCCGTGGGGCTCTTTTCGAGGATCTCGTCGCACCATTGGCGGACTTCCTCATCCAGCTGCTCCGGCGGGACCACCGCATTCACCAGCCCCCATTCCAGCGCCTGCTGGGCGGAATACTTGCGGCACAGGTACCAGATTTCCCGGGCCCGCTTTTCGCCCACCACCCGTGCCAGGTAGGCGGTACCGAACCCCGGATCAACCGAGCCCACCTTGGGGCCGACCTGGCCGAAGATGGCGGTTTCCGAGGCGATGCTCAGGTCGCAGATCACATGCAGGACATGGCCGCCGCCGATGGCGAAGCCGTTCACCCGGGCGATGACCGGCTTGGGCACTTCCCGGATCAGGCGTTGCAGTTCCTCCACCGGCAGGCCGATCAGTCCGCGGCCATCGTACTGGCCTTCGTGAGCACCCTGATCGCCGCCGGTACAGAAGGCCTTCTCGCCGGCGCCGGTAAAGACGATCACCCCGATGTCCTTGTTCCAGCCAGCGCGATTGAAGGCGTCGATCAGTTCCATGCATGTCTGTCCGCGGAAGGCGTTATAGCGTTCCGGGCGGTTGATGGTGATGGTCGCGATGCCGTCGGTTTCGTCGTACAGGATGTCTTCGTAGGTCATGGTCGGTTCTCCGTATTTGTGAAAAAGGCCGTTCAGCCGGCCATGGTCAGGCCACCGGATACACTGATGACCTGGCCGGTAATAAAGTTGGCGTCATCACTGGCAAGCAGGGCAATCACCCCCGGGTAGTCCTCCGGCTGCGCCAGCCGCTTCATGGGTACCGCGTTGCGAAAGGCTTCCAGCAGTTTTTCCGGATTCGGGGCGCTTTCGGCGACGCCCTTGAGCAGGGCGGTATCGGTGGGGCCGGGGCAGACCACGTTCAGGCACACGTTCTTGGTGGCCAGTTCCCGGGCAACGGTTTTGCTGAAGCCCACCAGGCCGGCCTTGCAGGCGGCGTAGACGGATTCGCCGGAGGAGCCGACCCGGGCGGCGTCCGAGGCCACGTTGACGACCTTGCCGCCACCGGCCGCCACCATCCGGGGCAGCACCACGTGGTGCATGTTCAGGGCACCGGTCAGGTTCACCGCAATCAACTGATCCCAGAGTTTGGGGTCTGTCTTGAGGAAGGGCAGGAAGCGGTCGAAACCGGCGTTGTTGACCAGAACGGTGGGCACGCCCAGGTCATTCTCGATGGCTGCGACGGTTTCGGTGATGGCGGCGTAATCGGTGATGTCCGCGGTGTAGGCCCGGCCCTTTCCGCCGGCTTCGGTGATCCGATCGACGGTGGCCTGAGCCGCCCCCTCGTCCCGGTCCAGAACGGCCACCAGGCTGCCTTCCTCGGCAAAGCGCAGGCATACGGCGCGGCCAATGCCGCCGCCGCCACCGGTGACGATGACTGTTTTTCCGTTGAGGCCTCTCATGATGGTGTGCTCCTGTGTGTGTCGGTAAACGGGTTAGCTGCGCCTGGCCGGCTCCGGGTGAACCGCTCTGGCCTGTTCACGCAGCTTGAATTTCTGGATCTTTCCAGACGCGGTGCGAGGCATGGCGTCGATGACCTCAAGGAATTCGGGCAGGTAATTCCTGGACAGTTTCTGTTCGAGCAGGTACCCGTTGACCTCGTCCAGGGTGACGCCCGTGGCGTTGTCGTCGAGGGTTACGTAGGCGCACACCCGCTCTCCGAGCCGGTCGTCCGGGCAGCCCACCAGGGCGACATCGACGAGGCCGGGGAATTTGTAGAGCAGGTTTTCCACTTCAACCACGGGAATGTTTTCGCCGCCGCGTATCACCACGTCCTTGGTGCGACCGGTGATACGGATGTAACCGTCCTGGTCCATGCCCGCCAGGTCGCCGGTGCTGAACCAGCCGTCCTCATCGACGCCGTAGAGTTCCGGACGCTTGAGATAGCCGACAAACAGGCTCGCGCCGCGGACCAGCAGGTTACCTTCTTCGCCGGCGGGCAGGTCATTACCCTGGAAGTCGGTGATTTTCACTTCCATCCAGGGCAGGGCCTTGCCGTCGGACTGGCTTGCCCGCTCGGGGCGATCTTCCGGGCAGGTCATGGTGACCGCGCCGTTCTCGGTCATGCCCCAGGCCGAAACGATCTTTGCCTTCAACACCTTGCCGGCCTGTTCCACCACCGCGCTGGGGATCGGGGCACCTGCCGATACGAAGATGCGCAGGGAATCCAGTTCGCCCTCGTGCCTGGGGGCCGCTTTCACCAGGTCCGCCAGGAAGGGCGTGGCCGCCATAGTGAAGGCCGGCTGCTCGGCGGCAATCACTTTGCACACGTACTCGGCGTCCCAGATGTCCTGGAGGATGGCGGTGGTACCCAGGTAGATGGGCATCATGATGCCGTACATGAAGCCGGTCTGATGGGCCAGGGGTGAGGCCATCAGGACCTTGTCGTCCGAACCCAGGTGCAGCCGGTCCGCGTAGGGACGGACATTGGAGAACAGGGTGTTGGAGGTGTGCATCACCCCCTTGGGCTCGCCGGTGGTGCCGGAGGTGTAGAGGATCTGGATGACATCGTCGGCACCGAGCTGGCGCTCCCGGAACAATGCGTCGGTGTCCTGCTGTTCTTCCCAGGCGGTGTCGAGCAGGCGTTGCTCGAAGCTGCGATCGCCCTCGCCGCCGATCACCAACAGGGTTTTCAGGTCAGGCAGTTCGGCCCGGATGCCATCGACCATGGCTTCGTAGTCGAAGTTGCGGAACAGCTTCGGAATGACCAGCAGGCGGGCCTCCCCGTGCTTGAGCATGAACCGCAGTTCGCGCTCGCGGAAGATGGGCATCAGCGGATTCAGGATGGCGCCGATGCGCATGCAAGCGAGGTGCAGGGCGGTGGTTTGCCACCAGTTGGGCAGTTGGCAGGCCACCACATCACCCTTCCCGATGCCCAGGCCGGCCAGGCCAGCGGCCATGCGGGTGACGGTGTCATTCAGTTCCCGGTAGGTGAGAGCGGTTCGGGTGTCCCCGGTAACTTGATATCCGACAATGGCTTCCCGGTCCGGGGTATGGGTGACCGCCTGGTCCAGGTAGTCGGTAATGAGTTTGTCGTTCCAGGCTCCGCTTTGAATCATGGGGGAGCGGCGGTCGGGTTGGTGGGTCAGGCCAGTTTCCATGTGATTCACCTGTTGTTGTCGGTTTTTGCTGGTCATTGGCGATCGGTCCAATAAGGACCACTACGGTGTCATTCAACATACGCCTCTTGAAAATTATATGTCAACATATTGCTTTATAATTGGATTGGCTAAGACTCCTTGGATACCTTTTACAAAGGTATTTGGGGTTTTATTTTGATTGGGTGATCCGGAGATGTCATGACATACAACAACATATTGCTAGAGAGGGACGGTGCGGTTGCGTTGATCAGGCTGAATCGCCCGAAAGTGCACAATGCGCTGAACAACGCCCTGATGTCGGAGCTGTCGGACGCGTTGAAAGCGCTGGATGCGTTCCTGGAAAAACGAACCCCGGAGTGGAAGCATCGTTAGGCGGTTCTGTTTTATTTTTTGACCCCGGTGCCCGCATGGCGCTAGAAATCGGTTAAAATGCGGCCAGCGTTTTCACTGTATTCCTGTAATGGTACGAATGTCTTGCGGGTGGCTGACCCCTCCGTGCGTTCTTGTTGCCAGGACCAAAAGTGGTCGCAAAGCGTACCTTCGGACCATACCCCGGTACACAAATATCAAGGAAGATGCGGGCTTTCTGCCGCACCCTTCCAGTAACCCGTTTTTTTAGAAGAAACCCGCAATGCCCACAACCGTCATCTCCGGCTTTACCCACAATTTCCTTGGCAAGGCGCCAGTCTGGTACAAACAGGTCATCCTGCTGTTCCTGATCGCCAACCCTATCGTGATGTATCTGTTGGGGCCGGGGACCGCCGGCTGGCTCCTGATCGCAGAGTTCATTTTCACCCTCGCCATGGCGCTGAAATGCTACCCGCTGTTGCCGGGCGGCCTGCTGGCGGTGGAATCGTTGCTCATCGGCCTGACCACGCCGGACGCGGTGTACCTCGAAGTGCTCACCAACTTCCCGGTGATTCTGCTGTTGATGTTCATGGTGGCCGGCATCTACTTCATGAAAGAGTTGCTGCTCGTGACCTTTACCCAGATCCTGGTGGGGGTGCGCTCCAAGTCGGCGTTGTCCCTGCTGTTCTGCAGCGCCGCTGCCGTGCTGTCCGCATTTCTGGATGCCCTGACCGTCACCGCGGTGATCATCAGCGTGGCCGTGGGTTTCTACTCGGTCTACCACAAGGTGGCGTCCGGGAAGGGCTATCACCACAAAGACCACAACGCCGGCAGTGACGAGGAGGTGGTCGAACTGCACCGGGAGGATCTGGAAAACTTCCGGGCCTTCCTGCGCAGCCTGTTGATGCACGGTGCCATCGGTACCGCCCTGGGCGGGGTTGCCACCATGGTGGGTGAGCCCCAGAACCTGTTGATTGCCAAGGTGGTGGATTGGGATTTCGCCGGTTTCTTCCTGCACATGGCGCCGGTCAGCCTTCCGGTGCTCGCGGCCGGCCTGTTTACCTGCTGGGCCCTGGAGAAGCTGCGCTGGTTTGGTTACGGCGGGCGTTTGCCCAGGCCGGTCCGTCAGGTGCTGGAAGAATTTGCCGAGAACGAACGGGCCAAGCGCACCAAGGCCGATCAGGCCGCGCTCTGGGTGCAGGCCATCGCCGCCGGCATTCTGGTGGTCGGTCTCGCCTTTCACCTGGCCGAGGTTGGCCTGATCGGCCTGTTGGTGATCATCCTGATCACCTCGTTCACCGGCATCACCGATGAACACCAGATCGGTAAGGCGTTCCAGGAATCCTTGCCATTTACCTCCCTGCTGGTGGTGTTTTTCGCCGTGGTGGCGGTGATCCACGAGCAGCACCTGTTCAAGCCGATCATCGATTACGTCCTGTCCCTGCCCGAGGGTCAACAGCCTGGCATGTTCTTCATTGCCAACGGGGTGCTCTCCATGATCAGCGACAACGTCTTCGTGGCCACCGTGTACATCAGCGAAGTAAAACAGGCGCTGGATGCCGGCAGCATCAGCTACGAGCATTTCCAGGACCTGGCCATCGCCATCAACACCGGCACCAACCTGCCCAGTGTCGCCACCCCCAATGGCCAGGCTGCGTTCCTGTTCCTGCTGACCTCGGCCATTGCGCCCCTGGTTCGCCTGTCGTACGGGCGCATGGTGATCATGGCTTTTCCCTATACCCTGGTGATGGGTGGTGTCGGCCTGTACATGGTGGTCAACCACATCTGAGGGCCCTTTGTTATTTTGAGGCAGCTGTCCGTGCACAATTTTTCCGGTCTGATAAGCTCTGCTAAAAGCGATCACATGAACTGGAAGCCATGAACAGCTGCTGTATCCGTCGCCCCGCATCGAATCCTGCTGGCTTCGCCACCTTCGCCCTGTGGCTCCTGGTGTCTGTCCTGGCCTGGCCATCGATTGCCTCGGGCGAAGAGGCCGCATCGAAAACCCTGCGCATCGCCTACGTGGAGTTTCCGCCGCTCTCGTACCGGAATGAAGCCGGTGAGGCGGACGGGGCGATGATGGAGATCACCCGGAAGGTCGCCATCGAAGCCGGTTACACCCCGGAGTTCATTTACCTGCCGGTAAGCCGGGTCTACCTCTACCTGCGTAACGGCTTGATCGACCTCTGGCCGGGGCCGACGGATATCCCCACCCTCGATGGCGAAGTGCTGGAAAGCTGGGCCAGCCCGATGCCGATCCAGCTGAGTGCCTGGTACAGTCAGAACAAGATGCGTCCACTGGAGAATTTCAACCAGCTCCGGGGCAAGACCGTGATCGTGATCGGCGGTTACACCTACGCGGGGCTGATCAACTGGCTGAATGACGTCGAGGACATTCGCATCACCGAAGCCCCCAACCACCGCTCAGCCATCGATATGCTCAAGCGTAACCGGGGAGACTATCTGCTCGACTACCGGGAGCCGGTGCTGGAAATCCTGGATGGGCCCGCTGATGAGAAGATTGGCGAAACGGAAGTGCGCAGTCGCAACGTGGCCTGGCTGTTTTCCCTCGCCCGCCCACGCGCGGCGATCCTGAGGGAGGAGTTCGACGACGCCTATCTGCGACTGGCCGAGAAAGGCGAAGTACCCGGGGTGCGGACCGTCATGCCGGCGTACATCATTCCCGGCTTTCCGGAACAGTACCGCTAGCTTGGGCCGTCGACCTCATTCGGTCGACAGCCCGATGTCGCCGTACCAGGCCGTGGCCGTTTCCCCGGTGTTGTCCGAATCCGACATGATGGCAATGCCGACCACGGGTGGGGGCGCCTCCCCGAACGCTCGGTGGTAATCCGCGACGATATCCCGTTCTACCGTGACCCATGCACCCGCCCGTTCGCTCCCCGAATTTACCGCCACCATCATGGTCTTGTCGGTGTAGGGGTTGGGGACAAACTCGCCCTCGGGCAGGGTATTGGCCCAGATGTAGTTGAGGGCGTTGCCCGGCAGGCTTTCACCAAACAGTACCTCGACGGCCTTGCGCTTGGCCCGTTCAAAAAAACCGGCTTTCTCGGGCTGGAATTTGAACGCCACGTAGATCCGTGCCGGGTAGTCGTCGCCGGACTTTTTACGGGCATTGCCCTGCTCAAATACGTTCGATACCTTCCAGCGCCAGCGCAGAACCAGCGAATCCCCTGGCTGCAGTTCCAGCCGGGTGATCATCCCGGAGGCCCCACCGGCCGTCCGGGCCCGGACCACCTGTATGCCCTCGTCGGTCACCAGTTCGTAGCGGGAATGCCGGTCAATCTTGGGGAATTCCAAGGGCTCCCAGCCGGAGTTGCCCCCCAGGGTTTCGATCTCGGAGAAGGCAGGTAAGTCAGTGCCTTCTGCCTGTGCAGCGGGGGCCAGCCAGGGGCTGGTGGCCAGGGCCAGTGCGGGAATCAGTGATTTCAGTGCCGTCAGACGCACATGGGTCTCCTCTGCGGAATTCGCGTGGGTTACCGGGGAGACAGCCCGAGTGCTTAAAAGTGCCCGAACGCGCCTACTGGGTTGCCAGCAGGCGGATGGCGCTGGCGGCTGCGGCGGTCCGGTTTTCCACACCCAGCTTCCGGAAGACCTGTTCCAGGTGCTTGTTTACCGTGCGTGGGCTCATGTCCAGAATCTGCCCGATTTCCCGGTTGGTCTTGCCATTGGCAATCCACAGTAGCACGTCCGATTCCCGCAGGGTCAGCTGGAATCGCTCCCGCAGGGCCGCAGCGGCGCTGTTCTGGTTCTGCGGTGTCTTCAGCCGGAGCAGGTACTCGCGGCCGTCCACCAGCGCCAGGTACTCCACCGACCGGGGGGTATCCAGGGCCCGCAACGGCATGACATGCCCCGGCTCCAGATTGTGGCTGAGCCACTCTTCCAGCCGTGCCCGGACATCCGGGAACTCCGGATGACTGCTGTCGGGCAGGCACCGGCAGACCTGCGGCGTGCCCCAGAGCAGGTTGCCTTCCCGGTCCACCGCAAACAGGTTCTGGCCGGCCGTGTCGAGGGCATTGCGGGCGCTGCGGGTCATCCGGGCATTGGTCAGGTGCACGTCCATGCGCGCCAGCAGTTCCGTGGTGTTGATGGGCTTGGTGACATAGTCCACCCCGCCGGCGTTCAGACCCATGACCACGTGTTCGGTGTCACTCAGGCCGGTCATGAAGATGATGGGAATGTCGGTGAACGCCGGGTTCTCCTTCAGCCGCCGGCAGGTTTCAAAACCGTCCATGTGAGGCATGAGCGCATCCATCAGCACCACATCCGGTGTGATGTTCTGGCTGATGGTGAGGGCCTGATTGCCTTCCAGCGCCACCAATACGGTCATGCCCGCTTCCTCGAGGGCATCGTTGATCATGCGAATGGAGTCGACCGCGTCATCCACGACCATCACAACGGTTTTCCGGTCCTCATGAAGCTTCATGTTCGGCTACCTCGAGTAATTCCAGAATTTTTTCAAACTGAAAATCATTGGTGAGTTGGGTCAGTTCGTCGGTAAAGCGTTCTTCGGCCTCGCCCCGATGCTTGAGGCCATGCAGCGCCTCCAGCAGCCCCTTGCGGTGCCCGATTCGGGCCAGGTCCGCCAGAACTTGGCGATGTGCCATGGCGGGCAAGGGCAGGTCACCGGTGTCCGACACCGGGATGGCGGCCAGCGGTTCGGCACTCTTCTCAAACCGCCACTCCAGGTCCAGCACCCGGGCGATGGTGTCCAGTAACAGGTTCAGACGCACCGGCTTGATGATGTAGCCGTCGTGCAGGCGCGGTGAGTCCACGGCATGATGGCCCTCGTTGGCATCGGCGGACACCATCACCACCGGCATGGCGTGTTTGTCCGCCCGCAGCTGCTGGAGGACCTCCCAGCCGGTACGGCCCGGCATGGAGACGTCCAGAAGCACCAGGTCCGGGCGTTCGGCGGCCACGGTTTCCTCGACCCTGAGGGCATTGCCGATGTCGATAATCTCGAAACCCAGCGGCGACAGCATGGCGCGGATGACCTGGCGGTGGGAGATATCGTCGTCCACCAGCAGGACCTTGCGCCGGGTGCCGTGATAGCCATAGATGCGCCGAGCCGGGGCGCTGATCGATCGGGGACTGGAGCTGTGCAGGCTGGAGAGCATCAGGCTGACCTTGAAGGTGCTGCCCTGGCCGGGTTCACTGGCCACCGAGATATCGCCGCCCATGATCTCGGTGAGCAGGCGGGTAATGGTCAGGCCAAGCCCGGTGCCACTGCGGCTCTGGCCCGGGGTACGGATACGCTCGAACGGCCGGAAGATCCGTTCAATGTTCTCCTGGGCGATGCCTTCACCGGTGTCCCGGATGGTGAACTCCGCCACCTGGCTCCGGTAGCGCAGGGTCAGGGATACCTCGCCCCTGTCGGTGTACTTGATCGCGTTCGACAGCAGGTTGATCAGGATCTGGCGCAGGCGTTTCTCGTCCGTGGTCACCATTTCCGGCAGCGGGTAGGGGCAGTGGTAATCGAACGCCAGGCCCTTCTCCTCGGCCTGCAGCTGGAACATGGTGACCAGCTGTTCCATCAGCAGCCCGATTCGCACCTGGTCCCGGTGCAGGTCCAGCCGCCCGGCCTCGATCTTGGAGATGTCCAGCAGCCCCTCGATCAGATCGGCCAGGTATTCACCGCTGCGGCGAATCACCCCCAGGGCCTCCTTCCGGTGGGGTGGGACTGAGTCATCGTTCTCCAACAACTGGGCGTAACCGAGAATGGCATTCAGTGGTGAGCGGAGTTCGTGACTGATGCCGGTCAGATAGCGGCTTTTCGCGCCATTTGCTGCCTCCGCTTGCTCTTTGGCCTGCTGCAGGGCCTGATCGGTGCGCTCGTGAGCGACAATTTCCTCCATCAGCAGCCGGGTCTGACGACCGGACTCTTCCTCCGCCACCACCCGGCTTTCGTGGGCCAGCACAAACAGCCAGCAGATCACCCCGGTGACAATCACCAGGATGAAAAATACCTTCCACAGGGTGACGGACAGCAGCAGGGCTTCGGGTGCCGAGGCCACCGGCGTCTTGAAGTAGATCAGCGATAGCAGCAGGCCGGACAGGCCATTGATCAGAAACAGCAGGCTCAGGAAGTGACCGAGGCGGGAGTGGAGCCGGCTCAGGAGCGCACCGGGCATCAGCTTGCCGAGAAATTGCTGGAGCTGTTCCTGGTAACCGGCGCCGGGTTTGCAGGCGTCGCCGCAGCGGGCATCGAGCGAGCAGCACAGCGAACAGATGGTGCCGGCATAGGCCGGGCAGCTGGTGACATCCTCCGGTTCGAATCTGTGTTCACAAATGGTGCATTTCACCAGCTGGTGGTCGGTGGCGAGGGGCGTGAACGGGCGCGCAGTGTAAAACCGGCCGCCGGTCTTCCAGGCGATCAACGGCGCTGTAATCAGCGCCACCGCCATGGCAATGAAGTGAGACAGGGCTTCGGCGTAGTCGCCGAGGACGCCGGTGTGGCAGGTAATGCCCACCACCGAGGCGGTGATCATGGCACCGACGCCCACCGGGTTGATGTCGTAGAGGTGCGCGCGCTTGAACTCGATGTGTTTGGGGCTGAGCCCCAGCGGCTTGTTTATCACCAGGTCCGCCACCAGCGCGCCGACCCAAGCGATGGCGATGATGCCATAGAAGCCGAGGGTTTCCTCCAGTGCCCGGTAGACCCCCAGCTCCATGACCAGCAGGGCAATGGCGACGTTGAAGAACAGCCAGACCACCCGGCCCGGGTGGCTGTGGGTGAGCCGGGAGAAGAAGTTGGACCAGGCGATGGAGCCGGCGTAGGCGTTGGTGACGTTGATCTTGAGCTGGCACAGGATCACGAAGATACCCGCCATCGCCAGGGAGATCTCCGGCGAGTGGGTGATGTAGTTGAAGGCGACCACGTACATCTGGGTCGGATCCGCCGCCTCCGTGGCCGATATGCCCTGGTTCAGGGCCAGTACCGCCAGGAAGGAGCCGGCCAGGATCTTGAGCATGCCGATCACGATCCAGCCCGGCCCACCGGACATCACAGCCACCCACCACCGGCGTTTCTCCTCCCGGTTCCGGGGTTCCGGAATGAACCGCAGGAAATCCACCTGCTCGCCAATCTGGGCAATCAGCGAGAACACCACGGCGGCGGCCGCGCCGAACATCACCACGTTCAGGCCCTGGCCGGCGGCCTCTCCCAGGCCCTCGAATTTTGTCCAGTCGCTGATGGACGAGGCATCGGCGTAGATGATGAACACGAACGGCGCCAGCTGCAGCAGGATCCACACCGGCTGGGTCCAGACCTGGAACCGGCTGATAGTGGTGATGCCGTGGGTCACCAGCGGGATGATCGCGACCGCACAGATCAGGTAGCCCAGCACCAGCGGAATGCCGAACAGCATCTCCAGGGCCATAGCCATGATGGCCGCCTCGATGGCGAAGAAGATGAAGGTGAACGAGGCGTAGATCAGCGAGGTGATGGTGGAGCCGATGTAGCCGAAGCCCGCGCCCCGGGTCAGCAGGTCAATGTCCACGCCGTAGCGGGCAGCGTAGTAACTGATCGGGATGGCGGTCAGGAAGATCACCAGGCTGACCACCAGGATGGCGGCGACCGCGTTGTCAAAACCGTAGTGCAGGGTGATGGAGCCGCCGATGGCTTCCATGGCCAGGAACGAGATTGCACCCAGGGCGGTGTTGCTGACCCGGGCCGCCGACCAGCGGCGGGCGCTCTTGGCGGTAAACCTCAGGGCGTAGTCTTCCAGCGTCTGGTTGGCGACCCACTGATTGTACCTGCGCCGAACCCGGAAAATATTCTGTCGTGCGGCCATCGCTGCCTTGCCTGTGTAACCTGGGAGTGCCCGGTTATGGGGCGGTTTTGGGGTTCCGCGCACCGGACCTGAAAGCTTCAACAAGTTCCGTGCCATAGTTCGGCGCGCAGAGAGATGCGGTGACATCTAATTCGTGTACCTGCGTTTTAGCCGTTTGGGCCGGGGACCGGAATGCGTCAAATGACGTAGTGCGCTGGGGTGATTGCCGAATGGGCACCCGGGAGGGGGCTGAGCAGAATGTTTGACGTGGGCGCTGTGCTTTCGCAAGGAAGCGCGGTTCCGGCTTTCAAACACTGCGAGGAATCACCATGGGTACGACAGAGATAACCGCCGGTGGGCGGTCGATAGGCAAGGGACTAGGGTTTCGCAAGAGCCTGATGACACTGGCGGCGTCGGTCATGCTGGCCACCTCCGCGCAAGCGGCAGGGCCAAGCACCGCCGAGGTCAATACCACAGGGCTGGCGGTTACCGATGACACCGTCACGGTCGGCATCCTGCACTCCATCACCGGCACCATGGCGATCAGTGAGATCGGCTCGGTGCAGGCGGAAAAACTGGCCATTGAACAGATCAACGCCTCCGGCGGCGTGCTCGGCCGTGAGATCAAGTACGTTCAGGAAGACGGCGCCAGTGACTGGCCGACGTTTGCCGAGAAGTCCCGCAAACTGCTGCGCCAGGACGATGTCGCCGCCATTTTCGGCGCCTGGACCTCCGCTTCCCGGAAGGCCATCCTGCCGGTGATCGAGCAGTACAACGGCATGCTCTACTACCCCACCTTTTACGAAGGCCTCGAGCAGTCCCCGAACGTCATCTACACCGGCCAGGAAGCCACCCAGCAGATCCTGGCGGGTATCGACTGGGCGGTGAAGGAGAAGGGCGCCAAGAGCTTTTACCTGCTCGGCTCCGACTACATCTGGCCGCGCACCTCCAACAAGATCGCCCGCAAGCACATCGACAAGCTGGGCCTGAAGGTCGTGGGTGAGGAGTACTACCCGCTGGGCCACACCCAGTTCAACTCCGTGATCAACAAGATCAAGCTGAAGAAGCCGGATGTGATCTTTGCCTCGGTCGTGGGCGGCTCCAACGTCGCCTTCTACAAGCAGATGAAGGCCGCCGGTGTTGATTTCACCGAAGAAAAGCCCCTGCTGCTGACCATCTCCGTGACCGAGGACGAAATCCGCGGCATCGGTGGTGAGAACGTGGAAGGCATCTACGCCTCCATGAAGTACTTCCAGAGCCTCGACAACCCCAACAACCAGGAGTTTGTAGCGGCCTTCAAGGAAACCTACGGCGATGACATGGTCATCGGCGACGTCACCCAGGCCGCTTACCTTGGCCCGTGGCTGTGGAAGGCCGCGGTTGAAAAAGCCGGCTCTTTCGACATCGACAAGATCCGCGAAGTCTTCGCCGGCATCGAGTTCAAGAAAGCGCCGGAAGGTTACGTGCGCATCCACGAGAACCACCACCTGTGGTCCAAGACCCGCATCGGCCGCGCCCAGACTGACGGCCAGTACCAGGTTGTCTACGAGACCGAAGAGCTGATGGAGCCGGACCCGTTCCCGGAGGGTTACCAGTAAGCATGGATTGCCGGCGCCTGCGCGCGCCGGCAGCCATTACCTCCAGAACGTAAAGCATGTTGGTTTGAAGGGGAGAAAGGGTCATGTTCGATGGCTACACCAGCAGTGAATTGATGTCGATATTTGCCATGCAGGGGTTTGCCGGGCTCTCCCTGTTTTCAGTGTTCGTACTGATGGCAATGGGCCTGGCCATCATCTTCGGTCAGATGGGTGTCATCAACATGGCCCACGGGGAGTTCATGATCCTCGGCGCCTACACCACCTACCTGACCTCGGGTTTCTTCCAGAGCTACCTGCCCAGCCTGTTTGGCGGGTATTTCTTTGTGGCCATGATTCTGGCCTTCCTGATCTGTGCCGCATTGGGAGCGCTCGTCGAGTGGCTCATGATACGGCGACTCTACCACCGACCGCTCGACACGCTGCTGGCCACCTGGGGCCTGAGCCTGATCATGCAGCAGGCCTACCGCTCGATCTTCGGTGCCCGTGAAGTGGGCGTGGAACTTCCCGAGTGGATGATGGGGGCGTTCCAGGTGACCGACCTGGTGGAACTCCCCATCAACGGCCTGTTCGTGATGATCATCGCGCTCTCGATTGCCGTCGGCGTCTACCTCCTGATGTACCGCTCCGGCTACGGCAAGAAAGTCCGGGCCGTGGTCCAGAACCGCCCCATGGCGGAAGCGGTGGGCATCAACAGCGCCGGCATCGACCGCGCCACCTTTGCCCTCGGGTGTGGCATCGCCGGTATCGCCGGGGCCGCGTTCACCATGATCGGCTCCACCGGCCCGTCCTCCGGCCAGGCCTACATCGTCGACACCTTCCTGGTGGTGGTGTTTGGCGGTGCCCAGAGCCTGATCGGCACCATTGTCTCCGCCTTCGGCATTTCCCAGGCCCAGTCCACCATGGAGTTCTTCCTGAGTGGTTCCATGGCCAAGGTTCTCACCCTGCTGGTGGTCGTGGGCATTCTCATGTTGCGCCCCGAAGGCCTGATGGCCCTCAAGGTTCGTCGCTAGGAGCTCGTCATGAAAACACCGTCTAAAACACCATCGATAGTGAACTGGTTTACCTCCCGCGAGGGGCTGTATTACCTCGCGCTGGCCGCGCTGCTGGTGGTCATTCTGCCGCTGGCGCTTGACCCCTTCCGCCTGAACATGGTGGGCAAGTACCTGACCTACGCCTTCGTGGCCATCGGCCTGGTGATGTGCTGGGGCAAGGCCGGCATCCTCAGCCTGGGCCAGGGCGTGTTTTTCGGCCTCGGCGGCTACTGCATGGCGATGTTCCTAAAGCTGGAGGCCTCCACGCCGGAGGCCACGGCCATCCAGTCCACCCCGGGTATTCCGGACTTCATGGATTGGAACCAGCTCACCGAGCTGCCGTGGTTCTGGGAACCGTTCCACAGCTTCTCCTTCACCCTGCTGGCGGTGATCGGGGTGCCCATGCTGCTGGCCTTCGTCATTGGCTTCGCCATGTTCACCCGGCGGGTGGGCGGCGTGTACTTCGCCATCATCACCCAGGCCATTGCGGCCATCCTGACCATCCTGATCATCGGCCAGCAGGGCTACACCGGTGGCGTGAACGGCATCACCGACCTGCAGACCCTGATGGGCTGGGACATCCGGACCGATGCCGCCCGGACCACCCTGTACTTCGTCTGCGTGGCGATGCTCTTCCTGTGCCTGTTCGTGGCCCGGTTCGTCCAGAACCGCAAGCTCGGCCGCATCCTGGTGGCCATGAACGCCCAGGAAAACCGGGTGCGTTTCTCCGGCTACGACGTCGCCGCCTTCAAGATCTTCGTGTTCTGCCTGGCGGCGGCCTTTGCCGGCATCGGTGGCGCCTTGTTCACCCTGATCGTCGGCTTCATGTCGCCGTCGTTCATCGGCATCGTCGCCTCCATCGAGATGGTGATCTTCTGCGCCCTCGGCGGCCGGTTGTCGATCCTCGGTGCGGTCTACGGCGCGCTGCTGGTGAACGCCGCCAAGAGTGGCTTCTCGGAATCCTTCCCGGAACTCTGGCCGTTCGCCATGGGTGCCCTGTTCATCGGTGTGGTGCTGGCGTTCCCGAACGGTCTGGCCGGGCTCTACCAGAGCTACGTGATGCCGCTTGAAGAGCGCCTGTTGAAGCGCAAGCCCAAGGCCGAGGCCCAGCCGGTATCCGAGCCCGAGCCGACCCCCGAGGCGCGCAAGCCCGCGGTTGAGGCGAAGGAAGCGCGCGAATACGACCCGATGATTGAACACTACAGCCCGGAGAAATCCTGATGAACGCAGCCAAATCCAAGAACAGTGATTTCCTGCTGGCGGTGGAAGGTCTCACCGTGTCCTTCGACGGCTTCAAGGCAGTGGATGACCTCTCGTTCTACCTCGATCCCAAGGAAATCCGGGTCATCATCGGCCCCAACGGTGCCGGCAAGACCACGGTGCTGGACCTGATCTGCGGCAAGACGAAGGCTACCTCCGGGTCCATCAAGTTTGCCGGCAAGGAGCTCACCAGGCTCAAGGAGCACCAGATTGTCCATTCCGGCGTGGGTCGGAAATTCCAGACCCCCTCGGTGTTCGAGGACCTGACCGTGTTCGAGAACCTGGAGCTGTCATTTCCAAAGGGCCACAGCGTCGGCGGGGCGCTGGCGTTCAAGCGCGATCCGGCGGTGATCGAGGCGGTGGAAGAGGTGGCAGCGACCATCTTTCTTACCGATGCCCTGAACGAGCCGGCGGCGTCCCTCAGCCACGGCCAGAAGCAGTGGCTGGAGATTGGCATGCTGCTGATCCAGAAGCCGGACCTGCTGATGTTGGATGAGCCGGTGGCCGGCATGTCCGTGGCCGAGCGCAAGAAAACCGCCGAGCTGCTCAAGGTGATCACCAAGGATCACACGGTGCTGGTGATCGAGCATGACATGCAGTTTGTCGGCGACATCGCCGACCGGGTCACCGTCATGCATCAGGGCAAGGTTCTCTCGGAAGGGTCCATCGAGCACGTGAAATCGGACCCGAAAGTCATCGAAGTCTACCTGGGGCACTGATCATGCTGAGCGTAAAACATCATTCGGTGGCCTATGGCCAAAGCACCATCATCGACGACCTGAACCTCGATGTGGCAAAGAATGAAATCGTGGCCGTGGTCGGCCGCAACGGTATGGGCAAGACCACGCTGATGAAATCCCTGGTGGGGATGACGCCCACCAGGGGCGGCGAAGTCAGCCTGGACGGTACCGATCTGTCCAGCCTGAAGAGCTTCCAGCGGGTGCGCGCCGGTATCGGTTTCGTACCCCAGGGGCGGATGATCTTTCCCACCCTGACAGTGCGGGAAAACATCGAGACCGGTCTGGCCGCGGTGGGCGAGAAGAAGGTGCCGGAGGACCTGTACGAGCTGTTCCCGGTGCTCAAGGAAATGCAGAACCGCCGGGGAGGCAACCTGTCCGGCGGCCAGCAGCAACAGCTGGCCATCGCACGCGCCCTGGCTACCCGCCCCAAGGTGCTGCTGCTCGACGAACCCACCGAGGGCATCCAGCCCAACATCATCAAGGACATCGCCCAGACCCTGCGGCGCATCCGCGATGAGCGGGGCCTGTCGATTGTGGTGTCGGAGCAGGTATTGAGCTTCGTGATGGATGCGGCCGACCGGATTCTGGTGATCGAGAAGGGCGCCATCGTGCACGAAGAGAGCCGGGCGGAAGCGGACCAGGACAAGATTGCCAGCTATCTGGCGGTGTAACGAGGAGTAGAGTAATGAGACACGGTGATATTTCCAGCAGCAACGACACCGTCGGCGTGGCGGTGGTGAACTACAAGATGCCCCGGCTGCACACCAGGGACGATGTGCTAGCCAACGCCCGCCAGATCGCGGACATGATCAAGGGCATGAAGGTGGGCCTGCCGGGCATGGACCTGGTGGTGTTCCCGGAATACAGCACCATGGGCATCATGTACGACAACGACGAGATGATGGAAACCGCGGCCACCGTGCCCGGCGACGAGACCGCCATCTTTTCCGCCGCCTGTCGCGAGGCCAACACCTGGGGGGTGTTCTCCCTGACCGGCGAGCGCCACGAGGAACACCCGAAAAAGGCGCCCTACAATACCCTGGTGCTGATCAACAACGAGGGCGAGATCGTCCAGAAATACCGAAAGTGCATTCCCTGGTGCCCCATCGAGGGCTGGTATCCCGGCGACACCACCTACGTCACCGAGGGCCCCAAGGGCATGAAGATCAGCCTGATCATCTGCGACGACGGCAACTACCCGGAAATCTGGCGCGACTGCGCCATGAAGGGCGCGGAGCTGATCGTGCGCTGCCAGGGCTACATGTACCCGGCCAAGGAACAGCAGATCATGATGGCCAAGAGCATGGCCTGGGCCAACAACTGCTACGTGGCCGTGGCCAACGCCTCCGGTTTTGACGGCGTGTATTCCTACTTCGGCCACTCGGCACTCATCGGCTTTGACGGCCGCACCCTCGGTGAGTGCGGCGAGGAGGACATGGGTGTTCAGTACGCCCAGCTCTCGGTGAGCCAGATCCGCGACGCCCGTACCAACGACCAGTCCCAGAACCACCTGTTCAAGCTGCTGCACCGGGGCTACACCGGCGTGCATGCCTCCGGTGACGGTGACAAGGGCGTGGCCGACTGCCCGTTCGAGTTCTACCGCACCTGGGTGATGGATGCCCAGAAGGCGCAGGAAAACGTGGAGGCGATGACCCGCAAGACCGTCGGTACCGCCGAGTGCCCGGTCGGGGAGCTGCCGTTCAACGGCAAGGAAAAATCCGCAGGGGCCTGAGCCCGGGAGGCACTGATGCCGTTTATCAACGAACGGCTGGAAGCCAACCGGGAGTCCATAGTAAAGAACCGGGCCCCTTCAGGCCCGGTTCGTGTTTCCCGGTTCCGCTTCGAGCCAGTGGCCGTGATGGCCCGCCTTCGGGACAACATCGTCGGCCAGGACCACGCCCTCACCGCCATGGAAGCCATGCTGGTGCGGGTGAAGGCCGACATCGGCGAGGACAACCGGCCGCTGGCGGTGCACCTGTTCCTGGGGCCCACCGGCGTCGGCAAGACCGAAACCGTGCGCCTGATCGCCGAGGCCATTCACAGCAGCCGCGATGGTTTGTGTCGCATCGACATGAACACTCTGGCCCAGGAGCATTACGCCGCCGCGCTCACCGGTGCACCGCCGGGGTATGTGGGCAGCAAGGAAGGCCACAGCCTGTTCGACCTGGACAAGGTGCAGGGCTCGTTCAGCAAACCCGGCATTGTGCTGTTCGATGAGATTGAAAAGGCCAGCAAGGAAGTGGTCCGCACCCTGCTCAACGTGCTGGACACCGGCCGGCTGGTGTTTCCCTCCGGTAACCGCGAGATCGATTTCCGCAACACCCTGATTTTCATGACCAGCAACGCCGGGGCCCTGGAGGCCGAGGCGTACGAACAGCGTTACCGGCGGGGCTGGCGGCGCTGGCTCGGGTTATCGCCCGGCAACGGCGAGGGTATTCGCGATGCCGCCTTGCGCCGCCACTTTGACCCGGAATTCCTCAATCGGATCGACCAGATCCTCACCTTCAATCCTCTGACCGAGAACTGGCTGGAGGCCCTGCTGGACATCGAGCTG
The DNA here is from genome assembly GCF_030238305.1 of Marinobacter albus. Classification (NCBI taxonomy): domain Bacteria; kingdom Pseudomonadati; phylum Pseudomonadota; class Gammaproteobacteria; order Pseudomonadales; family Marinobacteraceae; genus Marinobacter; species Marinobacter albus. The sequence goes on along the minus strand of NZ_JASSQD010000002.1, from coordinate 9,677 downwards.
GCGGGCCTCAATCGCCGCCTGTCGAAAAAACACGCGGAGCTGAGCCTGTCGCCGGAACTGCGCACCGAACTCTGCCGCGGCTACGACGCCCGCTATGGCGCCCGGGAGTTGCTGCGAGTATTTCGCCAGCGTCTGGAGCCGGCGCTGGCCCGGGCGTTGCTGACCTATCCGCACTGTCACCGGTTCGAGGCTTCGCTGGAGGGCAGGGCCGTCACGGTTCACCAATACGTCGAATGACGTAGGTACCGGGGGCATTTCGCGAATACCTCCCCGGCACCGGATTTCGGATAGTAAAGCCGTTACCTAAACGTGTAAGCCAAGACCAAGGAGCGCCCGTTATGGCTGAAACCATAATCAAGATTGATCTGAACAAGTCGGCCTATGAGAACGACAAAATCCACAACCGCTGGCACCCGGACATTCCGCTGGTGGCCACCGTCAAACCCGGCGACGATTTCATCGTCGAGTGCTACGACTGGACCGGCGGCCAGATCAAGAACGACGACAGCGCCGACGACGTGCGAGATGTGGACCTCAGCCAGGTGCACTTCCTGTCTGGCCCGATCGGGGTTGAGGGCGCGGAGCCCGGCGACCTGCTGGAAGTGGACATTCTCGATATCGGCACCTTCGAAGAGAGCCAGTGGGGCTTCAACGGCTTCTTTTCCAAGCAGAACGGCGGTGGCTTCCTGACCGAACACTTCCCGGAGGCCCAGAAATCCATCTGGGACTTCAACGGCATGTTCACCAAATCCCGCCACATTCCGAATGTGGAATTCGCGGGCCTGATTCACCCGGGCCTGATCGGCTGCCTGCCCTCCAAGGAACTGCTGGAAACCTGGAACAAGCGGGAAGCCGGCCTGGTGGCCACCGACCCGGAGCGGGTGCCCGAGCTGGCCACCCTGCCCTACGGCGAGACCGCCCACATGGGCCAGATGCGCGGCGAACAGGCCAAGGCCGCCGGCGCGGAAGCCGCCCGGACCGTACCGCCCCGTGAGCACGGCGGTAACTGCGACATCAAGGATCTGTCCCGGGGTTCCAAGGTGTACTTCCCGGTGTACGTGGACGGCGCGGGCCTCTCCGTGGGCGACCTGCACTTCAGCCAGGGCGACGGTGAGATCACCTTCTGTGGCGCCATCGAGATGGCCGGCTGGATCCACCTGCGGGTGAACCTGATCAAGGACGGCGTCAAGAAATACGGCATCAAGAACCCGGTGTTCAAGCCCAGCCCTATCAAGCCCCGCTACGACGACTACGTGATCTTCGAAGGCATCTCGGTGGACGAAGACGGCGGCCAGCATTACCTCGACGTGCACGTGGCCTACCGCCAGGCCTGCCTGAACGCCATCGAGTACATGACCAAGTTCGGTTACACCAAGGCCCAGGCCTACGCGATCCTCGGCTGTGCGCCGGTGGAAGGCCACATCAGCGGCGTGGTGGATATCCCGAACGCCTGCGCCACGCTCTGGCTGCCAACCGGCATCTTCGACTTCGACATCAACCCGTCGGCCGATGGCCCCCAGAAGAAAGTCAGTGGCGGCATGGACGTACCCCTGTCGAAAGATAAGGAGTAACCGCCATGCCCGTGTATGACTACAAGTGCCGCGAGCACGGCCTGTTCAACACACTTGCCACCATGGACGACGCCGCCAAGCCGGCGGAATGCCCCACCTGCAAGGTGTTGTCGCCCCGAGTGATTGTGTTGCCACCGCACATTGCGGCCATGGACCCGGCCAACCGGGCGGCCCAGGACCGGAACGAAAAATCCCGGCATGAGCCGGTGTTTTCCACCGCTGACCGCCGGGCCCACGACCAGGAACACAGCCGCAGTTGCGGTTGTGGTTCCCCGAAGCCTGGCAAGTCGATGCTGTTCTACACCGCCGACGGGAAGAAAATGTTCCCCTCCATGCGGCCCTGGATGATCAGCCACTGACGTTCAGTACAGAGTCTGTCACGTGTTTGGCCCCTTCGGGGGCCTTTTTTGTTGCCCCGCCTTGTTCCGTCTGAATATCGTGTATATAGTGTTTTCATCCTTGGTTAACTACCAGATGTTGTTTTTTTGAGCATCTCGGTATCGGGAATCCGGTGAGAATCCGGAACTGACGCGCAGCGGTATTGGAGAACGAGCGTGGCATGAAGACACTGGCGCAAGCCGGGAAGTCGCCACGCGAGGCCGAATCGAACGATTCATGCTCCTGAGTCCGAAGACCTGCCAGGGATACAACTGCACCTTCGCGTCTTAAGGTGAGCAGATCGGTAGTGCCTGCCCGTCCCCCGGGCAAGGTGCGCCCCTGCGTACGCGAAGGTGAAAGGAACCCAACGCGTATTCAGGAGTACAGACATGTCCACCTCTGCCCTGGCTGCACCCCAGCCGTCCGCCCCAACTGAAACCGAATCCCTGCAGGTCATCAAACGCAACGGCACCCTCGTGGGTTTCAATCCGTCCAAGATAACCGTCGCCGTGACCAAGGCATTTCTGGCGGTGGAAGGCGACAAGGCCGCCGGCTCGGCCCGCATCAACGACGCCGTGCACCGGGTCACCGAGCAGGTTATCCAGGCCATCGGCCGGCGCCTGAAAGCCGGCGGCAAGGTTCACATCGAAGACATCCAGGACCAGGTGGAGCTGGCGCTGATGCGGGCCGAGGAACAGAAAGTCGCCCGCGCCTACGTGCTCTACCGGGAAGACCACGCCCGGCAGCGTGCCCACCATCATCCGATGGAAGCCCACCCGCACCTGACCGTGAAAAAAGCCGGTGGCGAGATCGCCCCGCTGGACCTGGGCCGCATGAAACTGCAGGTGGAGCAGGCGGCTACCGGCCTGGACGGCATCGATGGCGACTCCCTGGTAGAGGACGCCCTGACCAACCTGTACGACGGCATTGCCGAGGAAGATGTGCTGTCGGCGCTGGTGATGACCGCCCGCGGGCGCATCGAACAGGAGCCGGACTACAGCGCCGTCACCGCCCGGCTGTTGCTGGAGCAGCTACGGCTGGAGAACGCCTCGGCCCTGAACTTGTCCACAGAGCTGCCACTGGCGGAAATTTATCCACAGGCCCTGAGAGCCTTCATCGCCGCCGGCATCCGCTACGAGCTGCTGGACGAAGCGCTGGCGGCCTTTGATCTGGAGCGCCTGGGCACCGCCCTGAAACCGGAGCGGGACCGGCAGTTCGGCTTCCTTGGCCTGCAGACCCTGTACGACCGTTACTTCCTGCACTGGAACAAGGCCCGCCTGGAACTGCCGCAAGTGTTCTTCATGCGCGTGGCCATGGGCCTGGCGCTGCGCGAGGATGACCCGAACACCCGCGCCATCGAGTTCTACAATCTTTTGTCCTCGTTCGATTACATGGCCAGCACGCCCACGCTGTTCAACAGCGGCACCCGGCATTCCCAGCTGTCCTCCTGCTACCTGACCACCGTGGGAGATGACCTCGAAGATATCTACGGGGCTATTCGCGACAACGCCATGCTCTCGAAATGGGCCGGTGGCCTGGGCAACGACTGGACTCCGGTGCGCTCCCTCGGGGCTCACATCAAAGGCACCAACGGCCAGAGCCAGGGTGTGGTGCCGTTCCTGAAAGTGGTCAACGACACCGCCGTGGCCGTGAACCAGGGGGGCAAACGCAAGGGCGCGGTGTGCGCCTATCTGGAAAGCTGGCACCTGGACATCGAGGAATTCCTGGAACTGCGCAAGAACACCGGTGACGAACGCCGCCGCACCCACGACATGAACACCGCCAACTGGGTACCGGACCTGCTGATTGAGCGCATGCGCGAGGACCGGGACTGGACCCTGTTCTCTCCCAGCGACGTGCCGGACCTGCACGACCTCTACGGTAACGAGTTCCGGGAGCGCTACGAGCATTACGAGGCGCTGGCGGAGCAGGGCGAAATCAGGCTGTTCAAGACACTTCCCGCCAAGCAGCTCTGGCGCAAGATGCTGACCGTGCTGTTCGAGACCGGCCACCCCTGGATCACCTTCAAGGACCCCTGCAACCTGCGCTCGCCCCAGCAGCATAAGGGCGTGGTGCACAGCTCCAACCTGTGTACCGAGATCACCCTGAACACCAGTGCGGACGAGATTGCCGTGTGCAACCTGGGCTCGGTGAACCTGGCCGCCCACATCGAGAACGGAGAGCTGGACGTGCAGCGGCTGGAGCGCACGGTGACCACCGCCGTGCGTATGCTCGATAACGTCATCGACATCAACTACTACGCGGTGCCCCAGGCGAAGAACTCCAACCTCAAGCATCGGCCGGTGGGCCTGGGCCTGATGGGCTTTCAGGACGCGCTCTACCAGCTGGGCCTGCCCTATACCAGCCCGGAAGCGGTGGCCTTTGCCGACGTCGCCATGGAGCAGCTCAGCTACTTCGCCATCCGTGCCTCCGCCACGCTGGCGGGTGAGCGAGGTGCCTATGAGAGCTACGAAGGTTCACTGTGGCAGCAGGGCATTCTGCCCATCGATTCCATCAGCCTGCTGAAACAGGCCCGCCGGGAAGGGGACCTGTCCGTGGATACCAGCGCCCGCCTGGACTGGACCCCGGTGCGCGAGCTGATCGCCCAACACGGCATGCGCAACAGCAACGTGATGGCCATCGCGCCCACGGCGACCATCTCCAACATCGTGGGCGTGTCCCAGTCCATCGAGCCGGCGTACCAGAACCTGTTCGTGAAATCGAACCTCTCGGGCGAGTTCACGGTGGTGAATCCGTCGCTGGTCCGCGACCTCAAGGTCGAGGGCCTGTGGGACAACGTGATGGTCAACGATCTGAAATACTTCGACGGCTCGGTGCAGCAGATCGACCGCATCCCGGCCGAACTCAAGGCCCGCTACGCCACCGCGTTCGAGATTGACGCCCGCTGGCTGGTGGAAGCCGCCGCCCGCCGCCAGAAATGGCTGGACCAGGCCCAGAGCCTGAACCTGTACATGGCCGAACCCAGCGGCAAGAAGCTGGATGCCCTGTACCAGCTGGCGTGGGAGAGGGGCCTGAAAACCACCTATTACCTGCGCTCGCTGGGTGCCACCGGGGCCGAGAAAACCGCGCCCGTATCAGCGCCTTCTATGGCACCCCAGCCCCAGGTATGCAGCATCGACGACCCTGACTGCGAAGCTTGTCAGTAACCACTTACTTTCAATTTAAGAGGCACAGACCATGCTCGACTGGGACGACGAACCAGCAACCACCAGCACGCCGGCCGCTCATGCCGGCGCCAACCCCAACGCACCGGCGCCGGTCAACGCGGACGACAAGCGCGTGGTCAACGGCGAGACGGACATCAACCAGCTCGCCCCGTTCAAGTATCCCTGGGCCTGGGAATACTTCATGAACGCCAACAAGAACCACTGGACCCCGCTGGACGTGAACATGGCCCAGGACGTTCACGACTACCACCACCGGCTGACCGCGCCGGAAAAGCACGTGTACGAGAACGTGCTGGCCTACCTCACCACCTCCGACATCCTGGCCATGCGCAACATCGGCCTGGCGGTGATGGAGAAGATGAGCGCGCCGGAACTCCAGATCTACCAGGCCCGGCAGGTGTACGAAGAGGCCATGCACACCTGGGCCTACCAGCACTGCATCGAAACCCTGAACCTGGACCAGAGCGAGATCTATAACCGCTACCGGGTGGTGCCAGCCATCAACGGCAAGATCCAGATCGCCAACCGCCGGCTGGACGCGGCCATGCGCCCGGACATGAACCTGCGCAACAGGGATGACCTGCAGGAATTCATCATGTCCTACCTATTCTTCGCGGCGGTGTTCGAAGGCACCTGGTTCTACAACGGCTTTAGCCCCATCTTCGCCCTGCAGCGCCGCGGCCTCATGCGCGGTACCGGTGAACAGCTGCAGTACATCCTGCGGGATGAAGCCATGCACTTCTCCTTCGGCCTGAAAGTGGTGAACCAGATCGTGGAGGAGGAAAACATCCGCTTCGACCCGAAAGCCGTGCGCGAGATGTGGAACGAATCCGAAGCCGCCGAAACCAACTACGCCAACTACATCCTGCGCGACCCGATCCTCGGCTACTCTGCCGAGTACCACAGCGAACAGTTCCGCTTCGTGGCCAACCGCCGCGCCCGCACCGTGGGCCTGGACGAGCCGTTCCCGGGCGCGAGGAATGTATCACCCTGGCTGGATGAGCAGGCCACCCTGCGCAAGGAAAAGAACTTCTTCGAGACCCGGGTGATCGAGTACCAGACCGGGGCTCAGCTGGAGTGGTAAGCCCGCCCGAACGGCCGGAGTTATACGAACGCGTTCGCAAAAGTCCGGCGAACTCTCGCGCAAAACCTGTAACTCTCTGATACGGTTAAGGTAGTGGATTTGAAGGTCTGGAATTATACGCCCTGAAACGCAAGGGTTCGTGCGTTGCGAGGGGCGTATAACTCCGGCGGTAGCCGTTATAGGTTCTGGTAACGTACTGGTTTAATGGCGGTTTATGAAATCAGACAGGCGGCTAAAACTGGAATTATACGAATGCGTGTTATACGAACGGGTTCGTTGAATACGCTGTTAAATGGGGGAGAAAACTATGAATCTTGAGGTGTTACAGCACATTGTGCGAAATGAGCCTGAACGAATTGAGTCTTTAGCCAACGAGAATGGCTTGGACGCATCGGCATCAGTTGGCGTGGCCGAGTTCTTGGCGGGCAACGATGGAGATGTTTCGTTGCTGTCCTCGAAGCAGCAATACCATTACGACAATGCGATAGAGCCACTACTCGAAAATGTGCCATGTGACGGGGTGTTCGGCGATGACACATGCACAGGGAATGGTGTCATTGATGATGAGTCGCTATTGGGTTGTTACCTCGAAGACAATTTCCTCTGTCAGCACTGCCGATTTGACTCTGATCGGATAAAGGCCGAGTGACATTTAACCAATCGCTCAAGTACGTTCCCGGCCTGGCGGCCGTCCACCGGACGACCCTGACGGGCCGCCGCTTAGCTTTGCGTTAGAGGTTTAAATATGCGGCACGATCCTGCTCGGACGACGCCGGTCGGTCTATCCAAGTACGCGAAAGAGTTTCTTGATTGCGCTCTCGCGGCAGATGAAACCATAGGCGAGCGCCCCGGCTATGAGATAATCGCGCCGGTACCGGTCATGTACCTCATAGGACATGCGATCGAGCTTTCGCTGAAGGCTTTCTTGTCCTCCAAAAACATTTCTCTCTCGGATTTAGCGTCTAAGAGATATGGTCACGACCTTGTTAAATGTTACGACAAGGCATGCGAGCTCGGCCTTCGCGATCTAGTTGCTTTCGAGTCTGGGGAAGTTGAGGGAATGAGAGTTCTCAACAAACTGTATTGCACAAAGCAGCTCAACTACATTGTGACCGGTGAAAAGATATTCCCTGTTTTCGGTCCGATTCAAAGTTTCGCAGAGCGCCTTCTTGGCGTGGTTGGTCCTGAAGTTGGCTTCCAAGGGTAGTTGCTCTAACCAGTGCAGGCGCTGCGACGCCCATTTCATCGCGCCTTCGGCTTCATTCCATGGGCGCGCGTTACTTTTAAGAGGGAGCTGAAGTTTGTCAGTAAGTGATATGAGTTTTGAGAGATGGACGTCTAGAGAATCGTCAACCTGGACATTTCAAGTCTTTCAGAAGTACAACCGCGAGTTAAGCCGGATGTACATTTCACACATTGCGGCAAATGAATTTATTTATAGGAATTTAGGGAAAAATGCCCAGTGGGAAGATCCAGTATCAAAGCATTTTAAGTTTAGAGATGAAACACACGAGCACACCTTCGGCAGCATCAAAGGGTGGTCGGATTCATTCAATGATTTTGATAACTGGACTAATTTGAATTCAGTAATGGCTATGAGTTCAAATCTAGAAACTTATCTTTCGACCGTTATCAAACTTGCCCTAGAATCAGATGTTGGCGTCTTGTTCGGTGCAAAGAGACGCATCGATGGAATTGAGATTATTAAACATGGTAGGTCGCAGCCATTTGATTTTGAGGACAAGATAGTTTCTTGCACAAAAGGTGAATGGGGAAGCAGAGTTAACGCATTTAAAAAAATATTTGGGCAGGCTCCCGAGGTTCTGGAATCAAATATATCACGGCTTGAAAAGCTCAGGAAGTTGAGAAATAACGTAGGTCATGCATTCGGTAGAGACATCGAATTAAGTCGAAGTCACAACGTGATAGATGCAATGGATATGCACAAACTAAAGAGAGAAAAAACATTAGAATATCAGAAGTTAATTTATGGGATTGCCAGGGCTATAGACAAGCAGCTTCTCAACGATCATATTGGTGAATACCAAACCTTGTACTTCTACCATAATTTGAGGCCAAGCTTAAAACACGACGACTCGAATCATCAGAGAAAGGTTGGTAATCATATGGCCATTCTGAAGAAGAAGCTTGGGCAATTTGGAGCTGCTAAGGCGGGGAAGAAGTTTTGTAGAGAGCTCATTGTTTACTATGAAGCACTGTAAATGTAACAAATAAAAGCCTCGGACCTCGCAAGCTCGGCCGGTGTTTTGGGCGTGAGGAAGGAATCAACAGATCCATGGAAAAATTTGCTAGAAAAGAGCTCGGCTGGGTAACCTACATAAACCCCTTCAGGATCGTGGTTCCAGAACACGAGGAGCCCTTGGAGGTCGATCTCAAAGAAATCAATTCAAATACTTATAATCACGGTAAGTTATGCCAGATCGTTAGCTCGGTAGCTTTGGATGAGCTATCTGGGTATAAACTTTTGGTTTGTTATGATGGTGCCTTAGTTATCCCCAAGATTGGAAAGTATAGGAATAAAGAAGAGGCAGTAAATCTATTTAATAGAATTATTTCCTGTCTTATCCTTTCTGGAATTTTCTGTGAGGCCATTGACCAAAGAGATATTGTTTGGGGCAACTTGCTTGATAGAGTGCAAATATGGCCAGTTGATCTAGGAAAAAGCGCCTCGTCGATTTTTCATGGCAAGCTGAGAATGCGAATTGCCAGTAATTTGGACAGAATTATTCTTAGTAGTCCTAGAAGCATCAAGGTTGGCGAATTTTTGTCAGCGCTGAGTGATGGCGAGAGTATTTTAGGTGAAATAAGTAATTTGACTCCTTCCTTTTTCGCTCGCGGAATAACTGAAATAACATACAAGAACTGGTCGTTGGCATTATCAAGTTTATGGATCACTGTTGAGCAGCTTACAGACCATTTGTGGGAAAACCAGTTCTTAAAAAACTCTGCCAAACAACCAGATAATGAGATCAGTGGACGTTTGAAAGCGATGAGACAGGATAACCGTACATGGTCGAGCTCTGTTAAGCAGGAGTTGCTTTACCAAAGTGGGGTTATTGATGGATATATTTTCGAGAGACTATATCCGGCTCGCCAAGCGAGGAATAGATTAGTCCATGATGGAAAGGATGTAGACGAAGATACCGTAAAAGGGTTGTTTTCTGCTTTGGTCATACTGTTAGAAATGAGCGTCACTCGCTCTAGTATTGGTATCTCCCGACTTCAGCTGCCGAGTGGAGATCGAATGGAAACAACTATGGATGCCTCTGATGAGTATATTGATTGGAAAGAGGTCTAACCAGAAAGTTCCTAACAAATGCAGACAAGGGACGCTCCTGACGTCGCGCCCCTGCTGCAAGCGTTAGGGCATCAAGGCATTAAGAATGAGAGTAAGAGTAGAAATTGGAAACCCAGAAACCGAAGAATGGGGCGAAT